>MAAR01000003.1 GCA_002162765.1 Flavobacteriales bacterium 34_180_T64 | reverse complement strand
TTGTACAACGAAATAAGATTACATTTATCTTTAGACTATAAAACACCTAATATGGTATATTTAAAAACAGCGTAAAATCAATTTTAACCTGTAGCCATATTTCAGGACAAGACATATAAACCAATAGAACCTAAATTCAAGAACTTAACGCAACAAATCAAAACTTTAGATTTGTTGTATGAGCACCAAAAAATATAAGCGGTTAATCTTAAAAGAAAGAGTCATTATCGAGACACTTTTGGAGGAGAATAAATCCAAGTCTTTCATAGCAAAAAGGCTGAATCGTTCTAGATCTACCATCTCTCGTGAGATCAATAAATGGATAGATAATCCTATGGATAAATATGATGCAACTTTAGCAGATTGGTGCGCTAAAAATGATTATCTCAATAAGAGAAATCTAGATAAAATAAGCACTTATAGTTTACTTAAATTCTATGTCTATAAAGGACTTCTAAAAGACTGGTCTCCTGAACAAATAGCTGGCAGAATTAAAGACGACTATCCAAATGATCCTGTGATGACAATCTCATACGAGGCTATTTATATGCATATCTATGCTCATCGACAAGCAAGTCTCAATAAGAAACTGATCAAACTACTGCCCTACCAAAAAACCCAGCGAAGAAGAGCTAATGCAAAAACAAAGCGAGGATCGAAAATAAAAGATCAGATCAGTATCGACCAAAGGCCTGGACATATTGAAAACAGACAGGAAGTCGGACATTGGGAAGGAGATCTTGTCATTGGAAAAGGGCAGAAAAGCGCCATCGGAACCATCGTTGAACGTAAGACAAGATATACGTGTATTGTCAAACTAAAAGATCGTAAATCAGCTACTGTTAGAAAGCAATTTGTTAAGGAATTTAAAGCTTTGAGCAAAAATCTGACCAAGACAATGACCTATGACAATGGTGTGGAAATGGCGCAGCATAAAGAACTCACACAGCAGAGCGGAGTCGTCGTTTATTTCGCGCATCCATATGCTTCCTGGGAACGGGGAACCAATGAAAATACCAACGGACTCATTAGACGCTATTTCCCGAAAGGAACCGATTTCAATACAATAACTGCCAAACAACTTAAAAGAGTCCAAGACAAGCTAAATAACAGACCCAGAAAGATCTTAAAGTATAAAACACCAATGGAAATTTTAATACAGAACTCAGCCTAGTTTTTTCTTTTCGAAAAGCCTTCAAAAAATCAGAGGTTTTTTGGAAAGAAAAAAGTAAATTGTACCAAACCAAATTATTAACACTTGTTGCGTTAGCACCTTGAATCCACAGCGTATTAGATAACAATGATATTTAGAAAGATTCACAATAAGTTGGAGAGAATGGCATCAAAGAAAGGAATAACAGCTTTGTTTTTGCTTTCTCATACTGTACTATTGTTAATGATGTTATTTACTTTTCCTCGGATAAATGCCAAATTTGGTACTCAAGCGTTTGATTTGAAAACTTTCGGATATTCTCAATCAGAAGCTACAATGATGCTTAGACATTTAGATCAACCAACTATTGATTTATATCTATTTCCACAACTATTTCTTCTTGACATTCTATATCCCATTTTACTTGCGCTCTTTTTAAGTACACTAATAATTCGGTTATCTAATTTAATAAAGGTCAATCAGAATCATGTCTTTTCAAGTTTGTTCATACTGCCATTCATTGCTATGTTCATTGACTACTTTGAGAACATAATGATTTCATTGATGATAACAAATCCAATAAATGTATCGTCAGAAGTTATAAAAACAGCAAGTCTCTTTACCCTGATGAAAGGAGGATTTACCACTTTGAGTTGGTTGGTTATTTTAATCCTCTTGGGGATCTGGCTCATTAACAAAAGGAATAATAATAAACATACTGCCAACACTGTGTAAAAATGCATTTTACTCTAAACGTTAGCAAACAAAATGAACATGAAGCCACTAATAGAATATTTTAATCGACATCTTCCTCTAGATGAGGAGGAGCAATCTGTTGTGAAAAATGTTTTTAAAGAGCGAAAAATCAAAAAGAGACAATTTATTCTTCAAGAGGGAGATGTTTCTAAGTACAATACATTCGTTTTAGAAGGGTGCTTTAAAATGTATATGATTGATAATAATGGTAAAGAACATAACCTACAGTTTGCCATTGAAAACTGGTGGATTGGAGACATTGGCAGTTTCCTTAATGAAAACAAAAGCAAATTATATATTGAGGCATTGGAAAACTCTACTATCCTTCAAATAAAAAAAGAAGATCAACTTAAGCTATTTGTTGACTTCCCAAAATTCAACCAAATATTTAGAGAGTTTACTGAAAAGGCTTTAGTCAGTACTCAGCAAAGAGTGCTTCAAAATATTAGCTCAACAGCCGAAGAACGGTACCTCGATTTTTTAGACCGCTACCCCTATTTTTTCAATCGCATTTCAAATGTTCAAATTGCCTCTTACCTAGGCGTTACCCCCGAATTTCTTAGTACTATCCGTAAAAAACTTGTAAAACCTTAAACTAAATTAATACTCTTTCTTAATATACCTTATAGGTAAGTATGATTCCAATACTTGAACTTTGTCTTAAATAAAACAATAGAAATATGGACAAAATGAATAGTACAACAATCAAACTCTTTTTGAGGTTTGCAATCGCAATTGGGTTTTTATCAGCAGTAGCTGATCGATTCGGATTATGGAACAAAGAAGTTTCTGTTTGGGGAAACTGGAATAATTTCTTAGAGTATACCCAAATAATAAACCCTTGGATACCGAGCTCTATGATTTCCTCAATAGGAATTATAGCAACAGCGGCTGAAATTGTTTTTGCCGTATGTTTAATTATTGGGTTTAAAACAGAGTTGTTTGCTAAACTAAGTGGATTTTTAATACTCCTATTTGCTTTGTCAATGACTTTTTCAACTGGAGTAAAAGGAGTATTTGACTTCTCTGTGCTTACTGCTTCGGCCGGATCATTTGTTTTAAGTCTAATAAAAGAAAAAAAATGGGAATTAGATGTTCTATTTTTAAAAACTAAAAAATGAAAAAAATCACAATTATAGGTGCTGGTATTGGTGGCTTAACAACAGCTATTTCGTTAATCCAAAAAGGCTTTGAGGTAGAAATATTTGAGCACAGCCCTGAATTTAAAAAAGCAGGTTCTGGTATAAATCTAGCTATAAATGCAATGCAAGTATATAAACGGTTAGGTATATATGATGAAATAATAGCAAATGCGAATTATACTAACTCAATGAATGCTAGAACAATGAAACTCTCCTTTTTAATGAAGGCAAACTTTAAGCATTTTGAAGATAAATACGGTGTGAAATCAGTAGCGATCCATAGGGCTACCCTTCATGAAATTCTCTTAAACCAAATTGGTAAAACGCCTATCCATTTGAACAAGAAATTGAAACAATTGGAACAGCATAATGGACTCGTCACTTTAAACTTTGAAGACGGGACCATTCATCAGGCAGAAATTGTTATTGGAGCTGACGGGATCCATTCTAAAGTTCGTAAATCCATTTTTAGCAATACTGAACTTAGGGATGCAAAACAGGTTTGTTGGAGAGGAATTTCAAACGCAAAAATTGACAAGAAGCATGGGCATGAGTTGAATGAAATATGGGGGAAAGGTAATCGGTTTGGATTTGTTCATATTACACCAAATAAAGTTTATTGGTTTGCTATAATTAATAAAAATAAATTCAAAACCAAAGATGCAGACCTATTAGATATATTTTCTGATTACCACCAAACAGTTAAAGACATTATAACGGAAACTCCTCAAGAAGATATTCTTTTTAATGAAATTTGGGATTTAAAACCAATTGACAATTGGTACAGAGACAATGTTTGCCTTGTTGGAGATTCTGCTCATGCAACAACTCCAAATATGGGACAAGGAGCTGTTCAAGCAATAGAAAGTGCTATGGCAATAAGTATTTGTTTGAAAGAAGAATCTACCACTCAAAAGGCTTTCAGTAGATATGAGCAAATAAGGAAAGAAAAAGCACAGGATGTTATCCGTACAAGTTGGTTTATTGGCAAACTGGCTCAATCTGATAATCTTATTGTTTGCTTAATAAGGAATTTCATAACAAAAATAACTCCAGAGTCTGTTACGATAAAACAAAGCGATAAAATATTTAAATTAAATTATTAAGAATCCTGAATTCCAGCTTAAAAAACAATTTGTAAATTTATGTAATCAAAAAAGTGATTGGCGAAGGCTGACTTAGAATTAATAAGACAGGTGGCATCAATATAAATTAAAGAAAACTATTGCCAACAACGTGTATAATTCATTGCTAGTGCAATGAATACTTGGAAAATCCTACGGATTTTCCTCTGGCTCGTTTCTTTTTGCTATTTTAGTTCCTTAAACACGCAACGAAACCATACACGAAGACGTTGGCAATAATGAAAAAATACCTCCCCTAAATTCAAGAACTTAACGCAACAAATCAAAACTTTAGATTTGTTGTATGAACACCAAAAAATATAAGCGGTTAATCTTAAAAGAAAGAGTCATTATCGAGACACTTTTGGAGGAGAATAAATCCAAGTCTTTTTAAGCTAATTTTGAAACAAAACTCTCATTATAAGGTCTTCCTGATTTTGCGATAGCAAATGCTTGTTTTAATAACTTATTTGCCACCGCTATTAATGCTAGTTTCTT
>MAAR01000016.1 GCA_002162765.1 Flavobacteriales bacterium 34_180_T64 | reverse complement strand
GTCGGGACCACTTCAGGAGGGACAGATATATTAAACGCCTTGGATGTTGGTAATGTACTGACTTATGATCTGGCGGGAGACCTTCCAGATAACGCCGTGATTTATGTGAGTATCGTACCCTATAATGGGGATGGTTCCGCTTTGGGCTGTTTGGAGGAGAGTTTCACTACCGAAGAAGGATGTGCACCTCCTCCTGATTTTTTTACCCCAAATAATGATGGTTATCACGACTATTGGATTGTGCCAAATGATTGTGGTATGATAAAGGAAATTTTAATCTTTGATCGTTATGGTAAATTACTTAAACAATTAATCAATCAGTATGTTTACTTAGGGTGGGATGGGATTTACAATAATGCTCAAATGCCTAGTAGTGACTATTGGTATATTATTCAATATGAAGACGGTAAAATTTTAAAAGGACATTTTAGTTTAGTATTATAAAAAATGGTTTTTATTTAAAATTATTAAATCAAATAAATTACACATAAATGCATTCGTAATTAATCAGACAAAGTCGTACTTTTGTATTCGATTTAAAAAATTCAACTACAAAAAAATCTTATGAATTCATACGATGTAGCCGTTATCGGTTCTGGTCCTGGAGGTTATGTAGCAGCTATACGCTGTGCACAACTAGGCATGAAAACTGCAATAATTGAGAAATATTCAAAACTAGGAGGTACATGTTTAAATGTTGGCTGCATTCCGAGTAAAGCGCTATTAGATTCATCTCATCACTATGAAGATGCTATAAAACATTTCGAAGAACATGGAATTGAAATTCCTGGTGAAGTTAAAGTCAATCTTCAAAAAATGATTGAACGTAAACAATCTGTAGTCGATCAAACCACTAGTGGTATTGATTTCTTAATGAAGAAAAATAAAATTGATGTTTACGAAGGACTAGGTAGTTTTAAAGATGCGACTCATATTACTATTTCTGGTAAAGAGACGATTGAAATAGAAGCAAAAAATACGATAATTGCCACTGGAAGTAAACCTTCTAACTTACCATTCATAGATTTAGATAAAGATAGAATTATTACATCCACAGAAGCCTTAAAACTTAAAGAGATTCCAAAACATTTAATTGTTATTGGAGGAGGCGTAATTGGATTAGAGTTAGGTCAAGTTTATAAAAGACTAGGTGCTGAAGTTTCTGTTATTGAATATATGGACAGAATTATTCCAACGATGGATTCAGGATTGTCTAAGGAATTGAATAAGGTTCTAAAGAAGCAGAAATTCAAAATAAATGCCTCTCATAAAGTGAAATCCGTTGAACGTGTAGGAGATGAAGTAATCGTAAAAGCAGATAATAAAAAAGGAGCTGAAGTTGAATTCAGAGGAGATTATTGTCTAGTTTCAGTAGGACGTCGTCCTTATACAGATGGCTTAAATGCTGAAGCTGCAGGAGTGAATTTGACTGATAGAGGTCAGGTAGAAGTGAATGAACATCTGCAAACATCAGCATCAAATATTTATGCGATTGGCGATGTTGTTAAAGGTGCCATGTTAGCTCATAAAGCTTCTGAAGAAGGTGTGTTAGTTGCTGAAATATTAGCAGGTCAAAAACCGCATATCGATTATAATTTAATTCCAGGTGTAGTTTACACTTGGCCTGAAGTAGCTTCTGTTGGTAAAACCGAGGAGGAGCTTAAAGATGCTGGCGTTGATTATAAGGCAGGACAATTTCCAATGCGAGCTTTAGGAAGAAGTCGCGCGAGTATGGATTTAGATGGATTTGTAAAAGTATTAGCTGATGCTACTACAGATGAAATATTAGGAGTTCATATGATTGGTGCACGTGCAGCAGATATGATTGCTGAAGCAGTTGTCGCTATGGAATATAGAGCATCTGCAGAAGACGTGTCTCGCATGTCTCATGCACATCCATCATTTACTGAAGCGATAAAAGAAGCAGCATTAGCTGTTGATGATAAGGCGCTACATGTGTAATAGACACATTATCAAATAATGCAGAAAGCAACCTTTTTAGGTTGCTTTTTTTATGCTTATTTTTGAAACATGCAAGATGTACCAATTCACATTAACTTTATAGCACTAGTTATTTTCTTAGGTGTTGTCTTTGGAATTTATATTTCTTATTTTCTTATTCGTAAATCCGTTTCAAATTCATCTCCCAATTTATATATGGGAGTATTGATTTTGATTCTCTCGCTCATCATGTTTGAAGGATGGCTAAATTATACGGGTTATATATTTCAATTATTGTGGTTGACAAATTTTTCTGAGCCTTTAAATTTTGTAATTGCACCGCTAATTTATCTTTTTATGACCTCACAATTGGGCGATAAAAGAGACAAAAAAGATATGTTGCATTTTATTCCTTTTATTTTGTGGTTGGGTTACTGCATGTTATTCTTTTTTCAAGAAGATATATTTAAATACAATGACAGTATTGGTGTCATGAATCTAGAAATTCCTCGTTTGCAAACATCAAAGCCATATACTGGAGATCCTATAGGTATTCGAGACTATGTGAATTTTGCAACTATTATACATATACTAATATATATATCAATTGTGACAATGAGATTAATCACTTCAACCAAAAAGCGCGGTGAAACTATTTTTAATACGAAAAGTAATCCGTTGAAATCCTTAAGAAATTCATTTTATCACTTTTTAATAATTACCATCATTTTAATTTTTGTAAAGTCAACTTTTGAAAGTGATGTAGGCGATTATCTGATTTTTCTGTATATAAGTTTCATGGTATTTTTAACCTCATGTCAAATCATGAATACTTCGAAATATTATGATAATGTGTCTAGCTTCTTAGAAGGACCTGTGTTAAAATATGAAAAGTCATCACTTATAGAAGCGGATAAAACTATTATATTAGAAGCAATTAATATTCAAATGCGACATGAGAAATTTTTTGTCAAAAGCACAGCATCATTGACTGGGCTTGCCAAAACAATTAATCAAAGTTCGCATCATGTGTCTCAAGTTATTAATGAGCAAATGAATCAATCCTTTTTTGAGATGCTAGCTTTCTATAGAATAGAAGAAGCTAAGTCTATTTTAAAGACTGATTTGGGTAAAAAACTCACTATTGAGGAAGTTGCAGAACGTGTTGGTTACAATTCTAAATCTGCCTTTAATACAGCTTTTAAGAAGTTCACAGCTCAAACGCCTTCTATATATAGAGATTCATAACTCATTGACAATCAATTTGGTTTAGTGCTTCCTTATAAACTTGAACACCTTACTTATAGGCTGATTCGTTAAAACCTCTGTGCTGGTTATAAATTTGTTTCATAATTAAAAAGTAATTATTATGAATTCACAAATCAAATCAACAATCGAACGAAAACATTATATAGATTGGCTTAGGGTTTTAGCTTTTGGCTTGCTCTTTCTCTTTCATGCATGGAGACCATTTGATCAATTTCCTTGGCATATAAAAAATGAAGAACAAAATTTCATGTTTGACTTACTCACTATATTTACTCATGGATGGCGTATGTTTCTTATATTTTTAGTATCAGGAGCTGGAACATGGTTTGCCTTGAGATCTCGTAAAAAAGCATTCATAATGGACAGAATCAAACGATTAATAGTTCCTTTTCTATTTGGTATAATATTAATTATTCCACCACAACGATTTTATGAATGGGTTATGTTTCGTGATTTTTCGGGAAACTATTTTGATTTTTTAATGTCATATCCTACACAGCAACTGGGTGATAACATGGGGAGTAGTTTGTTGCTATGGTTTGGCCATTTAGGTACACATCTTTGGTTTCTACCATTTTTATTTGTTATGACAGTGATTGTACTTCCATTGCTTAATAAAATTCAAAAGGGTAGGTTAGGCTTTTCTTGGTTGAAGCGTTTAATGCAAAGCAATTATGGAGTATTTATTTTGGTGTTACCAATGATTCTTGTACGTGTTCTATTAAAACCGATTTTTTCAGAATATACAGATTGGGCAGATTTTTTGATATATATGTTACCTTTTCTATATGGTTTTCTTTTTATGAGTAACCCTGATTTTATTAATATTATAAAGAAAAAAACATATCTTTTTCTTGTTGTAGGAGTTATAAGTTCCGGTTACTTTATATACGCTGCTTTTCAAGATCCTCTAAATATTCAAGAATATATGTCCCCTAGCTATTCTTTAAAACACATTGAATTAAGTGTTGTCTCTATGTTGATTGCTTATAGTTGGATTTTGTTCTTTTTAGGCTTTTTCGCAAAACACATGAACTTTAAGCATTCAATCCTTGTGCCAGCAAACATTAGTATACTGCCTATATATGTGCTTCATCAGTCATTGATTATCGTATTTGGGTACTATATTGTAGGGTTGGAACTAGGCACATTTACTAAGTTTATCATAATCACTTTTACTGCCATTCCAGCTGCCATATTATTATACAAGATGATTCAATCTAATAATGTTATGCGATTTCTATTTGGGATGAAAAGGAAAGCACGAAAAAAAGTTTTAGTACCTCAACGCAGTTTTGTAAATTCACAAGAAGTACAATTACAACCAATAATATCAGTCACGACTACTATAAAACAAAAGCAGGATGAAATTATTTAAAGGCATAAGGCAATCATTAATTAAAAGAGGAAACTTAAAGAAGTATTTGCTATATGCTGTTGGTGAAATACTATTGGTGATGATAGGTATTAGCCTCGCTTTTCAATTGGATAATTGGAATGATAATAGAATAAAGCAAAATTCTGAAGTTAGATATTATGAAAACATAAGAGACCAAATTGCAGATGATAAAGCCTTAATTGCTGAACAAGTACGTTTTAATAATCGGTACATGGAAGAATTTAAATATGCCAATGAAATTCTTGAGACAAATGATCGAAGTAAAATAGATACTTTAGGATTAATAGTACGTGATCTTACTCAATATTCAGATTTTGATAAAAAAGGAAATATTTATGAAACACTTGTTAATAGCGGAGTCATAAAGTTACTTCGAAATCATAAAATCGTGAATCACATAAGAGAACTGGAAGAAAAGTTTAATTACATGAATAGAATGGAAAATATTCATTATGATGCAATGATGAAACACGTAATTATAGTCACAAATTCTACGATTAAATTTTCAGATGGCTCAGTACAAAAACCTGAACAATTATATTCTTATGAGTTTCAGAACCTTGTATTATCACTTGTACAAATCATGACTGAAAAAGATAAAGTTTATAATGAGGCTTTAGATGAAATAGATACAATCACTAAGCTAATAGATAATGCGCTTAATTATTAATTTACGTTAGTTTGTTTAATTATTTCATTTAGTATAAGAATAAAGTAAATATCTTTTAATGTTCTTGTTCTTAATTAAATCTCTCCTTACTTTTTTAAGCAGACTTATCATTTTAACAGTGTTTAATCGATACTTCAAAAGGATGGTTTTTATAAATAGGATCATTTCCTTTTAACGATTCGCATAAATTGATACATTTGTCATTGAAGTTTTTCCTAAGAACTCCATTAATTTAAGTCAGATCGAACATTCATGTTTTTTATAGTCGGAATTTTTATTGCCTTATTTCTATCTCTTCTTTTATTAATAAAAAAGAATAAGTCACGTGCAGATAAAATTTTGGTATTATGGTTAATATTAATTTCTATTGATCAAATATTTAATTATTTAAATCTCACAAAAATTATTTATGAGTATCCGCATTTGTTGGGTGTAGAATTTGGAATGCCTATTATAATAGGTGTTTTTTTATATTTTTATGTTCGAGAAATTACAGGAAACCCATTAAATGATTCATTTAAAATACTATTGTATTTATTTCCAACAGTGTTTATGTATCTATTTGGAATCCCCTTTTATATACTATCTGGAACGGAGAAAATAAATGTTTTTGAGACCCAAGGTTTAGGGTACGAATGGTACACTATAACACTTAATTTGGTTATTGCTATTTCGGGTTTAGCTTATGCTGTATGGTCGCTTGTTCTGATAAAAAGACATCAAATAAAAATTCAAAATACTTTTTCAAATACAGATAAAAAAGAGCTTCAATGGCTTCGATTATTAACATATGGTTTTGCATTAATATGGTTGTTGTCAGCTTTTTTTGATAACTCAATTATTTTTACGGCTGTTGTGGTTTTTGTATTATGTATCGCAATTTTTGGAATCAATCAGTTAAGTATATTTAATTCTAATGTTGAACCCGAAGAAAAATCAGAAAAAGAAGCGATTCCTGAAAATCAAAAAGTAACTAGTGTTGATTTTATAAAGGCAAGTACCTCGAGTGAAAAATATGCAAAATCTGGATTAAATGAAGATATGGCTTCAGAAATCTACACTAAGTTAAAAGGTGTAATGGAAGACAGTTCATTTTATAAAAACGAAGAGTTGACGTTGGTAGAATTATCCAAACGGTTAAAAGTACATCCTAATCATTTATCACAAGTGATTAATGAAATGGAAGGGAAAAACTTTTACAATTATATCAATTCACTTCGCATCAATGAGTTTATTAAACTAGCTCAACTATCGGAAAATAAAAAATACACTATGATTTCTTTAGCTTATGATTGTGGTTTTAGTACAAAATCTACATTTAATAAGCATTTCAAATTACAAACAGGAAAAACACCAACCGAGTTTTTTAATTCTTAGTTAGTTTATTATCAATAATTTATTTTGCTTGTAAATTCATACCAGTTTTATTAGTATTTAAATTCTTTTAAATCCACTGTAAACACTGGGTTTCTTAGTGCTTACTTGTAAGCGCGTACGTCTAATATTTGTGTGCTTGTGTAATTGAACTTTGTATCTCTTTTCTCGTCTCATCTTTGTTGAAGATTAAACGGTATGAAATAGTTCATTCGTCAATATTAAAATTAATACAATGAAAACTTTAAAATCAAAAATCGTATTAACTGTTTTAGGTATAGTAGTCTCTTTTGGCATGAATGCACAAGTTGGTGGCTGGAACCCTGAGCTAATCAATGATTCTGAAGAAGCCTTAAAAACAATGCTTGAAAAAACACCAAAGTTAGAATCATTTTATAATGAATCTTATGGTTATGTAGTTTTTCCAAAAATAACAAAAGCGGGTATTGGAGTTGGTGGAGCCCTGGGAAAAGGCATTGTTTTTGAGAATCATCAAGTAGTTGGTTTGTCTAAATTAAAACAAGCATCATTTGGTTTACAATTTGGAGGACAGCAGTACAGCGAAATTATCTTTTTCGAAAATGAAGCGTCATTTGAAAAATTCAAAAATGGAAAATTAAAGTTTGATGGACAAGCATCTGCTGTAGCTTTAAAAAGAGGAACATCTATTGATATGGCATATCAAAATAATGTTGCAGTGTTTACACATACAAAAGGTGGTTTAATGTACGAAGCTTCACTTGGAGGTCAGCATTTTAAATATATAGCAGCAAATTAATTCAAAATAAGCTAAAAGTAAAAAGGTAATTATAATAATGGAAACTATTGTATTTCAAAGCGCATCTCAAATCACAAAAGAGATAAGAGAGGGAAAAGTCTCTTGTGTGAGTGTTGCAAAACAGTTTTTGGAGCATATTAAAAGTCATAATAAAACCATCAATGCAATAACAGATTTAAGAGGATATGATGATGTTATCAAGGAGGCAAAAGTTAAAGACCGGTTGTTGCAAGATGGTGTTGTATTAGGCCCTTTACATGGTTTGCCAATGACTGTTAAAGACACTTATAATGTGAAGGGATTAATTTCTTCAAATGGTAATCCTAAATTAAAGAATAATATAGCTGAGTATGATGCTGAGTTAGTAAGGCGATTAAAAGATGCTGGAGCTATTATTATAGGCAAAACGAATCTAGCATTGTTCGCCTTAGATTGGCAATCTACAAACCCTTGGTTTGGTCAAACCAATAATCCATACAACTTTAATCATGTTGTAGGTGGAAGTTCTGGTGGTTCTGCAGCAGCTTTGGCTTCTGGTTTTACAGCTTTAGAATTAGGAACTGATGCTGGAGGTTCTATCAGAGTACCTGCTCATTTTTGTGGTATTTGCGGTATTCGTACCACAGAATCAGCACTATCAAATAGAGGGAATATGGTAACACCTGGTCTGCCTAGGTTGGGGAGATACTTAGTAAGTAATGGTCCTATGGCTAGAAATGTAGATGATTTAATGCTCGCTATGGAAGTGCTTTGGAGCAATGACCAACCGTTTTCTGAAAATCCTCCTGTGGCTTTAAAACAATTCAATCATAATGACGAGCCACTTAAAATTGCATATTCTGAAACTCTTGATGGTTTATATCTTGACGAGTGCTATACCGAAGTTTATCAATCATTTTTAAATAAAATTCATCATTCAAATCATGAATTAGTGCAATCAAAACCTAGCTATAGTTCTAATACATTAATTAATCTATGGGGAAGAATTACAGGTTATGATTTTGCGGCAGCAATGAAAAAAACACCTTTTAAAGGGTTGATTTCTTATCTGTTTGTAAAATCAAAATATAAAGATAGGCAATGGGCAAAAGGCATGTGTCAAGGCTCAAGAAGCTCTGCTATTAATTATGCTGAAGCATTACAACTCAAGGATGATGTCACAGATACATTTACTCGATTTTTCGAAAAATATGACGTTTGGATTACGCCAGTTTCAATTGCCCCAGCTTTTAAACATCAAAAGCCAGGGATCCCTTTTGAAGTCAATGGTCGTAAAATACCATATACAAAAGCCTTTATCCCGTTTAATTTTCCTTCTACAATTCCTGGGTATCCCATTGTAGTGATTCCAATTGGTATTACAAAAAATGGATTACCAGTTGGTGTACAAATTCATAGTCAAAAATGGCATGATTACAAGCTACTTCGAATCGCAAAGGAATTAGAAAAGCTAACAGATGGTTTTCAAATTCCAAATATGTTCAATCAAGAATTATAAAAAAAATAAAACCAATAATGAATAACTCTTTAGTTTTTCCACTAGGCCTAGGTTGGTTTACTGGATCTAAAATGCCTGACAAATTTATAAAACCAAATCAAATAGAAAATAATTATCAATCAAAAAACGAACTATCAAAACAATTAAACAAATGAAAAATTTAGTATTACTATTGATGCTATTCACATCGCTACTATCTGCTCAAAATGAAAGCTACACGATTAGCGGAGTCATAAAAGATGTTAGTAATGGCGAGACCGTGTTTGGGGCTTCAGTCTTTCTAAAAGGAACTAGCATAGGCGTGATGAGTAATGAATATGGTTTCTTTTCAATTACAGCTCCAAAAGGGAATTATACTTTAGTGATTTCGTATTTGGGATATGCAGATAAATCCCAAGAAATCACTTTAGATCAAGATCAAAAAGTAGATTTTGAAATCACTGAATCTTCTACCGAATTGGAGGAAGTAGTTATTACTGCTGGAGAGTCAGAACGTGTAAGTTTGAAGGATCCTCAAATGAGTGTATCTAAACTTAAAGTAAAAACAATTAAAGCAATGCCAGTTGTTTTAGGTGAAGTAGATATCATAAAATCACTACAACTACTTCCTGGTGTTACAAATAATGGTGAAGGCTCAAGCGGATTTAATGTTCGTGGTGGTGCTGTAGATCAAAATCTTGTATTATTAGACGAGGCTATAATCTATAATACATCTCATTTATTAGGTTTCTTTTCGGTTTTTAATGCCGATGCTATCAAGGATGTAAAGCTATATAAAGGCGGAATACCTGCTAGATTTGGTGGTAGAACATCTTCAGTTTTAGATGTACATCAAAAAGACGGGAATAGTAAAAACTTTGGTTTAACAGGAGGAATAGGAGTGATCTCCAGTCGTCTAGCCGCAGAAGGCCCAGTGTTCAAGGATAAAGGTTCTTTCTTAGTCGCTGGTCGTGGTTCATATGCTCATTTGTTCTTAAAGCTAGCTGATGAAGATAACAGTGCCTACTTCTATGATTTAAACCTAAAGACCAACTATAATATTAACGACTCCAATAAATTATATTTATCAGGTTACTTCGGAAGAGACGATTTTAATTTTGGAGGTAACTTTAAAAGTGGATACGGCAATTTATCAGGAAACTTGAGGTGGAATCATATATTTAATGATCGACTGTTTTCTAACTTGTCTTTAATATATAGCAAATACGATTACGAATTAGAATTTGATTCGTTTGAATTTGATTGGGTGTCATCAATTAAAAACTATAACGTAAAATATGATTTAAGTTATTTTGTGAATAACAAGCTCAAATTAGATTTTGGAGTTAATGGTATATACTATCATTTTGATCCAGGTGAAATTAATCCAACGGCTGAATCTTCAGCAATAAACCCATTGAAATTGCAACAAAAGAGAGCATTTGAAAGCGGACTGTATTTGAGTGCAGAACATAAGCTAACGGATAAATTAACTGCAACTTACGGTTTACGGTATAGTGCCTTTACCAGATTAGGAGGGCAATATTTAAATAATTACGAAAACAATTTGCCAGTAGTTTATAATGAAACTCTAGGGATTTATCAAGCAGGAAATGAAATTGGACAAACGAATTATGATAATGGTGAGACCATTAAAGATTTTGGAACTTTTGAACCAAGATTGGCATTGTCTTATCAGTTAAACGAATCGTCTTCAATTAAAACAGGATATTCAAGAGTAGCACAATACATCCATCTATTATCAAATACAACTTCCGTTACGCCTTTAGACGTTTGGACACCAAGTGGAAAGTACATTAAACCTCAAATATCTGATCAGTTCGCTTTGGGTTATTTTAAAAACTTTAAAGACAGAATGTATTCTTTGGAAGTCGAAGCGTATTACAGAACAACTGACAATAGAATTGATTATATCGATGGTTCCGATCTTATTGGAAATGATGCTATTGAAAGAGATATATTAGTAGGTGAATCTAGAGCTTATGGTTTAGAATTTATGCTACGGAAATCTAAAGGCGATTTTAAAGGGTGGTTAGCATATACCATTTCAAAATCTGAACAACGCACTTTAGGAGGCGTATCTGGCGGACCCGGAATCAATAATGGGAATTGGTACAATTCGGGTCACGATAGAACTCATGATGTGTCTTTAACAGGAAGTTATAAGCTTAATGATAAATGGACATTCGGATCTAACCTAATTTTCCAAACGGGAAGACCTGTTACTTATCCTAATGGACAATATCAATACGAAGGATTAAACATTGCTAGTTATGGCACTAGAAATACAGATCGCCTAACGGCATACCATCGTTTAGATGTGTCGGCTACATATACACCAAACAGAAAACCAGATAAACGTTGGAAAGGGGAATGGGTATTTGGAATCTATAATATTTATAACCGAAAAAATGCGGCTTCAGTTTCGTTTGGACAAAATAGAGAGTCTGGTGCTAATGAAGCCACTAGAACTGCTATCTTCGGAATAGTACCATCAGTATCATATAATTTTAAATTTTAGAACAATGAAAACATATTTTAAATATATCATCGTATTGTTAATTGCATCAGTTTCATCTTGTACAGATGTTATAGATGTGGACGTTCCAGAGGCAGCTCCTCGTTTAGTAATAGAGGCATCGTTGGATTGGGAAAAAGGAACCTTAGGAAATGATCAAACTATTAAATTGAGTTTATCTACGCCATATTTTAATTCTAATATCGACAACTTCGTTATTGGTGCTTCTGTAAAAGTAACCAACGATTTGGACGCTACAGAATTCGTTTTTATGGATCAAAATGATGGTAACTATAAAGTGAATAATTTTATTCCAGTTATAGGTCAGTCTTATACGCTTGAAGTGATATATGATGGCGAAATTTATCTCGCACAAGAAACTATGACAAGTGTTGTATATATTGCAGAAATCAATCAATCGGTAGAAGATGGGTTTAATGACGAAGCACTCGAAGTGAATGTTTTATTTGATGACCCAGCTGATATTGATAATTTCTATCTATTCAGATTACAAGAACAAGGTGATTTGCTAGTCGAATTATTTGATGTTTCAGATGAGTTCACTGATGGAAATCAAATAAAAGTGTTTTATGAGAAGGAAGACGATGAAGATATTGATCAGGAAGAATTTGAAGCTGGCGATGTTGTGTCTATCGATTTTCACGGCATCTCTGAGCCTTATTATAATTATATAAGACTATTAATTGAACAGTATGGTAGCGTAGGTGATCCATTCAGTGCTACGCCAGTTGCTCTTAGGGGAAATTGCACGAATACATCAGATTCTGATAATTACGCATTTGGGTATTTCAGATTAACCGAAGTTGTTAAAACAAGTTATACGTTTCAATAATTAGGAATGTAAAAATTGATGATAAAAAAGCAACCTATTAGGTTGCTTTTTCTTTGATTGTGAGCGAATTACAAAATAATAAACACATAAGATTAACGTTTTCTTAACATTATTGGTTATCTTATAGCAATTAACTATTAAAACCAACCCATTATGAAAATTCTAATAGTATTAGCTTGTTTTGCGTTTAGTCTTACAAGTTATTCTCAAACCATTGAAATTCCAGATAAAAATTTTGAATGTGCACTTATTGATTATGGAATTGATAGCGATAAAAAAATCAATGGTAAGCTATTAATAAGTGATGCTAAAAAAGTTGCATTTTTAGATTTGTCCAATAAAAAAATTGAGAACTTAATTGGAATTGAAAGTTTCACTTCGCTTGAATATCTCGACTGTAGAAATAACTATTTATCTAATTTGGATTTAAGTAAAAATAGTGCTCTTAGCGCTTTGTTTAGTGATGTAAATGATGTCATCAAATCAGACGTAATCTTTGATGTTTTTGATTGGTTTAATTAAATATATGCAGTTTGTAATTATGCTAAAATGTTTATTTTAATTAGTAAACTCTAACAATCATAATTATGTGATGTGACGCAAGTTTGTATAGTTGTAAGATTTTAACTACCTTACAGTCAGTTAATAGTGTTAAACTATTAATTAATCTCCACTTAATTTGTATTCCCACTGTGTAACCGGAAGGTTTTCTATAAAGGAAAGTCTATCTGGGATATACAACAATGTAATTAACCAATTGCAATATATTATGAAAACAAGATTACTTTCGATTGCCCTATTGCTAACCACCTCCATTTTATTTTCACAAACTACGGCCATTCCAGATGCTAATTTTGAGCAGGCTTTAATTGACCAAGGTTTTGACACCAATGGATTAAATGGGAATATATTAAACAGTGATGCAGAAGCTGTTGCATATCTAAATGTTCAGTCAACGGGAATTTCTGATTTAACTGGGATTCAAGCATTTATAAATCTTATAGATTTAAATTGTGCCCAAAACCAGCTTACAAGCCTAGATGTTACTCAAAATGTAAATTTAACAAACTTAAATTTTAGATTTAATCAAGTTACTAATATAGATATTAGCCAAAATTTATCACTTACTAATTTGAGGTGCACTTATAATGGGCTAACGAGTTTAGATGTAAGTCAACACACCTCGCTAACGAGTTTGAGCTGTGCTGAAAACCCTTTAGGAGTATTGGACGTGGCTAATTTGTCAGGACTAACGTTTTTAAACTGCGGATATACTGAATTATCAACATTAGATGTTACTCAAAATACAATGTTAGAACATTTGTTTTCTTCAAGTAATAATTTAACTAGTTTAGACATCAGTCAAAATCCAGCGTTAAAAAATTTATATGCTAATCACAATCAATTTACGACAATAGATACCTCAGCTAATATATTATTGGAACATGTAGAATGTCACAATAATCAAATCACGAGTTTAGATTTGAGTCAAAATTCAGCATTATTTTATTTGGCGTGTAATAATAACTTGCTCACCGTCTTAAATACATCTCAAAATCCAGCATTATTTTATTTATCATGTTATCAAAATCAAGTCTCAAATTTGGATCTTTCACAAAATCCTTTATTGTATCAATTATGGTCAAGTTTTAATACGTATACAGAGTTAGATGTGACACAAAATACGGATCTTCAAATATTAAGTATTATTGGTAATGCAGTTAGTGATATAGATCTTACTCAAAATGTCAACTTACTGACTTTATTTGCTTCAGGTGCCGCCTTAACAAGCTTGGACGTTTCTCAAAATATTTTATTGGATAGATTAAGTGTTGATAATAACTTCCTTACAAGTTTGGATTTAAGTTCAAATGTAGTATTAGATCGATTATTCTGTTTTAATAATCAAATTACAAGTATGGATTTAACAGCTAATGTAAATTTGACATACATCCATGTAATGAATAATTTATTAGAAGATTTAAATGTCCAAAATGGAAATAATACAGCAATTGTTGATGTTTTATTTAGAACAGGTGGAAACCCTAGTCTTACTTGTGTAACGGTAGACGATGAGGCTTGGAGCACTTCAAATTGGACGACCTATGTTGATGCACAAACTAGTTTTAGCGATGATTGTGATGCTTTGAGTATCGAAGAGTATGTAATTGATGCTGGGCGAATCTACCCGAATCCAGCGACAGATATACTAACCATTGATGTTAATACGGTAGCAGAATATCAAATTATGAATAGTATAGGACAAATAATTCAATACGGGAATTTAAAGCAAGGTCTGAATCAAGTATATATAGCACCTTTACAAAAGGGTATCTATTTTGTAACTGTGAATGCTTTAGATGGTGTCACCACTTATAAACTATTGAAAAACTAATTATATTATCCCCATTCTTTTATTATCAAATTATCAAATTATGAAATTAAAACTTATATGTATTGCCCTGATTTTAACAAGTACCAATTTCTTTTCTCAATCTACCGCGATACCTGATGCAGTTTTTGAGCAAAAACTGATTGATCTTGGTTATGATACCGACGGATTAAATGGGAGTATACTAAACGCAGATGCTCAAGCTGTATCTTATCTAAATGTACAACAACTAGGCATCACAGATTTATCAGGCATTGAAGCCTTTATCAATTTAACACATTTGTTCTGTGGATTTAATAACCTTGCTGTTTTAGATCTGTCTCAAAATTTAAATTTATTAGAATTACGTTGTTCTAGCAATAATTTGACAAGTTTAGATCTGTCTCAAAACACTGCCTTGGGCTTACTGTTTTGTTTTGATAATCTCCTATCTAGTTTAGATGTAACTTTAAATACTCAATTATACAATTTGGTATGTAGCTTAAATCAGATTACAACCCTCGATGTTAGCAATAATATGGATTTAATAAAACTAGATTGTGGGTCGAATCAAATTGCGAGTCTCGATCTAAGTATTAATACAGTCTTAGAAGAACTAAGATGTGATGTCAATACCTTAACCAATTTGGATGTTAGTAATAATACGGTATTACAAGTTTTAATTAGCAACAGCAATAATTTGTCTACAGTCGATGTGTCTCAAAATCTCGACTTATTCCTTTTTGATTGTTCGCAAAATAATATCACTGCATTGGATGTCACTCAAAATGACGCACTCATTTATTTTGATTGTGGATTAAATCAACTGCAAAATATAGATATCACTCAAAATCTGTTACTCCAAGATTTTAGATGTCATGCAAATGATTTTTCTAGTTTGGGTTTAGATATCACACAAAATACAGCCTTAACTTTTGTAAGTTGTTATAATAATGCGTTATCGTCTTTAGATGTTACACAAAATACAGCGTTAACATATTTAGCATGTAGTAGTAATCAGTTGACAACTTTAGATGTGACTCAAAATAGTGCACTCACCGAATGCTATTTTAGTTTAAATGCATTAACAAGTATAGATCTTTCACAAAATTCGAATTTAGAATTAATGCTTTGTAATAGTAATCAATTAGTTGACTTGGATCTGTCTCAAAATACAGCATTGTATTATTTAAATTGTAGTTCTAATCTTTTGGAAAGTTTAAATATGCAAAATGGTAATAATTCTGCTATGTTTAATAGTTTTTTTAGTGCCACATTCAATCCTGATTTAACATGTATTACTGTTGATGATGAAGTTTGGAGTACTGCCAACTGGACTCAAATAGACGCACAAACCGGTTTTAGTGATGATTGTGATGCTTTGAGTGTCGAGGAGTATGCTACTGAAAAGGTGCGAATATTTCCAAACCCAGCTTCCGGATTTGTTACAGTTTCGCTTATTGAACCAGCAAAATACACGATTGTAAACAGTCTTGGGCAAATGGTGCTGAATGGAGAATTATCTAGAGGTGACAGTCAAATACAATTGTCAAATTTATCAAAAGGAATGTATATAATTGACATCCGCTCAAATTTTGGTTCCATATCTAAAAAGCTAATCATAGAATAAGGCATTAATTCAATTATATAAAAAAGCGAACTTATTATTTTACATTTTATTGAGGTACATTATCTGCATCTGTCCAATATCACTAATCTTCAAGCATACTTAAATGGATCTTATTCATGTAGTCTATAAATAAAATTTGTTCAAAAAATATATATTAACTATCTTAGTATCAATTAGTAGTGTTTGTTTTAATTCTCCGCATTTATTTTTCCCTTTTTTGGATCTACAAGGGGTTCTTGTTTAGAATGCCTAGGTGTCTTGTCTGTTCATGTTATGTAATTTAAAACTACATATTATGAAAAATACTATTTTAGTATTCGTGCTATTTTTTACAGTTCCAACGTTATTATTAGCCCAGTGCCCTGGAAGTCCGCCAGCTGGATTTACCTGTATTCCAGACATAGATTTTGAACTGGCTTTAATTGATCTAGAGATCGATTCCGATATGACCGTTAATGGGCAAGTTGCTACAGACGATATTAGCGTGATTACTTCCCTAGATGTGCATTCTAGAAGTATTTCCGACTTTACGGGTTTGGAAGATTTTATAGCACTCGAAACCTTAATTTCCTGGAACAATGATACCCCTACTTTAGATTTATCGAACAATACTGCGCTTACCTCAATAACCTGTTATTGGAGTTTTATTTCAAATTTAACTTTACCCAATAATAATACAGTGACGTATTTAAACTGTGGAAACAATAATTTGTCAAGTATTAATTTAGCGCCTTATCCAGCTTTGGAAACTTTTATTGCTTACAGCAACAATTTTAACTCAGTAAATTTTAATTCAAATACATTACTTGAAATTATAAATCTCCAAAATAATCCTTTAACTAGTTTAATTGTAACTTTAAATACCGCCTTGAGAGAATTATATTGTTATAATACAGGTCTAAGTACGGTTAATGTAACACAAAACACAGCTATAGAAATATTATGGTGTCATGAGAATCCATTGTCTGGATTGGACGTGTCATTTAATACTGCTTTAACTGAATTATATTGTTATAATAGTGGATTAAATTCACTAAATCTATCTAATAATAACCAATTAGTTAAATTATGGATGTGGAATAATAATCTTATAACTTTAGACTTAAGTAATAATTTATTACTTCAAAATTTGGATTGTGGAAATAATTCAATTAATAATTTAACCTTACCCAACACGAATACATTAACACACTTATGGGGATACAATAATAGTCTAAATAGCGTAGTTACTACACCTTATAATAATTTAGAAGTAATGGATTTTACTGGTAATAATTTAGCTGGTGTTAATGTTTCTACAAATACAGCTTTAACTGAATTATGGCTTTGGGATAATCAATTAAATACAATTGACGTATCCAGCAATACTGCTTTGCAATATTTTGATTGTGGGAATAATAATTTAACTTCAGTAAATGTAAGTATGCTCCCTAATTTAATTGAATTTTATTGCAACCAAAATTCTCTTACGAGCTTAGATGCTAAAAATGGTAACAATAGTAATTTAGATTGGTTCTGGGCTCAAGATAACCCTGGTCTAAACTGCATTCAAGTTGATATTGTTCCTCCTTTTGACACTACGAACTGGGATAAAGATCCAGCCACTTCATATTCTGCAGACTGTGCATTGAATATTGAAGAATTATCAAATTCGGAAATTAAAACATATCCTAATCCAATTAGTGAGATACTCAATATCCAAATAGACGAAGAATATCAATATTCGATCTATAATATCTTTGGACAAAAAGTTAATTCTGGGTATTTATTTCAGGGACTAAATTCTATTGATTTTGATAACCAAAAATCTGGAATATATTTCATTGAAATTTTTAATAATGAAACTAGCTATTCGAAAAAAATTATTAAAATATAGATATATCTATATACATTAGTAAAAAAGCTCAACTTAAGTTGAGCTTTTTTACTATTCTAATTTAAAATCAGCATCTTTCCAACTTTCTTCTAAAAGCGCATTAATCCTTAAGAGGTTTTCTGAATCATTTAAGTGTTCATAAGCTAGCTTTAAACCATGATGCGCCCAACCATTTTTTGGTAAGCGTTTTAAATCTTCGGTATACGTATCGATTGCATTTTCGTATAATTCCGCTTCAATTTGAATAGCTCCCAAATGGTGTCTGGTTGAGAAAAACCAGTCTGGCGGTTCGTTATAATTAAGAGCGTCTTCAATTGCTATGGCTTCTTTCAAAAGAATAATGCTCGTATCAAAATGAGATTCAGAAGCCCAAATTTCCGCTTCCAAAACCTTGGATGCGATGACAACAAGATCATGAACTGAGTTTATGTCCCAAACGGTTACTTCCTTTAAACTTTCATCATTAGCTAACTTTAGCAATTCAATTAATTCATGCTTTGCGTTATCAACATTTCTTTTACCTAAATGTGCCATACCTTCAGCATAATGTTTTATTGCTTTAGGATATTTTAAGTCATAGGTATTTAATTTCATTTCTAAAATAGCATCCCATTTTTTGAACTTTACAGCCACATAATATGGGATTGTATAATAGTGTTGGAGTGTTCCCCAGCCAGGTTGTTTCATAATCTCCGGATGCACATGCTCTGAAACTTTGTTGGCGCCAATCATGGCCCAATGACTATTACCCTCTAAGGTGGCAGTTGCTGCCATGAAATGATAATTATGCGGATAATAGGCAAGTGGATAAGCACCTTGTGCATGACAGGTTGTTACATAAGTACTGTCTGCATTAACGGCTGCTATATTTGATAAAGTCCCTTTGTGGTATTCTCCAGTTCTTATATAGGTGTGCGAAGGCATATGCAATAAATGACCAGATCCTGATACTAATCCGTCATCAAAGGCTTTGGCCGAATTGTTTGAACGTTCAGGTCTATCTGATGCTTCTACAGCGTGAATATAAAAATGATGTGCTCCAGGATGATTTGGATTTTGCTTTATTAACTTTTCTAAAAGGGATACAATTTCTAAGGTCCAAGGTTTTTCAGAACCATCCTTTTCATTTAAATCCCATGGATGCAAGTTCATTAATGATTCTGCATAAAGTGCACTTATCTCTGTGTCATCTGGATATTGATTATATAAAGCTTTCAAACCGTCAGAATAGTTTTGGTCTAAGACACTTCTATCTTCAGGCGGTTCGGCTGAATATCGCATCGCCATAATATCAATAAATTGTTGCTCTTTCTGTGTGCCTTTTGATACTAGCGTTTTTGCTTTTTGAATAGCTTCATAAGCACGTTTATAATTGTCATCTTCCATACCTGCATTATAATTAGGACCTAAAACATAAGCATAACCCCAGTACGCCATAGCACAGGTTGGATCTAATTTTGTTGCATAATAAAATGAACGTGCAGCTTCTGCATGGTTGAATCCGTAGGCGAGTGTCATGCCTTGATTAAAATAACGCTGCACTAATGTATCTGCTGTAGTGACTGTATAATTGACGGCATCATAGCCTTCTAATAGTGGCGCGATGTTATCTTTTTTATACCATTCTGAATCTGTTATTTGAGGGACACATACGTATTTTGATGTTGGCGCGGTTTCAATAATAGGTTCAGGCTTGGTTTTTTTACAAGAAACAATTAATCCTATGAGTATTAAAATTGCAATGCCTTTTTTCATGATCTAAAGTTGTAATTAATAGCAAGTTATATTTCATAAAAATACTAACTTTTAAATCCAATTTCAAATTGGTGATTTTGATATATTTTATTTGTATCTTTTTTTATCATAGAAAACGAGAGAAAAATGTGACTTTTTAAAATGGCATGTGTCTTATTGACAATGTAATTAATTAACCAAACTCTCAAGATAATTGAAAACCCACGAAGATAGTGATAAAGTGTCTGATGAAGAGCTTGTAAGGTCAATTGTGAAAACAAATGATACTTTGCTTTTTGAAGTGCTTTATGATCGATATGCTTTGATGGTTTACAACAAATGTTTTGGTTTTGCTAAAGATGCCGACGAAGCTAAAGATTTGACACAAGATGTGTTTTTAAAACTCTTTGTTAAGTTGGCGAGTTTTAAAGAAAAATCAAAACTTTCAACTTGGTTATATGCCTTCACTTATAACCATTGTGTAAATTATGTCACAAGAAATACTGCTAAAAAGTTTGAAAAACAATCTGTAGATTATAAGGATATTGAAAATATTTCTGAATCTGAATCTGAAGATTATAGCATTTATCAAATGAAAGTTGACAAACTCAAAGTTGCATTGAACCTTATTTCTCCTGAGGAGAAAATGATACTCTTATTAAAATACCAAGATTACCTCTCTATTAAAGAAATTGAAAGTGTTTTAGGAATAGGAGAAAGCGCCGTAAAAATGAGAATAAAACGTGCTAAAGATAAACTCATTAATGTATATGCAAATAATCTGAAATGATGGAAAATCCGTTTAAACATATAGACAAGCCATTACAGTCGGTTCCGGATGAACTCAAGGCTAAGGTTATGAATGATATTGCAATCGCAAAATTATTAATGGAGTTAGCTGATTTATTTTCTTTAAATCTGGCCGATGTCATTGAAGGTGCAATCAAACAAAGAAAAAAGTAATTAACTATTAATAAAACGAATCATGGAAAAAATATCAGAATGGAATATAGCTATCAAGAAATCATTGTCAAGTATGACGGATGAGCTAGCCGGAGTTATTCCTAATTTATTAGGCGCAATTGCAATCATTATTTTGGGATGGCTCGTAACGAAAATTGTTGTCGGTATTATCAAAAAGGCATTAAAACTTGCGAAAGCAGATAAATTAGATGATAAAATTAATGATATTGAATTGTTTGGTGATAAGAAATTGAATTTCAATATCATTAAGATTGTATCCAAATTTGTAAAATGGATACTGTACATCATGATTGTAATTATCGTTGCAGATGTGCTAAACCTTACAATGATTTCAGAAGAAATTCGAAATATTCTACGTTACTTACCACAATTATTTTCTGCACTTGTAATTTTTACTCTGGGATTATTACTGGCCAATGTTGTAAAGAAAGGTATAAAATCATTTTTCGAATCCATGGAATTGTCAGGTGCGAAAATGATAAGTCAAGCTGTCTTTTTCTTATTAATTATTTTCATATCTATCACCGCTTTAAATCAAGCTGGTGTTGATACTGAAATCATTACGAGCAATATCACAATGATAATGGCTTCGTTTTTATTAGCCTTTTCAATTGCTTTTGGTCTAGGAGCAAGGGAAGTTGTGGGTGACTTATTACGGACATTTTATGCGAGAAAAACTTATGAAATAGGGCAGAAAATAGAATTTCAAAATACAGTTTATGAGGTAGAAGCCGTAGATAATATTTCTGTAATATTAAAAAATGAACAAGGTAGACTCGTTGTACCTATCAAAGATATTGTGGAAAGTCAAATTAAGATTAAAGATTGACTATAATGTTAGGGTTATAGATTTTTATAGATTTGGTTAATTATAAAAGATCTTAAGCTTAATGAATTTTCATAATCCCTTTTCATTTATTTGGAAAGGGTTTTTTATTCTAAGACTATTAAAAAATATCGTTTAATACCTTGGCCAATCGTATGCCTGCAATTTGTAATTGAGAACGCACAGTGCCAAAGTATTTATATGAATAACGATAACGTAAATTGTCACCTGCTTTAGCCGAATTATAAACCTGCTTTGTGAGTGACTGAGTTTCATTTACCCAATCAATGATTGAACCTTCTTGAATACGACTTACTTCTTTTTTTGTTAAGTAATCTACATTTTTTACAAGTTCTGAATAACTCATACCATATTTGTTAATCATTTCTGAGTCCCAAACTTTATGCAAATTGGTGTCTTTATAATGCCACTGTAATTTGATGTCATTGCCACCTCTATCAGCTTCCATTCCTATATGCATGGGCTGATGTAAATCACCAACAAGGTGAATTAGTAATTTTAAATAAAATGCTCTATCATCATCTGAAGCATTTTTATCTGTGATGATATTTTTGCAAAATTCGATTCCAGTTACTAAATCTCCCTTAGGATTTTTAACAGAGGATTCATAGGTATCCTCAAAAGGCATGTTTATATAATGCCAGGTGTAGAACTCGCTATAGCGTTTGTCAGACTTAATCTCGTCTGCATAAGTCGAAGTAAATGCTAAAGATTGTCTGTTTAATAATTGATTGATTTTACGTTTTGTACTAGGTTTTAAATAGCTTTGTGCAATTTCTCCAACCACACGATGACCTTTACTTCCCCATTTTTTAGAAGCAAAAGTGTCACTTGTACATATTACTAAAAATAATGCGAGACAAATACATATAGATTTCATACTTTTTATTTCTTTTTATTTCTTTTGTTGTAATTTTTATCACCTCGAGTTTTAGGTTTTTTATACTTAGCTGCTATCTTAAACTTATAAGAGCCTCCTAAATTTTCTTTGCTGTTTTTTTCTGATTTCTCATGGAATGCTGGCCCAGGAGCGTCATCTTCTTTTCGCTTATGAGGATTATTGTGCTCTCTTATTTGAGGGCGTTCTTCTTCAATGAGTTCCTTTGAAATATCAACAGAATCTGGCAAACTTTGTATTGAAATCTGCATTTCCATATACTGTTCTATAGTTTCGATTGCATCTTGTTCCTTTTCCGTAGAAAACACGAGCGATTGTCCTTCTCGCTCAGCACGACCCGTTCTACCAATTCTATGCATATAGTTTTCTGGGAATGTTGGCGTGTCGAAATTAATCACATGACTTATATTATCAATATCCAAACCACGTGCCATCACATCAGTAGCAATAAGTATGCGATTATCTCCAGCTCTAAACTGTTCAATACTTCTAAGTCTGTAATTTTGTGTCTTGTTCGAATGTATAACGCAGCTTTCAGAATTAAAACGTTCCTCTAATTGATCAAATAATCGATCTGCCATCTTTTTATAGGCTACAAATATCAATACTTTATTGAAGGTGTCTCTATCGCTAAGTAAATGTTCTAGCAAATTGACCTTGGTATAAAAATTTGGAACATTAAAACGTTGTTGATTGATGTTTTCTAATGGTGTACCAGAAACAGCAATAGTTACACGTTCAGGTTTGGTGAAAAAATCAGTTATAAGTTCGTCAACGTCTTCTGTCATTGTTGCTGAAAACATAATATTTTGACGTCGTTCAGGTAAAATGTCAAAAATATTTAATAGTTGATGTCTGAACCCAAGGTCTAACATTACGTCAACTTCATCGATTACTAATTTCTGAATGGATTTTAATTGTAAAACTCTACTTACTGCAAGATCAAACAAACGCCCTGGAGTAGCCACTATAATATCTTGACCATCTGCAACAGCTCGTTTTTGCGTGTTAATATTGGTGCCACCATAAACTCCTAAAACGCGCACATTAATATATTTTGCAAGCTTTTCAATTTCATCCACAACTTGAACTACAAGTTCTCTTGTTGGTACTAAAATTAAAACACGCGGATTTTCTTGAGTGGAAAACTTCAGATTTTTTAAAATAGGTAACATGTATGCAAAAGTTTTACCAGTTCCCGTTTGAGCGATACCAACAACATCTCTTCCAGAGCTGACAATACTATATGATTCTTGTTGAATTGGTGTTGGTGAAACAAACCCTAAATCGTCTAGCGCATTATATAATGGCGTGTTTAAATTTAAATCCTGAAATGTGATAATGTCATTTTCCATTTTGCAAAAGTAACTCTATTTATATGAACACAAATCGTTATTGTGGTAAAATTGTAATGATCTTATAGACGGTACATTAACACGAGATTTCATATTAAAAAATAGTAATCGGTGTTTAATTATTCTAATTGAGACTTTCTTAATAAATTTGAATTTCAAAATCAAAATTCTGAATTGAGAAAAAGGCAGCAACATTTAACAACTAACGTCGAACAATTTAAGCAAAAGTTATTGCTCTGGAGCCAGCAATATAATGAAGTTGTTTGGCTCGATTCTAATAATCATAATAAAACCTTTTCTAATTATGATGCCATTCTTGCAGTGGATGCCTTAACAAGTATTCAAACGAGTTATAATGGGGCATTTGAAGCATTGAAAGAATATCAAAGCATTACTAAAGATTGGATTTTTGGTTATTTAACTTATGATTTAAAAAATGATGTTGAAGTATTGAAATCTGAAAATGACGATGGATTGGAATTCTCTGAGTTGTGCTTTTTTCAGCCCAAAAAAATAATACTGATAAAAGGGGATCAAATTGAATTTCATTATCTGCCGATGATTGATGACGAATTGGAAACTGATTTGAACCAAATTCGATCTACAGATATTTTGAAAAAGGATATTCCTTCAGGTGAGCTCAAAATCAAACTTAAAATTCATAAGGATGCGTATTTTGATAAAGTAGCAACGCTATTAGAACATATTCATCGAGGTGATATATACGAAGCTAATTTTTGCCAAGAGTTTTATGTGGAAAACGCCTGGATTAATCCTTATGAAACCTATCAAAACTTAAATGATATTTCTAAGCCTCCTTTTGCGACTTTTTTGAAAATCAATGATAAATATCTGCTATCGGCTTCACCAGAACGCTATCTGAAAAAAGAAGGAAATACTATTATTTCACAGCCAATTAAGGGAACTGCTAAGCGTTCAAAAAATGCTGATGAAGATGAACAATTAAAACTAAATCTATCCAAAGATCAAAAGGAACGTAGTGAAAACATTATGATCGTTGATTTAGTACGTAACGATTTATCTCATACTGCATCTAAGGGGAGTGTAGAAGTAATAGAATTATGTAAAGTATATAGTTTTCCTCAAGTACATCAGATGATGTCTACAATAACTTCTAAAATTAAAGACGAAATACATCCAGTTGATGTGATACGATCCACTTTTCCAATGGGAAGTATGACGGGGGCTCCTAAAATATCTGCAATGAATATTATTGAAAAATTAGAAGAAACAAAACGTGGTTTGTATTCTGGGGCTGTAGGATATTTTACGCCAACTAATGATTTCGATTTTAATGTGGTCATCAGAAGTATTCTATATAATCGGACAAAACAATACGTTTCGTTTTCTGTTGGAGGCGCTATAACCGCAAAAAGCGATCCCTTGAAAGAATATGAAGAATGTTTAATTAAGGCTAAAGCTATGAGAGAAGTTCTTGAGAATTAATTTGTATGTCATTGCGAGGAGTGTGCGACGTGGCAATCTTTATAATTAAATAAAAATTATTTCGAATTTCGAAATGTGTATTTTTGGAAAATGTTAGACAGTTTTTTAAATCATATCGATAAAAACTTTCCTTTCTTAAATGAAAGTAAACTCCTAATTGCTATTTCTGGTGGTATGGATAGCGTTGTTTTGACGCATTTATGTCATAAGTTAGGATTGAATTTTGCACTTGCACATTGTAATTTTAAGTTAAGAGGCCAAGAAAGTGATCATGACGAAAGTTTTGTTTTAAAATTGGCCAAAGAACTGGATGTTGAAGTATTTGTTGAGAGTTTCGAGACCGAAGCATTTGCCAATGAAAACAAGATGTCTATTCAGATGGCAGCTCGAGAATTACGTTATGATTGGTTTCTAGATTTAGCTGAACAATTACAGTTTGACTTTATCTTGACAGCACATCATGCAGACGATGATTTAGAAACGTTTTTGATTAATATGTCAAGAGGCACTGGTTTAGAAGGTTTGACAGGTATTCCAGAAGCTAATGGCAGTATAATAAGGCCTTTATTGCTTTTTTCTAGGACAGAAATTGAAGGCTATGCCATAAATAATAAGCTTGATTGGAGAGAAGATAGTTCTAATGCATCAAATAAGTATGTTCGAAATAGATTGAGACATGACGTAATTCCGGTATTAAAAGAAATCAATCCGAAACTACTTCAAAACTATCAAAATACGCAGCGTAATTTGAAAGATTCTCAGCATATTATCGATGATGCTATAGTTAGAGTGCAAAATATAGTAGTTACTGTTGAGGATAATATGATCAAGCTAAATATTAAGAAACTCAAAAAATTATCACATGTTAGTGCTTATTTATATGAGCTTTTAAAAGATTTTAATTTTAAAGCATGGAATGATATTGTTGATTTATTAGAGGCACAATCAGGAAAGCAAGTATTGTCCGAGACGCATCGAATTATAAAAGATAGAAAATATCTATTGTTAACTGAACTCACAACTGAAGTCATTGGTAGAATTTCTATTTCTGAGCATGAGAAGCAAATAGAATTTCCTATGGGAACTCTCTTTTTTGATGAGGCAGATACTATTTTTGGAAAGCGCTCTGAAATGATTTATGTCGATAAAAATAAATTAGAATTCCCGTTAACGTTGCGTCATTGGCAAGAAGGCGATTATTTTTATCCACTCGGTATGACCGGTAAAAAGAAGTTGAGTAAATACTTTAAGGACGAAAAAATGTCCCTTTTAGATAAAGAGAATGCATGGTTATTATGTTCTAACGATGAAGTCGTATGGGTGGTAAACAGGCGTGCCGATAATCGGTTTAAGGTGAATGAAAACACGAAACAAGTCTTAAAAATAGAATTACAATAATTTTGTCATTCTGAACAAAGTGAGGAATCTCATTTTTTTTGATTTTCTGAACTTGATACGGAATTCATTATAAATTGAAAAAATAATATGATTATACAAGGGCAAATAGTAGATATAGAAAATAAGCGGATCTATAAAGGCGAAATTACTATTGAAAATAGGAGAATTGTGGCCGTTGAAGAAAAAAACCATGATGTAAATCATTACATTTTACCTGGGTTTGTAGATGCTCATATTCATATTGAAAGTTCGATGTTAGTGCCTTCAGAATTTGCAAAACTAGCAGTTGGCCATGGAACCGTAGCCACTGTCTCCGATCCACATGAAATTGCAAATGTATTAGGTGTGGAAGGGGTTGAGTTTATGATTGATAATGGCAAAAAAGTGCCTTTCAAATTTAATTTCGGGGCACCTTCATGTGTTCCTGCTACTAGTTTTGAATCAGCCGGAGCCGTTATTGATTCGGAAGGGATAAAATCATTGATGGCAAATCCAGACATTAAATATTTGGCGGAAATGATGAATTATCCCGGAGTATTGTTTGATGATGAAGAAGTCATGAAAAAAATAGCTTGGGCAAAACACTATAATAAGCCAGTTGATGGCCATGCACCTGGTTTAAGAGGTGATGACGTGACCAAATATATAAACGCTGGAATTTCAACCGATCATGAATGTTTTACATATGACGAAGCATTAGAAAAATTACAAAAGGGGATGAAAATCCTGATTCGTGAAGGTAGTGCCGCTAAAAATTTTGAAGCACTCGTGGACTTAATTCCCGCTCACTTTGAAAATATGATGTTTTGTAGCGATGATAAACATCCAGATGATTTAATGGTCGATCATATCAATAAATTATGCGCAAGAGCAGTAGCTAAAGGTATTGATGTATTTAAAGTATTGCTAGCAGCTTGTATCAATCCAGTGAGACATTATAATTTAGATGTCGGATTATTAAATGTTGGAGATGTAGCAGATTGTATTTTAGTAGAAGATCTAGTGAATTTTAAAACCCTTCAAACCTATATTGATGGCGAACTTGTGTTTGATCAAGGTGTTTCTAAAATTGAATCTGTTCCTTTTGAGTTATTGAATAATTTCAATACGTCTAGAAAGCAAATTTCAGATTTCCGGTTTGATTCTACTGCGAAACAAATTCGAGTTATTGAAGCCTTAGAAGGGCAATTGATTACAAATCAATTAATCGCTAACGCTTCAACTTCAAAAGGGAATTTAGTTTCAAATATTGATAATGACATTCTAAAAATGACGGTTGTAAATCGCTATCAAGAACAAAAACCAGCAATTGCGTTTATAAAAAATTTCGGTTTAAAAAAAGGCGCAATAGCATCTTCAGTAGGACATGATTCTCATAATATCATTGCTGTAGGTGTTTCAGATGAAGCGATTTGCAAGGCTGTGAATCTACTAATTGAAAACAAAGGAGGCATATGCGCAGTGAGTGATACCGAAAGTAAAGTAGTATCGCTTCCAGTAGCAGGAATCATGAGTGATAAAGATGGAAAAACAATAGGTACGCAATATGCACAGCTAGATCAAATGGCTAAGTCCTTAGGAAGTACCCTACATGCACCTTATATGACCTTGTCATTTATGGCACTCTTAGTTATACCTTCACTAAAATTAAGTGATAAAGGGCTGTTTGATGGTTCCAATTTCAAGTTTACTTCGTTGGAATTTTAAGCGCTAATTAAGAATCATTCAACTTACTTTCAATTTTGTTATTGACCTCGCAATAATAACAGCATTTTAATATATATTTCTTATATTTGATAAGAGTGTGATTAGAAATCCTCAGTTCGACTATTAGATTTCTAAAGCATTCTTATTTTTTGTTCAAATATTAATGAAATTAATCTGAAACCTGATGATGAATGTAAGTGAATCACTTTCCGAAGTAAAAAATTATATAAACGGTAAATTTGAAAGAAATGGTCAAAACGCAATGGATGTTTTGAGCCCAATTGATGGTAGTAAAATATCAACCATTCCTCTATCAACTACAAATGATGTTGATGCAGCGGTTCAAGCTGCAAAACAGGCATTTCCTGAATGGTCAGGAATGACCTTTAAAGAACGTGTGCAAATCTTTTTTAAATATAGAAATCTATTAGAGCAAAATATGGATGAGCTCACCAAATTGGTACAGCTCGAAAATGGTAAAACATATGGTGAGGCAAAGGCCGAAATAGAAAAAAGTATGGAGCTCTGTGAATTTGCAGTTTCTATGCCTCAGATAGTGGTAAATGAAGTGCAAGAAGTTAGTAAAGGTGTAGAATGTAGAATTGAACGGAAACCTCTTGGTGTTGTCGCTTCTATAACGCCTTTTAATTTCCCAAATATGGTGCCACATTGGACCTTGCCTAATGCATTAGTTCTTGGGAATACAATGGTTATGAAGCCTTCAGAATTAGTGCCATTAAGCACTGTTCGGATGGCAGAACTTCTAAAGGAGGCTGGCCTCCCTGACGGCGTATTTAATATTGTTAATGGAGGTAAAGAAGTAGTTGAAGCTATTTGTGATCATCCAAACATTGAGGCAGTTTCGTTTGTTGGTTCTACGAAAGTGGCTAAGATAGTCTACAAAAGAGCAACATCAAATTTAAAACGTTGTGTAGCATTAGGAGGTGCGAAAAATCATTTGCTAGTCTTGCCTGATGCCAATCCCGAAATGACCGCGTCTAATGTGGTTGCTTCAATGTCGGGTTGTGCAGGACAACGTTGTATGGCGGCTTCTGTTATGGTTGGCGTTGATAAAGTGCAACATATTATTGATAGAATGGTGGAAGATGCCAAGACTATTGTACCTGGAGAGAACTTAGGTTCGGTTATTAGTGCTGAAGCTAAAGCACGAATTGAAGGTTATATAGCAGATGCTGAACGTGATGGTGCTAAAATATTATTAGATGGTCGTAATGCGACAGTTCCTGGAAAAGAAGGCGGATTTTATGTAGGGCCAACTATCATCGATCATGTTACTACAGACATGTCAGTTGCTCGCGAAGAAATTTTTGGCCCTGTTATTTCAATTATTAGAGCTAAGGATTTAGACGAAGCATTAGAAATTGAAAACGGTTCTAATTATGGAAATGCCGCCGCAGTATTTACTCAAAGTGGAGGCTTAGCAAAACAGGTAATGGATCGCGCAAGTGCCGGAATGATAGGCGTAAATATTGGTGTTCCTGTGCCTCGAGAGCCTTTTTCATTTGGAGGTTGGAATGAATCTAAATTTGGAGTTGGCGATATTACAGGACGTAGTTCAATAGAATTCTGGACTCAGAATAAAAAAACTACAACGAAGTGGAATCCTGAAGCGCAAACCAATTGGATGAGTTAGTCTATTGCTTTATGTAAAATTCTTCAACTAATTATTAATCAATATGTTATAGTGAATGAGTAACAAACAAATTATAAAAGATAATCTCGATTATACTTTATTTTCTTGGACAAAGCAAGGTGGATTAAATCCTATAAATGCTTCTCATGCGAAAGGCTCATATGTATACGATAGAGATGGTAAGAAATATTTAGATTTTTCGTCTCAGCTCATGAATGTGAATATAGGTCATGGAGATCAGCGTATTACGGAAGCTGTGTCTAATCAAATGAAAGAAGTGAGTTATGTGTATCCAGGTATGGCTACTGATGTACGTGGGAAATTAGGAAAGAAAATTGCAGAAATTACGCCCGGAAATTTAACCAAAACATTCTTTACTCTTGGAGGAGCTGAAGCCATTGAAAATGCAATCAAGTTGGCACGAATCTATACAGGTCGGCATAAAATTATAACACATTATAGAGCCTATCATGGTGCGACAAATGCTGCAATTACAGCTAGTGGAGATCCTCGACGATTTCCTGTAGATAACCAAGCAATGCCCAATGTAGTACATGTAGAAAATCCATACGCATATCGCTGTCCATGGGACTCTGATTCAATAGCGCAATGTGGAGATCGTGCCTTGGCTCATTTGGAACGTGTCGTTCAAATGGAATACCCAGAAAATATAGCCGCAATATTATTTGAAGGCGAATCAGGATCTTCAGGATGTTTAAAATATCCACCAATGTATTTGAAACGCGTTCGTGAACTCTGCGACAAATATGGAATTATGATGATTGATGATGAGGTGATGAGTGGTTTTGGACGTACGGGAAAAATGTTTGGAATAGATCATCATGGTGTGACACCAGATTTCATGTGTCTAGCTAAGGGGTTGACTTCAGGGTATTTACCCTTAGGCGGGCTCGTAGTGACTGATGAAATTGCTGAACATTTTAACGATAACCCAATGATAATAGGTTTGACATATTCAGCACATCCAACTTTGTGTGCTGCTGCATTAGAAAATATACGAATTATTGAAGAAGAGAATTTGGTGGAACGCGCAGCTAAAATGGGATTGTATATTGAAGCTGAAGTTGAAAAATTAAAAACAAAGCATCCATCAATTGGAGACTTTAGAAATACAGGTTTATTAGGTTGCATTGAGCTTGTGAAAAATAGAGAAACAAAAGAGCCTACAACCCCTTGGAATGCAAAACCTCATGAAATGGAAGCCACTTCTCGAATGGCATCTAAAATCAGAGAATTAGGAATGTTCACATTTGTACGTTGGAATTGGATATTTATTGCGCCACCTTTAAATGTTACTAAAGAAGAAGTTGATGAAGGTTTAAAAATTGTTTCGCAAGCCATAGCAATAGCTGATGAATATTGTAATTAATTTATGAATAAAGACATTGTAGAATTAGACGAAGACGTTTCCAATTCACCATTATATAGTGAAGATTTAGCACCTGTTCCGCCAAGTCAACGAACATGGAGCAAATGGCATCTAGCTGCAATTTGGGTTGGTATGGCAGTTTGTATTCCAACATATCTTTTGGCTTCATATATGATTAAAACCGGATTGAATTGGTATGAAGCACTTATTATAATAGGACTTGCTAATTTAATCATTACCATTCCTATGGTTCTTAATGGGCATGCTGGTGTGAAATATGGTATTCCGTTTCCTGTAATTGGTCGCGCAGCTTTTGGAACCAAAGGTGTGCATTTGGCATCAGTCACTAGAGGCATTATTGCCTGCGGTTGGTTTGGTGTTCAAACATGGATTGGAGGATTAGCCATTTATGCCATTTTTAATGCTATTACTGGAGCAACAGGTGAGTTAGGTTTGTCTGTTGGTAAGTTTGTAGGTTTTGGAATATTCTGGATCATCAATATGTATTTTATCTGGAAAGGCACCGAAAGCATTAAGTGGTTAGAAACCTATTCTGCACCTATATTAATAATTATGGGAGTAGCGCTTATTTACTGGAGCTATGCAAAAGCTGATGGGTTTTCGGTAGTTCTTGATCAGAGTATTCAACTTGAGAAAACGGCAGCGACAATAACTAAGAATAAAGACCTTTTAAATACATCTACATTGCATCTAAATGTTTTAAAAGATAAAGAAGGTGTTTTAAAAGTCACGGAGTATAATATTATCTCAGATGAAAATACTTCTTGGACAACTTTTACTGAGGAACCGATATTAATTGTAAATACAGAAAATGTTCAAGTGCAATTCAGAAATAATGAAGTCGTATCAAGTATTGTTAATGCTAACGTTTTAGATACAGAGGGAAATTCTGGAAGTAAACTTTGGAGCTATTTGCTTTGGCTAACTGCTATGGTTGGCTTCTGGGCGACGATGTCTATTAGTATTGCTGACATCACGCGTTATGCGTCTACACAAAAAGATCAGGTGGCTGGACAGTTTATTGGGTTGCCCGCAACGATGATGCTGTATTCATTTGTTGGAATTTTTGTAACCTGTGCAGCTATTATAAATTTTAAAGATATTTTAATTGCTGATGATGCGCCTTGGGATCCAGTGTCACTAATTGCTAAATTTAAAAACCCTGTGGTTGTAATAGTCGCGCAAATATTTATGATTATTGCAACACTAAGTACCAATATAGCTGCGAATGTTATAGCGCCTTCCAATGCTTTTTCAAATTTATGGCCAAAGAAAATTAGTTTTAAAACTGGTGGTACCATCACAGGAATTTTCGGAATATTGATTATGCCTTGGTGGTTATTGGACGAAATTGCTGGGTTTTTAATATTTGTTAGCGGCTTATTAGGTCCTGTGCTTGGAATTCTAATTGCAGATTACTATGTGGTTAGAAAGAAACGGTTAGAGCTTGCAGAATTATATAAGAAAGATGGTCAATATTCATATCAAAGAACAGGTTTCAATAAAGCAGCAATGATTGCATTGTTTATTGGTGTATTTGCTGCGTTGATTGGGTATTGGGTTCCTGCTTTAAATTTCTTGTATTCCTTATCATGGTTTACAGGATTTATCATATCATTTGTATTGTATTGTCTTCTAATGAAAAAACCAAACTAACATGAATACAAAGTATATTATATTATTTATCTATTTTTCGATCCTTTTTTTAATTGGATATTTCGCGTCTAAAAAGATTAAGAGCACGAAAGATTATTACGTAGGCGGGAAAAAATTAAACTTCTGGGTTGTGGCGTTTTCTGCTAGAGCAACAGGAGAATCTGCATGGCTGCTATTAGGACTTACAGGTTTAGGAGCAATGGTAGGTGTTTCAGCCTTTTGGGTTGTGCTAGGAGAAGTTTTAGGAGTCACAGTCGCGTGGTTTCTTATGGCTGAAAAATTCAAAAAACTTTCAGATAAATACAATTCAATAACGATTCCAGATTATTTGGTAAGTAGATTTAAATCTAAAACGAATACCTTACGTATTGTTGCCGCAACTGCTTTATCATTATTTGTAGTAATCTATGTAAGTGCACAAATTGATGCTACAGGTACTGCTTTTGAATCTTTTCTTGGTTGGAATTATTATACAGGAGCAATTGTTGGTTTTATTATAGTCTTAACGTATATCTTTTCAGGAGGCTTTGTTGCAGTAGCATGGTCTGATTTATTTCAGGGTTTAATTATGCTAATAGGTTTAGTCGCACTACCAATTGTTGCCTATTATTCATTTTCGTCAGATGTTTCTATTTCTCAAGAGTTAGTAAAATTGGATCCCTCATTTTTGAATATTTGGGGAGAAGGAGGATTTAGTACCATTAATTTATTTACAATTTTAGGATTTGCTTGTATTGGATTAGGGTTTATGGGATCACCTCAACTATTTGTGAGGTTTATGTCTATTAAAAGTACCACAGAAATAAAAAAAGGACGTTGGGTAGCTATTGTATTTACGATACTTACCGATGTTTGCGCAGTGCTTATTGGAATTTTCGGAAGATATCTTTTAACATCAGTTGATGCAGATCCTGAAACCGTTTTAGGGAATGGAGCACAAAATGTACTGCCTCTTTTGGTTGAAAAAATAATGCCACTTACTTTAATTGGAATTTACATAGCAGCCGTTTTATCAGCAATCATGTCTACGATCGATTCTCTTTTAGTAGTAGCCTCTAGTGCAATATCTAGAGACTTTTACCAACAAATATTTAAGCCTAATAAAACTGAAAAAGAACTAGCGAGAATTTCCAAAATAATTACATTTTTACTGGCGATATTTGCATTAGGAGTTGCGATGATCGTTGCAGTTACAACACCAGAAAGGACCATCTTTTGGTTTGTTATTTTTGGCTGGTCTGGAATTGCGGCTACCTTTTGTCCAACAATTATTTTGTCACTTTTTTGGGGTAAATTCAATGAAAAAGGAGCTATTGCTTCTATGATAACTGGATTTTTATCTGTTCCCCTTTTCAAATTCGGGTTTGCGTCTTTGGATAGTATAGGAATCTATTTTGAGAAACTTGGAGAACTTGGTCCATCATTTGTTTTGGCTATAATTATTGGAGTGATAGTAAGTAAAGTTTCAACGAGTAATAAAACGATAAGTGAACTAAAAATTGATAATACTGATTAAAAACTTGTAAATTTAAGAACCTAATAACTTATAAATTCAATATTAAAAATGTCTATTTTAATAAAAAATGGCCGTGTAGTAACGGCTTCTGAAAGCTATATCGCAGATGTCTATACTGAAGGTGAAAAAATTGTAGCCATTGGAAAAGACTTAAATTATCAAGCTGATAAAATCATAGATGCTTCTGATAGATTAGTATTTCCAGGAGGAATTGATCCTCATGTGCATCTCGATATGCCATTCATGGGGACGTATTCTAGTGATGATTATGAAACGGGTACACGAGCAGCTTTACATGGAGGAACTACTATGGTGATTGATTTTATTTTACAAACTCAAGGAGATTCACTTCATAGTGCATTAAATACTTGGCAGCAAAAATCACAAGGGAAAGCCATTGGTGATTATTCATACCATATGGCCGTAACCGATTTTAATGATGCTGTAGCAAAGGAGGTTGTACAAATGATTGAGGAAGAGGGTATCACGTCATTTAAAACGTTCATGGCTTATAAAGGCGCTTTGATGATTGATGATGGTCAAATGGTGCAGCTTATGAAAGTTGTTGAAAAACATGGAGGCTTAGTGACTGTTCATGCAACCAATGGAGATATGATAGATTCATTAATTGCTAAAAATAGAGCGCTTGGAAACCTGTCGCCATTATACCATTATTTATCACAACCTGAAGTGACAGAAGCCGAAGCATCTGGACGTTTCGCCGATATGTTGCATTATACAGGTTGTCCAGGTTATATTGTGCACATGACTTGTGAAGGTGCATTAAATGCTGTTCGCAAAGCGACACAGCGCAATCAGAAAATCTTTGTAGAAACCTGTACACAATATTTAATTTTAGATGCTTCACTGTATGAGAATGATTTTGAAGGCGCTAAATGGGTCATGAGTCCACCGTTACGAGAAAAGAAAGATCAAAAGGCATTATGGTCTGGGATTAATCAAGGATTGATACAAGTAGTAGGAACAGACCATTGTCCGTTTATGTGGGAACAAAAAGAAATGGGTAAGGATGATTTTTCAAAAATACCAAATGGGCATCCAGCGATTGAGCATCGCATGGAACTTCTGTTTTCAGAAGGTGTGCATAAAGGAAAAATATCATTGACCAAATATGTAGAAGTTAGTTCAACAAATGCCGCTAAAATATTTGGGATGTACCCAAGAAAAGGGACTATTGCGATTGGTAGTGATGCCGATATTGTGATTTTCGATCCTAAAAAAGAACACACGATTTCTGTTGAAACACATCATATGAACTGCGACTATTCTGGATATGAAGGTCAGAAAGTAATTGGAAAAACAGAAACCGTAATCTTAAGAGGTCAGATTGCAATTGAAAATGAAGACTGCAAATTATCAGCAGGTCATGGACAATTTATTCCGAGAGGAAAAACATCGAAAACAGTAATATAATAATACGTCAATGTGAATTCCGAAAATCGGAATGTGGTAGTCTTATTATAAATAAGAGATTGCCGCGTCGTTTTACGCCTCGCAATGACAACATATAATAACAACTTGTCATTCCGACAGAGAAAGGAACGAACGACGAGGAATCTCATAATTAATTAGAGATTCTTCGCTTAACTCAGAATGACAATATAAAAATTAAAAATATGCCAAGAAAAGTAAAATCAGGATTGATTCAAATGAGTCTTCCGATGACGGAAGGTGAAGGAACGATTCAAGAAATTATGGATGCTATGTATGACAAGCATATTCCATATATAGAAGAAGCAGGACGACAAGGGGTTCAAATTTTATGTTTACAAGAAATATTTAACACACCCTATTTTTGTCCTGGTCAGGATAGAAAATGGTATGAATCGGCCGAATCAGTTCCTGGCCCAACTACGGAAAAAATGCAGGTATTGGCTAAGAAGCATAATATGGTCATCATTGTGCCTATTTATGAAAAAGAGTCGCCTGGAGTATTGTATAATACCGCTGCAGTTATTGATGCAGATGGCACATATTTAGGGAAATATAGAAAAAATCATATTCCTCATACTACTGGATTTTGGGAAAAGTTTTTCTTTAAACCTGGCAATATGGGATATCCAGTATTTCAGACCAAATATGCTAAAGTTGGTGTCTACATTTGTTATGACAGGCATTTTCCAGATGGCGCGAGAGCTTTAGGCTTAAATGGTGCTGAGATAGTTTATAATCCTTCAGCAACAGTTGCTGGATTAAGTGAATACTTATGGAAACTCGAACAGCCAGCTCATGCCGCAGCGAATGGATATTTTATGGGTTGTATCAATCGTGTAGGAGAAGAGAAACCATGGAATTTAGGAAAGTTCTATGGTCAGTCCTATTTTGTGGACCCTCGTGGACAAATATTTGCAGAAGCATCTCGAGATGATGACGAATTATTGGTTGCTGAATTCGATTTAGATCTTATTGAAGAAGTGCGCTCTACTTGGCAATTTTATAGAGACAGACGACCAGAAACTTATGGTAGATTAACAGATCTGTAATTTATGGATGATAAATAAAATCAAATGAAACGTCATTGCGAGTATAACGAAGCAATCTTTATAATTGAAAGTCAATATCAACAGATTACTACGTCACTACGTTCCTCGTAATGACACAATATTAAACGAATGATTAACTTTTTTCGACATATTAGAAAATCACTTCTTACTGAAAACAAATTCAGCAAATACATGTTATATGCTGTTGGAGAGATTATTCTAGTTGTTATCGGTATTTTAATTGCACTCAGTATAAACAATAAAAATCAAGATAGGAAAGAGCGTGCGGAAGAGACCATCATTTTAAAACAATTACTGGGTGATTTTAATATTAATTTAGAGCAATTAGACCAAAAAATATCTTTCAGAAGCGAATTTATGAATTCGTCAAAGACGCTTTTTAAATATATTGATAATCCAAGTCTCCGAAACAAAGACAGTATCGATCATCATATTGCAAAGACTTTACCATACGCTACATTTGACCCTATTATGAATGATTTGGCAAGTTCAGGTGAGTTGAGCTTGATTAAGAATATTGAATTAAAACAAGCACTCACACATTGGTCATCAAATATTAATGATGTCATTGAAGACGAAGTGATTTGGAGAAATTATCGAAATGATCAATATTTCCCGTTTTTAATTCAACATTACCAATTAAGAACAATAAGAAATAAAGCCTATAAATCTAATGTTTTAGGAAAGTACTCTCTTGAAATTGGAGAAAGTAACGATTCCTATATTCAAAATAATATAGGTGAGACAAAACATCTTGAAGATTTTAATGCTCTATTAAATCATCCAAATTTAGAAGATCATTTAACAAGATGTTATGCAATTAACAGTTGGGCAAATGTACAATCCAATATTTTACGAAATCGAATTGTTGAAATTATAGAAATTATAGAACAAGAAATTAAATCTTAAAATCATAACTTTAAGACATGGCAGAATATAAGAGACCAAAAACAGAAGCAGAATTCAATAAGAACTTTAAGCAAAAAAAAACACTGATGAATGATACCGAAGCGTATTACGAAAGTTCACGTTGTTTATTCTGCTATGACGCACCATGTATACAAGCATGTCCAACACATATTGATATTCCGTTGTTTATAAAACAAATTCATACAGATAATGTCACGGGTTCAGCTAAAACTATTTTTGATTCTAATTGGTTAGGGAATGCCTGTGGTGTAGTGTGCCCAACAGGTGTCTTATGTGAAGGTGCTTGTGTTTATAATCATCAAGATGTTCCGCCTATTCAGATTGGACGTTTGCAAAATTATGCGACTAATAAAGTGATAGATGCAGATAAAGCAATTTTCAAACAAGGTAAAGCTAACGGAAAAAGAATTGCTGTTATTGGATCTGGTCCAGCAGGGATTGCGTGTGCTTGTGAAGCCAGAACATTAGGTTATCAGGTCGATATTTATGAAGCTAAAGAAAAACCTTCGGGCTTAACGGTCCATGGTGTTGCACCCTATAAAATTACAAATGAAGAGGTTTTAAATGAAATAGAATATTTGCAAAATCAACTTGGATTTAATATTAAATATAATTCTGAGATTAATTCAAAACAAGAGATTCAGCAACTTGAGGAAAAATATGATGCCATTTTTTTGGGTGTAGGCCTGGGGAAAACTGCAACACTTCAGATGGAAGGTGAAGATAAGACTGGTGTTGTTGGAGCTGTGGAGTTTATTGAAGATTTGCGAATGAAGCATCATCAAGTAAAAGTGCCTGCAAAAGTAGTAGTAATAGGTGGAGGAAATACAGCAATGGATGCAGCTTCTGAATCAGCAAGAATGGGAGCACGTAAAACGGTTTTGGCCTATCGAAATTCAAAAGAAAAAATGGGTGCTTACGGCTTTGAATATGATTTAGCAATAAGCGCCGGAGTAGATAGTTTATTTAATGTAACTCCAATTGCTATTACTGGTAACGGAAAAGTTGACGGTGTGAAATTCGCTAAAACTGAAATGGTAGAAGGTAAACTTCAAACGAACATGAATAACACATTCATTGTGCGTTGTGATTTGGTAATTAAAGCTACCGGTCAAGCGAAACAAGGACATTTGTATGAATTAATCGAGAATCTCGATATAGATCAAAAAACAAGAATATTAACTAACGAAGAATTTCAAACCTCAAATCCTAAATATTTTGCTGGAGGTGATGCGATTAATGGAGGGGCTGAAGTTGTGAACGCCGCTTATGATGGAAAAATGGCTGCTCAAGGAATACATAATTGGTTAAACAAATAAAATAAATAGAGATGTTGTCATCCTGAACTTGATTCAGGATCTCATCATCAAAATATAAATTAAGTGGATTCCGAATCAAGTCCGGAATGACAAGTTTAAAGTTTAAAAGTATGATCGATTTATCAATAAATTTTGGTGGAATAAAAGCGCCTAATCCTTTTTGGCTTGCTTCGGCACCTCCAACAAACTCAGGATATCAAATAATGAAAGCCTTTGATGCTGGATGGGGAGGCGCTGTCTGGAAAACTCTTGGTGTACCAGTGGTTAATGTGTCCAGTCGCTATGGTTCGGTTAATTATCGAAATACACGAATGATGGGCTTTAATAATATCGAATTAATTACAGATAGACCGCTAGCCGATAATTTGCGTGAGATTGAAGAAGTGAAAAAATATTTTCCTGACCATGCTGTTATTGCGTCTCTTATGGTTGAAAGTAGAGCTGAGTGGGAACAAATCATCAAAGATGTAGAAAATGCTGGAGCTGACGGTATTGAGTTAAATTTTGGTTGCCCACATGGCATGTGTGAACGTGGTATGGGGTCTGCTGTAGGTCAAGAACCAGAAGTTTTAAAGACCATAGTAAGTTGGGTGAAAGAAGCTGCGAATATTCCTGTCATCACAAAATTGTCTCCTAATATCTCTCATATTACTGATCCTGGTTTAGCTGCGGTTCAGGGTGGAACAGATTCTATTTCTTTAATCAACACAATCAAAAGCATCGTGGGTATCGATTTAGATTCTTATGCACCATATCCAATAGTTGACGGTAAAGGATCTAATGGTGGTTATTGTGGTCCTGCGGTAAAACCAATAGCGATGCATATGCTGAAAGATTTAGCGCAACATCCTGAAATTGGTAAAGTGCCTTTGTCAGGTATTGGTGGTATCGAAACTTGGCGAGACGTTGTAGAGTTTATCTTACTGGGCGCTACTTCGGTACAAGTCTGTACAGCAGTAATGCATTATGGATTCGGGATTGTTCGAGAAATGGAATCAGGACTACGTCAGTTTATGGAAGAAAAAAATTATAATACTATTTATGATTTTGCTGGTAAAGCATTGCCCAATGTAACGGAGTGGAAGCATTTAAATTTGAAACATAAGGTAGTTGCTGAAATCAATCCAGATAAATGTATAGGTTGCGATTTGTGTTATATTTCATGTGATGATGGTGCACATCAGGCTATTGCTATGTCAACCGATCCTACAAATAGAATCCCAAGCATTATCGAAGCGAATTGTGTAGGCTGTAATTTATGCTCGCTCGTTTGCCCAGTTGAAGACTGTATTACTATGGTGCAGCGTGATGATGGTTCTGAAAACGTGACTTGGAATGAGCGTACACTTAATGATGATATCCCAGTAACCTTTGACGATGATCGAGCAGGTGGAAAGGGGCATTATGTACCAACTCCTGAGGATGCTTTGAAACATAGAAAATAATGCCGATACTTCAATCAAACTATAAGCCACGTTTTTATTTTAGAAATGGATTCGTTGCCACAGTGTATTCTGGTTTAGTGCGTCGTGTTCCTGATGTTCATCAAGACCGTGAACGTATGACACTTTCAGATGGTGATTTTCTGGATTTAGATTGGAGCTATTCCAATTCAAAATCAAATAAACTCATCATTGTACTTCATGGATTAGAAGGAAACGCACAGCGTCCTTATATGACAGGAACTGCAAATTTTTTTAATAAGAATGACATTGATGCGGTTTGTGTTAATTTTAGAGGTTGTAGTGGGGAACAAAACCTGAAGTATAGATCTTATCATTCTGGAGCTACAGAAGATTTAGAGGATGTGATTCAATATATAATTAAAACAAAACACTATTCAGATATTTACATAAAAGGAATTAGTCTTGGTGGTAATATGACTTTGAAATATTTAGGTGAAGGCCGACAAATTCCATCACAAATTAAAGCAGCAATAGCGGTTTCTGTGCCCTGTTATTTACAAGGTTCCGCCGATGAATTGCATACATTTAAGAATGTGCTATATCACGATCGCTTCAAAAAACATCTAGTAGATAGGTTAAAGTTGAAACAATCTCAATATTCTGATAAACTGAGTGTTGAGGAGGTTAAGTCGATTAAAACTTTAAATGATTTTGATAATGTTTATACTTCAAAAGCGCATGGATTTAAAGATGCACTAGACTATTATGACCAAAGTAGTAGTTTGCAATTTCTTCATAATATAAAAGTACCGACTTTAATTATAAACGCACTTAACGATTCTTTTTTATCTCCTGAATGTTATCCTGTGAAAGAGGCTAATGCAAACCCAAACCTGCATTTAGAAATGCCAAATTTTGGAGGTCACGTTGGATTTGTCGATTCAAAAAATGTGTATTATAATGAAAGACGTGCTCTAGAATTTATAGCTAAATAATTTTCGCTTTTTAAGTGCAAAATTATTCCGAAAAACCCTATATTTCATACCATTTTATAATACAATAAACTAACTAGACTACATAATGAACGATTTAGAAATTGCAAAGCAAGTAGAGCTTAAACATATCAGTACTATCGCTGAAACATTAGGATTAGATTCAGATAATATTGAGATGTATGGTAAATACAAAGCAAAATTACCGCACTCAATAATAGATAAAGATAAAGTAAAGAATAGCAATTTGATATTGGTAACTGCTATTTCTCCTACGCCAGCAGGTGAAGGAAAAACAACCATGTCTATTGGGCTTTCGGAAGGATTGAATCAATTGGGGAAACAAACAACTGTGGTTTTAAGAGAGCCGTCTTTAGGTCCTGTTTTCGGAATTAAAGGAGGAGCTACAGGAGGTGGTTATTCTCAAGTACTACCGATGGAAGACATAAATTTGCATTTTACAGGAGATTTTTCAGCTATTGAAAAAGCACATAATTTATTATCTGCTGTTATCGATAATAATATTCAAAGCAAAACAAATTCAGTAGGTTTAGACCCTAGAACTGTGACATGGAAACGTGTAATGGATATGAATGACAGAGCACTACGTAATATTGTCGTAGGTCTTGGTGGAACAACTTCTGGCGTACCAAGAGAAACTGGTTTCGATATCACTGCAGCTTCTGAAATCATGGCCATTTTATGCCTTTGCGATGATTTAGAAAATTTAAAAGAGCGTCTTGGGAATATATTTGTTGGATATACTTTAAGTAAAGAACCAGTTTACGTTAGAGAATTAAAAGTTGAAGGCGCTATGGCGGCATTGTTAAAAGATGCCATTAAACCAAATCTTGTGCAAACGATAGAAGGGAATCCAGCAATTATTCATGGAGGACCATTTGCAAATATTGCACAAGGAACAAATTCTGTAATTGCTACTAGAATGGGAATGTCTCTTTCAGATTATGTAGTTACCGAAGCAGGTTTTGGTGCCGATTTAGGAGCTGAGAAATTCTTAGATATTAAATGTCAGAGTGCCGGTTTATCTCCTAAAGCTGTAGTATTAACAACTACAATTAGAGCCCTTAAATACCATGGTGGTGCGGATTTAAAATTACTAACGGATGAGAATGTTGATGCGCTTAAAAAAGGAATTCCTAATTTAGAGAAGCACATCGAAAATGTGAAGCAATTCAATTTAACGCCAATTATAGCTATCAATAGATTTATTACTGATAGTGATGCTGAAATTGAAACGATACAACAATTTGCCAAAGAAAATAATGTACGTGTTGCGTTGGCAGAAGTATGGGCCAAAGGAGGAAAAGGGGCTTTAGATTTAGCAAGACATGTTGTGGAAGTAGTTGAAGAACATACATCTGATTTTACGCCAATGTATGATTGGAACATGAGTGTTGAAGCTAAAATTGAAGCGATAGCAACTAAGGTTTATGGGGCTAAACAAGTTGATTATTCTGCTGAAGCTAGAAAGAATTTACGAACTATTTCAAATTTAGGATTAGAAAGTCTTCCAATTTGCATGGCAAAAACTCAGAAATCACTTTCAGATAATCCAAAACTATTGGGTCGTCCGAAAGATTTTACCATAACGGTTCGTGAAATTGAGATTGCAGCAGGTGCAGGGTTTTTGGTTCCCATTACAGGAGCTATGATGAGAATGCCAGGACTTCCAGCACATCCCGCATCGGAAAAAATAAGTATCGATAATGAAGGGAATATTTCTGGATTGTTTTAATTGAAAGTATGAACTCGATTTTGAGCGGTATTTTTAACAATTGAATTACGATAAAATCCATTAACTTTGTATAAATCGCACTCTAGATAGCGATAATAGGTATGGCAACGCGAAACTATGAAGGCAAGAAATTTGAATCGGCTAAGGCACAAAACATTGTGGATGCTTTAACCGTAGAAGAAGCCTTGCAAATTAACATTAATGGAAAGCCCTTTACAGTGTCTATGCGGACACCAGGTGAAGATGCTAATCTTGTTCGTGGGTTACTACATTCAGAAGATTTGATAAACGATCAAAAATTTAATCCTGAAATCGTACTTAAAAAGGAAAATGAAGAAGGTATTGTAACCATTGTTAATCTTAATATTCCTGAGGAGAAATTGGGAGATGGATATGCAAATAGTAGAAGTTTACTTTCTGTGTCTTCCTGTGGGATATGTGGAAAAACAGAACTTGGTGATTTAGCGTTTATAGGTAAAACTATCGATGATAAAAAGAAAATTGATATTGCTATAATTCATCAGCTGTTTGATAAAATGAAAATACGGCAGCATGATTTTAAACAATCAGGCGGAACACATGCCGCAGCTGCATTTACTATTGATGGAGACTTGATGTGTACCATGGAGGATATAGGCCGTCACAATGCGGTTGATAAGGTTGTTGGGAATTTAATCTTGACAAATAAATTGAGTGATGCAAAAATAATTACGGTGAGTGGACGCATTTCTTATGAAATAGTCATTAAATGTTTTAAAGCGAAAATCCCATTTTTAGCAGCTGTTTCTGCGCCATCATCGTTGGCTGTAGATTATGCAAAAGAATTAGGGATAACCTTGTTTGCATTTTGTAGAGATGAGAGAGCTACATGTTATTCGAATCCGCAACGCACAAAATTGAATAAAACCGATACAAAAGCGAGTTAATAATATATGTCAGATAATTTAAGTGAGTTATTAGGAAGGAAAGGAGTCAACGAAAATCTCTTTGATAAGCTCGGTAAAAGGGCTACACCAGATGGGGCGCCAAGTGATAACGAATTAGCAAAACTTGCTGAGGAGTTTTTAGTTGGGAAAGCAAATACCTTTGGAACAGCGAGTTTTTATGATTTTTTAAAACCTGAAAACAAAGGAAAAAAAGCATATGTCTGTAATGGTACAGCATGTGTTTGTGCTGGAACTCAAGATCAAGTAATTGAATTATTAAAAGATCATTTTGAGGCAGATGAAATTGGCCATATGACCTGTTTAGGACGCTGTCATGAAAATTCTGCATTTCATTATGATGGAAAGAATTATTCTGGTAAAGCTAGTAAGAATCTAAAAACTATTATTGAATCTCCTGGTAATTTAAATAGAGACACCTACAATGTTAAGGCAAGTGGGAAACAAATCTTAACGAAGGTGTTTACGAATGTCGTTGATTATTATAAGCCATTTAGAGACGCTTTAAAAGTAGATTCGTCTGAAATATTAGAGGAAATTAAGATTTCAAATGTTCGTGGGCGTGGAGGTGCTGGTTTTCCGATGGGATTAAAATTGGAGTTTTGTCGTAATGTTGAAAATGAAACAAAATTTATTATATGTAACGCAGATGAAGGTGATCCTGGAGCATACTCCGATCGGTATTTGCTAGAACAACAACCACATTCTGTTTTGTTTGGAATGCTGATTGCAGGTTATGTGGCTCATGCTAGTTATGGTATTTTATATATTAGAGCTGAGTATCCTGAATCGGTAAAGATTGTTCAAGATGCTATTGATGAACTACAAGCTGAAGGTTTGATTGGAGAGAATATCGACGGAAGTGGGTTTGATTTTCAATTTAAAATAATTCAAGCACAAGGATCATATATATGTGGAGAGGAAACAGCATTGATTAATTCTATTGAAGGTCAACGACCTGAAGTTAGAGTGCGTCCACCATTTCCAGCTCAAAAAGGGCTATTTAATAAACCTACTACCGTTAATAATGTGGAGACTTTGGCTGCATTACACTACATAATTGAAAATGGAGGAAGCGCTTGGAAGTCGATTGGTACAGAGCGCTCTTCAGGGACTAAATTGGTGTGTTTGGATAGTTTTTTTAATTACCCTGGAATGTATGAAGTTGAAATGGGAACACCGCTGTCAGTAGTCGTAAATGATCTTGGTGGTGGTTTTAAATCTGAAGTAAAAGCATTACAAATTGGTGGACCTCTAGGAGGGTTAGTGCCAGTTTCAAAAATTAAAGATCTCACAATTGATTTTGAATCGTTCGCAAAAGAAGGATTTTTATTAGGACATGCGTCTATAGTTTCGGTGCCAACTGATTATCCGATTTTAAAATTTATTGAGCATCTTTTTGATTTTGCTGCTTATGAAAGTTGTGGAAAATGTTTTCCATGCAGACTTGGAACAAAGCGTGGTCAGGAACTTGCTGAAAGGGCATTGACATCAGATTATAAAATCGATCGCAAATTATTTACCGATTTATTGACCACATTAGAGCAAGGTTCCTTGTGTGCACATGGTGGTGGTATTCCACTTCCAGTGAGAAATGCAATGCAGTATTTTGATGTTGAATTAAAATCTCACTTCAACTAAAATAAAACCTATGAAAACGGCTTATATAGATAATCAAGAATTTGAAATAGTTGAAGGTGAAACCATGTTGGATTTTATCCGACGTTATAGAGAAAGCGGACTGGTTCCTACCTTATGTGATGCTCCAAATTTAGACCCATTTGGGTCTTGTCGGGTTTGTAGTGTGGAAGTAGCTCTTGAAGAAAGTGGTCCTGTAAAAACGATGGCATCTTGCCATTCACCTGTTGCTGCTGGACAATATATTTATACAAGTACAGATTCAGTGAAAGCGCTGCGAAAAAATATTATAGAATTGGTTTTAACCGACCATCCTCTAGATTGTTTAACCTGTGAGGTCAATGGTAATTGTGAATTGCAAACCGTTGCCGCTCAGGTAGGAATACGTGAAGTCCGTTATCCTGAAGGTGATAATCATTTATATAGAATGAAGGATTTAAGCCATCCATATATGACTTCAGATTTGTCAAAATGTATAAACTGCTATCGCTGTGTAAGAGCCTGTGATGAAGTGCAAGGAGAGTTTGTGTTAAGTATGTCTGGTCGTGGATTTGATTCACATATCATTAAAGGATTGGATGATTCTTTTATGGATTCCGATTGTGTGAGTTGTGGTGCTTGTTCTCAGGCATGTCCAACATCTGCGATTTCTGATGTTTTTCAATCTAAAGCTATTTATGCTACAGATTCTACGAGAACAATTTGTACCTATTGTGGTGTTGGTTGTAACTTAGAAGTCTCAACGAGTAATGGTGAAATATTAAGCATTACGGCACCTTATGACGCCGAAGTAAATCAAGGACACACCTGTATTAAAGGACGCTATGCTTTTAAATTTTATAATCATCAAGATCGTTTAGATTCTCCAATGATTAAGCGAAATGGGACTTTTGAAAAAGTGTCATGGGACGAAGTTTATGAATATATAGCTTCAAAAATAAGTCATTATAAAACGGAGTTTGGTTCAGATTCAATTGCCGGAATATCTTCAGCGAGATGTACCAATGAAGAAAATTATCTGATGCAGAAGTTTATTAGAACCGTTATTGGGACTAATAATATTGATGGCTGTGCTAGAGTTTGTCATTCACCAACAGCTCTTGGAATGCAACGCGCTTTTGGAACAGGAGCAGCGACCAATTCAATTGATGATTTGAAAGACACGAATTGTATTATGGTTATTGGCGCAAACCCAACGGATGCGCATCCTGTAACCGGTGCAAAATTGAAACAGTTCGCAATGAAATCTGACAATGTTTCTATAGTTATAGATCCAAGACGAACAGAACTAGCGAGATATGCAACCCATCATTTGGCATTAAGACCAGGTACCAATGTAGCACTTCTTAATATGATGATGTATTATATTATTACTGAAGGATTAGTTGATGCTTCATTTGTGGCGAGTAGAACAGAAGGATTTGATACATTTCAAAATGAAATATTACATATAGATTTAGATGCTCTTGAAGAAGTAACAGGTGTAAATAGAGAAGACGTAAAAGCTGCAGCTGTAGCTTATGCTAAAGCTCCAAATGCAATGTCTTTCCATGGTTTAGGTGTTACTGAACATTCTCAAGGAACGTTTACGGTCATTCAAATTGCTGACTTAGCTTTGTTGACAGGAAATATAGGAAGACGTGGCGTAGGAGTCAATCCGTTGCGTGGACAAAATAATGTACAGGGAAGTGCAGATATGGGAGTTCAGCCTCACCAAGGCGCTGGATATTTTGATGTGACTGATGAAGAAGTAAACAAAAAGTACAATAAATTCTATGGTGTAGATGTGCCAAAAATGATAGGCTATAAAATTCCTGAAATGTTCGACGCAGCTCTAGAAGGAAAGTTAAAAGCATTATGGATTATTGGAGAAGATATTGTTCAAACGGATCCAAATACTAAAAAAGTAATTAAAGCACTTGAAGCTACAGACCTTGTAATTGTTCAAGAGTTATTTATGACAGAAACAGCCAAGTATGCCGATGTCATATTACCTGGAGCTTCATTTTTAGAAAAAAGTGGCACGTTCACCAATGGAGAACGACGTGTACAAGCGGTGCGTCAAGTTGTTGAGCCTGTTGTTGGTTCTAAACCTGACGGTCAAATTATTGTGGATATTATGAATAAAATGGGCTATCCTCAAGCAGATTATACACCTGATGGCATGCTGGAAGAAATATCTCAAATTGTCCCTTTCTTCGCAGGAATTACATGGGAGAATTTGGGTGAAAATGGCTTACAATGGCCAGTTGCTAAAGATGGAACTGATACTCAAATATTGCATACTGTCGATTTTAAAAGAGGCAAAGGGTTTTTTGAATTTAATGCTTGGGAAGAAACTCAAGAATTAGTGTCTCACGCAAAAGACTTTCCGTATATACTAACAACGAATCGCGAACTGGAACATTATAATTGCGGAGCCATGACACGACGAACTGCCAATGAAGAAATTTTGAAGGATGATTATTTAATGATTAATCCAGAAGACGCAGCAACGCATTTAATTGGTGATGGCGATTTTGTTTGTTTAGAATCTCCAAGAGGCAAGGTTGATGTGAAAGCACGTATTACTGATGAGGTGAAACCGGGTATTTTAAGTACAACATTCCATTTTCCAGATATCATGATCAATAATTTAACAGGTGACGTTCATGATTCCGAGGCGATGTGTCCAGAATACAAGGTTGTTGCTGTAAGAATTAGAAAAAGTAAAGGAAAATACAAAAAGGAGTTGGTTTAAGCGAACATAAATGACTCCATTGTAGTCTGATATATTACGGTTTTATATTGTCAATATTAAAATAACCACCTCTGTTTTCCTTTCTTTCTAAAGATTGGCTGATAATTAGATGTGCCACGTTAATCATGTTTCTTAATTCGCATAAAGAGGTGTCTATTTTTGACGTTTTGTATAATGTTTCTATTTCATTATAAATGAGGTCTAATCGTGTGATGGCTTTTGTTAGGCGATTATTGCTTCTTACAATGCCAACATAATCCCGCATTAAGGCCTGTAATTCTCTTAAATTATGCTGAATTATGACGTGCTCCTTTGTGATACTCGTTCCGTTGTCATCCCATGATGGAATAAAAACAAAATCCAAGTTTGTGTCATTCAAGCAATGGTATTTAAATATATTATGAGCATACACTAGGGCTTCTAATAAAGAATTGGAAGCTAATCTATTCGCGCCGTGTAATCCAGTTCTAGTACATTCTCCACAGGCAAATAAATTATTTATGGAGGTTCTTCCATTGGAATCTACCTCAATACCACCACATAAATAATGAGAAGCAGGAACAACTGGTATCCAATCTTTAGATATGTCTATGTGTAAGCTTTTACATTTATTGTAAATATTCGGAAAATGGGTGTTAAAAGCTGAGATATCAAGATGTGTGCAATCTAAATAAACATAAGCATCTCCAGACTTTTTGAGTTCTTTATCAATGCATTGAGACACGATATCTCTAGAAGCCAATTCGGCTCTTTCATCGTAATCTGGCATAAATCTGTAGCCGTTTTTGTCACGTAAAAAGGCACCAAAACCTCTCACGGCTTCAGAAATCAAAAAAGAAGAGCCTCCTTCCGGATTGTATAATACTGTTGGATGGAATTGAATAAACTCCATATCTTTGATTTGAGCTTTCGCTCTATATGCCATAGCAATACCATCTCCAGTAGCAATAACTGGATTGGTAGTGTGACCATATACATAGCCAATACCTCCAGAAGCTAACAAGGTGTTTTCTGCTTGTATGGTTAGTGTTTTTCCTGATTTTTCACATAACACATACGCACCATAACAGGTTAATTGTTTTGGGTTTTCATATTCCAAATGATGTTCGGTAATTAAGTCTAAGGCGAAATGATGTGATAAAACGGTAATATTTGTTAATTGATGCACACGTTCCAGCAGTGCACGTTCAACTTCATAGCCAGTAATATCTTTATGATGTACAACACGATATTCTGAATGTCCGCCTTCCTTTCCTAAATCAAAATTCCCTTCGGTATCCAAATCAAAATTGGCACCCCAAAAGATGAGTTCCTGTAATCGTTTTGGACCTTCCTTTATGACCAGGTCAACGATTGTTTTATCGCACAATCCATCGCCTGCGATCAAAGTGTCTTCTATATGTTTTCGAAAAGAATCTTCCTTTGAATCGAGCACTACTGCAACACCTCCCTGGGCATATTTCGTATTGGATTCATCTTCAGTGCCTTTGGTGATGATAGTAACCGTTTTTTTAGGAAATTTTTCAGCAATTTTAACGGCGAATGTTAGTCCTGCTACACCTGATCCAATAACTAAATAGTCTGTTGTTATCATTTTGATTAAGACAATTCTAACATGCGCTGAATTGGAATTAAGGCCTTTTCCCTTATGTCTTGGGCAACATCAATTTGCGGACTTTCATTTAGTAAACAATCGTAAAGTTTTTGCATGGTATTTAGTTTCATAAACGAACATTCACTGCAAGCACAAGTGTTATCATCTTTTGCTGGCGCAGGAATCAACTCTGTTTGTGGCATTTCTTGCTGCATTTTGTGTAAAATACCGGCTTCAGTAGCCACAATAAATTTCTCATTAGGATGTGTTTTTACATAATTGATCATACCTGCAGTGGATCCAATATAACTAGCGGTTTTTAAAATATGTGTTTCGGACTCTGGATGTGCAATAATTTTATAATCTGGGTATGCTTTGTGTAATTTGATGAGTTTTTCGATGGAAAATGCTTCGTGTACCACACAACTACCATCCCATAGCAGCATATCTCTACCTGTTTTATTGATGAGATATTGCCCCAAATTTCTATCTGGTGCAAAAATGATGGGTTGATCTTTTGGGATTGATTCCACAATCTTCAAGGCATTGGAAGATGTGCAAACGATATCTGTCAGGGCTTTTACTTCTGCACTGCAGTTTACATAAGTGATGACTGTATTGTTAGGATGTGTTTTTACAAATTCACTAAAAGCTTCTGGCGGGCAAGATTCTGCGAGAGAGCAACCAGCTTCTAAATCAGGTAGAATTACTGTTTTTGAGGGATTTAATATTTTAGCTGTTTCCCCCATAAAATGGACACCAGCAAATACAATAATATCGGCTTCTGTTTCTGCTGCCTTCTGAGCAAGACCTAGGCTATCGCCTACATAGTCGGCTATGTCTTGAATTTCTGGACGTTGGTAATAATGTGCCAAGATAATGGCATTCTTATCTTTCTTTAATCGCTTTATTTCTTCTCTTAAATCCATTTTGCTTCGTACAATTCATTAAAGCGCAAAAATAGACATGTACAGAATCAGGAAATATGATAAAAATCATAATTAATAGCTAACCACCTATAGAAATCATACTTCTATTTTTACTGTGTAACTCAGGGGATTCTAGTTTTTCTAAAGTATCCATGCCACCACGAATTTTAAATTTAGCGCGAATGGCTTTTTGTATGATTGGTTCAATGTTTTTTCCTGCACGAAGAGGCGTTAATAAATCAGATTCAGATGATGAAAACAAACAGTTTTTAAGTCGACCATTAGCGGTTAGGCGAATTCTATTGCAGGAATCACAAAACGGATTAGTGACAGAACTTATAATTGCAAAGGAGCCTTTATAGCCTTTAATTTTATAATTTTTAGAAGTATCATTTGGGGCGTCCTTAATTCGTATAATTTCATTCGTTTCAAATGAAGTATTCACCAATGTCATGACTTCCGTATAAGTTACCATTTTGGCTTTATCCCATTTATTGCCATCAAATGGCATGAATTCTATAAACCGAACAGATATTGGAAGTTCCTTGGTTAGATTTATAAAATCAACAATCTCATTGTCATTGAAGTCTTTAATTAAAACCGCATTCAGTTTTACATTGAATCCTTCTTTAATTAAAAGTAAAATATTCTTGTAGACCTTATCAAAATCATTCCGTCTGGTTATTTGATTGAATTTTTCGGCAACTAATGAATCTAAACTGACATTAATGTTGCGAATGTTGCAGGCTTTAAAAATATCAATAAAGCGATCTACGGTAACAGCATTGGTACTAATGGCAAGCTCTACATTGAGCGTGGCTAGTTTTGCTAAAATTATAGAAACGTCTTTTCGCACAAGGGGTTCGCCTCCTGTCAGTCTTATTTTTGTTACTCCATGATCTACAAAAGTTTTGGCTATTGTATACACTTCATCGTAATTCATGATGTGGGATCTTGGAGACAATTGAATACCTTCAGCTGGCATACAATACGTGCAACGTAGATTGCATAATTCGGTCAGCGAAATACGCAAATAGCTATGCTGTCTTCCAAATGTGTCTTTTAATATGTTTTGATTTCTTTCCATTAATTATGTCGTTCTCCTCTTAGTATTCCAAATATGTGTAATACACTTGGAAAAATTGCGTCCATTGATTCTTTTGCGCCATTAGTTGATCCTGGTAAGGCCAATACTAATGTATTATTGATTGTGCCAGCAACACTACGAGACAACATAGAGTAGGGCGTTCGTTCTTGTCCGTAACTTCGAATCGCTTCTTCAATGCCAGGAATATTCCTGTCGATTAAGCTATGAAGAGCTTCTGGGGTTACATCTCTTTCTGATAATCCAGTGCCACCAGTAAATATGATGAGATCAACTTTTTCAGATTCATAGTATTTGACTTTGGCTTGTATTTGTTCCTTTTCATCAGGAATGATAATATAATCATGAATTAGCACCTTAGATTCTTCTAATTTGGCAATGATGGCTTTGCCTGCTTTATCTTCTTTTTGACCTGCTGAAATAGTATCGGAACACACAATAACTGCAGCTCTTAATTCGGTTCTAAAACGATCCTTAAAATCAGATTTCCCACCTTTCTTCTTTAAAAGTTTTATGTGATGAATTTCTACGCCTTTGTCAATTGGTTTTAGCATATCGTACATATTCAACGCGACAACACTAGCACCATGCATGGCTTCAACTTCAACGCCTGTTTTGTAGATTGTTTTAATAGTACAGGTGACTGTTATTTCTAATCCATCGACCGTATAATCGATGCCTGTGTATTCAATTGGTAAGGGGTGGCAATCCGGTAGAATATCTGGCGTTTTTTTTACACCTAGCAATCCAGCGGCTTTACTCATTGCAAAAACGTTTCCTTTTGGAACTGTATCAGTTTCGATGGCTTCTATTGTAGCCTGTTTGCTGACTTTCACAATGGCCTGGGCCGTTGCGATTCTTAAGGTGTTATTTTTGTGGGTAATGTCTACCATAGCTTATTGATTTACTTTCCATTGATGGGTGTCGTCTTCAAAAAATTCTTTACCAAAAACGGGTGCTTTAGATTTAATTTCTTCAACTACATATTCTAAGGCTTCAAATACTTCCTTGCGGTGAGGAGATGATACAAATACAAACAAACAAATTTCACCAGTATTTACTTGTCCTAAACTGTGATAAATATGCATACAGGTTAAATTGAATTTTTTAAAGGTAGCTTCTCTTATGTCGTGGAATTTTTCATTAGCCATGTCTTCGTATGCGGTATACATAATAGCTGACACTTTTTTACCATTTATTTCATCAGTACGCACTTGGCCTAAAAAAATATTATGAGCACCAATAGTTGTTTTTGATTGGTGTTTCGCAATGGCTTGACCAATGAATTCAGATGAAATAGCACCTTCCTTAAACACGTTTTTTATTTTTTTTTCGTTCATTATGCTTTTATATTTAGTTCTTCTATTAGTTTAGATACACCTTCACGAAGACTGTAACTATTCTGAATGTTATGTTTTCTTAAGAGCCCAATCGCTTGTTGACTTCTGATGCCTGATTGGCAAAAAATAATTGAGGTCTTATCTGTATTAATTTCTGTGATTTTTTGTTCTAATTCTCGTAAAGGAATTTGGAGGTGGTTTAACGTGTCAAGTTTAGGTTGCTCATGAATTTCTCTTACATCTATAAATTCAGTGTTCGTTAGTTTTAGTGCATCTTTAATTGAGATGTGACTGGTTTCGGTTGGACATGAGGTATGAATATAATCATTTTGTAAAGACGCATCTTTGTTTAAAGCCTTGCTAAAAGCGGTTTCAGATTTCGAAACTTTAATGATTGCGGTCTCAGAAGTTTTGGAATTGAAACACAGGATTTTTCCAGATAATATGTATCCAAAATCAAGTATAATCTTTAGAACTTCATTGGCTTGCATGCTGCCAATTATTCCAGGAAGAACACCTAAAACACCAACTTCGGAGCAATTTGAAACCGATCCTTCATTTGGAGGATTTGGGAACACACAGCGATAACTAGGTCCATTTTGGTAATTGAACACAGAAACTTGTCCTTCAAATTTGAAGATAGCTGCATAAACTACCGGTTTGTTTTGTATGATAGCCATATCACTAATTAAATAGCGTGTCTCAAAGTTGTCAGTACCATCCACGATGATGTCATAAGCTTCAAAATAGCTTTTGGCATTTGAATGTGTGAGTTTTTCAGGATAAGCATGAATAGTAATAGTAGGATTCAAATCTTCTAAGCGTCGTTTTGCTGCGAGTGCTTTGTTAAGACCTAATGAAGAAGTGCCAAATAAAATTTGACGTTGTAAATTAGATACTTCAACAGTATCATGATCTATGACCCCAATTGTTCCTATACCTGCTGCCGTTAAATATTGTAAAACGGGACAGCCTAGTCCACCTGCACCAATGACCAAAACCTTGGCCTTTGATAATTTTTCTTGACCGATGTGACCAATTTCGGATAATACGATATGTCTGCTATATCTACTCATAATTTTAGCCACCTGAAAAAGGAGGAAGCAGGGCTATTTCTTCTCCAGTTAATGTTGTTTCGATTGAAGCGATTTCACGGTTTTGAGCTATTTGAAAATCTTTAGATTTCAGACTCGGGTATTTTTCGCTAAGAAACTGAATCAATTCGGCAATGCTCGTTGCTGAAATCTCTATAGATTCTTCTTCGCACGCAGTTAGCTCGGCTATTAAACCAAAATATTTAACCTTTAATGTCATTTCTTAATGCGTTTAATTCGTCTTTCGTATTTATGTTATTTACACAGGTATCAAATTTAGCATCAATAGTGATCGTTTTAGTGTGTAATTGATTCACAGCGTTTCGTAAACGTCTTTCACCTTGTTGTAGTAGCTCTAAACATATGTACATGCATTCTTTATTATACAATGCGATTAATGGCATTGTTTTGTTTTGACTTTTTAATTGAATGACTTGAAAATTGTCATCAATATTATTTACTAATACGTTTAGAACCTCTGTGTTTATTAATGGAACATCGCAGCTTAGAACAAGATTGTTTTTTGTTGTTGTCTGCTGTAATCCTGAATACAATCCTGCGAGTGGGCCAGCATTTTGAATACTGTCAGTAACTCGTTTAAAACCAAATTGATCATAAATCGAATTATTACTAACAATTATGATCTCATCAACTAATGGTTTCAAAGCCTTTATAATGCGTTCAATAAATAATAGCCCATTTAAAGAAAGCAATCCTTTATCGGTTCCCATTCTAGAGCTCTGTCCACCAGCTAGTATGATTCCTGTTATGTTATTGAGTTGTTGCATTTATATTAAAATTAGTTTTACAGAAGCAATAAAAAGCACAAAGGCGAGCATATATCGTAATAGTCGGTTATCAAGTTTTTTACTTCCAAAATAACTTCCAAAATAACCACCAATAATAGCAATGGCTACTAAAATATAGGACTGCGAGGATAGTATAATCCCAGTCGAAAGTTGTCCAACGAGTCCAGCTGCTGAGTTTACCCATATAAATAAGGCTGAAACAGCAGCGGCTTCTTTCATTTTCCCCCAATGTAATAATAGGATGACTGGAGTTAAAATAATGCCGCCTCCTATACCGATAAGCCCAGAAAAGAAACCAATGACTCCTCCGACAATAAGACCTTGCCATAACTTAATATCCTTTATTGCAGTACTTTCTTTGCCAAATACATTGAGCATTTTTAAAATGGCAAATATGAGTAATGCCCCTAATATTTTTTTGTAAAAGGAAGCGTCTATTTCTATCATTCCTCCTAAAAACGCAAAGGGAATGGAGGATAACGCGAATGAGATAAATAACTTTTTGTTAAAATGACCTGCCTTATAATAATGGTAAAACGCCATGCCAGCTACAAATAAATTTAAAAGTAAAGCTGTAGGTTTCATGGTTTCTGGAGCAAAACTGAATAACGCCATTAAGGCTAAATAACCACTGGCGCCTCCATGACCGACACCTGCATAAAAAAAGGCAACGATAGGGAGGATGCATAGAAATAGCCACATATGTTCAATACCAAAAATCACTAAATACTTATTTTACTTATTTGTTCATCTAAAAATTTCCAACAGTTCTTATTGATTGTTTCAAAAGCATCCACCAATGATTTGCCGTATGGTGTTAAAATTGCTCCGCCACCACCTTTACCGCCAATACTTGATGTGGTTACCGGTTTTTCTGCACGTCTATTTACAGCATCAATTAAGGACCAAGCTTTTTTGTAAGACATCCCGATTGATTTAGCAGCTTTAGACAGAGAACCTGTCTCTTCGATGGCCTTTAATAAAGTTACGCGTCCTTCACCTAATAAGATATGGTTTTCAGTTTCGATCCAAATGCGACTTTTAATTTTATACTCCATTATATTTTAATTTAGTGGAAGCAAAATGACTTCAACGTCATCATTGATGTTTATAGTTTGTAAGGATTCAGGCATGACAACAAAAGCATTCGCAATCGCAAATGTTTGAAGCATTGCTGAACTTTGTCCTTCCAAAATTTCAACATTTCCATGTTTGTATATGGCCTTTAAGAATTGGGACCTGTTCCCTTTCTTGACATAATTTGATTGTGATTGTGCTATTGTTTTCGATAATGTATAGGAACTGTTGCCAGACATGATTTGTAAAGCGGTTTGAACATAAATATAATAACAACTTAAGGCAGCTGCAGGGTTTCCAGGAAGTGCAAATACCACACAACTTTTTGTTTTGCCAAAAAATAATGGCTTGCCAGGTTTTTGTTTCACCTTATAGAATAATTCTTTCACCTCCAATTCCTGAAGTGCTTTTCCAACAAAATCATAATCGCCTACCGAAATACCTCCAGATATTATAACCATATCATAGGCACTCATTGCTTCCCAAAGGAGATCAACAGTATGTTCATAATTATCATCGACCTTATGCGTTTTCACATTAGGATAACCTAAGCTATTTAGGGCCGAAGTAAGCATGATTGAATTGCTTTCATAAATCAGACCATAGGTCAAAGACTGACCAGCTTCTACAAGTTCGTTTCCTGTAACAATTATAGCAATTGAAGGCTTCTTATAAACAGATACCTTTGTGATACCAAGGGTGGATAAAAAAGCAACAGCGGCAGGCGTTAATACGGTCCCTTTTTTAAGAGCTATTTGGTCTTTGTTGACCTGTTCTCCAATAGGTCTTATGTTTTCTTGCAAAGAAACTTTAGTGTCCAAAATTAAATTTTGATTAGTTATGCTAACACGTTCTTGCATAACTACAGCATTAGCAGATTCTGGTACAGCGGCTCCTGTGAATATCCTGACACCTTCACCCTTTTGTAGCGTCGGATGTGAATCATCACCAGCTTTAATTTCTCCTATAATTTGGTAATTCGAACTTTCATGAAGGTGTAACGCATAACCATCCATTGCCGATTGATTAAAAGGAGGCATATTAATAGGCGAAACTATATCCCTATATAGGACATTTCCAAGCGCATTTTTTGTATCTTTTAGCTCAGAATGTTGCGTTGGATTTATATTGTTTTGGACAATTTCTAAAGCTTGATTTACCGAAATCATAAGTTTGCGTTATGTTCGTACAAATATAACGATTCCTTTTTTGTTAAAACATATCTCATGTTAGGTATTGTTATTTAGATTTAGTGTAAATAGATGTGATATGACATTTGTCAGTTTTTTTATTTTAAAATTAAAAGAGATTTAACTTCTTGAAAAATAAATAAATTTTTATGCCAATTAAAAGTTACTTAGCCCATCCTCAGGAAGATAAGAAGCAAGCATTGTTTGAAGCACTTTCAAAAATAGAGCAATGTGAAGTCATCCCTGCTAAAAATGAAGATTTACTGATTGTAGTTACCGATACAAATTCCCAAGAAGAAGAAGATAAATTAAAAAAACTGATGGAAAATATTGATAGTTTAAAATTACTATCGATGGTTTCTGGTTTCAATACACCAAAAAACGATTAATTATGAATAATACTTTAACTAACAGACGAAGTTTTATTAAGAAGATGGCAGCTTTGTCTGCAATGACTGCGGCAGCATCACTGTTTCCTGGAATACTTTTTGCCGAAGAGCAAATTAAAGGCATTCCTGATGGCGACTTAGAATGGAAAAAAGGGCCTTGCAGATTTTGTGGAGTAGGTTGTGGAATCCTTGTTGGTGTTGAAAATGGAAAAGCAGTGGCTGTAAAAGGGGATCCAAACTCTAGTGTGAATAAAGGGTTGCTTTGTGTTAAAGGTTATCATCAAATAATGTGTATTCAAGCTAGTGATCGATTAAAATATGCTTTAGTTAAGAAGAATGGAAAATATGTCGAAACGCCACTTGATGAGGCTTTAGATCTCGTTGCTGAAAAAATGAAAGATACCATCGAAAAGCATGGTAAAGATTCAGTTGCTATGTATACATCAGGACAATCTACTATTCCAGAAGGCTATGTAGCTTCTAAGTTTATGAAAGGCGCTATTGGTACTAATAACTTAGATTGTAACGCACGTTTATGTATGGCTAGTGCTGTTACTGGATTCTTGACAACTTTTGGGGCAGATGAACCGATGGGTTGTTATGAAGATATTGATCATGCAGATTATTTTATAACCTGGGGAAATAATATGGCAGAAATGCATCCCGTATTATTCTCGAGAATGTTAGAACAAAAAAATAGAAGAGGCGCAAAAATCATTGATTTTGCAACACGAACGACACGTTCTAGTATGGCTTCGAATAAATCAATTTTATTTGAGCCTCAAACCGATTTGGCAGTTGCAAATGCCATTTGCTATGAAATTATTAAGAATGGCTGGGTTAACAAAAAATTTGTTGAGGAACATGTAAATTTTAATAAAGGATTGACAAATATAGGTTACGGTCTTGAGGATAAATTTAGTTTTAAAGACAAGGCGACGAAAATAAATTTTGAAGAATACAAAGCGTTCCTAGCGGATTATACACCTGAGAAAGTAGCAAAATATTCGCGAGTTTCAGTAAAGGATATCAAGTATTTGGCTGCCATATATGGAGATCCCAATAAAAAAGTAGTGTCATATTGGTGTATGGGAATGAACCAGCATACACGAGGAACTTGGATAAACAATTTAGTGTATAACATTCATTTGTTAACTGGTAAAATATCTCAACCTGGTAATGGCCCGTTCTCTCTAACAGGTCAACCTTCTGCATGTGGGACAGCGCGTGAAGTTGGGACCTTTACTCATAAGTTGCCAAAAGGTGTTGTAACTAATAAAAAGCACCGAGAGCTGGCAGCCAAAATATGGAAAGTACCAGTAGATCGTATCCCGTCTAAACCAACGTATCATGCGACAGAAATGTTTAGAGCTGTAGATCGTGGTGATATCAAATTTATTTGGACACAAGTAACGAATCCTTTAGTTTCCTTGCCGAAAACGAGTCGCTACCGACCTGCTATGGAAAAAGAATCTTGCTTTGTTGTGGTTTCAGATGTTTTTCCTACACCAACTTCAGATGTGGCAGATGTTATTTTGCCAGCCTCTTGGCATATTGAAAAATCTGGAATGTATGGGAATTCTGAACGTAGAACACAGCAATGGGATAAGATGATCGAAGGGCCTGGTGAAACTAAGCCTGATGCATGGATGACTATTGAAGTGGCAAAACGAATGGGTTATGGTGATTTATTCCCATATAGTGAAGAAAACCACGCAGAAGAAATTTATAACGAATACATACAATTCCATAAAGGGGCTAAACATGGGATGGCACCACTTGAAGTCTTAAAAGAACAATCTGGTGCAATTTGGCCTTATGTGAATGGTAAGTCAACACAATGGCGATTTAATGCCGAATATGATCCTGCTTGTACTAATGGAAAAGATTTCCATTTCTATGGAAAAAAAGACGGAAAGGCGGTAATTTGGCAACGTCCTTATGAGCCGGCTCCAGAGGTTCCTAGTGCTGAATATCCATTTTGGTTAAACACAGGACGTGTCATCGAGCATTGGCATACTGGCTCTATGACCAGACGTATTCCTGTACTGCATAAAGCAATGCCAAATGCGTATTTAGAATTGCATCCAGAAGATGCCAAGACCTTAGGAATTAGTAATGGTGAGAACGTAAAAGTGACTTCAAAAAGAGGGTCATGTATTATGCCAGCTTCAATTAATGAAAGAGGTCTTCCTACTAAAGGGCAAGTGTTTGCACCTTTCTTTGATGAGAATTTGATGATTAACGATGTGACTATAGATGCGTTCTGCCCTATATCAAAAGAACCAGATTATAAGAAATGCGCTGTTAAAGTCGAAAAAGTATAATTATGAAAAGATTAGGAATCATCTCGTTGTTCGTAATTTTATTTGTAGCTTTTATTGCTGTATGGAATTATAGTTATCAAATGGGTTCTGAAGAAGCTTATGTTCCTTTAGAACCAGCTCAGGAATCTATCATTATTCCTACTGAGTATGGTGTTTTTCAAAGGTCACAGCATGCTTTAGACTATGAAAATATGCCTTTCGATTATGAACATCAAAGGTCGTTAGAAACGTATTATAAGAATCGAGCATTTCCTGGTGCACCTCCTACGATTCCTCATGTTGTTGCAGACGAGCGAAATATGGGTGACAATAGTTGCTTGAAATGTCATGAAAATGGTGGGTTTGTAGAAAAATTTAATGCGTATACACCTGTAACACCGCATCCTCAACTGACGAATTGCCGTCAGTGTCATGTGCCAGAGTTGACTAGTGGAGAGTTTAAACCAAATAGTTTTGTCAAAAAACAAGTTTTAGGAGCTGGAAATAACAATGCTTTATTAGGAAGTCCTCCAGTTATTCCGCATCAATTACAGTTGAGAGAGAATTGCCTAGCGTGTCATGCAGGTCCAAGTGCTCCTGTAGAAATTAGGGTTTCTCATCCTGAGCGTACAAATTGTAGACAATGTCATGTTCCTAGTGATACTAAGGTGCAGGAGATTAAAAGTTTCACAAGAAATAAAAAAGAATAATGAATACATATCGTGCTACATATTTAATAGGTGTCTGTCTTTTGCTAATTGGAATGTTTACGTCTTGTAAACACGATGAGCATGAATATCATAGTATAACAGATAAGATTAAAGCTGAAAGTGAAAACTACAAGGGGACAACGTTGTCTTCGGAAGCACATATTGGCGATCTTAAGACAATTGAAATTACGGAAGGCGATGAAACCTTTTTTATTCCAGAAAGAGAAAGTCATATCAAATCTTTTAAATGTACAGAATGTCATACGAAACCTGTGAGTGAAATGTCGTCGGACGATTTTAAAAAAGCACATTGGAACATTAAACTAGATCATGCAAATTCTAAGACAATGAATTGCGTGACTTGTCATAATGGCAATGATATGGATCATTTAAAAAGTTTGACAGGTGAACAAATTCGGTTTAACAAAAGTCACCAAATGTGTGCCCAATGTCACTCCAGGCAATTTGAAGATTGGAAAGGTGGTGCACATGGAAAACGAATTGCTGGATGGGCTCCTCCTAGAGTTTCAAACACCTGTGTGAATTGTCATGATCCACATGCTCCGCATTTTGAGTCACGATGGCCAGCAAGGTATAATCCAATAAAGGAAAAACAACGAGAATAGTCAAAAAACCACTTGTGGTTACAATAATATTAGGTATGAGCAGTAATAAAAAATGGTTTTCATTAAACTTAAATAGTAAGAAAGCAGAATCTGAGGATACTTGTGGATGTGGAAAGACATCTGGTGGATGTGGATCTCATAAACCAGCTATCGGTGAGGAAGCGAAGAAGGATGGTTTTGATCAGGTATTCGATGTTAAAATGGATCGACGAACAGCATTTAAGCAACTTACTGCTAGTTTGGCTATAGGAGCTGGCGCTATCAGTACGTCTTGTAGTGTGATTTCTGGAGATGAAACGAAAGAAAAAGCACAGATCGACTGGGAAGAACAGTTTAAAGGAAATTACAAGTTAATGACCAATGAGGAGAAAAATGGTACTGTAGAACGTTTGGTGCGATCGTATCAATTACGTACCGGAAAAACTATTTCTATGTCTTCTAAAAATGCAGAAAAGGATGTTCTTTTTGGTTACGCTTTTAACATTTCAAAATGTCAAGGATATATGGATTGCGTGAGCGCTTGTGTAGAAGAAAACAACCAAGATAGAAACTCACAAATGGAATACATTCGTATTCATGAAATGAAAGATGGTAAAGGCTTCAATTTTAATGAGGCTGACGATAATTATTACCACGAAGTTCCTGCCGAAGGTCACTTTTATATGGGGACGCAATGTTTTCATTGTGATAATCCGCCTTGTATTGAAGTGTGTCCTGTACAGGCTACTTGGCGGGAAGACGATGGTTTGGTTGTTGTGGATTACGATTGGTGTGTGGGTTGTCGCTATTGTATGGCAGCCTGTCCTTATGATGGCCGTAGATTCAATTGGAGTAAGCCAGAAGTGCCTGAGGAAGAAGTGAATAAAAATCAACATTATTTAGGGAATCGCCTCAGAAAGAATGGTGTTGTGGAAAAATGCACCTTTTGTGTGCAACGTTCAAGAGCAGGTAAAAATCCAGCATGTGTAGAGGCTTGTCCTACTGGGGCTCGAATTTTCGGAAATTTATTAGACCCTGACAGTACCATTCGTTGGGTATTAGAAAATAAGAAAGTATTTCGATTAAAAGAGGATTTAGGAACAGAGCCTAAGTTCTGGTATTTTATGGATTAACAAAACAAAGTATGACACTTCAATTTTATGTAAATGAGACGAATTAAAGTTTTTGGAAGTTTAGTTAAAGATAGTATAGATGTCATCACACATGGCTCTAAAAAATACCATATTTGGATGGCGGTTTTGTCCTTTGTTATGCTCGTTGGTATGTATTGTTATTCGATACAGTTGGATGAAGGCTTAAGTGTTACTGGGATGACTGATAGAGTGAGTTGGGGATTGTATATTTCAAATTTCACGTTTTTAGTTGGTGTAGCTGCTGCAGCCGTTATGCTAGTTATGCCTACCTATGTCCTCAAAGATGTCGATTTTAAACAAGCCGTGCTAATTGGAGAAGGTCTTGCTGTGGCTGCGCTTTTAATGTGTTTAGCCTTTGTTGTTGCCGATATGGGAGGCCCTTCAGTACTTTGGCATATGATACCAGGGATAGGTGTGTTTAATTTTCCAAACTCTATGCTTACGTGGGACGTCTTGGTGCTTAATGGTTATTTGTTTTTAAATATTAGCATTCCGTTTTATATATTGTTTACCAGGTATCAAGGTAAAACCCCTAATCCGAAAATTTATGTTCCTGGAGCACTGCTATCTGTGTTTTGGGCCGTAGGTATTCACTTGGTAACTGCTTTTTTATATCAAGGCCTGCAGGCAAGACCGTTTTGGAATAATGCGCTTTTAGGTCCTCGATTTTTGGCATCTGCATTCGCTGCAGGTCCAGCGTTAATTATTGTTGTATTAGCAATTATTAGAACTTATACGCTGTTTAAAATTGAAGATAAGACACTTAAAAAATTAGCTATGGTGGTGACTGTGGCGGCTCAAATAAATCTGATCATGCTAATTTCAGAATTATTTAAAGAGTTTTATGCACCGACACATCATAGTGAAAGTGCCTATTATTTGTTCTTTGGATTGGATGGGAAAACGGCTTTACTACCATGGATATGGACGTCTATATCTATGAATGTATTGGCTACTGTGATGTTGACCTTTCATAAGCTTCGAAATAATTTCAGGGTGCTTTTCTTTGCTTGTGTTATGCTGTTTGTTGCTATTTGGATAGAAAAAGGCTTTGGTCTTATTGTGCCAGGATTTATTCCAGGTCCTTATGGAAAAATTGCCGAATATACACCAACAGGAATAGAAATTGGCGTGACCATAGGAATCTGGGCATTTGGAGCTTTTGTATTTACGATGTTAGCCAAAACGGCAATAAAGATAGAGACAGGAGTTATGCAGTATAAGAATAAAAAATCTACTTAATGCTTAAGTAACAGGTTATTAATGTTTTTAAGAGATAAATTCTTTTAATTTTAAACGCTCTCGATTCAATTTACTTTTTTATATTTATAGAAAATAGTCTATACATGTTAAAAAAGGTTTTTGCAAGTTCAGTATTTGGGGTAGAAGCAACGACCATAATTGTTGAAGTAAATATTGATTCAGGAATTGGTTATCACTTAGTAGGACTGCCAGACAATGCTATTAAAGAAAGTAATTTCCGTATTGCTGCTGCGCTTCAAAATAATGGTTATAAAATCCCTGGAAAAAAAATAATCATAAATATGTCCCCTGCTGATCTACGGAAGGAAGGTTCTGCATATGATCTTACCTTGGCTATTGGGTTACTGGTTGCTTCAAATCAAATTCAAGCTGAAAAATTGAAGGATTATATTATAATGGGTGAACTATCTTTGGATGGAGAATTACAGCCTATAAAAGGTGCGCTTCCAATTGCGGTCAAAGCAAAAGAAGAAGGTTTTAAAGGATTTATTTTGCCGAAACAAAATGCAAAAGAGGCGGCTATTGTAGATGGGTTGGAAATTTATGGTATAGATAATATTACCCAGGTAATTGGCTTTTTCGATAAGAATGAGGCTCTAGAGGCTACAGTTATTGATACTCAAATGGAATTTAATAAAACCCTTGATTTTCCTGAGTTTGATTTTTCAGATGTTAAAGGACAGGAAAGCATCAAACGTTGTATGGAAATTGCTGCCGCTGGAGGTCATAATATTATTTTAATTGGGCCGCCTGGGTCTGGAAAAACGATGTTGGCAAAACGATTGCCTTCAATATTACCACCAATGACACTTCAAGAAGCATTGGAAACGACCAAAATTCATTCGGTTGTTGGTCGTCTAAAAGCAAACTCTGGCTTAATGGCTCAGCGTCCATTCAGAAGTCCACATCATACAATTTCTAACGTAGCGTTAGTAGGAGGTGGCAGTTATCCGCAACCAGGAGAAATTTCATTATCGCATAATGGGGTGTTGTTTTTAGATGAATTGCCTGAATTTAAGCGCGAAGTTTTAGAAGTAATGCGTCAGCCTTTAGAAGATAGAGAGGTTACTATTTCAAGAGCGAAATTTACTGTAACCTATCCATCATCATTTATGTTAGTTGCAAGTATGAACCCGAGTCCCGGAGGTTATTTTAATGATCCTAGTGCACCTGTTGCATCTTCCTCTTCTGAAGTTCAGCGCTACTTAAGTAAAATCTCAGGACCCTTATTGGATCGTATAGATATACATATTGAAGTGACCCCAGTACCTTTTGAAAAACTATCAGAAAAACGAAATGGCGAAGGGTCAGTTGAAATAAGAAAACGTGTAATCGCGGCGAGAGAAATTCAAACAAAACGATTCTCTGAATCTCAAAAAGTACATTATAACGCACAAATGAATGTGAAGTTCATTCGAAAATATTGTATTCTAGATGACGCTTCTATGTTGTTGTTAAAACACGCGATGGAGCGTTTGAACTTGTCGGCAAGAGCTTTTGATAGAATTTTAAAAGTATCTCGAACAATAGCGGATTTGGAAGGAAGTCAGCATATTGATGGGCAACATGTTAGTGAGGCTATACAGTATAGAAGTATGGACAGAGAAGGTTGGTTAGGGTGAATTTCTTACAAATGTTATATTTTAAAGCCTTAAATTTATAACATGAAAAACTATTACTCACTCTTGCTAATCACTCTTATTTTTAGTTGTAATTCTTCAAAGGAGAAAGATGTGGCCCTTAATAATCAGGAATTAGTTGTTGATTCAAACGAAAATTTAATTATAGATTTACCTGTATTAGATTTAGATGCAGCTAATGTATTGTCTCAATTGCCTCTTCATTGTATGGAAACAGAATATCCTAACAAACTCAATCAGGTTATAGGAAGCTCATCTGATTTAAAATCACCTAAAGCGCTTCATCCAGCATTTTATGGCTGTTTTGATTGGCACTCGGCAGTACATGGTCACTGGAGCTTGGTGAGTTTGTTGAAACAATTTCCTGATCTTAAGGATGCCGATGTAATTAAGCAAAAGTTACTGCAAAATATTTCTAAGGCAAACATAAAAACTGAGGTAGAATATTTTCATTTAAAACACAACGGTTCTTATGAACGAACCTATGGTTGGGCTTGGTTGCTAAAGCTATCAGAAGAAATTCATACATGGGATGATCCGGTAGCGAGAGAATTGGAACGTAATCTGAAACCTTTGGCAGATTTAGTGATATCAAAATATTTAGAGTTTTTACCAAAGCTGAATTATCCAATTCGCGTGGGAGAACATACTAATACTGCGTTCGGGTTGTCTTTCGCTTATGATTATGCAAAAACGACTAATCATACAGAGCTTAAATCGTTAATAGAGCAACGTGCACGAGATTTTTATTTGGAAGACCAAGGTTGTCCATTAGAATGGGAGCCAAGTGGTTTCGATTTTTTATCACCATGTTTAGAAGAAGCGGCTATAATGAAACGCGTATTACCTCTTGATGAATTCAAAATTTGGTTTGCTGAATTTTTACCACAACTAAAAGACAAAACGTTTTCTTTAGCAACAGGCGAAGTGTCTGATCGAACCGATGGTAAGCTGGTGCATCTCGACGGTGTTAATTTTTCACGTGCGTGGAGTTTAGCTAAAATTACTGATGGTCTTCCTGAATATGCACATTTAAAACAAATAGCATATAAGCATATTAATTATTCATTGCCGAGTATTGTTGGCGATAGTTATGAAGGTGGTCATTGGTTGGGAAGCTTTGCTATTTATGCGTTGAATTCAGTAAATAATTAATGAAGAAATGGTTTAAAAATATAGGACCTGGACCATTAGTTGCTGCGGCATTTATTGGGCCAGGAACAGTTACATTATGTACTATTGCTGGCGTCGGGTTTGGTTTTGCATTGCTTTGGGCAATGGTGTTATCCATAGTAGCGACAATTGTTTTGCAAGAAATGTCAGCACGCTTAGGTGTTATAACCCAGAAAGGATTATCAGAAATCATAAGAATTGAAATTAAAAATCCGTATTTTAAAGGTGCTGCCATCGTTTTGATTTTGTCTGCCATCGTTATAGGGAATGCTGCTTATGAAGCTGGAAATATTAGTGGTGGCGTATTGGGGCTTGAGGCTATTTTTGGAAATCCTGAATTTGCAATGGGAAATTTAAAAGTGAATATTTTAAGCGTCACTATTGGTGTAATCGCATTCATAATATTATATATAGGAAATTATAAAATATTGGAAAAAGTATTGATCCTGTTGGTTATTCTAATGAGTCTTTCATTTTTGATTACTGCCATTATGACGCGACCCGATTTAGGTGAAATATTTAAAGGCGCATTTATTCCTAGTATGCCAAGTGATAGCATATTAACAATTATTGGATTGATAGGCACGACTGTGGTACCTTACAATTTGTTTCTTCATGCTGCATTGGTGAAAGAAAAATGGCATAAAGCATCGGATTTGAAATTTGCTAGAAAGGACACAATTGTTGCAGTAGTTCTTGGTGGAATCGTGTCTATGTCTATAATCATATCTGCTGCTGCGATTCAAAATCAGGACATTAATTCTGCTGCAGATCTTGCTAAAGGATTAGAGCCTTTATTTGGAAGCTATGCGAAAGGATTCTTGGCTATTGGACTTTTTGCGGCAGGAATTACGAGTGCAATTACAGCGCCATTGGCTACTGCTTATGTGGTTTCAGGATGTTTTGGATGGAAATCAAATATGAAATCATTGCGCTTTAAGTTGGTTTGGATGTTTGTTTTAATATTAGGAGTAATGTTGTCTTCTTTGGGTTTAAAATCTATTGAAGTCATTAAATTCGCCCAAGTAGCTAATGGTTTGTTGTTACCAGTAGTGGCTGGTTTTTTAATTTGGATTATGAATAAATCTTCAATTTTAGGACCTTATAAGAATACCTTAACGCAAAATGTAATTGGTATAATAATTCTAGGTGTTACAATATTCTTAGGGCTTAGAAGCATAATAAAAGTATTTAATTTACTCTGATGGGGGAAACTATAATTGATATAAATGTTGATGTTGGTGAAGGATTAGATAATGAGTCTCAGCTTCTACCATATGTGTCATCTTGCAATATTGCATGTGGAGGACATGCTGGAGACATAGAAACAATGCGAAAAGTAGTAAGACTTTGCAAAAAGTATAAAGTTAAAATTGGTGCGCATCCTTCATTTCCCGATAAGGCTAATTTCGGGCGTAAGCAAATGGATATAGCTTGTGCAGATTTATATACGTCCTTGAAACATCAAATACGAAGCTTAATGCAGGTGTTAAAGGAAGAACGAGCTGTATTGCATCATATTAAGCCTCATGGCGCATTATATAATCGTGCAATTAAAGATAAAAAAACAGCAATAGTCATCATAGAAGTTCTTAAAAGTATTGCCTTACCAATAAAATTATATGCACCTTATGATTCCGTGATTTCAAATTTAGCGAAAGCGGAAAATATTCCATTGCTATATGAAGCCTTCGCTGATAGAAATTATAATGCCGATTTAACTTTAGTATCAAGAGCTAATGAAAAGGCTATTATTTTGGAAGCAAATGAAATTACAAGTCATGTTTATAAAATAATTAACCAAGAAAAAGTAAGAACAATCGATGGAGTAGAAGTGGCTCTAAAAGCGGATACGTTTTGCGTTCACGGTGATCATCCTGAAGCTGAAAAATTATTGAAAAAGTTAAATCGTTTTTTGAAGAAAAAGCACATCAAAATATTATAAAATAGTGACTCATTATCAGCTTAAATATAAGTCCTATGGAGAGCGTTCAATTTTGATTGAATGGCCCTCTGAAATTGATAAATACATACTGCATGATGTACTTATAATGAAATCTTGTATACAAAAAAATATAAGTGAATCAATACTTGAGGTAAAGAACGCATACAACTCGATATTAATTAGTTATGTATTAGCTATTGATAACGTCAATAGTGAAATATTGGTTTTAAAATCACTCTATCTAAAAAAGAAATATCAAAATCATGATTCAAAAAAATTATGGAAAATCCCTGTTTGTTATGATGCTGAATTCGCTATAGATTTAGAAGAGATAGCTTCGCGTAAAGGGTATTCCAAAGAGGACATAATTAGACTTCATTTTGAGGGCGATTATACGGTTTGCTTTATTGGGTTTTTACCTGGTTTTTTATACCTGGAAGGATTGAATAATGCCTTGCATTTTCCACGTAGAGCAACACCGAGAATAGCTGTTGAAAAAGGAGCCGTTGGTATTGGGAATTCTCAAACTGGAATTTATCCAAATTTGAGTCCTGGAGGATGGAATATTATTGGAAATTCTCCTGTTCAATTTTTTGATGCTAGTAATGCAATACCGTGTTTTGCAAATGCTGGCGACAAAATTCAATTCATTCCTATAGCTTCTTATGAATATCAAGAAATTTCGTTTTTAGTCGCAAATGGAACCTATAAAATTGAAAGTGAGGTCATAAATGGTTGAAATTACGAAGTCAGGGTTTTATTCTACGATACAGGATCTGGGGCGTTACGGTTTTCAGAGCATTGGAGTGCCTAGTTCTGGTGTCATGGATATACAGTCGGCTAATTTTGCTAATCTTTTAATTGGTAATTCTGAAAATGATGCGGTTATAGAAATGACTGCTACTGGCTCTACTTTGTTATTTCATGTTGATACTACTATTTGTATCACAGGTGCAGATATGTCACCTTTAAAGAATTTGGTCTCACTAAAAAACAATACGCCTACACTAATTAAATCTGGAGATGTTATTTCTTTTGGAAAACGCAGTGGTGGATTTAGATGTTATCTGGCGGTATTAGGTGGTTTTAAAACAGAATTGGTAATGAATAGTCGCAGTATGTATAATAATGTTACTGCACAACACAAGCTTAAAAAGGGCGACAGGTTAGAGGTGTTAAAGATTAATAGTGATCGAAGTTATAAAAATGCAACCTTAAAATTTGATACTTCACTTTTCAACGAAAATTACATTGACGTATTTAAAGGTCCAGAATTTGACTTACTATCGGAGAGCCAACAAAATTTGATTTGTTCAAATGAATTCACTATTTCTGATGCAAATAACAGGATGGCATATCAACTAATTCAGAAGATAAGTAATGAGCTAGATGCAATCATAACCTCGCTTGTGCTTCCTGGAACTGTGCAATTAACACCTGCTGGAATTTTGATTGTTCTTATGAGAGATTGTCAAACAACCGGCGGTTATCCCAGGGTTTTACAATTGAAAGAGAGTGCAATTAACATATTAGCACAGAAATCTACGTCTCAGAGATTTCTATTCAAATTAATAGGATGATATTGTAGGATAATACTGTATTAAAGTAGGAAATACTTTATTTTAATGAAAGAATTCTATATTTTAGAGGGAAACAATTAATTAAGCTATTATGAGAAAATTAATTCCATTAATATTAGGAGTAGCCATTGGTATTACAATTAGCTACTTTTTTATAAACAACTTTAAAACAGAAGAAACTATGGCAACACCGAAAGGTTTAATTACACCAGCAGAAGCTAAAGCATTGGACAAAGCTTTTAATTCAAGACATCAGTTAATAAGTGATTCTATTGTTAAACGTCCCGACAATCGATCTTCTTGGTATTCTTTAGAAGATATGCGTGCTTATTTGGATTTAGCGGAAGCTGAAGCTAGGGCAGCAGGCTATACTATGAATGGTGTGCGTTTGTATTTAGGGGCACATCCTGACAATGGGTCAACAGTAGGCTACACAACCATGTTTTTAGTGCCTACGGGAGAAAAAAATACTTCTGAAGGGAATATGGTTAATATGAATATCCAACTTGGAAAAAGTAATGATATACCAGGAGCAAATGGATTAAATGATGGGGAAGATGGAGATCCGCCATCAGCAAATTACCCACAATAATGTGATTGACTTTTTAATAAATAACAGACATAATTTTACATTATTTGTAGAAATATTAGCAGCTGTAACGGGTTTAATACTTTATAAGAAGTATAAACATACAGCTGCAAAATATTTTATCTATTTCTTAGTGTATATAGTGTTCATGGTAATAATAGGTAGATATTCGTATCTAGTTAGGGATGATAGAGTTTTTAGTTTCCTAGAAGGTACGTTAATTGAGCGTAATTACTGGTGGTTTACGTTGTTTTGGAAAATAACTGCTGTTGTTTTTTTTGGATGGTATTATTCCAAAGTCTTAAAAAATGAAAGTCATAAAAAAATATTGAAAATTTCAATATTCACTTTTATGATAACTTCAATAGTAATTATTCTATTCAACTTGAATTTGTATTTTACAGGTTCTATACCTTCTATAGGTGTTCTGGGCGCATTAGTTATTCTGCAATGCGTAGTTTATTATTTTATGGAAATATTGCAAAGTGATAAAATTTTAACTTTTTATAAATCTTTAAACTTTTATATCAGTTGTGCTATTCTATTGTTTTGGCTCATTAAAACGCCACTTGCATTTTTTGAGCCTTATTATCGTAAAGCTGATATGGATTATGTTAATCTAAGAGGTTATATAAATTTAATTGTTATATCTTTTATGTACATAACTTACTCCATTGGTCTTATTGTTTCAAACCCAGAAAATGATTAGTATATTATTATTATTATTATTTCAAGAACAAGTCCCAGTCTCTACTAGTGCTGAGCGCTATTTATTGGTGTATATGACTAGTGTGCTTCTTGTTGTATGCGCATTGATTATTATATTTTTTATAGTCTTTCAGAAACGGAAAAACAAATTACTACTAGATAAGTTAGAGCAGCAAAAAATGTTTGATGAAGAAATTTCAAAAACACAAACTGAAATCCAGGAGCAAACATTAAAATATATCGGTTGGGAGCTTCATGATAATGTTGGTCAGCTATTGGCGTATGCTACAATGCAGTTAAACATGCTTTCTTCTCAAGTAAGAGATGATGTGAAGGGGAAAGTAGATGATACGACTAAGGTTATTAAAGAAAGTCTAAAGGAAGTGCGTTCCTTGTCAAAGTCTTTAAATAATGACGTCATATTAAATGTTGGTTTTGAGCAGTCGATTTCAAATGAATTGGAACGTTTAAAACGCTTGAAATTCGCTTCTGCCGAATTGCATATAAAAGGAGAGACTCAAGCTTTAAAGGATAAAAAGCATGAAATCATTATATTTAGAATCCTTCAAGAGTTTTTGTCTAATTCAGTAAAATACTCTGAAGCTCAAAATTTAAAAGTAGAATTGAAGTATCAATACAAACTACTTGTTATTACTGCAACAGATGATGGTAAAGGTTTCGATATAAATACTGTGAAAGCTGGGTCTGGTTTAATAAATATGAAAAGTAGAGCGGCATTAATTAATGCTGAATACAATTTGGTGTCGGCTCCAAATGAAGGCGTTATATTAAGCATTCATTATCCTTTAAGTTAGACAAGCATTCCAAATTGGATCTTCCGGAAGCGGCGCAACAATATCAATATCTATTTTAGAAACGGGATGAACAAATTTCAATCGTCTTGCATGTAAGCTTATACTTGCGTCTTTATTACTGCGATCAAAACCATATTTTAAATCCCCTTTTATAGGACATCCAATACTTGATAATTGTGATCGGATTTGGTGATGTCTTCCAGTTTCTAATTCAATCTCTAGAACATAATAATTATCCAACGCTTTCAGTATTTTGTAGCTCAATATTGCTTTTTTGCTACCATTCACTTCTTTTGAATATGCCGATGATTTATTGTTTTTTGGATTTTTCTTCAACCAGTGTATGAGCGTGTTTTCGTTTTTTGGAGGCTGATTTTTCACAACGGCCCAGTAGGTCTTATCTGCTTTTTTATCGGCAAATAATTTATTTAATCGAGGCAATGCTTTGCTTGTTTTAGCAAACATAACAACACCAGATGTAGGTCTGTCAAGTCTATGAACCACGCCTAAATAAACATTTCCTGGTTTATTAAATTTGTCTTTTAAATACGCCTTAACAATATCGCTTAAAGGCTGATCTCCGGTTTTGTCACCTTGTACAATATCACCTGCTCTTTTATTGATAATAATGAGATGGTTGTCTTCGTAAAGAACTTGTAAGTTGGTTTTATTAGAATGAACTTTTGACACCTTTAGTATTGTTCTTCGTCACTTGGGAAATCTTCAGATTTTACGTCATCCACATATTGTGAAATTGCAGTAGTCATTTCTTCGTATAAGTTCATATATCTTCTCAGAAATCGCGGATTGAACTCATGTGTCATTCCAATCATATCATGCAGAACCAATACTTGTCCATCTACTCCGTTTCCAGCTCCTATGCCGATAACTGGAATTGAAACACTTTCTGCAACTTCTTTTGCTAATTTTGCCGGAATTTTTTCCAAAACTAATGCAAAACATCCCGCTTTTTCTAACATTAAAGCATCCTCTTTTAATTGTTTAGCTTCTTGTTCCTCTTTTGCCCTAACAGTATATGTGCCAAATTTATAAATAGATTGTGGTGTCAATCCTAAATGTCCCATGACAGGAATTCCAGCATTTAAAATACGTTTAATAGATTCTTTAACTTCTTTACCACCTTCCATTTTAACAGCATGACCACCACTTTCTTTCATTATTCGTATAGACGAACGTAATGCTTCCTTTGGATCACTTTGATAACTTCCAAACGGTAAATCAACGACAACTAACGCACGATGAACAGCACGAACTACTGAAGACGCATGATAAATCATTTGGTCTAAGGTAATAGGTAGTGTGGTTTCATGACCTGCCATTACATTACTGGCAGAATCACCAACAAGAATGACGTCAATTCCTGAGCCATCAACAATTTTAGCCATCGTGTAATCATAAGCAGTAAGCATGGAAATTTTCTCTCCATTAGCTTTCATGTCCACTAAGGTTTTTACCGTAATTCTTTTGTACTCTTTTTTAGCTACTGACATAGTTTTGTTTGTTAGGTTCTACAAAAGTAGTAAGATTTTATAATATTTAGATTTAATACTTCATATCTGTTAACAATCGGCCATATTAACTCTCACTGCAAGTCCGCCTTCTGAAGTTTCCTTGTATTTGGTATTCATGTCTTTGGCCGTTTCCCACATCGTATTAACAACATCATCAAGAGGAACTTTAACATTTGAAGGATCGGTATCTAAAGCGAGTTCAGAAGCATTAATTGCCTTTATTGCGCCCATAGCATTTCGTTCGATACATGGTATTTGGACAAGTCCGCCTATTGGATCACAAGTTAAACCTAAATGATGTTCCATGGCGATTTCAGCTGCAATTAAAACTTGTTCTGGAGAGCCACCATGTAATTCACATAAAGCTCCTGCTGCCATGGCAGAAGATACTCCGATCTCCGCTTGACACCCTCCCATGGCTGCTGAGATTGTTGCGCCTTTTTTAAAGATGCTTCCGATTTCTCCTGCCACTAATAAAAAGCGTTTTATTTCTTCAAAATTTGCATCATGATTTTCTATAACTAAATAATACATTAATACTGCAGGAATTACTCCAGCACTTCCATTGGTAGGTGCTGTAACTACACGACCTAAAGACGCGTTAACCTCATTTACCGATAAAGCAAAACAGCTAACCCATTTAAGAATTTGCCTAAATTTCACTTCGGTATTTCTGATACTACTTAACCAGTCATAAATATTAGTATAGGCATCTTCTCCTTTTAAAGTCTGATATATATCATGTGCTCGTCTTCTTACATTTAGTCCACCTGGTAGATTGCCTTCGGTATGACATCCGGTATACATGCAATTAAGCATTGTGTCCCAAATGCGTTTAAGCTCTTCATTAATATGATCTTCCGAACGGATAGATTTTTCATTTTCTAATACAACTTCAGAAATTGGCTTTTGTAATTCTTCACAATAGGCCAATAACTCTGTGCCTTTATCAATTGGGTATGGGAATGTTCCTTTTAGGGCTTTATTTATTTTGTCATTTGTCCGTTCTTCCTTTATAACAAATCCGCCGCCTATCGAATAGAATGTTGACACATGAGGTTTGCCATTAATTAAGGCAGTAAATGTCAAAGCGTTGGCATGAAATGGAAGAAATTTTTTATTAAATATAATGTCAGTTTCGGGATTAAAAACCAAGGATCTTCTACCATCAAACTGAATGATCTGCTCTTCTTTTATTGTGTTAATAATGTTATGTATTGATTCTGTTGGTATGGTTTCAGGGTCACTTCCATATAATCCAAGCATGACAGCGAAATCTGTTGCATGTCCTTTACCTGTTAACGACAGAGAACCATAAAGATTAATTATGATCTTCTCAACATTATCAAACTGATCTTGTGATTTAAGCTCTTTAATCCAGCGTTCTGCCGCTCTCCATGGACCAAGGGTATGAGAGCTAGAAGGTCCAACACCAATTTTTAGCATATCAAAAACAGAAATACATTCCATATAAAAATGTTCAATTTTATTCGCGTAAAAATAATGTTTTCAATCTTATGAATTTCTTTTTGTATAGAAAGTTTAATGGCTCTAAAATGACAGCTTGTCAGTATTTGTCAAATGGCATAATCATTGACTTATACCTATCGAATTTAAAATGAACATTCAACACAGTAAAATATAACATATTATGAGTAAAATTATTGGAATCGATTTAGGAACAACCAACTCTTGCGTATCTGTAATGGAAGGTAATGAGCCAGTTGTAATCCCGAACGCAGAAGGTAAACGTACTACACCATCTGTAATCGCTTTTGTAGAAGGTGGCGAAATTAAAGTTGGTGACCCAGCAAAACGTCAAGCAGTAACAAACCCAACGAAAACGGTTTATTCGATCAAACGTTTTATGGGAAACAAATATTCTGAATCCAAAAAAGAAGCAGAACGTGTACCTTATACAGTAGTAAAAGGCGACAATGATACTCCTAGAGTAGATATTGATGGTCGTTTATATACGCCTCAAGAATTATCAGCTATGATTCTTCAAAAAATGAAGAAAACAGCTGAAGATTATTTAGGACAAGATGTTAGCGAAGCAGTAATTACTGTACCAGCATACTTTAATGATGCACAACGTCAAGCTACTAAGGAAGCTGGAGAAATTGCAGGATTAAAAGTTCGAAGAATAATCAACGAACCTACTGCAGCTGCTTTAGCTTATGGAATGGACAAAAAAGGAACTGACCAAAAAATAGTAGTTTTTGATTTTGGTGGAGGTACTCACGATGTATCTATCCTAGAATTAGGAGATGGTGTATTTGAGGTTTTATCTACAGATGGAGATACGCACTTAGGAGGTGATGATGTAGATCAAAAAATTATTGATTGGTTAGCTGATGAATTTAATTCAGAAGAAAGTATTGATTTACGTAAAGACCCTATGGCTTTACAGCGTTTAAAAGAAGCAGCAGAAAAAGCGAAAATTGAATTATCATCTTCTGCACAAACTGAAATCAATTTGCCTTATGTAACGGCAACTGCTAGTGGGCCAAAACACTTAGTACGTACACTTACAAAAGCAAAATTTGAGCAATTAATTGACGATTTAGTAAAACGTACTATCGAGCCTTGTGCTTCAGCTTTAAAAGCAGCAGGTTTAAAAAAGACAGATATTGATGAAGTTATTTTAGTTGGTGGTTCTACTCGTATTCCAGCAGTACAGGAAGCTGTAGAAAAATTCTTTGGAAAAACACCAAGTAAAGGTGTGAATCCTGATGAAGTTGTTGCCGTTGGAGCAGGTATACAAGGTGGTGTTTTATCTGGAGATGTTAAAGATGTATTACTATTAGACGTAACACCTTTATCTCTTGGTATTGAAACTATGGGTAATGTTATGACCAATCTTATTGAATCTAATACGACAATACCAACAAAGAAATCTCAAGTATTCTCAACAGCAGCAGACAATCAGCCTTCAGTAGAAATTCATGTACTTCAAGGAGAACGTTCTATGGCTGTAGATAATAAAACGATTGGACGTTTTCATTTAGATGGCATTCCGCCAGCACAACGAGGAACACCTCAAATTGAAGTGACTTTTGATATTGATGCTAACGGAATTATTCACGTTACAGCTGGAGATAAAGCTACAGGGAAAACGCAAGATATTCGTATTGAAGCATCTTCAGGATTAACAGATGATGAAATCCAAAAAATGAAAGCTGATGCTGAAGCAAATGCTGATGCTGATAAGATAGCAAAAGAGAAAGCAGATAAATTAAATGCTGCTGATGCAATGATTTTCCAAACAGAAAGTCAATTAAAAGAATTTGGCGATAAGTTGTCTGATGATAAAAAGAAGCCAATTGAAGAAGCATTAGAAGAATTGAAAACAGCTTTTGAAACGAAAGATTTAGAAGTGATTGATCCTGCTTTAGAAAAAATAAATGAAGCTTGGAAAGTAGCAAGCGAAGAAATGTACAAAGCGCAAGCTGAATCACAACAAGGTGGTGAGGCTGAACCTGATGCAAGTCAAAACGGTCAAGCCGAAGAAAGCGATGTTGAAGACGTAGATTTCGAAGAGGTGAAATAATTATTAATTATCTTAACAATAATTAAAAAGGCGCGACTAGAAATGGTCACGCTTTTTTTATTGCTTAATCAAAGTGTTATGCAAGCATAATATTTCTTATATTTGTTCTCACTTAACGAAATTTTCAGCCACCGAGCTCTGTTACTTCGGTGAAGTAGGCTGAGGTAGTTGAGACTTTTTAAGCTATTCTTGAATTAAAATAATTTACTGAATGAACACTAGTATTACCCAAATTCTTAAGATAAAATATCCAATCATACAAGCACCGATGTTTTTAGTATCAAATACAGTTATGGTTATTGAAGCTATGAAAGGTGGAATTGCAGGTTGTATTCCAGCATTAAATTATAGAACACTTGATGCTTTGAGAAGGTCAATTAAAGAATTAAAAGCTGCAAAAGTAGAAGGCGGTTCGTATGGATATAATTTAATTGTCAATAAGTCTAATATAAAATACAAAGAGCAATTGCGAGTGATTTGTGAAGAAGGTTGCGATTTTATTATTACGTCTTTAGGTAGCCCAGAAGAAACTATTAAACAAGCTCATAAAGCTGGGATTAAGGTTTTCTGTGATGTTGTAGATTTAAAATTCGCGAAGAAAGTTGAAGCTTTAGGCGCAGATGCGGCAATAGCAGTAAATAACGAAGCAGGTGGTCACAGAGGAGATTTATCACCTGAAGATTTAATCAAATTACTTAAAGATAATTTATCTATTCCAGTTATTTCTGCAGGAGGCGTTGGTTGTAAAGTAGATATTGATGAAATGCTTAGTTACGGTGCGGATGGTGTTTCTGTTGGAAGTCCTTTTATTGCTTCTTTAGAAGCAGGTGTGACTCAAGAATATAAACAAGCCTGCGTCGATTATGGTGCTGAAGATATTGTCATGACTGAACGAATATCTGGAACACCATGTACTGTAATTAACACACCTTACGTTCAGAAAACAGGAACCAAGCAAACCTGGTTAGAATCCGTTTTAAATAAAAACCGTAAACTTAAAAAGTGGGTTAAAATGATACGGTTTTCTATTGGTATGAAAGCGACCGAAAAGGCGGCCAAAAAAGCTACTTATAAAACCGTTTGGGTTGCGGGTCCAAGTATTGAACACACAACATCGATTTTACCAACAAAGGCAATTGTGGATAAGCTTACAATTTAGACTTTTGAATCTAGGGTTTTAAAGCATAACTTTGCTAAGACTTAATAAAAACCTAAGAATGAAAATTAACACTACTGCAAAACTACGTGAAACCTATGGATATCCTAGTGGAAGAACTAAGGAGAAAGTGTTATCAAACTTGGACAAACATGCCGTAAATTTTATTGAGAAATCGCCATTTTTAATTATGTCTACAAGTAGCATTAAAGGAAAGCTTGATGCTTCACCAAGAGGCGGTGTTCCTGGATTTGTCCATATCCGTGATGAAAACACAATTTTAATTCCAGACTCAAAAGGTAATAATAGAGTCGATAGTCTTTCTAATATTGTAGAGACAGGAACCATTGGTCTTCTTTTCTTAATACCAGGAATGGATGAAACCTTGCGAATTAATGGAAAAGCATATGTTTCTAACGCTACTGAGGATTTGAGTCTGTTTATGTCAGAAAAAAATCAACCAAAAGCATGTGTGATTGTAGAAGTAGAAGAACTATTTTTGCATTGTGCCAAAGCACTTATGCGCTCAAAATTATGGGATGAAAAATCTAAAATAAATCGCAATGATATGCCTTCAATGGGGCAAATGCTTAAAGATCAATTGAATTCAAATGAGCCTGCTGAAACCCATGATGCTATGCTTAAGCGTTATGAGCCAGACTTATAATAGCAGTATTCTTTATCTAAAGCTTATTTTATAGGCAAATAAATGTCGGTCTTTAATTTAGCTTCTTCTGTGCGTCTTGGATCATTTCTATAGCGTTCTCTAACCGATTCATCTCTGAGTTCATAATCATTATCCATTAGCCATTCATTAAAAATGTAGTCATATACTTCTGGAAAATTGGTATAACTCCCTTGGTATTGAAATATTGCGAATCTCCCACCTTTAAGTGTCTTAGTGCCAACATCTCCATTGGGCTTGGCATCTATATGAATAACTAAACAAGCATCATATCTTATTTTCTTTTCATCAGTTACGTTAGGGTCGTCATGAGATTGCCCGATACTTTCGATGCCAGCAGTAAATAATTTTTGACGTTTCACTTCTTCCCATAAAGCACCCCAAGCATTGGCGTAATCTAAGGTTTGATATGCACCATGCATTCTATAATAGATGCATTGTTTATCTTCAATAGTAGCGATTTTTGGCTTTTTGATTTGCAATTTAGTTTTCATTGTATCTGGGTTTTTGATTGTGATTTTTTTGTTTTTTCTGTAGTTCGAGGGCGATATACCAAAATGTTGTTTGAAAGCTTTTGATAATGATGAAGGTGTTTCAAACCCAACACTATAGGCTATTTTTTCGATGTTATCCGAGGAGTATCCTAACATTTTAGCCGCAGTTTCAACTCGAGATCTAGCAATATACGCTCCAATGGGCTCATTCAATAATGCTCTTGTAATCCTATGAAAATGAAATGGAGAAAAACATGATATATCTGCTAAGGTTTTAATATCAATTTTTTCTTCCAAATGCGTGTGAATATAGTCAATTACTTTATTCAAATTTTGTAGATAAATAACTCTGTTCGATGCTTTTGGTGTCATTGCTTTTAATTGTTATAGCAAATATAGGATAGAATGAAAGCATAATCTTTTCCAATCTTGCTGAATTAAATTTTTAGATATTTTATGATTATCTTAGGCAGGAGTAATTTTAAGCAATATGAAGGTTTCCGAGTTGCCAGTAATAGTAGAGCAATCATTTGAAGTCACGGTTGATAAGGTTTGGAAGGCAATAACTGAACTGAAGCAAATGACGCAATGGTATTTTGAGAATATTCCAGAATTTAAAACCGAAGTAGGTTTTAGCACGCGATTTAACGTAAACGCACCAAGTAGGGATTTTTTACATATCTGGACTATTACTGAGGTTATACAAAATCGAAGAATTACATATAATTGGAATTACGAAGGTTTAGATGGAGATGCTATTGTATCTTTTGAGTTGTTTCAAAAAAAAAATAATACAAATCTGGTATTATCAATGGAAATAATTGAAGACTTTGATGATTCCATTCCAGAATTCACAAGAGAAAGTTGTCTCACTGGTTGGGACTATTTTATAAAAGAACGATTAACGTCTTATTTAAATAATGACTAGCGGGATTTATAATGTTAGATGCGCATTACCTCATGAATTTCTTCGTGTGGGACAATTAATGGTGGCAGTATATTCAAGACTTGAGGGATTTCCAAATAAAAAGGAGCAACCCGATTATTACAGAATGCTAGCTAATATTGGCGAACAAACAAATAAGCCAAACACAGAATTATTAGTATGTGTTATGGCTGAAGGCATTATTGGAGGAGCTGTAGTGTATTTTAGTGATATGGCACAATATGGTTCTGGTGGAACTGCCACCAAGGAAATTAACGCTTCTGGATTTAGACTGCTAGCAGTAGATCCAAAATTTAGAGGTAATGGAATAGGAAAGCTATTGACTAAGGCCTGTATTCAAAAAGCGATAAGTCATAATAATACTCAAGTAATTATTCATAGCACAGAATTTATGAGGATTGCCTGGGAAATTTATATAAATATTGGATTTGAGCGTTCTGAAGATTTAGATTTTATGCAAGGTGAATTACCTGTATATGGTTTTAGATTACAGCTTTAGAAACCTTGAAAAACACTGTCTTTAATATGTTGCCATTCTTCTTTTAAAATTCCATAACAGCAGGTGCTACGCTTAAAACCATCTAACATCAATGTGTCGTTTCGTAAAGTACCTTCAAGAGTTCCACCGATTTTTTCAACAGCTTTTCTAGAACGTATATTCCGTTCATCAATTCTGAATTCTACCTTATCGAACTTTAGATTTTCGAATGCATAACACAACATTAAAAATTTCATTTGTTTGTTTATCCCAGTACTTTGAAATTCTTTTCCAATCCAAGTCCATCCAATTTGGAGTACTTTATTTTTCCAATCTATCAGTCCATATCTTGTACTGCCAGCATAGGCTTGTTTGGTTTTATCATAAATGATAAATGGAATTGTGGTGTTATGATAATAACCATCTACAGCAGTTTGAACGTAGGCCTTCAATTTTTCATCTGTTCCAATATCGCTAGGTGAAAATTGAATTAAGTTATCTTGTCTTGCGATGTGTAAAATATGATTATAATTGCTTAAGTCTAAAAGTGATAGCTTAACATAATTATTTTCTAAATGAGGAATTTTCATAAACTGATTTATTGATTACAAAGATTGTGATTTTTCTTTTGTAATCCATGATATCAGTTTATATAACAAAGCAGTATCTTTAGCCTTCAATTCAATAAAAACGAATGAATCAAAGTTTTGAACATTTTAAAATCACAACTCTAGATACTAGCGACAGTGAAACTTTTTACAATTTAATTGCAAATAATAGAGCACGATTAGTGGATTTTTTCGCTGGAACAGTTTCGAAAACAAATACACTTGAAGATGCTAAAGCCTATTGTCTTCAGATAGAGGAAAACATAAAGAACAAAAGTTATTTTCCTTTTATTATTAAAGATTTAAACAATAATTATATAGGGCTTGTAGATGTGAAAAATATCGATTGGAAAGTTTCTGAAGCTGAATTGGGTTATTTTATTGATGCAAATTTTGAAGGAAAAGGCATTATAACTAAAGCAGTCGGATATGTTGTTGAATACTTAACCAAAACATATCAATTCAAAAAGCTCTTGTGCAGAGCTGGAAGTGAAAACCTTGGAAGTATTCAAGTCGCCTTAAATAATGGTTTTAATTTACAAGGAATCGTTAAAAATGACTATAAAACTACTACAGGTGAGATAGTGGATTTAAATTATTACTGGAAAGTAATAGATTATTAGCCACTTAAGATTCATGTATAAAGTTCGTTCTTAAATAATAAGGAACTAAATTTTAAAATTGATAATATAAATCTTTATAAGAACACTACTTATGAGAGCTATTACTACATGTTCGCATTATATATGCTTCCTTTTATTATAAAAGAATAATTCCGGGCTATTGTCTTGGGTTTTGTAAACAATTAAATTCCAAATGGTTATAAATCCAAATAAAATGTTTATCTTCGGTTTTGTTAAAAAATGTAAGTGTTTTCTTCCTGCACTTTTTCTTAATTAATAGTCTCTTTCTTATAGACACCCAATCTAATTATCTTAATGTCCTACATAGTTGTTGACGCCCAATCTATTTATTCTTTGGTCTAGTTACTTGTGGAAACATATTAGCTATTAATTAAATGTATGATTATGATTAAAAAAACAACCGTACTAATTTTTTATCTCACATTTCCAGTTTTTCTTTTTTCACAGCAGTTGTCAAATACTGTACTGATATCTCAAGGAAATGTTGAAAAAATGGAGTCCATGACATTAGAGTGGACCTTAGGAGACCCATTTGTTGAAACGATCATCCAGAATGATATGGTTTTTACACAAGGGTTTTTACAACCAGAATTAATCTTCAGGGCATCAAATTTTAATGAAAAAATCAAGTTTCAGGTTTCGATATTTCCGAATCCTTTTGAATCTTATTTGAACATTAAAATCACTAATGATGTTTCTTTAGACATTGAATTGTTTGACATAAATGGACGATCACTCGATCCGGAAATCATAACATTCAATTCTAGTAATTATGTTATATCAACTGAGAACTTAGCTTCAGGAATTTATATGCTTAGCATTTTTGATACAACCAATAATAGATTAGAACTTTATAGAGTTCTAAAAAAATAAATTGAATAAACAACACTAATAAAACCAACCAAAATGGGAAAATTTAAAATCATATTAATATTTGCCCTCATTTCTATATTTTCGATACCTACAACTATTGCGCAGACTGTTCCTCAAGGAATGAAATATCAGGCTATAGCAAGAACTTCTGATGGCGACTTAATAAAAGAGAAGCCAATATCAATGATGATTACACTTCAGAGCAATGATGCCTCTAAAACGGTACATTACATCGAAATACATGACACGACAACTAACCTATTAGGGCTTTTTTCGCTTACAATTGGAGAAGGTGAAGTATTTAAAGGAGAGTTCAATAAAATCCCTTGGAGTACAGAAGATATATGGATGGAAATTGCAATCAAATCCGATGACGGTGATTATAAAACATTGAGTATCACTAAATTGTTAGCGGTACCTTATGCTTTTCATGCAGCAACAGCGTCAAAATTAACCAATGGAATTGTGCAGAAGGATGGAGTGCCAGCAAATGTTTGGTCATTGAAAGGTAATTCTAATTCGGATGCTCTCGTAGACAAACTAGGAACAACAGATTCTACTGATCTAGTGATTGTAACCGATAATATTGAGCGTTTAAGAATAACTGCAGATGGTCAGATAATTACTGGTGATGGTAAATTTACCATTGGCGGAAACTTAGAAGTTCAAGGAGATAGTACTCGTATTAATAAGGATCTTTATGTTGGTAGAAATGTCGTTCTAAATTTCGATGATGGGTTTGATCCTAGAGGAGAAACAATAAATCATGGAAAGTTTACGGCTAAAGATTCTCTTATAGTAGAAGGCTATAGCTTATTTAAATCTGATGTTACCTTAGATAAAAATCTAAATGTTTTAGATTCTACAATATCTAGGTCATTATTGGTAAAAGATGAATTGGCTGATGGGGGTTTCTTGGCTACATTCGAAAACATTGATACAGGCCAAGGTGATGGAATTAATATTAAACTAGGTAAAACACATCCAGGATGGGATGGTAGTGCTTATATAAATGCTACAAATCCGGTTGCTGAGTATTTTGACATAAATATTCAAAATGTACGTGATGCAGTAACAGGAGCGAATGCTTTTACATTTACGGATGCCTTAGAACTCATTCCTGCAGTTTTAATTGCTGGAACAGCTTGTGGCTTGTTAGAACAATTAGTTGAAGAATTAAATGACGCTATTGGATTGCCCTATTTAATAGAGCTTCCAGCTTTGTGCGTAACTGTAGATTATGAAGTAGGTGAAGTAACAGTTTGTGTTCCAGGATTTGGTAGCCCTACTGAATTATTTAATGTTCCTGCAATTCCAACAGATTTTTGTCCTGATATACCAAGTTTAAGCATGCCAAATATAAGTTTTGTTAATGTAACTAATTCATTAACCAATGATAATCATTATATAGAATTCACGGATAAAGACAATCGAAGTTTAGGATCTGTGCGGGCAGTCTCGATTACTGAATGGGGTAATAATTATTTCAATGGCGTTTGGCTTTCAGGGTTTATTCAAAAATCTGTTGGAATAGATCCGCTAGATGCAATTACAGGTATTGTAAATGTAGCTTCAACAATTGCTGATGATTATAATAAAATTGGAGTAGAATATACGTCTGGGAATGGTGATTATGCCGAGTGGTTAGAACGTTTAAATCCTAATGAGTTTATTAGTAAAGGCGATATTGTTGGAGTAATAGGAGGTAAAATAACTAAAAATTTAGAGAACGCCGAACAAATAATGGCAGTATCAGAAAAACCTATTATGCTCGGTAATATACCTGAAAAAAGTAAAGAATTTTTAGGTAACAATGTTGCGTTTATGGGGCAAATTCCTGTTAAAGTAATCGGAAAGGTTAGTAGTGGCGATTATATTATTGCGTATTCTGACGTACCAGGTTATGGCATAGCTAAAAGTCCTTCTAAAGTTACTATTGAAGACACAAAATACATTGTAGGACGCTCATGGCAAACAAATTTAGAAAGTGGACCAAAGATGGTAAATACAGTTATTGGTGTTCATAATGGTGATTATTTAAAAATCATTAAAAAGTTCCAGAGTGAATTTAAAAATGCCGTAGAAAGATTGGATAATCTTGAAGCTAAAGTGGATGCTATAGTAAATAAGGATATTGCTCTTACTTCCAACGAATAATAAATAAGTAAATTGTAAGCATTTGATCTGAATATTAAAACACATACATGTTGAAATATTCAGATTAGATGCTTTTAAAACTAGATATATGAAAAGTACGTTTCAAATTTTAATAATTTTATTATGCGTTTGCAATTTAGGATGGTCTCAGAGTGATAGTCTAAATGAATTAGAAAAAATTAATAAATTTAAGCAGGAAGAATTAAAGGCTAAAGCATGGCTTGATAGTCAATATGAGTGGAATGTTATTTCAGAGGGAGAAAGTATAACATATAATAAAGAAGCAAAAAAGATTTTATCAGATAGTCAATATTATAAATTTATATATCCTGAAGAATACACTTGGGCTACTACTTTAATATTGTTAAAGAAAAAGGTGATTAAACAAGCAGTATGGTATATGATTAATTTATATGGAGAAGATAAAATTAAGAATGGTTCTCATATTTCTGATGCCCTTGTTTCCTTAGATCAAGCCATTGATATGGAAAAAGTCTTAACAAGTTCATATTACTCGTATATTGCTTTTGATCCGGAGGTAGTTACAATTGAAAACGGACAAGTCAAAGAATATTCTCGTCCAGATTTAGCAGAAGAAAAGTTAAGTCATGTTAAAGAAATGATGACTTATATTTTTGAATACCGAAAACAAAAAGCAAAACAATAAAAAGATTGATTTCTTTATGAAAAAGCTACTTTAAATTAAAGTGGCTTTTTTATCTTGATTAATATTTATCTAATAATTTATTATGAAATAGTTGATTTAAGTTATTATGGATGAGTGTTTAAGTTTTAATGCTGTTAAACCCTTCATAAAAACAGTGCTTTAAAATGAATAGCAATTATATTTATAACTCATTTATTTTAGTTCCTATGAATCACATTAAAAAAAGTAGTCTATTATTCTTGATTTTGATATGCGGAACCCTATCTGCTCAAAATCTAACTTTTGAAGAATATAATCCAACTTCAACCCTTATTATTCCTGCTAGAATCATTAAAAAATCAAAATTCCCATTTATTGATATTCATGGGCATCAGTACCGAATGCCCAATCAAGATTTAGGACCGGTTATTGCAGCAATGGACACTTTAAACATGAGCATTATGGTCAATCTAAGTGGTCGCTCTGGCGAGGATTTACAAAAATCTGTATTGAATATTGCTGAACATTATCCAAATCGATTTGTAGTGTTTGCAAATATTAGATTTAATGGGAATGTTGGAAAAAAAGGATGGATTGAAGAAACAGTAAATCAATTGGAACAAGATGTTAAAAACGGGGCAAGAGGCCTAAAAGTTTATAAAAGTTTAGGACTTAGAGATACCGATGTTGATGACAAGCGAGTTGCTATTGATGATGCACGCTTAAAGCCTATCTGGAAAAAATGTGGGGATCTTGGAATTCCTGTATTAATTCATTCGGCCGATCCTAAACCATTTTGGGATAAATTTGATGGCGATAATGAGCGTTGGTTAGAACTGAAAACCAGACCAAATAGAAAACGAGATGCTAATAATCCTGTGCCCTGGGAACAGATAATAGAAGAACAGCATAACATGTTTAGAGCACACCCTAATACCAATTTCATCAATGCTCATATGGGATGGATGGCGAATGATTTGACCAAATTGGGAAGGCTTTTAGATGAATTACCAAATATGAATGTTGGAATTGGTGCTATCATAGCAGAGCTGGGGAGACAACCAAGATTCGCTAAAGCCTTTTTTATAAAATATCAGGATAGAATTCTATTTGGAAAAGACAGTTGGAAACCTGAAGAATTCCCAACATACTTTAGGGTGTTAGAAAGTAGTGACGAATATTTCCCATACCATAAGAAGTACCACGCATTTTGGCCGATGTATGGTTTAGATCTTAGTGATGAAGTTCTTAAAAAATTGTACTATAAAAATGCCTTACGCCTTGTGCCAGGACTAGACAGCAGTCTATTTCCAAATTAATTATAAGGGAATATTTCCGTGCTTACGAGCTGGTCGCTCTACATATTTGTCTTCCAGCATAGAAAACGCTTTAATGAGTTTTCTACGCGTGTCTTTTGGTAAAATAACTTCATCAATAAATCCGCGTTCAGCAGCGCTATAAGGATTTGCAAATAGTTCAGCATATTCAGTTTCTTTTTCTTTCCACATAGCTTCAGGATCATCGGCTGACTGGATGTCTCGCTTAAATATAATTTCTGCTGCACCTTTAGCTCCCATAACAGCAATTTCTGCACTTGGCCAAGCAAAGTTCATATCTGAACCTATATGTTTAGAATTCATTACGTCATAAGCGCCACCATAAGCCTTACGTGTAATTACAGTTACTCTCGGAACAGTTGCTTCACTGAAGGCGTATAATAATTTTGCACCATGAACTATGATGCCATTCCATTCTTGATCGGTTCCTGGTAAAAAACCAGGGACATCTTCTAATACTAATAGTGGGATATTGAAGCAATCGCAAAAACGCACAAATCGCGCGGCCTTTTTAGAGCTATTTACATCTAGAACGCCTGCCAGAAACATGGGTTGATTTGCCACTATACCAACGCTTCTTCCACCTAAACGAGCAAATCCTACAATAATGTTTTCAGCATAATTTTTATGGATTTCATAAAATGAACCTTCATCAATAATACCACTAATTACCTCATTCATATCGTAAGGTTTATTTGCATTATCAGGTACGATACTAGATAATTGTGATCTAACTTCATTCCCAAAATTAAAATCGAATAGAGCAGGAGTTTCTCTATTATTTTGTGGTAAATAACTCAATAATGTTTTTACATCTTCTAAACATTCAATATCATTGGAAGACGTTTTATGTGCTACTCCTGATTTTGTCGAATGTGTGCTCGCGCCTCCTAGTTCTTCACTAGTAACTTCTTCGTTCGTAACCGTTTTAACAACATTTGGACCTGTAACAAACATGTAACTTGTGTCTTCTACCATCATTGTGAAATCAGTCATTGCTGGAGAGTATACAGCACCTCCTGCACATGGCCCCATGATGGCTGAAATCTGAGGAATTACTCCAGAAGCTTGAACGTTTTTATAAAAGATATCAGCATAGCCACCAAGTGAACGAACACCTTCCTGTATCCTAGCTCCTCCGGAGTCATTTAAACCAATTAATGGCGCTCCAACTTTTAAAGCAAGATCCATAATTTTACAAATTTTTTCGGCATGTGTTTCAGATAGCGAGCCACCAAAAACTGTGAAATCTTGAGCGAAAACATAAATCAATCGCCCTTTTACAGTACCATAGCCGGTAATTACACCATCACCATAGAATTTTTGATGTTCCATACCAAAGTCTTTAGTTCGATGTGTAACTAATGCACCAATTTCTTCAAATGAGCCTTCATCTAGCAAGTAATCAACACGTTCTCTAGCCGTAAGCTTTTTCTTTTCGTGTTGTTTATCTATTCGTTGTTGACCACCTCCTAAATAAGCTAGAGAAAGTTTGTCGTTAAGGGTGTTAATTTTTGAATCCATAGTGTTGTTAATTTGGTAGACGTAATTGAACTTGATCTTCTAAATATTTCTTAACAGCAATCAGTGCAGCAATATTAGCTTCAGTCTCATGTCTTTCTTTTAGTGCATCTGGGGAATAATAATTTTTTACAAAATGCGTATTGAAGTTTCCGGAGCGAAATGCTTCATGTTTGAATACAAAACGTCCAAATGGTAATGTGGTTTGAATACCATCAATTTGATAATTATCTATTGCTTTTAGCATAATTTCTATGGCTTCGTCTCGGGTTTTACCATACGTAATTAGTTTTGAAAGCATAGGATCATAATAGATTGGAATCTCCATACCCTCTTCAAAACCATTATCAACGCGTATGCCATTTCCTAGAGGTAATTTATAGGTTTCTAAAGTTCCAACACTTGGCAAAAAGTCATTTAATGGGTCTTCAGCATAAACTCGTAATTCTAGCGCATGTCCATTAATTTTTAAATCTTGCTGTTGAATAGGGAGTGTCTCACCACGGGCGACTCTAATTTGTAATTCTACTAAATCTGTGTCAGAGATTAATTCAGTCACTGGATGTTCCACCTGAAGGCGAGTATTCATTTCTAAAAAATAAAAATTGTGCGCATCATCTAAAAGAAATTCAACAGTTCCAGCTCCAATATAATCGCAGGATTTCGCAACGTTAATAGCTGCTTCTCCCATTTTTTGACGTAGTTCAGGGGTTAATACTGAAGAAGGTGCTTCTTCTACTACTTTTTGATGTCGCCTTTGAATGCTGCACTCTCTTTCGAATAAATGAATAACATTGCCATGTGTATCGGCCATAATTTGAATTTCGATATGGCGTGGAGAGCTTACATATTTTTCAATAAAAACAGAACCATCCCCAAAGGCGGAAGTCGCTTCACTTATTGCCCTAGTCATTTGAGATTCTAGTTCACTTTCCTTTTCAACGACGCGCATTCCTTTTCCGCCACCGCCAGCTGATGCCTTAATAAGTATTGGGAATCCTATTTCCTTAGCGATTATTTTTGCTTTTTCAACATCCACTATTGCTTCATCAATTCCAGGCACCATAGGAATGTTATAGGCTTTAACAGCTTCCTTTGCTGCCAATTTACTGCCCATAATTTTAATGGCTTTAGAGCGTGGCCCTATAAATGTTATGTTGTTATTCTCTGCCTTTTCGGCGAATTCGGCGTTTTCACTTAAGAATCCATAACCTGGATGAATTGCATCTACATTTAGAGATTTCGCGACTTCAATAATTTTATCACCTAAAAGATAAGATTGATTCGAAGGTGCTTCACCAATTAGTACGGCTTCATCTGCATATTTTACATGCAAAGCATTTCGGTCTGCGGTAGAATATACTGCCACTGTTTTAATGCCCATTTTTTTAGCCGTTCGCATCACACGAATAGCAATTTCACCTCTATTAGCAATTAGTATTTTTTTCATGTTATTCGAATTCTAGGAGTAATTGGTTTTTATCTACAGCATCCCCTTTATTTACAGAAATTGATTTTATAATTCCATCTCTGGGAGCAGTTAAAACATTTTCCATTTTCATGGCTTCCAATATTAATAACCCCTCATCTTCTTTTACTTCTTGACCAATTTTCACCATGACATCTAATAATAATCCTGGCATAGGCGCTTTGATGTCATTTACTTTTTTTGTAGAACCAATTTCAAAACCCATCCGTTTTATTAAATCATCTAAATCATTGTGAATGTTTATATTATAAGTATTGTTATTAACTTTTACTTTATAAGTTTTTGAATTGAAATCAGCATCAGTAATTTCTGATGAATATGTCTTGTTATTTTGTATAACATGATATTTTGAGTCTGAAGTCTGTAATACATCGAGATTTGAGATGGACTCATTATCGATTTCAAAATGATGTGAATTGTTGACGGATACTTTAAATGAATTGCTCACGTATTTTATTTTGATTTGTTGTAAAGATAATAATTCATGATTCAAAATTATATAATAATACGACAATCGAATATGAGTATTATCATGTTTTATAAATAAGATTTAAGTGTTAAAATGCGAATTCTCTTGATGTGCTTTTATCGCTCTTCTTGCGAATATTATTCCAATTAATAATGAAATAAAAGCGCCAATCCATACACCTGGAATGAACTCTATAAATAAGAAAAAATCGTAGGCACCATGAAATGCTACAGCGAGAAGTAGGCCTTGTAAATTTAATTGTATTTTTTTGTTTTTTGAAAACTTGGCTTTTCCCATAAAATAGCCCATAAGTACACCAAAGGTTGCATGGGCAGGAATAGCGGTAAACGCGCGTACAATGCCTGTCTGATAACCGCCTTCTAGCACATAAAAAATGTTTTCAGTAAATGCAAAACCCATGGAGACCATAACGGCATACATAATCCCGTCGAAAGGCTCATTAAACCATTTTTTTGGCTGTGCGAAATAACGAACAATTATGTATTTACTAAATTCTTCAATTAAACCGACTACAAAAAAGGCCTTAATGAACTGCTGAAAAACACTCGTGTCATCAGTAAGTGGTAAAAAGGTATCAAATATTAAATAAAGAATGGTAGTAATTATGATACTAACTATTGCTCCAAGTAGAAAACAGAAAAACAAGAGTCGCTTTGATTCTTTCTCATATTTATCTTTAAAATATATATAAAGAATAATTAAAAAAACAGGAGCTGTTGCTATGAGTAATAAATTCATATAGTGAAAATAGTGAAAATTATACGTTCGCCTTAATTTGGTTTAAAACAAATTCATAATCATCTTTATTCGTTTTGACAAAATGTAAATTATCCACATTTTCATTAAGCTTCATATCATAGTCTTCAAAAGAAATTAATTTTAAAGCTTCTACTTCTCCTGGCTGTGGTATAAGAGATTCAATCGGGACCATTAATTTAGCTAAATAGGTATGATGAAATTCGTTATCGATTATACCATTTTCATAAGATTTAAAGCACTCAAAAACACCAATTTTGTTTAAGTCTGATTCGAATATAACGAGTCCTATTTCTTCTTTGATTTCTCGTATTGCAGCTTGTTCTATGGTTTCGCCCGCATCGACGTGTCCAGCTACCGAAACATCCCAAAGCAACGGACAAATAGCTTTCGTTTTTGAACGTTGTTGAAGTAGTATTTTTTCATCTTTGGTATAAAACCAAATATGAGCTGTATTATGATAATGGCCCTTATTATGAATCTCAGATTTCAGACAGGATTTACCCGTCAATTCACCAATTCTAGAAATTATGTCGATGCGTTCTTCCAAATCTGTACATTCTTCATAACATTACTGTATGATTAGTTTTATTTAAAGTAACTAAACGATTCTCCTTCTTCAATTTTAAGAAGCGTTTCGTAAATCATTTTAATTACATTTTCTACATCTTCACGATGTACCATTTCTACAGTTGTATGCATGTATCTTAATGGTAAAGATATTAAAGCCGAAGCCACACCACCATTGCTATATGCAAAGGCATCTGTATCTGTTCCGGTTGCTCTTGAAAGTGCTGAACGTTGAAAAGGAATCTTTTTTTCTTCAGCAGTATCAGTTATCAAATCACGTAATTTCTGTTGTACAGCTGGAGCAAAGGCAACTACCGGTCCTTTTCCCATTTCTAAATGACCTTCTTTCTTTTTATCAATCATAGGTGTTGTCGTATCGTGTGTTACATCGGTAACTATAGCAACATTAGGTTTGATCGTTTGAGTAATCATTTCTGCACCTCGCAATCCTATTTCCTCCTGAACAGAATTAGTAACATATAATCCGAAAGGCAACTCTTTTTTGTTTTCCTTCAATAATCGTGCAACTTCCGCTATCATAAATCCACCCATGCGATTATCTAAAGCGCGACAAACAAACTTGTTTTTGTTTAGTATATGAAATTCATCAGGATAGGTAATTACACAACCCACATGAACACCAAGTTTTTCAACTTCCTCCTTAGTTGTACAGCCTGTATCAATAAAAATGTTATCTGGTTTTGGCGCTTCTTCTTTAGCTTTACTTCTAGTGTGAATTGCAGGCCAGCCAAAAAGACCTTTTACGATCCCTTTTTTAGTATGGATATTTACTATTTTACTAGGTGCAATTTGATGATCGCTTCCTCCATTTCTAATTACATAAATTAGTCCATTGTCAGATATATAATTAACATACCATGAAATTTCATCGGCATGACCTTCTATAACTACTTTGTATTTAGCCTCAGGGTTAATAACTCCAACAGCATTTCCGTAGGTATCTGTTATAAATTCATCAACATAAGGTTTTAGATAATTCATCCAAATTTTTTGACCTTCCCATTCGTATCCGGTAGGAGCTGCGTTGTTTAAATAGGCTTCTAGAAAATCGATTGATTTTTTATTGAGAATGCTTTTTTTTGCCATAAGATTGTATTTTATTTTTAAGCCTCTAAATTCGGCTTCATTTTTCGTTTGAGTATTTTGTAAAAATAGTAGGATTTCTTTAGTTATTCGTACTTGTTAAAAGAATATTTGTAACTATACTTGTTATTTTTATACTAATGAGCTAATAATTTTAATTTAAAACATAATATAATGAAGTTAGTCATCAAAGAATTAACAAAAACCTACAAGAATGGCGTGAAGGCTATTGATAATTTGAGTCTTGAAATTGGGACAGGAATGTTCGGATTGCTCGGCCCAAATGGCGCAGGTAAATCGTCTTTGATGCGTACCATAGCAACACTTCAAAGTCCAGATTCAGGATCGATAGAATTTGGAGATATCAATGTGCTTGATGATAAAATGGAGTTGCGGAAGATATTAGGTTATTTGCCGCAATCGTTCGGAGTATATCCTAAAATGTCCGCTGAAGATTTGTTGGATTACTTCGCTACGCTGAAAGGGGTAAGCTCAAAATCTGATCGTAAAGCATTGGTCAAAGAAGTGTTGGAAATCACGAATTTATATGATGTAAGAAAAAAGCATGTCGCTGGATATTCTGGAGGGATGAAGCAGCGTTTTGGAATTGCACAACTGTTATTAAATAATCCCAAACTTATTATTGTAGACGAGCCTACAGCTGGACTTGATCCAGCCGAACGTCATCGATTTTTAAATGTATTGCGTGAAGTAGGAACAAATTGCACAGTTATATTTTCTACCCATATTGTGGAGGATGTAAAAGAGCTTTGTAACGAAATGGCAATTTTGAATGGAGGACGAATTTTGAAACACACTACACCAACTGAGGCTACTTCAGAAATTGAAGGGCAAATCTGGACCAAAATAATTGAACGTGACGATTTAGAGGCTATTGAAAGTAATTTTAATGTGTTGTCTTCTAACTACAATCAAGATAATACCTTAAATGTAAGAGTACATGCGGTAGAAAAGCCAGATGCAGATTTTCAAGAAGCACAACCACAATTAGACGATGTCTATTTTATTGCGTTAAAGGAAGAAGAATCAATTCTTGCCTAATAAAGAGGTCTTTCAATACACTAAAACTACACAGATGTTTTCTACAATATTTCTTCACGAATTAAAATACTGGTTTAAGAAACCAGCATTTTACATATACATGGCTATTTTCTTTTTTTTAGCCTTATTTCTATCGGCAAGCTCGGCAGGAATTTTCGATTTTTTAACCGTAACCACTGGATCCTCTAGAATTGTAAATTCACCAATAGGAGTAACCGGATTATTTAATGGCTTAACGACATTCATTTTCTTTTTGTTTCCGTCAATAATTGGAGCTACGATTTACAGAGATTACAAAAGTGAAATGCATACCATTTTGTATTCGTATCCTTTTACTAAAGCGAATTATTTATTCGCCAAATTTTTTAGTGGATTAACTATTGTTACAATAATTGTACTTGCAATCGGATTAGGGATGTTTTTAGGATTTAGGATGCCTGGAACCAATGGAGATATTGTTGGGCCATTTAGTTTTGCTGCATATTTCCAATCGTATTTTGTTTATATAATTCCGAATGTGTTATTATTTGGAGCGATAGTTTTCGCTGTGGTCACCTTTACGAGAAATATAGCCGCAGGATTTATCACAATTATTTTAATTATGCTTGTTCAAGGTATTGTGGCAAATTTATTGTCTGATCCTGATAATAGATACATCTCTGCGCTGTTGGATCCATATGGAGCTGAAGCTGCAAATTATTATACGCGTTATTGGACAGTTTCTGAGCAGAATGAACAATTATTGCCTGTCAAAGGGATTATAATTTATAATCGATTATTATGGCTTGGTATCGCTAGTTTGGTATTTGGATTTGTTTACAAATATTTTAAATTTAGTCAAAATGCATTAACGTTTAGCTTCCGTAAACAAATCGGTGAGCGTACTACTAAAAGTAACTTTGGAGGCATTACAAGAATCAATTTGCCTAAAGTGAATTTTAGCTATTCTTTTCTTCAAAATTTAAAGACCACTTGGAAATTATCCAACATAGATTTTAAATACATCATTAAAAGCTGGCCATTTATTAGTATTGTACTGGTTGGGCTGGTTTTCATTTTAATTTCATCGACTGCATTAGGGCAGGCCTTTGGAACGAAAACCTATCCAATGACATGGCAAATGTTATTAATTCCAGGATCATTTTTCACTTTGTTTATTAATATTCTTACGTTTCTATATGCTGGAATGTTAATCCATCGCAGTAAGATTTCTCAAGTAAATCATTTAATTGATGTCACACCAATTCCAAATTGGACTTTATTGGGTTCTAAACTCATCGCATTATTGAAAATGCAAGTGATATTGCTACTTATAATTATGATTGGAGGTATGCTAATTCAAATATACAATGGCTATTACAATTTTGAGATTGGTCATTATTTATATGAACTCTATATTTTGAAATTCTTAAACTTTATTGTTTGGGCACTGTTGGCATTATTTGTACAAACACTGGTTAAAAACTTGTACTTAGGATTGTTTCTTCTATTGATTGTCCTTATTGGAATGCCATTTTTGAGCTTTGCTGGGATAGAGCAAAATGTGTTTAAATATAATGAAGGGCCACGTTTCAGATATTCTGACATGAATGGTTATGGGTCTTCTATTTCTAGATATTTGATTTATAAAGTCTATTGGATTTTAGGTGGATTAATACTTTTAATAACGGCGAGTTTGTTGTGGGTTAGAGGGTTGCCACACTCTTTTAAAGAGCGTTTATCCATTGCGAAATCGAGGTTTAGAGGATTGACTTTGATAGGGTTTTCAGTGTGTTTAATAGCATTTTTATTTTTTGGATTTAAGATCTATCAAGAGAATAATATTTTAAATGAAAGAATTTCCTCAAAGGAGAGAGAATTGCAAACCGTTGAATGGGAAAAGCTTTATAAGCAATATGAAAACATGGCTCAGCCACGGATTGTATCCGTAAATGTAAACGTGAATATTTTTCCCGATAAATTAAATTTTGATGCTGACGGAACTTATATTATGGTTAATAAATCTGAAGTGGCTATTGACAGTCTTTTAGTGAATCATAATGCATATCCAAGTACGTTTGAATTCAATAAGGAAAACACTTTAATATCTGAAGACACCATTTATAATTTTGACATATTTGAGTTGAAGCAAGCGCTTCAGCCAGGTGATAGTTTAGAATTGAGTTTCAGTTTAAATAATAAGCCTAATTCATGGTTGCGAAGAAATTCGCCTGTCATAAATAATGGAACTTTTTTAAATAATTTTCAAATGTTCCCATCGATGGGTTATCCTGGTGGAGAATTGTCTGACGATGAAACACGAAAGAAGTATGATTTACCTCCGAATAATTTGAAGCCGCATCCTTCAGATTCTACTGCTTTGGCAAATACATACATATCGAAAGATGCCGATTGGATTGATTTTGAGGCCACAGTAAGTACATCTGAAGATCAAATTGCGATTGCTCCTGGTTATTTGCAAAAGGAGTGGATTGAAGATGGGCGTCGTTATTTCCATTATAAGATGGATAGCAAAATATTAAATTTTTATGCGTTCAACTCGGCGAAATATGAAGTGGTAAAAGACAAGTGGAATGATGTTAACCTTGAGATTTACTATCATAAAGATCATGAGTTTAATTTGGAACGTATGATGAAAGGCATGAAAGCATCATTAGATTATAATTCTAAAAATTTCAGCCCTTATCAGCACAAGCAACTGCGAATTGTAGAGTTTCCAAGTGGAAGTTTCGCGCAATCATTTCCAAATACAATACCATTTGCAGGCGATGCAGGTTTTATAGCTGATGTTGATGATACAGATGAGGGAGGCGTTGATTATCCGTTCGCTATTACAGTACATGAGGTCGCACATCAGTGGTGGGCACATCAAGTTATTGGAGCGGATGTTTTAGGAGCCACAATGCTATCTGAAAGTTTATCAGAGTATGTGTCGTTGAAGGTTTTAGAACATCAACAAGGTAAGGATAAAATGCGTAAATTTTTAAAGAAATCATTAGATGATTATTTAACCCAAAGAACGTTTGAGGCTAAGCGGGAAAAACCATTGATGTATAATGATGGACAGGGTTATATTCGTTATCAGAAAGGCTCTTTGGTGTTTTATGCATTGAGTGATTATATAGGAGAAGCTGTTTTAAATGGAGCACTGAAAACCTATGTTGAAAAAGTGAAATTTCAAGAAGCGCCTTATACAACATCAATTGATATGGTAAATCATATTAGAGAAGTTACACCAGACAGCCTGCAATATGTTATTAAAGATATGTTCGAAACGATAACCTTGTATAAAAATAGGATTGTAGATGTTAGCTCAACCGAATTAGATAATGGAAAATTTCAAGTAGATATCGAGTTTAATGTCAGTAAATACAGAAACGATGAAAAAGGGAAACGTTTTTATGGTGAAAACGTAGGTGATTCGTTGATTTATAAGACTGAAAAAATGAAAAAACCAGAATTGTCTTTGATATTAGCTGATTATATAGATATTGGTGTATTTGCAGAAGAGGAGCAAGAAGATGGTAAAAAGAAAGAAATAGAGCTGTATTTAAAGAAACATAAAATCACCGAAATAAATAATAAAATCACAATTATTGTTGACGAAAAACCTACCGAAGTAGGTGTAGATCCTTATAATAAATTGATAGATACCAACTCAAACGATAACAGAAGGGAGCTGTAAATAGGGGTCTTAGTTTATATTTAGTAATGAAGCTCATAGCTGTATTTAGGCTATGAGCTTTTTTGTGTTACAAAAGTTGATTAAATAAGTCATATTCGTAGATAATATTAATTCAATTTTAAGGTTTTACTATAGGTAAATCCGTAATTTTGATTTCAATTTTGGAACGGTTTTAGATTTAATATCAGCAATGAAGCATTTAATATATTTATTCCTTTTTATTCCTTTACTAGTGGTTTCACAAAAGCGTGTCATAGAGCAAGACACTACTGAAGTGGAATACTATTATATAGAAGGAGATTCTATCCCAAAAAAAATCATCGATTTGGATGAGGTGTTGATTCTTAATAAATTAAAATTTAAGAATAAGGATGAGCGTATTAAGTACCTTATTTTAAAACGTAAGACGCTTAAAGTATATCCTTATGCGAAACTAGCCGCTGAACGATTAACTACCTTAAACGAAAGGTTAGCTACGCTTGAAAAAAAGCGCGATAAAAAGCGGTATGCAAAAAAAATTCAAAGGTATATTGAGGATGAATTTTCGGCAGAGTTGAAAAAATTAACACGTACCGAAGGGCAAATCCTTGTCAAACTCATTCATAGGCAAACGGGTAAAACTACGTTTGAACTGATTAAGGAACTTCGAAATGGTTGGCGCGCCTTTTGGTTTAACAGTACCGCTAAATTATTCGATATTTCATTAAAACGAGAATTTGATCCAATGCATGTGAAAGAAGATTTTTATATTGAAGATATTCTAGAGCGGGCATTTCAAAATCGTAAATTAGAGCGACAAAAACCAGCGATAGAATTTGACTTTTATGAGATTTCTGATAAATGGTTAGAGGAAAAAAGTGAAGAAATAATTAAAGAATAAATGCGAATACAATCGAAAAGGGAAGAACAACTAAATGCATGGAGTCATGGTGTTGGTGCTGCGCTTGGAATTGCTGGGTTGGTATTGCTGATTGTTTTTAGTGCTGAGGATAGACCTTATAGTTTGTTTAGCGTCATTGTTTATGGAATTTCAATTATTATTCTGTTTTTGGCTTCAACATTTTATCATGCCGTGAAAGGTGAAAAACGGAAACACTACTTTAGAATCGTTGATCATATTAGTATTTATCTACTCATTGCAGGAACATATACGCCCGTTTTATTAATATCGCTTTCTGAAAGTTTAGGTTGGCCTCTGTTTTGGACGGTTTGGGGAATTGCTGCTTTTGGCGTGATTTTAAAATTATTTTTTACTGGCAAATATGAATTATTTTCCACCTTACTCTATTTAGTTATGGGTTGGTTAATTGTATTTGATTTTTTAAATCTTTCAGATGCTCTAGGAAGTGATGGTATTCTATGGCTATTTGCCGGAGGATTATTTTATACCATTGGAATTGTTTTTTACGCGCTTCATAAAGTGCCCTATTTTCATGTTATTTGGCATGTGTTTGTTTTGGCAGGAGCAATTTGTCATTTTTTTATGATCTTTAACCACGTTATCTAAATTCAAATATGACACATGTTTTAAAAGCTACAAGTGAATGTGATATAGCGACTGTTGAAAGGCTAGCTCAAATTATTTGGCGCCATCACTACGAACCAATTATAGGAACGAATCAGGTGGAGTACATGCTTGATAAATTTCAATCTTCAGAAGCCATATTAAGTCAAATTAAAGCTGGTTATGAGTATTATTTGATTCAGTATAAAGCTGAAGCTGTGGGTTATATTAGTATTAAAAAAGATGATGATGCTCTATTCTTAAGTAAGATATATGTGTTGTCTGATTTTCGAGGAAAGAAAATAGGTGCCTCAGCGATGCAGTTTATTACGGATCGAGCCATAAGCTTGGGTTGCAAATCTATACGACTGACCGTAAATAAATATAACACCAATTCAATAGCAGCATATCATAAGTTGGGATTTAAAACCATCGAAGCTTTAGTAATCGATATTGGAAATGGTTATATCATGGATGATTACAAAATGGAATTGACCTTTTAATACCAAATCAGCCTTTAATAACGTCTTTGTATTCTTCAAAAAACGCTTCAAACCGACTCATATGTTCATTGAAAAATTCCATTGTGTCACGCCATGAATTTTTATTATGAATAGACACTTTTTGTTCCAATGGCACGTAGATTCTCGAAATTTCTTTACCGTTTTCTAAATAGTATGCTTCTTCATAAATTGCATTCTCAACGTATTCATTTAGTAAAATTGATTGGAGCGCTTGTAATTTTTCCCAATAATTAATGCGATTTTCTAAATCATCTTCAAGGTCCAAAGCAACTAATGCCTTTTTCGTGTCAAAGTGAAATTTAAATGAAAACCCTTTCATTTTGGTATCGTATAATATCCATTTCCTTGGAAATGATTTCCCAAAACTAATCCAAAAGTCCTGTCGTAATAATCGCGATTCTTCTTTGCTAAACATTATATTAAATAAGCAATACCCACACCAAAAATAATGGCTCCGAGTTTTGATAAATTGAATTTATGACCTTCGCTACTTTCAAATAAAATAGTTGTAGAAATATGGAAAAAGATGCCTATAGCAATTGCATTAATTACAAATATATAGTCTAAAGCGAGTGTTGAATTATTTGAAATTATTGTGCCTAATGGTGTCATACTGGCAAATACAATGAGAAAAAATGCGATTTCAATCTTGCTATAATTGGATTGTAGTAAAAATGTAGTAATTAATGCTGCAATCGGGATTTTATGTACTAATACACCATAAACCATATCATTATGTTGGTGAATTGGAAACCCTTCTAAAAAGCTATGTATGCATAAGCTAATAAACAATAACCAGGGAAATACCTTGCTATTCTGATGAATATGGACATGTCCATGTTCTGCGCCTTTAGAGAAAAATTCCAAAATAACTTGCAGTAATATCCCACACATAATAAAAAGGCCTGTGCGTTTAGCTTCTAAATGCTCATAAACTTCTGGTAAGAGGTCAAACAATGTTAGGGCTAATAAGAATGCGCCACTGAATGAAAGTAGGAGTTTGGTTTTTATGGAGCTCTTAGGACTTGTGAAAACTGCTATAAGAATACCAATAACTACAGCATATAAAGGAAATAAATATTTGTTCATTATTTAAAAATCATTACTAAACGTTCAGAATTATGTTTCTCATATTTTTGCAATTTATAATCTCCAAAAACATCTATGAGATGGACGCCAGCTTTTTCAAACAGCATTTCAAAATCAGATAAACTTAATGCTCTAACACGTTCTTGATATTCATGTGATTTCCCATCTACAACAAAAGAAATGTCTTTATAAATATATCCGTTTTTTAAATAGCGCTTTAAATTAAAGATAATACCATCGACAGTTTTTGTGTTTTCAGCAACTAAATTTTCAACAACTAAATCGCTATTCATAAAATCGATGACCCCAAAACCAAATTCGTTTAAATCCCCTTTAATTGCTTTTATCGTGTTTAAATTGTCTTCCTCATTTTCAAAATATCCAAAACTTGTGAAAAGATTGAAGATAGCATCAAACTTTTTATTATAAGGAAGTGACATATCGTGCACATCAAAATGAAGTGATTCATTTTCAAATTGTTTAGCATATGCAATACTGTTTTCTGATAAATCTACTCCAGTAACGTTATAGCCCAAAGAATTTAAATAAACTGAATGTCTTCCTTTTCCGCAGGCAAGATCAAGAATTTTACCATGCTCAGGAACATTTAAATAATCCGTAAGATTATCCATGAAAACTTGAGCCTCACTATGATCTCTATCTTTATATAAGGTATGGTAATATGAAGTGTCAAACCAAGAAGTAAACCATTGTGTTGTGTCTTTTGTCATAGATTAATGTGTATCACTGCAAAAATACTTTATTTTTGCTTTCTATTAAACTTAAGTAATGGAGAATAATTTTAAAATGGTTGCCAAAACCTTATTTGGTTTTGAAGAATTATTAGAGCGAGAACTCATTCAATTAGGTGCGCAAGACGTAAAATCTGGTGTTCGGAATGTTAGTTTTGTTGGTGATAAGGGGTTTATGTATAAAGCCAATTTAGCATTGAGAACCGCCGTTAAGGTGTTGAAACCCATTCATAGTTTTAGAGTGTCTAGCGAAAAAGATCTATATGATAAGATATATGCAATGCAATGGGAAGATTATCTAAAACCTAATGGCACTTTGGCAATTGATGCCACCATTCATTCTGAATTGTTTACGCATTCTTTATATATAGCTCAAAAATCTAAAGATGCTATTGTTGATAGATTTAGAGATCAATCTGGAGAACGCCCGAATGTAGATTTGAAATTCCCGGATATAAAAGTCAATGTGCATATTGATAGAAAGCAATGCACAATTTCATTAGATTCTTCTGGAGACTCTCTCCATAAAAGAGGGTATAAGACGGCAACGAACATTGCACCTATAAATGAAGTATTGGCAGCTGGTTTGATTATGTTATCGGGATGGGACGGTCAAACAGATTTTATGGATCCAATGTGTGGTAGTGGAACCATGTTAGCGGAAGCCGCAATGATTGCTTGTAATATTCCACCTAATTTAATGCGAAAGGAGTTTGCTTTTGAACGCTGGCAAGACTGGGATGTAGAGTTGTTCGAAAAAATTGAAGATTCATTACTTACTAAAACACGTGATTTCCATCATAAGATTATTGGCTATGATAAAGCACCTAGTGCGGTGACTAAAGCCAAAGAAAATATTAAAAACGCACAGCTTGAAGATTTTATTGAAATCAAGCACGAAGATTTTTTTAAAACACAAAAAGCGGGTGACGAAAAATTGCACATGGTATTTAATCCACCTTATGGTGAACGTTTAGATATTGATATGGAACAATTTTATAAAGATATTGGAGACACGCTAAAACAAGGTTATCCAGGAACCGATGCTTGGTTTATTACCTCTAATTTAGATGCATTGAAATTTGTTGGACTACGTCCATCACGTAAAATTCAATTATTTAATGCAAAACTAGAATCACGATTGGTGAAATATGTGATGTATGAAGGAAGTAAGAAAGGAAAGTATATGAAATAACTTTATCTAATTTACTTTAGGATACGCATCAAAAATAGCGTTCACAATTCCCTTGACATATGTATTTAATGTCGCTTTTGATTTATTAAAATCACAAGAAATTGACGCTTGCCAAATAACTTGATTTTTCTCGAAATCAGACACATATGCAATTAATGTTTCCGTAGTATAGGTCTCAGTGTGAATCGTACATTTTTCCCAATATTCAAATTTACCTTCCTGATCACAATTAGTAAATGTGATTTGCTCTTCTTTTACAACCAAACTAAAACCAACTTGCAATTGTGGATCAAACACATTGGTTTTATGGTTATGACGTTCCATTTGTTTTTCAAACTCATCAGCTAAGAGTTGCCGTACGTTGTTGTTGTCGTAATTTGGGAAGTTTGTGTTCTCAACAAATAAATCATCAACACATATCACGAAAGTATGGTATTTGTCAAAATTAACTGACTCGTCATATTCGTACATCACATGTGATGTCGACGCGCAACCTAAGAATAATAATAAGAATAGGAAAAAGGAAAATATTTGAGTTTTCATGTGACTTGAATTTAAAGATTGATGTCTTTAATAAAGGTCACTAAATCCGGAAAAAAATACTATGACAAATGTCAGTTGAGTTCAACTATACTTTTCAATATTTTGTTTTTAATTCATTTGTATGATGCTCAATATGGTGAGCTGTCCACATAATTAGTTCGCGAACAGGCATTTTACCCATAAGTGGATGCGGAAGAATAATGGCGTCTAAATTCTTGTCTGACCATTTTTTAGTTTTGTACTGCAGTTTTTTATTTTCTACTTGAAGTCTATTTAATATGTAAGCTTTGTCATTAAGAGTAGGGATCCTCATGTTCTCTGACCCTTTGTAAGTTAATCCTTTTGTATTCTCTAATTTTTCTTGGTATCGTTTTACAATAGCATCAAATTTTCTGACCTTCCGATTTGCCTTACCGAATTTAAATCTCAAAATAAATTTAGGCACGCTCAGCGCATCATTTAAGGGTTTAATACTTTGGAGTAGATGCAATGCTTGCTGACCACTAGTCCATTTGCCCACAGGTCCCATTTCCCATTTCTCATCTTCTTGATGATCTAACCAATGCAATAGTGTGTTATGTTTCTCCTCTATTAAATCTACAATTGCATCTTTATCCATGGCATATGATATTTGCTATGCAAAAGATAAGAAATTATTGAATATGAATTGAAAAGTCTATTGTGCAATTAGTCTTCAGAGACAACTTTTTTGTCTTTTTTGAAAAAAGGAACTAAATAAGATATATTATAACCAAATCCTACACCAAAACGCCCACTATCGTAGGTTTTGCCAAAACCAGGCACATATACGTTTTCAAAGTTTGAAGATTCATCTTGGCTAACCAATCCTTTGAGTTGGACATTTAAGCCTACGTATAAATTAGTTATGACTTCGGCTTTTACGCCTAGAATTAATTCCGTCCAAATAGCCGTTAAACCACTAAACTCTTGAGAGTTATTTGAACTAAATGGTTCATTCCAATATTGATCAGGATTATATACAGTAAACCCATTTAATGTCTGACTAAAAGAACCAACACCTACTCGAAAACCGCTATAAATCATGTTTTCCATATTTAACCAGTTTCGATAAAGGTTGAAATCGACACCAGCTTTAAAGTAGCTTCCTTTTGAAGTTATATCTAAATAGTCTGTAATAGTATTTCGTTCTTCAGTACCAATTTCTCCAGCTAAATAGAGTCTTTTAGATAGTCGATAATCAGCATTAATTTCAAATCCAGTATAATCGTCATCTAAAAAAGTTCGGACCAGTTTACTCAAGTCTACACCAAGTCGTAAGCCATATTTCTGCTTATAAACTATAGTGTCTTTTTCTGTTGTCTCGTTTTGGGCGTATGATACTGTTGTGCACAATATCAAAACAATCAGACTAATGATAGATATTGATATGTGCTTCGTTTTCATTTTCTATAGTTGAATTAATAATATCAAAACTGATTGCCCAGTTTTCAGTGTCTTGTTCAATTGTAATTTGCGCATCATTAAAGATGCTCTTATAGCCACAGGCTCTTGACACATATATAAATTGAGGTGTATATGTTATTTCAAAAACATCGGTATTAGATGCTGTTGTTTCGTTTTCATCTGTGTCGTAATCTGTGTCTTTTATGAGTTCAAAACGTGTCGTTGTGATTGCGTCTTCGTCTTGGAATCGTAATGGTAAAGCAATTGAAGATGTCGATGAATTAAATACAATAGGAGCGGTTAAATCTTCACCAATAACAGTAAGTAGTCTTACATTTTTAGCTTCATCTGGAGCATTTATATCAAAAAAATCAATTAGCAAATGCGGTGTAGTAACTGTAGTTTCGGCGCAAATATCATCTTTTTCACAACTGTAAATTACGGCTGCTAAAAAAACCAAAAGAGTACTATATTTTATATACTTCATTAATACCTGTTTTCAAAATAGATTAGCGACGTTCCAAAAGTACAACATTTTCAACATGATGTGTTTGTGGAAACATATCTACCGCTTGCGATTTAATTACCTTATAATCTGAATCCATAAGTTGTAAATCTCTTGCCTGTGTAGCACTATTGCAACTTACATATACTATTCTTTCTGGCGAAATGTTTAAGATTTGCTGTACTACATCTTTATGCATTCCATCTCTAGGAGGATCTGTAATAATTACATCTGGATGTCCATGTTGATTAATGAAATCATCATTAAAAACTGACTTCATATCACCAACATAAAAGTCAACGTTATCAATGCCATTTAATTGTGCATTTTCTTTAGCAGCTGTTATTGCATCAGGAACTGCTTCAACCCCAATTACTTTAGCAGCTTGTTTGGCTACAAATTGTGCTATGGTACCTGTTCCAGTATATAAATCATAAACCAATTCATTCCCTGTGAGTCCTGCGAAATTTCTAGTGATTTTATATAATTCGAAGGCCTGGTCTGAATTTGTTTGATAAAATGACTTTGCGTTTATTTTAAATTTAAGCCCTTCCATTTCCTCAAGAATGTGATCTTTCCCACTATAGCAAATCACTTCCTGATCATAAATAGTGTCGTTCGCTTTTCCGTTAATAACATATTGTAATGAAGTAATCTCTGGAAACGTTTCTTTTAGATAATCTAACAATAACTCACGATTGTCTTTATCTTCTTTAAAGAATTGTATAAGGACCATAATATCTCCTGTCGAAGACGTACGCAACATCATAGTTCTTAAGAATCCAGACTGCTGTCTGGTATTAAAAAATTCCATGCTATGTTTTAAAGCGAATGCTTTAACCGCATTACGAATCGTATTTGATGGATCTTCTTGAAGCCAACATTTCCTAACGTCGAGTATTTTATCCCACATACCAGGAATATGAAAACCAAGGGCGTTTTTATCTCCTAAGTCTTCGTCTGATTGAATTTCTTCTAGGGTTAACCAGCGAGAATCACTAAATGAGAATTCCATCTTGTTTCTATAAAAGTATTGCTTTTCCGAGCCTAAAATTGGTTCAACTTCAGGTAAATCAATATGACCAATACGCTTGAGATTATTTTCAACTTCATTCTGTTTGTATTCCAGCTGAAATTTATAATCCATGTCTTGCCATTTACAACCGCCACAGGTTCCAAAATGTTCGCACTTAGGTTCTGTTCTTTTTTCAGAGTATTTATGAAATGCAATGGCCTTTCCTTCAAAATAGGATTTTCGCTTTTTAAAAGTTTGAATATCCACAACATCACCTGGAACTGTATTTGATAAAAATATAACACGCCCATCTGGAGCTTTTGCGATAGTTTTACCTTTTGCACCTGCATCTAAGACTTCAATATTTTCAAAGACTTGCTTAATTGTTTTTTTTCTAGACATGTGGCAAAAATAATAATAGCATCAAATATACATGCGAGTTATTTCAATTATCTTTAAAAGAATTTAAATTTTTAAAAATAAAATGAACCTTTTTAATTTATTCTCGTCCTTAAAGTAGAAATGAAAGTTATAAACATCCATAAACGCATAATTGATCGGCCTGTCACTGAAGTGTCAAAGTTAATGTATAGTCTAGCAACTAAAGAGGACCAGATATGGCCAAATGAAAAATGGCCAGCAATGCGTTTTAAGTATGGACTTGTAGTTGAATCTGAAGGAGGGCATGGAATGATTCGTTATAAAATTGAATCGTATCAGCCTAGAGAACGCATAAAATTCAGGTTTTTAAAACCAAGGGGCTTTATTGGATTTCATCAGTTAGAGTTTAAAGCGGTCAACGCGAAACAAACAAAAGTTATGCATAGTATTAATATGAGGACTACCGGAATTGCTACTTTAAAATGGATAGTTGTCATTCGTTCGCTGCACAATGCTTTAATTGAAGATGCGTTTGATAAAATTGAAAATCTTTATTTAATTCAAAATAAACAAAGTACATGGAGTGTTTGGGTAAAGCTTTGGCGTTTTCTTCTCAAATAAAATGGATTAATAATCTTAGATAAATGAATTCCAATAGGGAAGTAGATGGTCAATTGGTGCTGCAATATCAATCTGGTGAAGCAAAGGCGTTGCCTAAATTAGTTAAGCGTTGGCATAAACAGTTCTGTAAAAAGGCGTATTGGTTAGTTAGAGATCAAGACATTGCGAAAGATATTGCCCAAGAAAGTTGGAGAATCATTATTAATAAAATGGATCGATTGAAGGATCCAAATAGTTTTGGGAATTGGGCCTTACGCATAGTACAAACACAATCTTTGGATGTTTTAAGAGCAAAGTCAAGAGAAAGAGAACGACAGCAGCAATATTATAAAACGCAGAATAACGAAGCCGTAGACACCAATTATAGTGAAGATTTAAAACAAACAGTATTAAAAGGTATTTACGAATTATCAACACAACAGCAAGCTGTTATAAAGTTGTTTTATGTTGAAGATTATGCATTAAAGGAAATAAGTGAACTATTAAACATATCTATTGGAACAGCGAAATCACGATTGTTTTATGCGAGAGAAAAATTAAAACAAATTTTAAAAGATAGAACTGAGCTGAGCTAAATAATGTGATGCTTTCTAAATATTACAAAGCGAATACCGTTTTACAGCTTAATAAAGTATTAACTAAAAACATGAAATTATGAAAACTCATATGGAAGACATTGATAAACTTATAAAAGACACCTTGACTCAGGAAGAAGCTAAGTTTTATGATGAATTAGAAGAGCAGAATGTGCTTCAAATGCTTGGAGGACTTTTTACTGGTAAGAATAAATGGATCATGTACATGATGAATGTTATGACTTTGATTTTCTTTGGATTATTTATCTATTGTACAGTGCAGTTTTTTAATACTGATCTCACAAATGAAATGATTAAATGGGGAATTGGAGGATTGGTGTTTTTGTTTGGTGTGAGTATGCTTAAAGTTTTTGCATGGATGCAAATGGATAAGAATGCATTGCTTCGTGAATTAAAGCGTTTGGAGTTGCAGGTCATGTCTCTATCGGGAAAAATGTCTTGATTAGATTTTTGGAAGCAATTATTATTTAGTAATTTTGCCTCAAGGATGATTTCTCTCCTCCGCTGAATTTTCGATGCTTCGAAAGAATAAAGGTAAATTAGGAATTACATTATTTTTTTTAATTTTTAAAAATTTCTGTTATGAATGTATTAGATCACATTTCATCGCAAGAAGCGATGGCATTGGAAAACAAGTATGGAGCACAAAATTACCATCCACTTCCAGTAGTATTATCAAAAGGGGAAGGTGTGTTTGTTTGGGATGTTGAAGGTAATAAGTATTATGATTTTTTATCTGCTTATTCATCATTAAATCAAGGACATTGTCACCCGAAAATTGTGAATGCAATGATGAAGCAAGCACAAACTTTGACTTTGACTTCACGTGCATTTTACAATGATATGCTTGGGAAGTACGAAAAATTTGCTTGTGAATTTTTTGGATTCGATAAATTATTACCTATTAATTCTGGAGCTGAAGCTGTAGAGACCGCTTTAAAATTATGTCGAAAATGGGCTTATGAAGTGAAAGGTCTTGATATTAATAAGGCAGAAATAATTGTTTGTAATGGTAATTTCCATGGAAGAACAACAACTATTATTTCATTTTCAAATGATCCAGTGGCACGTAAAAATTTCGGTCCTTATACTGATGGATTTATCAAAATAGAATATGATGATTTACAGGCGCTTGAAGAGGTATTGAGTACAAATCCGAATGTAGCTGGTTTTATGGTTGAACCAATTCAAGGAGAGGCTGGAGTTTTTGTTCCTTCTGAAGGCTATCTTTCAAAAGCCAAAGCATTATGTGAAAAATATAATGTGCTATTTATAGCAGATGAAGTACAAACAGGAATTGCTAGAACTGGCGAAATATTAGCTGTTGATCACGAAAATGTAAAACCAGATGTTTTGATTTTAGGGAAAGCGTTAAGTGGAGGGCTGTATCCGGTTTCGGCTGTCCTAGCTAATAATGACGTTATGAATGTGATTCGTCCTGGTAATCATGGAAGTACATTTGGAGGTAATCCAATAGCTGCTGCAGTTGCTATTGCTGCTTTAGAAGTTGTTAGAGATGAAAAGTTAGCAGAGAATGCAGAGAAATTAGGGCAGTTGTTTAGAAGTGAATTAAACAAGTATATAGAATCTACTGATTTGGTGAACTTAGTACGTGGTAAAGGATTGCTTAATGCTATTGTAATCAATGATGACGAAGACAGTGATACTGCTTGGAATATGTGTTTGGCACTTAGAGATAATGGATTGTTAGCGAAACCTACACATGGAAACATTATTCGTTTTGCACCACCTTTAGTAATGACTGAAGAGCAATTATTAGATTGCGTTTCAATCATTATAAAAACATTAAAACAGTTTGAATAAATTCAAATAGTTCTAAAATAAAAAAGGCAACCTAATCGGTTGCCTTTTTTATTTATGAGAATTTGAGTTTTATTATTGCCCTATATTACGCATCATTTCTTGTTGCATTTCTTGTATACCATCATATCCAATTGTACTAAATAACCAAACAACGTATATTACATAGATGCTATTAAGAATAATTCCTATAATAGCCATTATTTTTCCTGCTTTTACGTTCGGAAACCCAGAATAGACTTCAGGATCTGCAGCATATAACTTAGTCGCTTTATTAGCCAAAACTAAGGCAATTATTCCTAATGGAAGTCCTATGATTCCGTAGCAACAGCAGGTTACAATTGATAGAATTCCGAAAACTAAAATGAGTGTTGAATTTGGTAAATTTTGTTTTTCCATGTTTTGAATTGTTTAATTGGTTATTTTATAAATATAGCTAATTACTATGATTAATAGGTTTAAAATTATTAATCCTATTTTGAATTTAGAATCGTGCTTAAACTTAATAAAAATATTAAAGATTAGAAAAAGAGCTAGAACTATCAGTGTATAGATTGCGGGATATATTTTAAAAGCCGCAACAAATTCACCATGAAATACTAATGAAGTAGCTCTCTGAATACCACAACCTAAACATTCAACTCCAAAAAGTTTTTTGTTTAAACAGGGTAACATGAAATCTTCAAAAGCCATTGAGTATGTGTATCATTTTCAATTGTAAAAATAGAAAAGTTATTCCTTAATTGTGTTTTTGTTTAAGGTATTATTAAAAAGAAATAGTGATATTATAAAATATTATGATGTAATTTTAAGCCTTATTAATACGGATCTAATAAACGATGAATTTTTCGAAAATAATTAATTATGTTTTAATATTGGTTGGAGGCGTTGTTGCACTATACGCCCAAGCTGGAGAATCTCAAAATGTATATGTACTCATTGGAGGTATTGTAATGCTAATGACTGGTATTTATAGAACGTCTAGAAATATACCAAGTAAAAACACAGATGAGGCTAAAGAGGAAGAATGATGAGCTATCAAATAGGGGATAAAGTTTCTGTATTAGATGAAGCTATTTCTGGAGTAATTCGGGACATCAAGGGTTCGATAATCTCTATCGAAGACAAAGATGGATTTGTTTTAGAGTTTCAGGATTCGGAACTTATTTTGGATAATGAATCCTCATTAAAATCAAACGTATTTGCAGAACATTCATTAAGCGATGTTGTCTCTGAAAAAGAGCAGGCTGGAAGAAGAAAAACTCCAAAAATAAAACCAAAAGAACGCAATCTACCAGCCTTAGAAGTAGACTTGCATATTCATCAGCTCACGAATTCATCGCGAGGAATGAGCAATCACGACATGCTTAACTTACAATTAAATACAGCAGAACGTCAGCTTAATTTTGCAATTAATAAACGCATTCAGAAAGTTGTATTTATCCATGGTGTTGGTGAAGGTGTTTTAAAACTCGAATTAGAATATCTTTTTGGACGTTATAACAATGTCAAATTTTATGATGCCGATTATCAGAAATATGGCTTAGGAGCTACCGAAGTTTATATTTATCAAAACCCGGATTAATCTTCAAAATAATTTATAATTGTACTTGTATAGGTTCCGAAGTTTATAGAATCTGTATTTAATATTTCTAAATTAGCATTAAGAATTGTAAAGCTTACAGTGATGATTCTATCATAGCTATTTTGTAAAAATCCAGATACAGCATAAGATTCTACTGCAGTGGCATCCAAATATCTTGCAACATTTGGCGTTTGAGACCCTTCATCGAAATCATTTGTTGGGCTATTACTCATGTCTTCATCTTCTAAACGCGTAGGTACACCATCACCGTCATCATCGTCATCTAGATAGTTTGGTAAGTCGTCTCCATCTGTATTTAGGGCGTCACTAAAATCGCCATCATCATTAACATCAGGATTTTCGTTTTTTGTAAGTACATTATCATTGTCATCATCTACATCGAGATAATCTGGTATTCCGTCCGTATCACTATCTGTTGGATTAGTCGATGGATCATTATCTCCATCTGTATTTAAGTCTTCAATTTCAGTTGGTATGCCATCATCATCCTGATCTACAAATGTTGTAACAAATTCAGCAATAGCTCCAGAGGCAGCTTCGTAATCATTTGTAATATTAACGGAAGGATCTGGAATTAATGCACAAATTAAATCTTCAGGATTTCCATTGTAAGTTCTGTAATTAAATCGAATAGTAGTCGCATTAATTACCAATTGGTCTGTATAAGGCGATTCAGTTGGGTTAAAAATAAGGTCATTTGCACTCGTTGCAGGAAAAATTAAGCTCAAAGACTCATATGGAGTGTTTTTAATTTTATAAAGCAAATAATCTTCAGAAACCTCTGAGCAAAGTGTTAAGTCATCTTCAAAGTCTAATACGACTTCAAAAACATCACCATCGTTGCAAGTTGTAACTAATAAGCATAAGCTAAAAATGTAAAGTAATTTTCGCATTTTAAAATATTTGAAAACAAAAATAAGTGATTTGCAATTTATAACGTTGCTATTAACGAATAATTTTAATTGACCAATTTTTAGATTTTAATTGCCGTTAGATTGTTGCATCTTTGTAGTAACATTAAGGATTATATGAAAACAATATATTTAGATAATGCGGCCACGACTCAAATGCGCATGGAAGTAATAGATAGAATGACTGAGGTTATGAAATCCAGTTTCGGTAACGCCTCATCAACACATAGTTACGGTAGGTCATCTAAAGCTGTTATTGAAAATTCTAGGAAGCGTATTGCAAGTCATTTTAATGTTTCTGCTTCTGAAATTGTATTTACCTCTGGAGGTACTGAAGCAGATAATTTAGTCCTTAACAGTGCTGTTCGAGATCTTGGAGTTCAAGAAATTATTACATCTAAGATTGAGCATCATGCCATATTGCATACCATAGATCAATTAGTGAAAACACATTCCATTTCAGTACAATATCTTAATGTTGATAAAAAAGGAGTCGTTGATTACAACCAATTAGAATCGGTATTGAAATCTGATAAAAAACAGTTGGTGTCATTAATGCATGTCAATAATGAGATAGGTAATAAACTCGACATAAAACGTGTTGCTGATTTATGTAATGCAAATGATGTCTTGTTTCATAGTGACACTGTGCAATCTATTGGGCATTACGAGTTAAATTTAGAGGAGATTTCTATAGATTATTTGGCGGCTAGTGCTCATAAATTTCACGGACCAAAAGGGGTTGGTTTTGCCTTTATCAGAAAAAATTCTGGATTGAAACCTTTAATTTTTGGAGGAGAGCAGGAAAGAGGTTTTAGGGCAGGGACAGAGTCTATCCATAACATCGTTGGTTTAGATGAGGCGCTCAAATTATCGTATGACAATTTAGAATCAGAACGCAGCTATATACTTGGACTTAAAACATATTTTATAGAACAATTGATCAAAATATTCCCAAATACCACCTTTAATGGAGACTGCAGCAATCATGAAAATAGCACCTATACTCTTGTAAATGTCTGTTTGCCAATCGCACCTGAAAAGGCCCCTTTATTGCAGTTTCAATTAGATTTAAAAGGTATTGCCTGTTCTAAAGGAAGTGCATGTCAAAGTGGGAGTTCTCAAAATTCGCATGTGTTGTCGGAAATATTGAGTGAAGAAGATCTGCTCAAACCATCTGTTCGTTTTTCATTTAGTACGTTTAATACAAAAGATGATCTCGACTATACGATTAGTGTGCTAAAAGAATTTATTGAAAATTAGAAAGAATAATCTTTTAATTACCGATAATTTCTTTGGCGACATTCCATACAGATTGTTTTCCATATTCTCCATAAAAACAAATATAGTTTCCATCAGGTTTAATGATTACAAAATTGCCATAAGGTATATGAAATGGAAAAAACAAATTCTTAATAAAGTGTTCTTCATCTTTAACCCATAATCGTTTTTTTCTTTGGAATTTCAAGTCTTCAATATCATTATAAATCCAATACATATTAGAATCGATAATCCTATCTAACTTCCTTTTATAGTCGTTATGATAAATATTCCAACCCGTTGGTTTTTTTAAAGAAATAGGGTAATTGCCTGAAAAATAATTAATTACAATATGGCTTTTGTAGGATATTGGATTTGATTCTGAGATTGAATTAAGCTTAGATCTCAGTGAATCTAGGTCAGTTTTATTAAGCTTTCCATAAACTTTTCTGGGATGCAATACAGAAGTAGTACTTGTGTCATTTTCAAAAACCAAATGAAGATATTTTATTTCTCCTTCAACAAATTTTTTATTTGAATAGAAATATTCTTTTGTAATACGATGCCCTAAATGATCAAAATAAAATTCTTTTTTTTCTTGACTATAAGATGAAAATTGGAATATAAGAAAAAGAAAGACTAACGCTCTCATGCAGTTAAAACTTCGCAGAAAGTCTAACGTTAAATACTCTTGGTGATAAAAAATTTGGTATTGCATATTGGCGCTTGCTATACACGTCTCTAACCCAAGTGTTCGTTATAGAATTTTGAACATCAAACATATTAAATATTTCAACACCTATACTCAATTCTTTAAGTTTACTTTTCCACCCATTGTTTTTAGGTTTGTTAGCGTCTACTATAACATAACTCATGCCTAAATCGGCACGTTTATAATCTCGTAATCTGTTTTGATATTGGTATGGATCGGCATAGCTAGGAGAGCCTCCTGGCACACCAGTATTATAAACTAAGTTGAGGTACATTTTAAGATTCGGAATGTTTGGAACATAATCTTGAAATAAGACTCCGAATTTTAATCTTTGATCCGTGGGTCTAGCAATATAACCACGGTTATCAATATTTTCTTCTGTTTTTAAATATCCAAAACTAAACCAAGATTCAGTACCTGGAACAAACTCACCATTTAACCTAAAATCGATTCCATAGGCATAGGCTTTTGCATTGTTTTTTGCTCTATAGCGAATTCTAACATTTTCCAATGTATAAGGATTCACATCAGTCATATTTTTATAATATGCTTCAGTAACTAATTTAAATGGTCGTTCCCATATTTCGAAGCTATATTCATTTCCTAATACGACATGTAAAGATTTCTGAGCTTTTACATTTGGCTGTACAACACCTGAAGAATCTCTTAATTCTCTATAGAAAGGAGGCTGATAATATAACCCAGCAGCAACTCTAAATAGCATGTCCTTTTCCCAATCTGGTTTAATGGCGAATTGACCTCTCGGACTGAATACTGTTTGCGTCGAACTTGTTTCACCATTCTCATTTGGAATGTCACTATTCACAGTCCAATTATGAGCTCTAATACCAATATTATAAAACACTTCGTTGTTTCCTAATTCAGTTTTTTTGCTCCATTGCGCATAAGCTTGAAATCTGTCAATTTGGACTTGGTTTGTAGCTCTTACATTTTGAAATGCAACCAATGGGCCTTGATCTGGAGCATAAGGTTGTTCATTAAACGCATCAATAGTTGGTGGGTTGATAGAAAATCCTGCGCTATCGATTACTTCCCATTCTACCAGACGATCTCTAATGTCCTCATGGGTATATTTTAAAGACCACTGAAGAGTGCTTTTATCTTTAAGTTGATAATCTCCTTTGTGTTCAATATTTGTGATAAGTGCATCCAAATCATTTCTAGCATGCGTAAGTTGTGCGCCAATTCCTTCGCTAAATTCTACTTCACCTAAATCTTCGTCGCCTATATTGCTATTGACTTCTCCTAATCTGTACTGCGCTAAAATGTCGAAATATTCTTCTTCTGTAGTGTGATACATTGAAGCAATTAGCTTCAAGGTCAATTCATCACTTGCAAAATAATTTGCTTTAAAGGCTCCAAATGTTGTTAAATATTGATCTTTCTCTTGACCTTCATAAAACACTAAAAGTGCTAAAGGATTGTCTAGTGTTCCGAAATTAGTCTGTCGATTTTGAGGTTTAAAATCGTATTTGTTCAGAGATACATTTCCTAAAAAATTTAAATGAAATTTATCGGAAAATTTATAGGTTAAATATGTTTGGGCATCTGCAAATTTCGGCTTTACAATACCTTCAGTTTCTAAGGAATTTAAGAGTAAGCTATTGTCTCTATAGCGTAAACCAATAATTCCTGAGAGCTTAGAATCTTTGCTTACAGCCTCTGCAGCGATGCTTCCACCCATTAAGCTTAAATCGGTTCTAATGCCGAATTTCACAGGGTTTCTATAGGTGATATCTAAAACTGATGATAATTTGTCACCGTATTTTGCTTGAAAACCACCTGCTGAAAAATCAACATTCTGAACCAAATCAGTATTTACAAAACTCAATCCTTCTTGTTGTCCCGATCGAATTAAAAAAGGACGGTAGACTTCAATTTCATTGACATAAACCAAATTCTCATCAAAATTTCCACCACGAACAGAATATTGCGTACTTAATTCATTAGAGACATTAACTCCAGGAAGTGTTTTTAAAATATTTTCAACTCCGGGTTGTGCACCTTTAATAGTTCTAAGTATTTCAGGAGAAATAGTCGTGACACCTTCAACCGATTGCCGCGTATTACTATTGATTACAACAGTAGCAATTTGTTCGATTTCTATGTCCATTACCGGATTGAATTCAAACTCCTGTCCATTCTTTAAATTAAAAGTAACAATGATGCGTTTGTGTGATAAATGTGTGAATTCAATTGTCACATCTGTGTTTGCAGGAATTTTTAATAGATAAAAACCATTTTCGTTAGAGGTAGTACCATCATTACCTGCTTTAATATTTACATCTGCAATAGGATTTTGGTTGTCATCTAATATAATTCCTTTTAAGGTTGCTGTTTGAGCAAAACCAATTAAAGGAAGACAAAATAGGAGTAGCAGCGTAGAAAAATGTAGTTTCAAAAGTCGTAAGATTTATTTTCTAAAAAACGTTGCTTCAAATGTAGTATTATTTCCAACATTATCTGTAACAATTATTTTCAAATTGTTTTTAGTGTCTTTGATTACATTGTCATTAAAGTCGTAAGTGAGCAAACCGGTTTTGTAATCGTACTCCATTAAAATCCATTTATCATTAATAGTAGCTCTATAATTACTAATACCAGACAAGTCATCTGCAATTTTCACTTTTAAGTACCTGTATTTACTCAGCCATTTTCCATCCTGAAAATTAACAGCTTTAATAGTAGGTGCTGTGCTATCTGAATTTAGTGTAAACGTCCCAAATCTTTTTGTTCTTGCTGTTAATACATCGCCGTTCCTAGTCGTATTTATATAACTTGGTCTTTGATAATATCCATATAACGAAGCAATAAATAATTTGTTTTTGTCACCTTCTTTATAATTACTAATATCGTATTCTATATTAAAATACTTTTGTAATGGAATAATGTCTTTATGAAGTCTAAGCGTATCGCTATTTACTTTAAAGTCTAAATACATATCATCATATAAGCTGTTTTTAGGAATATAGACAGATATATTTTCTTCCTTAAATGTGGTAACCTGATCGGCATACGCATAATGTTTATGCAGTAAATCTTGTGGCTCTTCGATAAATGTTAAAGACAATTTGCCTTTAATAGGTATTGTGATCCATGCCTCATTTCCATTGAAATCTATTATTCGAGCTTTATATACAGAAGACGTATTGTCTTCGATATTAACGATGCCAAAAGCATCGATATCCTTAAGCATACTTAAAGAATTTCCCGATTGAACAAATAGTTTTTGAATCCTAGCGCGTTTCGTTTTGTAGATTTCGTAATCAATAAATCGATTCAGATGTTTGGTTTCATCAAAGGAAAATCGTTTGAAATCTATTTCAAATTTTTTATTCCCATTGAAAAAAGATTGAATATTACTTAGGCCATTTTTATTAGGTGCTAGATCCTGTTGATCATAGCTAACGATTCCAAAGCCAATATCTCCAAAAGCTTGAATTGGTTCAACAGAATAGTCTCCATTTCTGTTCGGAATTAAACGCAATTCAATGCGTTCGTTGGATTCATTAACGTGCGCACTCCTGTTTTGAGGGTAGGCGTAAACGGCGGAAACAAAAGGCGCTTTGGAGTCTTTAACAGTAATACCAAATAACATGGGATTTATTGGACGTTCGGCGTTGTCTCTAATTTCAAAATGTAGATGAGGGCCACCTGAGCCTCCAGTGTTTCCTGAATATGCAACAATTGAGTCAGCGTCTATTTGTAGATCTTCTGGATTTGGAAACAATTCAATTTCGTAGCTTTCATTTTCATACTGTTTGGCTTTTATGAAAGCTTCTATTTTAGGAGAGAACTTTTGTAAATGTCCATAAACAGTGGTATAGCCATTTGGATGTGTAATATATAGTGCTTTCCCGTAACCATAATGTGATATTTTAATACGACTGACAAACCCTTCAGCCGCTGCATATACTTTTAAGCCCTCTCTTTGCTGTGTTTTTATATCAAGTCCAGAATGAAAATGATTTGAGCGTAATTCTGCAAATGTCCCTGAAAGGACTAAAGTGACGTCTAATGGGTTTCTAAAATAGTCTTTTGGATACTTTATTTGAGCAAATCCTATATTAGAAAGGAGCAGTATTAAAAATAGTTTTTTCATGTACATTAGTATAACGCAGAAATTTCGATTTGGTATAAATATAGAAAATATTCTATACTAAAACAATTCAATATGAGTTTCATTTGTACAAATAAACATAATTATTGAAATGATGCTTAGTAATCTTGAAAATAAAATAGTGGCTTCCTCTTTTTTATAGAAACTAAAGAACGAAGAAGTAAGATATTTTAAAATTTATTGGAAAACAATTGTAATTATTGTTTTGGTATGTTAACTTTGTTACTTCAGTATTGAAATTTGTAAATGAGTAAAATTGAAGATATTGTAGATTCTTTAGAGAATAAAATCAGTAAAGTTTTGCATCAACTTGAAGTTTTGAAGCAAACGAATACTAAACTTTCGGAAGATTTGGCAATACAACAGCAAAAAAGTATTCTGCAACAGGAGGAAATGACTTCTTGGATTGAGAAATATGATGCACTCAAAATGGCAAATTCAATGCTTGGCAGTGATGAAAACAATAGAGAAACAAAGCTCAAAATAAACACGTTAATTAGAGATATTGATCATTGTATTGAACAAATATCTGAATAACGAAATTAGATTATTTCATGGCAGAACAGCTTAAAATAAAGTTATCTATAGCTAATAGAGTATATCCTTTAACCATAGCACCGAGCCAGGAAGAAGGACTACGAAAAGCAGCTAAGAAGATAGAAGCTATGATAAGTCAGTTTGAGCAAAATTATTCTGTACGAGATAAACAAGATGTATTGGCCATGTGTGCTTTGCAATTTGCATCTCAAGTAGAACAAAAATCAATAGATAAAGAATATGTTAATGAAGATGTTCAAAATAGGTTAGTTGCCTTAGATGAACTTTTACAGGCGCATTCCAATTCTTAACGTTCTTTTAAATATATTAGGTTACTGCCTACATTAGTTGTTATTTTTGATAAACTCAACGTTATTTCTTTAAAAAGGGTGAGTTTAAACTGTAAAACCGTGCTGCCTTGAGCAGATTTTTGATCAGTTTGTTAGCCCTAAACTTGTTTTAAGGAGTTTATACAAAATCGATAAGCTGATGTAGGCTTTTTTTTTACACATACATAAACTAACTAAACATGGAAACGAATACAATTTTATTAATTGTTGGAGGCGTAGTATTAGGCATAATACTTGGATATATAATTGCAAAAACTTTAGAGAAGAACAATGCTTCTAAGCTTATTAAAAGCGCTAAAAATGAATCGAATTCGATTTTAAAAAATGCGAAAAACGAGGGAGAATCAATAAAGAAAGATAAAATTCTTCAAGCAAAAGAAAAATTTATTGAATTAAAATCGGAACACGAAAAAGTAATTCTTTCTCGCGATAAGAAAATGGCGGAAGCTGAGAAGAGAACGCGTGATAAAGAATCTCAAACCTCGAATGAACTTTCTAAGGCTAAAAAAATCAATCAGGATATTGAAAAGAAAATTAAAGACTATGATTTTCGATTAGAATTTCTTGAAAAGAAAAAAGAAGAAGTTGAAAAAGCGCATAAAAACCAAATTCAACAATTAGAAGTCATTTCAAGTTTATCCGCAGAAGATGCAAAAGCGCAATTGGTTGAATCTCTTAAAAATGAGGCAAAGGCAGATGCCATGGCATTTGTTCAAGATCATATAGAAGAAGCCAAATTAACAGCACAGCAAGAAGCGAAAAAAATAATAATTAATACGATTCAACGCATTGGTACGGAAGAGGCAATCGATAATTGTGTATCTGTTTTCAATATTGAATCTGATGACGTAAAAGGTCGAATCATTGGTAGAGAAGGACGAAATATTAGAGCTATTGAGGCTGCTACAGGTGTAGAAATTATTGTTGATGATACACCTGAAGCTATAATTTTATCTTGCTTTGATTCAGTGAGACGAGAGATAGCGAGATTGTCACTTCATAAATTAGTAACGGATGGAAGAATTCATCCTGCTAGAATTGAAGAAATAGTTAAGAAAACTCAAAAGCAAATAGAACAGGAAATTATTGAAGTTGGAAAGCGTACAGTAATCGATTTAGGAATTCATGGTTTGCATCCTGAGCTTATTAAAATGGTAGGACGAATGAAATATCGTTCGTCGTATGGTCAAAATTTATTGCAACATTCACGTGAAGTCGCAAAACTTTGTGGTGTTATGGCCGCTGAACTCGGATTAAATCCGAAACTTGCTAAACGCGCTGGATTATTACATGATATTGGTAAAGTGCCAGATTCTGAGGCAGATATGGAAACGCCACACGCTATTTTAGGAATGCAATGGGCAGAGAAGCATGGTGAGAAACCGGAAGTATGTAATGCAATAGGGGCGCACCATGATGAAGTTGAAATGACCTCATTGCTATCTCCAATTGTACAGGTTTGTGATGCTATATCTGGAGCACGCCCTGGAGCACGACGACAAGTTTTAGATTCATACATACAGCGATTGAAAGATCTGGAAGATGTTGCTTTTGGATTCAATGGAGTGAATAAAGCATATGCTATTCAAGCTGGACGAGAATTAAGAGTTATGGTTGAAAGTGAACGTGTTTCTGATGAGCAAGCTGCTAATTTATCATTTGAGATTTCTCAAAAAATACAAACAGATATGACCTATCCTGGTCAGGTAAAAGTGACGGTAATACGAGAAACAAGAGCCGTAAACATTGCTAAATAAATATATGAAAAGACTGTCTGAAAAGTAAATTTTTCGTCAAACTGAACTAGTTTCAGTTTCTCATTAGTATTGTCAATCTGTTTATTGAGATTCTGAAATAAATTCAGAATGACGTATTTTCATTCTCTTCTGATAGCTTCATTTTCTAGGATGATATGCCATTAAGACGTCTTTTAAGTGACTTCTGTCTACATGCATATATATTTCTGTAGTCGTAATGCTTTCATGGCCTAACATCATCTGTATGGCTCTTAAATCAGCCCCGTTTTCCAATAAATGCGTGGCAAATGAATGTCTAAAGGTGTGAGGTGATATATTTTTTTGTAAGTCAATTTTAATCGCTAGTTGTTTTATAATTGTAAAAATCATTGCTCTAGTAAGTTGTTTCCCTCTGCGATTTAGGAATAAGGTGTCTCTAAATTCTGGATGAACATTTATATGTGATCGAATCTCCTTAAGGTATATATTGATATACTTTTGAGTATTGCTTCCAATGGGTACAAATCGCTGTTTATCGCCTTTTCCTGTCACTTTTATAAAGCCTTCATCAAAAAATAAATCGGATAGCTTTAAATGGGTTAATTCACTAACACGTAATCCACAACTATATAAGGTTTCTAAAATGGCTTTATTGCGTTGTCCCTGTGGTTTGGATAGGTCAATTGCCGAAATAAGTGTATCTATTTCTTCAAGACTAAGCGTGTCTGGTAGTTTACGCCCGGTTTTTGGCGATTCAATATGATCTAGTGGATTTGTAGTTCGATAATCTTCAAATACTAAATAACTAAAAAAACTACGGAGCCCAGATATTAATCGTGATTGTGATCTGGCATTAATAGTTTTTGCTAATTCGTATATAAAAGGTTGTAAGGTGTCATGAGTTATAACAGTAGGAGATACACTAATTTCATGGTTTTCTAAATATTTAATCAGCTTAAGGATGTCATACTCATAATTGTCTATTGAGTTCTGAGATAAACCACGTTCAATTTTGAGATAGTGTTTGTAGTCTTTTAGTGCGTTTTGCCATTTCATCTTTGTAAAAATAACACTATTAATTTGATTAATTAGAGCCAATTATATACGTATTTTGACGTATATTGCGTCTAAATTGTTAATAAGTTAATACATAAAAAGCTATTAATCAAAGTGTTATAAATTAATGTTAATTAAAATGTTAATAAGTCCTTAAAGAGGCTTCATTAATCCAAAAAAAAGTGTTTAGTTTGTATCAATCAATTTTAAAAACTTATAAATTATGAAAAAATTATTTTTAGTAGCTGTAGTTGCAGTTTTCGGATTTTCAAATGCCAATGCTCAAGAAGTAAAGTTTGGAGCGAAAGCCGGTGTTAATTTTGCTACCTTGGGTGGTGATGATACAGACGGTATTGAAAGCACAACTTCATTTCACGTAGGAGGTGTTGCAAATATTGGAGTATCTGATAAATTTTCTGTACAACCTGAGATTGTATATTCTTCTCAAGGTGCTAGTGAGGGAGGTTTCGATTTGAAACTCGATTATATTAATGTGCCAATTATGGCAAAATATGAAGTTGCTGATGGTTTTAGTTTAGAAGCTGGACCGCAAATAGGATTTTTAATGTCTGCTGATTTTGAAGGTACTGATGTTAAAGATTCATTTAAAAGTACGGATTTTAGTGCAGGTCTTGGTTTAGCGTATGAAATGGAAAGCGGATTAAATTTTGCCGCGCGTTATAACTTAGGATTAGGTAATATTGCAGAAGAGGATGAAGGAGATTTAAAGAATAATGTTTTTCAAATTTCTGTTGGATATTTCTTCAACTAATTAGAAAACAAAACAGTCAAAAAGGCAGCCATTGGTTGCCTTTTTTTTGTGCTAAATCGTAAAATATTTCTTAGAGCTAAACTTGGATCCATTGGCATTTAGTAAGACATTGTTAATAAACCTGTTGATAATAAGCGTATTAGGGCACTAATTGCTATTCAAAAAGTATATAGCTTGGTGGTAATCAATTCTTAAAATCTATATATTATGAAAAAAATTATTTTATTTGTTGCAATTGCAATGTTTGGATTTACGAGTGTTAATGCACAAGATATTCCTGCAGTTATTGGTGCTGACGATTTTACTCAAGGCTGGCAAAAAGGCGATTGGTTATTAAGTGGATCAATTAATTACAGTTCATCAACTCAAGATGAAGACAAGGACAATAGTTTTGCTATTATGCCAAGAGTTGCAAATTTTGTAACTCCTAATTTGGCGATTGGTGCTGAGTTTGGCTACATGTCCAGTACAATGGAGTTCGGTGGTTCTTCAAATAGTACACAAGAACAAAATACATTCATGGCAGGCCCATTTGCCTACTATTACTGTATGCCCGAAAAGCGATTTAGCCCTTATACTGGTTTGCATGTAAATTATGAAAGCACAGATTTTAAATCTAGTGATTTTAAAGAAAGTGGGTTTAGTGCTGAATTATCCATAGGTGGGAATTATTTTCTTAATGATGATTGGTCAATGAACCTTTCAGTTGGAGCCTTAAGATATAGTAGCGTAAAGGCAGATTTTGATGATGCTGAAGCTCGTAATGATTTTGGCATAGGGGTCGACCTTAAGAATGTTTGGTTTGGTGTGAATAGGAGATTCTAGAATATTTAAATATTAAATAGAAAGGGAAGCCATGGCTTCCCTTTTTTTGTGTGTAATAGCCTGAGCTCTATTGACATAGGAATATTCCTATAAATTGTGAAGAAATTTCTTGCAGGATTGATAACTTAAATATACTTTCGCCAGCTGAAATTTAAAACAATTTAAACAAATCTATTATGAAAAAAGTATTACTTATTGCTGCGGTTGCAGTATTCGGATTAACAAGTGCTAATGCACAAGATGAAAACAAAACAGGAAGTTTTGCTAAAGGAGATATCTACGCAAGTGGAACTGTTGGGTTCAATAGTTTTAAACAAGGAGATGCTAAGAGTAACGATTTTACATTCTCTCCAGCTGTTGGATATTTCATCAGTGAAAATATTGCACTTGAATTAAACTTATTAGTTGGAACAGGAGAAGACACTGCTGAAACTAAAACGTCTATGTTTGGAGGTGGTTTAGGAGCAACTTACTTTTTTACACCATCAAATGAATTTTCTTTTACATTAGGAGCTGGAGTTTCTTATGCAACAGCTAAAGTAGAACCAAATGGAGGAACTGAATCTAAAGTAAATGCATTCGGATTTGCTGTAGCTCCAGGTTTAAACTATTTCGTATCTAACTGTATCGCGTTAAGAGCTTCAATTGGAGCTTTATCTTATACAAGTGCAAAAGCTGATTTCGATGGAGCTGAAGCTGCAAATAACATTGCATTCAATTTAGATCTTTCAGATATTAACTTTGGTATTACTTACAAATTCAACTAAAAAGTTGATTATAATATTGAAAACCGAAGCTTATGGCTTCGGTTTTTTTATGCCTTATTTTTTAATACATTTACGTTATGAAGAAATTGATTATAATCAACGGGCCAAACCTTAATCTATTAGGAAAGCGAGAGCCTAATATCTATGGGAGTTTGTCATTTACTGAGTTTTTAGATGAAATAAAAGCAAAGTATACTCATTTTACTATTGATTATTTTCAATCCAATATAGAAGGCGAGCTGATTGATAAATTACATGAAGTTGGTTTTAATTATGATGGTGTAATTTTAAATGCGGCCGCTTATACACATACGTCTATAGGTATTGGTGATGCAGTTAGCGCTATTGAGACGCCTGTTATTGAAGTTCATATTTCAAATACATTTTCACGCGAAGACTTTAGGCATGTATCTTATGTTTCACCAAATGCTAAAGGCGTGATTATTGGTTTTGGGTTACAAAGCTATGAGCTTGCCATTCAAAGTTTTTTGTAGTGTCATTCTGAATAAGCTTTTGCGAAATGAAGAATCTCATTATTAAAAAAGGATTCTTCACTATGTTCAGAATGACATTACAAAAAAGTTCCGATTTTCATCGGAACTTTTTGTATTATTATTATTATTATTTAGAAGCTTACGTAAGAGATAAACGATAACGTTTCATTTTATAAATGAATCACTTCACCATAAGCATCAGCAACAGCTTCCATCACAGCTTCACTCATTGTAGGATGTGGATGCACAGCTTTTAAAACTTCATGTCCTGTAGTCTCTAATTTACGACCTAAAACAGCCTCAGCAATCATATCTGTGACACCTGCACCAATCATATGACAGCCTAGCCATTCACCATATTTAGCATCAAAAATAACTTTTACAAAACCATCCTTGTTACCTGAAGCACTTGCTTTTCCTGACGCCGAGAAAGGAAACTTCCCAACTTTTATATCTAATCCTTGCTCTTTAGCTTGTTTTTCAGTTAAACCAACGGAAGCAATTTCAGGAGAACAATAGGTACATCCTGGAATATTACCATAATCCAATGCTTCAACATGCTGTCCAGCAATTTTTTCAACACATAAAATTCCTTCTGCAGAGGCCACGTGAGCCAATGCTTGTCCTGGAGTTACATCTCCAATGGCATAGTAACCTGGAATATTTGTTTGGTAATAATCATTTACTAATATTTTATCTCTGTCTACTGCAATTCCTACATTTTCTAGACCAATATTTTCAATATTTGATTTTATTCCAACAGCAGATAAGATAATATCAGCTTCTAAAACTTCTTCACCTTTTTTAGTTTTGACAGTTGCTTTTACGCCTTTCCCAGATGTATCTACACTAGTCACTTCTGCTGAAGTCATTATTTTTATGCCGCTTTTCTTGAAGCTTCTTTCTAATTGTTTAGATACATCTATATCTTCAAGAGGCACCGCATTTGGTAAAAACTCTACCACAGTAACGTCAGTTCCCATAGAATTATAAAAATAAGCAAACTCAACACCTATAGCTCCCGATCCAACTACGATCATACTTTTTGGTTGCTTAGGTAACGTCATAGCTTCTCTATATCCAATAACTTTTTTGCCGTCTTGTGGCAAACTTGGCAATTCTCTTGAACGCGCACCAGTAGCAATTATAATATGGTCAGCACTGTATTCTTTTCCGTCGACTTCAATTTTCTTTCCCGCTTTCAATGTCCCGAAACCTTCAATAACGTCGATCTTGTTTTTCTTCATTAAAAACTGAACACCTTTACTCATACCATCAGCGACACCTCGACTTCGTTTTACAACGGCATCAAAATCTTTGTCAGCATCTTTAACTGATAATCCGTAGTCTTCTGCATGTTTTAGGTATTCAAAAACTTGAGCAGATTTTAAAAGTGCTTTCGTTGGAATGCAGCCCCAATTTAAACACACACCACCTAAACTTTCCTTTTCTATAATCGCAGTTTTAAAACCTAATTGAGATGCTCTAATAGCTGTTACGTAGCCTCCAGGACCACTTCCAAGAACAATAATATCGTATTTACTCATGAGAATATTTTAATCATTAATTGAAGCTACGAATTTACGAAACCAAATTTGAATATTAAATGATAGCTTGAAATTTATTATAGATCATCCGTGAAATGTTGTCTGCTTTTTATTGTGTTGAATTTTTCTTTGTTGTAGCTTGAAGAATGCCCTTTGGGGATTGATAATGAAACCCAGTCGCTTCCTTTTATTAGTTTACCTAGAAAAACAATTTGACCAATGTGATAGGCGTAGTGCATCATCTGCCTGTTAATGGCTTCAGTAACAGTATGTCCTTGATTTCTAATATAAACAATGCGCTCTAAATCCTCAATACTTAGCGATTGTATAACATTAAACAGGCAATTCCATCCTTGTTCCCATGCATCTATTATATCCGCTTTTGAATTGAAACAATCTTCGAATTCTAAATCACGTTGCCGCCAAGGTTTTTCCCCATCCGAGATTAAGAAGTCGGTCCATCGGCTTAACATATTACCTGAAATATGCATAACGATAATTGCGATACTATTGGAATCCGTTTTGAACTCTCGTTGTAATTCTGATAAATTAAGTTGTTCAAATGTTTTATCACCCAAACGTTTATAATAATCGAATTGTTTATTGATGCTTGTTAAATATGAATGTTTCATAATCTAAAAATAGTGACATTTATTCACACACATCATAATTCACGATAGTTAAACGTAATATCGTGATTCGTCAAAACTAATTGGTTTTTGGAACAAAAATCAATGCATCACCGTTAATACAATGTCGTTTTCCCGTAGTATCACTCGGACCATCATTAAACAAGTGTCCTAAATGCCCACCGCAGGTCGCACAATGTTCTTCATCTCTAGAATAGCCTAAATTAGTATCAGAGCCATAGGCAACGTTTCCCTTAATTTCTCTGTCAAAACTAGGCCAACCAGAACCCGAGTCATACTTATATTCACTTTTAAACAAAGGGGTGTTACAAGCCGCACAATGATATGTGCCGATGGCATCATTTTTATTTAATGGACTCGAAAACGCGCGTTCGGTTCCAGCCTGTCGCAATATATAATACTGCTCGGGAGACAAAATTAATTTCCATTCAGCATCAGTTTTTGAGATTGTATATTTTTTTTCAGGCGTGGTATTTACTTTTTGAGCATTAGTATTGCAACTAAAAAGTAATATTGAAAGGCAAAGGAATAAAGTACGTTTCATTTAAACTATATATTATAAGTACGGTTTTGCTATTTGTCGAAATTGAACTTGAAAGTTAACAACTTGAACCTTAATTATTTGTTTTTTTTGTGACTTTCTAATAAAAAAGGCGTCTTATTAAATGGAACGTTTTTTGTACCTTTATATCATTCATCTAAACACCTAAACCGTCAACTATGAAAACTAAAAATTTAATAATAGCCATTGGGACTATTGGTCTTTTCTTATCCTGCGCTACAAATCCTTTTACTGGAAAGAAAACGTTGGCATTAGTATCAAATTCACAACTTTTTCCATCGGCATTTGCACAGTATGATCAGTTTTTAACTGAAAATAAAGTTGTAAAAGGGACCGGTGATGCAGACATGATTAGAAGAGTTGGTCAGCGCATTGCTACTGCTGCGGAACGCTGGATGAATGCCAATGGACATCAGGGATATTTGGATGATTATAAGTGGGAATATAATTTAGTAGACGATAAAACGGTTAATGCTTGGTGTATGCCTGGTGGTAAGATTGTATTTTATACTGGGATATTGCCAATTGCACAAAATGAAACAGGTGTTGCTGCTATAATGGGACACGAAGTTGCACATGCTCTAGCAAATCATGGACAGCAACGTATGAGTGCTGGAATGTTACAGCAGTTTGGTGCTGTTGCTGGAAATGTTGCAATTCAAGATCCTAAATCTAGAGATATGTTTAATCAAGCCTATGGTATTGGGAGTACGGTAGGTGTCATGTTACCTTTTAGTCGAAGTCATGAATCACAATCTGATGAAATCGGTTTACGATTGATGGCAATTGCAGGTTACAATCCAGATGAAGCTTCCGAATTATGGAAGCGAATGAAAGCAAATAGTGGAGGTGAAGCACCACCAGAATTTTTGAGTACACATCCTTCCAATGACACGCGAATTGAAAACTTAAAAAATTGGGCTCCGGCAGCGAAAGATGAGGCAAAAAAATATGGAATTACTGAATTTAGACCGTTAGGAAACTATTGATTTTTTAAATTAAATTGTATTACTTTAGAAGCTGCTCATTTAAGAGCAGTTTTTTTTTATTTTATTATATGACAAATTTTCAAAAAGGAAGTAAAAAATTGTTAAATGCCTGGGCGTTTTATGATTGGGCAAATTCAGTGTATACCTTAACTATTGCATCTTCAATTTTTCCAATTTTTTATTCTGCACTGTTTTTAACCGATGATGAATTGGTATCAGCATTCGGATTTGAAATGAAACCAACGGTATTAATTTCAGTGATTACGGCTTTTACATTTCTAGTGGTTGCGTTTACATCTCCTATATTATCTGGTATTGCAGATTATGTAGGTAACAAAAAGAATTTCATGAAGTTCTTCTGTTATGTTGGTGGATTAGGTTGTATTGGATTGTATTGGTTCAGTTTAGATTATATTCATTTGAGTCTTCTGTTCTATTTCATGGGCTTGATTGGCTATTGGGGTAGCTTGGTGTTTTATAATTCCTATTTGCCAGATATCGCTTTTGAAGATCAACAAGATAGTATCAGTGCTAAAGGATTTTCTTTGGGTTACATAGGTAGTGTGCTATTGTTGATATTAAACTTGGGAATGGTCATGTATCCTGAAATGTTTGGCTTTGATATTGGAACCACTGAAGAGGCGCATAACCTGGCCAAAATTGAAGCCATGAAAATATCATTTATAACTGTTGGATTGTGGTGGATTATTTTTAGTCAGTATACGTTTCATGTGTTGCCTAAAGGGGTGTCATCAGGACATAAAGTGACCAAAGATGTCATCTTTAATGGATTTCAAGAGTTAAAATTAGTTTGGAAGGAGCTGAAGCAAAATTTAAGATTAAAACGCTATTTATATGCTTTTTTCGTATTTAGTATGGCAGTACAAACGATCATGTTGATGGCTGTTTATTTTGGTGAAAAGGAAATTGAATGGGCTACAGATGGTGAAAAAACGATAGGTCTTATTGGTAGTATTTTAGTGATTCAATTGGTTGCTATTTTGGGCGCTGTGTTAACCTCTAAGGCTTCTGCTAAATTCGGGAATATTAAAACCTTAATTGTCATTAATTTTATTTGGATGGGGCTTTGTTTCTATGCATACTTCATGATAACCCCTATACAATTTTACATTGCGGCAGGACTTGTAGGACTTGTAATGGGAGGCGTACAAGCGTTAGGGAGATCTACGTATTCTAAGTTTTTACCAGAAACAGAAGATACAACCTCTTATTTTAGTTTCTATGATGTGGCTGAAAAAATAGGTATTGTTATCGGAATGACCATATTTGCAGTTGTCGATCAAATTAGTACCATGAGGTACGCTATATTATTTCTTTTTGTTTTCTTTTTAATTGGTATTATTCTTTTATTTAGAGTGCCGAAAGAGAATCCGTAAAATGAATATTAATTAGTATGTTTACAGCTTCAAAAAAAAATATATTCTAAGTATGAAAAAAGTATCTCTTTTATTTTCCCTATTTATATTATTAACTGCATTTACATGCGAAAATGAACCACTAGAGGGTGATTTTTTGGAGGAAACCGATTTAAGTTGTGAAGAAGCTCTTCTAAATACGGTAGATGCAGCTTTAGCATTTGTTGATGCAACTGAAACGAATTATACAGAATTGTGTACGGTTTATAAAGAAGCACTACAAGCACAAATTGAAGCATGTGGAGATCCTGATGGCTCGTTACAATCAGGAGTTGATGCTTTAGGTAATTGTAATCCAGGAACAGGAGATGATTGTGAGAATGCTACGACGGCCGTTAATTTGGCGCAAGTAAATTTTGAAAATGCTAACCCAGATTTTTATACTGATTTATGTAACACCTATAAATTAGCATTGCAAAATCAAATAGATGAATGTGGAGATGATGGTAGTATACAAGCTATTATTGATGGTTTGGAAGATTGTACAATGGTGAATTTACCTCTTTATGAAATAGGAGATATAGGTCCTGCCGGTGGATTCGTGTTTTACGTGAATAATGACGGAGGAGGAATGGAAATTGCTCCAATTTCAACCCAATTTCAATCACAATGGGGTTGCTATAGTACTGACCTTAGTGGAACTCAGAGTGCATTTGGAACCGGAATTAGTAATACTAATTTAATTTTACAATATCATAACGATATCGATTTTTACAATAATCCGGAACAATGTCAGGCAGTGGATCCTGTGTCTGGAGTTTTTGTACAAAGTGTGGGAGATGTTGCAGCGAAAAATTGTGATGACTTTGTTTTTAATGGATTTGATGATTGGTACCTTCCTTCAATTGATGAATTGCATTTAGTCTATACCAATTTGCACGCCCAAGGACTCGGGGATTTTTCTGACGCATTTTTGTTTTTAGCAAGCTCAACTCAAGATCCAGAGAATCATTGGAGATTTTTAATTGTAAATTTTGACGATAATGGTGCTATTTGGGGAGACCCAAAAAGTGATTTGGTAAATCATAGAGCCGTTAGGTCTTTTTAAAGATTATTTTGAATTGTGAATATCTCAATTGATTGATGCTTATTTAAATTATTAAAATGCTAAAAATTAGTATGTTTGCATAAACCCAATAAAAATTTGTTATGAGAAAAATATCTGGTCTTTTGTGTTTGTTCGTGTTACTGTCAGCATTTACATGTGAAAATGAACCATTAGAAGGCGATTTCACTACAGAAACTAATGTGAGTTGTGAAGATGCCTTATTAAATACCATAGATGCGGCTTTAGCTTTTGCTAATGTTTCTGAAGACAATTATACTGAATTGTGTAATGATTATAAAGAAGCTTTGCAAGCACAAATAGATGCCTGTGGTGATCCAGATGGTTCTATACAATCTGGTATTGATGCTCTTGGTAATTGTAATCCTGGAACTGGAGATGATTGTGAAAATGCTACTATTGCTGTAAACTTGGCACTTGTTAATTTCAACAATGCGACACCTGCTAATTATACTGATTTATGTAACTCTTATAGATTGGCACTACAAAATCAAATTAATTTATGTGGTGATGACGACGGAACTTTATTATTAGAAATGGACTCATTAGGAGATTGTACCAATGATGTAGGACAGGATGAAGAGATTCCTGGAACATGGAAACTAACAGCTTGGATAGGAGAGGAACCAATAGATTTAAATAATGATGGCACGGAAAGTATCAATTTCTTGGACGAAATGGATTGCTATGAAAATGAAACGATTGTGTTTAGTGCTGACGGAACTGCCGTAGCAATGAGCACATCTTATGCCTCTTTTAATTTTGATATTGAAGTAGGTACTACAGATGAATACGATTATACAATCGATTGTATTATGGAAAATGAAAATACCGATTTAACTTGGACACAAAATGGAAACATAATTAGTGTTACAGATGCAGGTGTAACTACAGATGGAACATTGGATGGAAATCAGTTGTCAATATTTATTCCTGATGGATTTGTAGCTTTTAATGCAGATTTCACGGCAACAACTACTCAGGATTTAACATTTGTGTATACAAAACAATAATACTTAGTTTTATATTATTTAAAAAGCCGCTCTTTGTAGAGCGGCTTTTTTATTTTGATTGATGATTTTTATTAATTGCTACTGATACTACCAGAGCCATTAACCTTAGTGTCTTCCTTTTTTGGATTACCTCTATATTTTATATCTCCAGAGCCAGCTACTCTTGCTTTCAATACTTCATTACAAACTACTTTTGCATCCCCAGATCCCGCTAATGAAACGTCCGTGTTATTAGATTGTAAATCAAATCCATGAAAATCACCAGAACCGGCAACATTAGCTTCTAAATTATTAGTGTTTCCTTTTAGAGTTAAATCTCCAGATCCAGCTAAATTACCTTCAATGGAAGAGGCTTCAATATTCAAAACAACATCGCCTGAACCAGCAAGCGATACTTCGAAATCTGTTGCCGTAATTTTATCTTCATTCCATAAATCGCCAGAACCGGCAAGTGAAACTTCACTTATGTCCTTAAAAGGAATCGTGATTTTTATCGTTTTATTTTTACTTGGACTCAGATTTATGTTTTTCTCAGTTTTAATAATTAAATTATTGTCTTTAATTTCTGTAACTACATATTTTAATAAATTTTCTTCGCCCTCAATAGTGATCTTTCCTTCAGTTCCAGCAACTAATATATAGTCGAATGAACCTGCGCATTTTATGCCGTCGTAATCACTAGTTGTTCTTGTGATGGTTGTTACTTTACCATTCCCTTTAATTTTGTCACTTCCCCAATTGGCATAGGTTGAAGAAAATGATATTAAAAATGCAGCTAATACTAAAATTGATTTTTTCATGATTTATTATTTATTTTGATTGTTTAAATGTAACACTTCCATAACTTGAAGTAATTTTTATGTTGTTTGAGCTATTTGGACTACCAAAATTGCCTTGGTAATACGTGTCTCCTGATTCTACGATCTTTTTGGTGAATTCGAAGCCATTATGGTCTCTAAGAGAAGCATGTTCCAAATTGATATCGAAGTTGAAATTGTAACCCGCATCATGACCTATAGTTATCCCAACATAATCAGATTCAATTATAATATCTCCAGCATTTGCAGTCATTCGCTCTATTTTTATTGAACCATAATCTGCCTTTATTTTTACGTCTTTATAAATAGCTCCTAATCGTGTTGTTAAATAATCTCCATTTCCAGTAACGTTATTTACTTGCTTGATTGTTAGTCCACCGTAATCACAATTGTAAGTCATATCTTCTACTATTTCTATTACTGATTTTGAGTAATCAGCGGACAAAACTAAATTCTTAGCTTTGGCAACAGTAAATCCACTATAGTCAGCACTTATAGATCCACTTTTAATATATTCAAAATAACAGTTATTCGTATAATCAAAGCTTATGCTATTATCGTCAGCCATTAGCTCTTTAGTTGTTATTTTTCCATAATCACAACTAATACGTGCTCGTCCTTCTAATTTATCTAGGTTTATACTCCCATAGTCATTGCTTAAATCGACATTGTTAGTAATAGGCAGTTTAATTCTGTAGTTAATTTCCATATTTACAGTATTGCTATTATTCCATTTCCACCAAGATTTTTTCTTGCTTTTGTTAAAATGTGTTTTAGCTTCTACTAGGTTTGACGATGCATTAAATTCTACAGTAATGTTATCGAGTTTTTTTTGAATTTTTTCTTCGTCATTTCCATTAGTTTTGATATGCACTTCTATGATGATTTGTGTTCCGTCATAGGTTACAATATCAATGTTACCATAGCTATTATCTACTTTAAGAGTTGCATCAGAATTTACAGTAAACTCCTTCTTAATGGTTTTTTCTTTTGTATGTTTTCCACCCCAATTCGTAGTTCCTCCAAGTGCCATGGTCGGGACTAATACCAGTGCAAATATGATCTTATATAGTAATTGTGTCTTCATTTTTATTTTGCTTAAATTGTTTAACGTCTTCAATATTTATTAATACATTTTGTAATATTTCGATTCGAGTTTGAAAGTTTGAGATCATTGCGTAAATAACACGCTTATCATCTCCACTTTCGGTTAAATCCACTTTCAGAGATTTGTATTCAGTTTCTAAGATGTTCAACTGTTTCATTGCATCATCTATTAACACGCTTGTTTCTGGTGAACGTTCACTATTAAGAGTAGCTAGCTCCTTAGCAATTGTAGCTGTGAAAAAATCTTGTGTTTCTGCGAGTTCTGGAGATACACTTGCTAAATCTTTAATTTCTGGCTCTAGTTGTGTTATGGTAAACAAACTAACACAGATAACTATTGATGCGGCAATTGCCATTAACGGTTTCCAATAATTGATCTTTACTACATTGTTTTTGACAACGGTTTGATCTTGATTATTCAGTTTATCAAGAAATCTGTTTTGATGTCCCAAATTTGGAACTTCAATATCAAACGTGTTATTCAAGTCTTCAAATAAATTATCAATGGTAGTTTTTTTCATAACTTTTAAAATTGTGCCGAAGGCTGTAATTTCTGTCTTAAACTTTCTTTAGCCCGAGATATCATCGTTCTGCAGTTAGCTTGAGAGATCTTCATGATTTCTGAAATTTCTTCATAATCATAACCTTCAATTAAATGTAATGTTAAGCTCACTTGGTAATTTTCCTTAAGTTGCTTCATTGTGTCTAATACTTGTGAAGCTCTTAAGTTGGTAAACTCATGACTATCCGTAATTCCGGAGTGGTCTTCAACTTTATACATCACATCATCTAAAGGAACGTCGTTGTATTTACTGTTTTGTTTGTAATGGTAAATACTGTTGTTTATTACTATTCGTTTTAGCCAAGAACCAAATGTTGATACTTCTTTTAAGCTATCTAATTTGGTAAATGCTGTTAAAAAGGAATCCTGCATAATATCCTCAGCTTCAAAACCGTCTTTGACGATTCTGTAGGCTGTGTTATACATAGCTTTATAATATCGATTATAAACTTCCATCTGTGCACTCTGGTTGTTTACTTTACAAAGCTGTAATAACTCCTTTATATTTTGATTGGTTAGTGTCAAAAAACAAATGCTTTAGTATAAAGAGGAAGGTGTTTCAAATTTGTTACACTTTGTATGAAAAAAGTTTTCATGGTTATCTTAAGTAATGGCATAACTATTGAATTTATGTAAAGGTAAACAACTTTGATCTGATTTTAAAATACTGAAAATCAAAGAGAAACATATTAGTTAATATTAAAATTAAATATGTCTTCTGTATTTTTAATGACAGAATGACTTAAAAAAATATATGGCAAAATCTAAATTTACAAGTCTTGACAGTTTGTCATTTCAGGAGTTTGATGAAAATTCAGAATTAATTCCTTTAATGACACCCGAAGATGAAGAAGAAATTAATAAGGAGATATTACCAGAAACACTTCCAATATTACCACTACGTAATACTGTTTTGTTTCCAGGCGTAGTGATTCCTATTACTGCTGGTAGAGATAAATCTATAAAGCTAATAAATGATGCAAACAATGGGAGCAAAGTTATTGGTGTGGTGTCTCAAAAAGATGAAACTATTGAAGATCCTTCAGCAAAGGATATTTATAAAACTGGTACAGTAGCACGAATTTTACGTGTTTTAAAGATGCCTGATGGTAACACTACAATAATTATACAAGGTAAAAAGCGTTTTGAGATTGAACAAGTCACTACCGAAGAACCTTATATTACAGCAACAGTGAAAGATGTGTCAGAAGCAAGACCATCTGTAAATAATGAAGAGTTTAAAGCTATCATTGATTCAATAAAAGAACTAGCACTGCAGATTATAAAGGATAGTCCAAATATTCCAACGGAAGCAACTTTTGCAATTAAGAATATAGAAAGCAATTCGTTTTTAGTGAATTTTGTGTCTTCGAATATGAATTTATCTGTCGAGGATAAACAAAAATTATTGGAGATAAATGTGCTAAAAGAACGCGCCTTGGCTACACTTAAATATATGAATACCGAGTTCCAAAAACTGGAACTTAAAAATGATATTCAATCCAAAGTGCAAAGCGACATGAATCAGCAGCAACGGGAGTATTTCTTGCATCAACAAATGAAAACAATCCAAGAGGAATTGGGTGGTGTTTCATATGATGAAGAAATTGATGCTATGCGAGCAAGAGCTAAAGATAAAGTTTGGGATGATAAAGTTGCGGAGCATTTTAATAAGGAGCTGTCTAAATTGCAACGTATGAATCCTCAAGTAGCGGAATACTCGATTCAACGTAATTATTTAGATTTGTTTTTAGACTTGCCATGGAATGAGTTTAGTAAAGATAAATTCGATTTAAAAAGAGCTAAACGTATTTTGGATAGAGACCATTATGGCTTGGATGATGTGAAACGCAGAATTATAGAATATTTGGCTGTTTTGAAACTCCGTAATGATATGAAATCTCCAATTCTATGCTTATATGGCCCTCCAGGTGTTGGAAAAACGTCCTTAGGGAAATCAATTGCTGAGGCTTTAGGGAGAGAATATGTTAGAATTTCATTAGGAGGATTAAGAGATGAAGCTGAAATAAGAGGCCATAGAAAAACGTATATAGGAGCGATGCCTGGTCGAATTCTACAAAGTCTTAAAAAAGCGGGTACTTCAAACCCTGTTTTTGTTTTAGATGAAATAGATAAACTTTCGAGTAGTCATCAAGGGGATCCGTCTTCTGCCATGCTTGAAGTTTTAGATCCTGAGCAGAATAGTGAATTTTATGATAACTTTTTAGAAATGGGATTCGACCTTTCTAAGGTTATGTTTATAGCAACTTCGAATAGTTTAAATACAATTCAGCCTGCGTTATTAGATCGAATGGAAGTGATAAATGTCTCAGGATATACTATTGAAGAAAAGGTTGAAATTGCAAAACGTCATTTGTTGCCTAAACAATTAGGCGAACATGGATTAGAAGCGAAACATCTTAAAATAGCAAAGCCACAGTTAGAAAAAATTGTAGAAGGGTATACGAGAGAATCTGGAGTAAGAGGGTTGGAAAAGCAAATAGCCAAAATGGTTAGATATTCAGCTAAAAATATTGCAATGGAGGAGTCCTATGATATTAAGGTGTCTAATGATGATATTATTGAAGTTCTTGGCGCTCCTAAATTGGAACGTGATAAATATGAGAATAATAATGTTGCCGGTGTAGTCACAGGTTTAGCATGGACAAGAGTTGGTGGTGATATTTTGTTTATCGAGTCCATTCTATCTAAAGGCAAAGGGACACTTTCGATTACTGGTAATCTTGGTAAGGTTATGAAAGAATCTGCAACTATTGCCATGGAATATATAAAAGCAAATGCTGAAGAATTTGGTATTAACTCAGAAGTATTCGATAAGTATAATGTACATATTCATGTGCCAGAAGGCGCAACTCCAAAAGACGGACCGAGTGCTGGTGTAACGATGTTAACATCTTTAGTTTCGTTATTTACACAACGAAAAGTAAAAAGCAGTCTCGCAATGACAGGTGAAATTACGTTACGAGGTAAAGTCTTACCTGTTGGTGGAATAAAAGAAAAAATATTAGCAGCGAAAAGAGCTCGAATTAAAGAAATCTTACTTTGTGCTGAAAACAAACGTGATATAGAAGAGATTAAACCAGAATATCTGAAAGGGTTGAAATTTCATTATGTAACCGATATGAGTGATGTTTTAAAACTAGCACTCATGCATCAAAAAGTTAAGAATGCAAAAAAACTTTAGTCAAAAGAGGCAATCTAAAAAGTGTCATTCTGAATGAAAATGAAGAATCTGTAAAAAAGTAAAATTATGATTTTCAAGCAATTGAGATTTTTCGAATTTGCTCAAAATGACAATAAAAACACTTTTTAGACAGCCGTTTTTTTATGCTATAAAAATAAATCAATCATACATTCGTTTTAAGATAGATTTATTTACTTTGCAAACTTATGCTAAAGCCAATTGTCCTTATAATATGTGTCCTAATCAACACTCCTGTATTTGCCCAAGTTGGAGGTGAAGCCACCTTTCAATTCTTGAATTTGGTGTCTTCTCCACGTCAGGCAGCTCTTGGTGGTAAAATCTTGACTAATTACGACTATGATGTCACTGGTGGCTTATATAATCCGGCGTCTATCAATGCTGATATGGACAATCAGTTGGCATTAAATTATTCGAGTTATTTAGGAGGAATTAGCTATGGAACTGCCGCTTATGCTTATACTTGGGATAGGCATGTGCAAACGTTGCATATTGGGATGACCTATATTAATTATGGTAGTTTTGATGGTTATGATGAACAAGGCGTCTCAACTGGAGCATTTACAGGAAATGAAGCGGCATTATCAGCAGGATATGCCTATAATATTCCATTCACGGATTTTTATTTAGGTGCAAATGCAAAATTAATTACTTCGAAATTAGAACAATATAATTCCATTGGAGGTGCATTAGATTTAGGTGCAATGTACATTGACGAAGACCTAGAATTTCATGCTGCTCTGGTAATTAGAAATTTGGGGTTTCAATTTAAAACCTATGCTGGTTTAAACGAAAAATTACCACTTGAAATAAACTTAGGACTTTCTCAAACTTTAGAGAATGTTCCGATTCGTTGGCATTTGACATTTGAAAACTTACAAGAATGGCCAATTGGTGTTTCTAATCCGGCAAGAGCAACAACAGATTTAGATGGCAATCAAACTCAAGAAAAAGTAGGGTTTCTAAATGAAACATTACGTCATACTATTATTGGAGCTGAATTATTTCCGGATAGAGGTTTTAGTCTTAGACTTGGTTATAATTTTAGAAGAGCGGAAGAATTGCGTATTTTAGACCAAAGAAATTTTTCTGGATTGTCCTTTGGGATAGGCATAAAACTTAATAAAATGAGATTTAGCTATTCGCATGCAAGATATACGGGAGCATCAAATACAAGCTTTTTAGGATTACAAATTGATTTACGCTAATGGAATTAATTACAATTGCTATTGATGGATTTTCATCTACAGGGAAAAGTACAATTGCCAAGCAATTGGCAAAAGCCTTGGGATATGTATATGTTGATTCTGGAGCAATGTATAGAGCAATCACATTGTATGCAATGCAAAATCAACTTATAGATATTGATTGTTTTGATAGCAATCAATTGATTGAGCAATTGAATAGTGTAGAAATAGGGTTTTCGTTTAATGAATCTTTAGGTTTTTCGGAAGTGTATTTGAATGGACACAATGTAGAAACACAAATTAGAACTCTTGAAGTCTCAAGATTTGTAAGCCAAGTATCTACTATTCCAGAAGTACGTAAAAAACTTGTGGAACAACAACAGCTAATGGGTCAAAAAAAAGGTGTTGTTATGGATGGTCGTGATATTGGTACCGTTGTTTTCCCCGATTCTAAATTAAAAATATTTATGACGGCATCTGCAGAAACACGAGCTATTAGAAGATACGATGAATTAATTGCTAAAGGTGATAATGTGGTATTTGATGAGGTTCTAGAAAATGTAAAATCTAGAGACCATATAGATTCTACACGTGAAGATTCTCCATTAAGAAAAGCCGATGATGCAATTGAAATTGATAATTCAAATTTGACGCACAAACAACAATTTGATATGGTATTAGATTTAGCACATCAAATACTTAAAAAAGAAGCATAAAAAGAAATTGTAATCAGATTGCTTTTTTTATACTTTAGAATGCGTGTTACAAATTAGGAATAATCAATTCTTGTTTAGGATGAATTAAATCTGGGTTCTTTAGAATATCAGAATTTGCAGAAAAAATGCGTTTGTACTTCATGGCGTCTCCATAATATTGCTTGGCAATTTTCCCAAGAGTTTCACCACTTTTAACAGTGTGTCTATGGTATACAGATTCATCCGCTACACGAATGTCAGCTTCGATATCTGATGGGTTATCACCACCTATTGCTTTAATTCTATCCCATAATAAGTTCTTTTCGTATTGCGTTTTTGCAGTACCTCTAACTTTTAAAATTCCATTTTCTTCAGATACATCACCATTTTGAATGTTTAGTTCTTGACCTAGGTCTAAAACATTTTGATATTTTGCCTTTACCATAATATGTTTCATTTTTAATTAATAGTTCCTTGTAAATATATCAATTTAAACAGTGAATATTACCGACTACAAATCCATTTTTTTAACAATTTTAAATACTCTGTATCAATTGGTTGTACAAAACAGAATTTATTTGGGTTTGTATGAAATAAATTGTATTTTTGCACTCCTTTTAGCGAAATATTGGAAATATAAAAGGGTCAAATAAAAACTAAAATAACACTTCTGTGTGTTGCTCGCATAAAATTTCCAAGACATACAGAATACAAATTATTATCAGCAAAATGGCTGAAAGCAAAACAAAACAAGCTGAAGTTGTAGCAACTGAAGCAGTAGAAACAGTTGAAACTACAACTGTAGCAGCTCCAGAAGTTTCTGAAGCACAAGCAAATCCAGACAAGTTCTTAGAAGAGTTCAATTGGCACAATTACGAAGAAGGAATTGATCCTGTTGAAGATTCTAAATTGGTAGAATTTGAAAAATTAGTATCTGAAAATTTTGTAGACACCTTAAATGACGAAGTTGTTGAAGGTCTTGTAATACATATTTCTGATCGTGATGCTATTATCGATATCAACGCAAAATCTGAAGGTGTAATCTCTTTAAATGAGTTCCGTTACAACCCAGATTTAAAAGTTGGTGACAAAGTTGAGGTATTAATTGATGTTCGTGAAGATGCAACAGGTCAATTAGTGTTATCGCACAGAAAAGCTAGAGTAATTAAAGCTTGGGATCGTGTAAATAGTGCTCATGATACTGGTGAAATCGTTAACGGTTTCGTTAAATGTAGAACTAAAGGTGGTATGATCGTTGACGTATTTGGTATTGAAGCATTCTTGCCAGGTTCTCAAATTGATGTTAAACCAATTAGAGATTATGACCAATACGTAAATAAAACTATGGAATTTAAAGTTGTGAAAATCAACCACGAATTCAAAAACATAGTGGTGTCTCATAAAGCGCTTATTGAAGCTGATATTGAAGAACAGAAAAAAGAAATCATTGGTCAATTAGAAAAAGGTCAAGTATTAGAAGGTGTTGTTAAAAATATTACATCTTATGGTGTGTTTATCGATCTTGGTGGCGTTGACGGATTAATTCATATTACGGATCTTTCTTGGTCTAGAATTAATCATCCAAATGAAATCGTTGAATTAGATCAAAAACTTAACGTTGTAATCCTTGATTTTGATGAAAACAAATCAAGAATCCAATTAGGATTAAAACAATTAAGCAAGCATCCTTGGGAAGCGCTAGCTGAAGACGTTAAAATTGGAGATAAAGTAAAAGGTAAAGTTGTAGTAATCGCTGATTATGGTGCGTTTATTGAAGTAGTTGAAGGTGTTGAAGGATTAGTTCACGTAAGTGAAATGTCTTGGTCAACGCATTTACGTTCTGCTCAAGATTTCGTTTCTGTTGGAGATGAAATAGAAGCAGTTATCTTAACTTTAGATAGAGAAGATCGTAAAATGTCTCTTGGAATTAAGCAATTAACTCCAGATCCATGGACTGATATTACTAAGAAATATCCTGTAGGTTCTAACCATACTGGTATTGTACGTAACTTCACAAACTTTGGTGTTTTTGTTGAATTAGAAGAAGGTATCGACGGATTAATTTATATCTCTGATTTATCTTGGACTAAGAAAATTAAACATCCAAGTGAGTTTTGTAATGTTGGTGATACATTAGACGTAGTTGTTTTAGAATTAGATGTAGAAGGACGTAAATTAAGTTTAGGTCACAAGCAAACTACAGATAATCCTTGGGACAAATATGAAACTGAGTTTGCATTAAATACAGTTCATACCGCAGAAATTACTGAAATGGTAGATAAAGGAGCAACAATTGATTTTAATGAAGATATCGTTGCATTCATTCCTTCGCGTCATTTAGAAAAAGAAGATGGTAAGAAACTTAAAAAAGGAGATTCTGCAGAGTTTAAAATTATTGAATTCAATAAAGAATTTAAACGTGTAGTTGCTTCTCATACTGCAATCTTTAGAGAAGAAGAAATGGCAAATGTAAAAGCTGCTGTTAAAAAGCAAGAAAGTCAAGCTGCTGAAGCGAAGCCTACTCTTGGTGATGCTAATGATGCTTTACAAGCGCTAAAAGATAAAATGGACGGAAAGAAATAAGTTTCTGAAAATTTAAATTTTTAAAAAGCCTTCATTAATATGAAGGCTTTTTTTATTGTCTATAATTCGAATACGTCATTGTACACTACAATTTTTTAACTTAACTTTGTACTCCAACATAGGTTTGGATATTATATGAGTCAAAAAGTGTTACTTAATTCTATAGAGGTAAACATCATTCTTCATCGACTGGCTTGTCAACTTATTGAAAATCACAAGGACTTTACGAACACCGTTTTAATTGGAATTCAACCACGTGGAAAGTATTTAGCAAATCGATTGGCTCTGGTACTAAAAGAAGAGTATAAGATTAAAAATGTGCAATTGGGTCATTTGGATATTACATTTTTTAGAGATGATTTTAGAAGAGGAGATAAAACTTTAGAAGCCAATACGACTGAGATTGATTTTATTATTGAAAATAAAAACATTGTATTTATAGATGATGTATTGTATACAGGACGTAGCATTAGAGCTGCTTTAACTGCTATTCAATCTTTTGGAAGGCCTAATGAAATAGAATTATTAACGCTAATAGATAGACGTTTTAGCCGACATTTACCAATTCAACCTAATTATAGAGGACGACAAGTAGATGCTATAAATGAAGAAAAAGTTATCGTAAACTGGAAAGAAAATGGAAACGAAGATTCCGTTTATTTAATTAATAATTAAACCTATGAGCGAATTAAGTGTCAACCACTTATTAGGAATCAAATATCTTAACAAACAAGATATTCAGCTTATTTTTGAAACTGCTGATCATTTTAAAGAAATCATCAACAGACCAATTAAAAAGGTGCCTTCGCTTAGAGATATTACCATTGCGAATTTGTTTTTTGAAAACTCTACACGAACAAAGTTATCGTTCGAACTTGCAGAAAAACGTTTGTCTGCCGATGTGATAAATTTTTCAGCGTCACAATCTTCAGTAAAGAAAGGAGAAACACTGATAGACACAGTCAATAATATTTTATCAATGAAGGTGGATATGGTTGTGATGCGTCATCCAAATCCTGGTGCTGGAGTGTTTCTATCGAAACATGTTGATGCAAGTATTATTAATGCAGGTGACGGTGCCCATGAGCATCCAACACAGGCGCTTTTAGACAGTTATTCTATTCGAGAACGCTTGGGTAGCGTAAAAGGAAAAAACGTTGCTATTGTAGGAGATATTTTGCACAGTAGAGTTGCCTTATCAAATATTTATGCGCTACAACTTCAAGGTGCCAATGTAATGGTTTGCGGACCAAAGACACTCATTCCAAAATACATTGATAAATTGGGAGTTAAGGTAGAAACAAATTTGATAAAAGCTCTTAATTGGTGCGATGTTGCAAATATGCTTCGTGTTCAAAATGAACGCATGGATATGAGCTACTTTCCAACTACTAGAGAGTATACACAACAATATGGTGTGACCAAAAACATATTGGAATCACTGGATAAAGAAATTACCATAATGCATCCTGGACCTATAAATCGTGGTGTTGAAATCACGAGTGATGTTGCAGATTCTGAACACGCTATTATTTTAGATCAAGTACAAAATGGCGTCGCAATTAGAATGGCTGTGATTTATTTATTAGCTTCTAAAATTAAACACTAAGACTATGATTTTTGATAAAGACGGGAATATTACAATTATCACCCAAGAAAAAGCAACTACGATTGAATTGATTAAAAAACTTGAAGTCTTATATGAGCGTTTCAAGAATAATAATGTCATAATTAGTCTAACAAGTTTACAGCCTATTCCTCTGGGACAGATTGTTGAATTTTTGCAAATATCAAATAAACATCGAGCTGCCAAGTATTCATTTGTGATTGTTACCAATCAAACAAATTTGGATGAAACTCCCGATGAAATTGTTGTTGTGCCTACAATGCAAGAGGCTTATGATATTATTGAAATGGAAGAAATTGAGCGTGATTTAGGGTTTTAAAATCATGAAACTAACTATCTTAGGCTGTTATAGTGCAACTCCCAAAACCAACTCAAATCCAACAGCACAGGTTTTAGAAATAAAGAATCATTCTTTTTTAATTGATTGTGGTGAAGGTACTCAAGTTGAACTACGAAGGAATAAGATTAAATTTAATCGAGTCAAACATATATTTATATCTCATTTGCATGGCGATCATTGTTTTGGATTAGCGGGATTAATTTCTACGTTTAGATTATTAATACGAGAAGTTGACTTACATATTTATGCACCTAAAGGATTAAAAGAAGTCATAACACTTCAAATGAAATTAGCAAATTCATGGACCAACTATCAGCTTATTTTCCATGAACTAACTTCTAATAAATCCGAACTTATTTTTGAAGATGATACTGTAACAGTGTATACAATTCCATTAAAACATCGTGTTTATACCAATGGTTTTTTATTTAAAGAAAAATTAGGCGAACGCAAATTGGATATGAATGCAGTCCTTAATGCCGATATTGATATCGCATATTATAGGAAACTGAAACTCGGTTTTGATGTAGAAAATAAATCTGGTAAACTTATAGAAAACAACTCAGTCACGAAATCTGCAAATAAGCCAAAGAGCTATGCTTTTTGCAGCGATACAGCTTATAATGAGGATATCGTTCCAATTTTAAAAGATGTTGATGTATTATATCATGAATCTACTTTTTTAGATAAACATGAAAAATTGGCCGATCCTACTAAACATAGTACAGCGAAGCAAGCGGCTTCAATTGCGAAGCAATCTAATGTGAAAACCTTGATATTAGGGCATTATTCAACGCGGTACGATGATTTAAATGCGTTTAAATTGGAGGCACAAACTATTTTTGAAAATGTTGAACTCGCAGATGATGGTAAAATATTTGAATTCTAATTAAATTCTTTCAAATTTTTAATCCAGTTAATGGCTTCATCTAAATTGATACATCGCTTTAAACTAGGTTCAGAAAACCGTTTTTCAATTGTAGCATTCATATAACCGAATTCGTTGAATGTTACAATAGCACTAGCTACAATGAAGCCATATTGCTCTTGAAAATCTACCCATAGCTTAGGATCTATAGAATAAGAGTTAATACGATTTGAAATATAACCAATCTTTATAGTGTCGCCATAGTGTTCCCTAAGAATATCGACCACTTGTTCAATCTTATACCAATTGAAGTGAATCCCTTCATAAAGTTCTGCAATAACAAATTTATCACACAAATAGAATTCTCCAAAGGGGAACTCTATTTTAGAATGTTTCAATAACTCGGAATACCTACTGTCTTTAAATTTCATTCAAGGAATATTAAGACTAAAGTTATATGATATTATTAGACTTTGAAAGTAATATAAGACTTAATCCCTCAATTTTTTTGCTCATCTTTGATTATTAAGGTGTTGTGATTCAACGTATAATTTAAATTGATTTAACCATTTTTGAACCTGCTTTTTGAATAGGCTAGGAGCAATTGTTACCAGTATATTAATTATAAACCCATTGAATTTTGTGTATTCAATTTCAGTAAAGTATTGTGTATTATAGTCATCAATTGGTATGAACTTTACGTACATTGTATTGGTAGTGTGTTTATGTTCATACAAAGCCCTAAACTCATTTGGCAGATTATTTTCAATAATGGTTTCAATTAATTCTAATTTTTTATAATTTAATTGAGAGACTGCACCTTTGTTTCCTTTATTACCGCTAATATGAATTTTAGAGATAAAGCCATCTTGAAAATGCTTTTGTTGTTCAGGATCTTCAAATATTTGAGTCACTAAATTTAATGGGGCTTTAATGTTTACAGAGCAAGTGAATTTCATATGCGAATATTTACCCACTAAACTTACTTAAAATCCTATTCCTTTTAATTTTAAAAACTTGTAAATTGCAATATGGAAAAAGATTTAGGAAACTATCGAAAATCATATGAAAAGCATGAATTACTTTTAAAGGATGTTCCAGATAATCCGTTAGAGTTATTTCAGAAGTGGTTTTTTGAGATTGATCAATTTTTTCCGGAAGATGAAACTAATGCTATGACTATAGCAACAATGGGTTTGGATGGATATCCGAAAAACAGAGTAGTGCTCTTAAAGAAGTATACCTATGAAGGATTTATTTTTTATACCAATTATAATAGTGAAAAAGGCAAAGCCATATCTGTAAATCCAAATGTGTGCTTGTCTTTTTTTTGGCATGGTGCTGAACGTCAAGTAATCATTAAGGGAGCTGCCGAAAGAATTGCAGAAAACTTAAGCGATGGATATTTTGAAACTAGACCACGCGGAAGTCAATTAGGCGCTTTAGTCTCCAACCAAAGTGAACCTATAGAAAGCAGAGATGCCTTAGATGAGGAATTAAAGCAATTAGAGGAATTTTATCAGGGAAAAGAAGTTGAACGTCCAAAGCATTGGGGTGGGTTTATTGTGAAGCCCGTTGAAATAGAGTTTTGGCAAGGACGCCCAAATAGGCTTCATGATAGAATTCGGTATACATTAGATAAAGATTATAACTGGATGATTGATAGGTTATCTCCTTAGTTCCAATTTAAACAGGTAATAAAGAAAATGCCAACTGCCTTATCACGATGAAACACATGTTTTAATCGTTGTAAGGCATATTTTTTACATACAATTGTGTATTTCATCGATGATTTGCATAATATTTCGATGAAATGCATGTTGTTCATCGATTTTAACATTTCTTTAACAGTCTAAGTCCTCTAGTCTTCTAATTTTACTACACCAAATCTAAATTACCCTCTTATGAAACCTACTATGTACCTGCCAATGATGGCGTTAATGGCTTTGTTGACTTTTTCATGTTCAACTGATAATATGCCTGATGAAAGTGCAAATGCAATTACGTTGCAAAATGCACCTGCGGCTAAAAATATAGAAATTGAGATTTCTGAATTGATAAACGCACATAGGATAAATTTGGGATTAAGTCCCTTGAATAATTTAAATGTGATTAAATCTGTTGCATATTCTCACACAGATTATATGGTAACTGTAAATGATGTAAACCATGATAATTTCTTTCAAAGAAAAGAAAGTCTAATACAAAATGCATCTGCAACCAAAGTGTCGGAAAACGTGGCCTACGCCTTTAATTCTGCTGAATCTGTTGTAAATGCCTGGATTAATAGCGATGGACATAGAGCCAACATTGAAGGTGATTTCTCAGATTTTGATATTTCTGCAGAACAAGATGACGAAGGTAGATGGTACTATACGAATATATTCATTAAACGCTAAGTTTTATTAGAATTGATTAATAGTTAGTTTATTAAGAAAACCGCAAATACAAACTGTAATTTGCGGTTTTTTTGTGCTTTAAAGTGAAAATAAAAGGGGCTAAGTAATATTTGTGTTAGGACGATGTAACTTTAAAATAATATTGCAGTCTTACTATAAAACTTAATTCAATTATAGTATTATGCATTTAGATATTACGAAAAAAAAACCAGCACACAATTATAAAAGCTTTTTAATTGATTTAATTATCTATATCTCAATAATGTTTCTTATTAGAGAAGTTTATTTTGAGCGTATTGGATTTATAGCAAATGGCCTATTTTGGTCTATTTCGACATTAATAATTGCGATATGGAGAATGAAAGTACGCCAGATAACATGGAGAGAGTTAGGCTTAAAAAAACCTAAGAACGCTCTAAAAATGTTTGGTGTTTCATTTTTAATTGTAGTTGGAGTCATTGTTTCTATACTTGCTTTTGAAATGTTGAAAGATTATTTGCCTTTTTCATTAGTTTCTGATACCTCAGTAGAAAGTGCTCCTTCTAAATTTGGTAACCTTAAAGATAATTGGAAATTGTTCTTTTCAATAATACCGTTTGTTTTAATAGAATCCTTTCTTGAGGAAATTTTAGATCGTGGGTTTTTATTAAATTGGATTGAACGCACGTTTTCTATGACGTCGTTTGCAACACTAATTGCTGTGGTATTACAAGCTGCGATATTTGGATTTAGACACTCAAATGATTTTTCGGAACGCTCTATAACTGTTGGTTTAATTGGATTAGTTATGGGGATAGCATATGTTAAATTTGGACGTAATTTATGGCCGTTGATTATAGCACATTGTTTTTTGAATACCATTTCTATGTTAGATAGGGTTTAGAGACTGTGAATGAAAGTATTGAAATAAAAAAAAACAGGCCATTAGGCCTGTTTTTTTTGTATTTAAATTGAGGGTAATTTAATCCTTCAATATATAAAAATAGGAGCGTCTGTTTAATTGGTGTTCAGCTTTAGAACATTTTACACCATTAGAACATTTATTCAATAATTTTGTTTCACCATATCCAATAGCGCTTTCTAAACGATTAGCTTCAATGCCTCTAGATACTATATAATCTCTTGTAGATTTGGCTCTTCTATCCGATAATTTGATATTGTATTTATCACTTCCTCTACTATCAGTATGAGATTCAAGTTTTATTACCATCGTTGGATTTGCTCTCATGACATCAATAATATGTTCCAATTCATATTGCGCATCAGTTCTTATGTTCCATTTGTCAAAATCAAAGAAGATTGGATTGATAACAATTTGATTGGCTTTTATTAAAGATTCTAGATATAAATCTGCTTCATTAATTTTTTCATTTTCATTATCAGTTTCTACGTCTTTTTGATCGTCTTTATAATCCGTTTTATTACCTACTACAGTATATTTTTTATTACAATCAACTTCAAACTCATAAGCTCCATCTTCGTCTGAGGTTACTTCTCCAATTTCCTTACCAGTTTCATCTATAAGTCTTACTGTTACATTGCTTAGAATTGCACTGGTTTCTTTATCTCGCGTAATACCTTCTATTTTTTGAGAGCATACATACGCTTTGAAACTATAGATGTCATCACTTCCTTGTCCTTCAGGACGATTTGATGAGAAATAACCGAAGCTTTCTTCATCACTAGAGTCAATAAAGAATGCAAAATCATCATAACCACTGTTATAAGGAGCGCCCATGTTTACTGCTTTCGCAGATGGTTTTTTTAGAACTTCAGATTTCATAATATCTAATAATCCTAGATTTAAATGTCCATCCGAAGAAAAATAAAGGATACTATCTTTACTCACGAAAGGAAACATCTCACGACCTTTAGTATTTACAGTTTCTCCCATATTTCTAGGCTCACTATAAGAATCGATTCCAAGGATATCTACTTCATAGATGTCTGTCAGACCCAAACCTCCATCGCGATCAGAGACAAAGTATAATTTTGTGTTGTCTGCATTTAACGTAGGATGCCCCGTAGAGTAAAGCTCATCATTAAAAGGTAACTCTTTTATATTTTCCCAGCTTTCACCTTCAAGGGTTGCCTTATAAATTTTTAAATGTGTGGTTCCTTTTTTATCGTAATTTAATTTGTTTTTTCTAGTGACATTATCTCGTGTGAAATACATTGTTTTACCATCATTGGTGATGGCTACCGAAGCCTCATGATATTCAGAATTCAACTTAGAGGCGCTAATTAAATCGGGTGTGCCAAATTCAATTTTTCCATCTTTTTCTTCAACCGAAGTTTGATAAATGTCTAAAAAAGGTTCTTTATTCCAAGTGTAAATTTTACTATTATCTCCTCGCGAAGACGCAAAATATAATTGATTATTATGGATATAAGATCCGAAATCTGATAGACCAGAGTTAAAAGGTAAATTCAAAATATTAACAATTATTTTATCATCTTTTTGAGATAATTTATCCATTTTTTCAACATCAAAATCTTCAAAACGTCTGTCATTATTTTGCAGAGTTTTAAAGGTCTCAATTTGTGTATTTACCTCGTCATATTTCCCTAAACTTTTTAAAGATTGGATATATTTAAAGATGTATTCTGGATCTATACTTGTTTCATATTTGTTAATGGCTTGTGCATACCATAACACTGCTTTCTCAGAATTGGAATTATTATAATAGCAATCTCCTAAACGCGTTAGAACATGCTTACTATCGTCTCCTTTATTCACCGCAGCTTCATAAAGTTCACTAGCTTTGACATAAGCATAGTTGCTAAAAAACTTATCGGCGAGCTTTGTTTGAGCTACCATGAAAGTGCTACCTAAAGCGAATATTAATATACATAATTTTGTTTTCATCGTGATGTGTTTTTTAGAAGTATCTAGGCGATTTAATTCGTTTACTCTTAAATATTTCGAACATAATTAGAACTTCATGGGTTCCACTTGTATAGGCTCTTAAGTCTGAAATCGGATATTCGTAAGCATATCCTAAACGTAATTGTTTAGACACTTGGAAATCAGCGATTCCTCCGATGGCTGCGGTAGATTCATTTATTCTATAGGATCCCCCTAGCCAAAACGTTTCATTGAATAAAAAGTTTGCTGTTATATCAAAAGATAATGGCGCACCATTTGTGGCTTTTACCATAGTTGCTGGTTTAAACTTAATAGTTTCACTTAAATCAAACACATAACCTCCTGTGAAATAATAACTGATACGCTCAAGAGAGACATAATCAATACTACCATTTCTACCTTTGTTGTAGTCAGAATTTAAAATTCGAGGTGCAGATAGACCCAGGTACCATTTATTGGAATGTAAGAATACACCAGCACCAATATTTGGACTCCATCTATTAGAAACATCGTCAAAATATAAATCATTCACCACAGAAGGATCATTCAATAATTCATGATCAATAGTATAATGTGTCACACCAGCTTTCATACCAAAGGCCAATTTGGTTTTTTCGCTAGTTTGAATAGTGTAAGAGAAATCTCCATACAAGTATGAAAAATTTTCATAACCGAGTTCATCATTAATAAATGACACTCCAATACCTACCTTTTCATTTCTTAAAGGGGCATGCATAGAAATTGTTTGAGTAGTTGGGCCGCCTTCAAGACCTACCCATTGACTTCTATGTAAACCAACGATACTTAATGTCTCTCTACTACCTGCATAGGCAGGATTAATTGAGATTGTGTTATACATATACTGTGTAAATTGAGGTAGCTGTTGTCCAACACTTACCCAGCAATTAAACAGTATAAAAACGACGATATTAAACTTTACTAACTTCATAATTGGTCAAGTTTTATTTTGTTCCTACGTAGATTGGTCCTGCAAAAGGTTTTAATCCACTATTCTTTAAATTTAAAATATAATAATATGTTCCAGTTGGTACCTTATCATGACTTCCTACGGAAGAGCTATGAGCAGTTCCATTCCAATCATTTTCATAATCAAAATTCTTATAAATTTCAGCACCCCAACGGTTGAATATCTGTAACTCAACAGTAAATCCACAGGTTTCAACACCTGTGATAGTGAAGAATTCATTATTATTATCACCGTTTGGAGTTACTGCTTTAGAAATGATTACATCCTCTTCACCACAAGGTAATACCACACATAAATCATGTAGTGCAATGGTTACCTGAGTTTCACTAGGACAAGCGCTATCCGTAAGCGTATAAGTGAATATATAGTCACCTAGCACTGCAGGATCAAATCCTTGATTGATATCTAAAAACTGAGAAGGATCGAAGAAACTTCCATTTAAGGTTGCATCTCCAGAGGAAACTGACCATGTTCCATTTTGATCTACATCACCACTTAGCAAGCTAAATAAATCTATAGATAAATCTAAAACACATAATCCAGAATCCACGGCTGTAATCGTATCAACTATACTTACATTAATGGTTTGCGTATATGTTTCTCCGTTTCCACATTCATCATTTACAGTCCAAGTCCAGATAATTTGATAATTATCTTCATCAATTACATTCACTGTTTCAATAGGTCCAATGACTGTAATATCTGTCGAACACATATCTTCAAACACCAATTCTGGTACCTCAGGAATATTATCGCAGTTAATGTTTATTACTTCTTGGAACTCTCCAACGATTGTTGGTACTGTAGTATCTACCACATTAATAGTTTGATCTAAAGATGTTGTGTTACCACATTCATCCATAAGGGTCCAAGTTCTAGTAATTGTATACGTATTAGGACAATCACCATCAGTCGTAGCATCCGTATATGTTGCTTCTAAATCAAGTGTACAGTTATCAGCTTCATCGGTTACATCACCAGTTAAGGTTACATCACTCGCATCCTGATCACATTCAATAGTGATATCATCAGGAGCCGTAAATGTTGGCGGTGTTGAATCCACCACATTAATAGTTTGATCTAAAGTAGTCGAGTTACCACATTCATCGGTAAGGGTCCAAGTTCTTGTAATTATAGACGCATTAGGACAATCACCATCAGCCGTAGCATCCGTATATGTTGCTTCTAAATCAAGCGTACAGTTATCCGCTTCATCGGTTACATCACCAGTTAAGGTTACATCACT
>MAAR01000015.1 GCA_002162765.1 Flavobacteriales bacterium 34_180_T64 | reverse complement strand
AAATGAAAACCCCTGCAGATTGCCATGATTTTTCTAATAGACCATACCCTGAAAAAATATCGAAATATGACTACCCATCAAAAATGAAAGTCATCAAAGTATGCCAAAACGGATCCATGCGCTGGAAGTCATATTATTGGGTATATTTGACTGCATCACTTAAGGGAAAATACATCGGTGCTGAGGATCAAGGAAATGGAATTTGGAGAGTATTTTTTAGAGACGTATTTTTAGGTTACTTTAACGAAAATAAAATAAGAGACAAACAAGTATCAATTAGGCTAAGTCAAAATCTTGTGTAAAGCATGTGCCTTTAACTTTGTAAACTATGTGCCTTAACGAACATTAGTAAATATGAAAGCATATAATATTAAAAACTACGGAGAACCGGCCAAAGTTCTTAAGCTTATTGAAACAGAACGACCTGACCCTAATAATACTGAGGTTCAGGTTAACGTTTGTGCAACAACCATTAATGATTACGATTGGTGTATTACCACCGGAAAACCTTTTTCTTATCGACTATTCTTTGGAATATTTAGTCCTAGAAAAAAATTAATAATCCCAGGAATGGAGTTTTCTGGGATTGTGGAACAGGTTGGAAATAATGCTACAATGTTTAAAGCTGGGGATGCTGTTTACGGTGACATCTCACAATTCGGATTTGGTAGCTTTGCAGAGTTTATTTGCATAGATGAGAAAGCACTAGCTCGAAAACCAAATAGCATGAGTTTTGAAGAGGCCGCAAGTATTCCACATGCAGCAATGCTAGCTTTACAAGGCCTTCTGGATGTGGGGCAGATTAAAGATGGCCAGAAGATCTTGATAAACGGTGGTGGTGGTGGAGTTGGTTCATTTGGACTTCAAATTGCAAAACTATACAACACAGAGGTTACAGGAGTCGATACAGGTGAAAAATTAAAAGCGATGGAAACTCAAGGTTTTGACAACGTAATTGACTATAAAAAAGATGACTTTACTAAGAGAAATCAGCAATATGATTTAATCCTTGATTGCAAGACCAATCGATCACTATGGAAATTTTTAAAGGTTCTAGAACCGGAAGGAAAATACGTTTCAATTGGCGGTAAATCTGGTAATCTGTTGCAAATGCTTTATATGAGTCCAATACTAAAGTTATTTAGCAAGAAACGTGTTTACATGGTTATGTTAAAAGCTAATAAGGATTTGGAGTACATCAATCAACTTTATGAGGACAACAAGATAAAATGCGTTATAGACGGTCCTTATTCTTTTGACAAAATCCCTTGGGCGATTCAACGGTTTGGAGATGGACTACACAATGGCAAAATAGTAATTACTGTAAACTAACGATGCTACAGCAGCAAGTATAATTAATTACTTCTGAATTTCTTTGCGGAAAAGCCTCGCTTTTTTTTTTGAGCTGTTTTTTTTGAATTTTAAACAACCAAATTCGAAAACACTCTTTTGATAATCTCAAAAAAACATAGATTAGTTTAACCTATGTTTAACCTTATGGATAAATAAAATATAGAATCTTCTTGAAACACCCTATAATACAAGTGGAGAAGATGGGACTCGAACCCACGACCTCTTGACTGCCAGTCAAGTGCTCTAGCCAGCTGAGCTACATCCCCGAATCTTATTTTAAACCACTCAATACCAAAACAGGTAATGTCGAGCTCTGAAAATCTTTCTTTAAAATTTTATTCTTTTCCCAAAGCTTAACAAAAAAGCCGCGTTTACGTCTAACTACACACAATAAATCTGGATCATTGTCTTTGTAATGTTCTAAAACACCTTGATAGGTAGTACCGTTCTCACTGTACGTTGTATTTGTAATTAAGGCTTTTAATTCATCATTAACATCAAAATCTCCATCATTATGATGTGGTGTTTTCACCAATAATAAATTTACTATCGATTTGAAATGGTCTTTGATACTTATTAATGGAACCAAAGCATCTTCCTTTTTAATTATGGCAGATTTTAAAGCCATCAACACATAAATAATAGGTCTAAATTTATAACCTTCAGGAACAATTAGTGCTGGGATATTAGTTTGCTTAACAATTTTTCCAGAAGTTTTTCCTAAATATACCTCATCATTTTCAGAATTAATTCTTGGCTCTAATAAGATAAGATCAATTTTAGAATTTTTACAGATTAACTCAATTGTATCTACAAGCTCACCTTTTAGAGTTCTTGTAATAATTTCAACTCCTTTTGTGTCAATTTTAGCGACATGGCTATTTAAAAACGCTCTGCTTTCACGCTCTAAAATGTAGTCAACTTTAATCATTGTGCCTGCTTTAGTATACACATTAAATACTTGCACAACATAAACTTTTGCTCCAAATGCTTTCGCAAAATCAACTGCATACTGTAAATGACTTTGAGCATTCTTGGAGGAACCTACTGGTACTAAAATTTTCTTCATAATCAATAATTTAAACCTAACTTTACAAGATATAAAGTGCAAAAGTAAACATTATAAATGATTCGTAAAGGAACGCTTACAGATATTGACAGAATATTGGACATTACAAAAGCTTGTGCTGTATTCATGACAAGTAACAGTATATTTCAATGGAACGAACACTATCCCAATAGAGAACCTTTTGAAATTGATGTCCAACGAGAGGAATTATACGTACAAGAAATAAACTCAAAAGTTATAGGATGTATTGTTTTATCTAAGATTAAAGATGAAGAATACAATCCGATTCCTTGGTTAACACCGGATGGAAAAAACATTTACATTCATCGTTTAGCTATTCATCCAAATCAACAAGGAAAGGGTCAGGCAAGACTACTTATGGATTTTGCAGAAACTTTTGCCCGAAATAATCATTTTGATTCTATTCGATTAGATACCTTCTCTCAAAATTTAAGAAATCAAAAATTTTACGAACTTCGCGGCTATAAACGATTAGGGGAAATTTATTTCCCGAAGCAAAGTGAACATCCATTCTATTGTTATGAATTAATTCTGTGAGTACAAATATTAGCTTAAAACATATTAACAAACTTGCTATCCCTGCATTGATAGCCGGTGTATCTGAACCAATTCTCTCTATTACAGATACCGCTATTGTAGGAAACATGGACTTCAATGCAACAGAGTCATTGGCAGCCGTAGGTATTGTTGGTGCTTTTATTTCTATGTTAATTTGGGTTTTGGGACAAACCCGAAGCGCAATTTCATCTATAGTTTCACAATATCTCGGAGCAAATCAACTAGACAAAATAAAAAACTTACCTGCACAAGCAATTTTTATTGTTACGTCTCTAAGTGTCTTAATTATTATTGGCACTTATCCTTTCGCACAACAAATTTTTAAGCTCTACAATGCTTCAGACATCATTTTAGATTACAGCGTAGAGTATTATAGAATTCGAGTATTCGGTTTCCCTTTTACGCTATTTACTATTGCAGTATTTGGTGCGTTTAGAGGATTACAAAATACATTTTATCCAATGATAATTGCGATTATCGGTGCGTCAATAAACATTGTTCTCGATGTTATTCTGGTGTATGGAATTGACGATTATCTTGTTCCAATGCATATTTCAGGCGCAGCCTATGCCAGTGTGATTGCTCAATTGTTTATGGCGCTTTCAGCAGCTTTCTTTTTACTTAAAAAAACTGAAATACCTTTAAAATTACATCTTCCTTTTAATAAAGAGATTAAGCGTTTTGTGTTCATGATTCTTAACTTATTTGTTCGTACTATTGCTCTTAACGTTACTTTATATTTTGCTACTAAGTTCGCTACAGGATATGGAGCGGCTTATATTGCTGCATACACCATCGCTATAAATTTATGGTTTCTGGGTGCTTTTATAATTGATGGTTATGCAAGTGCAGGTAATATTTTATCTGGAAAACTGTTGGGAGGAAAAGAATATAGAGCGCTCATTCATTTAAGTAATAAATTAATTAAGTATGGAATTATTATCGGAATCATTATTGCGATTATTGGTGGTATACTTTACTATCCGTTGGGCACTCTATTCACAAATGATTCTGAGGTTTTGAAAACATTTTATGAAGTGTTCTGGATTGTATTAGCCATGCAACCACTCTGCGCTTTAGCATTTATATTTGATGGTATTTTTAAAGGTCTTGGAAAAATGAAAATTCTTCGTAACATCTTATTGCTTTCAACGTTTTTGGTTTTTATTCCTATATTGTTTTGGCTAGATCACCTCGATTATAAACTCTTCGCTATATTTATCGCAATGACTTTCTGGATTATAGCTAGAGGATTTCCATTAATAATTAAATTTAGACAACTATTTTTACCGCTTTCACAAAAGACGTAACTTTGACATATTATTTATAAATTTTAGCGATGCTTTTACTAAGTCTTATTCAAAATGTAGATATCGAAGATAAAATGAATAATGCTCCAGATTCAAATTATGAAATTGGCGTGTTTATTGGTTCAATGTTGCCATTTGTAGTATTGGTAATCATAGCATATGCAATTTATAGATATAATAAAACTAGAATTAATAAAGACTAATATGGGAGGGAATGTACTTTTTCTGGCATTGGCAATTGTACTAGTTATAGTTTATTTTTACAATAAAAATAAAAGACGTTAATGAGTAACATACGAATTACAAAACAATTCTCATTCGAGACAGGGCACGCGCTTTATGGTTACGACGGTAAATGTAAAAACGTGCATGGCCATAGTTACAGATTATCAGTGACAGTAATTGGTCAACCTATTACTGATCAATCCAACGTGAAATTCGGGATGGTAATTGATTTTGGTGACCTTAAAAAAATTGTTAAAGAAGATATCGTTGATATTTTTGATCATGCAACTGTTTTTAATAAAAACACACCTCATATTGAGTTAGCAAAGGAATTGGAAGCTAGAGATCACAATGTGTTATTAGTCGATTATCAGCCTACTAGCGAAATGATGGTTATTGATTTTGCCTCAAAAATCAAAAAACGACTACCAAAAAACATTAAACTTCACTCTTTAAAACTACAGGAAACAGCGACATCTTTTGCCGAATGGTTTGCGATTGATAATGACTAATTCGCATCACATATCAATTCAGGATGGAAAAAAAATATATTTTTCTAGTGATAATCATTTAGGAGCGCCTACCAAAGAAGCATCCTTACCACGAGAAAAGAAATTTGTAGCTTGGTTAGATGAAATCAAACAGGATGCTGCTGCCATTTTTTTGCTTGGTGATTTATTCGATTTTTGGATGGAATACAAAAAAGTAATCCCAAAAGGATTTACCAGAACGCTCGGAAAGCTTGCCGAAATCTCGGACTCTGGAATTCCAATTTATTACTTTGTTGGAAATCATGATCTTTGGATGAGCGGTTATTTTGAAGAAGAACTACAAATACCTGTTTTTCACAAACCTCAAGAATTCACTTTCAATCAAACGTCTTTTTTTATTGGTCATGGTGATGGTCTTGGTCCTGACGATAAAGGTTATAAACGAATGAAAAAAGTTTTTACAAATCCAATATGTCAATGGTTGTTTAAACGGGTAATACATCCTGATTTTGGAATGCGAATTGGACATTACATGTCAGTTAAAAATAAGATGATTTCAGGAGATGAGGATGCTAAATTTTTAGGAGAAGACCAAGAGTGGTTGGTACAATACTGCAAAAAGAAACTAACCCAGAAACATAGAGATTATTTTGTGTTTGGTCATCGACATTTACCCCTAAATATTGACCTCAACGACCAGTCTAAATATATTAATCTGGGCGATTGGATTAATTATTATACCTATGGCGTTTTTGATGGCAATACCTTTGAATTGAATTCTTATAAATAGGTAATCACTGCTTTATACGACCAAAAGCAAAACCAATTCAATATGACTACATACGCTCAATTTAGGAAAGAACAACAATCCTTTCTATCCTCAGATGGTACAATTAAGTATATTGATAGAGGGCAAGGTGAGGTTTTGGTGTTACTTCATGGTGTTCCTACATCGGGATGGCTATATAGAAAAATGATTGAGCAACTTTCACAAAACTATCGGGTTATTGTTCCCGATATGCTCGGATTTGGATCTAGTGATTCGCCTAAAGGATATAACATTTATGCTCCAAATGAACAGGCCAAACGCTTAATTGAATTAATGAATAGTCTACAGATTAATAACTGGAATCATGTGTTTCATGATGCTGGTGGCTTGTGGACTTGGGAATTATTAAAGCTAGAGCCTCATCGTATTAACAATCTTATCATACTCAATACTATAATTTATGAGGAAGGGTTTAAACCTCCTATTCGATTTAAAAAAGGCTTTTTGGCCAAATGTATAATGGCATTGTATAATAATGGAATTACTACAAAAGCCATGCTAAAAGGCTTATTTAATGCTGGTCTAACAAATGCCAATATAATTTCAAAAACGGATCTAGAGGGTTATAAAAAACCATTACTTGAAGGTAAAACTAAAGCCATGTATCATTTCTTCTCAAACACCTGTAATAATTTACCCGACTACTCCAAGGTTTTTGAAAACCTTTCTATGCAAAAGCTTTTAATATGGGGTAAAGACGATTCATTTTTAGTTTATGAAAAAATGAAAGATAAAGTACCTATGAATTTAAACATAAAGGCGGAAAACATCCATATTATCGAAGCCAAACATTTTATTCCAGAAGAAAAATCTAATCAGATTGTAAATTTAATCCATGATTTTATAAAAGCTTAGTCACTATTCTCATGCGCTTCAATATCCTTAGTAAGGTCAAGCTTTCTAAATGAAGGTGATACAATTCCTGTTGTGACCACCGTTATTAAGGTCATTGTTCCTCCAAACACAACTGCCGTAACAGTTCCCATGAGTTTAGCAGTCAATCCACTTTCAAAAGCTCCCAACTCGTTAGAAGAGCCCACAAACATGGAGTTTACTGATGCAACACGTCCTCTCATGTGATCTGGTGTTTTTATTTGTAAAATTGTTTGACGAATTACCATTGACACTCCATCTGTAACACCGCTGAAAAATAATGCCACAACGGAAATCCAAAAGATCGAAGACAATCCAAATACTATAATACAAATACCGAATCCAAAAATAGCTCCCAGTAATTTTAGTCCAGCATTCTTACTAATAGGAATATAGGCCGTTATTAACATCGTTAAAAATGCACCTACTGCAGGCGCTGCTCTTAATACCCCAAATCCTTCCGAACCAACTTCCAAAATATCCTGTGCAAAAATAGGTAATAAAGCCACTGCTCCACCAAAAAGAACAGCGACCATATCTAAAGTAATTGCGCCTAAAATTGCCTTTGTTTTAAATACAAATTTGACGCCTTCCTTTAAACTTTGCATTACGGGCTCTCCAATTTTAGGGTTCAAAATTGGTTTCCGTTTAATTTGAAATAAAACGACTAATGAAAACATAACTAGTCCAAATACAATACATAACGCCCAATGCACACCAATCCAATTAATTGCAAAACCAGCAAAAGCAGGCCCTAAAACAGATGCCATTTGCCAAGTAGAACTACTCCAGGTAGCGGCATTGGGATAAATCTTTTTAGGAACAATTAAAGCGACCAATGAAAAAATGGTAGGTCCAAAAAATGAACGTAGAAAGCCACCAAAAAACACCAAAGTATAAATGCCATACAAAATTGAATTGGTAGACCAATCTGCAATTACTTTTGGCCATGTCAATAAAAACAAACCCAAACTTATAAGTGAAAATGCGGCGATACATATGGCCAAGAGGTTTCTTTTCTCCTTTTGATCAACAATATGACCGGCAAACAATGCCATGGTAAACGCTGGAATAATCTCCATCAGCCCGATAATACCAAGCGACAATGGATCTTTTGTCAAGGAATACACCTGCCATTCAATCACAATAAATTGCATTGACCAAGCAAATACTAAGGCAAATCGTAACACAATAAATATGTTGAATTCTTTTATTCGTAAAGCAGCGTACGGGTCTTTTTTCGCCATTAGATTATTGCTGTTTTAGATCTCGTAATTTCAGTTGAAGCGACACATTACCTTGCCAGTGGTTTTCGTCAATAGCGTACACGGATTTAAATAGTTTCTTATTAGAAACAAGTTCCAGTTTATCTCCTAATCCAAAACCAATACAAACATACTTTTCAACACCCGATTGGGTCACAGTCATTCGTAAATGGGTGTCGTCTTCACCAACACATTTCCCATAACCAGTATCTTTTAGATATTCTGTCATAAAAATTGGCGTCATATTTCCTGGTCCAAATGGTGCGAATTGACGCAGAATTCTATAAAATTTAGGCGTGATTTCTTTTAAATCAATCTGTGCGTCAATTTTAACTTCAGGAGTCAATAAAGATTTGTCTATGGTTTGAGAAACAACACGTTCAAAAGCATTTTTAAAATCATCATATTTTTCCTCATTAAGAGTTAATCCAGCTGCATATTTATGGCCGCCAAATTGCTCAATATGTTCTGAACAGGCTTCTAATGCGTTGTAGACATCAAATCCACTAACCGAGCGTGCTGACGCCGCCAATTTGTCTCCACTTTTCGTGAATACTAAAGTTGGTCTATAGTAGGTTTCTATAAGTCTTGAAGCTACAATACCAATAACCCCTTTATGCCAGGATTCCTCATAAACTACAGTTGTAAATCGTTCTTGTTCATTCAATATTTCAATTTGTTCAAGTGCTTCCTTTGTAATTCGCTTATCCGCATCTTTACGATCCGAATTAAAGATTTCTATTTCTGCTGCCCCACTTTTAGCTAAATCATAGTCTGTTTCAGTTAATAAATTGACCGCATAATTTCCATGTTTCATACGACCCGCAGCATTAATTCTTGGCGCCACAATAAATACAACATCGGTAATCGTAAGCTCATCTTTTTCAACCAGATTTATAATAGCTTTAATTCCGGGTCTCGGATTTGTATTGATTACCTGTAAACCAAAGTATGCCAAAGCACGATTTTCTCCTGTAATGGGTACAATATCCGCACCAATTGCTGTTGCAACTAAATCTAAATATTCGGCCAGATCTTCAACTGATTCTCCCTGATTATGAGCCAATGCATGAACTAATTTAAATCCTACGCCACAACCACATAATTCTTTAAAAGGGTATTTACAATCGTCTCTCTTTGGATCCAAGATGGCAGAAGCATCAGGAAGTTCATTTCCCGGTCTATGGTGATCGCATATAATAAAATCAATACCCTTTTCTTTTGCATAAGCGACTTTCTCAATTGCTTTAACTCCACAATCAAGTGCTATTATGAGAGAAAAATCATTGTCTTCTGCAAAATCAATTCCTTTGTATGAAATGCCGTAGCCTTCCATATAGCGATCTGGAATATAGGTAGCGATAGTCTCTGAGCGTGTTTTTAAATACGAAGACATTAAGGCTACTGATGACGTTCCATCAACATCATAGTCGCCATATACTAAAATATTTTCATTCTGAAGAAATGCAGTTTCAATACGCGCAACTGCTTTGTCCATATCCTTCATTAAGAATGGGTCATGTAAATCATTTATACTTGGTCTGAAAAATGATTTCGCCGCTTCATAAGTTTCTATTCCTCGTTGCAATAATAAGGTTGCCACTAATGGCTCAACTTGAAGCGCCTCGGCTAATTTAACTGTTTTAGTAGTCTCTGGTTTTGGTTTGAGTGTCCAACGCATATGCGAATATAGAAAATATTCTCTATTTATTATGATAATGGACTGCGATTTTTACTGTAGCAAACTGACGAAACATTTCCATGACGCCACAATATTTTTCTACTGAAAGATCTACAGCCTTTTTTATTTTGCCTTCATTTAGATGTTCACCATAAAAATGATACGCTACAGAAACGGTATGGTAGTACTTAGGGTGTTCATCTGTCAATTCACCTTCGACAATCATTTTGAAATCATCAATTGTAACTTTCATTTTATTTAAAACGGATACGACATCTAGACCAGAACATCCAGCTAAAGACGATAACATCATTGCTTTAGGTGCCATTCCAGAATCGGTGCCTCCAAAATCTTTTGATGCATCCATCATAATAGAAGACCATCTTGGATTATCAGATTCAAACACCATATTTCCTTTCCATTGAGTCGTGACTTTATCTGCCATATGTGAAGATTTTTTTGTTTATTGTGTAATTATATTTTAATAACTTTGACACAATGAACATCCATAAAACAGAAGTTGTATTATAATACTTTTTATTGTGGATGTTTCTTGTTCCTTCAAAAATACCACTAATAAAATAAAATTATGCCATTAGTTACACCTTTATCAGCAGACCATGATGTAGAAACAAAAGCCCTCGCAGAGTTCTTTAACGAGACCCTTGGATTTTGTCCAAACTCTGTATTAACAATGCAACGTCGGCCAGCAATTTCCAAAGCTTTTATTAATTTAAATAAAGCTGTAATGGCAAATGAAGGTAGGGTGACTTCAGCATTAAAAAGAATGATTGCTTGGGTCAGTTCTAACTCCACTGGATGTAGGTATTGTCAAGCGCATGCTATTCGAGCTGCTGAACGCTATGGTGCTGAACAAGAACAATTGGATAATATTTGGGACTACCGAACACATTCTTCTTTTTCTGAGGCAGAGCGTGCAGCCTTGGATTTTAGTTTAGCTGCTTCATTAGTGCCTAATGCAGTAGATGAAACCATTCAAAAGCGTTTACATGAACATTGGGATGAGGGAGAAATTGTTGAGATGCTCGGTGTAATTTCATTATTTGGATACCTAAACCGATGGAATGATTCTATGGGGACCTCTATTGAAGATGGCGCTGTTGAAAGTGGTGATCAGTATCTTGGAAAGCATGGTTGGGAAAAAGGAAAGCACGTTTAAGATAATATAACTATATCAGCTGCTTAACACGTTGCTGTAATTGTGGTACAACCTCTTTTTCAAACCAAGGATTCTTTGTCAACCAAAATCGATTGCGGGGAGATGGATGTGGTATTGGCAAAAATTGTGGTAAGTAGTCTTTATAATTGGCAACCGTTTCTGTTAAGGTGCGTTTAGCTTCTTTTTTCAAATAATACCTTTGCGCATACATCCCAATTAAAATTACCAATTCAACATTGGGCATAAAATCAAATAATTGCTGATGCCATTGTGGAGCACATTCTGGTCTTGGTGGCAAATCACCCGTTTTTCCACGCCCAGGATAACAAAATCCCATAGGAATTATTGCGAATTTTCTCGTGTCATAAAAGTCCTTATCAGACACATTGAGCCATTTCCGTAATTGTTTGCCGCTAGCATCGTCCCAAGGAATTCCTGATGCATGCACTTTAGTTCCGGGCGCTTGCCCAATAATGACAATTTTAGATTTAGGATGTGCTGTAGCAATTGGCCGAGGACCCAATGGTAAATGAGATTTACAAATGGTACATTGTCTTATGTCATGAAGTAAGTCTTCCATTAGTGCTTCCCTCCTACAACAATAACAATTTCTCCTTTTGGAGGTTTATTGGTATAATGCGCCAAAACTTCCTTTGCAGTTCCCCGAATAGTTTCTTCATACAATTTTGTGAGTTCACGTGAAACTGAAACGGGTCTGTCATCTCCAAAATACTCACAAATATTAGCGAGTGTTTTAATTAGTTTATGTGGTGATTCATAAAAAATCATGGTCCTAGTTTCTTCAGCAAGTAGTATAAATCGCGTTTGACGTCCTTTTTTAACAGGAAGAAAGCCTTCAAATACAAATTTATCATTTGGTAATCCACTATTCACTAAAGCGGGTACAAAAGCAGTTGCTCCTGGAAGGCAATCCACTTCAATATTATTTTCAACACAAGCACGTGTAAGTAAAAACCCTGGGTCTGATATGGCTGGAGTTCCTGCATCACTAATTAAAGCAATGGTCATTCCTCCTTGTAATTTCTGAATTAATCCAGCAACCGTTTTATGCTCATTATGCATATGATGCGATTGCATATGCGTACCAATCTCAAAATGTTTAAGAAGTTTGCCTGAAGTTCGTGTGTCTTCCGCCAAAATTAAATCCGCTTCTTTTAAAACGTCAATTGCTCTAAAAGTGATGTCTTTTAGATTACCAATTGGTGTTGGAACAATATAGAGTTTGCTCATAAATGATTAAGATAAGATTGAATTTCAAATTTACAATCTTTTAAACTATCTTAACGCAACCTTTTTTGATAATTAACATCTTCCATTTAAACAATTAATGCTGAAACACTTATTATTTTACTTGCTATGTTGTTGTCTAGTTATACAATCATATTCACAAACGACGGATTTAGCAGTTATTGTCGAAGCACAGAATACAAACAATGCTGATGTTTCTCAAGTCCATATTTATCAAGAATTTCAGTATATCGTTACTATAATTAATTCTGGTAATCTGGTCGAAAATGCCACTTTCTCACAAATAATAAACCCTAGCTCGACTGTTGCGTCTTATGTGTCTCAAACTTCTAATGGAGGTGCTAGTGATGTCGCGAATTTTGCCCTTACAACTGGAAACATCCTAACGGGTACCATTGCGTCACTTCCAACAAATTCTAGCGTTGAAGTAAAAATTATTGTAATTGCTCCGACAGTTGTTGGGGGAATTGCAACCGACGTTACCATTTTTCCACCTAATTCAATTAATGATATTGATCCTTCTAATAATCAATCTATCATTTCAATTGATGTCGTAGATGCAGATATAGACTTTACTGTAGTTCACAATCAAATCACACCATCTCCTGGAGTTCCAATCACGGAATGGGGAGATACTGTAACTTATAGAACGACAATTACTAACAATAGTATTATTGGTTTTCCTCTAAATGACTTTACCTTAATAGCAAGTAGCATCCCTATTCAAAATGGGGAACCTCTTGCACAAATTCAGTCTGTAGAATGTATTTCTGCAACAAATGGTGTTGTGTGTCCAGATTCTATTGATGTCCCTAATATCACTTCTTTGGTAAATTCGGGAGTAGAAATTTATCGGCTGAACAGTCCAATTGTTTTTCCTATAAACGGGAGCATTACATTTGAAATTAATTGTAAATACTTGGAAGGAATTTGTGCTGAGGAAGCTGACGTCATTAATGTTGAAAACTATATTGAATTAGAACTTGATCACGTTAATATCTCATCAAATGAATCCAATAGTGTTGACACACTTTTACTCGCGCCGGAAATTTGTTTGTTTACCGATATTGCTATTGAAACCAGTATTCTGACACCAACAAATGCTGCAATTACAACATGGGAGGATGAAGTACTTCTAGAAACAATAGTTAGTAATTTTGGGAGTTTCGATGTTCCCATTCGATTCTTTATACAAAACTTATCTTCGAATGCTGGCTCGTGGGATCTTATTAATGTGACTTGCATAGGTGTGACTGGAAGTTTCACATGTAACGATGTAAGTTTTAGTCTTAACGGGCAGACCTGGAATACCAATGATTTTTCTTTTCCAGCTGGTGGCACAATTACTGTTCAAACCCGTCTAAAATATTTAGAGCCAACTTGTACACCAACACCTCAGAATTACACATCCCAAATACGAAGCGCAATTAATATTATTCCCTTAGAAGTCATCGATATTGATTATAGTAACAATTATGATGATGATTATATTACACTATTACCAGCAGATGAATGTCCTTATTCTGATTTATCTGTAATCAAAACTCAAATCAACCCACAAATCCCTTTAGGATCATCCGATCAAAATCCGATGCCATGGGAAGACGTGACTTATGAAATTATTGCAACAAATATTGGAGATGAAGATACTTTTATGGCTTTGGCTGATCGCTATTTAGCAGCAAGTATAGGTTCAATTGGTGTTTTAAGAAGTGTAGAGTGTATTTCGGCTAGTGGAGGCGCTAGTTGTGGAAGTATTGCCATTCAAAATATTGATTTAGAAATTAACGAAAGCTCTAGTGATTTTGTGTTTTGGGAGATCACCCAAGAGGATGCTTGGTATATGCCTTCTGGAGCTTCAGTTACTTTTAGAACTGTACATTCTTGGATTCCAGATTGTGATAATGAGCCGATAGAAGTTGTAAATAATGTTAATGTAGAAGCCTATGGAGGCGGTGTTGATGGAAATCCAACCAATAATGGTTTTTCAGTATCTACATATTTCACCCCTTGTGTTGATTTAATTATTCAAACCTTACCATCTTCTCCAACTATACCAATTAATACCGTATTCGATTGGATTGTTGATATTACAAATAGTAACACGAGTTCTATTGTTCTAGATGCTGATTTTTCAAACGATTTAAATCCAGTTTTCTCTATAGTTGGAACTCCAACATGTCAAATTGAGAATGGAACTGCCAATTGTATTCAAAGTTTTAATATTAACGGAAACAATATCTCTGGCATAATTCCGAGCATGGATGCTGGTTCAACCTTGAGAATTACAATTCCAGTAATGTCACCTAGTATTGGAGGTGTTTTTAATAATAGAGCAGAGGTTTTCCCTAGTGAAATTAATAATGAAGAGATAACTCCCGAAACAAATATTTCAATTAGTAATGTTCAAGTGATATCACCTATACTAACAAAAACTTATGATCCTGAAATTATTTTTACTGGACAAGAAAGCACCTTAACTTTTACCGTTCATAATGTTGCTTCAAATCCAGCACAGAGTGACATTTCATTTATTGATATTTTACAACCCGAACTTACGTTAACAAGTAATATTTCTTGGGTAAATGCCAATGGATGCACAGGAACATTTAGTGGTACTATTGGTGATGATTTTGTTGGGATATCAGATTTAACCATCCCTGAAGGTATTGAAAGTTGTAGTTTTTCAGTAGATGTAACTTCAAATACTATTGGAGTCTATCCAAATACAAATTCGAATTTTGCATCCCAAAATAATATTGACACGTCTCAAACAGAATCTACTCTAACGGTTATTGAAGACCCATCAAATGTCGATATTGAAGTTTTAAAAACTGTTTACCCAGAAGAGACTTCACTTGGTGCCACGGTAATGTTTACAATCACCGTTACAAATTTAGGAACAACCACTGCCACACAAATAGAAATTTATGAAAACCTTCCTATAGGCTATGTGTTTTCTTCATATTCAACAACCTTGGGTAGCTACGATGAAATAAGTTTCCTCTGGAATTTAACGAGTCTAGCTCCGAATCAGTCTGCAACACTTACAATTACAGCTCAAATTATTTCAACCCATGACTTGTTAAATGTTGCTCTTTTAAACACAGTAAACGAAATTGACAGAGACGAGACCAATAATGAAGATAGTGCTGAAGTGATGATTAATAACTGTTTAGAAATTCCAAATGGTATTTCACCGAATGGTGATAATTTTAATGACTATCTGGTGATTCCTTGTATAGAAAACTATCCAACAAATGTGATTAAGATTTTTAACAGGCTTGGCGTTCAAATCTATCAAAGTGATAACTACAAAAATAATTGGGATGGCAAACCAAATATGGGTTTCCCTGAAACATCTAAACTGTTACCTGTAGGAACGTATTATTATATTTTAAGCATAAAAAATCAGCCTAAACCTATTATTGGTTGGGTCTATTTAAATTATTAATTAAACCGCCCTTCAATGAGTTCCATAAATCGATTCTCAAATTCATCTTTCCCTTCCCAAAGGTTATAATCGGGCTTAACAATATCCTGAATTAAACGCGTCGCATCTTCTAAAGATGTTGCTGTGTTAATTTGCGATAATACACGATCATAATCTTCAGCTTTTCCATCGAAAAGATGTTTAATAAAGGCGAGTTTATCATTCAAACCAATTGTTAAACCTCCTCTTTTCAGTTTATCATTAAGAGATTTTTTTATGTCTTCTTTTGGTGAAATATCAGTAACAGGTTCAAAAACTGGAATCTCGTCAAAGCCCGCTGTAATATCTTCCAAACTATTTTTATGTTCCTTTTGAGATGTTGCAGCTTCAAAAATAGCATCTACCGCTTGTGTTTCTTGCGGCATTTGGGCTACCATGTCCTTAATCTTCTCCATGACTGGTTCCATAATATCATCTTCTTCTATATCATCTAAATTTATATAGATTTTATCTTCTACCTCTATGTTGTCACTTACTTTATTATTAAAGGCCGTGTCAAGCATTTCAAAAAATGAAGAATCACCACCAATAGTAGGCATATCACCTTCAAAATTATTATGAGCAAACTTTAAAACAGTTAGCTTTTCATATAAAGCAGCTACCTCAGCGTGCATTTTAATAGCGTCTTCTTTCCCTTTTAATTTCAAAATTCTATGCGCTATACTGACTAATTCAGATTCCAACTTCTTCTTCATAACTTTTAAAATTTAATGCAATTTAGATTTTTGTTTTTTAATAAATTTGCGTCACCTTTATACAAACGAACAATTGCTAGGTTTTAGTGTTAAAATTACAAAATGTTTCTCGAAAATACAGTAAATCATAAAGAACAATTTGGGTGGATTGAAGTTATTTGTGGCTCAATGTTTTCTGGTAAAACGGAAGAATTGATTCGCAGACTTAAACGCGCACAATTTGCTAGGCAAAAAGTTGAAATCTTTAAGCCGGCAATTGATGTGAGATATGATGAAGAAAAAGTAATCTCACACGACTCAAATGAAATTCGTTCTACACCAGTTCCAGCTGCAGCTAATATTCCAATTTTGGCTGATGGATGTGATGTGGTTGGAATAGATGAAGCCCAGTTTTTTGATGACGAAATAATTAGAGTGTGCAACGATTTAGCGAATAAAGGAATTCGAGTAATTGTTGCAGGACTCGACATGGATTTTAAAGGAAATCCTTTTGGCCCAATGCCTTCATTAATGGCCACCGCAGAATACGTAACTAAAGTACATGCCATTTGCACACGAACTGGTAATTTGGCGCAGTACAGTTATAGAAAAGCAAAAAGTGATGACCTTGTATTACTTGGTGAAGTTGATGAATATGAGCCCTTAAGCCGTGCAGCTTTTTATAAAGCTATGTTACGAGATAAGGTACGAAACATGAAAGTCAATGATGCCGTAGAAATCGAGCCTAAAACAAAAAATTCTAATGCTTAAAGCTCAAGAAACTATACTTGAAATTAACTTAAAATCACTTAAGCACAATTTCGAATATATCAAATCAAAGCTCGATGGAACCACTAAGTTTTTAGCCGTCGTTAAAGCATTTGCCTACGGCAGTGATGCTGTAGAGGTTGCTAAAAGTCTACAAGAATTAGATGTCGATTACTTGGCAGTAGCTTATGTTAGTGAAGGTGTGGTTTTACGAGATGCAGGAATTACGAAACCAATTATAGTTTTACATCCTCAGGCAGTAAATTTTGCAACTTTAATTGATCGTTGTTTAGAACCAAGCATTTATAATGCAAAAGTCTTAAACGAATTTATAAAAATTGCGTCTCTAAAACAGCAAACCAATTATCCAATTCACATTAAATTTAACACTGGACTCAATCGATTAGGGTTCTGGGAATCTGATATTAATTTTATTGTCGATATTCTAAAAAACACAAATTCGGTTAATGTCATATCTATATTTTCACATTTAGTCGCTAGCGAAGATATAAATGAACGAGAATTTACCTTAGCTCAAATTAAAACCTTCGAATCAATTGTAAAAAACTTCATTACAACCATTGGTTATAAACCATGGATTCATATTTGCAACACATCTGGAATTTTCAATTATCCTGAGGCACATTTTGATATGGTACGATGCGGGATTGGTTTATACGGTTTCGGAAATTCGGAAAAAGAGCACAAAACACTGTTACCAATAGCAACGCTTAAAACAATAATTTCTCAAATTCATATTGTCGAAAAAGGTGAAACCGTAGGCTATAATAGAGCCTTTAAAAGTGATGGGGATATTAAAACCGCGACACTTCCAATAGGTCATGCTGATGGTATTGGTAGACAGTATGGTAATGGGAAGGGGTTCGTAATTATTCATTCAAAGAGGGCTCCTATAGTTGGAAATGTTTGCATGGACATGATTATGGTAGATATTACAAATATTGAATGTAAGGAAGGTGATGAGGTCATTGTTTTTGGTGATTCTCTTAGCTCAAATGCCCGTGATTTTGCCAAATCTGCTCAGACAATTTCCTATGAAATTATCACTGCTATATCCCAACGAATCAAACGGGTGATTTCCAAATAATCACTTTACAGGCTTTAACATATGTTGATTTTTTAGTAGATTTAGGCTAATAATACTAACTTAATACTATAAATTATGCTTAAAGAATTCAAGAATTTTATCATGACTGGGAACGTCATTGATTTTGCTGTTGCAGTAATTATGGCAGGCGCCCTAGGCTCTGTTATTAAAGGTTTCGTATCAAATATTGCCATGCCTTTTATTGGATATTTTGCAGGAGGAATGAATTTTGAAGACCTTCACTATGCCATGGACGGACAAGAATATGCATCTCTTGCTGCCGCTAAAGAAGCTGGTGCTGCAGTCATTGCTTACGGATCTTGGATAAATACCATAATTAACTTGATAATTGTAGGCCTTGTAATGTTTATAATTGTCAAAGCATATAATAAGACAAAAACACCTGCAGCTCCTGCAGCTCCTGCGGGTCCCTCTGACAACGATTTATTATCTGAAATAAGAGATTTATTAAAAAAATAAAATAGACTTTAGTCAATTATTTGACCCTAAAAACCGCTTCTATATAGAGGCGGTTTTTTTATGGGCATTTAGATTTTTAAAATGAATTAATACTTACTTTTGTCCTATAAATTTATCAAAAAATGAAAGTAGCCGTTATAGGAGCCACTGGAATGGTTGGCGAAGTAATGTTAAAAATTCTTGAAGAACGTAATTTTCCAATTACGGAATTAATCCTTGTTGCATCCGAAAAATCTATAGGTAAAAGCATAACATTTAAAGGGGAAGTATTCAAAGTAATTGGTATGTTAGATGCAATTGCAAAACAACCAGATATCGCTTTATTTTCTGCTGGAGGCGACACTTCTTTGGTTTGGGCTCCAAAATTTGCAGAAGTTGGAACAACGGTTATTGATAATTCTTCTGCATGGCGAATGGATTTAACTAAAAAATTAATTGTCCCTGAAATAAATGCTTCTCAGCTTACGAATCAAGATAAAATTATTGCGAATCCAAATTGTTCAACAATTCAAATGGTAATGGTACTTGCGCCATTACATAAAAAATACAAAATCAAACGCATCGTCGTTTCTACATATCAATCAATTTCTGGAACAGGCGTCAAGGCGGTAAAGCAATTAGAAAACGAACTCGCAGGCATAAAAGGAGAGATGGCATATCCGTATCCAATTCACAGAAATGCAATTCCGCATTGTGATGTTTTTGAAGAAAATGGGTATACCAAAGAAGAAATGAAGTTGGTTCTAGAAACGCAAAAAATTCTTGATGACCGAACCATTGCAGTCACTGCAACTGCGGTCAGAATCCCTACATCGGGAGGACATAGTGAAGCAGTTAACATTGAATTTGAACACGATTTTGATATTAATGACATCCGAAAAATCTTAAATAATTCCCCGGGAGTTGTGCTTCAAGACAATATAGATGTAAACACCTATCCTATGCCAATATATGCTGAAGGTAAAGATGATGTTTTTGTTGGGCGCATTCGTAGAGATGGCTCTCAACCTAATTCATTAAATCTCTGGATTGTAAGTGATAATCTCCGTAAAGGTGCTGCCACAAATACGATACAAATTGCTGAGTATTTAATTTTGCAAAAATTATTATAAAGCGCTTCATTTCCAAAATAGAAATGCCTAAGAGTTAGACTTTTTTTACGATATATGCATTTCATACATGTTTGAGCTAACACCTTGTATTGTATGTATCTATTTAAACTAAAAGGAGATACGCTTCATCTTGTTGGCAGTAAAAACACGTAATACAACTAATTAATTATTCGCATTTACTGTTAATAACTATATTAGTACTCCAAATTTTACTGTAGATGTTTAATAATTACGTCAAATATATATACCTATCTGTGTTTGCTTTGGTTGCATTTTCTTGTGCTACTGATGAAGATAGTTATGTGCCAATACAAATTGATCCCATACAAGTATCACCAGTGATATTTGATATCGAATCAGTACCCTATCAAACCCTTTCAGAATACAACTTCTTTGACGGTAATTTGTCTGACATCAATCCTGTTTATGGCGTTTTACCATATGATCTAAATTCTTCGTTATTTACGGATTACGCGCATAAAAAAAGATTTATCTGGATGCCAGATGGTCAGAGTGCTAATTACCTAAATGATTATTCGGTTATCGATTTTCCTATTGGGACCGTTTTTATCAAGAATTTTTATTATGATGATGTGCTGCCTGACGTGACTACTTTGCTAATTGAAACTCGACTAATGATCTTAAAGGAAAGCGGTTGGGTATTTGCCAATTATGTTTGGAATGATGACCTAACAGAAGCGAGTTTTGATTTAAGTGGTTCATTCAAAGCATTTGATTTTCTATTAGAAAATGAAACGCAATTTGTGAATTACAGAATTCCTGCAGAATCGAAGTGTTTTACATGCCATAAATCTATTGAAGCGGAAACCGCCTTACCGATTGGACCAAAACCACAAAATTTAAATAAATCCTATACTTATGCAGATGGTCAGATGAATCAACTTCAAAAATGGGTTGAAATGGGATATTTGGATAGTTATCCATTAAATATAGAAAGTTTGGTCAATTGGGAAGATGATTCTCAACCATTAGAATTAAGAGTAAGATCCTATTTAGATATTAATTGTGCACATTGCCATTCAGACAATGGGCATTGCGATTACAGACCTGTAAGATTCGCGTTTAATGAATCGTCTGATATATCAAATTTAGGCGTGTGTGTTGAGGCTCATACAGTTTTTGATCCACTTTTAACCTATATTGTTAATCCTGGAAATGCGGATACATCAGTACTCATAGCAAGATTAATATCAACTGAAGAATTTTTACGAATGCCTCTATTTGGTAGAACTTTAAAACATAATGCTGGTGTAGCACTAATTGAAGAGTGGATTAACTCTTTAAATATTAATTGTAACTAGTCTAAACCTATTAAAAAATTTATTATGAAAACAAGATTACTTTCCCTGTCACTTTTTTTTGCAACTTTATCACTTAATGCACAGAGTTATGACACTTGTATTGATGCATCGAATGCAAGCACTATTACAGCGGGTACGTATTCAATTGGCACTATAAATGGGTCTGAATTACCTAGTTCATATTGTGATGGCAGCACTAACAGCAGTAATGTTGATTTTGCTGAGTGGCTTAAATATACTCCAGATTCTGATTATACTGTTACCATTAGTTCAGACCTTGTAATTAATGCTGATAAAGACACAAAAGTCAACATTTATACAGGCTCGTGTGGTGCATTAACTTGTGTAATTGGTGATGATGATTCTGGTGTGTATCCTGGAAGTAATACGTATTCATATTTATCATACATAACATTTAATGTGACATTAGGTCAAACTTATTATGTTGTTTGGGACGATGAAAGATCAAATAGCAGTAATTTTGACTTTACACTTACTGAGGAAACAACAGTTCCTCCTTCTTCTGCTTCAGCAGCAGTTTCATTTACAAGTCAATCTGCTAATATTTCAGGGACTTACGATAGAGCTCTCGTTGATATGAACGGTGATTATTTAGATGATTTAGTGTCTATTAGCACCTCAAGTATATATGTCAATTTACAAAATGGAAGTGGCTTTGATGTTGTTCAAAAAACCACAACATCAGCAGATTTTCTTCCTACTTGGAGTTTGGCCGCTGGCGATTATAACGCCGATGGATACAGTGATTTACTTTACGGAGGTGGCGATGGTGTGACTTTTATGAGATCGAATCAAACTGGTGCTTCTGGATTTGATACTGTAGAATTTATTGAAATTTCTGGGCCAGAAGATGTGTTTTCTCAGCGTTCAAATTTTGTAGATATTAATAATGATGGGCATTTGGATGCCTTTGTGTGTCACGATACTGCACCTAGTATTTCTTATATGAATGATGGCAGTAATAACTTGGTTTTTGAAAATACCAATGGTTTGGGTGATTACTTTTTCGGAGGTAATTATGCTTCCGTTTGGATTGACTTTGATAATGACAAAGATATCGACATGTATATGGCAAAGTGCGGAGGAAGTGATGCAAGAAAAACGAACCAATTATATAGAAATAATGGCGATGGAACTTATACTGAAATCGGTTCGTCTTCTGGTTTGGCAGACATTATCCAAACATGGTCTGCCGCTTGGGGCGATTTTGATAATGATGGTGATATGGACGCGTATGTTGGTTCTAGCACACGTCATGACCATAAACTAATGCGTAATAATGGTGACCTAACATTTACCGATGTAACCAATGGTTCTGGTGTAGGCTTAGCGAATCAAGGCATTGAAAATGCTCCTGCCGATTTTAATAATGATGGGTTCTTAGATATTTTATCTAACGGCTCTGTTCTATTCGGAAATGGGGATTTAACATTTAATGTTTTTGCTGGTCCAATTAGTGGATCAATTGGAGATGTAAACAATGATGGGTTCTTAGATGTTTTTAATGGGAGTCTTTATATTAATGATACGAATAGTAATAATTGGATCAAAATTGTAACCGTTGGTGACCAAAGTGGTGGTTATAGTAATATAAATGGAATTGGAGCACGTGTTGAAATAAATACGGCTTCTGGAACTCAAATTAGAGATGTTACGAGTGGTATTGGTTTTAGACATATGAGTTCTTTAAATACTCATTTTGGAATTGGAGCAGATACAGCAATAAATTACATTAGAATCTTTTGGCCTTCAGGAATTATTGATACCATCAATAATCCTACAATTAATGATTCTATTATTATAAATGAAGGGTCTTCAACTTTAGGCACAAATGACTATTTTGCAGAAGATTTGATTCTATATCCAAATCCGACAAAAGATGTACTGAACCTGAATTCAATAGAACTATTAAATGGCGCTTTTTATACCGTATTTGATATGACGGGAAAACGTGTTGTAAATGCAACCCTTAAATCAACTCGTATTGATGTTTCCCATTTAAGTTCTGGAAATTACATTTTAAGAATCATGTCTGGTAATCAAATTAAAAGTCAAAAATTTATTAAACAATAAATTGAAAGCACAAATTGAAAAAATTGATTCATTTATCAGAGTGGTTTTGAGACTTAATTTTTGACTAGAGGTAGGGTTTTTAACTTTTAGAATGTCTTACTATGTAAGCCATTAGTATAAAATAAATTAATTATTTTATATATTAGCGTTCGTTTTTATTTATGAATAAAAAATGCTTAATAATATTACTTGGAGTTCTAGCATTATTTTCATGTGCTTCAAATGATGAGTATGTAGCATTAGACATTGAAACTACTCCTGATAACATTCAGGTGGCTCAAGGTTCATCTATAGAAATTGATGTCCTTAATAACGATACAAACATTCCCAATGAAGGCCTACTTAGCGTGAGTAATTCTCAAAACGCTATGATAGTAATATTAGACACCAATAATACACCGAGTAATCCTAGTGATGACACTGTAAGATATACTCCAAATTTAAACTTTTATGGTCAAGACTCATTTACGTATACGATCTGTAATAATGCAAATCCACAAGATTGCAACACTGAAACTGTAAATATTACGGTTCAACCTGTTTCACCTGTTAATTTTGACTTAGCTGAAGTGCCCTATCAAACACTTTCAGAGTACAACTTCTTTGAAGGAGCTCTCAACAATTTAACTCCAGTATTTAGCGTTATCCCTTACGATTTAAATTCCCCTTTATTTAGCGATTACGCACATAAAAAACGATTTGTTTGGTTGCCATCTAATGAGAAGGCAAATTACGTTAGCGATTATACCCCTTTGGATTTTCCAGTAGGAGCTGTCTTGATTAAGAATTTTTACTATGACAATGTACAGCCGTCAAATGAAACTAAGATTTTAGAAACAAGGCTCATGTTTAGAACTGAAGATGGGTGGGATTTTGCAAAATATGTTTGGAATGAAGATCAAACAGAAGCAACATTTACTGATGATGGTAGTTTTGTTGCATTTGATTGGATTGAAAACGGAGTATTAAAATCTGTCAATTACCGCATTCCTTCACGTAATGAGTGCTTTACATGTCACAATAAATTTGGAACACCTGTACCTATTGGCCCTAAGCCACAAAATTTAAATAAAAATTACAATTATGCTCTAGGCGATATGAATCAACTAAGCAAATGGATTGAATTAGGATTCTTAGAAGATAATTTACCATCAAATATTATCACTACTGTGAAATGGGATGATGAAGCTCAGCCATTAGACCTTCGTGTAAGATCCTATATAGATATAAATTGTGCCCATTGTCATTCTGAACAAAGTTATTGCGAATACAGACCAATGCGATTTGCATATAACGAAAATGATGACCTTACAAATATGGGTGTTTGTGTGTCTCCAGATACTCAAATTGAATCCTATACAAAAATCATTGTGCCAAATGATATCGATAAATCAATATTGCATTTTAGAATTTCTTCTACAGCAGAACAATTCAGAATGCCATTATTGGGAAGAACTTTACAACACCAAGAAGGTGTTAGACTCATAGAGGAGTGGATAAACTCTTTAACAACAAATTGCGAATAACTAATACTAATATGATGAAAAAAATTACACTGTTACTAACCTTTTTACTATTTACTTCTTACACTAGCATTGCTCAAATAGTAAATCAGCCTGCCAATTGGCCAAATAACAATTGGACCATTTCAGGGACCTATTTACTGAGTTCAGATGTGTTTGAAGCTGATCCAAGAACATCGAGCAACTTTGCTTATGATGATGACGATGCAACTAATGGTCATGTAGACAATATTGCGGCGGCATCACCGGTTATAGATTTAACAGCAGCTTTTAATGCAGGTGAAACCTGGTTAACTGTTGGTTCTAGTTATGTGTTTCATAGTATTGGTGAATTACTTCAAATTCAATATTGGGATGCAGATGCAGCTGCATGGGTTGTTTGGGGCTCTTCTTTAACTGGAACTCCAAATGCTCCAAATGATAATTTTTGCAGTGGAACCTCTGTAGGGTTCTCGTCTGACGCTTTAAATATCTCTGGATTCACAACGAATCAACTTGCTAATTTTCAATATCGAATTTCTTATGATGACAATGGAGTCTGGGGTTGGGGATTTTGTTTTGATTCTCCAACAATAAGTTCACAGGTACCTCCTTCTTGTCCAAATATAACTAGCCTCTCGGTTTCAAATGTATCTACAAGTTCGGCAAGTATTTTTTGGCAGCCTGGTAGTACTGAAGCGTCATGGGAAATAGCAATTCAAGCACAAGGCTCAGGTCTTCCTGTTGGATCAGGAACATCAACCGCATCAAATAATCCATATAACGCCATGAGTCTGAATACAAATACAGCATACGAAGTTTATGTTCGAGGGTATTGTGGTGGAACTGATTATAGTAACTGGATTGGTCCTGTAAGTTTTACAACCCTAACGCCTTCTAGAGTGAATTTTATTCAAGAAACTATGTCAATGGGTGGTTATGATTTAACTGTAGTTGACATGAATGGCGATCATTTAGATGATATTGTTTCTGCTTCATCGACGAATGTGAAAATCAAATATCAACTCGCTGGAGGAGGATTTAATGAAGTGAATATTACTACTTCATCTGCGAATTTCTTGCCGAGTTGGAGTATGGCGGCAGGAGATATTGATGATAATGGGTATACCGATTTACTTTATGGAAATGGAAGTGGAGTAACTTTTATGGTTGCAAATGATACTGGTACTGGTTTTACAGAAATTTCTGGATCGGAATATGTCTTTTCTCAACGTTCAAATTTTGCAGATATAAATAATGATGGTCATTTAGATGCTTTCGTATGTCATGATGTAGCTCCAAATGTGTATTACATAAGTGATGGCGCTGGCGGATTAACCTTTAATCAAGGCGGATTGGGCGACTATTCTTCAGGTGGGAATTATGGGTCCATTTGGATTGACTATGATAATGATAGAGATTTAGATATGTTTATTGCGAAATGTGGTGGTGAAGAAGCACGACGAACGAACCAAATGCTAACAAATAATGACGATGGGTCTTTTACAGAAAATGCGGCGTCTTTAGGTATTGCTGACCCAATGCAAACATGGTCTTCTTCTTGGGCTGATTATGACAATGATGGTGACATGGACTTATTTGTTGGAGCGAGTTCAGGAACTCATAAATTAATGCGTAATAATGGTAATAGCACATTTACAGATGTAACATCGGGAGCTGGAGTTACAGGTGCACCAAATGGGCATGAAAATGTTAGTTATGATCTTGATAATGACGGTTTCTTAGATATTTTATGCAATGGAACCATACTATATGGTAACGGTGATTTAACATTTACGGACTCTGATAGCAACCAATTAAATTATAAAAATGGATCTCTAGGAGATCTAAACAATGATGGTTTTATAGATTCATATTATAATGGTACAATCTATTGGAATAATACTACTAGTAACAATTGGATAAAAGTAAATACGGTTGGTACAGCTAGTAATGTTGATGGTATTGGCGCTAGAGTAGAAATTTATACGGCTGATGGTGTACAAATAAGAGATGTTAGAAGTGGTGAAGGTTTTGAATTTATGAGCTCTTTAAATTCTCATTTTGGTATTGGTACTAATACAGAGGTTACAAGTGTTATTATTTACTGGCCTTCAGGTGTTATTGATACAATTCTTAACCCGACTATTAATACCCCTTTAACTGTTGTAGAAGGTGAAACGTTAAGTCTTGAAAATTCACTAGTAAACGATCTAGTAATTTATCCTAATCCAACCAAAGATGTGCTTAACTTAAGCACAATTGATAACTTAGAGGACGCTATATATACTGTTTTTGATATCAATGGAAAACGTATATTAAATGGAAAACTAAAATCTACGACTGTTGATGTGTCACAATTAAGCTCTGGAAATTATATCCTGAGAATTATTTCTGGTCAGTCAATTAAAAGTCAGAAGTTTATTAAACAATAAACTGTAAATTCAATTAAATAAAAAATTCGCTCTGTACAGAGCGAATTTTTTTGTTTTATTTTTGCCCAACTATAACGTTTAAAATGCTTAAAGTTCAAGATTTATCATTCGCATATCATAAACAACCTGTTTTAGATCAGATTAGTTTTCATCTAGAACGAGGGCAACACCTATCTATAATTGGTGAAAGTGGTTCAGGTAAGAGTACATTGCTTAAATTACTTTATGGTGAACACGATTTAAAAGATGGATTAATATTATGGGACGATAAACCAATCCTTGGCCCAAAACACAAGCTCGTTATTGGTTCTGATTTCATGAAGTACGTAGCTCAAGAGTTTGATTTGATGCCGTTTATTACTGTGGAAGAAAACGTTGGAAAATTCTTATCCAATTTCTTTCCTGAAGAAAAAAAAGAACGTGTTACCGAATTACTAGAAGTGGTTGAGCTTACTCCCTTCGCAAAAACTAAAGTAAAAACCTTAAGTGGCGGACAAAAACAACGTGTAGCACTTGCCAGAGCAATTGCGAAACAGCCTGAAATTATTCTTCTAGACGAACCATTTAGTCATATTGATAATTTTAAAAAACAATCCTTACGTCGTCGATTATTTAAATACTTAAAAGGTAAAAATATAAGTTGTATTGTGGCTACACATGATAAAGACGATGTCCTAGGTTATGCTGATAAAATGATCGTATTGCACAATTCGAAAATTATTGCGAACAACACTCCTGAACAGTTATATAAAGATCCAATGCTTCCGTTGGTGGCTTCCTTTTTTGGAGAATACAATGTTATAAATGACCAAATCTTGTACGCAAATCAATTGCGAGTTGTGGACATATCAGATTTAAAAGTCATTGTGAATACGTCATATTTTAAAGGTAATTATCATCTCATTGAATCTAATATAAACGATTCCGTTGTGTTTTTTGAACACAAAAATAGTTTCGAAAAAGGAGCTGAAATCTACCTTGAAGTTATCAAATAACCTTTTCTATTACGATACTTTCATTTCTAAAAACTATAGTGTCTCCAACCGTTTTACTCATCAATAATTTGCCCATTGGTGTGTTTGAAGAAATAGCATAAAATGTATCAAAATTCACTTTAAATGCTCCAGCGCTTATTGCAATAAAATAATTTGCCTTAGACGTATAAATAATACTCCCAAGACTTATATTTTTATTCGTTTTTGTAACATCAATTTTTGACAGTATTTCTTTTACTTTTTGAATTTCTAATAATTGATATCCTGCTTTTTCACGCTCCAATTGCAACATAGCACGTCCTGTTTCATGCTTATCTCCAGCACTACTTTTGGTTTCAGACAACAATGCTTCTTGCAATTCTGAAACCGTCCTTTGAACCGTTTCAAATCGTGAGTCGAGAGAGCCCAAGCATTTAGTATACAATTCTTCCTTGAGTTCCATTTTAAATCAGTCTAGATGATTTTTTATAATGGATGTTTCTGTCTTCTAAATACTTCAAAACGAATTTAAAACACACCTCATGCTTCCCAACCAATTCGGGTGGAAATACACCTTTTTCTTCAAACAAGCCGTCTAACACTAAATTAGCAGCTGCCGTTGCTGTGTATCCTGTGGTTCTCGACATTGAAGCAGTTTGTGTTTCATGACAATATTCATCATATAAATTATAAACAACCTCTTCTAGTTGTCCATTCTCATTTTCTCCTTTTAATGTAATTCGCATCACTGTTAGCTCCTCTTCGTGTTCACCTAGCTTCCATTCGCTAAATAACACCTTGCTTGTGAAATCTAGAGGTGAAATATCATGCCCATCAATTGCAATTTTATCGGTACTAAAAAAACCGCTTTCTTTTAATGCCCTCACATATTCAACATGTCCAGGATACCGTAATGTTTTTTCCTTCATATTTGGAATATGTGGCATCGTATATATTATGGATCTTAATCCATCTGAATTGAAAGACTCCAAAGTCCCAACTTTATCAAACGCTACATATTCGCAGTCTGTTAGTGGTTCTCTTACAATCTCATGACCCTGTTCTACATATCGTGCGGGACGTGTATATTCTTCGATAACATCTACTGGTGAAAATGGCGCTTTATAACTAAAAGGCCATTTCTTTACTTTAGGCAATCCACCTACTAAACACTCAAAATCAGTGAGCTTCATTTTTTCATTATAATAGCCTAAGATAATATTATCCATACCTGGAGCGACACCACAATCTACAATTGCAGTCACCTGTTTTTCTTTCGCTAAAGTATCTAGCTCCAAAGCGTTTTCTGGGAAAAAAGATATGTCAACTACATTCATTCCAGCTTCAATAATTGATTTCAAAGTTTCGTAACCTAAAAATCCTGGAACGGCACAAATAACTAAATCAAATGATTTTATTCTGCTTTGAAGCTCCTCTTTGTTTGTGGCGTCCAATTGTTGGACGTTTAAACTATTGCATTTTTGTTTTATCGTATCTAAAACCGTTTGATTTAGATCTGTTAGAGTGACTTCATGTGATTTTTCAAGATCTATGGCCATTGCGCTCCCAACCATACCGGCGCCTAATACTATTATATTACTCATGTTATTATATTAAAATGTTAAAAATTGAAGTTTTGAGAATCCTTTTATTTTCAAAGAAGTTAAAGCCCAGGCGTTAAAATCCATGGCATTTTTTTGATATTGGTGATTCTCATTTCTAACATTGGATAAATGTATCGATTATTTATCTAATAACTGATAATTCGTGTTAGGGATAGTAGCGGCATCCTTTTTGTTCTTACAAAAAGATAAAGCGAATAGCCTGGCTTTTGTTTAAAAACAAAAGAACACCATACTTATGGATATAAAAAAACTCCAAAATTTCTTTCGGAGTTTAAACTTAATCTTCTTCTTCTTCGGGTTGTATCACAAAGTCTTCCATGAACTTAGTGGTATAATTACCCGCCAGATAATCTGGATGATCCATCAATTGTCTATGGAATGGAATTGTGGTTTTAATCCCTTCAATTACGAATTCGTCTAAGGCACGTTTCATTTTATTAATAGCCTCTTCACGTGTTTGCGCCGTAGTAATCAATTTTGCAATCATTGAATCATAGTTCGGCGGAATTGTATAACCTGCATAAACATGAGTGTCTAAACGCACCCCATGACCTCCTGGTGCATGTAGCGTTGTTATTTTTCCAGGTGAAGGTCTAAAGTCGTTAAATGGATCTTCAGCATTAATTCTACATTCAATACAGTGCAAGTTTGGCGTATAATTCTTTCCAGAGATAGGAACACCTGCAGCGACTAGAATTTGCTCTCGAATCAAGTCGAAATCAATTACTTGTTCCGTTATTGGGTGCTCTACTTGAATACGTGTATTCATTTCCATGAAAAAGAAGTTTCTGTGTTTATCCACTAAAAACTCAACAGTTCCTGCGCCTTCGTATTTAATATATTCGGATGCTTTTACAGCAGCATCTCCCATTTTTGTACGCAATTCATCAGTCATAAATGGAGAAGGCACCTCCTCTGTCAATTTTTGATGACGCCGTTGAATTGAGCAGTCTCTTTCCGATAAATGACAGGCTTTCCCAGTAGAATCGCCAACAATTTGAATTTCAATATGTCTTGGTTCTTCAATGAGTTTCTCCATGTACATGTCATCATTCCCAAAAGCAGCCTTAGATTCATATCGTGCGGAATCCCAAGCATCTTTAAGGTCTTCAGGTTTCCAAACAGCACGCATTCCTTTTCCACCACCACCTGCGGTAGCTTTAAGCATTACAGGGTAACCCGTTTCTTTGGCAATATTTTTGCAATCTTCAAAATCAGCAATAATCCCTTCACTTCCTGGAACACAAGGTACACCTGCAGCTTTCATGGTTTCTTTAGCTGTAGCCTTATCTCCCATTTTTGCGATCATGTCTGCAGAAGCTCCGATAAATTTTATACCATGCTCCTCACAAATTTTTGAGAATTTTGCATTTTCAGATAAGAATCCATATCCAGGATGTATAGCGTCGGCATTAGTAATTTCTGCTGCCGCTATAATATTTGACATTTTCAAATAAGACTCTGCGCTAGACGCTGGTCCTATACAAACAGCTTCATCTGCAAACTTAACGTGTAAACTGTCTGCGTCAGCTGTAGAATATACAGCCACTGTTTTAATGCCCATTTCTTTACAGGTTCTAATAACACGTAGTGCTATTTCTCCTCTATTGGCGATTAGTATTTTTTTAAACATAACTTATCGAGATTGTTATGATGGATCTACTAAAAATAATGGTTGATCAAATTCAACTGGTGAAGAATCATCCACTAATATTTTTACAATTTTACCTGAAACTTCAGATTCAATTTCATTAAATAATTTCATGGCTTCAATAACACAAAGTACATCTCCTTCATTTATAGTGCTTCCAACTTCCACAAAAACTGGTTTCTCTGGAGAGGGTTTACGGTAAAATGTTCCAATAATTGGAGACTTAATAGTGATATATTTTGAGTTTTCATCTGCTGAAGGTGCTGGCGCAGTTACCTCAGGCGCAGCAGGAATAGCAGGAGCTGCTGGCATTTGGGCCATAGGAGCATTAACTGGAATCTGCTGAACATAGGTTGTCGATTCTCCTCGCTCATCACCTGTTTTAATGGTGATCTTTATATCATCCATTTCTAATTTAACCTCACTTGCTCCCGACTTAGCAACAAACTTGATTAAATTTTGAATTTCCTTAATATCCATAATAATTAGTTTTAATTAATTAGTTAGTTAGTTTTATAAAATTAGGAATTATAAGCCCATTTAAAATAAATAGAGCCCCAAGTAAATCCACCACCAAAAGCAGCAAAGATCAATTTGTCTCCTTTTTTGAGTCGTGATTCATAATCATTTAATAATAATGGTAAGGTTGCTGAAGTGGTATTGCCATACTTTTGTATATTCATCATCACCTTTGAATCATCAATCTTTACTCTATTTGCGGTTGCATCAATAATACGTTTATTTGCTTGATGTGCAACTAACCAAGCGATATCATCTTTAGTCAATTGGTTGCGCTCTAAAATCTTCTCAGTAACATCAGCCATATTAAAGACGGCATTTTTAAAGACTGTTTTCCCATCTTGAAAAATATAATGCTTCCCTTCTGCTACTGCTTCTGGAGTAGAAGGATACGAAGACCCTCCATAAGTTGCTTGTAAAAACTCTCTTCCTTCTCCATTACTTCTTAGAAGCTCATCTTGTAGTCCCAAGCCTTCTTCATTTGGTTCGAATAAAACAGCGCCAGCACCATCTCCAAAAATGATACACGTAGCTCTGTCTTTATAATTTATAAATGATGAATTTTTATCGGCACCAATAAGTAAAACGTTTTTATACTTTCCAGATTCAATATAACTTGAAGCTACAGACATACCAAACAAGAAGCTAGAACAAGCAGCTTCTAGATCAAAAGAAAATGCATTTACAGCTCCTATTTGAGTTGCTGTATAAGCTGCTGTTGACGCAGCTTTCATATCAGGAGTTGCAGTGGCAACAATTACCAAATCAATTTCGGTTGGGTCAATTCCTTTTTTGTTAATTAAATCTTGAGCTGCATTTATAGCGAGATATGAAGTGCCTTTGCCTTCATCTTTTAGAATTCTACGTTCTTTAATTCCTGTCCTTGAAGTAATCCATTCGTCATTTGTATCGACCATGGTTTCCAAGATTTTATTTGTTAATATGTAATCAGGAACATATGCTCCTGTAGCAGTAATTGCTGCAGTAATTTTACCCATTATCTACAATTGATTTATACTAAAAAATGTAAAAAACGCCAAAAACAAGCAAATTTTGGATGAATTTACTGAATTTTGATCAATTAAGGTGCAAATTAAGTCGTTTTTGACAGACTTGAAAGTTAATCATAAAAAAAACGCTCACAAGTGAGCGTTTTATTATATGCTTGCATAATAATTATGCTAAATTTTCTGCTTTTTCAGAGTTGTCAATAAGTACTTGACCTCTGTAATATAATTTACCTTCGTGCCAATGAGCTCTATGGTATAAGTGCGCTTCTCCAGTTGTAGGACATGTGGCGATCTGAGGAACAGTTGCTTTATAATGTGTTCTTCTTTTATCTCTTCTTGTTCTAGATATTTTTCTCTTAGGATGTGCCATTAGTTTATGTTATTTATCCGTTAATAGTTTTTTCAATGTATTCCAACGAGGATCAATATCCTCTGATGTCTCTTTTTCTTCTAAGCTTTTTGGGCTTAATTCTTCCAATTTTTCAAGTATGTCTGATTTCAATGTGCCCTCCTTAATTCCAGGATGGATACGTTTTGTAGGCATGGACAGAATTATTAATTCATAAATAAACTGCGAAACATTAATTTCATAATCTCCATGTGGAATAATTAGAATCTCTTCATGCTCATCATTATATTCCTCACCAAACTTAACAACCAAGTCCAATTCTCCTTTTAATTTTTGGTTGAATGGCTCGTTTGTAAGATCACAATTAATATTAACTTCTCCTTTGACCTTAAAATGTAATTCTAACAAGGTTGATTTTTTCTCAAAAACTAAACTTGTTTTTACGTTTACATCATTAAACTCATCATACTTAAAATATTCAAAGAACGATTTATCAATTTGATAATCAAAATGGTGCTTTCCTTCCTTTAATCCTATAAATGGTATAGTGTATTCTTTTAAAGGCTTCATTACCACATTCATTTTGAGCCCGCAAATATATAAAATTTTTATTAATTTACGGGGTTATAAACAAAAAATGTTTATATCTTTTTTGATGCAGATTTCAACGGGTTTTTTGTCAGATTATTATACTCAGTTCGATTCTTAAATATTTTTATCGCCATAAAGACTGCTTCTTTAAATGAGCTTTCATCGGCTTTGCCTTTTCCAGCTATTTCGTAGGCAGTGCCATGGTCTGGTGATGTTCTTACTTTACTTAATCCTGCTGTAAAATTAACACCTTCACCAAAAGCAATCGTTTTAAATGGGATTAATCCTTGATCGTGATATGAAGCTATAACGGCGTCAAAGTTTTTATAATTATTAGAACCAAAAAAGCTATCAGCTGAATATGGCCCGTAAACCAGTTTACCTGAATTTTTGATGTTTTGCAATGTAGGGCGAAGAATGGTATCGTCTTCATTTCCGATAACACCATTATCTCCGGCGTGCGGATTAATGCCTAAAACTGCTATTTTAGGTTTGCTAATTTTAAAATCGGCCTTGAGCGATTTATAAACTGTATTAATTTTATCCTCAATTAATTCTGATGTAATTTGCTCTGAAGCATCTTTGATTGGAACATGATCTGTTAGTAAACCAACTTTCAATTGATCTGTTACCATAAACATTAAACTATTTCCACCTAAGGCTTCTGCTAAATAATTTGTATGCCCTGGAAAGTTGAAGCTTTCAGATTGTACATTGTGTTTGTTTATTGGTGCCGTTACTAATACATCTATTAAATCTTTCTTTAATGCTTCTGTTGCTTGCTCTAGAGACTTGACCGCATATGCACCAATATTTTGGTCTTCTACACCAAATTCTATGGACACATTTTCCTTCCATGAATTCATGACATTTATTTTTCCCTCAATTACTTGTGATAGATTATTGATGCCGTGAAAATTAATCGAACTATTAAAGTGTTTCTTGAAAAAAGACATGGTTTTTACTGATGCAAATATCACTGGAGTACAAAACTCCATCATTCTTGGGTCTTCGAAAGTTTTTAAGATAATTTCTGCTCCTATTCCGTTTAAATCACCAATCGAAATTCCAACTTTTATTTTTTCTTCCTTTTTCATTAAAATACTATGTTTTGTACGTAATTTTATAGTTGCAAATTTAACCAATTATTCGATATTATGTTTACAGGAATTATTGAAAGCTTAGGAGTTATAAAATCTATAGAGTCTCAACAAGATAATTTGAATTTTAAAATTAAAAGCAATGTGACCTCTGAGCTAAAAATTGATCAAAGTGTGTCACATAATGGTGTATGTTTAACCGTGACACATATATTTGAAGACATATACACTGTCACGGCTATTAATGAAACTTTGGCCAAAACCAATTTAGGCGAATTAAAAGTGGGCGAATTAGTAAATCTTGAAAGAGCCATGAAACTTGGCGATCGTCTCGATGGGCACATGGTTCAGGGTCATGTCGATCAAACGGGAGTCTGTAAATCAATATCTTCAGAAAATGGAAGTTGGATTTTTAATTTTACTTACGATTCTAATAAATCCAACATCACTATTGAAAAAGGATCTATAACTATTAATGGAGTTAGTTTAACAGTTGTTAATTCTAAGGTAAATGAGTTTAGTGTCGCTATAATACCGTATACATATGAACATACTAATTTCAAATTTTTAAAAATTAACGATAAGGTAAATCTAGAATTTGATGTTATCGGCAAGTATATACAAAAACTATACTTGAGCTCTAAATAAGTTGAATTAAGGTTGTTTAAAGTGCTTTCTTGCTCCGTAATAAATTGCCAGAATTATAGCAATAGGTATTAGACCATCTATCGGAAGTCCGGGTGGTGGTGGTGGGCCTGGCGGAGGTGGATTACCGCCTTGAGCCATGCATACAAAACTTATTAATACAAATAAGATTGAGGCTAAAATGGTCCTGTTTTGTATTCTCATTATTCGTAAATGTATAAAAAAAAGCAAGTTAACAAACTTTTTTTGCTTATAAATTACGATTCTAAATATTGAGCTGTCAACAAAAATAATTAAAAATCCTCCTGTATTAATAAACCTAAAATGTAAACTTGTATGCTACAAAGCAAACCTTTTTTTTGACGATAAAAAAATAAATATCATTTATTTTACGGTAGTAAAATATCTAGTTTCAAGAACTTAACCATATTAAAAATATTTTACAAACAAAAACCCTTCAAATTTTGAAGGGTTTTTGCAGTGGTCCCACTTGGGCTCGAACCAAGGACCACCTGATTATGAGTCAGGTTTCTATACTATCCTATGACAACACTGTTATCCAACAAAACCCTATATTTACTAGGTTTCTGTAAAATTGATTTCATTTCTGTTTCCTGATAATTGCATTTGTTTGTATATTTGTTCGACCTATGTTCGACCCAAAACAAATACATGGCAACAATAAATATCATCAAGAGAACCAAACGACTTCGAGACAATTCGTCGCCTATAGCACTTCGTATCACAAAGGATCGTAAGAAGAAAATAATTTCTTTAGGCTTTTCCTGTTTTGACAAGGAATGGAATGATAGAAAAGCAGAATTTAAAAAGAATCATTCTAATTATATTCAGCGCAATGCTCTACTCGATAAATTTAAAAGTAAAGCTTCCGCTATTATAGATGATTTCAAGAAAGAAGGTATTGATTTTACGCTAATTCAATTTGAGGAACGATTTAGAGGGGATTCTAAACGAAAAAGTATTTCAGTCTTTGACTTCTTTGACTACAAGGTAGACACACTAAACCAATCTGGAAGGACAGGAAGTGCGAAAGCGTATAAAGAGACAAGAGATTCTGTTTTTAAATTCTACCCACAGAATAATTTAAAGTTTCAAGACGTTGATGCTACCTTTCTAGATAGATTTGAAGCTCATTTAAGGTCTCGTGGAAATGTTGACGGTGGTATAGCGGTTCGTATGAGACAATTTCGCGCCTTATATAATGATGCCATTTCAAAAAACATTATTGCAGAATCCTTTTACCCTTTTAAAACCTATAAGATTGCTAAACTAAAAGGAAAGGGAATTAAGAGAGCATTAAATCGTTCTGAAATTCAAAAGATATTTGAATTGAATGTTAGCAATCACCCACATCTTATTCATTCCAAAAACTACTTTTTATTTTCCTATTTTACAAGAGGCATGAATTTCGTGGATATGATGTACTTAACTTGGGACAACATCGATGATGATAACATTAATTACATTCGTTCAAAAACAAAAGGTCGATTTTCAATTAAGATACTTGAGCCCAGCAGAGAAATATTGAATTATTATTCTAGCTATAATAGTTTGACCAACTATATCTTTCCGATTCTTTTAAAGGAAAACTTAACCCCTGTACAAATACAAAATAGAAAAGCTAAAACTTTAAAAAAGTTCAACAAAGACCTTAAAGAAATAGCGTCACTTGCTGGTATTGATAAAAAACTAACGAGTTATGTTGCCAGACATAGTTTCGCAACCAATTTAAAACAACTTGGTGTATCCACAGATATTATTAGTGAATCAATGGGGCATCAAAACATAAACATTACCAATGCTTATCTCAAAGAATTTGACAATGATGTCATTAACCTTGCCAACGAAAAACTTCTCATTTTTTAATAACCTCTAAATTACAAAGCCCTTTTATGCCTATTAATGAAACCCCTTTTTTTGAACCCATTTATACCAGACGAAATAAATTCAATCATGAGTACGATATTACACTAAACGAAATATCTACCAATTCAAATAACCAAGGTTTTTCCAATTTTGGATATTGCTATACCTTAATCAATAAGATAAATGAAATAAGTCTTCATGAAAAAAAACTTTTCATTAGACATCAATTAACAGCTTCATCAAAACCCATGAGATGGCTTTTAGATCTCGAACTCCTAATAGAGAGAAATAGCTGGAAATCTGATCATGGTTTTTACAATCAATTTGAAGATTTATCTGGTCAGTTAAATGATATTATAAAAGATTTCTTTAATTCGATTGAAGAAGGGAATTTTAATCCAACTCTCAAAAATCACGAAGACGAAGATTCAAAAACTGCAATTATTTTTAATACTGTAGAAGCTTGTGAATATTTAAATATATCTAAATCTACTATGTACAAATTAACAAGCTCCAAAAGCATATCTTTCTATAAGCCAAATGGCAAAAACATGTACTTTAAAAAAGATGAGTTGGATGATTTTTTACTTCAGTCGAAGCAAATATCCAACAGTGAATTAGAAGCACAGTCAATAGATTACATTGCTCGAAAACACAATTTTTAACAATCTTAATATTTTTAAAACCACCAACCAATTGCATTTTGAAACCTGTTGAATATTAAAACTGGTTTTATTATAAAACTAGTATCAAACCAAGACTTAAAAATGAAAAAACAATCGTATTGCCCTGTAAATCAATCATTAGATGTGATCGGAGATAAATGGACCTTATTAATAATTAGAGATATTATGTTTCATGGGAAACGTCATTTTAATGAATTTTTGACTTCCGAAGAAAAAATTGCTAAAAACATATTAAGTGATAGACTTAAAAAACTAGTTAATACAGTAATTTTAGTTAAGGTTCCTGATGAATCTCACAAGCAAAAAAACAAGTACATTCTTGATTATAGCGGTATTGATCTCATCCCTATAATGATTGAACTGTATTTGTGGGCAGGATGGACAAATAAAACATCAGAAAGCGACTTTAATTTAGTGCTGGAAATGAAAAATAGTAAATTTCGCTTTCAAGAACAATTAAAAAAAACTTTAACGCTTGAGATTAAAGAAGCCTTCAAAAATAATGATGATTTATTTAAAAAAACTATGAAAAAAATCTCTCCAGGAATAAAAACTATAGCTGAAATTACCAAGGGCATTTAATGTCGAACACTATTCAGAAAAAGATATTTACTTGTCCATATAGGATTGCCATTTTATCAAAATATACTTTTCGATGTTATGTTCCATTCTTTTCAAAAATCCATATTCATATACAAACAGATATACATCACCTTTGTTGTTTTTCCAGAAATGAGTGAAAAACTTTGGATCAAATCCAAGCTCTAAAATAGTTTCTGACCTTACCGTAGCTTTACCTGATTTATTATAACTTTTTAAAATTCTACGATTGCGCTTTAATTGATTATCAACTTTATTATAAAATCTAGGTTCTTCCTCCTTCGCTTTTTTATAATGATATGAACTTTTACAATAAGGATCACAAAATTTCTTATCAGACCTTCCGTCTAAAATTTTACTACAAGACAAACAATTCTTACTCAATGTCATGGTGAACATATCTAACCGTTATTTATACGTCTATTATTCGTATAATATACAACTAAAACATTTCTTTTTAGTACTATATGCTTAAAACAATCATGGATCTCAAAAAGAACATCACTCTAAAGCACTTATTTATAGATAACAATAAATACATTGGTTTGCAATTCTATGCAGACAAAGTAATTAACTCACTTATAAAAGAACTTCCTAATCTGTCTTGGAGTGAAGAGTTTAATATGTATTACATTCCAAATAACAACAGCAATTTAGATGCTGTTTTTAAACTTTTTCGTGGGGTAGCATGGGTAAATGGGCAATATTTCTTTCAAGATTCGCGATCAAAACAATTAACCGAGACTAAAGATGTTGAGTGGTTTAGAAAAAGAAAAAGACCAAAAGGGTTTAAAACTTGTCCAGAAAATTATTTACAAAAACTTGAGTTAAAAAGATATGCTAACAATACCATAAAAACCTACATAAATTGTTTTGAAAGCTTCATAAACCATTTCGAAACAGAAGATTTAGAATCTTTAAATGAGAATGATATTAGAGATTATATTTCCCAACTTATTCGTGAGAATCGATCCAATTCTTATATAAATCAAGCAATCAATAGTATTAAATTTTACTATGAGCTAGTACTGGGAATGCCTAATCGATTTTATGCCATTGAAAGACCACGAAAAGACAAAAAATTACCAATTGTATTATCAAAAGATCACATTTTAAAATTAATAGAAAATACCAATAATATCAAACATAAATGTATTGTGAGTCTCCTTTATTCGGCGGGATTAAGAAGAAGTGAATTGATAAATCTTAAAATCACCGATATAGATAGTTCGAGAATGCTAATTCTAATCAGAGATGCAAAAGGTAATAAAGACAGATACACACTTCTTTCAAAAACAGTTCTTAAAGATTTAAGACTCTATTTCAAACAATGGAAACCTAGCATATACCTGTTTGAAAGTCCTAAAAAAGATAAGTACAGTGCAAATAGCGTTGGAAAAATAGTAAGCGAGGCAGCGTATAAAGCTGGATTGAAAGGTAGGGTATCACCTCATGTTCTTCGACATAGTTTTGCAACACATTTACTTGAAGCTGGCACAGATTTAAGGTATATTCAACTCCTTCTAGGTCATAATTCTACCAAAACCACAGAAATTTACACTCACGTAGCGACAAATAGCTTTAATTCTATAAAAAATCCATTAGATTTGTAGGTATATATATAATAAAGATAAACACACTAGTGTGTTTATCCCTACGTTGTGCTTAATTAAAAAACGACCAAACTGAAAAGAATAATTCTACTTTTATTAATCTTTTTACAACTGATAAGTTGTGATAATGGAGTTGATTACATAAAACAAAAAGATGGAGAAAATCATTCTATCGATTTTGGTAAATTCAGCATAATTACACCAACAGATTTTAAATATAAAAAAGTTAAAGGAATTGACTCTTATGTTGGTAAAATTCGAAATAGAAAATCTACATTCTTTTTTGATTATGGTTGGTATTCACCCAAAGCTCCTATGACAAGAAAACAATTCATTGATGACAACAGAAAACACTTGGGTTTTGAAAGTACTCAATTGTTTTTCAATTTAATTGACATAAAGCCTTATCAAAATGAGAAAGGTGCGATTAATCCGAGAGACATTACAAAAAAAATTAAAAACGTAGTCTTGAACAAAATGAATGACAGCATCATTTTAAGCAAAGCTCAAGACAAAATTTGTGAATATTATTACACATTTGATTTTGAAAAAAAAGAGTATAAAATTCCCTTTTATATTCCGCAAGAAAATTTAGATAATTTTAAATACTACGAAATTAAAATAGACACAATTAATAACTACCAAAGAACTCTATCTATTTGGAAAAATGAAAGCATGGAAAATTACTCAAGTGTGAATTTAATTCCAATTAACTCTAACTCAAATAAAATGGAACTTTGGATTGGTGTAAATACAAATGGAAAAATGAAAATCGAAAAGATAAGTGAGATATTGGAAAGTGTTGAATTGAAATATAACTAAGCACAACAACGTGTATAATTCATTGCGCCTGATTTTCCTTTCGGAAAATCCTCGCTTCCGAATTATGAGCTCGTGATTATTTGCTAACTTAGTGCCAACGCAACAAACCATACACGAACACGTTGTAGCCAATTAAAATATGAACCAACAAAACACTTCATTTGATAAACAAAACTTGACCATAAATAGTGGGAAATGGAGTGTCGAACTGGATTACGAAAACTGGCATTCTGACAAGAAAGAAATAAAACCAACTCAATCTGACATCATTATTGAATTATCAGAAGAAGGCAATTGGGACTCAGTTTTAAGATTGGTGATTTCTAATGAAGACATGCAAAAAACGTGTCTAATAAAAGGCATTCAAGGAAGTAGTTATTTGCACCTAGCTGATGAGAAGGGCAATTCCCAATCTGTGAAAATTGATGATAATAATCTCATAATAAGTTTAGGTTTCAATTTCATATCTCTAAACCTAAATCAATTGACACTTAATTGGAACTTGAAACCTGATATGGCTGAAGTTTTCGAATTTTATGATTTCCAAAATGACTATCTATTAAGAGGAGAAGTAGAGATTCATAGAATTGATAAAAAAGGTCAAATTAAATGGAGTTACGGTGGACGGGATATCTGGGTGAATATGGAAGGAAAACCAGAAGTTCAAATAGAAGAAAACACAATCCGACTTTTGGATTTTGACTCGAACGAATATTTGATTGATTTTGATGGAAATACTCTTGAAGACAATCCGATAAAAAAGACTATAAAACCGAAAAGAAAATGGTGGCAATTAAATAAATAAAAACTGGCTACAACACGGTATATAGCAAATAGGGCGTTCGGTGGTTCACGAGAGTTCCGTGCTATTTACAAACACCGCCAAATCGTTGATTTGGCATTTAAAATGAATAAGATAAAAACAAAATACAACGCTTTGGCTCAGTGCAAAACCGAAAGTTTATCGCTTTCTTCTGCCCTACATGCCATATACTAAACGTTGTGCTTAATTTAAAACTTAATGAAAAAAGAAAATACTTTACTCATTCTTTGGATAATTTTTGGATTTGTATTTATTAAAGCAGTAGATTCAGTTTTATTTCTAATCACTCATT
>MAAR01000011.1 GCA_002162765.1 Flavobacteriales bacterium 34_180_T64 | reverse complement strand
AACACTTACTGCAAGTGGAGGCGATAGTTATATTTGGAGTACAACTGAAACTACAGAAAGTATTACAGTGAGTCCTAATGTAACCACAACATATACAGTCACAGGATTCTTAAACGGATGTGAAAACACTTCAGAAGTTACAGTGACTGTAATTGATGAGGGAATAACAGCTTATGCTGGAGAAGATGTTACGATTTGCCGAGGATATGAAACAATTTTAACAGCAAGTGGTGGAACAAGTTATTTATGGAATACAGGAGAAACCACACAGAGTATTACTGTGGGACCAATGTCGTCTAGAGATTATACTGTGATCGCATATGATGGATCTTATGAAGATGAAGATTCTGTTACTGTAACTGTAATTACTAATCCGAATGTTCATATAAATAACGGCCAAAATATTACAATTTTAGCTGGAGATTATGTGACTTTATCTGCTTTTGGAGCGGACACTTACGAGTGGAGTAATGGAGCTACATTACCTAATATAGCGGTTAATCCAAGTGAATCTAGAAGATATTCTGTCATCGGTTTCGTTGGCTTTTGTTCAGACATGAAAGAAATCGATGTCAATGTCATTCAGCGTGTGGTTGCAAATGCTGGAGATAATCAAGAAATTTGTATGGGAGAAAGTATAACCTTGACAGCAAGTGGAGGAGAGGATTATTTATGGAATACCGGTGAAACGACTCAAAGCATTACAGTATCACCGGAAGAATCTTCTGAATACTCAGTTCTTGTTTATAACGAGTTAGATTCAGGTGAAGCGACAGTACTGGTTTCGGTAACTGATTGTACAGCCGTTGAAATTCCTGTAGAAGACACATCGAGTTTTGACTTCTTAATGTATCCAAATCCAGCTACGGATAATTTAAATATTAGAATTTCAGGTTTTGATAAGCTCTCAGGATTATCAATTTATGATCTATCCGGAAAGTTAATTTACACAGAGGATATAAAAACTGTAAACACACCTATTGTAACTAAAACTTTGAACATTTCTAATTACTCTAAAGGAATGTATATTGTAAAATTAAACTACGACAACAAAATACTCACTGAGCGATTAATGCTTAAATAATATAAATAAACCTGACGCTAAGTCGGGTTTATTGTTTTAAAGAGATTGCTAAAATTGTAGCTAAGGAATCACAGTTTTTAATGCTTAAGGAAAAATTCCGCTTTTTATATGAGTTTTCAACTACATATGTTTTACAGGTCTCAGCCTTTGTATCACTTTCTGAAAAATTAACTTTACCATACTTAATCAAGTCACCTACAATTAGAGTGTCTAAATTATGATTTCCCATGGCCACAAGAGCATTATCAGAATAGTGCTTCTGTTTTAAGGAAATATTTTTTATAGTTCTAGCATTAGGACCGTAGTCACAAGATGTTTTTTTACCATTCAAAAAGAACGCAAGAAGTATAAGTCCAATTGCAAAGCCACCCAAATAGTAGCCAAGACGGTGAATGAATTTCATGTATTAATATTTATTGATTTTTAAATGATACATGCTGTTCGTTATTAATTAATTTAATCAGAGAGAAGCCTTTTAGTATGCTCGTTTCATTTTAAAAAATTAATAAGTTGACATCACTGTATTCTAGATCAAACCAATCTGCAACAGATTTATTGGTTAGAATTCCGTGGTAAAAGTACAACCCATTTTTCAATCCACGATCAAATCTTATGGCATTTTCTATTCCGCCATCATCAGCAATTTTCAATAAATAAGGTGTGAATATATTACTAATTGAAACTGAGGCGGTTCTGGAATAGCGTGCAGGTATATTTGGTACACAATAATGCGTGACGCCATTGACTTCAAAAGTTGGCTGATCATGATTCGTAATTTCGCTAGTTTCGAAACAGCCACCCATGTCTATACTGACATCAATTATGACAGCTCCGTTTTTCATTTGATCTACCATACTTTCAGTAACTACAATTGGAGATCTATTAGCGCCTCTAACAGCACCAATTGCAACATCGCATCGCTTTAAAGCTTTTAACAGGTTTTTAGGTTGAACCGTTGACGTATAAAGTGTTCTCCCTAAATTAGATTGTACCCTTCGTAATTTTGAAATAGAATTATCAAATATCCTAACGTTAGCACCTAGTCCGATGGCAGAACGTGCAGCAAACTCACCAACAGTTCCTGCGCCTATGATAACAACTTCAACAGGAGGGACTCCGCTAACATTTCCAAACATTAAACCATTTCCACCGTTAATATTTGAAAGTAATTCTGAGGCAATTAAGATGGAAGCAGTTCCTGCAATTTCACTCAAAGAACGCACTGCAGGATAGGCACCATCTTCATCTTTGATGAATTCAAATGCCAATGCAGTAACTCGTTTAGAAGCCAAAGCTTCAAAGTATTTTTTGTGCTGTGTTTTTAATTGTAAAGCGGAAATCACTAAGGCTTGCGGATTAATTAATTTAATCTCATCGACCGAAGGCGGCTCAACCTTTAAAATAATAGGGCAGGAGTAAACTTTCGCAGTGTCTTTAGTAACTTCAGCACCTGCTTCACTATAGGCTTTGTCTTTAAAATTAGCACCTTCACCAGCACCGGCTTCTACCATCACACGATGACCATTGGATGTAAGAGCAGAAACTGCATCAGGCGTTAGACAAACTCTCTTTTCCTGGAAAAAGGTTTCTTTAGGGATTCCAATAAATAATTTGCCTTTTTTTCTTAAAACTTCTAAGGTTTCTTCTTGTGGTAGTAATTGCTCCTTGGTAAAAGGTGATAATGATTTGCTCATTTAGTTTTAATTAAGAAATTCAAATTACAAATAATTATTTGAAAGAAACAAAAACTTAAAATTTAAACACAGACTATAGACAATATTCTATGTTTTTTGTAAATTTAGTTTTTAATTCAATATGAAAAAGTACGAAATAAAGGATATCCTAATAGGAATTAGTATAATAATTTTACCTATTTTTCTATTTATTCATAAATGGATTCCAGAAGCAGATTCTTTAATTATATTTAATTTCACTTTTGATCGAGGTGAATTCACCAAAGTAAATGTTTTAGTCTGGATATTGTGTTTTAAATTTTTTACTATAGCGATATTATCGTTATGGTACATCAGTTGTAAACATTGGTGGAAACAAGCAATTTTAGTGCCGTTGATAATTGAACTGTTCAAGTTTTTTGGTGTTTTTTATACTCAGCATGATTTTATCGATGAGATCGACTTTTTGTACAGTCTACCTCTTACATTACCTATAATAATTGCGGTGATAATTATTTCGAAAAGATTGAATTATTATTCAATCACGCAAGATTTAAAAGATGATATGGATGAAGAAATTAATACCATTTTTTCCGAATTGGCATTTGAAGGTCATGAAAAAATTAAGCAAGTAATTATAGATTTTGAACATGCAAAATTGAACAGTAAAAATTTAAATAATAAGGAGTATCTTAAGGAGTTGAAAAGTCTGAAGAACAGATTAAAAAACTTTTAACAACATGGGGAAATTAAGAATGTTAAGAGCAAAATATTTTGCAATGGATATGGTTTTTATTTCTATTATTCTATGTATTCCCTTTCTTTTTTATTTATATAGTTTCGCACCACATGAATCAGATGTATGGGAAACAAAATATTTTAAAATTCAGGCAGGTAATTTCGATGATGTCAGCTATTTTCTATGGTTGTTGAGTGTTAAGATTTATACAATAACAATTATAGTCGCATGGTATTTTAGCTGTAAACATTGGTGGAAATCCCTATTGCTTTTTCCTTTATCAATTGAGATAAACAACTTATTACAATACTTGAATATTAAATATCTTTTTTTTACAGAAATCAACTTTTTTTCTAGTTTTCCTATAATTGTAATATTAAATATAGGAATTATATATGCTTCAAGAAAATTAAAATATGAGGGTTCTTCTAAAGGGATATATACTGAATTAAATATGGAAACTGTACGTTTGAGTACTACTGTTTCGAATTTAAAAAGTAATAATTACAAGGCCGTGAAAAAAGAATTAATTAATTTAAGAACAGATAAAGCTACAATCTCAAAAAAGGAGTACTTAAAAGAATTGATATCATTAAGAGATAAAATTATCATTGAATATTTTTAGTAATTTACTTTGCATTTTTTATTTCTAGAAGTATTTCATCCAATAAAGCTTTCTTTTCTTCAGACCATTTTTTATTTAATTCTGAGTTGATATAAGACTCTATTTCAGATTTAGAACGCACTTCAGAATTGCTAGCATCTTCAATAAACATATCGCCTTTACCAGTAATTAACCAGATTAAATTAATTTGTGGATATTTAGTCACAATACGCTCTATAACATCGCTACCCACAGACGCATTGTTTTTTTGCATCCGAAGGGTATAGCCATTGGCAGATCCAATTGAAATGTCAAATTGGCGTGCACTTAAATCCAAATGGTTGATAAACTGAATGATTCTATGAATGGTTTTACTCATAATTATTAAGGGAAAATTAAAAACGAATATATGTATATACAAGGCCAATTTAGGAAATATTCTTCAATAGTTGTAATATTATAGAAAATTTTCTATATTAGTGACTCACTTAAAATTTGATCATGGAATTGAAAACTATAGATGCTGGCATTGGATTAACAGTTTGGCTGGTTTTAAACAAAGTATTCATTCTTGCGGCAATGTATTTAGTTGCAAAACTGTACTTAAGACTAATGAAGTACTTAAAGCTAAGAATTAGTGAATTGGAAAACTAATAAATTTAAATCTAAAGTGTTTAATTAATAGTAGTAAAAAACCTGACACACATAGTATTGTATCAGGTTTTTTCAACTTATATGTTAGTATTAAAAGTACTGCTTAAATTTCGCCCAAAAGCCTTTAGGACTGATTCTAAATTCATCCTCTAGGTCTTGCAAACTTTTATCTGCGTCATTCATTTTATTAAACATTTTTGCTCTTATTAAATAAATGGAGGGTATTACAATTGCCATTACTGGAATTAAATGAAATAATTCAAATTCATCTATGGCTCCAATGTTATCATTAAATATTCCAACAATTTGATAAATATACATAGCCATAGGTACTAACAACGCATGGTACCACCAATGTCTACAAGTTAAAAACCAAATTAAAAGAAAAGAGAAAGGTATTGCCTTATTGGTGAGAACCCACATGGCAAAATTAGCGTCTCCCCAGCTTTTACTATCATAAGTAAATAAAAAGGTATCCCAAACTTGCGTTTCAGGGATACCTTTATATAAGTAAAACAAATAGGGCGTAATTGCGATAAAAGTCGCTATTATACTGCCCAATATAAGAGAGTTGTTGCTAAGCTGTCGCTTATTCGTTACCTCCGATATTACGTTTTTTCTTAGTAAGTTCTGTCTTTGTTTGATCATTTAAGTCGATAATGTTAGAAGCCTGAGCTGTAAACAAAACACCACCAAATATTGCGATCGCGAGTACTAATTTTTTTGATTTCATAATTTCAAGGGATTTAATTAATTATATACAAATTTAAGATTGACAGCCCTCAATATATGTTAAGGAAATGTTAAAATCAATTTGCGAAATCTCTTGAACGTTACGGTTTTTCCGTACTCTCACGCTTTGGTCTGATGGCAAGTTGCCAAAAAAATTATGTTAAATTTTCTTGTTGCATAGGGTTTTCTTCGGTTAAATTTATGTTTTTGCTCAATTTGAGGGTTCTTGAGGCATTATTGTTCATTGTTAGCGTAATGATATCTGCGTTTTTAGGCAGTAAATTTGGTAGCTTTTCTGGCCATTCTATCAGTATCCAATGATCGGAATATAGATAGTCTTCAATACCGAAATTTAGGGCTTCATTTTCATCATTAATTCTGTATAAATCGAAATGATAAATTTTATCATTTGATGTTAAATACTCATTTATAATTGAAAACGTCGGACTACTTACACTATCATTACTACCCAAAGCATTCACTAATGCTTTAATAAGCGTTGTTTTGCCTGTTCCCATCTCACCATAGAATAATATGGTTTTAGTTGTCAGTTGCTCTAAAAGCAGCTTTGAGACAGATTCTAAGTCGTTTATTTGATAGGTAATTTCCAAAATTCAGTACTATATCATTATAATTATGACACAATAATAGGAATAAAACTTGAGAAAAACTAAAAAAAAGTGTATTTCATCGGGTTTTATTGCATTACACAGAACTACTTCGGATTCATTACTACAAATGGAATGATCATTTCTTCAAGTGAAACGCCTCCATGTTGGTAGGTGTTTCTAAAGTAACTTACATAATGATTATAATTATTGGGATATGCTAAAAAAGAATCTCCTTTTGCGAAAATGAATGAACTACTCATGGTCAAGGCTGGCAAGTGGATGGACTTTGGGTTTTTAGCTGCTAGGACATCCCTGTCTTCGTAAGTCAGACTCCTCCCTGTTTTATAACGTAAATTTAAACTCGTATCGCGATCACCTATAACTTTGGATGGATTTTTCACATTAATAGTGCCATGATCTGTCGTTAAGATTAATTTGAATCCTAATTGTTGGGCTTGTTGGATCATTTCTAACAATGGAGAGTTTTTGAACCAACTTTGCGTTAACGAGCGATACGCTTTATCATTTGAAGCCAATTCTTTAACCACTTCCATTTCTGTTTTTGAATGAGAAAGCATATCTACAAAATTGTAGACAATTACTGAAAGATCATTGTTTTTTAAGGTTTTGAAATTATCAACAAGTTTTTTTCCGTTTCTTAAATTCGTGATCTTATGATATTCGTATTTAATATGGTTTAGTCCTAATCGTTTTAATTGAGCTGCTAAAAATTCAGATTCATATAAATTTTTGCCGCCTTCATCTGTATCGTTTTTCCATAATTTTGGATGTAATCGCTCCATATCAAGAGGCATCAAACCAGAAAAGATAGCATTTCTAGCATATTGCGTAGCTGTAGGCAAAATGCTATAAAAAGGGGCTTCCGAAGCTTTCTTATAATAATTATTAACTATAGGCTCAAAAGATTTCCACTGATCATATCTTAGATTGTCAATAACAATTAAAAGTGTTGGCTGATCTTTACTTAATTCTGGAACAACCTTTTCTTTAAATAACGTATGAGACATTATTGGTGCTTCATTGTTATGATCAAACCAACTTTCATAATTTTTATCAATAAATTTTCCGAATTGTAGATTAGCTTCATTTTTTTGAGATTCTAAAATTTCGGTCATACCAATATCTTCAATATCTTCAAGCTGCAATTCCCAATAAACCAATTTTTTATATAAATCAGACCATTCTTCAAAACTATTAACCATAGACAAGTCCATGGCAATTTTTCTGAATTCTTGTTGATAGTTAGACGTTGTTTTTTCAGAGATCAATCGAGAATGATCCAAATTTTTCTTTAGACTTAATAAGATCTGATTTGGGTTTACAGGTTTAATAAGATAATCCGCTATTTTGCTCCCAATAGCTTCCTCCATAATATACTCTTCTTCACTTTTAGTTATCATTACGACTGGAAGATTAGCCCGACGTTCCTTAATTTCATGAAGCGTTTCTAATCCGGTTAATCCTGGCATGTTTTCATCTAAAAAAACAATGTCAAAATTGGTGTCGTCTATAATTTCTATAGCTTCAGTTCCACTTTGACACGTTGTAACCTGATATTGTTTTTTTTCCAAAAAGAGAATATGAGGTTTTAGTAAATCAATTTCATCATCAACCCAAAGAATATTTATATTGTTCATGTATATTTGTTTAATATTAATGTAATAGTCAAAGTTTGAATACAATAAACAAACTCAAAATATTTAACGACCCAATTTACGGATTTATTACAATACCTAGTTCGTTAATTTTTGATTTGATCGAGCATAAGTATTTCCAGCGTCTACGACGTATCACTCAAATGGGAATGTCTTATTTGGTGTATCCAGGGGCTCATCATACAAGATTTCATCATGCAATTGGTTGTATGCATTTAATGCAAAAAGCAGTCAATGTACTTCGTTTTAAAGGGATTACAATTTCGAAAGAAGAAGAAACCGCTTTATATGCTGCCATACTTTTACATGATATTGGGCATGGTCCATTTTCACATGCCATGGAACATAGCATCGTAAATCAGGTGTCTCATGAGGAGATCTCGTTGCTGTTTATGGAGGAATTAAATATTGAATTTAACTCAAATTTAACGCTAGCCATTCAAATATTTAAGGGCGAGTATAAACGTAAATTCATGTGTCAGCTTATTTCTAGTCAATTTGATATGGATAGGGCCGACTATTTAAAACGCGATAGTTTCTACACAGGTGTTGCAGAAGGAAATGTAAATAGTGAACGCTTAATCACAATGCTTAATGTAATAAACGATCATCTTGTTGTTGAGGAAAAGGGTATTTATAGTGTTGAAAAATTTTTAGTGGCACGCCGATTTATGTATTGGCAAGTCTATTTGCACAAAACAGGTATCGTCGCAGAACAATTATTAACTAGGGTTTTGCAACGCGCTAAAGAACTTACTAATGCAGGTATTGAATTAAAAGTAAGCAAAGCCTTATCCTTTTTTCTTAAGCATGAAATTACGGCGTCCAATTTTGATAGTACAACTTTGGAAACGTTTTCTAGATTGGATGATAATGATATTATTTCGGCAATGAAGGATTGGCAATACCATGACGATTTTGTACTAAGTAATCTTTGTGATATGATTATTAACAGGGACTTGTTAAAAATAAAGATAAAAAACAAGCCCATTACATTAGAACTCAGAAATAAACATCTTGAAATTGTAAGGACAAAGCATCATATAAGCTCAGGTGAAGCGGCGTATTTTGTGTTTTCAGGTTCAATTTCAAATCAAGCATATTCCTCTAAAGTGGCGCAAATTAATATTTTGAAAAAATCAGGTAAAGTAGTAGATATAGCCAAAGTTTCCGATCAATTTAGTATTAAAACTTTATCAAAACCTGTTACTAAATATTATATATGCTATCCTAAAGACAAAATGTGATACATTTTTTCTATTTTTGCGAGAATGAACTTTACAGCAGAACAAATAGCAGGAATTTTGGAAGGCGACATCGTTGGGAATCCTGACGTGGAAGTTTCTACGCTTTCTAAAATAGAAGAAGGTACTAAAGGGTCGTTAACTTTTTTGGCAAATCCTAAGTACACTCAATATATATACTCAACAAAGGCCTCTATCACAATTGTGAATAAGACGTTTATTCCTGAAAATGATTTGGAAACTACGCTTATTAAAGTTGAAGATGCTTATAAATCATTTTCGAAATTGTTAGAGTATTATAACCAAATTAAAATGAATAAAAGTGGCATAGAACAGCCTGCTTTTATTTCTGACTCGGCTAAAATTGATGAAAGTATTTATTTAGGTGCATTCTCTTATATCGGTGAAAATGTTGTGATTGGAAAAAATGTAAAAATATTTCCTAATGCTTATATTGGTGATAATGTTACCATAGGAGACAATACTGTTTTGTTCTCCGGAGCAAAAGTTTATTCAGATTGTGTCATTGGAAAACATTGTGTAATTAATTCTGGAGTTATCATAGGTGCCGATGGATTTGGTTTTGTTCCAGATGAAAAAGGCGAATACAGTAAAATTCCACAAATTGGAAATGTTATCATAGAGGATTTTGTTGATGTTGGTGCTGCCACTACAATTGATAGAGCTACTATGGGATCTACAATTATCAGGAAAGGTGTTAAATTGGATAACCAAATTCATATAGCACACAATGTTGAGATTGGTAAAAATACGGTAATAGCTGCTCAGACGGGAATTGCTGGATCTACTAAAATTGGTGAAAATTGCAAAATTGGCGGTCAAGTTGGAATCGCTGGGCATATTGTAATAGGTGACAATGTAAAAGTTCAGGCACAATCTGGAATTGGAAGAAATGTAAAAGATGATGAAATATTACAAGGCTCTCCATCATTTTCATATGGCGATTGGAATAAGTCTTATGTGTATTTTAAGAATCTACCAAAGATAGTAAAGACTATAAACGAAATAGAAAAAAAAGTAAATGGCAATAATTAAAACAGACGTTAAACAGAAGACCATTCAAACGGAAGTTTCATTGACAGGTGTTGGATTGCATACCGGTAAGAATGTAACACTTACCTTTAAACCTGCGCCCGTAAATAATGGATTCGCATTTAAAAGGATTGACTTAGAAGGCAGTCCTATTATTGAAGCGGATGCAAATTATGTTACAAATACACAGCGTGGTACCTGTTTAGAAAAGAATGGAGTTTCAATCCAGACCTCAGAACACGTTTTAGCGGCTCTTGTTGGATTGGATTTTGACAATGCCTTTATCGAACTTGATGCTTCTGAACCACCAATTATGGACGGTTCTTCTAAATTTTTTATTGAAGCATTAGAAAAAGCTGGTGTAGAAGAACAAAATAGTTTTAGAGAAGAATATGTTGTTTCAGACGTTATAACATACGCTGACGAAGAAACTGGAAGTGAGATTTTGGTGATGCCAGCCAAAGAATACCAAATTACAACGATGGTTGATTTTGGTACGAAGGTATTAGGTACACAAAATGCCACACTAAATCATATCTGCGATTTTAAAGAAGCGATTTCCGATTCAAGAACATTTAGCTTTTTACATGAAATAGAAATGCTATTGGAGAATGGATTAATAAAAGGAGGCGATTTAAATAACGCTATTGTTTATGTAGACAAAGAACTATCTCCTGAAACAATGGAACGCTTAAAAGTGGCCTTCAAAAAAGATGACATTTCAATTAAGCCTAATGGTATTTTGGACAACCTAACGCTACATCATCCAAATGAGGCAGCAAGACATAAACTACTAGATGTAATTGGAGATCTCGCTTTGGTTGGAACAAAAATAAAAGGAAAAGTCATAGCGAATAAACCTGGACACTTTGTGAACACACAGTTTGCAAAAAAATTGTCTAAAATTATTAAAAACGAAAGACGCAATAACGTTCCAAATGTAGATCTTAATCAGACTCCATTAATGGATGTGAATCAAATTATGGATATGCTACCACATAGACAACCATTCTTATTGATTGACAAGATTTTTGAATTATCAGATTCTCACGTTATTGGTTTGAAAAACGTAACCATGAATGAACCTTTTTTTGAAGGTCATTTCCCAGGAGCTCCAGTAATGCCTGGAGTTTTAATAGTAGAAGCTATGGCGCAAACTGGTGGAATCCTTGTTTTAAGTACAGTACCCGATCCAGAAAACTACCTTACGTTTTTTATGAAGATTGATAAAGTTAAATTTAAACAGAAAGTTGTACCTGGAGATACATTAATATTTAAATGTGACCTTATAACTCCTATACGACGAGGGATATGCCATATGCAAGGCTACGCCTATGCCAATGGGAAATTATGTGCTGAAGCTGAATTAATGGCGCAAATCTCAAAAGTAAAATAAGATGAATTGTGCTTTGAAACAATTAGAATTAATTTAAAAGTTTTGATAGCGTACATATTTTGCATTTGTAAAAAAATAAAAACAAAAAAATGAATCAACCTTTAGCTTACGTACATCCTGGTGCAAAAATTGCAAAGAATGTTGTTATTGAACCGTTCACAACTATTTATAATAATGTTGTGATTGGAGAAGGTACTTGGATTGGAAGTAATGTAACAATTATGGAAGGCGCTCGTATCGGAAAAAACTGTAATATTTTCCCAGGATCTGTAATATCTGCTGTTCCTCAAGACTTGAAATATAAGGATGAAGATACGCTCACTGTAATTGGTGATAACGTTACCATTAGAGAGTGTGTTACGATAAACAGAGGGACAACTGATAAAATGAAAACTGTAATCGGAAACAATTGTTTAATTATGGCGTATTGCCATATTGCTCACGATTGTATTGTTGGAAATAATTGTATTTTCTCTAACAACAGTACTTTGGCAGGACACATTACAATCGGAGACTTTGTAGTATTAGCAGGAATGACAGCAGTGCATCAATTTTGTTCAATAGGTAATCATGCTTTTGTTACTGGAGGTTCATTAGTGAGAAAAGATGTTCCACCATTTGTAAAAGCTGGTCGTGAGCCATTATCATATGTTGGTATTAATTCTGTTGGATTAAGAAGACGTGGATTTTCAACTGAAAAAATAAGAGAAATACAGAATATATATCGTTTTCTTTACCAGAAAAATTATAATAATACGCAGGCTTCAGAAATTATTGAAGCTGAAATGGAGGCAACTCCAGAACGCGATGAGATACTTCAATTTATCAAAAATTCTCATCGAGGTATAATGAAAGGATATTTTAAATCAAATTAAATTTATGGCAAGTACATCAGATATTAGAAACGGATTATGCATTAAATACAATAATGATATTTATAAAATTATTGAATTTTTACATGTGAAACCGGGGAAAGGTCCAGCCTTTGTAAGAACAAAAATGAAAAGTGTAACCAATGGGAAAGTATTAGACAATACGTTTTCTGCAGGACACAAAATTGAAGATGTCAGAGTAGAAACTCACAAATTCCAGTTTCTATATCATGATGGAGAATTTTTTCATTTTATGAATACCGAAGACTATTCTCAAATTCAGCTGTTAGAGGCTGCTTTAGATCGTCATGATTTAATGAAAGAAGGAGAGGTTGTTACTGTGATTATTAATACGGAAGACGATATGCCGCTTTCGGTAGAAATGCCTGCAAGTGTTATTTTAGAAGTGACCGCAACTGAGCCAGGTATTAAAGGAAATACTGCCACCAATGCAACTAAACCTGCAACTGTTGAAACAGGCGCTAGTGTTAATGTCCCTTTATTTATCAACGAAGGTGATAAGATAAAAGTTGAAACCGAAAAGGGTACATACAAAGAACGAATTAAAGATTAGATTCTCTTGAAATTTCCTCACCAATATAGATTAAAAGAAATAGCAGCCTTAATTGACTGTGAATTTATTGGAAACGAAGACTTTCCAATATTGGGCATGAATGAAATACATGTTGTAGAGTTTGGAGACATCGTGTTTGTAGATCATCCAAAATATTATGATAAGGCATTAAATTCTGCTGCTACTATTGTATTAATAAATAAAGAAGTAGTATGTCCGGAAGGGAAGGCTTTATTGATTTCTGATGATCCATTTAGAGATTTCAACATATTAACGAGTCACTTTAAACCGTTTCAATCGTCTAATGTAGCTATTTCTACTTCCGCGAAAATTGGACTAAATACAATTATTCAGCCTAACTGCTTCATAGGAAACAATGTGGTTATAGGTAACAATTGTATTATACATTCAAATGTTAGCATTTATGATGATACTATTATTGGAAATAATGTTACAATCCATGCAGGAACTATTTTAGGTGCGAGTGCATTTTATTATAAAAATAGACCAGAAGGATTTGATCAGCTTAAATCTGGTGGTAGAGTCGTTATAAAAGATCATGTTGATATTGGCGCTTTATGTACAATTGATAGAGGCGTTACTGGCGATACCACTATTGGAGAAGGCTCAAAATTGGATAACCAGATTCAAATTGGTCATGATACATTAATCGGTAAAAAGTGTTTAATCGCTTCGCAGACTGGCATCGCTGGCTGTGTTGTTGTTGAAGATGAAGTCACGTTATGGGGTCAGGTTGGTGTTAAAAGTGGTATTACAATTGCCAAAGGAACTGAGATTTTTGCGCAATCTGGTTTAGGACATTCCACAGAAGAAAATAAATCTTATTTTGGCTCTCCAGCTTTTGAAGCACGAGAAAAATTTAAAGAAATGGCATATATTAGAAAAATACCTGAAATTCTTAAAAAATTAAAAAACAAATAGATGTCTCCCAAAGAAATAGTGAAGAGTTTTTATGATATGGATTTGGCTAATGCGCCAAATGCCATTGATTTGTTTCATAACGATTGTGATTTACATTGGAATAGTACAAATGGGTATACCAAACTCGATTATTCAGGAATCAATGAAATGTTAGAAGGAGTAAAGAAAGCCTTTTTATCTTTTAAATATAGATTGAGCCATCTTTTGGAAGATGACAATGTGGTTACGGCGAGATATACAATTTATGTTACGCCAATTGAAACACCAGATATTGAACAAGCTTTGGCTCATTTCACTTCAATCTGGCATATTAAGGATAATAAACTTTTTAAAGGATATGAAATTAGTCAGCAGGCCGATGACGGTGCATTAAGTACAAAATCATATTCAGAAATAAAAGTCTAAAAAACGAAAATATATTCTTGCTAAAAGTTTACTTTTGCAAGGTCTTAAAAAACTTAAATTAATAGAACAAATGAGTGTTTTAGTAAATAAAAATTCAAAAATTATAGTACAAGGATTTACTGGTAGTGAAGGAACCTTTCACGCTGGCCAAATGATTGACTATGGAACCAATGTTGTTGGAGGTGTTACACCAGGGAAAGGTGGTCAAACACATCTCGATAAACCAGTTTTCAATACAGTACAAGAAGCTGTTGAGCAAGTTGGTGCTGATACAACTATTATTTTTGTGCCACCAGCTTTCGCTGCTGATGCCATTATGGAAGCTGCAAATGCTGGTATAAAAGTAATTATAACAATCACTGAAGGAATTCCTGTTGCTGATATGATTAAAGCAGCAGATTATATTAAGGATAAAGAGTGTCGTTTAATTGGACCAAATTGTCCTGGCGTAATTACTCCTGGTGAGGCAAAGGTTGGAATCATGCCTGGCTTTGTATTTAAGAAAGGTAATGTTGGTGTGGTATCTAAATCTGGTACCTTAACCTATGAAGCTGCAGACCAAGTTGTGAAACAAGGTTTAGGAATTACGACTGCAATTGGAATTGGTGGAGACCCAATTATTGGAACAACAACTAAAGAAGCTGTTGAAATGCTCATAAATGACCCAGAAACAGATTGTGTTGTTATGATAGGTGAGATTGGCGGACAACTAGAAGCCGATGCTGCAAAATGGTATCAAGATAGCGGAAGTAAAAAACCGATTGTTGGATTTATTGCTGGAGAGACTGCACCTGCTGGAAGAACAATGGGGCATGCTGGTGCAATTGTAGGAGGAAGTGATGATACTGCGCAGGCTAAAAAACAAATTATGAGAGACTGTGGAATTCATGTTGTGAATTCTCCTGCTGAAATCGGCAAAAAAGTAGCAGAAGTTTTAGCATAAACTTTTGTTAAAATATTTATAAAAGGATTACGTTATCATTCCGTTGGCTGTATTTTAGTCAACGGAATTTTCATTTCAATCAATCAATCAATTAATTTAAACACTAATAAAACTACCAAATGAAACATTTAAAAGTATTGGCCTTATGTTCGTTTTTGGTTTTTGCATACAGTTGCAAAACCTCTAATGATAATAAGGAATTGGCTTTCGTTGCGGAAGCACAAACTGACGCTAACGGTTTTAGCTATGAAACAGTTACTAATGATCCAACGGGATTGCGTTTATACACATTAGAAAATGGTCTAAAAGTGTATCTAAGTAAAAACAGTGATGAGCCAAAAATTCAAACGTATATTGCTGTAAGGGCAGGATCCAATTATGATCCAAAAGAATCTACAGGATTAGCCCATTATTTAGAGCACATGGTGTTTAAAGGTACGAGCAAAGTTGGTACCGTAGATTGGGAAAATGAGAAAGAATACCTGAAGCAAATATCTGATCTTTATGAACAACATAGAGATGAAACAGATCCAGATAAAAAATTAGCCTTATACAAAAAGATTGATGAAGTATCCTTAGAAGCTTCAAATTTAAGTGTGGCTAATGAATATGATAAAATGACAAGTTCTCTTGGAGCTACAGGTACAAATGCTCATACTTGGTTTGAAGAAACAATTTATAAAAACAAAATCCCTGCTAACGAATTAGACAAGTGGTTGTCACTAGAAAGTGAAAGATTTGGCGAATTGGTTTTGCGTCTTTTTCACACAGAATTAGAAGCAGTTTTCGAAGAATTCAACAGAGGTCAAGATAATGACTTTAGAAAGAGTTATGCTGCAATGCTTGATGGATTATTTCCAAATCATCCTTATGGACAACAGAAAACAATTGGAACAGCTAATCACTTAAAAAATCCATCTTTAGTAGATATCAATAACTATTTCGACAAATATTATGTGCCAAATAATATGGCTATGGTCTTAGTTGGAGATTTAGATTTTGATGCTACTATCAAAAAAGTAAATGATAACTTTGGAAAACTCGAAAAGAAAGAGGTTGTTCATCCAACACTTCCTAAAGAAGAGCCAATTACATCTCCAGTTGTGAAAGAAGTATTCGGCCCTACGGCTGAAAGTGTTTCAATTGCATTTAGATCTCAAGGTGTAAATTCTGAAGAAGAAAAGTTAATGACTGTTGCTGATATGATTTTAGCTAATGGAAATGCTGGTTTAATTGATTTGAACTTAAATCAAAAGCAAGCTGTTCAAAATGCTGGCTGCTCTCCAACGTTCTTAAATGATTATGGATACCATTCGTTTAATGGATCTCCAAAAGAAGGCCAAACACTTGATGAAGTTAAAGATTTATTATTAGCACAAATCGACAAATTAAAGAAAGGTGAGTTTGAAGATTGGATGATCGAGGCTGTTGTAAATGATTTAAAATTAAGTCAAACACAACAATATGAAAATAGTACTGCTTTAGCGTCGATGTATTACAATGCGTTTATTCATCATGAAGATTGGGCTAATAAAGCTAAATTTTTAGATGATTTAAAAAAGGTGACGAAACAAGATGTTATGGATTTTGCAAATAGGTTCTATAAAGACAATTATGTGTTAACCTATAAACGTAAGGGTGAAGATAATTCTATCGTTAAAGTTGCTAATCCAGGAATTACTCCTGTGAATTTAAATAGAGATAAAACCTCGCAATACATGCAAGATTTCAATAAACTGGAATCAGAAGCTTTGCAACCAAAATTTGTTGACTATAAAAAAGCTATTAAAGAAACAACAATGGAAAATGGGATCAAAGTCTCATATATTGAAAATGAATTAAACGATTTATTTAATCTGAATGTCATTTTTGATATGGGAAGCGATAATGATAAAATGCTAGGAATAGCACTTGGTTACATGCAGTACTTAGGAACAGATAAGTATACGGCTGAAGAAATTCAAAAAGAATTCTACAAATTAGGAATCAAATATAACGCACGTAGTGGAGCAGATAGACTTTCTATATCATTGAATGGTTTAAAAGAAAATTTACCTAAAGGTCTTGAATTACTTGAGCATCTATGGGATAACGCAATTCCTGATGGGGATGCTTATAACAGCTATGTTGATCAAATTTTAAAAGGAAGACAAGATGGTAAAACACAAAAAGGAAACATTCTTTATGGAGGATTAATGAATTATGGTAAGTATGGTGAAAACTCTCGATTAAGAAATATCATGCAAGCCAACCAATTAAAAGATATCAATCCACAAACTTTAGTCGATATTGTTAAGGATTTAAAAAATTACAAACAACGTGTCTTTTATTATGGAAAAGATGTTGACGCTGCAGTAACAGCTTTAAATACAAGTCATGTTGTGCCTTCAGAGCTTAAGGATTATTCTGAACCAATGGTTTATATTGAAAAAGAAACTGGAGGAAATGTGTATTTCGTTGATTATGATATGGTGCAATCTGAAATGTTATTCTTAGCAAAAGGGGAACCTTTTAAACCAGAGAACATGGCAGCATCTACTTTATTCAATACTTATTTTGGAGGTGGATTATCTTCGATTGTTTTTCAAGAAATTAGAGAATCTAAGTCATTAGCATATTCTGCCTGGTCGAGTTATGCAAATGCTTCTAGAAAGGATAATTCTAATTATGTCATGGCCTATATGGGAACACAGGCAAATAAAATGCCTCAAGCTGTTGAAGCTATGATGGAATTAATGACTAATATGCCTGAAGCAGAAGAGCAATTCAATGCAGCTAAAGAAGCAACACTTAAAAAAATTGCAGCCCAACGTATAACTAAATCTAGTGTTTTTTGGAATTATGAACGCCTTAAAAAATTAGGTATAGATAATGATAACAGAGAGGCGATGTATAGTGCGATTAAAAATATGACAATGGAAGATCTACGTAATTTCTTTAACACTAATATTAGTGGTGAAAGTTATAATGTAATGGTCATTGGAAATAAAAAAGATATTGATTTTACATCACTAGGAAAACTAGGGAAAGTACAAGAGATGGATGTTGATTATTTATTTAATTATGAGCAACCAGAAGATGTTAAGATGTAATTGATCTTAAAAAGCATTGTTAAAAACCTCACAAGATTTTGTGAGGTTTTTTTATTTGATGCAACTTGTATTTGTTATATTTGAACTACAACTAATCACAAAATATACGCATGAAATTATTAGTAGGTAAAACGGCCATTATTACTGGAGCCAGTAGAGGAATCGGAAAGGGAATTGCTGAAGTTTTTGCTCAGCATGGTGCTAATGTGGCGTTTACATATAGTTCTTCAGTAGAGGCGGCAAATGCATTGGAAAATGAATTGAATGCCTTAGGTGTAAAAGCGAAAGGCTACCAAAGTAATGCTGCAAGTTTTGAGCAGTCTCAATCTTTGGCAGAAGAAGTAATGAAAGAATTTGGAAGCATCGATATTTTAGTAAATAACGCTGGAATTACTAAGGACAACCTTTTAATGCGAATGGGAGAAGAAGATTTCGATAAAGTTATTGAAGTTAATTTGAAATCTGTTTTCAATATGACTAAAGCGGTACAACGTACCATGTTGAAACAACGCAAAGGCTCTATTATAAATATGAGTTCTGTTGTTGGTGTAAAAGGAAATGCTGGTCAAACTAATTATGCGGCATCAAAAGCAGGGATTATTGGATTTTCAAAATCTGTAGCCTTGGAATTGGGATCTCGAAATATTAGAAGTAACGTAATTGCTCCTGGTTTCATAGAAACTGAAATGACAGCAAAACTTGATGAGGAAACGGTTAAAGGATGGCGAAATGCGATTCCATTAAAGCGTGGTGGTACTCCTGAAGATATTGCCAATGCTTGTGTGTTTTTAGCTAGTGATATGAGTGCCTATGTTACTGGACAGACCTTAAATGTTGATGGTGGAATGCTTACTTAATAGATGTCTACAGAAACGTTAATATATAGTATCATTGCTGGAATTATAGCGCTAGGTTTAGCGCTTTTTCAATATATATATAAGTCAAAAAAAAGATCTAAGGTTTATATATTGCTTACGTTTTTAAGATGCATTACAATTTTCTCTGTCCTCTTATTGCTTATCAATCCAAAGTTTGATCAGATTACATTTTATGAAGAGAAACCAAACCTGGTTATTGCAATAGATAATTCTGAATCTGTTGCCTTTTTAAATCAAGATGAAAATGTAAAACAATTTATAGAAAGGCTTACTGGAAATAGCGATTTGAATGCACATTTTAATATCGAATTTTACACATTCGGTAGAGAGGTGAAAGCATCAGATTCGCTAACATTTAATGAAAGGCAATCTAATATGGCCTTGGTTTTCGATCGTTTGTCAGAAGTTTATAATAACACAACGTCGCCAACCATTATTTTAACGGATGGTAATCAAACGTACGGCAACGATTATGAATTTGTGTCTTCGCGATATAAACAGCCTGTTTTTCCGGTTATATTGGGAGATACTATTCAATTCGCAGATTTAAAAATTCAACAGCTCAATGTAAATCGTTATGCCTATTTGAAAAACAAGTTTCCTGTAGAAATAATTGCGGTTTATAATGGGAGTAATGTTATAAATACGCAATTAAAAATAACTTCAGGCACAGCTGTATTACATTCTCAAAACTTAAGTTTTAATCCAACAAATGCCTCTCAGGTTATTACAGTAAATTTACCAGCAAATCGTGTTGGTACTCGAGGGTATAAGGCTGAACTTATCCCATTAACTAATGAAAAAAACAAGGTTAATAATTACAAGAATTTTGCCGTCGATATTATTGATCAAAAGACCAATGTTGCCATAGTTTCTGAAGTGTCTCACCCCGATTTAGGTGCCATTAAAAATGCAATTGAGAGTAATGAACAGCGAAAAGCGAGCATCGTTTCATGTAACGAGTTTATTAGTAATTCTAGAGATTATCAGCTTGCCATTATATATCAACCAAACAATAATTTTAGAGGTGTATATCGGGAAATTGAAACACTTAAAATGAATAAATTTGTCATTTTAGGAACAAACACTAATTGGTCAGTTGTTAATAGCTTACAATCTAATTACAATCAGGAGATCAGTAATCAGGAAGAGAATTTTCAGCCTATTCTAAATCGTAATTATGGAACCTTTATAATTGATGATTTGAGTTTTGATGATTTACCACCGTTGTCTTCAGAATTTGGAGCGCTTAAATTTAGTGTACCTATAGAGACAATATTATTTAAAAGTATTAATGGCATCCAAATTGAAGAACCATTACTCGCGACATTTGAAATTAATAATAGGAGAGAAGCTGTACTTAATGGAGAAGGAATTTGGAAATGGAGAGCGCAGAGTTATTTGGAAAACAAATCATTTAATAATTTCGATGACTTTATTGGAAAACTCGTACAGTATTTGAGTACAAATACAAAGAGAAGCAGATTGAATGTTGATTTTGAATCTATTTATGAGAGTAATGTTGATGTGAGAATAAATGCGCAATATTTCAATAAAAATTACGAGTTTGATAATTCCGAAGCGCTTACAATCAACTTAAAGAACAAGGACAGTGATCAAACGATTAGGTTTCCTTTTGTTCTAAAAAACAGCAACTATTCAGTAGATTTGAGTGGCTTACGATCTGGAGAATATGACTTTATCGTAACATCTGAAAATGGAAGTATTTCTAAATCTGGAACTTTAAAGATCTCAGATTACAACGTTGAGCAACAATTTTTAAATGCCAATGTAACAAAACTAGAGGCTTTGGCTACTAATAGTAATGGAACGCGTTATTTTATCGATAATACCGATGCTCTTAGCGCTCAATTATTGAATGATACTAACTTTGCAACCATTCAAAAAAGCAGTAAAAATGTCGTACCTTTGATCGATTGGAAATACCTTCTCGCTCTTATCGCATTTTGCCTATCAGCAGAATGGTTTATTAGAAAATTTAACGGATTAATCTAAATAAAAAATTATGGAAAAATTACCAAAAATCGCATTCCCAATGATATTAATTGTCGTTGTATTAGTCATATTACTTGCAAAATCTGCAGTAACAATTGGCTCAGGTGAAGCAGGAGTATTGTACAAAACATTCGACAATGGTGTTGTTACAGATAAGCCAGCTTTAGGGGAGGGATTTCACATTATAGCCCCTTGGAATAAAGTCATTATTTATGAGGTACGTCAACAAGAATTATTCGAAAAAATGAAGGTATTATCTTCAAATGGATTGGATATAATATTAGAAACTACGGCTTGGTATATGCCAAAATCATCAGATTTAGGAAAATTACATCAAGAAAAAGGTGAAAATTATCTCGATAGAATTATTAAGCCAGCATTGAGATCTGCTGCACGTAGTGTTGTTGGTCGTTATACACCTGAACAACTTTATTCTAGCAAGAGAGATATTATCCAAAGCGAAATTTTCGATGAAACGAAAAAGATTCTTGATAGTCAATATATTATTTTAAATGATGTATTGGTTAGAGATGTAACCTTGCCAGCAACAATTAAAGATGCAATTGAGCGTAAATTAAAACAAGAGCAAGAATCTTTAGAATATGAGTTCAGATTAGTAACAGCTGCAAAGGAAGCTGAAAAAGTAATCATTGAAGCTCAAGGTAAAGCAGATGCCAATAGAATCCTAAGTGCGTCCTTAACCGATAAGATACTTCAAGATAAAGGTATTGAAGCTACCGTAAAATTAGCGGAATCTCCAAATAGCAAAGTAATAGTAATTGGATCTGGAGATACTGGGATGCCAATTATCCTTGGAAATCAATAGAAGTGACACACTAAAATTATATAAAGCCGTTTGATTTTTATCAAACGGCTTTTGTATTTAAAACATATTTTGATGACTAAATCATATTACTATGTAGTTAAGGTTCAGTATCTCGGTTTTCGATATCATGGATGGCAGAAACAACCAGACTTGAAAACTGTGCATCTTATGATTGATAAGACATTGAATTTCATTTTTGATGGGAAACAAAAATTCAAAACCCTAGGTTCAGGTCGAACAGACGCTATGGTTTCTGCAAATGATGCCGCATTTGAATTGTTTCTAAATGAACCTTTACAAGATTCACAGGTATTTATAGATCGGTTTAATTACTATTTGCCTCAGGATATAAAAGCGATATCGATCATGGAGGTCGATGATAAATTCAATATTATTCAGAATCCAAAACTCAAGGAATACATGTATTTATTTGCCCATGGACAAAAAAGTCATCCATTTTGTGCGTCTCTTATGACTACATTTCGAGATCAGCTCGATATTCAACTCATGGCAACGGGAGCAAGGTTATTTGAAGGGACTCATAATTTCAAAAACTATTGTTCTAATGCTACTGATAAAGGTGTTTATGAAAGAGAAGTTATAGGCTGTGAATTAATCGAAAACACAATGTTTCAAGCCAATTTTTTCCCAAGTCAATCCTATATACTAAAAGTAATAGGGAAGGGGTTTTTATACAATCAAATTCGATTGATGATGGGAACATTAGTTAAACTTGGGAGAGGAGACATCAATTTAAACTATATAGAGCGTAGTTTAATTTCAGGAAATAATGAAGTAATAGACTATATAGCGCCAGCATCAGGCTTAATTTTAAATAAAACTGATTTCAATTAAAAAAGGGCATTAGAAAACTAATACCCTTTAAATTTTGGTTGGTTATATATTAGGCTATCCAGCTTTTAGCGATGGCATTCTTCGAAAACCACACTAAGAAAGAAGATACTATAATTATCATAATTGGCATGATAAAATCTACTGGTTTTAATTCCATGAAAATATAAACATGTTGAATTAGAACGGCGAAAAATGAAATTAACAATAACAAATAAGCCCATTTTTTTCTTAACAATAGCGCCAAACAACCTAAAGCACCAAGAAAAACAGCAGTAGCAAAAGCGGCAGTATACCAAGCTGGTAAATTAGCGTATTGTTCCTGTTGAGTTTCAGGTAAGGTAGCCATCATATCGTCAGTCATAAATGCCTGAGCCAAATAAGCCATTACACCTAAACCATTCCAAATAAGCGCAACAACGCTTACAATCCAAAACCACACAGGTGGCTTGTTAGTAGATAAATCTGTCATAAATTTTTTGTTTTAGTTAGTATTAAACAAAACAATTTATGAATTTTTTCGATAATTAAATAAAAACTAAGTAATAAAAGCGAAGTTTGTAGCTAATATTTAGTCTTCAACGACGTGCAAAACTGGGGTTTTATTTACCCATTTACCATTTATAGACTCGCCTAAAATGATAACATCTTTAGTAAGTTCATATTCCTTTATGGTTCTTAACATCTGAGCCTTAGTGTCTCTGTGTAGTTTAATTCCAGTGTTTTTACCTCTGTTTCTTATTTCGATATAAAACCCATCTCTGAATTTTATTGGTTTCGTCGGTGGTCTTCCCATGAATCTTTTTTTTGAAGGATTTGACTTGCATATTAATAAAAATAATAGCAAAAAGCAAACCTTAGATAATTTTTTCAAAAATAAATCTATAATTAGTCTAAATAAAGTTAATTTTATAGGATTTACTTATATCTAGATAGAAGGACACTATTTTAGCAGTCCCTGTCTTTTTTTTGTAATTTTAAAAACTAAAGTTAATACTATGTCAGTGCCAACAATTTCACCAGTCGTTTTTGATTTTTTTAAACGCTTAGAAAAAAACAATAATAGAGATTGGTTTAACGATCATAAAAAAGAATTTAAAACCATTGAATCTGAAGTTAAGCAAATTTATAGCAATTTGAATGATACCTTAAACGCGCATGATGATGTTGATGGCTTTAAAATGTTTCGAATTTATAGAGATGTAAGATTCTCAAAAAACAAACTCCCATACAAAACACATTTCGGTGGTTCTTTTCATCGGAAGAAACCAGAGTTTAGAGGAGGTTATTATTTGCATATTCAACCTAATAATGAATCTTTTATTGCGACTGGGTTTTGGGAACCTAATAAGGATGATTTATTAAGAATTCGTAGAGAATTCGAAATGGATGATTCTGAAATACGCAGTATTATAAACAATAAAAAGTTTAAAGCTATTTGGGGCGAATTTGTTGGTGATGAATTGAAAACAGCACCTCGTGATTTCGATAAAACGCATCCTGCGATAGATTTGATTAAAAAGAAACAATACATCTTCACAAAAAAATATACCGATACGCAAGTAGTTGCAGCAGGATTTCTTAATGATGTCGATACAGCATTTCTAGCCATAAGACCCTATTTTGACTATATGAGCGATGTTTTGACTACAAACCTTAATGGCGAATCAATAATCTAAGCTACTTTTTTCTCTAAGATTTGAATGTGATTAATCAAACCGCCCTTAACAATATTCATCATTCGTTTATTTAGGGCAGAGGAATTCATGATATATAGCGCGTACTCTTCAATAGTAAACTGACCAATAATCATACCTTTAACAGAATTTCTAAACTTCATGTCTTTGTGAATAGCGCTCTCAATATAATCGAGTTGTCTCTCTAATGTAAAGTCATAAAAGACGCTTTTATGTTTCACGATATAATTTCTAAAAACGGCAATAAATAAGTTTTCTTGCATTTTAATAATAGGTCGTAACGTCTGATTTTGAAAGCGTTCTTCAGAACTCATAGAATCATAAATCAATGCTGAAGTAATTACAGGACGAATTGCTTTGAGGTTTGTAGATCTGTTTGTCATGGCTTTAAGTTTTATTAAAAATAGAGATTTACTAATCTTAATATCTAAGGAGGCCATTTTGATGTTAACAGCGTTATTAACAAAAAAGGCTGAAAATCAAGTTTCAGCTCTTTTTTATTTACTTGGATTCGAATTATATCTGACTTAATCCTCCATCAACTTCAATTTCAATACCATTGATATATGAGGCTTCATCTGAGGCTAAAAATAGGGCTGCATTAGCCACTTCTTCCGAGGTTCCGAATCTGCCTAAAGGGACCTGTTCTGCAAAGCCTTTCCCCATTTCTTGCACAACATCCATAGGAAGATCCATTTTTCCATAAAGAGGTGTTTCAATTGGGCCAGGAGCAATGGAGTTTACCCGAATCCCTCGAGATTTCACTTCAGAAGTTAATACTCTGGAATAGGCTCTTAACGCGCCTTTACTGGCCGAATATACACCAAGACCATCAAAGCCTTTTTGATGTACTACTGAATTTGTAAATAGTATCGTACCACCATCATTTATAGAAGGTAAGGCTTCTTTGATAGCTAGAATTGGTCCTTTGACATTAATGTTAATGATTTCATCAAAATGCGCTTCCGTAATGTCGGTAGTTGGTATTGGCTTTGCAATACCTGCATTTAAAAATAGAATGTCAATATTGCCATAATGTTCAGTAGCTTTTTGAATGAGACGCTTGTTGTCTTCAGCTATTGCAACGTCAGCTTTAACTGTTATAAAATCGCCTTCCAAATTTTCAGCAACTTCATCTAGAGCTTCCTGTCGTCTTCCTGAAAGGACCACTTTGGCACCTTCTTTTAAAAAGAGCTTAGCTGTTGCTAATCCTATTCCGCTGTTTGCGCCCGTAATTATGGCGACTTTGTCTTTCAATTTATTCATAGTGTTTATTTTTTTATTTGAAACAATCGTTTCAAATAAGGTTAAAAAAATTTAAATTAATGTTTGTAAAATTGTATTCGCAATTGTTTTTAATTTCGCCTTGTCTGTAATTAAAATCCCTGTCATTCGAAACCCTTGCAAAGAGGAAAACAAATATAAGGCGTAATCTTTAGGTGTTTGTCTGGTATTGATGCGTTGCTCACTCTGTGCATTGTGCACCAAATCTTCAAAAAGTTGTAGCATTCTTTTTTGATTTCCCTCTAAAAAAGCGGTAATCGACTGCTCTTGATTCGCCATTTCGGCTTTGCAATTACCAATCATACACCCTTTGTCATAATGCTGTTCACGCGATATAATTTCTATATATAAATCGAAAATAAATTCAATTGCTTGAAACGGATTACTGGCCTTTAACAGAACGTTTGATGCTGCTCTATTAAAATTACTTTCATAGGCTTTTAAACATTCTAAGTACAACTCTAGTTTACTTATAAACGAATTGTATATACTCGATCTATTGAGGCCAGTAGCGTCGACCAAATCTTGCATGGAGGTTGCATTATATCCTTTATCATGGAAAACTGCTGTTGCATAGTCTAAGACAAGATCTCTATTAAAGGTTTCTACTTTTGGCATAGTTTTATTTGAAATGAACGTTCCAAAATTAAGTGTTTAATTTCATTTAGATGTTAATATTATGTTATTTCCTCGAAGTCCAAATTTAGAGTGTCAGCATTCCATAAAAAGGCATCTTTTTTTTTACTTATTCTGATTCTTGATTAGAACGAATATGTATCTTTGAAACAAATTATATCAATCTCATATTTGACAAATAAAAAATAGCATGCAGAAGCAACTTATTGAATGTGTTCCTAATATTAGTGAAGGACGCGATTTAGATAAAATTAATGAAATAGCGCATATCGTAGAAACCGTTGAAGGTGTAAAGCTTTTAGATATAGATCCAGGTGCTGCTACGAATAGAACAGTGATTACCTTTGTAGGGGAACCTGACCACGTTGTTAAAGCTGCCTTTTTATTAATTGAAAAAGCTGCGCAACTTATTGATATGAGTAAGCATTCTGGAGAGCATCCTCGTTTTGGAGCAACAGATGTGTGTCCTATGGTGCCTATTTCTGGGATTTCATTGGAAGAGACTGCTACATATGCTCATAAATTGGGAGAAATGGTTGGTAATAAGTTAAATATTCCTGTGTATTTGTATGAAAAAGCAGCTCAGAAAGACGAGCGCGTGAACCTAGCAAATTGTAGGGCTGGAGAATATGAAGGATTGGCTAATAAATTATCTGATCCGCATTGGAAACCAGATTTCGGACCTGCAGAATATACCGAAAAAGTGGCTACAACGGGTGTTACTGCAATTTCTGCTCGTGATTTTTTAGTTGCTTATAACGTGAATTTAAACACAACTTCAACACGACGTGCGAATGCAATTGCTTTTGATATTCGTGAAGCAGGACGTGTAAAACGTGAAGGTAATCCTATTACTGGCAAAAAGATGCTAGATGCCGACGGAGAACCATTAAGAGTTCCAGGGAAGTTGAAAGCTGTTAAAGGCATCGGTTGGTTTATTGATGAATATGGTATTGCACAAATATCTTATAACCTTACCAATATTAGCATAACTTCAATGCACGTTGCTTTTGATGAAACTTGTAAAGTAGCTTTAGAACGTGGACTTCGGGTTACTGGTTCTGAACTTATTGGATTAATTCCTTTAAAGGCAATGCTGGATGCTGGTGACTATTTTTTAAAGAAGCAAAATCGCTCTTTAGGAGTTTCGGAAGCTGAAAAAATTAAAATTGCGGTAAAATCATTAGGTCTCGATGACTTAAAACCATTTAATCCTCAAGAAAAAATTATTGAGTACGTACTTAATAGTGGCAAAAAGCAACTTGTAGATTTAACACTTACCGATTTTGCAGATGAAACTGCTGGAGAATCTATGGCTCCCGGAGGAGGTTCTATTTCAGCATATGTTGGTACACTTGGAGTGTCCTTAGGAACAATGGTAGCCAATCTTTCAGCTCATAAAGCAGGTTGGGACGATCGTTGGGAAGAATTCTCAGAATGGGCTGAAAAAGGTCAAGATTATAAAAACAAATTGTTGGCTTTAGTTGATGAAGACACCAATGCTTTTAACCATATTATTGCTGGTTTTAGAATGCCGAAATCATCGGAAGAAGAAAAATCAGCACGCGTTGAGGCTATTGAAAATGCCACTATATATGCAACTGAAGTTCCGCTTCAGGTTATGGAAACTGCATGTGCTTCCATGGAAGTCATGGATGCAATGGCTAAAATAGGATTACAGAATTCTTTGTCAGATTCAGGTGTTGGCGCTTTATGTGCTAGAACGGCAGTGTATGGTGCCTACTTTAATGTTCGAATTAATGCGAAAGACATTAAGAATAGAGTAGTGGCTGACGATTTGTTGAAACGTGCAAAATTAACTTTTGATAAAACCATAGCTTTAGAAAACGAAATGATTGCCTTAATAAACGAAAAGATATAAATAATTTGAGATGAGATTTCATTCACGAAAATGGGTTAAACCGGAGGATTTAAATCCAAATGGAACATTATTTGGTGGTCGTTTGTTAGCTTGGATTGATGAGGAAGCTGCGTTATATACAGTGGTTCAATTGGATAATAATAAAATCGTTACAAAGTATATTTCTGAAATTAATTTTATGAGTTCTGCTAAACAGGGTGATATTGTTGAAGTAGGTATGGAGGTTGTTAAATTCGGAAGGTCATCGATCACATTAAAATGTGAGGCACGAAACAAAATGACTCGAGAAACGATTTTAACTGTTGAGAATATTATAATGGTGAATCTTGGTGATGACGGAAAACCAAAACCTCATGGTAAAACCAAGATTGAGTTTGTAAAAGATCGCTTAAAACAGTAGCGTTACACTACTGCATCTCCAGAGCTTAATTCAAATAATTCTAAATCAAAGTAAGGCACTGCTGCTAAGGCATGATCGAAAATATCGGACATGATGTATTCGTAGTTTTCCCAGCGTTTATCTTTGCTAAACGCATAAATCTCTAAAGGAATACCTTGAGCGGTAGGTGCTAATTGACGCGTCATAATGGTCATGTCTTTATTAATGGCAGAATGTGTTTCAATATAAGTTTGAATGTACTTTCTAAACACACCTATATTGGTAAGATTTCTACCATTGATAAGTAAGGATTTATCAATATTTTTCGACACATTATATTCAGAAATCAACTTTTTCTTTTGCGCAACATATTCAGTAATTAACTGAACACCTTTTAACTGTTCTATATGTTCATCTGTTAAATAATGAATACTCGTGGCTTTTAATACGATAGCGCGTTTTATACGACGACCACCAGATTCATCCATGCCTCTCCAATTCTTGAAAGAATCGGAAATAAGTGCATAAGTGGGTATTGTAGTAATTGTTTTATCAAAATTCTGAACTTTTACCGTTGCTAAATTAATTTCAATCACATCTCCATCTGCTCCATATTTTTCAAAAGTTATCCAGTCGCCAATACGAACCATATCATTAATAGAAACTTGAATACTAGCAACAAATCCAAGGATGGTATCTTTAAACATCAAAATTATTACTGCTGAGGCTGCACCTAGAGTGGTTACGAATTTCCAAAATGAAATACCACTAATAATTGCAAATACTGAAAACAATCCAATTATCCATGCGAAGATCATGAATACCTGAATGTAACTATTAATAGGCTTGTCTTTAAATCGAGGTACCGTTTTTAAATAGTCTTTAATCGAATTTAGAACTGTTCTAACAATCCATAGCGTTAAAATAATAGCAAAGACTTCTAGGCCTTTTATAATGATGTTTTCAATGTATTGGAAATCATAAAAGACAGTTGGCGCAAATTTTATAGCAAATAATAAAGGAATAATATGGGCAACATTTCTTGGCACTTTATTCTTTACTAAGAGATCATCAAAATTCGATTTTGAACGTATAGCAAATACAGAAAACGTATTTACTAGTAGTTTCCGAATTACGAAATCAATTACAAATGCAATTAACAGCAACGTAATAAGCAAACCTAGCATATTGAGATATCTCGCAGAGGCTTCAGGAAGACCAGCAGAAATCAAATAATCATATAATAAATGATGCAAATTAGTCATTGATAAATTTTAAATATTTCTTGTCAATATAAAACGTTCCAAACGGAATGATAGACGCTAGCAATACTATCCACAAGGTTTTCGTGCTCCATTTTAATTCGGTGCCTATAATAATAGCCAGAATAATATAAGCTATGAATAGCAATCCATGCGGCATTCCGAGTATTTTTACATACTTGGGTTCTTCCATAAAGTATTTAATTGGTGTTGCTATAAAAAGCAAAAGGATATAAGAAACACCTTCAAGTAAGGCTGTGATTCTAAAGATATTAATTAAGGAAAACATAAGGTATTCTTTTAATGAGCAAAAATACCTTATGCTTTAGTATTGGTCTAATTTTTTATCACTTTTTTAACTAGAACAGTTGAATTGTTTTGATTGAAAAACTTCGCAAAATAGATTCCTGCTGCCAAAACACTAACATCAATAGTTGTTGAATTGGAGGTTAAATCACTATTCAACACTTGCTTTCCATCTAGACTGTACAGGGCAATAGTAAGCGATTCATTAGTAGTTTGAGTGATGTGTAATTCGTTATTAAAAGGAATTGGATAAAGTTTAATCGCTTCCTCATTCTCTATTGTAGCTGTACTTAAGGTACCATCAAAATAAGTAACCGCTAAATTAAAAGCATCAATTCCAATTTTTTCTCCGATAATACGACCTTTGATATCATCAATAGGAGGGTGGATACCACCCCAAATTCTCGATAAACTCGTTTGGTCTGAAGCATCGCGGTAGGTTGCCCATTGCAATGTCATATTTTGTGTTGGTCCTTCTTCAAATACTAAGAAATCATTCTGAACGATATCAAAAGTTCCCATTCCTCCTGGAAAAAACGGATCTCCAGTAAGGTTTGTTAGTACTTCAGAAGCAGCTCTTGAAAACGTAGAATGTCCTGAAAGATACCCTGCAAAAGGAGGCGTCACAAAAGTTCCTCGTTGATAAGGCCACCAATGTGTACCAAGAATCCAATCTACACCAGCAATATCAGTATCCGGGTTGGCAATAAAATCAGGGCCTTTCCATGCAAATATTTTAATTTTGCCAAGATTGGTAGGATCAGCAACCTCAAGAGGATCGCCAGTTTTTACAATTTCAATTAATCCTGGTATGAGCGGTAAGCCATGTGGATCATAGCTTGCAATTCCTTCAGGAGTAGTATTATCTGTACTTTGTCCTTTAGTCGCCATATATCGTATAGCAGAAATCGGACGAATATAATCGTAATATCCTTTAATTCCCCAGATATCTACAGCTGAATCATGCATTGCGCCACCTAGAGTTAAATATGATTTCACATCCCATTCTAAATCGCTTAAAATGAGACCTTGACCACTCATTTTTTTCTCAAAACCAGGATAATCACTCACATAGTTCATAATTGTAAACCAATGTCCTGGTGGTGTTTCCGAATCTGGACCATCAGCCCAAAACTCCGCTAATACTCTAGCATAATCCGATCGTTTTACAACATTTGCTGCGTAAGGCATGTTCGTCGACGGATTTAATGCATGCCCTGTTCCGGCGTCACCTCCATTAGTGAAATCGTAAAAGGCTTGATATTCAGTAAACGTTTCTGGGTAGTTTGCAATATCAAAATTCCCTATTGCACCTGGTGAAATATCTATCATTGTAGGATCCACAGGATCTAAATGAGAAGACCAAGATGCAACAAGAGCAAAGTGCCATTTATAAGGATCGGTAAATCCATCTTCATTAGAGTTTTGAATATATATCGGTGGACCTGGATCATTGTACACATAACAGTCATAACCGGGATCATTAAATATATCTAGGTCTTCAGGAAGCAAACAAAATGGCTTCACAAGACCCCATTCTGGGCTTAAAAAATTTGGAGTATCTGCAGGAAACACATTCCCACCTTGATCTATAAACACGTCGAAGGCAAGTGGTTGCCAACGATCGGGATTAATATTGTCATTGTCTTCATACAATTCTAATATAAGCGGATCATTAACAGGCGTATAATTTAGGTTGCCATAATCTGCAACTTCATTGGAATTATCTTGCGCACCAAAAGCAATAATTTCTTGCGCCAAATAGTTTCCTAATGCAGCATAAGAACCCGTACTATAGTCGGTTGATGTAAATGCAATACTGTAACCATCATTAGTAAAATGGTCATCAAACGATTGTTGAGTAGCAGCACCTCCGGGCGAATTTGCAAAACGATGCGTTAATAAGCGATACATGGCATAACTTATAATTTCATGTCTTGCGGCAGCCACATCAGCGGGATTTGCAATACCAGTAAAGTTACAGGTATAGCCTTGATAGGTTTTCCCTAAAAAGATTGTTGAGGCTTGGCTATCGAAGATTGCCCAAGCATCATACATTGCCATAGAACTATGAAATAAATTTCTAGCATGAACAGTAGGACGTGCGAAATCTGAACGGATAGCATCTAATAGTGTTTCGTTCCATTCACGAGCAACAGATTGCTGTGCATTTGAATGAAATGTAAGTCCTAATAGAAATACGAAAAGGAAGGTAATTTTTTTCATTGGAAGTCAGTAGGTTAAAAAAATGTTTCTCAAAAATAGTAAAATTTTTATCATTTGAACATAATCACTTTAATTTAGAAGAAGTATAGTTAAGTAAACCATCTGTTATTGAGTTAGTTACTTGTTATTTAATTTTATGATCTCGCCTTTTCTTAAGATGGTTAAAGTGAATTTCGGGTTCGTAGTAATCGTATTTGCAAATTCAGCCAATTTGACCAAGGTAGTGTCATCTAAATTAAAGGTTATATTATTGAATTCCAAAATGATATCACCCCCTAAAATCAATTTATTAGTACCTAATATTGCTTCTGTGTCACCACCACGAATACCCATATTTCCAAAAATAGATTCTGAAACGACACGCTGTATGAGCAAACCATGCTTTTGAGGCAGGTTTAATAGCTGAGATTCCTTTTCGTTTAACGAATACATATCGGCACCTAACCAAGGCATATTATTATTTAATAAAAGACGTGCAGCTAAATTTGAGCTACTGGCATATCCAATGCCTTCAAAACCTCCAGATTTTGTCAATATATGACTAACAATGCCTACAACTTCACCTCTCATATTAAACATAGGACCACCAGAATTTCCAGTATTAATGGCAGCATCAGTTTGGATAAACTCTGTTGTTGTGAACGGGTTTTGATCTTGATCATTCGTTCTGAAACTACTTACATATCCAGATGATAGAGAGGCATTTAATCCAAATGGAGCACCAATAACGAATATTCGTTCACCAATTTTTAATTCATCAGAATTTCCAAAATTCACAGTAACCGGATTTATACGTGGTCGGAACAACTTAATAAGAGCAATATCAGCACTTTTGTAAATAGTCACAATTTTAGCCGTTATAATATCACCATCAGGAAACAGAACATTTATTTTTTCAGGAACGGTAACCACATGAGCTGCAGTAACAATTAAACGATCGGAAATCATAAAACCAGATCCCAAACCTTCTTGAGATACCATTTTAGAGGTATTATTTTTTTCTGTAACAATCGTCTTTTCAGAAGTAAAAATCACAACAACAGCTGGACTCACTTGTTCATAAAGCGTAGATAAATCTTGCGCATAGAAATTTATTGAACTTAAAACTAAGGCGAATAGGACTATTTTTTTCATTAGAAGTCGGACTATAAGAATTATGATTGGTGCTCTAAAATAGAAAAGTTTTTTCACATTTAAAGCCTACTATATATGTTTAGAAGGTCATAAGGATCTGATTATTGCTAAATTATTGAATTCCAAGGCTTAATATTTTAATTTTTCTCTACAATTTCGTATCTTAATCTGACATATGTCATATTTTTCTTTAATAATTGTGACTAGCTTTATTTCTTTAATTAAACCATAAGAATCCATGAAAGTATTTGACGATAAACACATTAAAAACGTCGTTTTTGTAGGCGCACATCGTTGTGGTAAAACAACCTTATCTGAAACCATGTTATTTGAAGCTGGTCTCATTAATAGGCGAGGAACGATAGAAGATCATAACACAGTTTCAGATTATCATAGTATTGAACATGAAAGAGAAGCCTCAATATTTGCAACACCATTACATACAGAATGGCGTAATTATAAGATAAACATTATAGATACACCAGGCTTAGACGATTTCGTAGGTGAAATCATTTCTTCTATTCGTGTGGCAGATACCGTTGTAAACGTTATAAATGGCCGACATGGGGTAGAAGTAGGTACAGAAATAATTTGGAATTATATCGATAAGTATCACAAACCAACATTATTCGTTATTAATCAAATGGATCATCCCGACTTAAATTTTGAGCAGTGTTTTAAAAGCATTCAATCATTAGTCGGTAAGAATGCTATAAATATTCAATATCCAGTTAAAATGGATGGTGCGCATTGTATTGTTGATGTATTAAAAATGAAACTCTATAAATTTGGTCCAGAAGGAGGGAAGCCTGAAAAATTTGAGATTCCAGAAGGTGAAATAGAACGTGCAAATGGCTTGCATAATGAACTTGTTGAAAAAGCGGCTGAAAATGATGATGAATTATTGGAATTATACTTTAATCAAGGCACATTAAATGAAGATCAAATGCGCAAAGGGATTAAGGCAGGGATGCTAAACCATGGTTTATTCCCTGTATTTTGCGTGTCTGCTTTAGAGGATATGGGAACCGGTCGTTTGATGGGCTTTATAGATAATGTGGCACCAGCGGCATCCGAGTTAAAATCGGAGCAAACCATGAATGGACAGGAGTTGTTTCCGAAGAAAGAAAACCCTACAGCTTTATTTGTATTCAAAACCTTATACCAACCAAATTTGGGTCAAGTGACTTTTTTTAAGGTAAAATCTGGCGAGGTGAAAATCAATGATAAACTTACCAATGCAAGAACAGGAGAGGTAGAAATTATTAATCAATTATTTATTATGGATGGCAAAGAACGACATCCAGTACAGAAGCTAACTGTAGGTGATATAGGTGCAACTTTAAAACTAAAACATACCGAAACTAACGACACTTTATTTGAAGGAAAAACACCAATAGCCATAAAGCACATTCAGTATCCCGAAATGCGTATGACGGCTGCGATAACCCCAAAAAGCTTAGCCGATGACGATAAATTAAGTGAGGCATTAAAGAAGTTACATAGTCAGGATCCAACTATTGTTATCACATATTCTAAGGAAACTAAAGAGCTTCTTTTAGGATGTCAAGGCGAATTGCATCTGGCCATTATAGAATGGAGTTTAAAACTCGTATATGGTTTGGAAGTGAATTTCTCACCACCAAAAATCCCATATCGAGAAACTATTCAGCGCTCATCTACAGCGAATTACAGACATAAAAAGCAATCTGGAGGCTCTGGACAATTTGCACAAGTACATTTAAAAATTGAACCTTGGTATGACGGTATTGCTGAGCCTGAAGGCTTTAATATAAGAGGTAAAGAGGACGTTGATTTGCCTTGGGGCGGAAAGCTTATTTTTTACAATTGCATTGTTGGTGGCGCTATTGATACTCGGTATTTACAATCTGTTATGAAAGGTGTTTTGGAAGTTATGGAGAAAGGACCACTTACAGGATCTTATGTGAGAGACGTTCGCGTTATTGTATATGACGGGAAGATGCATTCTGTAGATTCTAATGATATTTCGTTTAAGATAGCTGGAGCACATGCGTTTAGTGAAGCCTTTTTAAATGCAAATCCAAAATTATTAGAACCAAGAAATGAATTAGTAGTAAAAGTACCAGAAGAAATGGTTGGCGCAGTAATGACCGATTTACAATCGCGACGTAGTTTGATACAAGGTTTTGAAAACAGCGACAATTATCAAATATTGAAATGTCAAATTCCTGCGGTTGAATTATATGGTTACTCGACAGATTTGAGATCTATCACTCAGGGGAAAGCAACCTTTAGCTCGCGGTTTTCATCTTATGAATCGGTACCAAATCATGTACAAAAGGAACTCGTAAAATAACATTATAACATATAAAACCACAATAATTATGCTCACGAAAGTATCATATTTAAGCGATTTAAAATTCAATTTAGAAACCTGGAGAAGAGAGTTACGATATCATTTTAATGAAATGGAATCTTTTGAAGAAAAGCTTGAAGAAATAGCCTCTAGAGAATTTAGTAGCAATGCATTAATTCCATTAGAGATGTTTCAGAATAAAATAATGATTGAAAAATCTGCTATCTCAAAATTATTACATCGTTGTAGAAATAAAATGGCAAATCTTCATACTGCAGATTTTAATGAACAAATTGACGGACGTTTACAAAACGAGCAACATACATTAAAGGATGATATGAGAACGTATATAAAAATGCACTATGAGTTGAAAGAGGAAATGATGGATTATTTCTTAAAGTGGTTGGATTAAAATTAAGCGCATAAAATGATCTCTAAGGATTTTTTTATCAGAACTCGTTGTAAGCTTGGGTCAAAAAATCTAATTAATTATGGAGGTTTTATTGGTTGTCAGACTAGAATTAACATTTGTTAACTAAAGTTACCATAGAAATCCTGAATATTTAGTTTAATTTGGAGCGTAATTTTAAATATCTCATAATGAAAACCCTTTATCTCGTTACTCCAAGAATCTTAAACCGTTTTAACCACAGCAAATTTAGTTGCGCATTATGAGTGTTTTAAAGATCAAGTATGTCTTAATTCTCATACTATCGTGCATGACACTTGCTGCTCAAAATAAGCCTCATCTCAATATTGCTGAAAATTATGAGAACCTCAATGTAGAACGTGAAGGCAACACCTATGAAATTCGTCTTTCAAAAGGGAAGCATTATGAATTTTTAGTTTTACAGCAAGGCATTGACGTTGAAGTCATATTAGAAGATTCGAGTGGGAAGGAGCTTATAAAAATGGATTCTCCTAATGGTGCACATGGTTACGAGAAGTTCGAGTTTCAATCGGTGGCCAATGCCAACTATACACTTAAGATAAAACCTTTCGATTTGAAAGTGGAATCTGAAAATAACATCATTTCTATATTGATTCGGCAGCTTTCAAAAAAAGACTTAAAAAGGAGGGAACTCATTAGAAAAGAATTGGAAATTGAAAACAAGAAAAATGTACAGACCCTTGATATCGATCATTTCTGGCAAGCCTTTGACCTCTTAAAAACTTGTAAATCCAAGTCCGACAGCATTCGTATTATACAAAATAGTTATTTGGACAGAGCGACTTCTGGATTTAAAGAATTTATGCGTGTAAGATCGAGGCAATTAAACGCTGAAAATTTTGTTAGAACCATTTCAAAATATCCGAAATTCTATAATTCAATTCGTGAGAACAGTTATAAGGTTAAGGAAGCTGAACCACTAATAGAAGCTGTTTTTAAAAATTTCTCGCAGTTATATCCAAACTTCAAGCCATTCAAGGTCTGTTTTGCAATAGGCACTATTGGAACGGGAGGTACCACTTCTGACAATTTTGTTTTAATTGGCACCGAAATTTCTACGGCAACTGCCTATAATGATTTGTCAGAATTTGAAGGGTCTTCTAAAAAATCGTCCTTGGCATATAAAGGAGATTTTGTACAGAAATTAAAGAATATTGTAGCACATGAATGCGTTCATACACAACAAAAACGTGGCTTAGCAAAAACGGCTGTTGCTTGCCATTTATTACAAAGTTGCCTGCGTGAAGGTGCTGCTGATTTTATTGGTGAACTCGTTGCTGGCGGACAAATAAATGCTTCTGCGTTAGACTATGGAGATGCTCATGAAAAAATGCTTTGGGCTTCATTTAAATCTGAACTTTGCAATACGAGTCACTCGGGATGGCTGTATAATTATTCTGAAGTCAAAGATAAGCCTGCCGATTTAGGCTATTATATGGGTTATAAAATTGCACAAGCATATTACAACAATGCTGAAAATAAGCAACAAGCCATTATTGATATTATTGAAATGGACAATCCGTTTCAATATTTAGAACAAAGTGGTTATGACCAAAAGTTTCAAAAAAACTAAGCAGTTTATTTATGGCATAAAATGCTTTTAATAATTTCATGCGATCTATTATAAATATAGTGTGTTAGTTAAAAGAGGGAGTAACTAATACTGTTAATGATCCAACTTCTTAAAAATTCTATTTTACATAATATAAATTATAGTACAAATGTTCATTATGTTGTTTAAGGTTTCGTTTCCATTTGATAGCTATAATGTAGTATTATGTAAAATATCCCAGAAGCCTTTGTTTTCATAAGAATGATTGGAACTTGGGTCATTAAACTATTAAGCGGTTTGCTTCGCAGCGTTTTTTAAAACATTATGTATCTATAATTAGACGTTATGTAAAATAGCCGCTACCAAGCGCTCGATTGTTTTATAAAATCAAATTGCTATTGCAATTTATTTTACACACAATTATCCAACGCTTGCCAACGCCAAAATAAAAGCTAACCTTTTTACTCTTATTAAAAATCGCGTATTCGATAAAATGTACGTAATAAAAAATTTTACGAGATTCTCGTGGATTGCCACAAGAGTATAAAATTTAAGAAAAATAAATTTCTATACACTTGTTATATTTAGAACTTCAATTAATCTTTTTTTTAATGTTTCATTATCTTTTGTCTTGAAACAAAAGAAACAAAAATTCAAGGCTGCATATAATTTTGGAAACAATTAACGGCTTATTCACTATATTTTAGGAAACATTGTTACTGTTAACATTGCTTTGAAATCCCTTGCATAACTGAAACTCTCAAGAAACAGTATTGCTAAACCCCTAAAATATGCACGCTCATTTCTCCTATTGTTTTTACCAAAATTTTATGAGGCCAAGTTCAACATCGAGATTCTATTTTACATAATGTTATTACTTTCTGTCCGTCTGGTAAAACATTTGTATTGTTTGTTGTCTACTCGTTTATTTTTGATTTTATAAACTCAAACATTGGTCTAAAAACTTCAAAATGACTTTTATCCAATGTTGGAATTACTTCTGAAGCAAACATCATCTTTTTTGAGTCTTTAATTTCTATTATCTCTCCTCCACCTACAATAGAAACTTTATGAAAATGCTTAGCTGTTTCACCATTATAAAATAAGTGCTCCATTTCAACCTTTGAATTCTCTTTGTATGTTTCTTTATCTTTTATAATTACCTGTTTTTCTATATTAGAAATTTTAGGAACAGGAACAAGAATTGCATAACTGTTTTTGCCCAAGACTTTTTTGGTTAATCCATTATAAGGGTCAGTTTCTTCTAAATCTGCTTCACCTTTTATAGAGTTCCATTCATTATAAGCCATATCAAAATCAAATAAACCAAAAATTGGAAAATCACCCATTTCACCTATTAGCTTTTCACTCTGCAATAAGAGTCTTAAATAAAGACATCCATGACCAAAGCAAATTTCAAAAGGTATTTCTTCATCATAAAGATGAGTCCATGCTTGTTGAAGTATTACAGGATCAGAATAACCTTCTGTGAATAGAATTGGTCTATCCTGACCGATAGTATGAATAACACTTAATATTTGTTTGTCCTGTTGAACTTTAATCAGTTTGGAAGATAATTGGCTAATTGCATATTCTTTTTCTACTTTACGATTTATAATTTTGTCTTCGTGAAATTTAAAAAGGTTTATTTTTCTTTCTTTACTATTTAATAAGGTCACAGCACTATGACTTGACATCAGTACATGATTGCTTTCTGATGTTTCTTCGCTGATTTCAAAAACTTGTTTTAAAAAATCAAATTGCCATTCGGGATGCAGAAAGGCATCTGGTTCATCCAGTAGTGTGATGCAATTTTTATCTTTAAATAACTCAATTATTGAGTAGATATAAACCGATTGAAACTGACCATCACTAAATTGATTAATGTCAATTTTTGTTTCATCTAAGAGTTCTATTTCAATTGAGATGTCTTCCAACATTTCAATTGTTTTTAAGTTATCTAAATTTCTAAATAAATCTTGTGAACCAATGTCAGAAAATTTAGATTGAAAATCTGTAAATTCACAATAGAAATTATATTCATCTGAACTAGGTATAAAACCTTCGTCTCTTTCTTTTCCTTTAGAATCACTCTTTTTAACAGTTGCAATTCTATCTAAAAATTCTCTTGTAATTCCTTCTGCTTTCCAAAAACTAGTTGTTTCATCAAATCTATCTACATCAAACTTCTTATTTCCTGAAGAAGCATAATAAGGACGTGATAGGGTAATTTTTATTTCATTATTAATTGATTTAATTCCAAGTTTTTTTAAAATAAACTGTTTTGCTTTGTTTTCTTCAGATTGTAATAGCAAAACCGATAATAAAAGAGTTTTATATTCTTTACCTATGCCAATAAACTTACGAGTATCGCCAACACTCGCTCCTTTGAGGTCTTCTTTAAACTTACTTTCATACTCTTCAACTAACTCTGCTACTTTGTTGTTGTGACCTGAATAGTAAACAAGAATATTATCAGGCAATTGGCTTTCTGTAACTTTTTTTACTTCTTTACCTTCATTAATCCATTTGCCGTTTTCCCATTGAACAACTATTTCATCTCCTTTTAATTCATATTGAATTTTATAGTTGAAACTAACATAATACTCTTTTTCAAAAAGATGCCTAAATATTTCAATTACAGCTTCAAAGAAATTTGACTTTCCTGTACCATTTTTACCAACAAAAACATCTATAAAACTATTGCCATCAAAATTTAATTCAAAATCTTTTAAATTTTTATATTCTGAAATATGTATGTGCTTTAATCTCATAATTAAAAAGTTGTATTAACCTCAAGAGATTCTCTCATAATACTTTGAGTTAACTTATCACTTTGTTCTTGGCTTTGTTGTACATCTTCCACTAACTTATCACATAAACCCATTAAAGTATTTACTCTTTGTACAATGACTTTTTGTTCTTCTAATGGTGGTAAAGGAAATAATGTATTCTTAATTTTACCTCCATTTAGAGCGGGTTGATTACCTCCAACCGCAGCACTTCTTGTTGTTTCATATCTAGAAAGAAAAAATTGCCATAAATATTCCGAAATTAAATACTGATGAAATATTTCAATTCCTGCAACATTTTGATTAGTTGAAGCAGATATTTTTAGAATAGATGTCTGACCTCTGGTTTTTCCTTGACCAATCATTGCAACTAAAACAGTACCAGCTGGATAGAGTTTTACTGAAGAATTTTTAAAACCACTTATCGTTATTTTTTCTTTTGTATCATAAATGAAGTTATTAGCTACTTCTCCACTTGATACCCAAGGTATATCTCCATTCCAATATTCAACAGTTTTTCTATCTGGCGTAGAACCAACCCTAACGCTCGTTATTGTACCTATTTTGCACCAAACCCAACCTTCAGGTAAAATATAAGGAATATCTTCTTTGGCAATTGGTGGTAATGGTTTTTCCTTTTTTATTTTTTTATCTTTAATAAGTTGTGCTTTCTCTTCTTGAATATGTTTTAATAAAAAAGAGGCATTTACAGAAGTAGGATTATTTGTTCTCCAATCTAATGTGAGTTTTCCTTGAACAGCTTCTTGTAGAATAGCTTCTTTAAGTTTTAAAATAAGAGACTCGTTTAAAACAGCATCGTTTTTGATAGTATTTAATCTTATTGAAGTGTTTTGAATATTTGATATTTTGCTTTCAACATTCGCATTAAAATAATGCCCATTTGTTTTATTTTTTTTTAAATCATTTAAAAAAGCTATAATCTTTCTTTGAATTTTCCTTTCGGGAAAAGTAAATTCTAGGGCCTCTATTTGTTTATTACTCACATTAGGTTGTGCTCCGCCATAACCCAAATTTTGAACAATATCTTGTATTCCTCTTGCCAGCCAATAGACATATTCATCTTCAAATTCATTAGGATTTAACACTTGGAACTTACCAACTCTTTGATTTAAATAGAGTTTTCCTAAACCATCTTGTACTATTGCTAATTTGCCAATGGTTCCTCCTGTCATTGCAATAATAACATCACCTGCAGTTAATTCGTATCGTTCTAGATCGTTACTTTCTTCGTAATACTTAACACCTGTCAGCACAATTTTTTCATTCTGAAAATCTGAAATACGAATAATAGGTATGCCTTCACTTAGGTAATGACTACTCTTAAATGCATAACCACCAACCATTTTTATATGATTAGATAAAGGTTCTAGAGGATATTCCTTTTTTAGCTCATTATTTATTAGAGCCATATAAGTACCAATGTTTTTATAAAAAACATTTTTATGTTGCTCTAATTTCATTCTTTAATTTCTTTTTTTACTTCGTTCAATAATTCTAAACTATTCTTCAATTTTGCGGTAAGCATCTCAATTAACTCAGAACTAGTATAAACTTTATCTGCCTCACCAATGTGAGGGTTTTTAATGTCTAAATTGTAATTACTTTTTTTAATTTTTTCTGCAGAGACCTTCCAAGCATATTCATTTTCTTCACGATTATTCCACCAGTCTTTTTCTAAATCGAATTCTTTGATATTTATAGGCTTTCCTTTGTTGTAACTTTTTACACCATTTGGATAGGGATGTTCAAAATACCAAACATCTTTAGTTGGCTTGCCTTTTTCAAAAAACAAAATATTGGTTTTAATACCCGTATAAGGGTTGAATACACCATTTGGCAATCGTACTATGGTATGTAGATTACACTTAGTCATTAAGTCCTCTTTAATACGTGTTTTCACACCTTCTCCAAACAATGTTCCATCTGGTAAAACTACTGCGCAGCGTCCATTATTTTTTAGCAACTTAATAATTAAGGCTAAAAATAAATCGGCAGTTTCTTTGGTTCTAAATTTTTGCGGAAAGTTGGTTTCTGTCCCATCTTCTTCTACTCCTCCAAAAGGTGGATTGGTAAGGATAATATCTAATTTGTCTTTTGCTCCCCAATCTGCATATGGTTTGCTTAACAAATTATCTCTACGTACTGCTGGTAAATCAAAACCATGAAGCATTAAATTGGTAGTACACAATAAATGTGGTAGTGGTTTTTTCTCAATCCCTCTAATAGAGGTTTGCAGTATATCTCGGTCTTTGGGTGTTTTTACTTGTTCGCGAATATGGTCTATTGAACAAGTCAAAAAACCACCTGTACCACAAGCAGGATCAAGTATGCTTTCTCCTAATTTTGGATTAATCATATCTACCATAAACTGTGTGACAGCTCTTGGTGTGTAATACTCGCCAGAAGAACCAGCAGATTGTAGTTCTTTTAGAATGGTTTCGTAAATATCATTAAATAAATGACGCTCTGTTGTGCTGTTAAAGTCTATTGTATCTATAACGTTTATTACTTGACGGAAGAGTGTTCCGTTTTTCATATAGTTGTAAGTATCATCAAACACAGAACGAATAATATTGGCTTGTGGACTTATCGTAATATCTAAATCTTTAAGTGTAGGGAATAGTTCGTTATCTATAAATTCCATTAACGCATCACCTGTTAAGCCTTCATCGTCTGCCGCCCAGTTTTGCCATTTTAATTTTTCTGGAATAGGCGACTCGTAATTGTCTATTGTTATTTCCCATTCCTCTTCTTTATCGGCAAATATTTTCATGAAGAGCATCCATACCATTTGAGAGATACGTTGTGCGTCTCCATCGACTCCTGTGTCTTTACGCATGATATCGCGTATGCCTTTTATGTTGGTTGTTATGTTACTCATTATGCTATATTGTATATTTCATTTTCTAATTCTTTAATCGCTTGTTCAAAGTCTTTCTTCTTACCAAAAGCGCGCACTAATTCTACTGGTGATCCCATTTGGCTCAAGGGTTGAACTCTAAGTATAGAGCCTTGTTCTATGGAAATAATACCTTCTTGTTCGTATTTATCTAGTAGTGTTAATAATACTCTCTGAGCTGTATCACCATACTTTGTGAAATAATTACGCTTTCGAACATTGTTAGCGCGTTCTTGTCTAGTTAAAGCTGGTTTATCGTATGCGACATGGCAAATCAAATCAAAAGCATCCATATCTTTTCCTATTTCTTCGCGAAGTGCTTCTATGAGTACGCCATGCTCTGCAAGTTCTGCTAATAACTCTTCTTTACTCTCTGTAGTTTGCCACTTTTGTATGAAGTCGTCAATAGAACTGAATTCTTTTGTAATATTGGTTTTAGTATAATCTTTTAATGATTCTGTGATTAGCTTTCCGTTTTTACCATAATACTGCACACGTTCATTAGCAACAGAAACAGGGATTTTATTCACATAGTATTTCCTGATTTCCGTTTCTTCTTCATTTATGTCAATATTCGGTCTAGGTGGCAAAAAATCGATATCATCGTCAGTTAAATCATCAATTATTTCTGATGATTCATCATTTTCTGGTGGAACAACCGTTTCATCTTCTGATGGTTCATAAATTTGTACTGGATCACCATCAAAATCTGGATCTGCAAATAAGTTGGTTGCTTTCCTGAAATCCATAATTGTAAAAAACACTTTTCCGTCTGCTTCTCTAATTCTAGTACCTCGTCCAACAATTTGCTTAAACTCTGTCATGGATGCTATATTTGATTCAAGCACAATGAACTTTACCATTTTAGTGTCAATACCAGTTGTTAGCATTTTAGACGTTGTAGCAATTACAGGAAAACGTTCTTCTACATCTGTAAAATTGTCTAACTCTTGTTTACCCACTTCGTCATCACCAGTAATCTTGACACAGTAGTTCCAATGCTTAGAAACTAAATCAGCATTTTCATTAATTAATGCTTGTCGCATTCGATTGGCATGATCTATATCTGTGCAAAACACGATAGTTTTTGCAAATCGGTCTACTGCTTTTAAGTATTCTGTTATTTTTTTAGCTACAACTTGGGTACGTTCATCAATTACTAAAGTCTTGTCATAATCTTTTAGGTTATAAATTCGGTCTTCTATTTCGTTTCCGTATTTATCAACTAAACCAGTAGTTGGTCTCCAACCTTCATCTACATTCATAGCTATTCTCACAACTTTATAAGGTGCTAAAAAACCATCATCAATGCCTTGTTTTAAAGAATAGGTATAAACAGGTTCACCAAAGTATTCCATATTAGAAACATCCTTGGTTTCTTTTGGTGTAGCAGTTAAACCTATATGTGTTGCTGAATCAAAATACGTTAATACATCTCTCCATGCTGAAGCTTCTGATGCACTTCCTCTATGACACTCATCAATAACGATTAAATCAAAGAAATCTCTACTAAACTCTTTATATGCGTTTTTGGATTCATCGTTACTCGTTAACCCTTGATATAAAGCAAAATAGATTTGATAAGACTTATCAATCTTTCTATTCTTGATAATATGCATGATGTCATTCCCAAAAGGCGAAAAATCTCCATTTTTAGTTTGGGTTAATAGTGCGTTTCTATCTGCGAGAAATAAGATGCGCTTTTTGATTCCATTTTTCCAAAGGCGCCATATAATATTAAAAGCGGTATAGGTCTTCCCTGTACCAGTAGCCATTACTAGTATAATTCGACTTTGTCCTTTTGCTATAGCTTCAACAGTTCTATTGACTGCATTCTGTTGATAATATCTTGGCGACATACCACTATTATCAGCATAGTAATCTTGGGTTACCAAATTCTGTACTTCTGGTGTATCTAATCCTTTATGCTTTGAATATTTTAACCATAGTTCTTCTGGAGAAGGAAATTCATGTAATCCAATCTCTTGCTCTACTTGTTTAGACAATCCCGTTTTGTCATGAAATACAAAACCATCGCCATTGGATGTAAACACAAAAGGTATGTGTAATATTTCAGAATATTCTAACGCTTGTTGCATACCATCACCAACCTTATGCTTATTATCTTTAGCTTCAATAATAGCAATTGGGATATTTGGTTTATAGTATAAAATGTAATCTGCTCTTTTTTGTTTGCCACGAGCATATAATTTTCCTTGAACAATGATTCGACCATCTGTAAATGATACTTCCTCACGAATTTGTGTACGCATATTCCATCCAGCTTGTATAATAGCAGGATTAATAAACTTTGAGCAAATGTCTCTTTCGGAGAGGTCTTTTTTATTCATGCTTACTGCTTACTAAAAGTTCTTTAACATCAACATTTAGTATGTTGGCTATCTTGTTTAAATCCTCAATACTTGGTTGCCTCCTATTTTGCACATATGAGTTCACCATATTGTAGCTCTTTTTGAGCTTTTCGGCTAGCCATGTTTGCTTGATTCCTTTCTCTTCAAGTACTTCCTTAATACGATTCATTATACTTAGGGATTTGAAGATTAAAAATAGGATAATTATTTAATTATATATCATAATTTGAGATAAAATTAAATCGTTAGATAAATTAGCCATTTCATACACATTCCCACTTCGCTCCTATCGTCGCTTCGGGCAAAGAGTATTCCATTACATTTTTAAAGAAACTGATGAGAAGAAATTTTTTTAAAAAACTTGAGAAGAACTTTCGCTTTTAACCAAAGCTCAAGTTACATAACGCAGAACATTATAGTACAATTGCTTAGTAATTTCTGTATAGCCGTTTTTTAGGCTATTGAACATAATTATAGATATAGCGACACGCCAGTGTTCTATATCGTTAATAATTATGTTTAAAGAAATTACGGCTAGAATGTTTAAGTTTTAATTGATAGCTATAATGTAGTATTATGTAAAATATCCCAGAAGCATTGTATTCCATTAGAATAATTGGAACTTGGGTCATTAAACTAATAAGCGGTTTGCTTCGCAGCATTTAAAAACATTTGTATCTATAATTAGCCGTTATGTAAAATAGCCGCTACCAAGCGCTCGATTGTTTTATAAAATCAAATTGCTATGGCAATTTATTTTACACACAATTATCCAACGCTTGCCAACGCCAAAATAAAAGCTAACCTTTTTGCACTTATTAAAAATCGCGTATTCGATAAAATGTACGTAATAAAAAATTTTAGACGATTCTCATGAGTTTGCCACAAGAGCATAAATTTTATGAAATCGAGTTTTTACAAGATTCACGAACTCCTTTAAAGTTTTTGCAAATAATTAAAGTAGTGAGTAAAAATAAAATTCTATGCACTTGTTAACTATAGAACTTCAATTAATCCTTTTTTAAATGATTCATTATCTTTTGTCTTGAAACAAAAGAAACAAAAATTCAAGGCTGCATATAATTTTGGAAACAATTTACGGCTCATTCGCTATATTTTAGACTATTTGGTGTTAAGAAAATGTACAGTGTACATTTTTAAGCAAATACAATTTGAAAAGAGCATTTCGTAAAGAACTGTATCCAAATACAATCATCCACTGGATCATTACATTTGTATAGCCTAAAATATGGACGCTCACTTCACCTTATTGTTTTACCAAAATTTTATGAGGCCAAGTTAATTGAGTATTAAAACTAGTTTTAAATTTGACTCATTTCTTGAACACTAAATTCAACAATGCTATTTTCTGTTTCTTTAACAAACGATTGAACATGTAAACTTTCAAGATGCTTTTCCCAAAGTGTTTTAGATTGCCAATTTTCAATAAAAAGGAAGGTATCCGAGTTTTTATTATCTTGATGCAAAGTATATTTTAAGCATCCTTTTTCTTGCTTACTTTGTTCTACTAAATCCAACATTCTTAATTTAGTATCTTGTAAAAATTCTTCTTTTACTATTACTGATGCAATAATTGTAAGTGTCATAATTGTTTTATTTATTAATTTCTTTTGTTTCTTTCTCTAATACCTAGTCAGCCGTCTTATTACTTGTAGCCCATTTTATTGAATTTACAACTAAACTTCTATAGTGTTTATCATAATAAACCTTTGGCCCATGACCAAACATTACATAGGCTATTGGTGAATTTTTATAGGTTTTTGTCCAAGCCACTAAATCACTTCCTTCAGAATGACTTTTAAAATCATCACCTCCATGATAGAAGTTTTCTGGAATAAATTTAAAGTTTGTATTACGCAATAATGGTATTACATCTTCTTCAAAAACGGTATACATATAAATTTCATCATTGATTTGAAATGAATTACTAAAACCTTTAACGATAGGATGAGAAGTATCCAATACTTCTATTTCTTGTTGTACATTAAAACGATACCCAGATCCAGAAATACTTTCCCCTCTCAATTCACCTGGTACAAAATGGAAACGTCCACCAACAATTTCTGCAAATTCTGACCAAGTAGGCCAACTTGCTATAGCATGATGCAAAAAGACAAATGGTTTACCAAACTCAAGTAAATTTAAAAAATCTTGTTTATGTTCCTCTGATGGTTCTTGTAATGAAAATCTAGGCACACTCCCTGTAAAAGTTACTCCTGGCATATCGTACATTACAAATACGTCAAACAGTTCTGCTTTCTTTGGTTTAAAATAATCTTGTGCTAATGGTTGAGATACATGAGTCCAATTAATTTCAACGTTATTACCCCAACTTTCTAAATCTGAAATCATTTCAAAAAATGGCTCAGCATCATACCAATGACCTCCTGTTATAAGTAATGCATTTATTTTATTTTTCATGATATATTCATTTTGTGAACTTTAAATAATGTCCTCTACTCACTTAATATAAATTCATCGAGGACATTAAAGAATCTTGCTATTAATCTTGCTTCCCTAATTATTTACTTCCACTTAATGCTGCATCCAATACTTGGATATTGTTCTTGTGAAATTTCTCTTCCTGATATTAAAGCATCTAATGCTTCAGACAATTCGCTTCCAGTTGGACGTCCCCTATTTGGTCTCGTCTCGTCGAATCGACCTCTATATACTAGTTCCAAATTTTCACCAAACACAAAGAAATCTGGCGTACATTCTGCTTGATAAGCAAGGCCTACTTTTTGAGATTCGTCGTATAAATAAGGAAAAGAGTATCCTTCATTTTTCGCTACTCGATTCATCATCTCTGGTCCATCTTGTGGATAGAAGTCTGCATCGTTGCTACTAATCGCTATAAACTGAACTCCTTTTGCTTGATATTTATTTGCTACTTCAACCAATTTAGAATTGATGTGGTGTACAAATGGACAGTGATTACAGATGAATACGATTACTGTTCCTACATTCGACTTTAATTCAGAAAGTATTAGTGTTTTTCCTGAGACTGTATCTTTTAATGCAAAATCAGGTGCTTTACTTCCTAATGCAATCATTTTTGATCCTACTAACATATATTTTTGATTTATTTGCTAATAGAAACCCGCCAATATCTTTTATGCATGACGGATTCCTAAAAAACACTGATTAATTATACCATTAACTTTTCCCAAGCATTAGGTTCAAAAGCGCTATCTACTTTTGTTTGTGCAACAAAGTTGATATAGTTAGTCATCACTTTAAGGCTTACAATTGTAATTACCTCAAGTACATTTTCTTGCGCATAACCTGCTGCTAAGAAAGCATCTATATCATCTTGAGAAACACGCCCTCTGCTTATTGTAGTTGCTTTAACGTATTGGCTTAATGCTTCCAATTTGGCATTAGGAATTTCAGTCCCTGTGCGAAGCGCATCTAGAATATCTTGATCTATTTTATGCATTTGTCCAATAGAAGTATGAGCTGCCATACAATAATGACAGTTATTCTCATAACTTGCAGCAAGGTATGCTACTTGTTGCTCTTTTGCTGTAAACGTACTATTTGCATCTAGGTTCGCACTTCCTTCCCAATAGTTTTTTAATAACGCTGGATGATTTGCCATAGTTCCTAAAAGGTTAGGCACAAACCCATAAGCATTTTTTGCTGCTTGTAAAGCTGGTTTTGAGTTTTCAGGTGCATTCTCGATTGTTTTTACGTCGTAACTTAAACTTTCAATTGTTGTCATTTTTAAGTGTTTTTAAAATTATTATTTGATTTATATGACCTTTTAATTTTTAATCTACCGCACAATTGGTCAGACTATGCAGAGAATATCTTTTATAAATTATTTTTTTTGTAAGCGTCTATACCAATCTGAAATTGCTCTACCTATGGCATAAGGTTGATCTTCTTGTACATAATGCAATCCTGCACCTATATACACTGTCTCAATATTTTTAGCTTTTTTGGCCCAGTAATCTGCTACGTTCTCAGGATTTAATGCTCCAGGAGTGGCATATAGGAATAACCAAGGTTTATCTGTTTCTTCTAGCCACTTATTGTAGTTTGAAACATAATTATGGACATTTCTTGGCTTTTTACCAATAGGCATTTCAAGGGGCCATTGGTATACTTGCTTTCTAGACTTAGCTGTATTATGAGCTTTTTGATATTCAGCAAGTGCAACTGCATCAAGTGGACGCACAATAAATCCGTCAAGAAAACCACCTTCTTTTAGCCAAGCATTATTATCTATCAACATTTTTCTCCCTTCGACACCTTGTACCATTGTAAAGAAACCTGCCAAATCTGGTCGTAATTCGTCATAACTCTTTGCTGGAAACGTTGGGGCAATAATAGATTCCATTGTTACAATTGCCTTGATGTTGTCTGGATTTAATTGTGCGTAGTGCAGTCCTAATCCAGATCCCCAATCATGTACTACCAAGGTAATATTCTTTAATCCTAGCTTTTTAATAAAACCATCGATATAAGAATAATGGTCGTCAAATGTGTAATTCAAATCTGGTTGTTCAGATTTTCCAAATCCAATATTATCTGGTGCAATTACACGACTCTGATCTTCTAAATAAGGCATAATGTTACGCCATAAATAGGATGACGTTGGTTGTCCGTGTAGAAATAGAATTGGGTCTCCTACTCCTTCGTCTATATAAGCCATTTTCGACCCAAGTATTTCTATATACTTATACTTATCGGCATATTTTGATATTTCAGAAACATTAGCTTGTGGTTCTTTATGTAATGGTTCTTGTGCATTAGTAATATTGCTTACAAATAAAGTAAGTACTGTAATAGTTAAAATTGTATTTAATGATTTCATTTTAATAATTTTTATTAATTAATATTTCTGTTTGTGACCTTTGTTTTATTTTAACCAATACGTAAATGGTCGCTTTATGTATTCGAAATTTATTATTAATAGACCGTTCGCTTATTGTAAATAACAAAAAAATAGTTTCATTTTTTCACCATAAAACGATACTCTAGTTTAATTTAAATTGCCCAATCAGTATAACCTTCAGCTTCTGGAGTATAAAGTTTATCAACATCTGGTGCAATTAGCTCTTCCTTGTTTTTCAGTTTTTCAATCAATTTAGGATTGGCAATAAAAGCTCTTCCTATATAAACCAAATCATATCCATCATTTAATAATTCTTCAGCTCTTTCTGCACTCCAAACATCACCACCTCCTAACATAGTACCATTGAAGTTATCTCCGATATTCTTCCATATTTTAGTTGCAAATTCTGGTGCTGACATTGCTGCACGTTGATCGGCTATATGGATATAAGCAATGCCAAGTTTTGAAAGTTCTTGTGCCAAATAAGTATACACTTCTGTAATTTCATCATATTCTCCAGTCATCCCGTGAACAACTCCATAAGGAGAAAATCTTACTCCTACTTTGTCTGCTCCAATAGCATCAACTACTTTTTTAGTAGTTTCTAATGTGAATCTGGCTCTATTAAAATAATCGCCACCATATTCATCTGTTCGCTGGTTTGTTCCTGGGTCCAAAAATTGATCCAACAGATAACCATTTGCACTATGTACTTCTACTCCATTTACACCTGCTTCAATTAGTTTTGTTGCGGCTTGGACAAATTCATCTTGAGCTTGTTGGATATCAGCATTAGTCATTTCTCTTGGAACATCGTGAGGTTGCATTCCCTCTTGGTCTGTGTACATCTCCATTGAAGTTAATGGTATTGTTGATGGTGCAATAGTTTCTCCTCCTTCTGGAAAGTTAAGTGATGCTGAAACTCGTCCAGTATGGAACAGTTGCACAAAAATAGAACCTCCATTTTCATGTATACCTTTGGCAACAGATTTCCAACCTTTAATTTGAGCATCTGTATATGCTGAAGGAAATCTAGGATATCCAGTTCCATTCGCAGAGACTCCTGTTGCTTCAGAAATAATAAGTCCAGCACCAGCGCGTTGAGAATAATACTTTCTCATTAAGTCGTTAGGGATATTGTTTATAGCTCTACTGCGTGTCATTGGAGCCATTACAATTTTGTTTTTTAATTCTAGTCCTGATAATTTAAATGGTTCAAAAACTTTCATTTTTTTTTGTTTTTCATGTTAATAATAGACCGTTCGTTTATTTTTATCACAAAAAAAATAGTGAGAGTCTAATTCGCTATTTTTTCATTATTTTTTATAAAAGCCATATTGATGTTTAAAAATTGATCTAATGGCTGACTACTTCTTTCTACTTTCATTCTACCTAATGCTCCATTGAAACTATCAAAAAGATAATTGGCCAAATGTAGAGATTCAATTTCTGCAATGATTTCACCTTTTCCTTGTCCTTTTTCAATAAAAGAAGCTAATCCTCTACTCCATCTGTCATATACTCCAGATATAGCATCCGAAACTGGGTCAATGGTTCCAGCAACCTCAGTACTTAGGTTTCCAAGTAAACATCCTACCCTATAATCATTTTTAGTATACCATTTAATATGTATTTCAAAATGATTTTTTATTCTGTGATAGTATGACAATGATTCATCAGAAAGGTTCTTTTCAAAATCTTTTCCTATCATTACTTCAAAATGAGCAATCGCTTTGATAACAAAATCTTCCTTACTTTCAAAAGAATGATAAAATGAACCCTTAGGCATTTCACAAACTTTAAGAATATCTCTTATACCAGTATTATGATAGCCATTAAGTCTGAATAACTCTATTCCTCTTTCTAAAATATAATTTATATCGTGCTTTGCCATTATTATATTATTCGTTTACAATGCAAATATATAATAATAAACGAACGGTCTATTATTGTTTATGTTAAAATTTTGTTAATGAAAAATTGGCGCTTAAATAAACCAATCCACACACATTTCACTCACCTCCTATTGTCGTTTCGTGTAAAGAGTGTTCCATTAACATCGTAAAGAAACTTCTGAGAATAAATTTTTTAAAGAAACTGTAGCAATAACTCTCGCTTTAACCCAAAGCTCAAGTTACATAACGCAGAACATTATAGTGCTAATGCACAGTAATTCTGTATAGCCGCATTTCAGGCTATTTACACATAATAAGAGATATAACACCTTTAGGTTTATATCGGCTTATTATGTTAAAAGTAATTACAGCTATGAAGTTCAATCTTCCATTAAGAACTATATTACTATCAAGTAATTTACATACAACATTTGACACCTATAATTATATTATGCTAAATACCCAATAGCTTCTCGTTACTAAACTTAAATCCTAACTTGGGTCATTGAACTTCTTTAATTCTATGTAATATTAAATTCTCATAATTCCAATATTCTGTACAACACCCAATAAATTTTCAAATACACGATTCTCAGCGATTAGCATTCGAACATCATTTGCCCTATAATTAGTCATTATGCTAAATTGCCGCTAGCAAACGCTCGATTGCTTAATTAAAATATAATTGCTGATGCAATCATTTTTAAATCGCAATTTACAGCCGCTTGCCAACGCCAAAATAAAAGCTATCCTTTTTGCTAATATTAAAAATCGCGTATTCGATAAAATGTACGTTATAAAAAATTTCACGCGATTCTCGTGGATTGCACAAGAGTATAAAATTTCCCCAACCGCGTTATCCTTGCTTAAAATTTCTATACACTTGTTAACTGTAAAACTTCAATTAATCATTTTTTTCTTCTTTCATTATCTTTTGTCTTGAAACAAAAGAAACAAAAATTCAAGGCTGCATATAATTTTGGAAACAACTAACGGCTCATTCGCTATATTTTAGACTATTTGGCGTTAAGAAAATGTACAGTGTACATTTTTAGCTAAATACAATTTGAAACGAACATTTAGTAAAGTGTTGTATCCTAATACAATCATCCACTGGATAATTGCATTTGTATAGCCTAAAATATAGACGCTCATTTCTCCTATTGTTTTAGCCAAAATTTTATGAGGCCAAGGTAAACATCGAGATTCTATTTTGTACAATTGTTTTATAATTACCATCAGAGCTCGCTTGTAAAATACCCATAAATTATCTATTAATATATTCGAAAATTAACTTTAATTGTTCTTCACTTATATGAATTTTATATTCTTTATAAAATTCAAACCTTTCACCTAAATTTTGGCTCTTCCAAGCTTGTCCTCGCCTCCTAGTTGGATCATTTTCAATATTCTGAAGTAATTCATCATCAAGCCATTCATTTAATTGAACAACAATTGCGGGATTGCCTCCGAATATTTTATCAGTAAAAGCATCTATATGGTAGTAGTTTAGTCACAATTGCTTTAAGTTTGATTAGTATAATTATAATCTTTTATTAATTCGGATTATGTGTTTTACTTGTAAAATCTATTGTATTCAATAGTACACGTTTTGCGTTAGATTCCTTCAGTGTATTCACGTACGCCTTTATAATTTGATAAATTATGAAGTTAGGGGGTTGTCTATAAAAGCATAATGCTTCGCTTTGTTAACAATCAATAATTCTCTATTTGATTGCTCATTCACAAATTCTTGATGACCACTAATCCATCTTTTTTTATCCACTTCATTTTTGAATGGGTTATATGGATTTTCAGCAACCAAATCAATCAACGGAATTGTAGAAGGAAATTCAGTTTTGTTTAATAATATCAAGGAGTTTTCAATATTCTTGATTTCATAGTACAGACCAATTTTCTCTTCTCTAAATTTTTTTAATAATTCTTCTGAAATGACTCCATTCAATTTATTAACGAACGCTTCAGTATAAAAAGATGCTAATGAAGCATCAATAAAGACAACACTCTTTACTTTTTCCTCAATTCTAGAAGCAAATAAAGTTAAGTAAAATCCTCCTAACGAATGTGCAACTAATATGATGTCTTTATCGTATCCTAACAATTTAAGTCCTTCTTCTAAACCAATAACATTATTAAGAATATTATTTTCTTCTGGATTATCTTTAGCTGACTTTATTTCACTTTTGCCTAATCCTGCTCTATCATAAGTGATAATTGTTGTGCCTGTAATGTCTGCAATAGGTTGGATGATATCTTTCCATACAGTTGCATCATTACCACTACCCGATTCAAAAAGAATTGGTGTACCACTTCCTTCAATAATAGTAAAGTTTAATTTGTATTGACCAACATCAACTAAAGTATCCTTAGTTTGAGAGAATCCATGGTTAAAGCAAAATACTACTATTGTTATTAACTGAATTTTAAATATAATTTGTTTCATTTTGATAATTTTTAATTAAGGCATTAAGTTTCTCATTTAATCGCACAACATCTTTCTCGATTTGTGGGTTTTTGACGACATCGTAAGAATGGAATCCTTCTATAATTTGAAAACCGCTAAACTTATAAATATTTGTTACATTAATTAGTGCATCGTCTGCAGACTTTCCCTCAAACATAAATTGAGACGGATCTTCAAATGCTGATTTAGGGGCATTCCAAGTTGTTGATAACATATATTTTTTACCCTGAGTTATCCCACCTGTTCCATATTGCTTAGTAGCATCATTTCTACTTCTACCATCATCTTTGAGGAGTTTTTCTTGAGCCCAAGACGCAGTGAAAACTTCGTCAATATATTTTTTGTGAATCCAAGGCAAATTTAACCAAAATACTGGAGTTTGAGTAATCACTAAGTCTGCCCAAACATGCTTGTCTACCTCTTCGTTAATATCGTAACCGTCATGTATCTTAGTAGTTTTAATATTGAAATTGCGATCTTTTAAATAAGATGTTATTATATTTTGATACATGTCATTTAACTTTCCATCAGACATTCCTTCCCACTTTTGATGTGCATTTATTATAAGTATATTTTTCAATTTTTAATGTTTTTATTGTTTAATTATTAAGTTGGTTTGTAAGGTCATCACAAAGGGTTTATTTGATCCAAAAAAACTTTAGATTGGATACTATTATCTAAAAACTAATTTACATGCAGTTTAGCAGCTTCTTCCTCTAATATTGGGCCTACAACTTCAACGTTTCGCCTACCCTTTGCTAATACCTCTCTAGCTGATATTTCAAAAACCCAATTAGGGTTTTCTTTTCCGACAATATTATAGTATTCAGGTTTACTTAATCCATACACCAATTTCCCGACACCAGTCCAATATATCGCTGAGGCACACATGGGACAAGGCTCGTCGCTTGTATAAATAGTGAATGAACTCAAATCAGAATGACTGAAGATTTTACTTGCTTCGCTAAGCATGTTTATTTCTGCATGAGCTAACATATCGTGATCTGTATTAATGGTATTTTCGCCTTTTAAAACGACTTCACCTTCCTTATTGACAAGAATGCATCCGTAGGGCAAATTTCCTTTTAATTTAGATGACTTGGCCATTTCAATAGCGTCTCTTATAAAGTTTTTATCTTGTTTCATCTCTGTAGTTGTTTTGCTGTTTTTACTTTCAGATTTTTGAGTGTTAGATGCACAAGAACTTAGTGTAATTAAAAAAGTAAATAGTGTTATGTATTTCATTTTAAAAGGGATTTGTAGCCCAAACTGTGACTTCTGGAACGAAACCTTTGTCTCGCATTTCGACTATAGATATAATTGTTTTTGCAATATCTTTAGCCCCTAATTTGTTAGACTCTTCATTACGCTCTTCTCTAGTTTTATCGGCAAATGCAGTGGTCACCTCACTTGGATTGATTAAAGAGACTCTAATATTATCTGGTCGCAATTCAGCTTGCCAAGATTGCGTCATTCCTCTTACAGCAAATTTTGATGCTGCATATACAGAACCTCTTGCAAAACCTTTTAAACTCGCAGTAGATCCAATATTGATAATGTTTCCAGATTGTTGTGTTTTGAACATTGGCAATAGTTCTTGAGTCAATAATGCCAAACCAAATACATTGGTGTTATAGACATTTAATAAATCAGCTTCTGTGATTTCTCCTAGAATTGGAAATACTCCAATACCAGCATTGTTAACTAACACATCAATTCTGCCTTCTAAAAGGGGCATTGCTTCTTTAGCTTTTTTAGGAATGGATTTTAAATCACTAATATCGAAAAGCAATGGAATCGCACCTATTTCTTTTGCTATCTGTTTTAGCTTAGTTTCATCTCTACCAGTTATGACTACTGTTGCTCCTTTTGCAATAAATTGTTTTGCTGTTTCTTTGCCAATACCTGAACTTCCTCCGGTAATTAATACGTTTGAATTTTTAATTTTCATTGTTACTATTTTTATAAATGGGCAGAAGCATTGCTTCTGCCCTATTTAATTAAACTAATTTTTGTCCTCCATCTATATCTAGGACTGCTCCTGTAACATAATCACTTTCCATAAAGAATAATACGCCTTTAGAAACGTCTTTTGCTACACCAATTTGCTTCACTGGTAAACTTTCTGCAAATCCTTTAAAAAATTCATTTTGTTGTTCTTCTGGCATAAATGCATCCCAAGCAGTTGTGTGAATAAACCCAGGAGTAATTACATTTACTCTTGTTGGTGCTAATTCTAATGCTAACATTTTCCCTAAAGATTCTACTGCTCCTCCAACACCTGTATATGGCATTTGACCAACGATTGCTTTCTTACTTACTATTCCAGAGAATAATGTAATTGAATCTCCTTTTCCCATTTTTGGGCTTGCATGTTTTACTGCGTTCATTTGAACCCATAACTTAGAATTAAATAATTCTTTTGCCATATTCAAATCTAATTCTTGAATTGGTCCACCGTAAGCACCAGATGAAGAAATGACAAGATGATTAATTGCATCAAATTGCTCAAAGAATGTTTTTACTTCTTCTTCGTTACTCCCGTCTAGTTGATAGGTTGACACATTTCCATCTAAAAATGCTTTCGCTTTTTCTAACTTTTCATTAGATCTACTTGCTATTGTTACATTTGCTCCTTTTGCAATTGCTTGTTTAGCTGTGTCTAATCCGATTCCTTGGCTTCCGCCAATAATTACTATTGTTTTGTTTTCTAAGGTGTTCATAATTTTACTTTTTTTGTTTTAATTTTATTTATTATTATTTTTATGTTCATGTTTTTATTAGACTAGTCTACTACTAATGGATTAAATTTTTTTATAGTATGTAATTATTTAAAAATTTAATAAACGTTACAATAGAATCAGTGTTCTTAGATGCTTTCATGCGCAATAAAGAACCTTCCCAAGTTGTTAGAATAAAATCACTCATGTCTTTTGCTGATTCATCTTTCTTAATGGTATTTGCATCCTGGCCTTCTTTAATACATAACTCAAAACAATCTTGCCATTTATTTAATTCGTTTGCAACCGAATCACTAAATGCTTTAGACATATCTGATAATTCTAGACTACTATTACCTAATAAACATCCTTCTTTAAATTCCTTATCGACATATACTTTTTGCATATCTTCAAAAAAAGAAATAATTCTTTCCTTAGGCATTTTAGTACTATCTGTTAGATAACTGTTTAAAAAGGTTAGTGAATTTTCAGAATAAAACTTGATTACTTGAATACCAAAATCTTCCTTACTTTTAAAATAGTAATAAAACGAACCTTTTGGAATATTTGCGGTTTCCAATATCTTATTTAAACCAACATTATTATATCCGTTTTTAAGAATTAAATCCGTTCCTATTTCTAAAATGTTATCAATTGTATCTGTTTTCATTATGCATATATTAGACCAGTCGGCTACAAAGATAATACTTTTTAATAAATCACAAAGTATATTTGAATTGCACACACATTATGCTTCCCTCCTATGTCGTCGCATAAAAAGTGTTCCATTAACTTTAGTAGAAGAAACTTTTTGTATTAAATTTTTGAAGAAACTGTGGTAACAACTTTCGCTTTTTACCAAAGCTCATTTACATAACGCAGAACATTATAATTCGTTTTCAACATTATAATTCGACATTATGTAAAATGGCTTAAACTATATTTATCTTGCATATATTGCCTTAACCTTTTTTTCCAAACTTTAAAAACGGAAATAACATAGGAATCCGTTTTTGATAGCTCACATAAGTATCGCCTAATTCATTTCTTAAATCACGTTCTTCTAAATATTTTACAGCAATTAAAATGTATAAGGTGGTCACTGTAGCAAATAGCAAATGGCCTTGAGTCATTTCGGGCGTTGCCCAAAAAGCAATAATAAAACCAGTCATAATAGGATGTCTAACAAATTTATAAAAGAAACGCTCTGTGAATTTTAATCCGGTTGGAGGCTTACTTTTCATTTTAGTATAGACCTGATCCAATCCAAATAAATGAAAATGATTGATCATAAAGGTTGAGAGTAAGACTATAAGCCAACCGATCCAAAATATGATATTGATAATAAGAACGTAGGTTTCGCCTTCTATATTCCAAACCTTAGTGGTCATAGGCTGCCATTTCCAAAATATTAAGAATAATAGCAAACTGGTTAATAGCACAAAAGTACTGCGCTCTATGGCTGGACTAATAATTTTAGTCCACCATTTTTTAAATGCAGGTCGCGCCATAACTGAATGTTGTACCGCAAAAAGACTTAATAGTACTAAATTAATAACTAAAGATTCTGTTATTCCTGATGTTACACCAGAGTTAATAGTTTTAGGAACCAGGAGTTGGCCCACAAAGCCAATAGCGTATAAAAATGAAGCTAGAAATACAACATACGATACTATGCCATAAATGAATATTATGATGTTTTTCATAAGGTTAAATAGTTAGTTTCCTGTAAGATACAAAAAACTTAATACTGTAGGAATTATATTCCTTAGCACTTTCAATTCATGGTCATGTAAACGCAGCCTTTAAAAAATACTCTAAAGGCAGTATCTGTTTGTAGCCCATTCCATACATATGTACTCATGTATGCTTATTGTTAATAGAAATCGTGAATCTTTGGCTTCACTCAGCACAGGCTAGTCACATAAAAGTGTTTATTCGCACGCTCTATTTTAATAAATAGGTGCTTGTGAACCTATAAACTTACTATGCTGTAAAATCTCTCAGTGATTTTTAAATACGAGATTACTCAGGTCTTTAATATTTGTGTTAGAAGTATTCGTAAATGCTTCGCATTTCTCAGTGATTAGGAAATGTAAAAATTAAAATAAAAGCAGAAGCACAAATTCAGAGTTTCTACTTTTATTTTTTAAAGTGTAGATAAAATTATTTCAATGTAAAATGGCAAGTAATAGCTACAGACAAATTACCATATAATTTATGTACCCCAAAAATAGCTCTGGAATGTGTTCCTTTTGCTCCCAAGACATGTAAAAACAAATCCGATGCTCCATCTACAACACGAGGTGCTTCATTCCAGTTTTCTCCAGATTGGTAATACGCATCCATATGGTTTAGACCTTCTATGTTGTCGAAACCAATTTTATCGTTTATTTGAGATAATACATTTAATACCGCCAGTTGCATAGCTTTATAGCCATCTTCGGTACTTAAATCGTCTCCAAACCGTCCTTTATACTGTAATTCACCATTAATTATCGGAAACTGAATGGCAACATAAGCCACCTTGCCTCGAATATTTACAGGCGTATACGATCCGCCTGGATTACTTGGCGCTGGAAGCTCTAACTGCCATTCGCTTAACTTTTTTTCGATATTCATTGTATCAATATTAAATTAAGCAAACGCATAATCCGTAAAGCCTACTGCATCTATACCAAAAAAGGTCTCTGGATTGGGAGCTTGTAATGCGACTTTATTTTTCAATCGCTCAATAAAATCTGGATTCGATATATAAGGTCTTCCTACATAAGCCAAATCAAAACCTTCGTTTAAAACGGCATCTGCAGTGGCTATCGTAGAGACATTTCCTCCAGTAATTACAGTCCCTTCAAAGGTATTCTTAATCGCTTTTCTTAGGTTTAATTGTCGGTCTGTACGTGCATCTGTAACTCCAAAAGAATCTTCCTGAACCACGATATGCATATAAACTAATCCTATGTCTTTTAGTTCCTTTGCCAAAGCGATAAAGGTTTCTTCAACATCCTCATAGTCACTTTGTAAATCATTATACACACCAAAAGGCGAAATACGAATTCCTACTTTATTTGCACCAACAGTATCGGCTACTTTTTGTGCAGTTTCTATCACAAAACGATTGCGATTTTCAACCGAACCACCATATTCATCGTTACGATGGTTTGACTTAGGGTTGATAAATTGATCTAGTAAATAGCCATTTGCGGCGTGTAATTCTACCCCATCAATTCCTGCTTCATTGATTAAACGTTCGGAAGCATAAACATATTCGTCTTGCGTTTTTAAAATATCGTCTTTGGTCATTTCCTTTGGCATCCCGTGATCTACCATTCCTGTTTCAGAAAAAATCTGACCAGCCGCTTGTATTGCCGATGGCGCTATAATGGTTGCTCCTTCTGGCATATTTATTTGTGCAGAAATGCGACCCGTATGCATCACTTGTACAAATATTTTCCCACCTTTAGTGTGTACGGCATCCGCAACATCTTTCCATCCTTTAATTTGAGCATCCGAATATGCACCAGGAATACGCGGATAGCCTAATCCGTTTGCTGATGGAGAAGTGCCTTCGGTAATAATTAAACCAGCTGAGGCACGTTGCCCGTAATATTCAGCAATTATTTTGTTTGGAATATAGTTGGTTGCTCGGGTGCGTGTCATTGGAGCCATGACTATTTTGTTTTTTAATTGTAGGTCGCCCAATTGGAATGTTGTTAATGAATTCATATGTTTTATTTTTAATTATTTATTTATATTAGACTAGTCGGTTTAGTTTTTTATGAAAATTTTTTAGATTAATAAATTAAGGCTTTGTATAAAATCGTCTAAAGGTTGTCTATTTTTGCTGGATTTCATTCTAAAAATGGCCCCTTCCCAACCATTTAATATAACAGAAGCCATCATTCTAGTGTCTACTTTTTTTGATATTTGATTGTTTTCTTTACCTTCTTCCAAACAACATTCTATGGTGAATTCCCATTTTTCTAATTGTTCTTCTACAAAGGTTTTAAATTCATCGCTTACGCCACCTTCCGAACAGCTATCGCCTAATAAGCAACCTTTTACAAATTGTTTTTGTTCAAACTCATTGGCTCTATCCTTATAATAAGATTTGATGCGCTCTTTTGGTGATAATACAGATTGTTTAAGTAAAGCATCTTTAAAAACCACTAAACCACAATTTGAATAGCGTTCCAGAACTTGAATAGCAAATGCTTCTTTACTTTTAAAATGATGATAGAATGATCCTTTAGGAATTTCGGCTGTTTCTAAAATCTCATTCAAGCCTACATTGCTGTATCCCTTTTCTGAAAAAAGTTCTAATCCTGCCGTTAATGCTTTTTCTTTAGTCATTTTAATGTTAAACTTTTGAATTCAAAAACGAAGTTGAATACATTTACAACGCTTTCATTTCTACTTTTAATTACTGTCTATTTTTGATTACTCAAATACGATATTAGACCAGTCGGTACAAAATTAGTCAATTTTCAAAATCTATTACTATTTTGAATGTAAATTTATAAAAATTTAACTTTTGTATTTGTGCCTGAGTGCTTCAATAATTTGTGCATCTACCCAAAATATATCTGCTTTATTATTCCCGTATCCTCTATGAAAGAAGAAATATTTTCCATCAGGTGTTATGCTACCATAAGCTTCTGCAAATTCTGTGTTTATTGTATCACCTAAATTAATTGAAGGTCCCCAAGTATTATCTTTTTCTCGAAAAGAAATATATAAATCTGCATCTCCATATCCACCTTTTTCTCTTTGATCATCCCAGATTACATAAGATTCATCTGGAGCAATAAATGGGTGTGCATTCCAATTTCCAATGTCTTCAATATTTAAAGTTTTAGGTTTTTCATGAACACCATTTATTAGTCGAGAATAACGAAGCGGACCTGTTTCACTGGCCTCATCAAAATAGTACGTGCCGTTAGATGCAGAAGTAAGTCGCATAATACGATATTTATCAAAAGGAGCTTCAAGGTTTTTTGCTTCAGACCAACCAGAAGTAGTTCGTTCTCTAAATTTTCTCCCCAAATGCATAATGTTTCCATCTTGTGAAATAAAGGGTTCGCCTGCTCTTTCCGCTACAAGTGATTCAGTCCATTTGTTATCTTCAAATTTAACAACAACCAAAGCATTGTTTTTATACTTCCCTCCTCTTCTGCGAAAATAAAACTCCTTTAAGTCTGGAGAAAAAACACCAGCTGCCTGTCTAAATTCGGTTTTAATAATTTCAGGTGCAAACAATTCAGGAATTAAACCCGGAGGTTTTTGTCCAAGATAAATTTCTTCTGATATTGGTGCATTACTTTGTTGTTTTTTCTCTTTTTTAGCAGTACAAGCACTTAAAAATATAAGCGCTATAATAAAACACGTTTTTTTCATTATTTAAACTTTTTAAAGTATTCTGATTTTAACTTGCTGATAATTTCAGTGCTCACCCAATAAAAGTTTGATAAACCACCTTCTTCGTTATATCTACCAAAAAATAAATATTTACCGTCAGGAGTAATACTCGGGCATGTTTCAGGAAAATTAGAATTTACGTCACTTTCAAGGTTAATAGGTTTTGACCATGTCCCGTCTTTTTCCCTGAAATAGACATAAATATCGCTTTTTCTTTGATCATCTTCTTTATTTCTAGCATTTGCCACTAAATAATCCTGAGAAGGGGAAATAAAACCATGAAAACCTCCGGTTGCCAATTCGTGCACTTCGGGATATTTGTCATCTTTTTTAGGTGCATAATACATTTTTCGTTTTGATACATTTGTATAATAAAGATCTCCGTTTTTTGCTTCATTCGAATAAAAAACAAAATCATCATTTATAGGTGAATCAAGTTGTTTTGCATCGCTCCAAGAATCTCCTAAACGTTTTACATACCAGCTCTTAACTGATTCTTTATGATGAGGCAATGTGAAAGAATCATGAGCTATAAAATGAAGCGTTCTACCATTAGGACTGACAAATGGATGCATTTCTGCAACTTTTTTACCTTTCGTGAAATTCGCTTTTTTGGGAGTAATCCATTTTTTGTCTTCGAGTTTTGAGTAATATATACTCGGCTCTTCGTCCTTTTTATTGGCAGAAAAGTATACTTCATCTAAATCAGGAGAAAATGAAATGCCATGTTCTCCTCTCCCATCTATTGAAATTATTCCAGGAGCAAAAATTTCTGGAATTAAGCCCGGTGGTTTTTGCCCGAAATAAGCGGTTTCTATAGTTGGTGAATCATTGTTGTTTGCCTTCTGATTATTAGTATTACAAGCATTTAAAAGTAGTACCATTATAAGTATCAAAATAAAATGTGTATGCTTCATTGTTTAATTTTTTTTGTTTTAATTTATAATTCCAACCCGCCAGCTGGTTCGTTCACTAAAAAGGTCTACTAGACCTTTTTTATACGTCCAACCCTATTTCGATCTGAGTGTTTCAATAATTTGTGCATCTACCCAGTAAATATCCACATTATTTTCATCGATGCTTCTATTAAAGAGTATGTATTTGCCATCAGGGGTTACGGTCGCATAAGAATCTCCTCTATCGGAATTGACCGTGTCGCCCATATTGATGGCAGGACCCCATGAATCATCTTGCTGTTTAAAACTGATATAGATATCAGCGCCACCATATCCGCTTTCTCTTTGATCGTCCCAGATCAAATAGGATTCATCTGGAGCAATCCAGGGGTGTGCGTTGTGTTTTCCAAAGTCAATGTTCAATGCTTTCGGTGCTGAACGTTTGCCGTCTATGAATCGTGCATAGCGAATAGGCTCTTCTCCCATTGTATCAAAATAATACGTTCCTTTTGATGAGGCTACAAGGCGCATAATAGAGAAGTCTTTGTAAGGGGTGCCAAGGCTTTTTATTTCTGACCAGCCATCGCCAATACGCTCCATATAGCGTCTGCCCAAATACATGATCTTACCATCTGGCGAGATAAAGGGCTCTCCCACCCTCGGTCCTACGATGGACTTTTGCCATTGATTATTTTCGGATTTCAAGACGATCATGCTTGCTTTATCATCTTCATCGTATCTGACAAAATAAAACTCTTTCATATCAGGTGTGAATGCACTGAAAAGTTCATAAAGCGGTGTCGAAACAATACCCGGGGCAAAGACTTCAGCCGTTGAACCCGGTGGTTTTTGACCAAGATAGGGGCCTTCGAGGACTGGGAATTTATCTTGACGATCACTTTGTTGGATTTTTAACCATGCGGGACTTGTAGCATTAGATATAATTTTTCTTACTGAAGAACCATCGGTATTCATAATATAAATATCTTTTTCACCATCCCTAAGTGATGAAAAAATTAGTTGAGAACCATCAGGGGACCATGATGGATACCAATCACCAACATCATTATTTGTCAATCGTTTTTGATTAGAACCATTTATATTCATCACGTAAATTTCAAAGTTTCCATCTCTATCAGACATAAAAGCGATTCGCTTGCCATCTGGTGAAACCTCAGGGTGCCATTCTTCAGCTACACTATGTGTCAACTGAACAATGTTGTTACCATCAATATTTGCTATGCTTATCTCACTTTTTTTATCTTTGAATTCCGAATGAAAAACTATTTGACCATCTGGTGTAAAATAAGGACCACCTCCTTTTAGTGATTTTATTTGAGTCAGTTCGCTACCATCTGAATTCATAATCCAAATTTCTTGCTGCCAATTTTTTTCCGAATCTTTATATTCTCTTGAAAATGCAATTTTTGTTCCATCAGGTGACCATGCTGGTGAATTATCCCATTTGTTTTTTTCATGAGTTAATCGCTGCCTATTCGTTCCATCACTATTCATTGTATGAATAGACCATGTTTTTTTGTCATCATATTTTGCATAAAAAGCAAATTGTTTTCCGTCAGGAGACCAAGCTAAGTAGCCACCTTTCGCATTTGTACTTTTAATAGTTGATGTACCTTCTGTATCACCTAAATAAATTTCTACATTACCAGTTTCCCTTGAACTATAAGCAATTGTATAGGAAGTTGATTTGGTTTTCTCATTGTTCTTGGGCCTGAGATTCTCAATAACCTGAGCATCTACCCAATAAGGTTTTCCTACCCAATTAGTACTTCCATCTTCTTTAAGCTCCCAGTCTCCCCTCGAAAAGAAGATATATTCCCCATCGTGTGTCACACTTGGGCTACTTTCATTTGATGCTGTGTTTATTTGAGTTCCCATGTTAATTGCTGCTCCCCATGAACCATCTTGCTGCCTGAAACTAATATAACAGTCGCTATCACCATATCCGCCTTCTCTCTCAGCATCCCACATTAAATAGGATTCATCTGGAGCAATGAAGGGGTGGGCAATATATCTTCCTGTGTTAATGGTCTTGCTCATTTTTACTGGATTTTCACGTTTGCCATCTATAAGGCGTGAATAACGGATAGAGCCATATCCTCTACCTTCCTTTTCATTAAAACCAAAATAATAGGTTCCCTTAGAGGAAAGCGAGATACCATGTGCCTGGTCTTTTAAGAATTCTCCTTGACTTTTGGGTTCCGACCAACCCCTATCGGTTCGTTCTCTATATTCTTTTCCACCGAATATCGTATTACCATCCTCAGAGAATTTTGGCCACTTTATATCGGTCTCAGATTCGTGCCCCCAACTATTATTTTCATATCGAATAACAAAAAATGTACGTTTTACATAGTTCCCATTTTTCCTAGAGAAATAGAACTCCTTCATATCTGGCGAAAACCCACCACCTTCAAAAAGCCCTTCTGGAGAAACAATGTCAGGAGCAAACTCTACAGGAATTAAACCCGGTGGCTTTTCTCCAAAATAGCGATCTTCTAAGGTTGGAAGGCTAGCATCGTTTTCAATATTTTCTTGAGCAAAGACGGTGTTAAGAGATATAGCACATGTCAATATTATTAATTTCGTTGTTTTCATTTTCCTTTTTTTTGTTAATATGCTTGGTTTTGTATCTTGCAAAGGATGTTTTTTTCTCTCATGTATTCAATCTAAATTTAGCCAACTGCTCTATACAGTAATGAACGCCCCTAAAGAAGCCATCTATATTGGTTATCTTGCACCCGCAAAACTGCATAAATATGAACTTGAGATTTTTGCCTTGTCTTCTATTAGTATTGCTACTTGTGGCATCTTGTTCTCAAAATCCTGTTTTCAAGGAATATGAGACAGTATTCCAGGTTGGAGATCAGCAAGAATGGGCTACAAAAAACTGGAATGATCAGTACTGGGGAAAGCGTATAGGATTAGTGCCGGATGGTAAGGTTTACTGGTCCAGGACTAAAATTGATGTTTTGATGACCCCCAAATCATTACATCCATATGGTATTCAGCTACATGTATATGGAGAGTATGAGGTTTTTTGGGATGGCGTATTGATTGGGAAAAATGGCAACCCTGGACAAGAAGTAACCCTTGATCCTGAAGGTAAAATGTGGGCCACCTTTAGCATTCCTATACACCTGACGGAGGCGGGGGAACATCTATTGGCGCTACGATCAAGTCTTTATTATTTTCCGAATCATACAGGAATAGATGAACTGGAGATATATTATTATGACGATTTATTAACCGATCGACTCATCGAATCTTCCTATATGCATCTCTTTGCAGGCGCCTTTCTTATCGCCTCCTTCTATTTTCTATTTCTCTTTCTAAGTAACAAAAAGGAGTATGCAACACTAATTTTTAGTATTTGCTGTTTTCTCTTTTTTATCCTGATATTGGCGGAATTCAGTAAGGCCTATATACCAATTCATTATAGTATGCATGTGATACGCTTACGGATCATAGGAATTCTGATGTTTGGTATTTCTTTTTTGATTCCGTTCTATTTTTCCAATCAGTTTCCTTTCCCAAGACGAAAATTACTACTGACCATTTACGCAGGTGTTCTATTGTTTTTTTTCCTATCAAGACATGTTATCGAATTGACAGTTAATAATATGGCTTTAAGCATGTGGTTGTTTTCATTTGGAATTGTGGTATTTGGGGTTTACAAAAAGATGAAAGGTGCTCGCCTCGTACTGTTGACTCTCCTACTATCGGTGCCTATAGGTTTTGTCACTTCCTTTAACAAAAGCTTATTTGCAGGTTTCAGCCTTATTCTTCTGGGTATGTTTTATTTGCTTTCTCTCAGAATCAAGGAGCAACGGCTGGCTTATGAAAATTCACTCGTTCAATCCACACGCCTGCGTCTGGAATTACTAAAAAAGAATATTCAACCTCACTTTCTAATGAACACCCTGACCTCATTGATAGATTGGGTGGAAGAATCACCTAAGAAAGGCGTTTTGTTTATAGAAGCTTTAGCCAAAGAATTTGATCTTTTTAATCAGATAGAAAATCAAACATTGATCCCTATTTCTCAAGAAATAGCCCTTTGTCGTACACATCTTGAAATAATGGAGTACCGGAAAGAAATAAACTATTCTTGGGAAGAAGTAGACATAGACCCTGATCAAAAAATACCACCAGCAATACTTCACACCTTATTGGAAAATGGAATTACCCACAGTTTACCTTTGGAAGATAACAGTATCAAATTTAAGCTTGTTTTTGAAGCTAATAATGAATACATGTGTTATACATTTTTAACCTTTGCTACTCGTGTGAGGCAAGCAACGAATGATAGAGAAGAAGGTACGGGACTGAAATACATAAAGGCGCGACTTACAGAAAGTTATCATTCGAAATGGGATTTTACCTCTGAACCAACACATCAGGGTTGGAAAAATAGCATAAAAATATATTACTAAGGAGAATGAACATATTAATCGTTGAAGATGAATCAAGAATAGCCAAAAGAATTGAACGAATGACGCGTGCTATTTTTGGCAATGCCTTACAATCGCTAAAGCATATTAACACACTCCATGAGGCTTTGAGCTTTATTGAAAATAACGCATTGGATCTCGTTCTTTTGGATTTAAATCTCAACGGTGCCAATGGTTTTGACCTACTTACGACAGCGGTTTCTGAATCGTTTCACACCATAGTAATTTCCGCCTATAAAGATCAGGCAATTACCGCTTTTGAACATGGGGTTTTAGATTTTGTACCTAAGCCTTTTAACAGAGATAGGTTGGAGCAAGCTTTTAATCGGGCCATTACAAAAGAAAAATCAGAAAGCAATAAAATTAAAGTTTTAGCGATTAAAAAAAGAGGCCGAATACAGCTAATACCTATTGAAAATTTACTTTTCATTAAAGGAGCTGGTCCCTATACCGAACTCTTTCTTAAAGACGGAACAAAAGAACTTCATGATAAATCACTCGAAAAGTTAGAACAGCTGTTATCGTTTTCTTTTGAACGTATTCATAAATCATACTTAGTGAAGATCTCTGAAATAAAAGAAATTATTGTAGAATCAGGAAGTAAATATATGGTCGAGCTAAAAAATGGGGCACTTATCCCTATCGGAAGAACTAAATACAAAGACTTAAAAGCGAAGTGGCTTTAAACACCTCTTTGATATAATGTTAAGGGCATTATTGATTTTTAATAAGATTATAACTGCTACAGCCTTCAGATTTCAATGTTTCTAGGTTTTTATCAAAGGAATCGTCTAATACATTACCTGTTTTTTTGTAACAAAATGGACAAGCATTCATATCGCCATCTGTATCTATATGCATACTTTTACCTAATGCTCTGACCTGCTTTTTACCAAATCGACATAGGAGATTCGCGAACACCACTAAAAAATAAATACGACATGAGCAAAGCTCAAGTTACATAACGCATTACTTTATTGTTCAGTTTTATTAGTACTACTTTAATTACCTTTTATACGCTGCCACAGCGATTGCATCAGAAACTGAGCATCACGTCCTGTTTTTTGAACTTCTGTTGCCTTTATTTGTTCATTATGCAATTCTAAACGGTAGGAAAATGAAAAAAAGGAAGTCCCATCTTTTTTAGGAATTAATCCAAATCGTAAGTCATTAAAATACCAATGGTCGTCTTTATAATCTATGATGTACCAACCATCGCTAATAGCTATCAAGCGTTTAACATTGGGATATATCATAAGGTCTTTCGATGCATCTCTTTGCTTTGGATAGGACTTAAAACGTATGGGCTGCGAATCAAAAAAAGAATAGTTAGCAATTAAGTAATAGTCTGGTGTATCGATATTGGCATTCCATAATATCGTGTTTAATGGTGCTGGACGTGTACTAATTTGAGTATAGGCTATATGTTGATCTTGTAATGCCTGCACAAATCGTTTTTCTACAACACCTTTGATAACTAATGTTGCCAACAAATATAATGTTGAAATTAAGAGTCCCGCACTATTTAAAAGACGTCTTGTTTTAGATTGCCGTTTATAAAAAAGGACCATGATCGTAAACACTAAAAACGGTAAGGTATAAAGAGGGTCAATCACAAAAATTGAATTCAATGCTATACGTGTTTTTATTGGCCAAAATAACTGGGTTCCCCAAGAGGTAAATGTATCTAAGAGTGGATGCGTAAACAATCCTAAAAAAACCAGTTTAGTCCAAGGTTTCCAACCGAGATCAGATTTGGGTTCCAATTGACTTATAAGCCAGCCTAAAACTGGAGCTAATAATACACAAAAAAGCAAGGAGTGACTAAAACCGCGATGCCACTCTAAGGTCGTAATGGTATCGGTTAAAGCACCTAGAATAACATCTAAATCTGGAATGGTACCTGCAATAGCACCATAAAGTAAAGCCTTGTTACCAACTTTTTTTCCTAAAACAGCTTCTCCAATTGCTGCACCTAAAACAATTTGTGTTAATGAATCCAAATGAAATTATTGAGATACGAAAATATGCATTTTAAATGATCATTATACAAGTATGCTTTATGTAGCTGAAATAGCAACACAAGTTGGGATATAGTCTATCATACGAATTAACAGACTAATATGCCCACACTCATTTACTCATGCATGTTCATTGTTTTACGACATTGTGAATGCTTCGCATTTCTCGGGCGATTGCCAATAGAGTATAACATTCTATTTAAGGATAATATTTAGATTTGTATTTAAAACATTTAATCTTCCTTTAATGCCTATTTTTACAAATTATATTATGTACCAGCAAACATGAAACACCTAAAAGAAACAGCAGAGCATAAAGACAAATCAAAACCAAAGGTTACCATGAAACAAGCCTTTAAAACTATTATTTGGCCGAGGCGAAATTTAGTTTTTATTGGCTTAATATTGATAGTTCTTCGGAGTTTGTCAGGTTTGGTTTTACCATGGCAGAGTAAAGTATTGCTTGATGATGTTGTGCCAAATAAAGATTACACGCAACTATACAACTTAATTGTTATCGTAATAGCTGCCATTTTTATACAGGCTTTGACCTCATTTTTGCTAACCAGAATATTAAGTGTACAAGCACAATATTTAATAAGCGAATTGAGATCTCAAGTACAGAAAAAAGTGCTTTCGTTACCTATTCATTTTTTCGATAATACAAAGTCTGGTGCGTTAGTTTCAAGAATAATGAACGATGTTGAAGGCGTTCGTAATCTTATTGGAACCGGTTTAGTACAATTAGTAGGCGGTTCATTTACAGCTATTGTGTCATTAATTATTTTAATAAAAATCAATCCATGGATGACCCTTTTTGTGTTTGTACCACTATCAATATTTGGCTATATAGCATTAAGAGCCTTCAAGTACATTCGCCCAATCTTTAGATTGCGTGGTAAGATTAATGCTGAAGTTACTGGTAGGTTAACAGAAACACTTGCTGGTGTTCGTGTAATTAAAGCGTTTAATGCAGAAGTTCAAGAAAGTACTGTTTTTGAAAAAGGAGTTGATAAATTGTTTCAAAATGTAAAAAAGAGTTTAACGGCTACAGCATTAATGACGAGTTCTTCTGTATTTTTAATAGGCGTTGCTACTACTGGAATTATGGGGATTGGTGGCTATTATATGATTATTGGTGAAATGACCACTGGTGATTTTTTATTCTTCACATTAATACTTGGTTTTATGATTGCTCCAATTGTACAAATGAGTAATATCGGGAGTCAGTTGACTGAAGCATTAGCTGGTTTAGATAGAACTGAAGAACTCATGAATATGACCGCTGAAGAGGATAACCAAGATAGAAATATTCAATTAAATATTATAAAAGGTGATATTGAATTTAATAATGTTTCATTTTCTTATGAAGAAGGAAAAGAAGTGTTGCATAACATTAACTTTAAAGCGCCAGCGGGTTCTGTAACTGCTTTAGTTGGGAGTTCAGGTTCTGGAAAGTCGACTATTGCAGGACTATCGGCTACATTTTTAACACCAAAATCTGGTAAAATCACTATTGATAATCAAGATTTATCGCAGGTTAAATTGAGTAGCTACCGACAATATTTAGGCGTGGTTTTACAAGATGAATTTTTATTTGAAGGCACTATTCGTGAAAATATCATGTTTCCGAGACCAAATGCCAGCGAAGCAGAATTGTTAAATGCCGTAAAGGCCGCTTATGTAAACGAATTTACTGACAGATTTGATTCAGGTTTAGAGACTTTAATTGGAGAAAGAGGCGTGAAACTTTCTGGTGGTCAACGACAACGTTTAGCTATCGCTCGTGCTATTTTAGCAAATCCTAACATTATTATTTTAGACGAAGCCACCTCAAGTTTAGATACCGAAAGTGAAGCTTTAATTCAGAAAAGTTTAGCTGAATTAATTAAAAACAGAACCACCATTGTTATTGCGCACCGTTTAAGTACCATTAGAAAAGCAGATCAAATTTTAGTCATCGAAGCCGGACATATTGTAGAGCGTGGTACACATGACCAATTGATTGCTAAGGAAGGTAGATATTATGAATTATATACCTATCAAGCAAAAATTTAAGGGACTAAAGTATTTATATTGTTATAACTATATTTAAATTTATTTTCAAGTTATAAATATCCCTGTGCAATAACATAAAACCAAAGGCATGATTATACCTAAACTACATTATATATCCCAAGGAAGTTCTCCAGCAGCCCATCTAGAAAACATCCAAAAAGCATGTTCATCTGGTACAGAATTAGTGCAATTGCGACTAAAAATCAGTTCTGAAAAAAAATTATTGAAGTTTGCCAAAGAAGCTAGAAAAATCACATCTCATTTTCAAACCCGGTTAATTATTAACGATTATTATAAAATAGCAAAAGCCGTTAAAGCAGATGGTGTGCATTTAGGACAAACAGATACCTGCCCTACTATTGCTAGAACCCATTTATACTCGTGGCAAATGATTGGCGGAACAGCAAATACCTTGCAAGATTGTGAGAAACTATTAGATAAAGACATCGACTATATCAGTTTAGGTCCTTTTAGAGAAACAATTACAAAAGATAATTTACCTCCTGTTTTAGGTTTAAAAGGTTATAGGGCGATTACAGATGTCTTAAAAACTCCAATACCAATTATTGGTGTTGGAGGCATAACCACAGAAGATGTTACAGACATATTAGAAACGGGTATTTCTGGAATTGCTGTATCTGGAGAAATTACCCGCGATTTTAATAGCATAAGAAAATTTAATCAATTACTAAACGCATCTTTAACAGAAGAGCAACGCCATACCTTTAAATAGACCATTTGGCGTTAAGAAAATGTATAGTATACATTACGGCAGTAACAGATATGCTGATGATGTTTTACACTTCTTTTACATTTTTTTGACACTTAACACGCATATACCACCTAGTTTTGAAATTATAAATAGTGTTTGTGGTATTACAGCATTCACAAAAATTTAATTTATGAAGAAAATCTTATTGGTCGGAATACTTATGGCATTAATTTTACCAAATTCTGCGTGTACGCAAACAATAGTCAAAAATGATACAACGAATAAAATTGATAAAATAACTGAGCTGGTTGGTTTATATGAAGATTATGAAATGATAAATGGTGCAGTTCTGATAGCGGATCAAGGTGAAGTTATTTTCAAAAACGGATTAGGATTAGCGAATAAAGAATGGGACATTCCTAATAAAGTGGATACCAAATTCCAAATTGCTTCATTAACCAAAACGTTTACAGCACTATTAATTATGCAATTAGTTGCTGAAAACAAATTGGATTTACACCTTCCTATTTCGACGTATTTAACAGATTACCCTAAAATAAATGGTGATCAGATTACCATTCATCACCTACTCACCCACTCTGCTGGAATAGGACGTGACCCATCAAACAAAGAAAAACACAATAAACCTGAAGCCATGGTAAATCAATTTGCCAATGCTCCTCTAGAGTTTACACCAGGAGAACGCTTTCAGTATAGCAATTCTGGCTATACGGTTTTAGGTTACATTATAGAGACCATTACAGAACAATCTTATGAAGACGTATTACAGGAACGGATTTTTAAACCTCTACAGATGAAAAACTCTGGTTTTTTTAGACACAGAACACTTATAAAAAACATGGCGTCTGGCTACAATAAAGGCTTTGGTGAATACTATGATAGTGATAGTTCTGACGCGTCTACAGCATATGCTGCAGGTGCTATCTACGCTACTGTAGAAGATTTATTTCTTTGGGATCAAGCCATACTTACGGATGTGGTATTACCAAAAAAATATAGGGATCTCCTTTTTGAAAAGCATAGTATAGATTCTGATGAAGGTGGACACTATGGCTACGGTTGGGAACTAAAAATTAAACCTGTAGGTAATACTACCGAGACAGTAGAAACTGTAGGTCATAGTGGTTCTATTAGTGGTTTTCGTGCATTGTATACTAGAATTCCGTCTCGCAATGCTTCCATCATATTATTAAATAATACCAGTCGTGCTTTTTTTATGTCTTTTACAACAGCAATTACAGGAATATTACACGACAAACCTTACGATTTACCGCTAATACCTTTAGCTAAATTTATGGTTAAAGCCATTGAGAAAGAAGGTATCGATAAGGGTATTCAATTTTATAAAGACCATAAAGATTTGCCAGAGTATCATACAAACGAACAAGAACTCATTGTTGCAGGTTATAGATTTTTGCATTCTGAAAATGCCAAAGATGCAGCCAAAATTTTTAAGTTGGCTACGGAAGTCTTTCCAGACAGAGATAATCCTTACGATAGTTATGCAGAAGCACTAATGATACTAGGAAAAAATGATGAAGCGATTAGCAATTATAAAACGTCTTTAGAATTAAATCCAAAGAATAATAATGCTATTAAAATGCTCGAAAAATTAGGCGTTACTTATAGTCCTGATCTCTTAAAAACAGATGATTCTTGGGGAAAAGAATTTTTTGCAATCCCCTTACATTTTGCAAAAGATATTAAACTTAAAGGTGTTGAAGATGCACGGTTTCCAAAAGGATGGAATGATACTGATAGTCCTAATTTTTGGACCTACGCTTTTGCATGGAAAGTTAATATTGATAAAGATTTAACACTAATACAAGTAGAAGATTATATAACAAAGTATTACGATGGTTTATTGAGCGGAGTTAATAAAGAAAAAGGTCTTGAATTACCAAAAACAAAAGTAAAAATAACAAAAACTGACGCTGGTGATTTTATTGGCAAAGCAACCATTTATGATACGTTTACCACTAAAAAACCATTGGGATTAAACGTTCATATAGAGCAAACGTATTGCGAAAAGAATAACAAGTCAATCATACTATTTAGAATTTCACCTAAAAACTATGATCATAATGTATGGAACAATTTAATGGAGATCTCCGTTTTAAAAAATAGTTGCGATTAATAAACGTATTTAAATCAATTAAGAATGACACGCATAAAATTTATGAGGCCGATACTAAAGATGAAAAAAAAGGAGCTTTTAGCTCCTTTTTTATTATTTCCGTTTTCTAATAACCAATTGATACACACAAGGAATTACCACCAAATTTAAAATAGTAGCCGATAACAAACCTCCTAAAATAACAACAGCCATTGGGCTTTGTATTTCACTACCTGGTTCTCCGCCTTTTAACGCCAATGGTATTAGAGCCAATCCTGTTGTAAAAGCCGTCATTAGGATTGGATTCAATCTATCTAAGGCTCCTGTTTTTATCAATTGAAATCCTTTCATTCCTTCTTTTCTCAAATCCTCATATCGAGAAACCAATAAGATTCCGTTACGAGTGGCTATACCAAACAAACTGATAAAACCAATTGTTGCAGCGATACTTATGATCCCTGATGTAAAATACACAATCAAGATACCACCAATTAATGCTAAAGGCAGATTGATTAACACCACAAATGCCAATTTAACATCTTTAAATTCGTAATAAAGCAATAGAAATATAATAGCTATTGCAATAATTGCAGTTACCAATAGCAATTGTGAAGCTTTCGATTCGCTTTCAAATTGTCCACCATATTGGACTCGATAACCTTCTGGCATTGTTACATTATTGGCAACAACATCCTTTATTTCGTTTACTGCGCCTCGTAAATCTCTACCTTGAACATTGGCAGCCACTACAATCTTACGTTGCACGTCTTCTCGATTAATCGTATTTGGACTGCTTACTGAAGCAACCGTTGCCAATTCTCCCAATGTAGTTTGACCTCCATTTGGTAAACTGATTAAGGTGTTTCCAATGTTTTCAATAGAATCTCGAAATGATTTTTCATAACGAACTACTAAATCGAAATACTGCTGACCTTCATAAATTTCGCCTGCTTCTTCGCCTGCAAAAGCAATATCTACTTGCTCCATTAGATTTCCTACCGTCATTCCATAGGCAGAAAGAATTTGACGCTTTGGTTTGATGCGAATCTGTGGCACTTCAATCTGTTGGTCTACTGCTACATCTGCTAGGCCATCTATTGTTTTTATATGTTGTTCCACACTTTTTCCAACTTCAAACAGACGTTGTAAATCTGAACCGAATATTTTGATGGCAATATTGGCGCGTGTACCCGAAAGCATATGGTCTATTCTGTGTGCAATGGGTTGTCCCAAAGTAATATTAACCCCTGGTGCAATACTCAATTTGTTTCTCACTTCTTCAAAAAACTCTTCCTTGGTTTTGCCTTTTAAAGCAAAAGGCACATCAATTTCAGAAGCATTAACACCTTGTGCGTGTTCGTCTAATTCTGATCTTCCTTGTCTACGTGCCACGACTTCTACTTCGGGTAAACCTAATAAGATTGTCTCTATTAAATTTCCTGTTTTGTTGCTTTCTTCTAAAGACATTGATGGCGGACCAACAACACTTATTACCAGCGAACCTTCATTAAATTCTGGTAGAAAACTTCTTCCCAATTGTGTTAGAACCAAAAGACTTATGATAAAGGCAATCACAGTTGTACCGATAATAGTTTTTGGTATTTTAGTAGCACGTTCCAAAAGGTTGCCGTAATGTTTCTGCAACCAGCGTTCCACTTTTGTACCTTCTGCCTGTTTGTTTAAAAGCTTTTCATTATCCAATAAATAAGAACACAAAATAGGTGTAACTGTTACAGCAACAATCAATGATGTCAATACTGAAGTTACAAATGCGATTCCTAAGGGTTGTAACAATCGTCCTTCCATTCCGCTTAAAAAGAATAATGGAATAAATGATACAATGATAATTAATGTTGCTATAATGATAGAGCTTCGTATTTCTACGGAAGCATCACGAACAACTATAATAGTTGATTCACGTTCTGATTTTGGTTTTCTGATGTTTTCCCGCAAGCGTTTATACACATTTTCCACATCAATAATAGCATCATCCACCAAAGCTCCAATGGCTATTGCCATTCCTCCTAAACTCATCGTATTTATGGTATAACCTAACCATTTTAGAATGATGATGGATACCAATAATGAAATAGGAATTGCTAACAATGAAATGATAGTCGTTCGCCAATTCATTAAAAAGATGAAAAGAATTATCATTACAAAGAATGCACCTTCCAATAGGGTCTGGTTTAAATTGCTGATGGACGCATCAATAAAATCGGACTGTCTAAAGATTTGACTTTTGATGTTGACACCTTTTGGTAAAGTTTTTTCCAAGTCGGCAATAGCTTCATCCAATCGATCTGTCAATTCCAATGTGTTGACATTGGGTTGTTTTGAAATGGTTAAAATTACTGCTGGTTTTGCATTTAATGAACCATCGCCAATTTTATCGGCAGCACCAATTTGAACCGTTGCAACATCTTTTATTTTGATGGTTTGACCGTTGACTTGTTTTAAAACAGCTTCCTGCAAATCTTCTAATGCATAGGCTCTACCACTACCCTTTATAATGTATTGATTCCCATATTGATTGATCACACCTCCAGGTGCATTTTTGTTTGCTTCCTTAACGTGTGCTACTAATTCAGTTAGACTTACGTTGTAATGCTTCATTTTTTCAGGATTGGCAAATACTTGATATTGCTTATAATCGCCCCCAATAACCACAACATTTGCAATACCACCAATCGCTTTAATGCGTGGTCTGATTGTCCAATCTGATAAGGTTCGTAATTCCATTGCCGATAAACTATCAGAGGTTATACCCAATAGCATTATTTCGCCCATAATGGATGAAATTGGCGCCATTGTTGGTGCTCCAATACCTTCTGGTAAATTCTCTCTCACCATTGGAATGCGTTCACTTACAATTTGTCGGGCTCGATAAATATCGGTTCCCCATTCAAATTCTACCCAAACAATGGAAATTCCTGCTGCTGAGGACGAACGGATTCTTCTAACATTTGGCGAGCCGTTTAAGGCTGTTTCTAGTTGGTAGGTTACTAATTTTTCTACTTCTTCAGATTCCATTCCATGTGCTTCAGTAAGAATAGTTACTGTTGGTGCTGTAAGGTCTGGGAACACGTCAACATTCATTGTACGCGCATAGTATACACCCAACACACTCAATGCAACCGCACCCAAAAGAATGAGTAATCTATTTTGAAGTGATATTGATAATATTTTGTTTAACATTTGCTTCGCTTTTAATGTTCGTGACCGTGTGTAGGTGTTGCGCCAGACATTGAAGCCATTTTAACTTGGTATGCGCCAGTCGTCACAACTACTTCGCTTACTTTCAGACCTTGCAATATTTCTACATTTACGCCATTTCGTTTACCGATTTTCACAGGTCGCCTTTCAAAGCTTTCGCCTGAAAGTTGAACGATAACAGAATAACTTCCGTAATCTTCTAATAAAGCTGTAACAGGAATCATTGTGTTTTGGGTAGCATTTCCCATCGCAATTTGAACGGGTGTTAGACTTCCCTCTGGCATATCGACCTCAGCATTTACTTGAGCAAAAACTGAAATCAATGGATTTTCTCGTTCTACGTCTTTACCAATAGAAAGAATTTCACCTTCGGCATCGGTTACATTTACCCATTTTCCGTCTTTGGTTTGATACCAAATACCTTGTACATTCTCCATTGAAAGACCATAATTAGGTGCTAACTGGGTTTTTAGTACTTTGGATTCGAGTGTACCAATTGATACCAATGCGACACCTTGTTCTACATAATCGCCATTAGAAACTGTAATAGATTTAATGAAACCATCAAAAGGTGCACGAATTTGTTTGCTTCCACCTGAAACACCTGATGTTAGTGATTGGTAATTAGATTTTGCTATTGAAAAGTTGCGTTCTACTTTTTCAAATTCAGCCTTCGGAATAATCTTCGAATTGTACAATTCTTTTTTACGTTCGTATTCAGATGTTGCCTGTTCAAAATTGGCACGTGCATTGGCGATTTCAGTACTCAAATTATTGGATGCCAACCCTTGACTACTCAAACTCATCAATAGCTGACCTTGTTTTACTTCTGTTCCTTCTGTGAGATTATTCACTTTAAAATCAACCACACCATTAGATTTTGCAGCCAACGATTTTACAGAACCTGGTGATGGCATCCAAACGCCAGAGGTGTTGATGACATCGTAAATTTCACCAGAAACTACAAGTGCCGTTTGAAAATCAATTTTCCAAGCTTGTTCTTTTAAAAACGAAATGCCACCATCTTCTCCAGTGTTGCCTAAGGCTTCAATAGCATCGTCTTTTGTTGCATATACAATAATATCGTGAACGATTAATGTATCACTAAATGTTGGTGTTTTTATGTCGAAAATCAACTTGAAATTACCAGCCGTCTTAGGTTGTAATGCTGGTGAAAATATCCCTGGGGATGAAGGAGATTTCGCTGTGTTGCGAATACCTTTATCGTCTTTAATTAAACTTACTGTAACTTCACCTTCACGAACCGGTTGATGCCTATTTAGAACCGTGAAATGAGCAGCAAAACGACTTGGGTTATCCACAATTAAAGCAGGGAATTCTACAAATAATTCGGTTTTGTCAGTCCAAAGAGTCATACGCTTTGCTGGAATAGCTTTTGCTACTGCCAGAGCGCTATCTTCTTTTTGATTTCCGCAGGACATTAATAGTAATACGGATAATAGGATTAAGTATTTCATAGATATTTGATTATTGAAGTATACCAATGATGTTATAATTGCCTTTTGTAGATAACGTAATTGTGATGTCTTTTCCACTTTCATTTTTCCAATACCAACCGTGAGATCCTTTGTAAGGAATTGTAATTTTTCCTTTTACATTATTTGAATTCCCTATGGCATAACTCTCAAAATAGCCTTTTAGATAGCTGTCTTTATCATCTGGGTCTCCATGAAAATCATAATGCAATGCAGCATCCGATTTCCATTCATATTCTAACTTTTCGTATTGGTTCATCTTAAATTTATACTCTAATGCTTTATGAGCTTTAACAACTATTGTAGCTTCATTAGTTTGTTCACTATCTGCTACTTGCTCTTCTGTAGTTTCCGATGCGCCATTTACATTAAACTCCTCTTGATTAACTACTTCTTCTTTATGATTTCCATCTGCATCGTGCTCGTGCCCGTTCTCTTCTGTGGTTTCCGAATTGGACTTGGAGTCTTTACAGGATGTTAGTGTAAAGATTGTAACTGTAGCTACTGCGAATAATATGTTTGAAATTTTCATAATATGCCTTTTTAAATGTTATAATTGATGTTTTAATAATTCTGCTTGAAGCAGTTGTAATTCCTTTTCCATTTGCAACATTTTATCTGATGCATTTCGGTAAAACTGAAGCTCTACATAATAATCCATAAACGAATATTCGCCCAACATATAAGCTTTAAGAAGCAGTTGTTCGCTGTTTAAATTGCCCATGGTGGTTTGATACTCATTAAATTTTTCGAGGATTAACCCGTATCGATTATAGGTTTCTTGAAATTGTGCGTAAAGCGAGGAAGTGATTACTTCGGTGTTGGATTGCTGGTACTCAAAGTTCGCTTCGGCTGCTTTTACTTTGTACTTACTATTCCATAGTGGGATTGAAATTCCGCCATAAAACCCAGAATAATTACTATCGCTTGCCCCTTGATAATTATAGCCAAGTGCCACATCTGGTAGCACCTTGTTCTTTTCCAATTTTACTTTTTGAAAAGAAACAGCTTCATTTACTTTCAATTCTTGCAATACGGGCTCATTCGTTAATTTTTCTTGCCAAAGATTTTCTAATGTACCAATTTTAATAGTGAAAATAATTTGTTTTGAAATACCTTTTACAGCATTACCACCATTCAAAGTTTTAAGTTTGGCCCGTTGAATTTGGATGTCGCTTTCAATCTGCTCGACGACAAATTGCTCTTGAATCCACGCAATTTTAGCCTTGTTCAAATCTAAAATGCCTACTTGTTCTTTATTAAAAAGCTCTTGTATTTGGTCGAAAACTTGCTTGCTTTGTGCGCTCCTTTCTGTTTCAATTACTTTTTTTCTTTGCAAGAAAGTAAGATCTATTAAAAGTTCCTTGGCATTAAGTAAGACAAATTGCCTTTTGTTTGCATAAGCTGATTCTAATTGCTTCGATTTGGATTCGTTCCACTTACCACGTGCAACATATACCGTAGGAAATTCAAAAGATTGTGAAATTTGATACTCAGTATAATCACCAGTTGTGTTATCGCCAAAAGGCAAATAATATCCTGAGAGCTTCGGGTTTGGTAAATTATTAGTGCTCTTGTTTTCGAGTTGCTGACTTTCAATAAACGATTGATAGCCCTTTAGCTCTATATTATTCTGTTCTATTTCATTTAGCAGTTCCTCTAAACTATTAGCCTGTGAGAAACCATTAACAAAGAACAGGCATCCGCAAATTGCGAATACGATGTGTTTAGTCATTGATTGAAATTTTAGGTTTAATCTGAATTTATAAAATGGAATACTAACAATGCGTTAGGTATTCCTAAACGATTAACTTAAAGATGGTGGGCCTCGAGATTCGAGGGATGAGAGGTATTTATTAAAATAAATATTTGGTAGATGATAGACCGCAACCTTTTCGACGTCATCATAGTTTATAGAAATACTATAACGATTAACCAAAACAGACGTGTTTACATTCTTTTTATCATTAATTTGTTTGACACTACGTTCGTGTACTACTAATATTTCATTGAACACTACAGAATGTGAGTGCATTTCCAAAAACAAATCTAAAAGTCCTTTATTAGAACTTTCCTTTTCTGGAACATCATGATGATGACTATGACTGTCACTATGGGCAACAGCTTTATGCGTGTGCTCAACTTCGTGCTGATGATGTAAATGAGGTACAACCTGATGCAGAAGCAATAGGCTAAATATGCCTAAAAAGAAAAGTGCTTTTATGTGATTGTTTTTATGCATTAGGTACAAATGTAATAATTAATTATCAACATAAAACAATTATATTCATTCCACACACATTACTCATACACACTTATTGTTTTACGATATCGCGAATCTCACTATGTGTGATTTCCATTACTCTACTCTCTTATCGTCGTTTAGCAAAAATAGTGTTTAGCTTGCTCCACTCCTATTAGATAAATAGGAGCTCGGGAATTTCGTGCTTCGATGTCATTAACATCATAGAGAAACATTTGTCAAGAAAAAAATAGAGAAAAAGATGTATTTAACTTTCGTTTTTTCCAAAGCAAAAGTTAAATAACGCGGTACATTATAATTCGTTTTCAACATTATAATTACTTATATATTTTTTCAGTTGCTATTTTAAGATTAGCAGTTGGTAAAAACTGGTCTGAAATTGTAAGAATGGCATAAAGGTTATCACGCAATCTATCCAATTTTATGTCACCAGACTCCATAGCTGTTTGCAGCAAATGCAAAGCCATGTCAGCTAGAAGTAACCTCTGTTTTTCTAACCATTCACTATCTCCTTGTTTCGCGAGATTATTCAAATAGGCTGTTTCTACTTGACTATGTAACTCCCAACTCATCTTTAATAATTCTAATTTATTTTCGTCGTTCATCTTTTTTGAATAATAATTTTATAAAGCTAAGCTTATCAATAAGATTTAACCCACCATTTATCATTTAAAGTATTGCTACCATCTAAAAAGATTGATTCTCCTATTCTTGGTGTTACAACGTCAATATTCAATTCTTTTGCTTTTTTAGTAACGCGTTCAATTGGGTCTGTCCAAGAATGCATTGCTAGTTTGAATGCGCCCCAATGAATTGGCATTATTTTTTTTGCTTTTATATCTAATCCTGCTTGGGCTGTTTCCTCTGGAAACATATGCACTTCAGGCCACATTTCATTATATTGTCCGCATTCCATCATTGCAAAATCAAAAGGCCCATATTTTTCTCCAATCTCTTTAAAGTGCGGTGCATAACCGCTATCGCCACTAAAGAAAATGTTATCAGTTTCAGATTGAATTATCCATGAGCTCCACAGTGTTTTTGTTCTATCTGTAAGACCTCTCCCAGAAAAATGCTGTGCTGGTGTGCATCTAAAAATTAAACCTTCAAATGTTGTTTCTTGCCACCAATCTAATTCAATAATCCGTTCTTTCTCAATTCCCCATTCTTGCAAATGCACTCCAACTCCTAATGGCGTATAGAACATGTGTACTTTGTCTTTAAGTTTTTTTATGGAACCATAATCTAAATGATCGTAATGATCGTGTGAAATAAGTACAGCATCTATTTGAGGTATTTTTTCAATTTCGATGGGTAATTCGTTACTAAACCGCTTACTCCCTAATAAGGTATGTGGAGCAGGAACATCACCAAACATTGGGTCGATTAGAACATTCTTATTATTGATTTGCAATAAAAATGCAGAATGTCCGAACCAAATAAGACGTGTAATGTCTTTAAGTTGAACAATGTTTAGTGAATCTATCTTTTCAACTGAAATGTTTTCTTTAGGAGTTGTTTTAGGTATTGGTTTAAAATATCCTAACAAACTTTTTCCCATATCTCGATAACTCATATCCAATTGCACTTCATTTTTGTTGACAAACTTTTCATCCTTATAATTTTCGGATTTCACATAAATCTCCATTTCCTCTTTAGTTGCTTTACCTCCAAATTGAGGGCTTATATTTATGAAGAGTGCTACTATAATAGAAAATAGAAGAACTATACTCAAAATTATTATTCCTATCATTTTTAGTGTTTTTTTAAATTTTAACATGAAAATTTATTTTTTCAATTCCTGTAATTTTCGAATTTGTTTCATAATAGTTCGTTTAGGCGTAACAGGAACTAAAGCCATCATTAGTCTTTGCATAGATGTAAGCCCAGAAAGAACATCCAATTTACCTTTTAGCATACCATTATATCCTTCAAGCGCAACTATATATGGTGAAAATGAGTTGTCTAGCAAGCTTGTTTTATCCATACCAGAAGTTTTGCCAAATTCAGTTTCTGTTGCTCCTGGTAATAAGGCTGTGACCGTAATTTTGGTGTCATGTAATTCTTCTGCAATTGCATTGCTAAAAAAGGTTACATAGGCTTTGGTCGCATAATAAACAGCTTGCAAAGGACCAGGCATAAGGCTTGCGGTGGAAGATACGTTTAATACTTTACCACTGTTTCTTTTTACAAAATCTGGCAAGAAAAGCCGGGTTAAAGCGGTTAACGCAATAATATTTACATTAATCATGGCTAAATCCTGCTCCAAAGCACGTTCGTGAAATTTTCCATGTCCTCCAAAGCCTGCATTATTTATAAGATAATCAACGGTTATATTGTGAGCTTTCACTTCATTATAAATTTCTGTGGCGGCATTTACTCTAGATAAGTCTTTCACAATTACTAATACAGTATTCGCATATTTACTTTCCAATTCAAATTTTAGCTGTTCTAATTTTTCTTTTCCTCTAGCTATTATAATGATATTACCTCCCTTTTCGGAATGGATACGTGCAAATTCTCTACCGATACCGCTAGAGGCTCCTGTAATTAATGCTGTTTTTTTCATTTTAATTATATTATTTTATTTTATTATCGAATATTTATTCTACTTTGTTTTAAAAAAATATCAACCTTTCATAGCGTCCCAAAGAAAGGAGAACATTAAATCTGAATTCTTTTTATTAAGCGTCATTTTTTTATTTGTTATCAGTGTTACGGTCTGCATTAACAAAGCACTCATAATAGTAGCCAAAATCTCATTGTCTACGTTTTTAATTAATCCTTCTTTTTTGCCTAAATCAAACAACTCAAAGCCCACACTGTATCCAATATCTTTAACATCATCTGGAACGAGGTCATAATAAGGTGATTGTTTGATTTGATGAATATAACTCATCTCTTTGCTTTGATTAATACTTACATTAATCCAATACAGCCACAGTGTTTTGAGTTTTAGCTTATATGGTAAATCTTTATCAATATCTTTTTCGCTTTGTACAGTCTTATTTTTTATAAGTTCTTTAAATACAGAAATAATAAGTTCTTCTTTGCTTTTATAGTACACATATAATGTAGAAGGTGAAATGCCAACATCTTTAGCCAATCCTGCCATTTTAATTCCTGCAAAGCCTTTTTCGAAAACAATATCTAAAGTGTTTTCAACTATGGCTAATCTTTTTGTCTCATCTTTTATTCTCACAGTGCAAATATACAAATTAAAACGAATATTTATTCGGTATTAATATTCTTTTGCAATTATTTAACATTTGGTACAAAATAGACCGCACATACACATTACTCTTACACGCTTTTTGATATACGACTCAGAGATTTCATCATCTTAATAATGCTTGTCTCGCGCATTTTTAAGGTTTTCGTTGTATAATATTAAGGATCTATGTGCTACTTTTTCACCTAGTTCCACAGCCTTTTTATAACAGGCGATTCCATTTTCGTAATCTTCATAAGTTACATATGCTTCTCCCAAGCTGTCCCAAGCATTTGAAGAATTAGGGAATCTTACGGTGTTTTCTATAAAGAATTCTAAGGCATAATTGGGAGTCTCAGAATATAGAAAATCATATCCAAATTCATTTAGCGTTCTTTCATCTGGATTGTAACTGCTAAAAAACACTGTTTTCAAACTATCCGCTACTTCAATTTCTCCAGCTTCCAAATGAATTTTCATGACACCTCTCATAGTACTATTTGAAGGGTTAACTGTATAGCCAGAATATTTTGAAAGTCTATTGAAATAATCCTGTAATACAACCATTCCTCCAGCTTCTTTAAACTTCACGTACGAACTCCTATTTGGATACCCTTTTAGCTTGAACTTATCTTTTAAATTGTTCGCCCTCAAGTGTACTTGATGTAAAATCTCTTCAGCTTTTAAATTACTTCTATTGGATAAATAAATAATTGTGGTTTCATCATCATATAAGGCGATGAATGCACTATTCCCAAACAACGCTCCACCATGTCCGTATAATCTAACTTTAGTGTTCTTTTCAATGATATCATCCCAATTTCTAATCCAACCATAACAATATCCCTGTTTATTTGGAGTTAACATGCGTTGCGTCATTTCTGGTCCCAGTAATGCATTTGATTTTATTGCTTCACTCCATATAAATAAATCTTTAGCTGTAGAATGGATACCGCCAGCCGAGTATGCCGTTGACTGATCTCTAAATGAAACAGATTTTGTTTGCCCACCATGTTTAGAATTAAACCACCAGTCCCAACCATAAACTTCGTCATAGCGATAGCCTTTGGCTAATTCATTAGAAATATATGCATTCGTTTCAAATCCTGTGTTCTTTAAGCCAAGAGGTTCAATAATTTGTTCTTCCAATAATTTGGTATACGATTTTCCAGAAACTTCTTCTAAAATGACACCTAAAAGATGATACCCCAAACTACTATATACATATGTGGTTCCTGGCTTGTGAATTAAGTGCGTTTTACCAATCAATTTAGCCAAGGCTTTAGGAGTATATTGTGTAGATGCGAATTTATTTAAGCTCATCCCTATAGATTCTAAGCCATTGTAATGTGGAAGTCCAGAGGTATTTGATAATAATTGATGAATTGTAATATGACTGGCTTTTTCCGAAGGTAAGTATGGAAGGTATTTACCTATAGTGTCTTCCAATTGCATTTTATTTTTCTCAACCAATTGCATCACTAACATTGCCGTGAATTGCTTAGTGACTGATCCAATCCCAAATTTGGTGTCAATTGTATTTGCTGTTTTAGTAGCTATATTAGCATCTCCATAGGCCTCCTCAAATATGATTCTTCCGTTTTTAGCGACTAATACAGTGCCGCTAAATGGACTTCTAATTTTAATTTTCATTCCTGGATTTTCATAACTCTCTATTAAATCACCAATTGATTTAGGTTCAGGTTTAAAAACTATAAATGCGCCCCAAGTTATTAATGCTATTACTACAACTAAACAAATTTTAAATATATATTTTTTCATACTTTTTATTTACGAATTGATTTTTGGTTGAATCAGCAAAATTAGAATGAAAACTGGTATTTTGATAGGTCAGAAGTATAGCATTCTTACCGCATTTATAAGTCATAAGAAATGACCTGTACTAGATATCAGTGATTTACAAATAAAACAGATTGGAGCACTATGGCATTAAGCAAATAAAAAAATCAGAATAAATTAGGCACAAATGAAAGTACATTAGTATCTTCTTTATTAAGTTGAGTAGACGTTTTAACTATTATAAAAACATTAAAGACTACCGCAAGTAAATACACTATGCTTGAAGTATAATGTCCTAAACCAGCCTCTCCTGTAATTAGATTAGTTAAAAATATTAAAATAAACATTCCGATAATAGTAAAAATACTCCATAACAATTGAAAACTCAATAGCTTTCCAGCGACACTATCTTTAGAGTGAATTTCTTTGTGTTTTTTCCAAATAATAAATGGAATTACAAGATTAATAAATGGAATGAAGACGAATAACAGAGTGTATGAATTCATCCGTTTTAATGCAGAATAAGAAGATATCCTTGTCTTTTTTTCTAAAAGATCTGACAATAATTCTGAAGTATCTAATCCTAAAGTTTCAGCTAAAATTTTCACGGTAAAAGATCTCGGTTTTACAGTGCCCTTTTCTATGCGTTGAATAGTGCTTAATGACACATTAGCCTTTTCTGCTAAAGCTTCTTGTGACAATCCCAATTTCTTACGAGAATCGCTTATTTTAGTTCCTAAACTTGAGTTTCCATTCTGCATAAATACATATATCCTATGATAATTTAAACCGCAATATATAATAATTAAAGAAAGTTGAGGATAGTTTTTTAAGTTACTGTATTGTTAATTTCATTCGACACACGTGTACTATTGCATATGTTGCCTAATATCTTAGAAACGGTATATAGGCTTTCGATTTTTACTAAATCAACAAAGAAGATTCGCGAACATCTCTAAAAAAATATAAGAGAGGTGAGCAAAGCTTAAGTTATATAATGCAGACCAATATAGTATATTTTATAAATAGGTTATCCTGATTTAGCTATATGAAACCTTATCTTTGTGCCTTCAATCACTATGATTAAAAGATTTGCAACAGATAAAAGCGTACTTAGATCAAATAGCCACCATATCTAATTTAGATTGGGATTTTTTTACTTCAAAATTGCAGCGTCGTGTTATTCCGAAGAAAGCTGTTTTTTTAAAACTCAATGACATAGAAAATCATATATCCTTTATTGACTCTGGTGTTGTACGCTTATATATTCCTAAGGAAAACCCAGAAAAAGAAATCACTTTTGGTTTTAGTTTTAAAGACCAGTTTATTAGTGCTTATGATTCTTTTTTAACACAGAAACCTTCAGCGTATCAATTACAAGCACTTACAGAAACAACCCTTTTAAGTATTACTTATGCTGATCTGCAACAGGTTTATAAAACGACCCAAATAGGAAATCTTATTGGCAGGTTGACCGCAGAACGTTTGTTTCTGTTAAAATCTATGCGTGAACAGAACTTATTAAATCTTACAGCAGAGGAACGCTATATGAAATTGTTTAAAGATCGTCCAGAACTCTTGAAGGTGATTCCACTTAAATACATCAGTTCTTATATTGGTGTTACTGCACAAGCGTTAAGCAGAATTAGAAAACGTTTGTAACACGCGTTTAATTGATTTAGGTTCATTGTTTCTTTTATAACATCAAATTACCTTTGCAAAAAAAAAGATATGGCTATCGTTATTTTCGTTTTGGTACTTTGGTATGGAAGTTTGTTTTTTCAGTCTTTCTTTTTGCATCGATATGCGGCTCATCAGGTATTTACTATGACTAAAACTATGGAACGCATTACCTTTATTTTGACTTGGATTTTTCAAGGTTCAAGTTATTTAAGTGCTTATGGTTATGGGGTTATGCATCGTATGCATCATGCCTATACAGATACTGAAAAGGATCCACATTCTCCATCCTATGATGCTAATTTATTCGCGATGATGTGGAAAACAAAAACCATTTATCAAGATATTAATAAACAACGTGTTGATATTGATCAGCGTTTCACCAAAAACGTTCCGCAATGGAAAGGGTTTGATACCTTTGCGAGTTCACGCTTTTCTAGACTGCTCTGGATCACAATTTATATTATATTTTTTGTATACTTTACAACTACAGCTTGGCAATGGTTATTATTACCGATAACCTTTTTAATGGCACCTATTCATGGTGTGATTATTAACTGGTTTGGTCATATTTATGGCTATGTAAATTATAACATGAAAAACACGAGTAAAAATCTCTTCCGTTTTGATTTTTTAATGATGGGTGAAGGTTATCACAACAATCATCATAAGCATGCAAGTAGCGCAAATTTTGCCGTAAAATGGTATGAAATTGATATCACATATTTGATCATTAAACTATTGAATGTCTTTGGTTTTATTCGGTTGAAAACAAGTCCCATTAATAATCAATAATTGCTAGTTTAAAAAACGCAGCATTTGACTGAATTATGAAGTCCTAAAGATTTCCGTCATAGCCAGCAAATAAATCTATGTAGGTTGATTTTTTATTGTTCATTTTTTAGTAAGGACTAATAAATTTAAAAGAACATACAACAATTTGATGTGATTTATATTGAAACAATCCCTTAATTATTAGATTTTCAAATAGTTACTTTCATTCTATACACATTACTCAGGTATGTTTATTTGATAAAGAGGTTTGCGTGAATCTCCTAAATTCGATTTATTCACAAGGTTATTATTGTTTTAGAGGAGCTCATGAACCTCATGAAATCGGTTTCACTATGTTCAAGCTAATCTCAAAACTCGATGTCATTATTAGTGTATAACAATATATGTACTAGCTGATTCCAATTAATTTTAATTTACACTATCTTTAACTGTAACACTAATTGATAGTTATGTAAAGAAGAAACTAACCTAGTCTATGGATAAAAAAAGCATAAAAAGTAAGCCTCATAAATTTGGGACTTTTCTAGGGGTTTACACACCCAGTATATTGACTATACTTGGCTTGATTATGTACTTAAGATTTGGTTGGATTGTTGGTAATGTAGGTTATTTTAAGACCGTTCTTATTGTTTTAATGGCTAGCTCTATTACGTTTATTACAGGATTGAGTGCTTCGGCCATAGCTACAAATATCAAAGTTGGTGTAGGTGGCGAATATTATATGATTTCACGAAGCCTTGGTTTAGAGCCTGGCGGAGCTATTGGAATTCCGTTGTATTTATGTAGAACTTTAAGTGTTACTTTCTATTGTTATGGCCTTTCTGAAGCCATATTAGTTTTATGGCCAGAAAGTCAAGGTGTTTTGCCTTCATATGCCTTGCAAAGCTTGACCATTTTTTTTATAGTTTTAGTCACTGCCCTATCTGGTAAAAGTGCCAAATTAGTTTTAAAATCACAAATCCCAATCATGATCTTTGTAGGGGTTTCTATCATAGCGTTGTTGATTGGCGTGTTAACACAAGAGCTTCATGCACCCATTTCAAAGGCAACATATCAAACTGCACCTGAAGGCTTTTGGTATGTGTTTGCAGTTTTTTTTCCCGCTGTAACGGGATTTACGGCTGGAATTGGTTTAAGTGGCGATTTAAAAGATCCTAAGAAATCGATACCTAAGGGCACACTTGCAGCAGTCGTATCTGGCGCCATAATCTATCTTATCATTCCACTACTTTTAGCAATAACTGGCGCACTTACCTTGGAGCAAATGTCAGACCCTGATGCTGGCGTTACAATTTGGACGCGTCTCGCTGTATTTGGGCCATGGATTGTGTATCCTGCTGTTTGGGGTGCTGTTTTATCATCTGCATTTGGAAGCATATTGGGTGGTCCAAGAATTCTTCAAGCACTATCTATGGATGGTCTTATGCCTAAATTCTTGTCCAAACTATCTAAGTCAGGTCAGCCCACTGTAGCTACTTGGATAAGCGGAATCATTGCAATAGCTGCTGTGTTTCTTGGCGGATTGAATACAATCGCACAGTACGTATCTGTGCTGTTTCTAACACTTTATGTCGCGGTAAATGTTAGTGCTGCCGTTGAGCAACTCATTAAAGAACCTTCTTACCGTCCAAAAATACATGTTCATTGGATGCTATCATTTTTAGGTGCAATTGGGGCCATGGTGGTGATGTGGTTAATAAATCCATTTGCTTTTTTGTTTGCACTTGGACTGGAAGCCATGATATTTATTTATTTAATAAGTAAAAAACTGGAGCAACAATGGGGTGATGCTTCCACAGGAATATGGATGCACATGAGCAGATATGCATTATTACGATTGAATACTAAAAAGGTTCATACTAGAAATTGGCGTCCAATCATCATATTATTTATTCGCGACCTAAAAGAGCACATGCAGTTGATTAAATTTACAGAGATGCTTGGGCAAAATAGTGGCCTTTTGACCATTTCTAAACTAGTTACTTTAGAAGACACACCAGAATTAGAACGGCGTAACGAAATTGCTTTCGAAATGCAAAAAGATCTCGACAAAGCAGGATTACAAGCCTTAACCGAGGTGAATATAGTCGGTGATTTTAAACGAGGTATGTATCAAGTAGCGGCTTCTCATGGCGTTGCTGGTATAAAAACCAATACTGTGGTATTTGGTTGGTCTGGAACGACTGAAGGAAGAATCCAAGAATTACAAATTATTAATGAGCTCTCATCAACAGGTAAGAACATTTTAATGGTGCATATTAATAAACCATTTACGAATCGCATGAATAAACGAATTGACATCTGGTGGAGAGGTCAAGACAATAATGCCGATTTGATGTTATTACTCTCCTACTTGATTCGCTTAAATAGAAAGTGGAAAAAGGCAGTTGTCAATATTTTTTCAGTTGTAGATTCTGAAGAGGAAAAACACAAGATGGAACAGTATATTCAATTTTCAATTAGAGAAGCTCGTATTGATGCTGAAATTCATGTTTTGGTTAAAAAAGGTAAAAATGTAGTTGACCTATTGCTTGAAAAAAGCAGTAAAGCCGATCTTGTTTTTTCAGGATTAGCTCGGGGGAATGATAATATTGACAAACGAGTTAAAATTTTAGAACGTGTTGCCAATAGTCTAAAAATGGTTGTGTTTACCCAAAATAATGGAATGAAAAACGATATTCCTGTAATTTTTAGTCTGACAGAGAATAATCTTAAATAGTCTAAGAATTTTTTTAAAATAAAATTATAAATAAAGAGGTATATACAACCATTTCACGCACATTTACCAAGATATGCCTATTGTTTTTCTTCCTTACTTTACTTCGATTTCCTGTAAGAAGAAGGGGTTGTGCTTTCAAATTTTTTAAAAGCACTATTAAATGATGATAAACTACTAAAACCTGTATCAAAAGCAATTGAAGAAATAGTAAACTTTTCATTTTCTATATTAGAAAGCATTTTTTTAGCATCCTGAATTCGATAATAATTAATAAAATCATTAAAGTTTTGTTGGGCATATTGGTTGATGACTTCGGAGGTGGTTTGCGTAGTTTTCCCTATTAATTTACTTAAACTAGATAACGACACATCAGCTTCAAGATATAATTTTTCGTCAATAACTAATTTGGATATTTGATTAAAAAGCGCTGTTTTATCGTTCAATTTAAATACAGCTCCATCACTATCTGTTACTTTAAGCTTAAACGCTTTATAGCTTAAAAAATAAATAACTAAAGAATACACAATTGGACCAATAATATAAGGCACTGTCTCTTCAATAATATTTAGCACATATGATATCCAAATAACTACAAAACCTATGATTAGTAGATATAACCAATCCAATATGGCCTTTTGAGATTTTGTTTGCAGTGCTACCTTGTAATTTACTTTTATCTTTTTTAGCGCTCTCCACGCCATAATAATATAAAAAGCAAAATGGAGGTAAATAAAAATAAGGCCACTTGCAAAAACAATGATGACTAGTTTGCTACTCTCATACCATTCTTTGGTAACGAAAAGGCTTGCAATAAAAATTAAAACAAATGGAATTAACTCAAAATAGTCTGTCTTTGTAAACTTAAAATTAGGTCGTGTCATACCCAATACATACCATCTCAATAAAGGTCCTATTAACAATAAAATGGTCAAGCCGATAAATATAAAAATGGGCTCCAGACCATCACCAAAGTTCATCATTACAGATTTACCTATTCTGAACGCCATAAACACTAGGATTAACCCTAACAATACATTAGTTACTGTTTTTTTCTTTTTGAAAAAACATAAGTATAATGCAAATAACACACCATGTAAGAGGCCTGCGCTACTAAATATAATAAGAAGAATATCTAAAAAACTCAATTGTAGATTTTTATCAAATTTAAGGATATTTTAATTAGAAGAAAGGAAAAACGTTTTAAGGAACTTGTATTTTAAGGCAAAACATATAACTTTTTAATCGGCAAATTGAACTCTAATTAACGGACTAGCAATAAGACTTTTGAGAACTTTTACATTCATATGAAAACTAGATGCAATAGAATTTGTAAACTCCTTTAGCTCATTGATTTTTTCCGAATCATATAAAACACCATTCAACAACACAGCATGTATCATTTTTGTGTTGTTTATATTTTCTAAGGGGTTTACATCAAGAATAACTAAATCCGCCATTTTCCCTACTTCTATAGAACCATATATGGACTGTAAATTTGCATATTGAGCAGGAACTATCGTTGCAGCTTGCAATGTTTCTAAATTTGATAACCCGCTTTCTTTTAAGTCCGATAATTCATCATGCACACTGAAGCCTGCAAAGGTATAGCTGTCAGTTACATCAGTACCAGTCATAATTGAAACTCCAATATCACTTGCTTCTTTTACTTGTTTTTTTGAAACTTCATAGAAAACTTTACTCACATCTTTCCCTTCGAGAGATAGATTTCTTTTTTTGTTATTATTTGCATCAATTCCCCACCATAATTTCTTTCTTACCTGTGTTACATAATTAAGATTTGAATTGTTTAAAAATTGCTGCTCATGTGCATTCGCTTCAAACTTCAAAGTTTGTAATGTTGGTGTCCAATACGCATTTTTTTCTTTCATTAATTTCATCAATCTTATTGCTATATTTTCATCATAATCTGAAATTATAGATTTTTTTGATTTAGAATAGAACTCTTTCCAGTTCTCAGGATTTTTTAAACTATCGGCTTTAGGGAAAGATTCAAACATAAATATGCGTCCGTGTTCAAAGCTTTTTTGTCCAAGATTTATGGCTTCTTCTAAACTTAAAAACATAGGTTTATGTCCAGCCAAATGTATTCCGTATTTTGGAGCTTCAACTGCTAGTTTCCTATATGAATTTGGTTTTATTTGCTGATAAACCTTAATGAAATCGACATTTTCTTTTTTATAAAAATCTAAAAGTTTGGGAACATCACTTGTGCTTTCCAATTTAAAAAATGATGGATAATCACTAGGCACAGAATACTTTCCGTCTATTTGATAACTGCTTTGTAAAACATATCTCGGTGTAATTCTTTTATTATTTATCAAATCATTATTCCATTTCAAACGTTCGTTACTACCAACCCAATAACTGTCTTTTTTATCTAAAGTTCCAGACATATCTCTAACTCCTGTAACACCATTTGCTATGTATAATGGATGATGTAACCAAGGAGAATGATGATTAGAATGTGTATGCATATCCCATAGACCAGGAATAACATACTTCCCTTCTCCATTAATAACAAAAGTGGTTTTTGGCACTTTTATAATTCCAGTTGTGTCTATTGATATGATAGTATTCCCTTCGATTAAAAGGTCTCTATTTTTTAAGATCTCTCCAGTTTTAACATCAATTAGATCTATGGATGTTATTAAAATTTCTGCATGTTTTTTTGGTGTTTCTATAGATGGCATGGGCCATAAAATGGCAGATGTAATCAGAATTAGGATCAATACTAGTAACAGGAAAAACCCTTTAAGTATTTTAGTGATTTTTTTTTTCATCTTAAGATATTACTAATTTTTAGATTTACTTTTAGCGTAAGAAACCAAACGAACTAAACCAAAAAAGCGCCCTACATCCCCTTGCATAACAGCTATTACACTATGTGATGCGATGAATTCTCTAGACATTGGTGTGTTTTCTTCAGATGCCATTGTTTCAATTAATGCCTTAGCTTTCTCTGATCCGTAATTCTCATAAACTTTCAAAACTTTAACAGCATTCTCTTCTCCAGTAATTCCCCTATACTTCGGTGTATAACCCAATTGTTTAATCATGGTTTCTGCCAATAGCCATGTAGACCATGGGTTTTGTCCGGTTATTAAATTTTTATCGTGACTAATGTTTTCCAAATACATGGGTCCTTCATTAAATTTAGCGCCTTGAGCGGCCAATTTATCTTGTAATAAAAACGGAAATATTGACTTTGCATCTGGGATTAAAAGCAATTCTTCGTTATTTGTAAAGCCACTTACTTTTTTGTTTTCAATAAGAGGACGTCCATTATCTAGAGTCACATTCACCAATGCCGCTGGGCCATGACAAACTGCTCCGATAACTTTGCCAGATTGATAATAATTACGAATTATAGATTGGATTGCTTTATTGTCTGGAAAATCGAACATGGCACCTTTTCCTCCAACAAAAAATATAGCTTGATACTCTTCTGCAACCACAGCATTCATCGCAATTGTATGGCTCGTTTTATATTGTGCAATGGTATCGTTTAAAAACGCGTAATCGAATTCCCCCATGTCATCGTCATCAATAACAACCGGCGGTTTACCTCCTAATGGGCTTGCAATATCTACATCAAAACCATTTGCCTTAAACACATAATAGGCACGCGATAATTCAGTTAATTCATATCCAGTGCTTTTGCCACTGTTTCCCATAGTATTACTACTTGTAACTACTGCTAATATTTTCCCGCGTTTTGAAAGAACATTCTCAGATACATACGGAATACTATCGATTGAACTTGTTTCTATTGTTTTAAACCTTGCTTTCATTTCTTCCCTGGGCAGCAAACTCACAAACCATATTCCAAAAATAATAAGTATAACAAGTAAACTTGTAGATGAAATTAATGTCCATTTTAATGTCTTTTTAATAATAGGATATTTTTTAAGCATAACTTTACTTTTATAATTATTTAGCGAAATAAAGTAAAGAAGCCCATAAAAGCTGAAGAAATGATAATTCCGTCAGATTGAAAATTATTTAATTACCGTAAGAAAACATTCCAAACACATATAAAATGGCTTGCTCTTTTATTAAAATGGTATTGTGCTTTAATTTTTTAATTCGTCATGTGCTAATCTAAAACCTACGAAAAAATCTTTACTATCAGGCACTTCTCTTTGTCTATCTGCTGCACGCGTATGCTTTGTTCGACCGGTAAACTGTCCTCCGCGTTGTATCTTAAAGACTCCAGATTCTGGCCCTTTTGGGTCGAAATTGTCTTTGGTATTATCTTCTTGAAACCAATCTGAACACCATTCTAAGATATTGCCTTGCATATCATAAAATCCCCATGCATTCGCCATTTTCTGGGCCACAGGATGAGATTGTCTTCCTGAATTACCTATATGCCAAACCATCTCGTCAATTGGGCTCGTAGCATAGGCACTTGTAGATCCTGCTCTACAGGCATATTCCCATTCAGCTTCTGTAGGCAATCTAAATGTCCCAGATTTACGATTGATTTTTGTTAGAAATTCCTGAATCTCTATATATGAAACTTGGTCAACTGGTAAATTACCTCCAATATTTAAACTTGGATTATAGTTCATTATTTTTTCCCACTTTTGCTGTGTTATTTCCGTTTCAGCCAACCAATAGCCCTTACTAAGCACTACTTCGTGTTGAGTTTCTCGTTCTGAAGAACGTCCTAATTCATCATTAGAACTTCCCATTAAAAACGTTCCTGGTTCAACCCAAATCATTTTTATTGTAACACCTTCAATTAAATGAAAGAGTTTTACTTTATTAACACGATCTTCACCGTCTATTCTTTTAAATGACTGAAACAGAAACGAAACAACAATGATGAGTGGTAATAAGAAATAAACTAACTTTTTCATCCTCTATTCTCTTAAACGTTCTGCTCTATCCAAAAAACCTTTTCCTATGAGTGGTTTCATAACATGTTCTCCATTTTTGATAATTTCTATTGTGCTTTCTATACCTAGCTCTTGTAAAATTTGGTGACTTTTTTGGGCTGAACGCATCCAATAGGTATCTCTATCGCCAACAACAAACTGAACATTCACCCCTTTTAATTGCTTTAACTTTTCTTTGTTGCCATTATTAGGGTTTCCAGCCATGCCTGTTATACCCGCAAAATAACTGGGCATTTTCATAACCAACTCAAAAATACTTGCGCTGTTAGCACTAAAACAAACGGCGTGAAACTTATTGCCTTCCACAGAATAGTTTGCCTTTAAATGTTCCAATAGTGCTGTAATCTCTCCTGTTCTATTTGTAGCACCATAAATTCTGTACCCAATAAGGATCCAGCCTTGAGTATTTTTTACGCCTTGCCAATAAAAACTTTCATCATTAATTGATTCGGCGTCAGAAGGTCCTATTAAGACAGGATATTCTTTGGTCGCATCATAATTTAAAGGCAATTGAATCGTATAGTTAAAACTTTTGTCGTTGTATTTGAAACTATCAAGCTTCTGCTGCCCAAAAAACGGCAATGTATAAAGGAAAAACGCTACTACTAACACTAGAATTGAGTTGTTTGAAATTTTCATAATAATTATTATTTAGTTTTTTGAAATCATAGATTCTAACTCGGCAATAAAATCTTCTGAGATTTTCAAAGTTACCTCAGTGCCTTTTGCTTTTAATACTTGCTCGACTTGGCGTCCTTTTTTAATTCCACGTTCGTTTGATTTGTGATAGATAAGGTGAATTGGAATTTCCAGCTTTGAAAGTCTGCTGTAGTTTTTATCGTCATAATGATCCCAATTATCACTGGATAAAACTGTTAAAGATGCTGGTGGAAAATCTAACATACTAATATAGGTCTGTGCTGGTACGCAACCTCCTTGATAACCAACAAAATGAAACTTCTTATTTTTTACTTTAAACTGTCCTTTAATGAATTTCAGAAAATCATTAAATCCATGATGGATTGGATGACTTATCCAATCAGATTCACCTATTGGAACTTTTGGCACAATAACAATTGTATGATGCCTTTTGTGGTTTTTCCATAAGGTAGTGATTGTGGCTTCTGAAAGATCATCCTTTGGTTCAACGCCAGCAAAAGAAACTATTGTTTTATAGCTTTTATTTGAGTCAAAGTTTTCTGGGAGTAATAAGGCATACTCAAATGTAATGCCGTTGAACGCTTTATATGTTTTGAAAGCATTTGATTGTGCTTGAATACAATTGGTACTAAGGATGAATGCTAAAATAATTCCGATGTAAGTTTTCATTATATAGTTTTTTATGGCTTAAGATGAGTCAAAAATATAACCTCTTTAAAGGATCAAAAATATATTTGTGATTACTAGTTCGATATGTGATATATGGTTGACCAAAACCAAAAACTCAAAACATTCCTACCAACTATCACAAAATAAACGGGTCGTCACATTATGCTATTTAGCACAGTACTGTTCTTATAATTTTGCGGATATAAATATTATATATTCAATTAAAACTTTTTAAAAATGAAAACATTAAAAACAAATTTATGGTTGATCGCCATTATGCTATTTACGACCTATAGTTTTGCACAATCTGGGGTTACAACTCCTAAACGTAGCCCAAGAGCTGAGTTCAGCCAAACCTTTGGTATTACCAAAGTATCCATAAACTATGGTGCTCCAAAGGTAATTGTAGCAAGAGGTGACAGAACAGGAAAAATTTGGGGACAACAAATTCCTTTTGGCTTGCAGAAAATAAATTTTGCAGGTAAAGGGGAAATTCCGTGGCGAGCAGGTGCTGATGAAAACACAACGATTTCTTTCGGAACGGATGTTAAAGTAGAAGATAAAAACTTAAAAGCAGGAACATACGGATTGCATATGATTATCAAGGATGAGAATAATGCCACCATTATTTTTTCTAGTAATACGAGTTCATGGGGAAGTTTTTGGTACACTCCTGAAGAAGATGTACTACGTGTTGACGTGAAAATGAGAGATAATACCTTTCAGAATGTATTGAATTATAGCGCTACCGGATTAGATACAAGCGCTGCAGAAATTTCTCTAAGTTGGGAAAACAAACAAATCCCATTTATGGTCACTGCAAATACTACTGAACTGGTTACTAATAATCTAAAAGAAGAATTAAGAGGGCAAGTTGGGTTTGGATGGAAAGGAAAATTTGACGGAGCACAATACTTGAGTAGAGCAAATTACAAACCAGAATTAGCATTACAATGGGTTAATGAGTCTATCACTTCACAAAAAAACTTTCAAAACCTTAGCTTGAAAGGAGCAATTCTTTTTAAGCAAGAAAAGTTAAATGAGGCCTTGTCTATATTAAATGACGCTTCAGATTTAGCCGATCTAAATCAACTTAATGGACTAGGTTATTTACTTATGGGTAATAATCAATTGGATAAAGCGATTGAGTTTTTCGAATTAAATGTGAAGCGTAATCCTAAAGATGCCAATGTGCATAACAGTTTGGGAGAGGCATATATGGCCAAAGGTAAAAATAAAGCAGCTCTTAAAATGTTTAAAAAATCAAACAGTTTTAATCCTCCAAAATTTGTTAAGGATAGTAACGATGCGTTGATAAAACAGTTAACTAGTAAATAAATCTTCTATTGGCTATTAGCACTAAAACCAGCCGAAATTATGTCTCTCTTAATAGGATATTCTTTACCATCGTAGCAGAGTACAGAATGCCCTAAAGAAAGCGTATCGGTTGGTTTTATAGTATAGGCTCTCGTCATTTCGTTGACAGGATTGCCTGTAAGACTGAAGGAGGCTTTTACCGCTAGAACAATAGGTTTATCTGAATTATTTAGTAAAAATAGGGCATTCCCACAATCATTATTTTCAGAATTGATAATCAAACTTGAAACTGCATCTTGACCATACAAATCACCATGGGCATCAAAACCACCATTATCATCAACAAAAAGAGCGTGATATATCTCTAAATAGGATAATTCACTGATATTTTTTAGAGCTGGACTATTTGTTTTTAAATTTGTATCACCTGTAGTGTGTTTCTCATTCTTGCAACCCGCAAATAATACCGTAACCGCTAAAAATAAAAGAAGACTATTTAATTTCATGTGGATATATTTATTGTTTTTTAATGGACACATGTTGTTCGCTATTAATCATTCCTTTGAGTGATAAAGTTTTTAACATGCTCGTTTCATAAGACGTAATTTAAAATAAAACTGATAACAAATATATTAAATGTTGGAAATAAACTTTTAAAATAAGAGTATCTTTCAATGATTATTAAATTTTAATGAAGCCATCAATACCGTCATATTATAAAAACTTACCTATCGCTTTTCATAAAATAGTAATAGTAAGTCTGCTTGTAAGCCTGTTCTTTATTTTAAAAGCCTATGCGAATCATTTAATCAATCAATATAATTATCCGTTTAGTTGGTTATTAACCTCATTAAAAATACTGATAACATATTTGCTTTGGGCCATTTTAACACCGCTCGCCTATTTTTTAACTAAACATATTCAAAATACTGGCCAAATTAAATTTTCACGAGTATTTAAATTTTTATTGGGTTGTGTTTTACTGGCTGCTTTTCATCAATTAGTAGCCTCCCGAATAGATGACTACATTAATTATTTGAATAGTGGCTATATGAAAGATTTCTTTGGACGGAATAGTATGGTGGTTCTTGTTATTGGCAGTTTTTCAAGTTTTATTGAGCTTCTGGTTATTGGTGCTGTTTTTCTTGCCTTCGATTATCAGAAGAAGTTTATCAATAATCAAAAAGCGTTAATAGCCTCACAACTTAATGCCTTACGGATGCAATTACAACCACATTTCTTGTTTAATACCCTACATTCAATCGCTTCTATGATTGATATAGACACTAAGAAATCGCAAACAATGTTGAGTAAATTAGGAGCTATGTTACGCAGTTTGCTAGAGTATGATGCCGAGCAATTGGTTACTGTTAGAGATGAACTTAAATTTATTAAAGACTATTTAGATTTAGAGCAAGTCCGTTATCAAGATCGAGTGACTATTAATTACAATGTGGATCCAATGGTGACCCACTTAAAAATTCCAAATATGATTTTTCAACCTTTGGTTGAAAATGCTGTGAAATATGGCATTATTCCAACCGTAGATAATGGCAAGATCATAATCACGATTAAACAAGAGCATTCTCAAGAATTACATGAAGATGCTTTGGTGTTGCAAATTTCAAACACCTATAATACTAATAATACTTATGTGAGACCACCAGGAACAGGCATTGGACTTATAAATATTAAAGAAAGACTGAAGCAATTTTATCAGAATCGATTTTTGTTTGAATCCGATTTTGTGACTCCAGAATTGTATTCGGCAAAAATTGTTTTACCAATTATAAAGTAGGTATGAAATTAAGATGTGTAATTATTGATGATGAGTTTTTAGCTAGAAAGCGCTTACTAAAACTCCTTGAATCCTTTGATAATATTGTCGTGGTAGGTGAATGTAGAAATGGCAATGAAGCCTTAGATTTAATTCCTATAAAAGAGCCAGATTTAATTTTTTTAGACATCCAAATGCCCGATATGAATGGTTTTACGGTGGTGTCAAAATTGACGTTCACACCTCATATTATTTTCACTACAGCCTATGATTCTTATGCTTTAAAAGCCTTCGAAATAAATGCAGTAGATTATCTTTTAAAGCCTTTTGATGATGAACGTTTAAATATCGCTATTGAGCGTATTAAAGCACTCAAAAAGAAAAAGCAAGCATCGCTTTTAGAAGATAAAATCAAGAAACTATTGACAACATATCAATCGGAAACTTCAAATTATATAAATGAGTTTATAACTAAAGTAAAAGGTAGAGATGTAAGCATCTATAGTGATGATATTTTGTATTTTAAAAGTGATGGCAATTATGTGCAATTAGTTACGGATACAAAAGCACATTTATATAGAACAACATTAAATTCATTAAGTGACAATTTAGATCATGAGCAGTTTTTGAGAATTCACCGATCTTTAATAGTGAACAAGTTTTATATTAAATCATGTAGCTATATCAGCAATAATGAATATAAATTCCATTTAAAAAATGGCGAGCAATTAATTTCGTCTAGATCTTATAAACATTTAATTTCGGAATATCTTACCAGTATTGAGTAAATGTATTGTACGCATCGATTAAACTGAATATTCTTTACAATCATCTACTGGATTTTACTCAAAAAAAACAGATAACCCAGAAGCATCTCATAAGATATCTATTTTACAACCTTAATCGTTTTACTTTTAGTTCCGTTTTTTATTTTAATTTTATATGAAACCAAAGTGCCTCTATCCTTTTCATAGCTGATACTACAGTGTACTGCATTGATAGACCAACCAGGATATTCTTTTAAAATAGCGACGCTAATTATATAAGGTAATTTGATGTCTTCAAACTTTTGTTCCCCACTAATCACTTCTCCATCATGGTTATATACATTGGTGATTTTATTTTTGGCTTCTTTAAAAACAACTGTATAGGTTGCTGACTTATTAGACCTGTAAATTGGTTTTGAAGTAATATCGTATTTAGAAACTACATTTTGAAACGCTGTAATGCGCTTTGAAATTTGGTTTAATTCAATAGTGCTACTACCGGTTTTTAAAGTTTCCTCATGAATGTTTGTGCTTTTATCATTAAAAGCCATTTCGTTTTGTGAAAAAGTTAGGCTGGTTAGTCCTAAAAACAGCAAACCTAAGATGGATGTTTTCATAATATTTGATTTTGGTTAATAGATTAATTTGAAATAATAAAAGGTTGATTATCCAATTATTTGTTAGTTCTAATGTAGGAACAAACCTTGTATAAATCTCTATTTAAACCATAGACAAATACTGTACAAAACGAAATATATAGTCTTGAAACGCCTTTAAAACATGAAGTTCCTAAAGTTTATAAACTTTGAATGAAATCATCAAGGTTATCGTCTTTCGAAAGGTTTAATTTCTTTCTTAAGCGATATCTACTTGTATTCAATGAAGATAAAGTGATGTTTTGAAGGGTAGCAATTTCGTGGCTATCAATTTTCAATCGGATTAAAGAGCACAATCGTTTATCGGTCTTACTAAGATCTGAAAATTTAGAATTTAACTCACTGTAAAACGCATCACTTAACTTATCCAATCGTTGATAAAAGGCTTTTGTATCGACATCAAAAGTAATTTTGTTCTGGACATCTTGTTCAAACGCATCAAATAGTTTTTTGCGTTCTCTTCCTTTTGTAGTTTTTAATTGATTTAGCTTACATGCCAATTCTTTAGCCCATTCTTGACTTTGGGTCAAATTAATTGCAAAATCTGATAAATCACGCTGCTTTGATTCTATTTCGGAGTTGAGCTTTTCATTTTGCAATTCTGCAATCCGTTGTTTGTTATGTGCGTTGATAATATGCTGCTTTCTACGCCAATATAATGATGTTAAAAAACCTAAGATTGAAATTGAGGAAATGGAGATAATCCATAGTTTTAATTGCTGACTGCGTATTATAGTTTCCTTCTGGACTTTTTCAATTTTAAAGCTATTTCTGGAACGCTCCAGTATTATGTCGTTGATTACAGCAATTCTTTCCTTGCTTTTAGATGTATTAGCTTGATTAATACTATCGGAAAGTCTGTTAACCTCCTTTAAGGTCGCATAGGCTATATCAGTCTTTTGGGTTGCTTCGAGAAACCGTTGTTTCGTTTTTAAAAACTCCAATCTGGTTGCTTCTTTTTTATTAGGGAGTGGAGCATATGTATTAAAAATATTTTGTAATTCGGTATAGGCAAGCGCTGCTTGTTTTAAATTACCTTGCATAAGTTCTATATCTACTATTTTAGAGCCTGCCTTTACAAGTAAATACACATCAACAACCTTATAAGTTTCATTGAGGGTTTTTTTATAAAACTCAAAATTATCTCTATACAATCTTTTTGCAGTTTCAATGTCACCTTTTTCAAAAATTATTGCAGCCATATTATCACATATACTGCCTAATAAAAAATGCTCTGGAAAGTGTTTTTTTGTTAAGGTATAGGCTTCTTTAAAATTTTTTAAAGCCAAATCGTTATTGTTCATACTTCCATATAAAAACATACCATAATCGTTTATAGCAGCTGGTTTATAGATGGTAGTCATGGTATCTGTGAACTTGAGGTTTTTTTGATGCTCAAAATTAGCGCTATCTAATAGCGATAATTTTTCGTAAGCAATGGCTAGCCCACGATAATTAAAAGATCGTTTTCGTAAATATTCATTTTTCTCTTCTTGATTTAAAAAAAGCTCATTTTCGTTGTAGAACTTAAAAAAAGCTTTATACATTCTTAACGACTCTCTCGAATTCCCTAATATTCTGAAGTTATAACCTCTGTGGTGATAAAACGATAATATATAAGTATAATTTTCTTCTATAAATGGGATGAGCTCTAATTGCTGAAAATAATTTGACCAATATAAATCAATCTCATTGTTGAGTTCCCTATTGAGGGTTGTTAGCTCATTAAGTCGTTTTAATGCTGTATCACTAGATATTGTTTTTTGTGAATACCCAATGTTTGCTACAAGAAAGCAAAATAGAAATGATAATAATAATATGCGTTGTATATGATTAATTGGCATAAAGGGTGTTATACTCAAATATACAAAATAACTCCATTCCATACATGTTGCCATTTCACGCTTACGTCATCTATACTTCGCTCGATACAGGCTAGTATAAAAAGTATTTTACTCCTGATTTATTATTTTATATTTTGTAAGTGGTGAATGAACTTCATTGATTTTTCGTAGACACTATTTCAATAAACAGAAACTCGTGAGCCACAAACGTTGTCATTAACATTGAAGAAGAAATTCTTCGAATATTTTTTTTGTAAATAGGTTTATACTGTGGATGTAGTGATACCATTTCATTTACAGAGTAATAGGATGTGAGTAAAAGTTCGCTCTAGCCATAAACAACTTAGCTAACACCTTAAATTTGAAGCCTAAAACACGGATAATTCTTAAAAAAAAGCGTAACTTTAGAATGAACCATATTCATCGTATAGTTTAACTTAAGAGCTTAGGCATGCGATTTAAGATTAAAAGGCATTGAATCAATTAATCGTCATATTGCAAAAAGGTTCATTGACTTTTCATATTAGTATACTTTTATAATCCTAAATAGAGTATTTATGAACCGGTTAATCATACTTGGCATAATTGCTGGTCTATTTCTTATTTCAGGTATTCGGATCGTTTTTGAATACAAAAGAGCTATTAAATTTAGATTTGGAAAATTTATAAAAACATTGCAGCCTGGTTTTCGTTGGATTATTCCTATCGTTGAAACCATTCAAGTAGTTGACATTAGAGTTATTACATTCAACATTGATTCACAAGAAGTAATGACCGAAGATAACGTGCCATGTAGTATAGATGGCGTTGTTTTTTTTAAAATTAACAATCCCGAAAAAGCAGTTTTAGAAGTAGAAGAATACAAATTTGCCATTACCCAATTGGCACAAGCAGCTCTAAGGGATGTTTGTGGAAAGGTCGAATTGGATACCATTCTTTCTAAACGTGAAGAAATGGGAAAAAACATTAAAGAAATTGTTGAACAAGAAACCAAAGAATGGGGCATTAAAATTAGTGATGTTAAAATAAAAGACATTCAATTGCCTGAGAATATGCGCCGAATGATGGCTAATCAAGCAGAGGCTGAACGCTCTCGTAGAGCGCGAATTATATTGGCATTGGCAGAAGAACAAGCAGCAGGTAAGTTGCTTGAGGCTGGAAAACTAATTGATCAGTCGCCATCAGCCATTAAGTTACGTTTGTACCAAACCTTGTCTAATATTGCTGCGGAAAAAAACTCAACCATTCTTTTCCCTTTCCCAGAAGAAGTACTGCCTATAAAAAAGAGAAAATCTAAAATTGTTAAATCATAAAATAAATATTGTTTTAGAACTATCCCTCCTCAAGACGGAGCCATTAAAGCTATCCTAATAACAGGTTGAAAAAAAATAATCTATTGTAACCTCATTAACAATGGCTTCTTTAACCAAAACGATAAAGCCATTTCACACCCACACATGTCATAATGATTTGTTATCCCTTTACAATGGCATCCATACATCTTTGTTTTTTAGAACCGCATTTTTGCCTTAATGTCAAACGCCTTAACTTTTAAGCGACTTCATATCAATAACAAATCGATAATGCACATCGCTTTTAAGCATGCGTTGATAGGCTTGATTAATATCTTGAATATTAATAAGCTCAATATCCGAAGTAATATTATGTTTTCCACAAAAGTCTAATAATTCTTGTGTTTCTGCAATACCTCCAATTAAAGAGCCCGCGACGCTTTTTCGACCCATAATCATTGGAACAGTAACCAACATCGGATCTAATGGCCCTAAATAACCAACAACAACCAATGTGCCATTAGTATTCAATGTGCCGATATACGGATTTAAATCATGTTCATAAGGAACCGTATCAATAATGATGTCAAAATTGCCCATTACACGTTCCATTTGTGTTTCATCAGTAGAAATGATAACCTGATCTGCACCCAAATCTAATCCATCTTGAATCTTATTGGATGTTCTTGAAAATAAGGTAACGTGAGCTCCTAAAGCATCTGCTAATTTAATAGCCATATGACCCAATCCGCCTAAACCAATAACAGCTACTTTACTATCTTTCCCAACTTTCCAATGACGTAATGGAGACCAAGTGGTAATTCCTGCACATAATACCGGTGCAATACCTGCCAAATCTAGATTTTCAGGAATGCTTAAAACGAAAGCTTCTTCAACAACTATAGTTTCAGAATATCCTCCATGAGTATTCGTATCTAAATGTTTATCATAGCCTCCGTAAGTTCCAACCCATTCAGGACAATATTGTTCCAAATCGTTTTTACAATTATTACAAGTTCTACAAGAATCAACTAAACAGCCTACAGCAACTAAATCACCTACCTTAATGTGTTTTACAGACGCTCCTACATTTAAGACTTTCCCAACTATTTCATGTCCAGGAACTACAGGGTATTGGGTCATTCCCCAGTCATTTCGTGCAAAATGCAAGTCGGAGTGGCAAACACCACAATACAATATATCGATCTCCACATCATTTATAGTAACTTCTCTCCTTTTGATGTCCAATGGCTTTAAATTGGCATCTGGAGCTTCCGTACCATAGGCCTTTATGTTTTTTGTGTTCATAATTCATGGATGTTGATTAGTCTTTCATAAATATACGACATATATGGCTTCAAAATTTAGTATTGTAAATTCTAAAATGATTTACACGTGTATACAAGTGATATAAAGATGAATTCATAAATACATATTTAATAAAAATAAGAAGCACTGCATAACATTTTAATACGCATAAAGATTGTCAACAGTATTCTCATCAGATCGTGTTCCATAAGGATCTATGGCAATGTAACTAGGTAATGCGTTGACAATGATTTTAATCTCTGTTATTTCTTTATTGATATGATTTGATTCGTAATGCAACATTGAACTATCATCTTTTACATTTGATGGATGTGTTGTAAATACTCCTATTTTTACGGGTTCATCAATTAAAACTTGTTCGATTGCTCCACTGTTTAACGTTTCAAAGCGTTTCGCTTTCACTGTAACAGTCACTTCAAATGTACCATTTGCTAACTCCTTGTAAGCACTCTCTTCTATTGCTAAATCATAGGTAATTACTTTTTTAAACCAATCATTAATTAATGAATGATATTCAGTTGGAGTTACTTTATAAACTGTATCTAAAAATTCAATAGAGTTTACTTTTAACTTATTACTTATACGATATTTGTCTGTTAATGTTTTTAAAACATGATTTACTTGTTTTTCACCTATTAAATCTCTCAATGCCAACATTACTGTTAACGCTTTACCATAAGAGATATAGCCTTGTCCAAATACTTTATAAACTGGAGGTTCTAACTCACCAGCAAAAGACCGTCCAGAAAAATATCTGCTTCTTGCATTTTCGCTAAGTTCATATATAGCGCTTTTTCCATACATTTTTTCCATAACAACGGCTTCAGTGTATTTTGCAAGTCCTTCTACAAATAAAGAACCGCCAGCAACCGGTTTTGCGGATAAGGTATGACCCCACCATTGATGCGCAACTTCATGTATGGTTCTTTTTGCGACCAAATTAAATGTGTTTGGAGGACTAACATTAGCCAAGTATAATCTATCCTCTACCATGCTTATAACCCCAGGATGTGCAAAGCCTCCAAAAGACCAATGCGACGGAAGTTCTGCAATTCTAACATGATCAAATTGATAGGCACCAAAGTTTTCTTGACAGTAATCTAAAGTTACCTTAGTGCTATTTTCAACATCTTCAATATTAAAAGCATGATTTTCATTATAATATTGTTCGATTGCGATGCCTTTGTAATTGATTTTTTTTGACTTGTATTTAGCCGAAAAATAGGCAATCATAGGTATTACGCTACCCTTAGATTTATAATGATAAAAATTTCTGTTATTCTCTGACCATTCATTTACTAAGTTCCCAGAACTTAATGCTGTTTGATCTTTATCTGTAGAAACAATAGTTTCAAATCTTATTTTTTCATTTTTAAAATCGTCCAATTCGATATGAGAATCTGAATTATTTTCTACTACTCTTTTAGGTAATTTTCTTTTTTCACGCTCTACTCTACTTGTAATTTCTACGCCTGAGCTATATCCTAAAATAGGTTCGAAATTTCTATGCATAATATAGGTTCCATTGTTCACAATAGCATTGTCTTCTTCATACCCTTTAAGGGCTTTCTTTAATTCGAAATAGTATACAACAGAATCATTTGGTTGTAAAGGGGTCTCAAATTGAAACAAATACGTTCCATAAAATGCATCATGGGCAACAAGACTAGCATTTTCAATAGTAATATGTTCTAGCGGAATCCTTTCTGTGATAAATACTTCTGATAATGGCTGGTCACTTTTGTTTTTTAGTATATAATTAGCCTTTATCGAATAACGTCTTTCCTTCGGGAAAATAGCGACTTCTGTTGTTTTTGATGAAGGATGTGGTCGATCTAAACTTTTATGTATTTTGAATTTTTTTTCATACTGTTCTCTAAAATCCAATTGATCATTCACAGTTACATAATCAGAAACTATATTCGTATTGTAAAAAACCAAACTTCCAAAACCGATAAACAATACCATTAAAAGTGACGTCGTTAATTTTTGAAGCTTTGTCCAACTATAAAGGAGTTGTTTTAGCTTCACTGAAAAGTTTGCAACTGCGCCTCTATTCCAAATTTTAAATGATAATACAGTTAATAACAACCCTAAAGCCAACCAATACATTGCTATATGATTAAATAGTTTTGAGTCACCATAAAAACCATTCATATTTGAGTAGGACACTCTTGGCATAAACCCAAGGCTAGTTAAAGGATGTTGTAATCCTAACACATCAGATTTCAAGCTTAACAGTACAATCAAACCGAAGATCCCCATGCCCATATATTTATTTGTTGCCAAACTGTTTATAAAAAGGGCTATCATACAAAATATTGCTAATTGTAATCCGTAATGATAGAATAATGATGCATATAAACTGAATTCAAAATTTGTATAATTTAAACTGACCTGAAATAGCATACATAATAGAATTCCGGAAGTAATTAAAATCATTGGTAAGGATAATAATGCTGTGAATTTAGACACAAAGAATACCCAGTTTTTTACTGGAGTTGCATCCACTATTGTATTAAAATTTAAGCCGCGTTCTCTCCAAACAATCTCCGAACTATAAAAAATGATTAATATCAAACTAAAAATTGACAAAGGATCTACTATTAAATCTATCAATTGATTTGTAAAAGGATATACGCTTACACCATATTCTCCTCCACTTACAACCGTTGAATATAATTCTGAAAACACTATAAACAGCCACATTAACAAAACAGCAATAAAGGGAAGGCTCTTAAAAACACTTTTCAATTCTAATTTTAAAAGCGAAAAGAATGCCATTTGTTGTGCTTTAAAATTGTGTAAGGCATGCATGGGTTGATATGCTAATATTTGGATTTTTTTCGTGCTCTTTTTTGATTCTTTCTTAACTTTTTTAGTGATTTTTCTAAAAGAGAACATTCTGTAGGTTCCAAATAATAGTCCCACAGAAACCAATATCCAAACAACTCTGTTCATTAAAAACAAACCAGAAAAAGACAGTAATTCTGTATTCTTCTGAAAGGGCGTCCAGTATTGTGTTTGCTCAAAAAATGCGGCAATTCCAAAAGGGTCTGCAACAGCTGCAATAACCATGCTTTCTGGAGAAGCTGGAACTGCTTGTGCTAATAATGGCGAATTTAAAAAGATGGAACTCACAAAATATAACATGTAAATAAACACTGCACTGACATACGTGGCTGTACTATTTTTAGTTAGTGTACTTACAGAAAACACGATGGTAGAACAGATAAAAATATTTGGTAATACAATATACAACCAAGGTTGTAAATACGTTAGCAATTGAAAGTCACCTAAACGCTCTGGATCTAAATCAGAAAAATAATTTCCAATGATATACCCTAAAATAAAAGGCGTAAATGCCGATACACTAAAAATGAATGTTCCTAAAAAACGACTCCAGAAGTAGTGCGATTTTTTTATCGAAGAGCTATAAATTAAATTCTCCATATTGTGCTGCTTATCTCTAAGCATTGCACTTATCGCAAAAAACATGATAATGAAAACACTTCCTAAAGTAAAAAGACTTGTATGAAAGTATACTTGATAAACAGAATTGAAATCAACTCCTTTTGGAGCAAATCCTTGTCTCCCAACAAATACACCAAGTGCTATAAACAAGATTGCAAATATTGGAAATGCACGTTGTTTTAACTGATAAAAAACTTCAAATTGTAATAATTTCTTAAACATGACCTATGGTGTTTTAGTTGCTTCTTGAAACAATGTTGCGAAATAAAAATCTTCTAAATTTGGAACGATGCTCTCAAATCCAATTTCCGGTTTTTGTTGGGATAGCACTCTTATTTGAGTTTTTCCAGACACCAATTTTGTAGAAATAACATCAAAAGCTTTTTTGTAAATTTCAATGTCCTTTTTAGGAATAATCTTCGTCCAAATTTTCCCTTCTATCGTTGCCACTAATTCCGTTGGATTTCCTTCTGAAATAATTTGTCCGTTAGAAAGAATAGCCATTTTTGGACATAAGTTTCTTACATCTTCTACAATGTGTGTCGATAAGATGACAATGACATTCTCCCCTATTTCACTTAATAAGTTTAAGAAACGATTGCTTTCTTCTGGATCTAAGCCAGCAGTTGGCTCATCGACAATAATTAGTTGTGGATTTGCTAACAGTGCTTGTGCAATTCCAAATCGTTGACGCATTCCGCCAGAAAACGTATATACAGATTTTTTTCTGTGTTGATATAAATTGACCTGCTGCAACAATGCTGTAACTTGTTCCTTTCGATCTTTTTTATTTAATATTCCTTTTAAAATAGCTAAGTGGTTCAACAATTTTTCTGCAGATATTTTCGGATATACACCAAACTCTTGAGGTAAATATCCTAATTGTTTTCTAATGTCATGTGGTTGATTTACCACATCTGTACCATTAAATGAAATGCTACCCATTGAAGGCGCTTGTAAAGACGCAATGGTTCTCATTAACGACGATTTTCCAGCGCCATTTGCGCCTAATAAACCAAACATACCGTTTGTGATTTCTAAATTAATTCCGTTTAGCGCCTTTACTCCGTTGGGATAGGTTTTGCTTAGATTATTGATTTGTAATATATTCATACCTGTTTGTTTTTTGATTGATGTATTTCTAGCGGCAATATTTTATCTAAAACGTCTTTTAGCGTTCCATTTAAAACTATTGGTTGTGTTTATTCTACTTGTGATTTGATTGTTGCTTAAAGTTGTCATGATTTTGATTTTAGTATTAATTTGAGGCAAACATAAAGTGAACGAATAGTGCTTTCTAATTAATAGGATATACAGTGTTTTTCTAAAGCCATATAAAGTGAAAAACAGTATCAAACGCGTTCGTCAAAAAAACAGCTGTGTTGGTGCTAATTATGGTAGTGTCTATCAACTTTCTTGTCTAGATAGCATAACATACTTACTTTTGAGCTATGATTAAGTTATTAAAGAAATACAAAGCCTTTTTAATTGGGTTCATTATTATTATACCAATATTCTATGTGTTAGATCATTTTGGTTTTATACTTCTTCCAAAGGACAGCTCATTAGAAATTATTATTTACGCCATCTTTTGGGGATTTGTAATTGCTTTGCCAATTCATCATTTTAAAAAGAAAAAGAAAGTAGTAATTAAAGTGCTTAGCCTATTTGTACTCTTTTTTGTAGCATTTGCTATTGATGCAACAATGAAAATGCCAGATAACCCAATTACATTCATTCTTCTAATGGGGTTTTGGTTTGGATTTGCGTATATATTAGTTCCTGCATTTATCAAAAAATATTGGAAATTAATAACATTATTTTATGTGCCATTATTTCTTTACTTCATCTATTTAAGGCTCTTTTCTGGTGATTTAGAAGCCTATCTAAAGATTAAAGAAGATTTTCCGTTTTTCATATTCTTTTTACCCATTCCAATCTTGTTTATTGTTTGGATTTTTGAGCAATGGAAATGGTTGCAAAATTTAAAAGCAGAAAAAACGAAAACTGAATTATCGCTACTAAGAACTCAAATAAACCCACATTTTTTCTTTAATACGCTAAATAACCTTTACGCCTTAACAGTTAAAAACTCTAAACAAGCGCCAGATGTGATTTTGAAATTATCAGACATGATGCGTTATACAATTTATGAAGGAGAAAAAGAAACGGTTAAGCTTTCAGATGAAATTGACTATTTAAACAACTATATAGAACTACACAAAATTCGATACAAAAAATCTGTAGAGATTACTTTTAATCATGCGATTGACCTAAATACAAGAATAGCGCCATTATTATTTATCATTCTATTAGAGAATGCTTTTAAACACGGCATAGAAACGCTTACCGAAAACGCTTTTATTCATATCAATTTATTTGAAGATACTGATTTTATCCATTTTTATATTGAGAATAATTTTGATCCTAATGAGGTAAATGAATCAAAAGGAATTGGATTACAGAATCTTAAAAGAAGACTATCTTTGTTGTACAATCTAAAACATGAGTTTATTGTTAGTCAAACGAATAACATCTATAAAACAACTTTAAAAGTCGCAAAACATGCTTAAGTACATAATTATTGATGACGAACCTTTGGCACATGAAATCATAGAAGAATTTTGTAGTATGTTACCACATGTACAATTAGAAAAGAATTGTTACAATGCTATGGAAGCCATGCAGTATTTAAATGAAAACACTGTAGATTTTATGTTTTTAGACATTAACATGCCTAAATTAAGAGGATTAGACTTTCTAAAAACACTAACAAAACCACCTAAAACTATTATTACAACAGCATATAAAGAACATGCCCTAGAAGGATTTGAATTGAATGTTATAGATTATATTTTAAAACCTTTTAGTTTTGACCGCTTGGTAAAAGCTGTAAATAAAGTGTCTGATACACAAACTACAAAAACAATTATTAAAGAAGTTTCTAATGAAACAACTTCTACTCGATTCTTTGTAAAAGGTGATAAAAAACACCATCAAATTGATTTGAATGACTTGTTATTTATTGAAGCTTATGGAAACTACACGAAGCTTTTTTTGAAAGATGAAATGATTGTAAGCCATGAAAAAATATCTCATTACGAATCTATTTTAACTGAGGGCGATTTTTTAAGAGTTCATAAATCATTTATTGTAGCAGTTGATAAAATAAAATTTATTGAAGGCAATCGTATTCTAATAATCGAACATAAAATTCCAATTGGTCAAACATATAAAAACAGTATTAATAAGCTGTATAACAGTTAATTGTTATACTACATACATTTCACATCCTTCTTAGATATCGACAGACTCATTAACCAAATCGCCGTATAATTTAAGATTCTTTTTTATTATTAAGCTCCTTTATTAAGTTGAAGGCAAAATATGAAATTATAAGCGCCGCAAAACCAATGCAACACCACATAAACCAAGTTTGCTGCCAGAATGAGGTAGACTCTTTTATTACTTTTTTAGGTTGCACATTTGCGATAGAGATTATTTGAGCGATGGGTAATGCCGTTTTTGAGGTATTAGTAACTTCGGAAATATCATAGTCAGGGATGTTTAATGTTTTGTTTCCTGCTGTAACTTTATAAGTTTCTTGACTTCTTAATGATGCTACCAAATATTTGGGCTCCTGCATAAAATGGATTCCGCTAATTTCTAATTTAGGATTGTCCTTATTGTCAATTTCTAAATAAACTTCTTTTTCTACACATGTAGGAATTTCAAAAACTAGATCCTTATTTGAACGTAAAGAGAAAGTCGTTAAATGCTGCCTATAGGATTCCATTTTGTGTTTTACTACACGTTCTTTTATGGTGAACAATGTTGCATTTCGACTATAAAGGTCAGGATCAGTAATATCCATGCGAATCTGATTGATTACTTCGGGTCTTTCAAAACGAATATGGAGTTGTGTCTTCTGATCCTTTTCTAGAAATTCGATTGCTTTTACTGGAATTTTTTCCATTGTTATAGGAACTATGGTAACAATTTCGGACGTAGCCTCACCTATTTTTATAAGGTTTATAGGTAATGAGTGACGGTCATCAAAAACAACTTTAAGGTATTGATAAGAACACAACGGAAAATCAATCAACTTATAAACACTGGTTTGTGTCGAATGATTTAATTCATTTAATTGACCACTATTGACAATACCAAACCACTGTTTTTGATCATTACTCCCTTCCAAACGATAGCTTTTGCTTCCTTGATAATTAGCAATTAAAAACACCGCTTGTTCAATAGTCTCATAAGGGTTTTTGAATATATAAGTAGCACTTGTATCTGCTATTATTGTTCTTGAAACAACAGGGAATTCGGTAAATTCAGAATCGTTGGTTCTTTTATATGCAGTAGCCGGTTGCAAAAAATAGGGCACTTGATTACCTTTGGCGTCCCAAATTCTTAAGTCATGTAAATCTGTTGTTGCATAGGAACGTATGTTATGAGGAATATGAATGCGATACAAACCATCTTCATTTACAGAGTTTATCTCACCTTCGACTGAATGATCTTGGCCAAAAGCCATAGCTGCCAAAAACATTACGAATAGTTTAATCGATTTTTTCATCCTTGGTCGTTTTTTCTTCGTTAATCACTAGAAACTTTATTTTTTGATATATAAATGAAATAATTAAAATGAGTATCCCTAAAAGGATAAACGCAATAATTTTTCCAGTTTCAGAAACATTACTGATGTCGTACACAAATAGTTTAATAATGGTAAGTCCTAGCAAGGTTAATGCAATGATTCGTAATTGCTTTATTTGTTTTTTAATCCCCCAAAGCAACAATACAAAAGCCAAAACACCCCATAAAATTGGAAGTCCGGCTTTTATTATTTTATATTTTGCTGAGGAAATTAAATCATATTGGTCGGTGAACTGCAATTGATCGATCGAAAAATTCATCATATGAAGACCTTGTAATATCACTTCGGTACTCGTTAATACCACCAACACAAAAACGGCACTCCATATTGCCAGTTTATCGTTAAAGACTGTAAATACCTTTTGCCTTTTGTTACTATTATACACCAAATACCAGAAATATATTAAAATTACTAGTGACAACATGTGTAGATAATAGGAAATAGCATTATTTGTACCATTTAAAATGTTTTCTTGAAATTCTGAAAATGGAATTCTGGCAAAAAGCAATGCAAATACTACGATATTAAAAACAGCTATGACATTGATAATTTTGTCATTAATTGTATTTCTATACAATATAAAACAAAAGATCGCTGTAAAAAGTAAATGATATTGCACCGAGATAGCCAACATCGCATTAAACTCAAAATACTGTAGAGATTGATAGAAAACCTCAAATAATCCAACAAAATAGCCTATAATTATGGCAGAAACACCGGTTACTTTTCTATAGTATTCTGGATTGAACTGAAAACCAAATTTTAAGAAATTTTTTGTTTCATGGCGTAATAGATAGTTAACGCCAACAAGAGAGGCAACTACTAAAATACCTGCTAAAAAAATAGGATTGATGACTATTGAAAAGTCTGAATTTGCGGTAAAATAGACAAGCCAATCAAGTAGCAAACTCCCAAGCATTAAAACTTGTACTAATATAGCCGCAAAGCGATAGCTTTTAATTTGTGATTTTTGTGCTAACCACATCAACATGACCGCTTCAATAGCCCAGAAAATGGTTATGCTATTTCCTGAAAACTGAACAGGAATTGCCAAAGTAATAAAAGTTAGACTTAATCCAATCAATAAATAAATACCTCTTTTATCTAAACCAAATTTCTTGTATAATAACAATGAATATCCAATATTTAGCAAGGCTAAAAAGGTCGTAAAAATACCAGACAACTCAGGTTTATATTCAGATAGTACCAGCATGCCTATTCCGTAAAAAACAAAATTATTTATCGTAAGCATAGCTAACTGTATTTTAGAGAAGCGGTCTTTAGAATGTAGATTGTTTATGATATTGGTAATTATAAAAATCAAGTAAAATACAAACCCAAAGATTAAGGCTCCCAAGTAATGTGGTGTAGTACTATCTATATCCTTAATTACCCAAGTCCCAAACAATAAGAGAGTAAATACAAAAGCGAGAATATGCAGCAATTGCCATTTTTTAAAATAGGCCAGCGCCAATATTCCGATATCTAAAATCGCGATATATGTAAATAACACAACATAGTTTCCGCTACCAGTACTCACCATAAATGGCACTAAAAAGCCACCAATGAGAGATAATATGGCAAGTTCCATACGATTATAGGATATGGAAATCAAACTGCTGAAAGCCGTAATCACCACCATAATAGCAAAAGCTACCTCTTGTTCAAATAGTTTGTACTCGTGAAAAGCAATAGCAATGGTAAAATAAAAGATAGCGATAGCCCCAGCAACAAGAACGGAACTGAATGGTGCATATTTTTGGCGCAATTTATGAGCTATAAATAATACTAGGCTTCCTGCTAAAATACCGATACCCACACGTGCAGGTTCATTGATCCAATTCTTATCTATCGCAAATTTTACAAAATAACTAATCCCCAAAACCAAAATTAGAATACCAATTTTGTTGATTAGATTTTCTCCAACAAATTTTTCAAGATCAGGATTTCTTTGTTTAAACTTTTCCCAAATAGAAAGCGTAGGTTCCTTTACTGCTCTTTTTACAGGGGCTGCTGTCATTTCAGTCTTTGCTGAGGCTACAATTTTAACTAGTGTTTCCTCTGTAGCACCTAATACAATTGGTGGAGTTACAATTAATTGTTTTTTGTGAGAGTAGTAATTGTAGTCCTTTAATATGGTACTTATAAATTCAATATCTGATTTTTCCTTGACTTCATTTATCTCCATAACATCAATCATTTTGTTACGAAGTTTTATCAAAGTTTTGTAATCTTTGTTGGTTTCAGCAGTACTTAATATATTTTTAATGATACCTGCATCTTTATCAGACAATTTACTGACGTTAAGATAAGTTGGTATATAATCTTCTTCCAAAGTTTCCTGAATAGCAGATGGTACCGCTAAAGGAACTTCCGAGGGAGTCTCAACTGTTTTTATTATAACATCCTTATCACTTTCCTTTTCAGCAGTTTTAGAAACCTGTTCGGTCTTCAAGAGAGTATAGACACCATTTAGCTTTTCGTCTAGCTTATTGATTTCTCGTTCTAAACTTTTACTGTTTTTACTGTATTTGAAATTCTGAAAAATTAATAAAATTATAACTACAATTAAAAGAATATATTCCATATGATCTTTGATTAGTTAGGTGTCTCATGAAGTGGACGTATGTGCAATATAATGTTAATTTAAGAGTATCTATTAAAGAAATTGAGAAAGCCTATAAAGCTCTGATTGTTTAAATTCCACACACACTTACTCATTTATTCTTATTGTTTTGCGACATTGTGAATCTTCGATTGCACTTCCCTCCTCACTCCTACGTTTATTGCGCTTTGATGGATATATCCAGAAATTTTGAAATACACGATTCTCAGCAATCAATAAAATTTTATGAGACCAAGTTTTTAAATTTTACTTGGCATAATAAGTCCCCATTATTTTATCCCAGAATGTAAAATATAATCCGTAATTGCTTTTAGATTTAAGATGATGATAATCATGAGCTTCAGGAATATTTGAATATTTAAATTGAATGTTGTAGATTATATTTTAAAACCTTTTAGTTTTGACCGTTTGTTAAAAGCAGTAAATAAAGTGTCCGATACACAAACTACAAAAACAGTTATGAAAGAAATTTCTATTGAAACAACTTCTACTCGATTCTTTATTAAAGGGGACAAAAAGCATCATCAAATTGATTTGAATGACTTGTTATTTATTGAAGCTTATGGAAACTACACTAAGCTTTTTTTGAAAGATGAAATGATTGTAAGCCATGAAAAAATATCTCATTACGAATCTATTCTAACTGAGGGCAATTTTTTAAGAGTTCATAAATCATTTATTGTCGCTATTGACAAGATAAAATTTATAGAAGGCAATCGCGTATTAATAAACGAGCATAAAATCCCTATTGGTCAAACATACAAAAGCAACGTTAATAAGCTATATAATAATTGATTACAATTACACACACTATCTAAATAAAGTTATTTTTATTACATTAATAAAAGGACTTCTTTAGCATACAAATTTAATCATTCAATCTTCCCAGCCCCAAGGAGCTTCAGGAGTTTCAATAGTTTTTGTAAGATCCATAACGACTTTAAAAACACGGTCTGTTCCTAAGCGGCGTAAATTATAGGTAAATATTTTTTCGTCTATGGTAATCCACCACACATTTGTTGCTGCGTCTGGCATAAGTATCTGTGTATGAGTATCTGCAGGAAAAAATTGAATATTTGTTTTCCCTTGATTTGATGACGTGCCACCATAAAAATTAATTTCATCCATTGTACCATCTTCATGACGATGATCGTGTTTTAAGGATATAATACCTTCATTCATAGATAAAATCCAAGTACGCGACTTATCATCTCCTACGTAAAAAGGAATTTTTATTTCATTCTCACTGCAAGCCTTAACGTGCATCACCAGTGTCTTTCCTCCAAAGGCTTCATCTTCTTCTGGAATTTCAAGTGTTCCAGCATAAGCTTTACCACAATGGGACTTTAGTTTATTCCAAAAAGCAAGTGATGATTCATTTTCTTGACCAGTGCTTTGTAAAGAAAAAAGTATAGCAATTAAAAATAGTAGACGTTTTAATATCATCCTGTTGTAATTTGTTATATCAAATATAAAACATCTAATAATGTCATTGTGAGTGAAACGCGGCAATCTTTTATTAAGTTCCACTCTACTACATTTTATGAATAATACGAATACTATTGTGCCTCTTCAAGCGTACGCTTTGACATTCTATAGGTATAATTAGGGTATATGGTGCGTTTAGCGAAACGATTGAGCTTATTACTATTAATCATTTTCATATAGACCTGTTTAGTGACGCCAAAGTATTCATAAGTTGTTCCATCTAGAAAAGTAATTTCTAGCAATAAGCCTTTATGCTTATAATCTGCAATGTCAGAACTAGTTATGGTCTCTGTATAGCCGACTAAATTTGAATGTTTTGTTTCTGGTGCAATACTCACAAGAAAATGGTAGCCATCAATAATCTTTCGACTATTGATCTCTGCTTCTTCCTGTAAAGCGTCTCCATTTTGAAATTTGTCTGGATGCCATTCTTTAACCAAATTACGGTAACTTTTTTTTAAAGTCTTTAATTCGACTTCGTTTTCCACTCCAAAAAGCTTCTTATATTCATTGATGCGCTTCATACCAAATTTTATTTGAAGGTGCAAAAATACATGTAAATATCAAATGAATTGCTATAGTATGCAACTAAAAGCATAATGGACTATAGAATAGTTACACGTACCTTTTTCTTTTTTAATCGGGTATTGTTTAATTTTATCACTAATGCATCAGCAAGGGTAAGAGGAATAGCCACAAATGCACAATCTGGTTTTAGCTCAATAATTCCTAATTGGTCCTTATTAATGCCGCCTTGTTTAAAAAATAATCCTGCGATATCACCTTTGGAAATTTTATCTTTCCGTCCACCAGAAATAAATAGGGTTTCCCAGAATTGTGGTTTATGAGTTGCTTTTTTAGAAATGTTTATGCCTTTATCGTTTTTAATAAATTCGGGTAATGCTTCGTTTTTCCATTTCAATACATAAGCCGTTCCTTTTGCATTAACTCTAGCAGTTCTCCCATTTCTATGAATAAATTCTTCTTCATGTCGTGGTAATTCAAAATGAATAATATATTTCATTTCTGGGATGTCTATACCTCTAGCTGCTAAATCTGTAGCAATTAATACTTGGCTAGTTCCATTTCTAAATTTAATTAAAGCGCGTTCTCTATCTTTTTGCTCCATGCCACCAGAAAAGCATGTATGACTAATTTTATTACGCTCTAAAAAACCACTTAGTTGGTCTATACTATCTCTTAAATTACAGAATATAATTCCAGGTTCATTGCCAATATGGTGTAACAATTCCAATACCGTTTTAAATTTGCTCTTATCTGGAGCAACCACTATTTTAATACTTAATTTTGATGCCGTTTTTTCTTTTAAATAATTGATAGTATATGGCTTATCTAATCGCACAAAACCAGGAACTTTAACAGCCTGAGTTGCAGAGGTTAAAATACGTTTATTTATACTAGGTAATTGACCTATAATCGCTTTCATTTCTTCTTCAAAACCATCTTCTAAAGATTTATCAAACTCATCTAATATGAGCGTTTTAATACTCGTTTTAGAAAAGCGATCATTGTTAAAATGATCTAATATTCTACCTGGTGTTCCTATTAATATAGCAGGATTATGTTTGATTTCAATTTTATCTTTAGACATTGATCTGCCGCCATAAACCGCATTTACTTTATAACCGGAACCCATGGAACGAATAACTTGTTCAATTTGAATGGCCAATTCTCTTGATGGCACCAATATTAATGCTTGAATCTCCTTAGATTCGTGGCTTAAGACTTTCAGTAATGGTAATAAAAACGCCAATGTTTTCCCTGTTCCTGTTGGGGACAATAGGACGGTGTTTGTGGTTGTCTCAATTACCGAAACAGCCTCCTCTTGCATAGGATTCAAGGCCTGAATATTTAATTTTGTTAAAATATCCTGTTGGTTTTTAATACTATTTGCCATAATGATTATTTCGTTTTAGTCTTTTTTGACGCTTCAGATATTAACTTTTCAGAACCAGATTGTGTTAAGTAATTTGCTACTATTTTATCGACTAACTCCTCTTTAGTTAAATGATGAAATATCGTTTTTATTTTAGCTTTAAAATCTTCGGAAACCTCTCGATTAGGTTTGGTTTTAAATATTTTTTTAGCCCATAATAAACCATTATTTTCTTCAATGCTTTGCGCGTCTGCTTTTATAAATTCCTTGAAAACAATACCTAGTTCATTTTCGAAATCGGCAATATCTATGACTTCTTCTTTTTGTAAAATAGTCAATGAAAGACCTTTCGCACCAGCCCTAGCCGTTCGTCCACTTCTGTGCACATAGGCGTCATAGGTATCTGGTAAATGATAATTGACAACGTAAGACACTTCTTTGACATCAATACCACGCGCTGCTAAATCGGTAGCAACTAAAATATCGATATAACCTGCTCTAAATTGTTCCATAATACGGTCGCGAATACCTTGTGTTAAACTACCATGTATAGCACTAGAAGAGAACTTATTTATCGCTAAGTTTTTGGCTAATTTATTAACTGCAGCTTTTGTTTTACAAAATATAATACCACGTTCACCTTCTTTAGAATTTAAAAAATGAAGTAATACTTCTAATTTTTCTATAGGTTCTACAACTACATATTGATGGTCGATACCTTGATGACCTACAGTTGCCATGTCTGCCTCTATATGCAAAACATGTTTTGACATATAATTTTGAACCAATTGTTTTATAATCCCTGACATGGTCGCTGTAAACAATAATGTTCTTCTGGTTTTTGGAAGGTGTTTTATAATAGCGTCTACCTCTTCTTTTAAAGCGCTAACCATTTCGTCAGCTTCATCCAATACCAAATACTTTAAGTTTTTAATATCAATAGCACCACGTTTAATTAAATCAATCAAACGCCCAGGAGTTGCTACAACCAGATGCGTTGTAGTTTTTAAACGTTCTATTTGAGGTTTTATGGGAATACCACCGCATACCGATGCGATAGATAATTGTGGACTATCAGTAGCATAGGATTCTAAATTGTTATAAATCTGTTGTCCTAATTCTCTTGTAGGTGCTAGTATTAGAGCCTGTATACTGCTGTTTTCTAAATCAATCAATTGCAGTAAAGGCAATCCAAAAGCAGCTGTTTTTCCAGTTCCTGTTTTTGCTATAACAACAACATCTTCCTTTCGATTTAGTACAATTGGAATAGTCTTTTTTTGAATATCTGTTGGTACAGAGATTTGTAAATCGACTAAACTTTGTTCTAAGTGTTCATTAATCCCTAAATCTGAAAACTGTTTTAACATAAAAAATATTTCTGCAAATATAACCACACTTTTGGAGAGAATACTACCAATTTGGTTTGTTATTCTTTTTAATAGTGTGATTAAAAAAGAGATCAATTAACTAGCAACATGGATTGGTGCATTTCTATTGCATAATCATGCTACTCATGCATACTTATTGTTAATGGGAATCATGAATTTTCGATTTATTTTCAAGATTTATATTGTTTTAAAGGAGTTCATGATCCTCGTAAACTCGGTTTTGCTTCCCTCCCACATCAGCGCATAAAAAAAGCCCAATATAAAATTGAGCCTTATTAATTCAACCTATTTAATGTTTTAGTCCAACACAAAATCCTCCTTCTTAAAGCCATTATTAAAGGAAATCTCACTAAAAGTGTATACACCGATGGGAACATACTTCCCTTTTTCATTTGGCATAAAACCTTTTCGCACCGTAGACACTAAAATACCATCCACTTTTTCGTAAGTCAATGTCATTTTAAGAATAGGCTTTTCAATACCCCAATCTGGTAATGAAAAATAGAATTGATCTACTAAATGTGTATTTGGGTTAAAATACAAGATGTATTCATCATTTTTTTCCTTTTTAGTAATATCTGCATCATAGATCAAACTTACTTTATCATAAGCGACATCGCCTACTTTTTCTGTTCCCAGATATTTATAATTTGTTCCTGGGTCTTTTAGTTTGTACATCATAGCAAACCAATAGAAATTTACTTTTCGTAAAAATATCGTTCCACCAATGGCTTTTTGATCTGTGATCGCTTTTCCGTTTAAAGTTAAAGTTGGTTTACTATCTACATAGGATTGTAAAGCAATTCCTTTGGTTCCAGGCATGACATTTAAATCATGTTGTTCATAAGAAGCCCAAGAATGCTCGCCATGAAAAATATGACGTTCTGTCGAAACATCTTTTCCTTTTTCAAAATTATCATATACATAATGAAATTGAACATCTTTTTTAGCTGCCAAGGATTTGTAACCACCATTTACAGCTACTAATGCATCTATTAATTCTGCTGATTTAGCATCTGAGTTTTGAGCGCTAGTTGAAAGTGTAAATAGGAATGCCACTAACATACTGGCAGTGTAACATCTAAATTGCGATTTCATGTGTGTAAGGTTTTAGGTTAGTAATTTTACCCTATTGAACAAGTCGCAATAAATTTAAGAACTTACAGCTATCAATCCTAAAATAACGCACACATCTGTTCTTAAGAAGGAATTAAGTTACCTATTTAAAGATTGGAAATGGTCATAAAAAAAGCCCATCAATATTGATGGGCTTTTAAAAACTTGAAGTATATGTATTAGATAACTTTTACGTTCACTGCATTTAATCCTTTGTTACCTTCTTGTAAATCAAATTCAACTTGGTCGCCTTCACGAACTTCGTCTACTAATCCAGAAATGTGTACAAAGTGATCTTTTTCAACTCCTTCTTCAGTGATAAATCCAAATCCTTTGGCATCATTGAAAAATTTTACTGTTCCTTTACTCATTGTATTAAATTTTAAATATTTATTGAACTGCAAATATGACGCCATTTTTTTGACTTACAATACAATAATTAACTTCTTTTCAATTGTTTACGATTTATTGCTCAATTGTAAAGCTCGTTGTAAGACCAACACTAAAATTTCTTGGTAAAGATTCTACACCAAAAATGGCTCTTGAGTGTGTCCCTTTATCTCCTAGTATACTGACAAACAAATCAGAAGCACCATTAACTATTACTGGCGATTCGTCCCAATTTTTATCCGATTGGAAATAGGCATCTAAATGATTAAGTCCAACAATATTGTCAAACCCTATTTTGCTTTCAATTTGTGCTATTACGTTTAAAGCACACAATTTCATTGCCTCATAACCGTCTTTTGTAGAGATCTCTTTTCCCAATCTACCTTGAAAAAAATAGGCATCGTTTTCTATAGGAAATTGGATTGCGACATAAGCAATGTTTCCTCTTACATTAACTGAAACATAGTTCCCTCCAGGTTTAGAAATTTCTGGAAGCTCAAGGCCAATTTCCTTTAATCTAGTGTTTATACTCATCATTTAGTTTTTATAAAGATTTGCAGCTTCATCTTCTAATAAAGGGCTTCTCTTATAAATGTTTTATATTGATCCATTTTCAGTAGATTTTTTGTGCTTTATGCTATACAATAGTTTATATTCAAATGCATGGCTATCATGAGTTATTACCAAATTTTTATACGGTCTTCTTCCGATCTATAATTTGCTTCACCTGGCTGAACATCAAAGGCTTCATAAAAAGGTGTGAAGTTCATTAAAGGACCATTTACTCGCCATAGAGGTGGTGAATGTGGATCTGTGGCAACATAATTACGTAAATATTCATCTCGCATTTTTACACGCCAAATATTAGCAATGGACAAAAAGAACCGTTGGTTTGGGGTATGACCACCAATTTTTGTAGTGTCTTGTCCTTGTTCTGTCATTTTAAAAGCATCATAAGCGATAGCAATGCCACCATTATCTGCGGTATTTTCACCTACCGTTAAGGCACCTTTTAAATGGACACTATCTAATACTTTAAAGGCAGAATATTGATCAACGATTTGTTGTGTTTTGGCCTCAAATTTTGTGTAATCGGCTTCAGTCCACCAATTGGTTACATTTCCATTTTTATCGTATTGTGCGCCTTGATCATCAAAAGCATGTGTAAACTCATGTCCGATCACCATACCTATTCCGCCATAGTTTACAGCATCATCCGCATGCAAATCAAAATATGGAGCTTGTAAAATACCTGCTGGGAAAACGATTTCATTTAATGAAGGATTGTAATATGCTGTCACCGTAGAAGGTGTCGTTCCCCATTCATCTCTATTAGGTGCTTTATTAAGCTCTTTCCGACCAAATTGGAAATCGTCTTGTCGTAAGGCTACTACATTTTCAAAAAAACTATTTCGGTCAATAGTAACGTCATAGACTCTCCATACATCTGGATAGCCTATTTTTTTGTTAATGGCATAAAGCTTGTCAATAGCTTTTACTTTGGTACTATCACTCATCCAATCAAGTTTATCAATACGTTTCTCAAGTGTTTTTTGAAAATTATTAACTAAGGCAAGTGCTCGTTTTTTGGCATCTTCATTAAAGTATCGTTTGACATATAACTGTCCCAATGCAAAACCTATTTGTCTGTCTACTCGGCGTACCATCAGTTTTGCTCGTGGCTGTTGCACCGATTGTCCAGATACTGTTTTGGAATATTCAAAAGCCGCATCTTGAAAAGGTTTACTTAAAATATTATCATGACTTCCTATAGAGTTTGCTTTAAGATAATGCTTCCAATCCTCTAAAGGAATCATAGTTAACATGGAATTTAATTCATCATAATAAGCAGGTTGCGCGACATCTAAAGAATCTACTTCCATATCAAGATTTTTCAACATGGTTGCCCAACCTATGTTTGGATGTTTCTGATTTAAAGTAGAAACCGCCATTTTGTGGTAATTTTCTTTTATTACTCTACGTTCTATTCTTGTTTTATGAGATTGTGCCAATTGCTTTTCAATGTTGTAAACGATATCTGCTTGCATTTTAGCATTGTCATCACCTACCAACTGAAATAGAGTAGTTAAATAGGTTTTATAGGCCTCTTGAATACGTTTTACCGAAGCATCTTCACTAAAGTAATAATCGCGATCTGGTAAACCCAGCCCTGTTTGAGCAAAATGTAAAATATTGAGAGCACTGTTCTCTTGATCTGGAGAAATATACAGGTAAAGCATAGAATAATCTCCAGACTTTATTTGAGTCGTAACAAATTCTAACATAGATGTTAGATCACTAATAGCGTCTATTCTTTCTAAGATTGATTTAATGGGTTTAATACCAAGTTTATTAATACTAATGGTATCCATCCCTGAAGCATAAAAGTCGCCTACCATTTGTTCGACACTTCCTTTTGAATGCTCTTTCTGAGATACATCTTCCAAAATATTTTTCAATAATTCTTGCTGTGGGATATTTAAAAATCGATACGCACCTACCCCAACTTGATCATCAGCAATGACAGCTTTATCAAACCATTTTTTATTAACATGATTATAGAAATCATCTCCAGGTTTAATAGCATAATCAATACCTTCAAATACTACCGAATTAATAACGGGTTCATTTTCGATATTACTAGTATCCTTATCATTTTTACAGGAAAAGAATACAATAAGAATCAATGAGAAGTAGCCAATATTTTTCATAGAATAATGCGTTTTGTTTTTTCAAAGATATGCATTTATATTGGTGTATTATTGTAATTTAATAGTAGACAAATCACTAATTCTATCTTAAAAGCGTTTACACACTCCACCCCTATTTAAAAAGTAAGAGCCGTGAATTTCGAATCTAAGTTTCTCAGTTTGTTTACTCGTATTTTGAGTGTTTATGTGTTATATTTTTTTCTAGGTGATTCTCTTTACTTATTCTTAAAAACATAAAAAAGCCCTAAAAATTAATTTAGGACTTTTCTTATATATAAGGAATATATTTTACTTAGAACGTAATTGCCTCACCATCATAACATGCTTGTAAGATGGCCTTAATTTCTTCAAATTTAGGTTTTCTAGGATTGAATAGTGTACAAGGATCTTTCATTGCATTTTCAGTAAGCGTATCTAATTTCGCTTCCCATTCTATTGCGTCGATTCCGTACTCTTTTAAAGAACCAACCACACCAACCGATTCACGTAAATTAGAAACTTCTTGAGCAAATTCTTCTGCTGTAGACTTTCCTAATAATGCTGCTAAATCTTCGTACTTATCAGTTACTTTAGAGTTAAAACGGATAACGTTAGGCATTAAAATAGCATTACCACAACCATGAGGAATACCAAAAGTACCACCAATTTGATGAGACATTGAGTGAACAATTCCTAACCAAACATTAGTAAATGCCATACCTGCCATACATGAAGCATCGTGCATCGTTTGACGTGCATCTAGATTATTAGGCTCTTTAATTACCGTTGGTAAGTTTTTAAATACCAAGTCGATCGCTCCTTTTGCTAAAGCATCATTATATCTATCCGCGATGTTTGAAGCATATGCCTCAACACCATGACTTAATACATCTAAACCAGTATTTCCAGTAACATGAGTAGGCATACTTGCACATAATTCACCATCAATAATAGCTACATCTGGCGTTAATTCGTGAGATACAATAGGGTATTTAGTTCCTTTTTCTCTGTCAGTAATCACAGACAGTCCTGTCACTTCAGTACCTGTACCACTGGTAGAAGGTACAGCAACAAAAATAGCTTTATTACGTAATGGTTTAACTGCGAATGGTGCCACTAAATCTTCAAGCTTAGAGTCTGGGTATTCGTAGTAAATCCACATTGCTTTAGCAGCGTCGATTGCAGAACAACCACCTAAACCAATTATGACATCTGGTTGTTCTTGAGTAATAAATTCAGCACCTTTATAAACAGTATCAATTGAAGGGTCGGCCTCTACTCCTCCAAACACAGAAGATTCAATATTTGCTTCTGCTAAGTAATTTTGTGCGCGCTCTAACGATCCGTTTTTTCTAACTGAACTCCCACCAATTACTAAAACTGCTTTTTTTCCTTTTAAATCTTTTAATCTCTCAAGACTTCCTAAGCCGTGATGTATTTCTTTTGGTACTATAAATTTTGCCATCGTATTTTTATTAATTATTTATAATTATAATTTCTGATGCAAAAGTATATTGAGATTGTGTTTTAAGAGTTACTAATACCGTTCAACCTCTTATGAAAAAAGGTCAATTTTGCTTAAATTGAAAATTCGAGTACGTATCTAGTCCTTTGTGGAAAAGTGAAATTAATATTTATTTGGTAACATCCTTTGGATTGATTCCAAATTTATTTTTAAAGGCAACGCTGAAATTAGATAAATTATTATATCCATAATCCAAGTAAATGTCTGAGGGTTTTAAAATCCCGTCTTGTAAATTTTCCTTTGCTCTTTGCAAGCGTTTATCCTGCAACCATTTCCCAGGTGTAACTTTATATTCTGTAGTAAAATAACGCTTAAACGTAGACAAACTCATATTGCATAGAAAGGCAATCTCTTCTAGTTTTAGATTAGAATACACATTACTCTCTATAACATTTTTAAAGGAAGAGCTTTCATTCGAAATCAATGAATGCAAATACAATTCAAATTTTTCACCGTATTTATTTAAAAGATAAAGCATTATTTCTTCGAACTTTAGGGAAAGCATTTTGTTCTTGAAATTTGTATTAGTTTGACCAATACTTGTTAAGGCGTTTAAGTAAGAAATTATGAATGAATCATTTTCAATAATAAAATAGGGAATTTCATCAGTCGTATTTTGATCGATCGTTGAATGCTTCTTTAGAAAGCTTGTGAGTTCTTTTTCTGAAAAAAAGAGCAGTTTACAATAGTAAATATCTTCATTATCCAACAGTTCAGTCCATAGGCAATTTCCTTTTTTTATGAGAAGTGATTGTTCTTTATTAACAGAAACCGCATTGTCGGCAAAATGAACTTGCTTTTTACCAACTTGTAAAAAACTAAACATATTCATAGATAAATTCACCTTGCTTTTCACCACATCATTCGTCATTTTAAAATCATAAACGAATAATTCAGGATCTTGTTCATTGGCTTTTAAATAGACTTCTGGAATATTTTCTATTGGCATTTTCTAGTATAAATATGAGCAAAGGTATTATTTATTGTCCATGTTTATGTTTTGAAAGGATTAAATAAAATCTATATACATTCAGGATACTGCTCTCATTTTATAAATTAAATGACACTTTTTTGCTTAATTCCTGCTTACTTCAACGGTACATTAAAAAAACCAAATATTTAAATTTTCTACCAAGTTGAAGTAATTATAGTCCAAATCTATTTAAAATTCACATACCGATTCAAAAAGTTCAGTGATTATATATTGTTGATTATCTGGAGTTACTTCTTTAAAATAACCAAGTAAATCTTTACTTGTGGCGTATCTATTTGTATGATTTTTCATAGAGCCATCAATGATGTTCCAATCATTAATAAATCTTTTCAAAGCTAGATTGACCTTGTCTTCACCGATCTCTTTCTGTAATGCATACATATTAATAGCGCCTTTGGCATAATAGATATACTCTTGGTTTTCTACAAATTCCAATGCTGGTTCTTGTCCACTTTCTCTGCGTTTTCCTTCTAAATATCTGTCGTTCTGAATGTCTAAAAATTGCTGAACCCTTTCTTTTGGATAGTGTTCTTTTAAAACCATCATTGCTGCATATTGAGAGAGTGTCTCTAAAATAAGATGTCGCCCTTTTACATTTGCTGCGGCTACTTGCATACCAAACCATTGATGTGCAATTTCGTGAGCAGTCACATAAAAAGCCATATCTACATCTGTTTCATCATCAATATCTAAAACAAACCCTATAGACTCCGAGAATGGAACAGTTCCTGGAAATGATTGTGCAAATTGTGCATAACGCGGAAACTCCATAATACGTAACTGTTCATATTGATACGGACTAAAATGCGTACTGTAATAATTTAGCGACGCTTTCATAGACAGCATCATTCTATCAATGTTATAGTCATGACCTTTATGATAGTAAATTTCTAGAGCTACGTGTTTTGTGATAGAATCGGATTTTGAAATCCATTTGTCTTTTTTTAATTCATATCGCGCAGAAACCATCGCATAAAAGTTAACAATAGGTTGCTTCATTTTATAATGGTAATAACTACGGTTATTCTCCGTCCATTGTTTTATTAAATTCCCTGGAGCTATCGCTGTTTGATTAATTTCTGTTCCTATGATCATTTCAAAATTAATACCATCAGAATCACCTCCAGACCTTGCGTTTACTAATTCGGTCATATCATCTCTACTAGCTCTACTTGTTCTTTCTGGTAAATTATACTTTGAGCGTTCGTCATTATCATTTAACTCAATTTTACGACTGTAGCCAATTGTTGGAAAGTCTTGGTTTTTAAAAAAGGTTCCATTTCCTACAATAGTAGAATTTGAATTACCTGACTCAAACCCTTTAGTAGTTAGTGATTGCTTAAAATTCATTTTAATTGAATCTCCAGGATTCAAAGTGTTATTCAACTGATAGATAGTATAATTGTAAGTAGCGTATTTATTATTTTCTGTTGCGCCTCCTTCAAATGTGATAGTATCTAATGTGACGCTCCTTTCAAGTAATTTTTGAATATGAATCTCATTAATTGGTTGTTCATTTGTGTTTTTTAAAATATAATAACCTTCCGCAGTATAATTTCTTGATAAAGGATACAGCTCCACTTTTAAATTCACATCCACTATTTTGGGTTGTGGTAAATATTCAAAGGACTTCAAGTTTTTTTCATAAGCAATCCTAAATTCAGTGGCTTCAGAATTGGTCCAGTAGTCATTTAGAACATTAGTGTTGTAAAAAATGAAACTCCCAAGTAAAATAAATATTATAGTAATAACACTTCCAAAGATAAAGAGTGGTTTACTTATTCTTTGTTTACTAATTTTTAGACGTTTTAAGAGATTAGTTTCTGTACCTCTTACTATGAAAAGTGATCCTATTATAAGTAATAGTATCCCGAAGAATAACCAATAGGATTTAATCAATAAATAGGGTTTTAAAGAATGACCATAACCATTCATGTCAGAATATGTTCCTAGAGAACGTCCACCAAAGAAATACAAGTCGTGATCGAAGCCAAATACACCCAAGGTAATGGTCGAAATAAATAAAATAATGACCACCATAATACCCACAAACTTGTGGTTTACCAACGCTTGAACAAAGAAAGCTATAAATGTGAATAATGCTAAAGACGGTAATATTTCAAGGAAAAACCCAGAGAAGTATACCGAAAATTCGTAGTTATAATACCCATTTAGGGTCTGAAAAATAATACCAGAACTAATCAAAGCGAGCATTAACACCACATAAATAAGATTAAGCGCAATGTATTTGCCTGCGAGGTTTATAAAACTAGACATTGCTGTGGCATCGTAAATCAAGTTTAATTTAGCGCCTCTTTCTTTCCAAACCAATTCGCCAGAATAGAACACCAAGATGATGATGAAAAAATATATTGATGTTTCTTTTAGTTCTTCTACAATAAAATAGGTTGCAGGATAGCTATCGACGCCATAGACTGTGCCAAGGCTTACAGAATTTATAAGAATGATGACCATCCCACAAATAACGATGGCCCAAAATGAGGATTGCTTGCAAATATTTAAAAAATAAAACCAAGAAAATTGCTTTAATTGAGTCCATTTTGAAAGCATACCATATTGCTTTTCAGCATCTGGAATAGTTATAGCACTAGCGTCACTAACAGGTTCAATATTTGAAACTTGTACTTTTTTTCTTTTAGACTGCTTGTTTTTAATCACATTAAAATTAAACTTTTTATAACCATATAACAACGCAAGTATCCCAAGTGAAAACCAAAACAATTTATTATACATAAGCGCTCCTCCAAAAAATGGAATGCTTTGTGTCCCCCTTTCAAGAGCAGACCAAGACTTTGTAACAAAAGTTGTTGTTGTTAATGAAAATGGATCCAAAATGGCTTGCCAAAATTGATTGGTAATAGCTTTTGTTAGCATAAAAACAACAAATAAAAAGATACCTTGTGTATATACTACAACTAGATTTCTACTTAAAGCACCAGTGACGAAAAATAAAGATGCTCCAAAAAATAAAGTTGGTAAGGTTACTATCAGAAAAGTTTTTAAATAAGTTAAAAAACTAAACTCTAATAAATAATTTGGGTTGTGCCAAGGCATAAATTCACCTAACATCATTCCGAATAATACACCAGAAAACACGAATAGCAAAACAGTAAACGAGCCTAAAAATCGACCCAATAAATAATCTTTTTTCTTGATTGTTGTAGAAAAAATGAGCGATTCAATTTCATATTCAAAATCTCTTAATACAGAAACTCCCATAATCATTGAGGCTAAAATCATAAATATGCCAGTGATTGCTCCCATTGTTTTTGCAATTACAAATGGCGAATTTTTTTTCATAGCTCCAAAATCGGCACCTTGAAAAACAAAATCTACACCAACAATAGAAAAGAGAAAAAGAAACAAAAAGAAAACATAAGTGTCTGGTCGCTTAATTCGATATTGTATTTCGAACTTAAAAATGTTATACCACATAACTAATTTGATTTAGGGTTCGTATTATTAAATATTTCCGAGAAATACACATCTTCTAAATCAGCATTAACACCAGTGAAACCATCTCCTGGATTGTTATCACTTAATATATGAATGGTTGGCTTCCCTAGAAATAATTTTTCACTGATGACTTGATAGTTTTGTTTGTAAAGGTTTAATTCAGGCTTTTCTATTGTTTTTTTATAGACCTTGCCTTTTAAGTCTTCAATTATTTGTGATGGATTTCCTTTTAAACAAACTTGACCTTGATTAATAATAGCCATATTAGTACAGAGTTCTTTAACATCATCCACAATATGCGTAGATAGTATAACTACTGTGTGTTCTCCTAATTCACTTAACACATTATAAAATCGATTTCTCTCTACAGGATCTAATCCTGCAGTAGGTTCATCTACAATAAGTAGTTTAGGATTATTCAATAAAGCTTGTGCGATACCAAAACGTTGTTTCATTCCACCAGAATAGCCTTTAAGATTTTGTTTTCTTACCTCATATAAGTTGGTTTTTTCTAAAAGTGCTTTCACTAATTCTTGACGCTCGCTTTTATTAGCGATTCCCTTTAGTACTGCGAAATGATTTAGCAATACTTCAGCAGATATTTTAGGATATAAACCAAATTGCTGCGGTAAATATCCTAATACCTGTCGCAACTCATTTTTTTGTTTTAACACATCTATGTCTCCAAGAAAAACAGATCCACTGTCGGCTTCTTGTAGTGTCGAGAGTGTTCTCATAAGTGTCGATTTTCCGGCGCCATTTGGCCCTAGCAAACCAAACATGCCTGTTGGTATATCTAATGAAATATTTTGTAATGCTTTAATACCATTTGAATAAGTTTTTGATAGATTGTTAATAATGAGTTCCATAGGCTTCGTTTTTTGATTGATATTTTATAAATGTTTTGGAATAAGTCACTGAGTTCAGTGATATAATGCAGTTTTACTGCTTAGTTTGATTACTTTTTAAGGGCAATTTTTCACCTGATAGATTCCCTCGAACAAATAGACCATTTTGCCATAAGAGAATTTCTCCCATCGCCCCACTTTTCATATTGGCGTCTATAACTATTATTCTTCCGTCGTAATGCATTTCTATTTGCTTGTGTGTGGTATGACCTACAACAATGTTCGAAATCTGAAAATGTTTTAACAACTCATCTATTTGTTCATCTGTAGCAAGTTCTCCTTCAAAATAACCTCTATAGTAGATTGGGCCGTTATGTCTATGCAGAAAGTCCCCAAGCTCGTTACGTTTTTCTACTAATTCACTTTCAACCAATTGTTGTTTAAATTCACTGTTTATGTCTTCTATAGATAAGCCTTTCGTTACGAGATCGGGATGCAGTCCGCCGTGTGTGAATAGGATGTTATTTATTTTAATTATTACTGGACGTGTGCGTAACCAATCCCCTAGTACAGTGCCTTTATTAAAAAGGGTATTGAAAGGTTTTTCCAGAATCTTTCCAATTTCTGTGTATTTTGGATGAACAGAACGTAGATTACCATTTAGTACCATTACATCATGATTACCAAGTAATACATGCAATTTTCCACCTTTTTCTTCAGCTTGTTTTTCTAAATCATATAAAAACCACAATACTTCTGTAACTTGAGGTCCTCTGTCAAACATATCACCAGCAACTACGAAGTGCCCATTTCCAAAACTCCATTTATTTTTTTTATTGATAACACCATTGTTTTTCAGGAGTTTTATGAATGTGTCATACTGGCCATGAATATCACTTACAGCACCAATCTTGAAATCACCATTATATTCTAGCACTTTTACCTCATCTGGAGCGTTGTTCCATAGTGTTGCTTTAACTCCATTGTATTCAATAATTTGAGAATCTTGAGGGCTAATATTTTGAGTGTGGATTTCTCCTTTGTTTATCCAGATTGCAGTACGACTTGTGTTTGTTTGCATTACGTAAGGACCATCACTAACACCTTCATATGGAATATTAAGGACTTCCATAATATCCTTGATGTTTTCTTCTTTTGCCAAATCAAGGGCAGAATAATCACCTTGGATTTTTATGCTAGGATCTGCTCCATTGTTAATTAATAATTGAAGAGTCTCCACGTCTCGCCCTTTAATAGCGAATATAACTGCAGACTGATTTTCTTTGCTTATAAAATTCACATCAACCTTATGAGAGATAAGTTCCTTGACAATCGTACGGTTTTGATAGGCGACAGCATACATTAACGGAGTTAAACCTTCAGTTTCTAAATTTGGATTAGCACCATTTTCAAGTAAATACTTCGCTACTTTATAAGATCTGTCCTTTTTTATGGCAGTAAACAGCAAGGTTTGTCCTTTGCCATAAAGGCTGTCAATTCCATTACTATTAGATAAAAACGTTTTAACTGCTTCCACATTTCCTAGGGTAATTTCCTGTTGAATATCAATTTTATCACTGTCTGAAGATTTACTAAAGCGTTGTCTTAATTGTTCTTGGGTTAATTCCCGAGCCATATAAAGCACTAATTGCTTGCCGCTTTGTGAAATCCAAGTACCTTTTATTTCCGTTTCTGAAATTGCACCTGAAAAGCTACCCTGAGAGTGAATAGAAAAACTGAGAGTCATTTTACTAACAATAAGGTCTTGCATAGGAATTGTTGCCACTCCTTTTGAAGCTGGCCCCATAAAGCCGATAAGCTTGCCTTCTTCTGATGTTTCGAATCGCCACATAATTCCTATGGACTTATTCTCATTAACGACTAAATTCCCTTCCCATTTCCCTTCTATATGGATACTGCCTTTTTCGTTTAGCGTTGGTTCTTGAGCTGTGATAGCATTATTAAAAACAAATAGTGTTATTAGTGAACACATAAAATTTAATAGTTGTGGCATTTTATTAGGTTTTAAATAATTAGTGAATTTTAAACTGTCCGTTTTTTGATTGATAGAGACAAACATATAAGTGTTTAAAGTGTATAAATAATGTTAGTGACACAAATAGATTTATAGGTGATAAACACATCAACTAGAGTTATTAATGTGTCTTAAAACACATTTATAATAGTATGTCCCTAATTACATACTGTTTATCAACTTATTTGTAAGAGGTGATTTATTTAATTAATATTGACATATGAATTTTAAAATATCAGATAAAAAAAAGAGAATCATAAAGCGCATTTATAAAATAGCGCTAGTCCTTATTGGTATTATCATCGTCATTTTTAATGATACTTTTGGTAAACTAGAAGGTTTTGTAGAGTTTATTGCATTTTATTTCATAGTTATATTTATCACTATTTCATATTGGTTATTTAAGCAAATCAAATCTATTATTCGATTAAAAAATGAAAAAGTAAAAACTGAACTCTTGCATTTAAAAAGCCAAGTGAATCCTCACTTCTTTTTTAATATGCTCAATAATCTTTATGGTTTGGTAGACAAAGATTCAAAAAAAGCACAAGAACTTATATTGAAATTGTCTGACATGATGCGTTATAGCATTTATGATGGCGAAAAAGAAACAGTTCTACTTTCTGAAGAGGTTACTTATTTACAAAATTATATAGAACTCCATAAAATGCGTTATCATAAAACTATTGATGTACAATTCAATATTGAAATAAAGGATAATGATTATGAAATAATGCCACTTCTTTTTATTATTCTTTTAGAAAATGCTTTTAAACATGGTGTAGAAAATTTGAGGAAAAATGCATATGTTCATATAGATATGAAAGCAGAAAACGATCAAGTAAGTTTTGATATAGAAAACAATTTTGATAATACCATTACTAATGAACAAGGAGGTATTGGACTGAAAAACTTAAAACGTAGATTAGAATTGGTTTATCCAAAAAATCATATCTTATCCATAACAAAAACGGATACTGTTTTTAAAGCAATATTAAATATTAGCAAATTATGATCAAGTATTTAATAATTGATGACGAACATATTGCTCACGATATTATTAAAGGATATTGCGACATGCTACCTAACATGCAACTCATGGCACATTGTTATGACGCAATTGAAGCACTAGAATATTTGAGTAAAAATAAAGCTGACCTTATTTTTTTAGACCTTAATATGCCTAAATTAAAAGGGTTTGAATTTTTAAAAACCTTGTCTTCACCTCCAAAAGTAATAGTAACAACTGCATATAGTGAGTTTGCACTACAAGGCTATGAACTTAATGTTCTAGACTACTTATTAAAACCATTTAGTTTTGAACGATTTTTAACTGCAGTTAATAAAGTTATAGACTCTTCAACTACAAGTAAACAATTTTCTGCTGAAGAAAAAGATACTACAGCAAGTCAAATCTTTTTAAGACAGAACAACAGCAACATTCAAGTAGCTATAAAAACTATTTTATATATAGAAGCTTCAGGGAATTATACAAAAGTTGTAACTACAAATGATACGATTACAACTAGAGGAAAAATTTCAGATATGATTGAATCATTACCTAAGACTGAATTTCTTCAAGTTCATAAATCTTTTGCTATTGCAACTACACATATTAAGAGTGTTGAAGGCAATAGGATTTATATTGGAGATCATATAATACCAATTGGTAAACTATATAAAGCCAATATTAATGAGCTTTTGAAATAAATTTATTTGGAAGCCAAAATATCTCTGTTAAGTACAATGTCTTTTTGGGCCAAATAGAATCCATTTTCTTTTTTTAGTGTTAGAATTCTGCTAGGATCACCTTTTTTGGCAATTTTCTTACGACAAGCTTTTGATAGCATTGGATCCTCATCAAAAAGGAAAGATCTAATTTCATATTCTGGCGTTGAAGGCTCTTTAATCACTGGAAACAGTTGTTGTAATTGATTGTAACGTCTGTCATTTCCAGGTATAAATGTATAGAAAGTATAATGTCCATCTGAGTCCGTCTTTATCCAAGCTCTATGATATACATAACGTTTATCGTTATACTTTCTCAAATCGAAATCTCCATTCTCATCGGCTTGTTCAATAAATAAAATGATATCTTTTGCAGGTGTTACCCCATCCCGTTCATAGATAGTACCTGATATTTTAAGTTTATTTTCTTTGGATTCAAAATCTGGAATACTATCGATGTTATTCAATAGCAGCTCTTGGTAATCGTATATTGAATGACGTTCCTTAAATTTTTCGGATTGATTTTCTAAAACATCCGTAGATTCTTGGGCACAAATAGAATAATGAGTGCTCATAAAACAGGCAATACTAAAAAGGATTATTAGATTTTTCATGAGGTTATAAAGATTTGGTTTCACTAAATTCCGTGATTAATCTCTGAAATCAATAAAAGTCGTACCAATGCTTAAATTTGACGATGAAATGTTTGAACCTGCAAAATATATCGGTGAAATGTATACGATTTTGTGATTATAAAGAATTCTATTCTCTTGAAAAACAAGACTATAATACTCGTTAGCATAGATAAAAAACACGATGTAACTGGACTTATTTTCAAGATTAAAAATTGACATAAATTTAATAGGTACTTCCCTCCTTTTTTAAATCATTTATTTAGTTTTTCTTGGAATATAGAAGTTCGCATATAATTGAATATTGAGTCTTATTTCTGAAAAAAGAATCATTTTACAGAGCGTTAATCGTCTAAAAACCACAAAAGTAATTCATCGTATAAATATGCGTTTTATCTAGCAATTTAGCCGTTTGTCTAAGAAATATGCATTTAATAAGGTGAAATAGTTTGTAAATAAATGATGAATAAAGTTGGTTTTTTTAATAAATTGTATAGATTTGTTTTACTAAGCTTAACCTAAACTTGTAAAAATGAAAACAAAATTTACTTTATGTATTGCTATTTTTTTTCTTATAAATAGCATGAGTTTTGCTCAAAAAAAGAAGTCTACTGAAAGTATAATTAGTGGCAAAGTAAATATAACTAAATATCATAATCATAAGCAATTAGACAAAATGTCTAAAGGAGATTTACTTGAATTATATATTGAGCGCATTGAAGTCATCGTAAATATCTTGCCAAATATCGCATTTGCTACAAAACCTGGTGTTACTATGGCTACTTTAGGGATTCCCGAATCCAAAGAAAATAGAAAAGCATTAGAAAATAACCGTGAAGCTTCTGTTAACTACTTTGAAAGTACTGTTGAATATCAGAAAACAATATTGCCTTATTCTGATACACGCGATTTAATTGCTGCGATATTATTTTACGAAGAAACATTGAAATCATTACATACTTATAACGATTATAAGACCGACTAGTACGTATTGCCTATAAAATTTGAATTGAAAGCCTCAACACTAGCTGTTGAGGTTTTTTTATGCAAGGCTATAAACTATTGATATATTGAAGGTTACTATATACTAGATCTTTTTACTAGAAACATATAATATATGTAAGAAAAATTATACGTAAGCAATAAAATAACGTAGTTCAACGATATTTTTTGCATTTCATAAGTTAAGTTAATATGTTTGATACATATATTTTAGTGCCCTCTACTCTAAACATCAAATTTAACCACTATGAAAAAAATTACTCAAATTACGCTTTTAGCTCTATTCGTGTCTTGCAATATATTTGCTCAACAAGAAAAAGGTATTGTAGGCTATAATAATTGGCTTAACCCATGGACTGAATTTAAACCTAATAAGGTTGATTATGGGACACCTACTCAAATACTAAGTGGTAATATTACTAACGATAGGATATTATATAAAAGAGATGTCTACCTCCTACTTGGTGATGTATTTGTTACTGATAGTACAACACTTACTATAGAACCTGGCACCGTAATTATTGGTGATTACAAAACTAAAGGGTCGCTTACTATCAGTAATGGCTCTCAAATTATTGCTGACGGTACACATACAGACCCAATTATTTTCACTTCGAGTAGAGATGTGAAAAAATCTGGCGACTGGGGCGGATTATTTGTATTAGGTGATGCGCCTACTAACAAATTTGGAAATGAATCTTCTTTAAATTATGGATTGCGCCCTTCGGCTTTTAAAAGCATAAGCTATGGTGGAGATAATTGGGAAAGTAGTTCAGGAATCTTAAGATTCGTGAGAATTGAATATGCCGGGAAAAGAACTAAAGAATACGGTTATTTTAATGGGCTTACTTTAGCGGGTGTTGGACAACAAACCATACTGGAGAATATAATGGTAAGCTATTGTGAAGGCAATTCTTTTAATATATTAGGTGGAGATGTAACTTTAAAAAAGTTCGTCTCATATAAGTCTAGTAATAATGATTATGCATTTAATTATGGAGCGCAATGCTTGATAACTAATTCTTTGGCCATCCGATCTCCATATGTGTCTGGTGCTGATATATCTAGGTGTATATACGTTTCCTCACATGATTTGAAAGAAGAAGCAGATTTTACAAAAAATCAAACCTCAGTTGAAGCTGAAAACTTAACCTTATTTAATCTCAGTGATGACTTAAATTATGACATTAATATTGGCCTAGTAAACGAAGCAATATTTATTGGAGAAGATGCCTCTTTCACTATTGACAAAAGTGTGATTACAGGATTTAATCCAGCCGTTATCTTAGACAACGAGATAAAGATTAATACTGAAAATCTTGACAAAATTAAATTTACCAGAACCTATTTTAATAACTGCAAGGGAAATATTTTTGTTAATGGCATTTCCAATAATGAGGATTTAGAGAATTGGTATGGTAACAGAGCATTTAATAATGTCTATTCTAAAGGTCCAGATTCTGAGACATTTATTGATACTAAAAACACCAAACAACCTGATTTTAGACTAAGAATCAATGGAATCATTGCTACCAATGATGCCGCAGAAGAGAACGACTAATGTGCGTTTTCTACGAAGATATAGATATATCACTACGGCACCTCGTAAATTAAAGACCAACAGCTTATAGGATAGATAACTACAACACAAACCAAATGTATACTACAAAAATTGCATATAAACTTATTATAGGATTTTCCTTTATGGTTCTTGTTTTACAAGAAAATGTAAACGCTCAGATCGTTATTGGAACACCCAATTTAGGATTTAGTCAAGCTTGTGCAAGTGCATCTTTCAATACGTATAGTACTACATTTGTGTTTTCTCCTGAAGGCGCTTTAAATTCTTCTAACCAATTTACAATAGAACTGTCTGATGCCGAAGGCGGTTTTTCAAATTCAATAGCTGTATTTACATCTAATTCAGGTGTAGTAACGACATCACCTGCAACCTTAAATTTTTCATTACCTACAACAATTGCTGGCGAAAATTACAGAATTCGAATAAAAAGTAGTTCTCCAATTGCAACAAGCTCAAATTCTGTGTCATTTGCCGCTTATTATAAATTACAAGATTCACCGTTTACAATAAACAACTTAGTGTCGTCAGGTGCATATTGTACTGGCGGATCTTACCTTTTGACTATTGATAATCCTGGTACAGGATCAAATGATTCACCGCTTAATTTTACATCACTCACTTTTAATTGGTTCAAGGAAACTGGGCCAACCACGTCGGTTTATATAACTGAAGGTTCTACCCTATCTGTAAGTGAAGAAGGCACTTATTTTGTTGAAACAAATTACGGTTCTTGTACGTCCAATTCATTTTCGAACCGTGTAACAATAACTGAAGTCTCATCCGGAGAAGCTGACGCAGGAATAGCCTCTAGTTTAGGAAATCCGTATTGTCCAGATCAAGGTTTAACCACATTAAGTACTATTGGAGGAAATGGTTACCAATGGTTTAAAGACGGAAACCTTATTCCAGATGCCACTAGTCAAATGTATCAAACCAATTCGTCTGGTACTTATGACGTTCAGGTGGATTTAGGAAATTGTTCTGCATCAGGTTCTATTGTACTTGAAAGTGAATTATTTGATGGTTCGATTAATGTGTCAGAGACCAATACAATTGAAGAAGGTGAAATTTTGTCGGTATTTGTTGTTACTACTGCAAATAGCCCTGTTTATAATTGGTATTTAAACGATATATTGATTTCTGGTGCTACAGCAGATAATCTTGAAGCAACAGACTTCGGAAACTATAAAATAGTTATTAGTGAAACTATTGGCTGCCTAGGCTCAAGAGAATTCTTTTTTGAAATAAGTGAAGCCCTAGATCCATTTCCAGAAGTAAATAAAATCCCTAATGTGATTAGCCCAAATGGTGATAGCATTAATGATACTTGGGTAATTCCAACACAATATGTGAGTGGTACAAATACCGAAGTACTTATCATGACGAATCAAGGTAAATTGATTTTCAAAACAAATGATTACCAAAACAATTGGCCAGAAATGCAATTGGAAGCAAACAGTATAAACAACGTATTTTATTATATCATCTCAGCCCCAAATCAAGAATCAAGAAAAGGTTCTATAACAGTTATAAAATAGCATGAAAACATATTTTTTGGCTATAGTATTATGTATCTGTTCTACACAGATGTTCTATTCTCAAGAAGATGATGGAGTGGTTTCACTTGCTTTACCCGTACGAAATTCTTTAACTTTTAATCAATATTCTATCAACCCAACATTTAGTTTTGTTAGAGAACAAAATAAATATGTGAGTCTCTATACGAAAAGAGAATGGGTACAATTTGAAGATGCACCACTCACCTATTTAGTAAGTTATTCTGGAAGATTTGGTGAAAACATTGGAGCCGGAATTGGTTTTTTTCAACAAAACTACGGTGCTTTAACAGCATTTGGAGGCGTTTTAAATATTGCATATAACGTCCAAATGACGAGTGATAATAACCTTACTTTTGGTTTAAACGTTGGCGCCTATAAAAGTGGAATTAACACCTCATATGTGACCACAAATTTTGATGACCCATCAATAGAGAAAATACCTGAAAATTTTTTACTAAGTATCACACCTGGTATTAACTATGGAACAACGTTTTTAGATGTTGGAATTTCTATCAATAATTTGTCGCTTTACAATTTTGAATCCTCTCAATTAATTGAAGATAATCCAGAACAAAGCCTTCAAGCCCACTTGATGTATACAGGTTACATGAGTAGTCATGGCTTTTTTGATGAAAGTAAATTTTCTGGATTAATAAAATCTGAATTCAAAAGAGACGACACTGTAATATCCGCGATTGCAATGTTAACTGTTCCTAAAGGAATTTGGGCGCAATTAGGGTATAACACATTGTATGGAGCTTCTGGTGGTCTCGGTCTTAATATAAGCACGCAAATAGCTATTGAGTATAGTTTCGAAAAAGCACTTGGTGATTTATCTGATTTTGGACCATCTCATGAAATTACTTTGGCTTATAAATTTAAAAATAATAATAATTATAAATATAGTGGAGATGATCGTATTGGAGCACTTATTCCAGCTGCAAGTAAAAGGAAAAAAATTTCTAGTGTTTCAAAGGCACAAGCAGAAGCCAATCGAAAACTTGATGTAAATACAAAATTAAAAGCGGCAGCAGATGCAAAAGCACAAAAAGAAACCATTGCTAAACTCGCTGAAGAAAGGAAAGCGCAAGAAGCTGCCGATGCCCAAGCTAGGCTGATAGCCAATCAAAAAGCAAAAGAGGTTGCTGATGCACAAGCCAAAGAATTAGCAGAACAAAAGGAATTAGATGCCATTGAAGCAAAAATAGAAGCTGAAAGAATAGCTGAAGCTAAGGCTGAAGCTAGAGCTAAAATTGCTGCAGATAAAAAAATAAAAGCAGAAATAGAGGCTAAACAAATAGCTGAAGAAAATGCAAGAGTTGCAGCTGAAGCTCAAGAAACTTTACTCGCTGAGCAAAAAGTAATCGATACATCCAATGCACAGGCCAAATTACTTGCTGACCAAAAGGCAAAAGATGTAGCTCAAGCGAAAATACGTTTACTTGCTGAGCAAGAAGCTAAAGCTGAAACTGAAGCACTAGCAATATTACTAGCAGAACAGAAAGCAAAAGAAGAAGCCGAAGCGCAAGCTAAACTAATAAGAGAACAAAAAGCTAAAGAGGAATTAATTACAAATCCTAAAGATGCTCATGGCAAATCAATGTTTGCTTTGATGCAACAAACAGAAACCTCCGAAACAACGCAAAACAAATTATTAAAAAGATTTGATGAAATCATTGAGATTAAAGATCAGGATCTTAAAGATTTAAAGGAAGAAAATGATTTAAGTGAACAAGGTATAGCTGTTGGACCTAAACCATTTAAAAGTATTACCGAGGAAAATAACACCCTAAATTCGATTAAGACAGATTTAGACAATGTCATTAGAACACGAAGTAAAAAAATTGAAGAATTAAAAGCACTTTACGATGATAAGTATGTTGCAGATACCATTACTAACGATGAAGTGTATTTGTTTTATAAGAAGACTATTAAACGTTTGACTTCAGAGCAATTAAAAGCAATCAATGTTCGAACGAAATTAGAAACTAGGTTGGAGGACATTAAAATAGCCACGGAGTTTGAAAGAAGACGAAGAATTAAACGTGCGGCGTTTGACAATGAAGAAGAACGACACATACAAGATAGAGCAACACTACTAGATATTAAACAATCGACTTCGGTAACGAGTGAACAATTGAAACCCGAGGATTTTGATTTTGGAGAAGCGCAACGTAATAATATTCAAATTTTGAAGAATGTTAAGAACGTTGAAAATGGTTTTTACTTAATCATAGCTGTGCATAGTGATGTTGATGACAGAAATGACTTTCTATCTAAAGTAGTGGCTTCAGGCCGCTCTGATATTGACTTCTTCTATGACATCAATACTAGTAAATATTACATATACTATGATAAGTTTAATAGTATTGAAGAGGCAAATGCAGCATTGAAGTTAAAAGAAAACACAGCATATAATATAAAAATGTCCCTCGTGAAAATAGAGAAATAATAATAATAATAATGCCTTTATCTATGTCGCCCTTGTAAAATATGGAGTTAAAAAAAATAGTATTATGAAAAAATCTACTTATATAAAAAACATTGGAGTAACATTTTTATTCTTCTTGTTTAGTATTATTGGTTTAGCACAAACTTACCAGCCATGGACTGTAAGAGGTAATGTGGAGGTTAAAGGTAGTATGTTAGTTGTTGGTAATAACATTCTTGGGCAAGACAATCTTCCATGTAATGACGATGATATTGATAATGATATGGTCGTTATGCAATATATTGATATTGATAGTGAAGCTTCTACATTTAGTTCAAGTAGCGCAAATCTTGTACTACAACCTCATGAAGATGGTACACCAACAGATTGTTATGCAGTTGCCTATGCCGCATTATATTGGGGAGCAGTACTTCAAAGTGGAGACCGATCAAATATAGCTTCAGTAAAATTTAAAACACCGGAAAGTACATCATATATTGACATAAATGGTACTCTTATTTATGATGCCAACGTAAGCCCTATTATTTCTGAAGATGGTGAACCAGGTAATACTCCATACGCCTGTTATGCTGATGTTACTAGTTTACTGCAAAATCTTGTTGATATTGAAGGAACCTATACAGTAGCTGATGTAATTTCAAGTGAAGGAACCAATTACTCAACAGGACTTTCTGCGGGATGGACATTATTTGTTATCTATGAAGATCCAAATCTTCATACTAAGTCATTTACAACTTTTGATGGTTTTAGTCATATTTATGACGACCATTATGTTGAAGTTCCAGTTGATGGATTTATGACTCCACCTGCCGGACATATAGATTTACAATTTGCTTATGCTACTTTAGATGGAGATAAAACCAAAAGAGCTACCAAATTAGAAATAAATAATAAGGAGGTTACAACACCTTTTAGATCTGCTAATAAATTTTTTGGTGCTGTTATTGAAAATTATAATGGCGTAGCCCATCCAAGAAACCCATTTGGCACAAATACATTGGGATATGATACTGGTATGTTGGAAATATTTAATTCAGAACCAGAATATATTGTTAATGGAGCAACTGATGCATCGTTTACTTTGCAAGTAGCCCATGGACAGGCGGATCCGCTTTTTGCATTTTTTAGTGCTTTTGCAGTAGATGTAATCTCACCTGAAATTCAACTTGTTAAAACCGTTGAAAACGAATTTGGTAATGATATAAATGGTGATGATGTTATACTTGGACAAAATTTATTTTATGAAATAAGTTATCAAAACACAGGTAATGAAGACATAACAAATTTCACTATAACTGATGTATTACCCGATAATATCATTTTTGATCCGGTCACAGATATTGATTTAACTAATTCAGGCGGTGCTACTCTACTTTCTTATGATCCATATACAAGAACAATTGTTTTTTCAGTTCCAGATGAATCAGTAGAATATGATGACCCCATTTTTACTATACGAATTGCTGTACAGGTAGTTCCTAATTGTTATGATTTAAGTCAAGCTTGTTCTAATGAAGTTATGAATCAAGCTTTTGCAACTTATACCGGAGCTATCAGCGGAATTACAGTTGAGGAACAAGCAAGTTATGTTATATTGGAATGTAATAGTACGCCACAGCCTACTAATTTTTTAGTAGATATTTCAAATTGTGATTTTGAAAGAGATGAAGTGCTTTGTGGAGATAGTATTATTTTAACTGCAGCCGATGGTTATGAGTCATATTCGTGGTCAACGAGCCCATCAGGTACTCCTGTTATAGGAACTAGTCAAACGTATACGACTACAGAAACAGGTACATATTATGTTACTAATACTGCTATTGCAACTTGTATTTCTATTCAAGAAGTTATAACAGTTGGATTATATGGCAATACTCAAACCAATCCTATTATTCCTTATGCTGATATTATATCTATTTGCCCTAATGATGGTAAAGAACTACCTAAGATATTTCTATGTGGATTAAACGATATTAGAGATATACAAACAGGAATTAGTGATGCAACTTCTATTGTTTGGGAACAATTGGATGAAAATAGTTGTGATCCAATTGGAATAGATGATTGTGCAAATGAAAATACTGATTGTACATGGAATCAAGTAGGAACGGGACCTAATTTTATAGCAAACTCTTCTGGACAGTTCAGAATTGTAATTAACTATCCAGGTGGATGTTTTAGTATATTTTATTTTAACGTTTATCAAAACTTGTTGAATCCAACTGCTATTGCACAAGATATTATTTGTGATACTCCAGGACAAATTACTGTAAATGGGGTGCCTAGTGGTTATGAATATAGTATAGATGGTATAAACTTTCAATCCAGTAATGTATTTACTGTCACTTCTCCAGGTTACTATATCATTTCTATTCAACAGATCGGTATTGATTCAAATCCTTGTGTTTTTGAAACTCCTGCTGTTCATGTGAGGGAAAGAGACTTCTCGGTTGTTACAAGTATTATACAACCAGAATGTTATGGAGATTTTGGCGCTATTCATATAATGGTTTATGATGCTTTACCTCAGTATTATTTCAATATTTATCAAGGAACAACATTAGTAGATAATATTGGGCCTATAATGGATAGCGACTATGTGTTTTCTTCTTTAAATGCTGGTATGTATACTGTGAACGTAAGTACTGATGATGGTTGTTTATACACTGAAGACATTGAAATTATAGAACCTCCTTTATTGACTGTAACAGCTACTTTAACAGAGCCTTTAACCTGTACTGATGGTGAAATTACTGTTTATCCGATTGGCGGAACACCTCCGTACATCTACTATATAAATAGTACAACTGATTTTCAGGCATCTCCAATAATAATTGTTGATACTGCGGGAGTATATAATATTACTGTAGTAGATAATAATAATTGTAGCGCAAGTACATCCCTTACAGTAGATGCTATACCCGAACCAGTCTTCACTATTTCATCCACAGATATATTATGTGCAGATTCGGGTGATACAGGGACTATAACTATAAACGTTACGGCGACTAATGGGAATAGTCTAGAATTCAGTATTGATGGGGGCTCAACATTTTTTAATTCGCCGGTATTTACCGGTCTATCAACTGGTGATTATGATGTTGTTGTTCAATATACTGCAGGATCATCAGTATGTAATACGAATCCACAAACAGTAACAATCTCTTCTAATACTGCTATTTCTGGTACAGCAGAATTAACTTCAACTTACACATGTAATACAGATGGAACTATTACTGTTACAGGAGTTTCTGGAGGAGATGCTCCTTATTCTTATAGTATTGATGGAGTTACCTTTCAAGCAAGCAATATGTTTACAGGTTTAACTGCTGGAACTTATAATATAATCATTCAAGATGCGAATAATTGTACGTTTGTTACCAATGATATAACAATAGCTCCATTGAATTCCCCTACCGATTTAACATTTATTTATTCGCCCATTTCCTGTCCTTCAAATACCTCAACAATTACTATAACAGGAACATCTGGAGGCACAGGAATCTTAGAATATCAAATTATTGCTCCAGTATCAAATGCAACTCCCTATCAAACGTCAAACGTGTTTTCAGGTTTAGAACCGGGAACGTATACGTTTCAAGTTATGGACGAAAATGATTGTACTTATACTGAGTCTTATACCATAGCACCTATTCCTACGCCAACTGTAACTGTTGTTTTAACTGAAGGGTTAGATTGTTCGGTAACTCCAGACGCTTTATTCACAGGAACAATTACTGGTCCTGCACCTTATTCGTATGCGGTATCAATTAATGGAGGCGCTTATACGGCTTTAGGGGCAACTGGTTCATCTTTCACTTACGGAACAGCAACCAGTGGAACATATCAGTTTGAAATCACTGATGCAAATGGTTGTACGGCAGAATCATCAATAATTATAGTTAACCCAATATCATTGCCTTCATTAAGTTTGGTTGTACAAAGTCGCCCAATATTATGTAATGGTGATACAAATGGTGCTATTGATGTGACGATCGATTCTACAGTTGGAACAGCTCCTTTTGTCATTAATATCAATAATGATACAACCGCAACGAATTATGGAACACAAACTACTGGATTGCCGGCAGGTACTTATACTGTTACCTTAACGGATGCAAACTCTTGTACCACAAGCGAATTGGTTACCATTAATCAACCAGATCCAATAATAGTGGATTATAGTATAATTGATATTACTTGTGGTGCAGGTGGCGTGTCTCAAGGCTCAATCATCATAAATTCAGTAATTGGCGGAACGGCAGCTTATAATTATTTTGTAACTGGAACAAATGGTTACTCTAATTCAGAAATTAATGCAACAGGATCAACCTCTGTAAGTTTTGATGTTGTTGATTTTGGTCTATACCAAATTAACGTCGTTGATGCTAATGGTTGTTCAATATTGATACAAGATGTTCTTGTAGCATCACCTCCAACAGATTTGGATATCGTCATTACTTCTACTGTTGATTGTCTTACTGGAGGCGAAGCTAATGTTAGCATTGGCTCTTCTTTAAGTAGTTCCGGTCCTTTCTTTTTTAGTATATATCAAGGTCCAATATCAGTTTATCCTAATCCACCAGGATCATGGATTCCTGAAGATTCACCAGGAAGTGAATCGGCTACGTTCACTGGATTAATTCCGGGAGTATCATATACATTTATTGTATTTGATGCCTCTTCAAATTGTAGCTATTATGAACCTGCAACGGCGCCAATCCCGACAAATTCAACATTAATAGCTACTGCAGTAAGTGCTAATAATATAACATGTACGGGAAGCACAGATGGAAACGTTTCGTTTACTGTTAACAGTATCTATGGGATTCCTGTTGATGTAGACTATGAAATATTCGATTCGTTAACGCTTGCTGCCACAGGAGTTTCAGGATCAGGAACATTGCCTGCTAATGGTTCAATAGACGTGACCAATTTAGGACCGTTACCATTTGGCAACTATTTTGTTTTAATAAATGAAACCTCGGGACCAAACTCAGGTTGTGGAATAGTAACAGTTCCATTTAATATTACTGAGTCTGCAATACTATTAGATTTAACTGTTTCTATTGATCAAAATGCAAACTGTAATATCAACTCTGGAGTTATAAGTGCAATTGGACATGATGGTACTGCGCCATACCAATACCAAATTACAACTACAGCTACTGCTCCAATTGCTTCAGATCTAACCTGGTCTTCGGCAAGTACGTTTAATGTAGATGCTGGCACCTATTATGTTCATGTATTGGACGCTTATGATTGTATTATATCTAGTTCAATAATTGTGTTACCTATGGATGCTTCCCCGGTAATTTCGGCAATAATTAATACGGCTTGTAACATTATAGAAGGAAACTATGAAATTGACGTAACATTAGATACTCTAGGCATAGCTCCATATAGTTATAGCATTGACGGTGGAGCATTTCAAACACAAACGGCACCATTTACTATTTCGAATTTATTTTCAGGAACTCACATTATAGAAATTCAAGATGCCAATGGTTGCGGTAATTTAGTTTCAGTTGATATTGAAGCACCATTAGGACTAACACCTTCAGTAACTTCAATTCCATCGTGTAATAATGATGATGGTGAAATATCGATAGCGAGTGTTGGAGGCTCTGGTATATTTTCATATAGTGTTGCTCCAAATCCTGCCTCTATAAGTTTAACTGGCAACGTGTTCTCGGGAGTTCCATCAGGAATCTACACGGTAACCATTACTGATACTATGACATCCTGTACAGAAGATGTTACAATATCAGTACCTGAAGCTATACTTCCAACGTTCAACTTATCTTCAATTCCAGTAACCTGCTTTGGTGACAACTCAGGTTCTTTCGAAATAGATATAATCAATTATACAGGACCATATACCTATGAAGTGTTTGATATTGGAGGAACATCGATCACTGGTATTGTAGTTGCAAATACTACTACCAATCCAGAAGTTGTTACAGGAATGCAAGCTGGTAGTTACTCGGTTATCATAACAGAAAATGCGATTCCATTTTGTTCTTCTACAGCTAATGTTATTATGTCGTCTCCAGCTTCTGCATTAACACTTGTCGCAACTGAAACATCTAATGTAACTTGTGATAATAGCCAAGGAACTATTGCTGCTATTGCAAATGGTGGTTGGGGTAATTATGAATATGAATTGACAGGTGCAGCAACTATAGCCTATTCTTCCAACGGTACTTTTATAGATTTGTCAGCAGGTAATTATACAGTGAATGTAAGAGATGCTCAAGGTTGTATTGCTTCAACTAGCGTTATCCTAATAGAGCCAACACCAATAGATGCCATATTCACACCAAATACAACATTGTTATCATGTTTTGGAGATCAAAATGGTTCAATAACGATAAGTAATGTAAATGGGGGTCAAGGAATTGAATATACCTACACATTACATACAATTTTACCAACGACAAGTTCATCTGGTCCTCAAACGTCTCCAGTATTTGGAGATTTGGGTGCTGGAACTTATTCTATTACAGTTTCCGATGGCAACGACTGTTTCTTAACATCAATATATATAATAATTGCTGAACCTACACCAATACAAGCTAGTTTAATAGTTGCATCAACTCAAACTTGTTTGTCAGATGCGACGCTCACATTAACTGCTAACGGCGGTAATGGACCTTATGATTACAGTAACGATAGTTCATTCTCAATAGTTTTAGGTTCATTTATCACATCTACAACATTGACAGTTTCGGAAGGAACTTACATGTACTATGTACGTGATACAAATGGCTGTGTTTCAAATGTTTCTAACGAAATTACAATAGATCCACTTCCAGACTTAGTTATAAATTTAGAGTCGACGAATCCTACCATTAACTGTGCTGGAGATAATACAGGTAGTATTGTTGCTACTGCACAAGGCGGATTGGGTGATTATGTTTATACTCTGGAAGATACTCTAGGTAATACAATTCCAGCTACACAGAATAGCTCAGGAGTTTTCACTGAGTTGGTCATTGGTACCTACGTCGTAAATGTGGTAAGTGGCGATTGTAATACGGCTTCCGCTCCTATCACTATTACAGAGCCAGTCTCACCGCTCAATGTGTCTTTTATAGTTAATGATGTAACCTGTAGTGGAAATAATGATGGTGTTTTAGAAATTAGCGCATCCGGCGGAACTGGAATTATCAAATATGCCATTTCACCTCAATTGGATCAGTTTTTTGAAACTAATATTTTCGAAAATCTTGCTCCTGGTGACTATGATGTTATTGTTCAGGATGTTTTAGGTTGCTATGAAACGTTCAATTTCACAATTAATGACCCAATTCAAGTCATTCTTAGTATTGTTCCAAATTCAATGTTTGAAGAAACCTGTGAAGGCGAAGGAAATGGTGAATTCAGTATTGATGTTTCAGGTGGAACTTTTCCTTATAGCGTAAGTTTAGACGATTATGATGGTCCCTATACAACAGGAGCTCTAGGGCAAACAATATTTGATTTTATAGGATTGAATGGAGGAGATCATATGGTATATGTACGTGATGCACAAGGTTGTGAATCTCAATGGAACATTACATTCCCAGAGTCTGTTAGTATCAATCCTATAGTAGAGATTGAATATACCTGTGAAAACAACAGCATAAGTAATACGGTTATAGTTATTGTTGATGATAGTATAACAGATCTTTCAATGTTAGACTATGCTCTTGATGGCGGTCCCTTCCAAATGAGTAATGTGTTTATAAATGTTATTCCCGGAACTGATCACTATATCGAGGTTAGACATACCAATGGTTGTATTCAAACTACGGATTTATTTAATATTGAAAACTATGAACCTATAGCATTGGAACTCATTCAAGGCGATGAACCAGGCGAAATTTTTGCAAATGCTACTGGAGGAACTGGAGTTTATCAATATACACTTAATGATGAAGATTATGGTAGCACCAATTTCTTTATCGTTACTGAAGAAGGAACGTATACTGTAATCGTGACAGACAGCAGTGGTTGTCAAGCAATAGCAGTTATAGAAATTGAGATATTAGGACCTTGTATACCTAATTATTTCAGTCCAAATGGAGATGGTATTACAGATACTTGGACTCCAGGTTGCGCAGAGGATTTTCCAAACCTCACATTTGATATTTTTGATAGATATGGTCGTAAAGTAGCGACTTACCGAGTAGGTGAATATTGGGATGGTAGATATAATGGAACGGAACTTCCAACTGGTGATTATTGGTATGTAGTTAAACCCAATAGTTTAATACTAGATAAGGAGTATGTTGGACATTTCACACTTTACAGGTAATAGTACCTAAAGAATTATTAACAATTATTCAGATGAAAAAATTTACACTATATATACTCTTGTTAGTCTTTTCTTTTAGTTATGGACAAGAATTGAATTTACCAGTTTTCACACAATACCTAGCAGATAATGATTTTGTGATTTCGCCTACCTATGCAGGTATTGGAGATAATTTCAGAGTGAGAGCAAATGGACTCACACAATGGGTAGGAATAAAAAATGCCCCAGATAATCAATCGCTTTATGCAGATTTTAGAATTGCTAATCAAACAGGTGTTGGTGTATCACTTTATAATGATAGAAATGGGAATACGCGTCAAAAAGGAGTGAAATTTTCCTTTGCGCATCATATTATTTTAGATTATAAATCGAAACAGTATTTATCCTTTGGACTATCATATAATATCAATAGTTTTAGGATTGATATCGAAAACTTTCAACCTACAGCAGACATACCTATTGTTGATCCTAGTATTACAGACGATAGATCTATTTCAAACAATAATTTTGACGTTGGTTTGCTCTACAGGTTTAACGGTTTTTATTTAAGTTTTAATGCGAATAACTTCCTGTCAAAAGATATTGATGATTTTATTGGTATAGAACCGAGTAAACTTCTTAATTACCAAGTTTATTCAGGGCTTGTGATTACAAATAAAAAAAATAAAAACATTGAATACGAACCATCTATATTCTATCAATTGTTTAACAGTGACAAGCGTTCAAGTACTGATATTAACTTTAAATATCGCAGATTAAACAGAGATGGAGATTATTATTGGGTTGGCGGTTCTTACCGTTTTCTGAATGATCAATTATTAAAGCCATTAAACATTGGACCTATGGCTGGTATCATGAAGAATGGACTTTACTTCGCCTATTCGTATCAATTGACCATAAATGATCTTTCAGGATTTAATTCAGGTACGCACATGATAACAATTGGGTTAGATTTTATGCAAGGTGCTAGTAATTGCGCCTGTACAAAAGGTACAAGTTGGAGAAAGTATAGATAAAAAAGAAGCTATCTAGATTATCATTTGAATTTTAAAAATCAATGGTTATCATAAAGAATTTAATAGCCTAATTATTGTGAATTCAAAGCATATTCATTTTAATTGATGATTAGTTTTTTTACAATAGACCTTTCTGAACCATGAACCCTTAAAAAATAAATGCCTGAATTTAAACTTTGAAACGTTATTTCTAGCGTTTCTTCGAAATTTACTAAGTCAATTACTTTAACAATTTTTCCACTTACATCCGTTATAGAAACATCTATTAAAGATTCATCACCACTATAGCTAAGGGTAAATGTGCCATTATTTGGATTTGGATATACAGAAAATTTAATAAGAGCATCAAAAGTTGATACATTTAATAATGTACCATACAATTGCGTTTCTGCAATTTGAAAACTCGGTATCCCTGTACCTCCCGATGGGTCACATGCATTTGTGAAATTTACACGATAATGAGTATAAGCCATCGTATTTGTAAAATTAAAAGTTCGACTAAAAAAACGAGTTGCTACACAAGGAATAGCTCCAGTTGCTACGCTAGCAAATGAGGAGCCATCATTTGAGCCAAATACTTCATATTGCATAGGATCACGTTCTGGAAAATCATTTGCTGTTGTCATTTCTATAGATGTAGCAACATAGGAAACGCCGCCTAAATCAACTGTAAATCCGATGCCATCACTAAGTTGAAAATCGAGAAACTTAGTGTTCGTATTTCCATCAATAATTTTAGTTACATCTTCTCCTACTGGAGAATCAACTGTTCCAAAAGATGTAATAGACATTACAGGTGTAAAAATAGGATCTTGAGCTTGAATAAGACTTGTAATTAATATCGAGATTAAAAGTAAAACTTTCTTCATAATTTTGAATTTTTAAAAGAAAGGCTAGTAATAGGTGATTGGGACTATATAAATATACAATTTTTAAAAGAAAATGTTAATTCTATTGGGTTTAACACAGTTTAACGAATTTTTTTATACTTTCGTCGTTCGAAAAATTAATCGATTAAAATACTGCGCTTTTTTGATTTTACGCAGGAACTGAATTAGCTATATGAAATCACTGTTTACCCTCGCACTTATTTTTTGTACCATGCATAGTTATGGGCAAGAATTTCCTATTACAGAGCAAACCATCCAAATTATGGATAGTTTAGCAATGGCAACTAAAACAGATTCAAAATTTATTGAAACTATTGAGGATAGCCTTTCCACTTTAGATATAAAATCTGATTATTGGGACACAACCGTATATAATCCATATAAGGAAGTAGTCGTGAAATTTCCTTTACAATTAACATTTGAAGACACATCTTACATCTCTCCTATCCCGAGGAAAAAAGTAATTACATCGAGATATGGATGGCGTCGTGGTAGAGCTCATAAAGGCATTGACATTGATTTAATAACTGGTGATAGTGTTGTGTCTATCATGGATGGAATTGTACGTTTTGCAAGATATAATTCTGGTCATGGAAGAACCGTCATTGTTCGTCATTTTAATGGTCTAGAGACTGTGTATGCTCATTTATCGAAATATGCAGTTAAAGCGAATGATACTGTTAGCAAAGGTCAGTTATTAGGGAAAGGTGGAGCAACAGGTAACGCAAGAGGGAGTCATCTACATCTTGTTGTAAACTATAAAGGAATTTCTATAAACCCTGAATATTTATTTGGCTTCTCTCCCGAGAATGAAATTAGAGCGAAAGAATTATGGGTGACTCATAAAGAGACACGTCCATATCTTCACAATTCTAAACGTCAAAGTAGATTGGTGCTTTTACTTTCTGAGGAAGATGCTATTGAAAGTTTAAAAACTAGAAGAACCGTATATGTTGTAAAACGGGGAGACACACTTTCTGCAATATCTAAACGCAACAATCTTTCTATTGCTGCAATTTGTAAAACCAATTACATAAAAAAATCCTCGGTCATTAAAATTGGACAGAAATTGGTATTAGAAATGTAACATTTTCGCAATTTTCACGTCTTATAAGTAAAGATGTTATATACTTATTATTAATGAAACATAAAGTAAATCTTCACGATAAGGTCACTAAAAAGAAACATTAATAATCAAGACAACATCAAGGAGTATTTAAAGTACATATAGACCTACGATCAAAGTTTATATCACTTCTTTAAATTCCTTTTTTCTTTTCTAAACTACATAATCCAAGGTAAATAAAAACGTGAGCCTCCATTATTAGAAAACTCACGTTAATATATTTACTTATAATACTTACTATAATTTTTATAGCCACCAAAAAAGGCGTGTAAGATTTAATCTATTATTCGTTCAATAACTTGATATCCTGTTTTACAAGTATATGATTATCTTTTAAGTGATTTAGTTTTTTGCAAGTTTTCTCAAGGCAACCCATTGCTTTAACATTTCTCTAGAATCACAAGCTGGATAACCCAGAACTGTTTTACCAGCTTCAACATCATTCATTACTCCAGAACCAGCACCTACAACCGCACCAGAGTGAATAGTAGTATGATCTTTTATAGATGCACTTCCACCTATCATTACGCCATCTCCAAGTGTTACCGAACCAGCTAATCCACTACTTCCTGCCATTATGCAAGATCGTCCTAAAATTGAATTATGACCTATTTGAACTAGGTTGTCAATTTTACAGCCATCACCAATTATTGTTGAACTAAATTTACCACGATCAACACATGAGTTGGCACCAATTTCAACCGCATTCCCAATTACTACATTTCCAATTTGAGGTATTTTTACAAGCCCTCTACCATCTTCACTAGGACGATATCCAAAACCATCTGCTCCAATACTCACATTGGTATGAAAAATACAAAAAGCACCAATTTCAGTACGCTCTCTAATAACCGTACCTGACCAAACAATTGTTTGTGTACCGATTGTGGAATCATCAAACACATTCACATTCGGATACAAGATGACGCCGTCTGCTAATTCAACATTTGGACCCACGTAGCAATTGGCTCCAATTTTACATCCTTTTCCAATGGTAACAGACTCATGTACCACAGCAGTAGCATGAATATCTGTATCAAATTGTGGAGGTCCTGGATCGAACTCTGACAATAGCTTTGCCATAGCCAAATCTGCATTTTTCACTTTTATAAACGCTCTATTTTCACCTGGTTCAATTTTTATAGTATCATTTACAATTGCTGCACAAGCTTGAGACGCTTCCCAATACCGATTATATTTTACACTGCCAATAAATGTAATTTGATCCTTTTTTGCGTTTTTAAGTTGTTCAACACCTGTTATATTTTGATTCGTATTACCAACAAGTTCTCCATCTATAATTACGCTGATTTCCTGAATTGTATATGTTTTCATTTCTTATTTTTATTAATAGTATTAGGGTTCGTGGTCTAAAAATCTAATTTTTATATCCTCTACCAGGCGTATAAGGTGCGCCCGATTTAATCAGTTGATCTTCTAATTGTTTGATGTCTATATTAAATACAGCTTCAGCTTTCTTTTTAATAGCATCAATATCACGTTTCGCCAAAGCATAACTATCTTTGTGCGTTTTTGTTGGTGCTGATGTCGAATACTTTTGCTCGTAGCTAATGTTTCCTATTCTATTCGCAGGCGTTTGTGGTTGACTAATATCTAATCTTCTTTTTGCCGCATCACCATAAAGTTCTATGCCAATTGCTTTTAACTTATCTTCAATTGCTACAACCGATTTGGACCATAATCCATAGGGTTGTTCTGAACGTTTAATAGCAGACTTAATGTATTTAAGTTTGTTATTCGTTTCACTAATTATTTTCTGACAAGCTCCTAAATCAGCTTCTAATTGCATTACTTGTTTTTGGAATGCTACCTTCGCCGCTCTATCTGTAGCAGGCATTACCGTATTGTTTAATGCAACAACATTAAATGAAACAGGACGCACCAACGATGTTAATGTTCCATTTGTATACATATGCATCTCTACAGTATAAGCTCCTGGTTCTACCAAAGTACCTTCATCTATAGGTTCCCATGGATTATAAAATGAAGAGGCACTCAAATTAATAGGGTTTTGAAGTGTATATCTTAAATTCCAATGAAAACGTTGTAATCCTTTTTTAGGAGTTTTCAGTTCTTTCTTCACCACTAGACCATTACTATTCTTAATCGTAAAAATTAATTGAGTTTTGTCTTCATCGTTTTCAGCAGTTAATTCAGAATGACTAGGATAAATAACATCTTTTTCATTTTTAATTAGGTCCTTTTCTTTAGCAGTTCTCTTCTCTTTTAATGTTTTATAATCTTCATCATAATAATAGGTAATCATTGCTTCTGGACCAAGATTAGGAGATGTGTAAAAATTATCCCCTTGAAATGCTTTTCCAGGTAATCCAAGTGGTAAACTTGGTTCCCAAATCAAAGCATCTCTTATGCCATAAATTTTTGCAGTTTCTGATGGCGTACTATTATCGATTGAGCGTAAGGACGAATAATCATCCATCACATAAAATCCTCGACCAAAAGTTCCTAATACTAAATCACTTTCACGTTCTTGAATTGCAATATCTCTAACGGCAATAGTTGGTAAGCCAGCAGCTAGTTCCTTCCATCGTTGTCCTTGGTTTGGAGAAAAGAAAGCTCCATATTCAGTTCCACAAAAAATTAAATTTGAATCAATATGATCTTCTTCAATTGAATAGACACTCCCTTTTGGTAAATTACTACTAATGTTTGTCCAACTAATACCTTTATCATTTGACTTAAAAATATAAGGCTTGAAATCGCCAAACTTATGATGATTAAAAGCAACGTAAATCACATTTACATCATGCTTTGAAAGATACACGCTATTGACATAAGATTGTTTTGGAGCACCAGGAATTGCACTTACTTTTCGCCATGTTGCGCCACCGTTTTCTGTTATTTGAACTAGACCATCATCGGTTCCAGCAGCCAATAAATTTTCATCAATTGGCGATTCAGACAAAGCTACTACGGCACCATAAAGGGACGTAGAACCATTTTTTGCTACGGCATCAATACTTACAATTCTATCATAGACTTTTAATGTATTTCTATTAATTTGCTGTGTCAAATCATCACTAATAACATCCCAGCTATTACCATAATCGTTTGATCTGAAGACTTTGTTTCCAGCGAAATACAAACGTCCAGAAGCATGTCTACTTACCATTAATGGAGAATCCCAGTTGAAGCGATATGCATTTTCATTGTCCCTTTCGCTTGGCTGAATACCAATTATTTCACCACTTTTCTTATCATAGCGTACTAAGTATCCATTTTGAGATTGTGCATAAACGATATCTGGATTGTTTGGATCAATTTGAGATTCAAAGCCATCGCCTCCATTTGTAATAAACCAATCGAAATTAGTTATGCCATGATTGGTTATTACTCTAGAAGGGCCTCCCAAACTAAAGTTATCTTGAGTTCCTCCATACACATTATAAAAAGGAAAATCATTATCTACTGCCACTTTGTAAAACTGAGTAACTGGAATATTTTCTTTAAAATCCCATGTCTTGGCAGCATCAAATGTTTCATACATACCTCCATCACAACCAACAAGCCAATGTTTATTATTATTTGGATCTATCCACATGCAATGGTTATCGACATGCTTAAATACTTCGCCTACTTTTTCAAATGTTTTACCACCATTATGACTTACAGACATCCATGTGTCCATAGAATAAATTGTATTAGGCTCAATAGGATCCGCTATTATTTCTTGATAATAGTTACCACTGGTTTTATGACTTCCTCTTTTTTCCCATGATGCACCTCTATTTGTAGACGCAAAAAATCCGCCCTTGCTATCAGCAGCTTCTACAATAGCATAAATTATTTCGGGATCTGCAGGAGAAATTGCAAGTCCAATTCTACCTAATTCAGTTTTAGGTAAACCTTTATTTATCTCAGTCCATGTTGTACCTCCATCAGTACTTTTATGCATTCCTGAACCTGGTCCACCACCAACATAAGTATAAACATGACGACGACGTTGCAATGTTGAAGCATATAATATATCCGGATTTCTCGGATCCATAACCACATCATTTACACCTGTATGCTCATCTACTGTAAGTACAGCTTCCCAATTAGTTCCACCATCAGTCGTTCTGTATAAACCTCTATCACCACCTTTACTCCATAACGGACCAATTGCAGCAACATAAACGATATCTGAATTTTCTGGATGGACTATAATTCTTCCAATATGTTCCGACATTTTTAAACCCATATGTTGCCATGATGAACCACCATCAATAGATTTATAAATACCATCACCATAAGAAACCGAACGTTGGTTGTTATTTTCTCCAGTTCCTACCCAAATAACATTGGTGTTATTAGGATCAATAGTAATACAACCAATAGAATAGGATCCTTGATCGTCAAAAATTGGTTTAAAATCTATACCAGAGTTACTCGTCTTCCATACACCACCAGCTGAAGCAGCTACATAATATTCAAATGGATTATTAGGATTTACAGCAACATCAGAAATTCGACCAGACGTTAATGAAGGACCAATACTCCTCCATTTAAGACCATTTATTTTAATTTCATCAAGAGGTTGTTTTGTTTCTTTTTTTGATTTTTGTGCGTGAACAGACTGGAATCCTAAGAGCAGAGCTACAAAGGAAATCATAATTAATTTTTTCATGTTGGTTGTTTAATAAATAAGACTCTAAAAATACTACTATAATTAGAATTCTAGAGCACTTTTAACACTAATTTGCCATGTTTAGCGCCAGTGAATAATCGATTGTATGTTTCTTGAAAATTTTCAATTCCTTCGTAGATATCTTCTTTGCTTTTAAGTTTACCTTGTTGAATCCAGTAACTCATTTGTTTGGCTGCTTCTGCATACCTATCTGCATAATCAAATACAACCATACCTTGCATTGTTGCTCTATTTACCAATAGCGATAAATAATTACTAGGCCCTTTGATTCGCGCGGTATTATTATATTGTGAAATAGCACCACAGATTACGATACGTGCATGTTTTCTAATATGCACTAATGCAGCATCTAACATATCACCTCCAACATTATCAAAGAATACATCAATGCCTTTAGGACACTTTTCTCTAATGGAAAGCATCACGTTTTCTGTTTTATAATCTATTGATCCATCGAAACCTAATTCATCAACTAGATAATCGCATTTCTCCTTTCCTCCAGCTATGCCAATAACAGTACATCCCTTAATTTTTGCTATTTGACCAACAATACTGCCAACTGCTCCTGCTGCTCCTGACACTAAAACTACATTTCCTTCTTTAATTTTACCAACCTCAAGAATTCCAAAATAAGCCGTCATTCCAGTCATCCCCAATGTACTCAGATATAGCGGCATTGAAGCTAATGTTTCATCTACTTTATGCCAGTTTTGAGCCTCTGTAACCACGTATTGCTGTACACCTCCCCAACCTGCTATGCAATCACCAACATTTAATTTAGGATGATTATTTGATTTAATTACCTTTCCAATGGAGCCAGCGCGCATCACATCATCAAGATTAATAGGTTCTATATATGATTTTCCTTCATTCATCCATCCGCGCATTGCAGGATCCAAAGACACGTAATGTTGTTGAACTAGTACCTCACCATCATTTAGATTATTGATGGCTTCTTCTTCTAATGCCCATGTGTTTTCATCAGGAAAACCAATTGGTCTTTTCTTTAAAATGAGTCGTTTATTCATAAACATAAATATCGTCATTTTTAAGTTCAATTCAAATTGAAAACCGACTACATAATGATTTCTTTAAAGGTTATTCCTAATTGTTTTTGTAGATCAATTATTTTTTGCATTTCACCAGGAATAATTAATGCAATAGAATTTCCTTTTTTACCAGCTCTTGCTGTACGACCACTGCGATGCGTATAATATTCTATGTGTTCTGGAAGTTGATGGTGAATGACAAATGCCAAATTACTAACATCAATACCTCTGGCGGATACATCTGTTGAAATTAAGATATCTAACGATTGATTTTTAAAAGCACGCATTACTTTATCGCGGTCTCGCTGTTGCATATCACCTTCCAAAGCGCCTACTGAAAACCCTTCATTTAAAAGCTGTTCAGTAAGATTTTGAGTTCCAGCTTTTGTTCGACAAAAAATAATACCACGTTCCCCTTCTCTACGTTCAATAATTCGCGTCAAGAGATTCACTTTGTCTTTTATAGTCGTTGAAATATATTGATGCGTGATGTTTGCATTAACTAAAAACTCTCTATTAACTTCAACTTTTGCAGCATCAGGAGACATGTAATTTTTAATGATTTGTTTAATACCTTCTGGCATAGTAGCAGAAAACAACCATGTGTGTCTTTGACCTGTATTATATTTTAATATTTTATTCAAATCGTCTTTAAAACCCATACTAAGCATCTCATCTGCTTCATCTAATACCAATGTTTTAATATTTTGAATATCTACAGCACCACGTTCAATAAGATCTAATAATCGACCTGGTGTTGCTACTAATATATGTGTCGTTCTTGTTAATCTTCTAATTTGAATGTCCATCTTCTCACCACCATATACTTTTTCTGCGAAAATTTTCGAGTCGCAATACTTAGTGAATTTGAATAATTGCTTTTGAATTTGTTGTACTAACTCTCTAGTTGGCGCAAGAATTAAAGCCTGTACTTCTTCCTTTTTTGGATCAATATGATGTAATATTGGCAAACCAAAAGCTACAGTTTTTCCAGTACCTGTCTGAGCTAAGCCAATAAAGTCGGTAGATTTCCCTAGCAACAACGGAATGGTTTGCTCCTGAATAATTGTTGGTGATTTTATATTAAGTTCTTTCAAAGCCTTAATATAATCTTTCCGAATTCCTAAATCTAAAAATGTTGACATCACTGTGGTTTAAATTGCACTACAAAGGTAGATTTAATTATAAACTTATTTGTAATTTCAGCCTTAACATGACAAAAATTTCAAATGAGATCAATTTTCAATATTCAGGGTTTTTGGATACACCGCTATTGTGGCAAGCCGATTCAATATTGGGCTTGAATCAATTTCAAATTCCAGAGCAGAATACAACTGCATTTAATGATACCATTAATTCAAAACTAAGACTAGGAAAACGTGTTGAACGCTTTGTATCTCATCTCTTAATTTCCAATGCATCTATTGATATAATTGCTGAGAACCTTCAGATTCAACGCGGTAAATTGACACTTGGAGAACTTGATAGTCTCATAAATTACAAAGGAAAGCCAATTCATTTAGAAATAGTTTATAAGTTTTATTTATATGATGAATCGGTTGGAGCTACGGAACTGGAGCATTGGATTGGACCCAATAGAAAAGACAGTTTAATTAATAAGCTAACGAAACTTAAAGAAAAACAGCTACCCAATCTGTATAGGCTAGAGACAAAAGAGCTTTTAAAACAATTCAATCTAAAATCGGAAGCCATTGAACAATTCGTATACTTTAAGGCACAATTATTTGTACCTATTCAATTAATTCATAATTCATTCAAATTAATAAATAATGAATGCATTAAAGGTATTTATGTAAAAATTTCAGAATTGGATCAATTGTCAAAGTGTAAGTTTCACATTCCTACTAAAATTAATTGGCTAGTGGAAATACATACACAAATAGATTGGTTGTCATTTGAACAATTTATTCCAAAAATTGAGATTATAACTTCTCAACATACAGCGCCTTTATGCTGGATAAAGTATCCCAACGGAGAAGTTATTAAATGCTTTGTAGTTTGGTGGTAACATTGAGTTAAAATTATTATTTTGCAAGCTCTTAAAAATTTAATACTCCTTAATTATCGTGAAAGTTTGTATTGCCGAAAAGCCTAGTGTGGCGCGTGAAATAGCATCTGTTCTAGGAGCAAATATTAAACGTGATGGCTATTACGAAGGTAATGGTTATGCGGTTACCTATACATTTGGGCATTTATGCACGTTGATGGAACCAAATGATTACAAGTCTTACTGGAAAAGTTGGGATCTTAATAATTTACCGATGCTTCCTGAAAAGTTCAAAACGAAGGTCGTTAGTAATTCAGGAATTCAGAAGCAGTTCAAAATTATAAAAGGATTATTCGATAAAGCCGATGTTGTTATCAATTGTGGTGATGCTGGTCAAGAAGGAGAGTTGATACAGCGTTGGGTCCTCGATCAAGCCAATTATAAAGGTGAAGTTCAACGGTTATGGATTTCATCATTAACAACCGAAGCTATTAAAGAAGGGTTTCAAAATTTAAAACCATCATCAGACTACGACAATCTGTATTATGCTGGATTTTCTCGTGCAATTGGAGATTGGTTACTAGGCATGAATGCGACAAGATTATACACCGTTAAACATGGTGGATATAAGCAAGTATTATCTGTTGGTCGTGTACAAACACCAACGCTAGCAATGTTAGTAAATCGCTTCAAAGAGATTGAAGATTTTAAGCCACAACCCTATTGGGAGCTGCAGACCTTGTATCGTGATACTTTATTTAGTTTTGAAGATGGTCGATTTTTAAAAATGGCCGATGGAGAATTACTTGCAAATAAAGTGAAGACTTCAGATTTTGAGATTGTGTCTGTTAGCAAAAAGAAAGGAACCGAGTATGCTCCAAAGCTTTTTGATCTAACAGGTCTTCAGGTGTATTGCAATACGAAATTCGGATTTTCTGCTGATGAAACTTTAAAGATTGTCCAAAAGTTATACGAACAAAAGGTCGTGACCTATCCTAGAGTTGATACCACATTTCTACCTAATGATGTATATCCAAAAATACAAGGTATTCTAAAGAATTTGACCAACTATTCGAGCTTAACTCAGCAACTCCTTGGTAAAAAAATCAAAAAATCATCTCGCGTTTTTAATGATAAAAAAGTAACCGATCATCACGCTATAATTCCTACAGGTATTCAAATCAACTTACAATTCAATCAACAACAAGTCTATGATATAATTGTAAAACGTTTTATTGCTGTTTTCTATGAAGATTGTGCAGTTTCAAATACTTCCGTAATTGGAAAAGCCGATGACGTTAATTTTAAAACTACTGGAAAAGAAATCTTAAAAAAAGGTTGGAAAGTTGTGTTTGAATCTGGTACTAAAGATGAAAAGGAATCGAACCTGTTGCCTACTTTTATAAAAGGAGAAAAAGGAACTCATGAACCGATGTTTCTTGAAAAACAAACTAAAGCTCCTAACCATTTTACTGAAGCCTCACTTCTACGCGCCATGGAAACTGCGGGCAAACAAGTTGATGACGAAGAACTGAGAGAATTAATGAAAGATAATGGGATTGGTAGACCATCAACACGTGCAAATATTATCGAAACACTTTTTAAACGGCAATACATTAAGCGTAATAAAAAACAAATATTACCAACAGTTACTGGAATTACTTTAATAGAAACAATTCAAAATAAAATTTTAAAATCAGCTGAGCTTACAGGCTCTTGGGAGAAACAACTAAAAGATATTGAAAGAGGAAACTTTAGTGCTGGCGTATTTATTAAGAATATGAAACTTATGGTTGATGAATTGGTATATGAAGTGCGAAGTGAAACTAAACGCGCAAATATTTCACAAGCCAATGTTGTTAAGGAACGTAAGTTAAAAGTAAAAACGGTATCAAAAGTGGCATTAACAAATCAAAAATGTCCAAAATGTAAAACTGGTACACTATTGAAAGGAACGTCAGCTTATGGTTGTAGTGCCTATAAATCAGGATGTGATTTCAAATTAGCATTTAGTTTCAAAGGGAAAAAAATATCAGATAAACAATGGATTCGAATACTTCAAAAAGGATCCACAGTAAATTTGAAAGGCTTTAAAACAGAAACAGGAACGGTTGAAGGTTTACTTCGTTTTGATGATCAATACAAGATCGTTTTTGAGCCTAAAAAAACAGTTAATGAAGTTTCAAATGCCGTATTTTGTCCTAAATGTAAAAAAGGTACAATAATTAAAGGCAAAACAGCTTATGGTTGTAGTGCTTATAATGAAGGCTGTGATTTCAGATATTCGTTTGAAATGGTTAGAGAAAAAGCACAAGGAAAGATTCTGTCAAAAACATTAGTCAATGCTATTTTAAATGGAAAATTCTAAGCAGAATCATCGGCATTTTAAAATATTCAAACCCTTCGGTGTTTTGAGTCAGTTTTATACGAATGCTAAACACGAAAAGAAGAAAAAATTTCTTGGTGAATTGTTTGCTTTTCCAGAATCCACAATGGCAATAGGACGCTTGGATCAAGCTTCAGAAGGTCTGCTACTATTGACTACAGACGGAAAATTAAGTTATGAAATTTGTAGTAAAAAAATAGAAAAAGAATATTATGTTCAAGTGGATGGTGCTATAACTGAAAAGGCCATCACACAATTAAAACAAGGCGTAGAAATTGGATTTGATGGCACTAAATATTTAACAAAGCCATGTAAAGCCTATAAATTTGTTACACCTCCAAGTTTTCCAGAACGATCAAGAAAAATTAGAGATGATAGACATGGCCCTACCTCTTGGGTATCCATCACAATTAACGAAGGGAAATATCGTCAAGTTCGTAAAATGACATCCGCTGTAGGATTCCCAACGCTACGATTAATTCGCGTAAGGGTTGGGACAATTATTTTAGATAATATGAATTCAGGTGATGTGGTAGAAGTAGAAAAACTACTCTAAATTAAATCAATTTAACGCGAACGGCATTCATTCCACGTTGCCCTTTTTCAAGTTCAAACTGAACCTTATCATTCTCTTGTATCTCATCAATTAAACCACTTACATGGCAGAAGTACTTTTCATTATCTTCAGTGTCGATGATAAAACCAAAGCCCTTAGAATTATCAAAAAATGACACCTTCCCTTTGCGGATTGGATCAAATTCTTCAATATCGCTGTCGTCTTTTTTAGGAATACCTAAAACAATATTATCGGCTTTAACCTTAATTTTGTCTTCTGGATTTGGAGGCGTATCTGTTAGATTTCCGTTGAAATCTACATACGCAAATTGTATGCCTTGAGTTCCATGCTCTTTTTGTTCAGCCTTGCGTGCTTCTTTTTTCTTTTTCTTTTCTTCACGTTTTTTTAGACGTGCTTTTTCTTTTTCAATTTTGTTAAAGGTCTGTTGAGACTTAGCCATTCGTTATTTAAAATATGTTAATAGTTATTGTTAGAATTGAATTACTAAAAAAATGATTATGAAAGGTAATTTTTGAAATTAATTACCGAAATATTGATTCAGTGGTTACAATGTTATTAGATACGTTTCGACCTAATTTGTTGCAAATATAAGGGATAGAATATTATTCTACGGTTATTTTTCAGAAATGCTTGGCTTTAAATCTAATAAGAGCTATTGTTTTTTTAATTTTCCTCTTCTTTTATAACGATAATTTTTGCTTTTACACCTGTCAACAAATTCCATTTTTTTGAAGACACCAAATTGCCATTATCATCATAAACCTGAAATTCAGCGGTATTTGGCCCAGATTCTCCTTGGTTTAAAGCTTGAAACACAATTTCATTGATGCCTTCTATGAGTGGCACATCAAATGATTTATAGCCTCCAGTTAATAGTAATCTTGGAATAAAAACATCGCCATTAACAAATACTCTTACCAAATCACCATCTGGATATTCGTGGTCTCTACATACAATATTTACAGAAACCCCAGTTACACTATAATTGCCAAGAAATTGATCGGACATAGCTTCAAGTTTAATGCCTTGCTCAACTGCTTTTTGATTCCAGCGTTTTTCAAAAATAACACCAGGATTAATTAGTGTACTATTATCAAACATAGAAAATTCTTCTTTATGTTCTTTAATGGTCACTTTATTTGTAATCGGGATTCCATTAATATTTTTTTTCGTTTTTGATAAACCAATATCCTTTGGTTCAATTTTGAAAGCGGACGGTGTAGAATCTTTTTTCTTTGATTTTTCTGCAGGTATTTTTACGGACTTTTTCTCATCATCATTAACTTGTGCATGCATTTGCAATGACACAATAAAAATGAAAAAAAGAATTATTTTAAACCTCATATAGTTATAATAATATACATGACATCGGAAAATCAAAAACTGTTCCTAAGTCCGAAAATAACGCGATAAATCAACAAAAATTTTAAATAAACGTTAAAACTTACCATTAAAGCTTAACCTTAGCTTTCTATTATATTCTTCAAAAAGCCAATCTTTGTAATTCTGAGTACTATTCATGATACAATATGAATATTTTTTGATGCGGTAAGCAATATCATCCTGAAGTAATTTTGCTAGTTCTCTTGCTTCAAATATATCCTCGCTGCTTGTTATACACATTTCCGAATGATGCTCAATAGAGCGTTCAATGGCAGCCATAGATTTTAATCCTTCTTGAATCACTTTGTTGTACTCGGCTTTAATATCAAATTCTGTCATTTTTACGCCTTTAAATCTCTGCTTAATTAGATCAGGTAGGACATAAACAAAATCGCGTTCAATATCCTCATCCAGGCGTAAATTTTCGAGGTACATATCTGGATTTTTAAAGATATGTTGCCAATCCGTAGATTGATCCCATGGCCCGAAACGCACAGCGTTATTTCCAAGATCTAAAACTAAAAAAGAGCTTTTATCATTTAAGACCCTTGAGCCCCTTCCAATCATTTGAAAATATAAGGTCAAAGATCGTGTTGCACGATTCAATATAACAGACTCCACCGATGGCTCATCAAATCCGGTTGTAAGGATACTTACAGAAGTTAATACGCCATCAGGTGTATTTTTAAACCATTTTAAAATTTCTTTACGTTCTTGTTTAGAGCACGTATTATCTAAATGTCTTACATTATATCCTGCTCTAGAAAAAGAATAAAACACTTCTTTAGAGGTGTTAATTCCGTTATTAAAAATTAAAGTCTTTTTCCCTTTAGACATTTCTTCATACGCATGTAACAATTTACTCTGCATTAAAGAATTTGTATATAAAGCTTCAGAAGATTTTACTGTATAATCTCCATTTATACCGACTTTCAACGTACTTAGAGCAACGTCATAATTATATAATTCAGCATTGGCCAAAAATCCATTCTTAATTAAAGTTGCAATGTTATCACCAACTATAAGTTGCTTATAGTTGTCTTTCATTGGTAACTTGATGTTTGAACTTAAAGGTGTAGCTGTAACTCCTAGAATAAAGCAATTATCAAAAAATTTAAATAATTTTCTAAATGAATTATAATGTGCCTCATCAATAATTACTAAACCAATATCTTCAAGATTAAGTTTTTCATCATTAAGTCTATTATTTAATGTTTCGACCATTGCCACAAAACATTTGTATTGATCTTGGTCCGGTAATTCTTTGACTTTACTGTTAATGATTTTGTTTTTCACATCAAAACCAGTCAGCATTTTAGACGTTTGTTTACACAACTCTATTCGATGTGTAAGAATCACAACTTTCTTATCATGCTTTTTTATATAGCGACGAACGATCTCTGAAAATACAACTGTCTTACCTCCACCAGTTGGTAGTTGATACAACAAATTATAATTATCTGGTGCGTTATCAAAAACATCAAAAATTCGATTAAGATCATTTAATTGATAATCGTATAATCGCTTTTTCGTTTCTTGCTGTTGTTCTGTAGTTTCTACTATTGACATAAATATATAATCCCTCAAAAAAATTCTCACAAAATTAACCTTTTATAAGATTATCCAACAGCATTGTTAAAAACATTTCAAAAAAAAATGATAATTGGGTGATTCTTCAGACTTTAACACGAATATTCAGCATCGTAACACTAGAGAATGTGTTAAACTATGTTAATTTGTTACTTTGTTATGCATAGTACTGTAACAATTATCAAAATTGGACGTCTATTAGGTATAACATCGAAATTAAAAACTTAAAAATATAGCATTATGAGAACTTTAAACAACAATCAAATTACAGCAAGATTACAAAGTACAAATAGTAATACTTGGAACAGCAAAAGACGATTTAGATAGTCTTCATCAAATTTAACCATCAATCAAAAAACGTACAAATCATGAGAACATTAAACAACAATCAAATTACAGCAAGATTACAAAGTACAAATAGTAATACTTGGAACAGTAAAAGACGATTTAGATAATCTGCTTTAACATCAATTAATCAAAACATCAGTAGTCATGAAAACTTTATCAAAAATTATCGATACTTCGCATACCGTTAATGACGACTTAGACACGGCGAAATAAGTATCAAAAGCACACATTTAATTTCATCAATCAATTAGCAGAAAACCAGCAAGATCCACGAACTTGCTGGTTTTCTTTTGTTTAAGAAATAATGGTATTGTTTTTGATTCCAAATAATGAACTCAAAATATCATAATCATGAAATCATTTCGTCACAATGCCCCTGAAGTTAATGCTGGATCTATGGCAGATATCGCCTTTTTACTTTTAATATTCTTTCTAGTTACTACCACTATTTCTGTTGATAAAGGAATCAACAGAAAACTTCCAAAAAATTGTCCTCCAGGAACCATTTGTAATCTCGATACGCATCAACGAAATGTTTTGAAAATCAGTTTAAATGCAACTAATGAAATCTTAGTTAATAATGATATCATAGCTATTGAAGAGTTAAAACGGATTACAAAACTTTTTTTAGATAATAACGCCGATAAATCCTGTAGCTATTGTAATGGAAAAGGCGAAAACTATTTGTCTGACAACCCAAATAAGGCTATTGTTTCATTGCAAAATAATAAATTGACTTCATATATATTCTACATTGCCGTTCAAGATGAATTAACAAAGGCTTATTCTGAATTACGAGAACAATATGCCATAAATGTTTTAGGAAACTCATCTGGAATTTTCACAAAAGACGAATTTACTGAAATTAAAGCAGCATATCCATTTATCGTATCTGAAGCCGAAATAAAATAGGTATTTCATAGGTCAATATTAAGTGGTGCCACTTCTACTCTATTTTTTGTATTTTCACGATACTAACTAACTATCCTTAAAATGAAAAGCACAGTACTTTCTTTGTTTTTATGTATTACAATATTCTCTTGTAAAAATGAAATAAAACTAAAAGATGATGGCATGACAAATAATGACTCTTTAGCACTCATTGAACGCGCTCAAGGCATTCACAAACGCGTTATCACACTAGATACTCATTGCGATATTGATATTAAAAATTTCACAGATTCTATAAATTACACTCAGAATTTAGAATCACAAGTTAATTTACCAAAAATGAAAACCGGAGGATTGGATGTTGCTTGGTTTGTGGTCTATACAGGACAAGATACATTAACAGATGAAGGATTTAAAAACGCCTATGACAATGCCATGTCAAAATTTGATGCCATTCATAAGTTGGTCAATGAAATTGCACCTGATGAAATTGAAATGGCTACGACTTCTGACGATGTACGACGCATAGATAAATCTGGTAAAAAAGTCGCAATGATAGGAATTGAAAATGGTTTTCCCGTTGGAAATGACATTGCCAATGTTGAAAAATTTTATAATCTAGGAGCACGATATATGTCGCTTGCTCATAATGGACATAGTCAGCTAAGTGATAGTAATACTGGTGAAGAAGATGAAATTTGGTTACATAATGGTTTAAGTGATTTGGGAAAAGAAGTCATTTCGGAAATGAATCGATTAGGAATGATGATTGACGTCTCACATCCATCTAAGGAAGCTATGATACAAATGATTCAATTAAGTAAAGCACCAATTATTGCGTCTCATTCTGCAGCCAGAGCTTTATGTGATCACAGTAGAAATTTAGATGACGATCAACTCGAATTAATGAAACAAAATGGAGGTGTGATTCAAACCGTAGCATTTCAAACCTATTTGAATACAGAAAAAAATAATGCCAGAGAAAAAGCTATTAAATCTATAAGGGAAGCAGTAGCAGATTCGTTAGATACTAAATGGTATGATTGGAGTGAATTGAGTCAATTTGATAAAGCAGCTCAAGAAATATATTTTGAGAAACGTGCGACAATAAGGCGATTAGCAGATGAAAAGACCAACAAAATAAATGGATTTGCGGCGAAAGTTAATGTTCAAGATTTTGTTGATCATATCGATTATTTAGTTGAAAAAATTGGCCTTAAACATGTTGGTATTAGTAGTGATTTTGATGGTGGTGGTGGCGTCGATGGCTGGAGTGATGCGTCTGAAACATTTAATGTTACCTTAGAACTCGTACGTCGTGGTTATACTGAGGAGCAAATAGAAATGCTTTGGAGTGGCAATCTACTACGTGTTTTAGACGAGGTTGAAGCTGTAGCAAAATCGCTGCAGTAAAATATAACGTATCAGAAGTTAGATATAAAAAAGCCAGAAATAAAAATTATTTCTGGCTTTTGTTTTCTAATTAGTAAGAGATTAATTATCAATTAAACCCTGACCTTCAATCCATGGAGCTCCAGCTTGTTTTAACTCTTTTTCAATAACGGTCATCGCGTTTTTTATAATAACTGAGAGTTTTGACTTTATTGTTTTCAACTGATTTTTAGCCCTATTTACTGCTGCTATATGATTTCCAGTTGGACCATATGTACTTTGTGAAGCAGCAATTCCAATAAAATCTCCATCAAACGGTGTTGGATTTGAGCGTTCACCAATTTCTCCTTTGGTTTTATCTCCGTTTAATTCTTTATCAATAGCTAGTAATTGGATTCTGGTTTGGGATATTTTATTTAAAAGTTCATTTGATAGATGAACTGATTTATCCGCAGCCCTCTTCATAGCATCAATTTTCAAAAGCTGTTTTGACAATGTCATTGCAGTTGCATTGAGATCTTCTTGGAATAACTGATGCATTTCAATAAAGGACTTAATTTCATTATGAGACACTCCTTTTAATGTTCCTTCCTTAAGAGGAATAACTTCAAAGTTTTGCGGCGTTGAAATATTTGTAATTATGCCATCAACCTTTTTAGTTAAAGTTACAGTATAACCACCTGGAGTTGCTAATACCGTATTATCAGACCAAGGATCTATAATAGTAACTGGAATTAATTTTTCGCCAGTACGATCAGGATAACTTAAATCCCAGTTTACTCTATTAAACCCTTTTTTATTATGACCAATAACTTTATTTATAACCTTGTCATTTGAATCTTTTATAATAAGAATTAGCTGTGGTTCTTCCTGTTGTGTTTCTTTTTCTAAAGAGTTCCAGCCAGGAAACTTGATAGCAGAATTTTGTTTAACCAATTTTTTCTCGTTTTCTTGTCGTTCAGATTTAATCGATTTTAATTTTTCGGGAAGGAAATAAGTGAAAACAGCACCAAATGGAGGGTTTTCTGCCGCATATCGCGCATTACCTTGCCCATATATTTCCTCCTTTTCTACATACCAATAAGCAGGTTTTACTTTAAATAAAGTCACTTCAGGTTTTGACGACGTATGTTCAAAATTTCTCAATGCACTTATATCATCCAATACATAAAATCCACGACCAAAAGAAGCAGCAACAAGGTCATCTTCTCTACGCTGAATGGTAATATCTCGAATTGATATTGTAGGTAATCCTCCAGTTAATTTTATCCAATTCTGGCCTCCATTAGCTGTAAAATAAACGCCGAATTCTGTAGCAGCGAAAAGAAGATTTTTTTTCTTATGATCTTGAACAAGGCGCCAAGTAATCAATGTATTAGGTAAATCTCCATTTATAGAAGTCCATGTTTTACCTTTATTAGTACTTTTAATAAGATATGGTTTATAATCCCCATATTTATGATTATCTAAAGCCGCATACACTATCGCAGCATCGAAAAGATCTGCTCTTAAGTCATTCACAAAAGCTGTTGAAGGCACACCTTTTATAGATCCCACTTCAATTTTTGACCATGTTACACCACCATTTTCAGTTACTTGAATAATACCATCATCTGTACCTGCATATAGCAAACCTTCTTGTTTTGGTGATTCTGCTAACGACGTAATTGTATTGTAATTAGACATAGCTCCTACATCCCAAGCATTGTCCCAACTTTGTTGTTTGCCCATCATTGGAATCTCAATACGATTTTGATTTCGACTCAAATCTTTAGATATAGGGATCCATTCATCACCTCTGTTTTCTGATTTCCAGACACGTTGTGACGCAAAATATAAACGTGTTGGATTATGAGGACTGACTAAAATGGGTGCATCCCAATTAAACCGTTCATAAGGATCTCCCTCTCCAGGTTGTGGCTGAATAAATAATGTTTCGCCTGTTGTTTGATCAATTCTAAACAACCATCCCTGCTGATATTCGCCATAAGTAATATTTGGGTTACCAGGTTCCACTGCTGATTGGTGACCATCTGCACCTAATGTTATCCACCAATCTGCATTTGTAATACCTGCAGAACTGATAGTTCTTGAAGGACCTCCATGAGATCCATTATCCTGAGTACCACCATAAATATTATAAAATGGAGTAGAATCATCAACGGCAACTTTATAATATTGCGTAAGTGGTAAATTACTAATAAAACGCCAGCTTTTAGTTAAATCAAAAGTTTCATAAAGTCCTCCATCAGTACCAAAGAGCAAATAATTAGGGTCAGATTTTTTAAATGCTAATGCATGACTATCCACATGCTTTTTATCTTCATTCATGGGTTTAAATGTTTTACCATGATCGTTAGATTCTTGAACGTAGTTACTCATTAAATACAATTTTCCTTCTTGATGAGGAGATGCGTATAATTCTTGGTAATAATGTGGCCCTGTTCCACCTGAAACGGCATCAGATTGTTTTCCCCAAGAAACACCATTATTTTTTGACATAAACAAGCCTCCTTGCTTGCGATCTAATTCGATAGCGGCATAGATGACGTTTGAATTAAATGGAGACATGGCTAATCCTATTTTTCCTAAATTTGATTTAGGTATTCCATCAGTAAGTTCTGTCCATGTATCTCCACCATTTATGCTTTTATGTATACCAGAGCCAGGACCACCACCTAAATAAGCAGCAACACTTCTTTGTCGTTGCCAAGTTGCAGCATACAACACATCACTGTTTGAAGGATCAATCAGTAAATCGGTAGCTCCAATCCAATTTTCGTCACCTAAAGTACGATTCCAGTTTTCTCCTCCATCAATTGTCTTATAAACACCTCTTTCTCCTCCCTTACTCCAGAGTGGACCTTGAGAAGCAACCCAAATAATATTAGAATTCTCAGGATGAACAATTATTTTCGATAAATGTTCTGAACTTTTTAATCCCATATTCTTCCAGGTCTGACCATTATCATGACTCACATAAATACCATCACCAAAACCCACATGGCGTCCTCCTACATTTTCTCCGGTTCCAACCCAAATGGTATTTGGGTGATTAGAATCAATTGTAATACATCCAATTGAATATGTAGCTTGCTTATCGAAAATTGGCTTCCACGTTGTTCCAGCATTAGAAGTTTTCCAAACACCTCCAGAACCGACCGCTACGTACCAAATGTTTTGATTTTCTGGATGTATCGCTATATCTGCTATTCTACCTGACGTGAGTGATGGACCAAGGCTTCTAAACTTTAATCCATTATATATGCTGTCTTTCGATTGTTGTCCATAACTTAGCATTAGTACTCCTATCATGCAAAGCCAAAGGAGTGCTGAATTGAAAATATTCTTCATTTAAATAAATTTAAAACTCTATAAGAGAAAGATTAGTAAACAGCAAGTTACTATAATTTTCTAATTAAAAATATACAGATTTAGACAGAATTAGGAAGTAAAAAGGTTATAAAAATCGAATTAATATTCAAGCAATTCTTTTAAAGCGATTTCAAATTTACCTTTGGACAAATATTGATCTTCCAATTGATTTATAAATGGAATTGGTGTTTCCATACTTGCAACACGCTTTACAGGTGCATCTAAACTCTCAAAGCATTCCTCCATAATCATTGCAGAGATATCACTTGCAATTCCTCCAAATAAAGAGTCTTCTTGTAAAATGATGGCTCTTCCTGTCTTTTTCACAGAAGTAAATATTGCTTCTTTGTCCAATGGTTGAAGCGATCTTAAATCAATAAGATCAGCATTAATATCACTGTTTTTATCCAAAGTCTCAAGTGCCCAATGAACCCCTGCTCCATACGTAATAATAGTGACATCGTTACCTTCGGATAAAAGAGCCGCTTTACCAAATGGAATGGTGTAATAATCGGTAGGGACGTCCTGTCGAATAGTTCTGTATAATGCTTTGTGTTCAAAGAACAACACTGGGTTAGGATCATTAATAGCCGTTGCCAATAATCCTTTTGCATCAAGGGGGAATGCAGGGTAAATTACTTTTAATCCAGGTGTTTTAGTAAACCAAGCTTCATTAGTTTGTGAATGAAATGGTCCTGCGGCAATTCCTGCTCCACAGGGCATTCTTAAAACTACATCTGCATTTTGATTCCATCGATAATGTGATTTCGCCAAATAATTAACAACCGGATTAAATCCTGATGTTACAAAATCTGCAAATTGCATTTCAACCACACTTTTAATTCCGGCTATGGATAATCCCATTCCAGCCTCCACAATTGCGGATTCACAAATAGGTGTGTTTCTAACACGATGTTTCCCAAATTCTTTAGAAAAACCATCAGTAATTTTAAAAACACCGCCATATTCAGCGATATCCTGCCCCATAATCACGAGATCTTTATGTTTTTGCATTGATTGACGTAATCCTTCTGAAATAGCATCTACAAATCGAAGCTCTGCCTTTTTTTCTTTTGGCTCAACATGCTCATATTCATATGATTTATAAACGTCATTTAACTCGTCACTTGCACTAGAAACAATTGGATCTTCAGCATACGCCATTTTTAAATGTTCATTAATTTCATGAACAATTTCTTCCTTCATTTTTAGTTCCTGTTTCTCAGAGAGTATATTTTGATCTCTTAAAAAAGATTGATAATTGACAAGTGGATCCTTCAATGCCCAAGCATTCATTAAGTCCTTAGGAACATACTTAGTTCCACTAGCCTCCTCATGGCCTCGCATCCTAAACGTTTTAAATTCAATTAAGATTGGTCTTGGTCGCTTTCTAACACTTTCAGCCAGTTTCGAGACTTTATTATAAACTTCAATTATATTATTTCCATCAAGAATAAACGAATCAATACCATATCCTTTTCCACGATCGGCTATATCCTTACATCTATATTGCTCTTTTGTTGGTGTTGATAAGCCATACCCATTATTTTCAACACAAAATATTACTGGTAGTTGCCAAACCGATGCCACATTTAAGGCTTCATGAAAATCACCTTCACTTGTACCACCATCGCCTGTAAAAACAGCGGTAACTTGCTTTTTGTTTTTCAAAAGACTTGCTAAAGCAATTCCATCCGCTACACCAAGCTGCGGGCCTAAATGAGAAATCATTCCAACAATATTGAATTCTTGAGTTCCAAAATGAAAAGAGCGATCTCTTCCTTTTGTAAACCCATTTGCCTTTCCTTGCCATTGACTAAATAAACGATGCAATGGAATTTGTCTAGTGGTAAATACACCTAGATTTCTGTGCATAGGAAGTATATATTCTTCCTTACGAAGTGCCATAGTTACACCTATAGAAATTGCCTCTTGTCCAATTCCTGAAAACCATTTTGATATTTTCCCTTGTCTTAAAAGAATAAGCATCTTCTCCTCTATTAATCGAGGTTTGAGCATATTTTTATAAAGCTCTAATAGGGTTTTATTATCTAAATTTTTCTTATCGTAGGTTATATTACTCTTTGTAGAGTTCAACATAGTATTAGGATTACATTCAAAAATCAAATGTAAATAAAAATTGAATCACTTATCTCTAAAGTTACTTTTTTTTAAACACAGCAAATGGATATGAATTTTAGTTATGTTTTCGTTACTTTTGTACATTATAATTGATTTAAATACTCATTACAATGAATGCAATACCTAGTGTAAATCTTCAAGATTTTATTTCAGGGGATCCAATTAGAAAACAAAAATTTATAGATGAAATAGGACACGCTTATCAAGAAATTGGTTTTGTAGCCCTAAAAGGTCATTTTCTAAATGACGCATTGGTCGATAAATTATATAATGAAATTAAAAATTTCTTTTCATTACCCGTTGAAACGAAACGGAAATATGAAATTCCAGGTATTGGTGGGCAGCGTGGATATATCTCTTTTGGTAAAGAAAGTGCTAAAGGAAAGAAAGAAGGAGATTTAAAAGAGTTTTGGCATTTTGGTCAATATGTAGAAAACAATCCTACTTTAGAATCAGAATACCCTAAAAATGTGGAGATTGAAGAATCTGAAACTTTTAATCAAATTGGGAAAGAAACCTATAGAATGCTGGAAAAAACAGCAAGGTATGTACTTAGAGCATTGGCGTTACATCTCAATTTAGATGAAAATTATTTTGACAATTATATACATAATGGTAACTCAATTTTAAGACCTATACATTATCCTGCCATAAGTAAAGAGCCAAGAAATGCAGTTAGAGCTGCTGCACATGGTGATATAAATTTAATTACGCTTCTAATGGGTGCTCAAGGACGAGGATTACAAGTTCAAAATAACGATGGTAAATGGTTAGATGCAATTGCTGAATCGGATGAAATCATGATTAATGTTGGTGATATGCTTTCAAGACATACTAACAATAAATTGAAATCTACTATTCATCGCGTTATTAATCCTCCAAGAGAACTTTGGGGAACCTCTCGTTATTCTATTCCGTTTTTTATGCATCCTATTAGCGATATGAAACTTAATGTTTTGGAAAATTGTATTGACGAAAATAATCCTAAGCAGTATTCTGACATTACTGCTGGCGAATTTTTAAATGAACGATTAGTTGAATTAGGTTTAATCAATAAATAGGATTATTTATGGATTTAGCAGATCAACTTAAAAACTTATTTCCGGATCATGAATCCGAAAATCCTAATGAACCAAATGATTCTAAAAATGATTTATGGCTTCAAGATGAACCTATAATCTGTAAATATGAAAAGCGAAAAGGGAAACCTATTACTATACTAGAAGGTTATACAGGCGCTACTGAAGATTTTAAGAGCTTAGCTAAAGAACTTAAAACTAAATTGAGTGTTGGTGGCAGTTTTAAAGATGATAAGATCATTATTCAAGGAGATTATAGAGATAACATCATGCAGATTCTGAAAGACAAAGGATTTAATGTAAAACGTGTTGGTGGATAAATGACAGCCAATCCTTTGCATATTACTAACGGTACTAGCCTAACTGAATATCTAGGTCAATTAGATATTTGTAATTCACAAAACACCATTACTTGGCAAGAGACGCTTTGTGTTGGACCAACAGTTGAAAATTTAGATTCAAAAGAGTTTATAAAAACACGAAAAGCATTTTTTAAGTCATTTTATGATATTAAATTAAGTAGCAAAGAAATTACCAAAGAATTCAATAAATTAAATAACATCGAATCGTTTACAGAGGTAATCCTATGGTTTGAGTATGACTTATTTTGTCATATTAATATGGTTGCGGTGATAAGTTTACTTAAATGTAAAAAGGTTAATTTACCTATTTATTTAGTTTGTAGTGGTCGTGTTGAGGGTGAAAAAGGACTCAAAGGTTTATCTGAATTAAAACCAAAACAGTTGGCAGAACACTACCAGGAAAAGGTTAAGTTAACTCCTGAAGATATTGATTTAGCCAAACATGTTTGGCGCATTTACTGTGGTAAAGATCATAATTTATTACTACCACTAGTAGTAAAGGAATCTTCTTTTAAGTATCTCAACATCTGTTTAATAGCACATATCAAACGCTTTCCAGACACGCGAAGTGGCATAAGTACTTTAGAATATAATATCTTAACACTTATCAAAGAGAACAACATCACATCAAAGCGTCATTTATTGGGTTATGTATTACACTATCAAGGGTATTATGGTTATGGAGATTTACAACTTGAACGTGTAATAAATTTGTTATCATTATTTTATACTGAGGAAGAGAATCAATTAACGTTGAATAGAAAGGGGTATTTGGCCATAGAGCACCAACATAATTACCAAAAGGAAATGAATAACACCATCAAATATGGCGGTGTTAGTTGCTTAGATTATAAATTTGATAAGCATCAAAATAAACTAATTAAATCAGCTATTCATGCGCATTAAAGACTCAGAACTAATATTAAATCCAGATGGTAGTGTTTATCACCTTCATTTGAAACCTGAACACATTTCTAATGATATAATTTTTGTGGGCGATCAAGATCGTGTAGAGGAAATAACTCAGCATTTCGATACGATAGAATTTTCAATTCAAAAACGAGAATTCAAAACTCAAACCGGAACTTACAATGGAAAGCGAATAACAGTTATTTCCACTGGAATTGGCCCAGATAATATTGATATTGTTTTGAATGAATTGGATGCTTTAGTTAATATCGATTTAGAATCTAGGCAGCCAAAAGAAGAGCTGAGTCAATTAAATATAGTACGAATTGGCACATCTGGATCATTACATTCAGATATACCAGTGGATTCTATTTTAATGAGTACACATGCAATTGATTTAAATGGTATGCTTCATTTTTATCAAATTGAACACATTTGCCATCCAGAAATGGAAGAAGCCTTTATTGAACATACAAATTGGCATACTCATAAATCAAGACCTGTTATTATAAAAAATAATAAAACATTGGAGAAACGTTTTGATAGTGATGCTATATTTAAAGGTGTAACAGCAACAGCAGGTGGATTTTATGGGCCACAAGGACGCGTTTTAAGGTTGCCGCTTAAAGATTCAAATATGAATTCAAAAATAGATTCATTTATTCATAAGGATTTAAGAATTACGAACTTGGAAATGGAGACTTCAGTAATCTATGGCTTATCGAAATTGCTTGGCCATAAAGCCCTTTCACTCAATGCTATAATTGCAAATAGGGCTGATGGGACTTTCAGCAAAACGCCTAAAGACGTAATTCAATTATTGATTAAATATGCATTAGATAGAATATAAACCATGAAAACAATTAACATTGGCGGCGTACCAGAGCATTTTAATCTAGCTTGGTATTTAACATTAAAAAATGGCGAGTACAAAGAAGAAGGCATTAACCTGAGGTGGAAAGATTATTTTGGTGGAACTGGCGCAATGTGTAACGCTTTACGTGAAGGCGAAGTCGATATGGCTGTTATTCTAACTGAAGGCATAGTAAAAGATATTATTGATGGAAATCCTAGTAAAATTGTTCAAACATTTATACAATCTCCTTTAATTTGGGGAATTCATGTTGCCGCAAACTCAGCATATAAATCTATTAATGAATTAAAAGGTAAAAAAGCTGCTATAAGTCGCCATGGTTCGGGATCACATCTTATGGCTTTTATAAATGCAGAAAAGAATAGCTGGGATTTAGATAATGATTTAACTTTTGAAGTAATAAAAAATCTTGATGGAGCCGTAAAAAGTTTAAAAAAAGGTACAGCAGATTATTTTATGTGGGAAAAGTTCACAACAAAACCAATTGTTGATGAAGGTGTTTTTAGAAGAATTGGTAGCTGTCCTACGCCATGGCCATGTTTCGTGATTGCTGTGAGAAATGAGTTTTTAGATTCTAATGTAGAAGATGTGAAAACTATTTTGAATATTATTAATAATACAACTATTGAGTTTAAAGAAATCCCAAGTATAGACCAGACCATTTCTAATAGATATAATCAACGGTTGGAAGATGTTCAAGAATGGCTTTCACTAACAGAATGGGCACAAGACCTCATCAATGAAAACACATTAAACACAGTTCAAAATCAGCTTTTAGAATTAGAAATTATTCCTGAAAAAGTAGATTATAAAAAATTGGTCTTTAAACTATAAATTGAAACTTCGAGGTAGGGTTATTTTCAATTCACTTGTTTTATAAACAGAAAGCTTTTCAGTCTAATCCATTGAGAATAAGCTCTCTCATTATTAAGTTTTTAATTAAAACATAAATTTTAACAAAATTTTAATTATATTTGTTAATACCAAATCGTCAATTAAACTTGACACAAATAGAATGATATGATAATGACAATTACTCTAATTCTTTCTTCTTTAGTTATAATTAATTTTTTACTACTCATTTTTAGTTGTAACAAAACAGTTAAAAAACAAACTTCTGAAAAACCACATATAGTTAAAACACCAAAAATCACCAATCAATTGGCTCAGAGCCAGCTTGCTCCAATAGGAAGTTAGCTTTACTAAAGTGTTTATTTCCATACCAATACCCACGATTCGCACTTAATGGTGAAGGATGACCCGATACCAATAGACTATGTTTGGTACTATCAATTAATCGAGATTTCTTCTTAGCGAATCCTCCCCATAGCAAAAAGACAACATGTGCTTTATTGTTACTAATATATTTAATTACGGCATCTGTAAATGTTTCCCAGCCCATATTTTGATGACTCCCCGCTTTGTTTGCTTTTACTGTTAGGGTTGCATTTAAAAGAAAAACACCTTGTTTTGACCAGCGTTCTAAATTTCCGGATATCGGCTTAGGCTGTCCTAAATCTGATTCAATTTCCTTAAAAATATTAGTTAGTGAAGGTGGGTGTTTTTGAAGATCAGCAACTGAAAAACACATGCCATTTGCTTGCCCTAAACCATGATAAGGGTCTTGTCCTAAAATAACCACTTTTACATCATCGAATGCACACATTTCGAAGGCTGAAAATATTTGATAATCGGGCGGAAAACATAGTTGTGATTTATAATCTTCTTCAATTAGGGATTTAAGATTTTGAAAATAAGACTTTTGCGTTTCTTCTTTTAGTCTATTTTCCCACTCTTGAGGTAATTTAAATATCATTTTATCTCATAATAAATCATGTTGACTAAAATATGATAGATGTCATAAATTAGTAAGAGCAAATATAGTATATTCGTTTTCATAATTTAATACGTTATGCCAAAAGCTATTTTAGAAAGAGTAAAGAGTATTTTGAATACTCCTCTAAAGGATATAGAAACTGTGGATTCAATATCACATAAGGATTTTTATGATAATTACTTAAAAAAGAATAGACCTCTGAAAATGAATAAGATGATGAGTCATTGGAAGGCTACCGAATTATGGTCTCTTGATTATTTTGAGAAGATTGGCAAGGATAAAGAAACTTTTACTTACAAAGGCAATATCAGACAACAGGATACAAATTGGGAATTTGGAGCGTTTCAGGATTATTTAAATGAAATTCGTAATGCAGATACTTCCAAAACTGAGACTTATCTCGGAAATATGCCTATAGCTGAGATGTTCCCTGAATTACTTGATCATGTCGATTTTTCTCTAATTACGAAAAACGTAATTAGAAATTCAACATCTTTATGGATTGGTCCTCCAGGAACATTAACAGGCTGGCACACCGATAGATTAGCAAATAATATTTTAGCACTAATTCAAGGAAGGAAACTCGTCTTTTTAGTGAGTCCTAAAGAATCTAATAAAATGCATCCTAGCGAAAAGTATGAGCCAGGGTCTCGATTGAGTGGTGTGAATATGGAAGATTTGGATAATCAAGCCCATCCATTATTTAAAGATGCGAATGTTCAATTCGCAGTTATTAATCCAAATGAAATGTTATTTATCCCACAGACATGGTGGCATTGTGTTTATGGTTTAGATATTTCGATAAGTTCAAATAACTTTGCCTTTACGCCACTCGACAATATTAAAATGAAATCTATCGAATTTGCAAAACGAACGTTACATGAAGTTGGACTTTTTGGAAATAAAGACTGTGTGTGTCATTATTATGATGAACAAGGCAAACGACAAAAACGATAGATCTCATAGATTTTAATAAACATTGTAAAACTCAGTCTTTAATAATTACTTTTACGTCTTAATTTTATTAGACACGAGGTTTTAATGATACAAATTCATAATAAAACATTACAAGACATTGAATTTAATACTGTGTTGCAGCAAGTTGCTTCGCATTGTATTACCGATTTAGGCACAAAAAAAGCTGAAGAGATTATTCCTTTCTCCAATCGTGAAGATCTTCTACAAGAGCTTCAACTCACAAATGAATACCTATCTTCCTTTTTTAACGAAAACCGAATCCCAAATCATAGATTCGAACCCATTACTAAAGAACTAAAATACCTTCATATTGAGAATTCCATTTTAGACACATCCAGTTTTAAAAAAATTATTTCTATTTCATTGACTATCAATGCTATTATTTCTGCACTTAAAAAGTTTCATGAATATTACCCTAAACTAAATCAATTTGCAACAATTGAAGTCACCAAAGCCATCATTGATCAAGTAGATGCAATTATAGATCGTTTTGGAGATGTAAAGGATAACGCGTCCAATTCGTTATTTGAGCTTCGTCAATCAATAAATATTGTACGAGGTAAGATTAATCAAAGTTTCACTTCAGCCTTGAACTTATATAATACTCAAGATTATTTAGATGATATAAGAGAATCGGTAATTGAAAACAAAAGAGTATTAGCGGTGAAATCCATGTATAGACGCAAAGTAAAAGGCAGTATCATGGGAAGTAGTAAAACAGGACGTATTGTCTATATACAACCAGAAGCTACGTTTCAGCACGCTCGAGAATTAAATAATCTTGAGTTTGATGAACAAGAAGAAATCAATTCTATTTTAAAACAACTTACTGAATTTGTAAGACCATATTTAGGTTTGTTAGAACACTATCAAACATTCTTGATACAACTAGATGTTATTTATGCTAAGGCAAAGTATGCGCAGTCTATGAATGCTATCTTACCAGAAATCAACTCGGAAAAACAATATATTGTTAAAGATGCATATCATCCTCTACTCTATCTATCTAATAAAAATGATGACAAGCACACCTTTCCACAATCAATAACACTAAACCCTGGGCATCGAATAATTGTTGTTTCTGGTCCAAATGCTGGTGGTAAAAGTATCACATTAAAAACAGTTGGTCTTTTGCAAGTCATGCTTCAAAGTGGCTTATTAATTCCTGTTCATGAAAAAAGCTCAGTCTGTTTATTTGATCGAATAATTAGTGATATTGGTGATAATCAATCTATAGAAAACCATTTAAGTACATATAGCTATCGCTTAAAACAAATGAATTTCTTTCTTAAAAAATGCAATAAGAATACATTATTTTTAATTGATGAATTTGGAACTGGAAGTGACCCAGAGTTAGGTGGTGCCTTGGCTGAAACTTTTTTGGAAGAATTTTATCACCGAGAAGCTTTTGGCATAATCACCACACATTATTCAAATTTGAAGGTATTGGCAAACGAACTTCCTTTTATGCAAAATGCAAATATGATGTTCGACGAAAAGAGTTTGGAACCAATTTTCAAATTGGCCTTAGGTCAAGCAGGAAGTTCGTTTACATTTGAAGTAGCACAAAAAAACGGGATTCCATATAGCTTAATAAATAGAGCAAAAAAGAAAATTGAACGTGGAAAAGTTCGTTTTGATGCTACTATTGCAAAACTTCAGAAAGAGCGTTCAAAACTTGAGAAGACGGAACGTTCACTTAAAGTAAATGAGAGAAAAAAACAAAGTGAAGCTGAAAAGCTGGAAGAAATAAATGCGAAAATTCAGAAAAAATTAGAAAGTTATCAAGAGTTATATGACAGCAATCAACGTCTTATTTATTTAGGTCAAAAACTAAATGATTTATCTGAAAAATATTTTGATAATAAACAAAAACGCGAACTTATGGATGAACTATTTAAATTAGTTCAAATAGAAAATTCCAAACGAAAAAAGGTCTCTGCTAAACAAAAAAAAGTTATCAAGACAAAAGCTACTCAAGTCAAAAAGGAAGCAGAAAAGAAAGTTGAAGTTATTCGAAAAAAGAAAAAAGCAGCGAAAATAAAACAACCAAAAATTGAAAAGGTAAAACCAGTGTTAAAAGTTGGTGATCGTGTACGTATGCATGAGGGCAAAGCAATTGGAACCATTGATAATATCGAGAAAAACAAAGCTATAGTAAATTATGGTATTTTTACGACTAATATAAACGTTGATGTATTAGAATTAGTAGAATCTAAAAAATGAACAACTTACCAGAGCATAAACAACTTATATTATTTGATGGTGTTTGTAATCTTTGCAATTCCAGTATCAATTATATCATAAAGCATGATAAAAAGAATGTTTTTATGTTTGCGCCGTTACAAGGCAAAACAGGAAAAGAAGTAATCATTAATCATAAAATTGATACTTCAAAAACGGATTCCATTTTACTCTTTACTATAGAAAAAGGTGTCGTTATGAAATCATCTGCAGCCATTGCTATTGCAAGTAAATTAGGATTTCCAAGAAACTTACTCACCTTATTTTATATTATTCCGCCTTTTATAAGAAATTGGGTATATGACTACATCGCTAAAAACAGATATAAATGGTATGGCAAAAAAGATAAGTGCATGGTACCAACTCAAGAATTGAAGTCGAAATTCTTAGAATAAGAAAAGCCCTTTGAGAAGGGCTTTAATAATTAACAACTAACTAAAACTAATTTAACTCTAAAAATGAATATCCTTATAAATTGAGGGATATATAATAACATTGATTAATAGCATGTTATTTTGTTATTATAAATGTATATGAATCTTTAATTAAAGGATAAAATTATCGGTGTAGCTTAAGAAATAATTGGTGAAAATTATAAAAATGCAAAAAACACCTATTATCTGCACGTTTTTAAACGTCTGAATTATAGCGTTTTATCGAATTGATTTTGACTTAATGGATTAATGAATATAAAATCACTTTCCTAATTCAAACGACTTGTTTACTCAATGAAAAATCCATTTCACTCAAATCCCATTTTATTTAGACTTCTTCAAGTTTAAATTCACTTAAGCAATTTACTCATGGGTTTATAAAGTCTCAAAGCATCACATTACCAATTTGACCCCTTACTTCTGTTAGTGAGGATTGAATCAAATTCTAGTGGTATGAATTGTCTAGCATAACTTTAGTGTCAGTTAAACTGATAGGTATGTGTTTTGAGACTTTATTTTAAGTTGTTTAAATAAAATCGACCGTGAAACACCATGAAAATTTTCCTCAGCTTCAATTTCATGAATTTCAAATCTAAAGTAAGCTTTAGCCCAATTTTTAGCTTAATAAGCGCTTTAGATCGGCAAACATATGTCGTTCAATAGTATCATAATTTCCATCCGCAAGAAATAAAGCTTTTATATCCGCAAATAAAATATCTAGGTCACCTTTTGAATAATTATGCTGCTTAAGACCAGCCAATATCTTCTGTATACTTTGAAAATCATTGTCTTGTTGAAATTCCTTATTTATACTCTTGTACGTACTCTTATCGACTTTAGAGAGAATAAGTTCTTTCTCATCTTTATCTTCTGTAAAATCAGAATTTGCTGCAAACAATAAAACATAAGCTACAAGTTCTTCTTTTGTCCAATTTAAATTTTCCATATTATTATTCTGTTGTTAAACTTCCCCACTCTGTCCATGAACCATCATAAACGGAGCAATTATTATATCCAACTATATGCGCTCCTAAAGCTAAAACACAAGCTGTTATACCCGAGCCACAGGAAAATATCATAGGCTTTTCTATTGCTGCAAATTTATTAAATATTGCCTTTAATTCTTGATTATTTTTGAAACAATTACCTTCCAGTAATTCCATATAATGCAAATTGTAGGCATTTGGTATTTGTCCACTGCGTAAACCTGTTCTCGGCTCTGGTTCTAATCCTTTAAACCTATTATCTGAACGCGCATCAATTACTACGGAGTTTCCAGTTTCAATCTCGTCTTGAATATCCTTAAAAAACTTCATTAATTTACGATCGAGTACAGCCTTAAAATCTCCTGCATTAAATGTAATGTTATAATCCGTTTCAGTTTCAAAATTATTGACCTCCCATTCCGGCAGTCCACCATCTAAAACAACAACATTGTGATGACCAAATGCCTTGAAAAGCCACCATGCTCTTGGACTTGAATAGACTCCTTTGTCATCATATACAACAACAATAGACTCCTTATTAATCCCCAAAGCTCTTGCTTCTTTTTCAAACTGCTCTACCGATGAAAACGTATTTGGGAAAGCTCCACTTACATCGCTAAATTTTGTCTTTAAATCAAAATATCGTGCTGAAGGTATTTTTAAACTTCTTTTAGTTTCATTCTTAGAGTTCGTAACTTTTTTTATGCTCGCATCCAACACCACAAGATTTGGCAATTCTAAATTACCGTAAAGCCACTTTACTGAAACTGTCGGAGTTTTTATTTTAATCTTAGACATAAACTAAGCCTTTTTGATCGTTTTTCGCAATCGTGAACGTCTATCAAATGCCGAGAAAAACACATTAATAACACCATCTTTAATTGTAAGGTTTGCAGTAGAGCACATTGCTACGTCATATCCTTGTTTTTCACATTTCATAATTAGGACAAGACTTGTTTCATTTTCTGGTTCAATTGCTCTAGATGGATACATTATGAAACAAACATTCATATTTCTAAACTATGGTTGGTATCTATTTATAAAAATAAAACTTTATTTTACGTCTTCATAATTATCATCCCAGTTTTTAATGTTAGGCTCACCTAATTTGCCGACTGATTTTGCTACTAACATTGATACTGTTGCATCACCAGTTACATTAACAACTGTTCTACACATATCTAAGGGTCTATCTACGGCAAAAATCAAGGCTAATCCAATAGGTAACAATTCAGCTGGCAACCCTACAGATTCTAATACAATAACAAGCATAACCATTCCAGCTCCTGGAACAGCGGCACTTCCTATAGACGCCAATAATGCGGTAAGTACAATTGTAATTTGATCAGTAAATGTAAGCTCCAATCCTAAAGCTTGAAAGATAAATACAGCGGCTACAGCCTGGTACAAACTGGTACCATCCATATTAATTGTTGCTCCAACGGGTAAAACAAAACTAGAAACTTCCTTATCAACACCAATATGTTCTTCAACACGTTCCATAGTAACTGGTAGCGTTGCAGCACTACTACTAGTTGAAAAAGCTAATAACTGAGCAGGGCTTATTTGTTTTAAAAACCAGAATGGATTCTTTTTCGTGATGGTTGCAACTAAAATCGAATAAAATACAATCATTAATAATAGTCCTAATACAACTACTCCTGCATATTTCACCAAAGCCAAGAGTATATCTGGATCATCCGATGAAACAACAACATTTGCTAACAATGCAAAGACGGCGACAGGTGCTGTGAGCATTATGAGATCCACCATTTTTAGCACAACATCATTTAGCGAATCGAAAAGCTTTTTCAATGGTTTAGCCCGTTTTTCTCCAATAAGAAGCATTGAAATTCCTAAAAAGATGGAAAAGAAAATAACCTGTAACATTAATTTATTATTACTTAACGCTGAAAATGCATTATCAGGAACCATATCTTCCAAAAACTGTAATGGACCACTATCCATCTGCTTTGAAGCCTCTTGTATTTTCGCTTGAACACTACTGTTTTCTGAGTATGTTTGTGTAAGTTTTGTAATTGTCTCTTCTGAAACCCCATCACCTGGATTAATCACATTTACTAAAACTAAGCCTATTGAAATAGCAATAACGGTAGTTAGTATATAAATAATAATAGTACGAATACCAATACGTTTGAATTTAGAAATATTTTGAAGATCAGAAATACCTTTTATAAGAGACGCTAAAATCAATGGAATTGCTATTAACTTTAACAACTTCACGAATATAGTTCCTATCGGTTTTATCCAATCTGATGTAAACGCCTTACCTCCAAATTGAAGCATTGCAAAACCGAATACCAAACCAAGTAGCATTCCAATTAATATTTGCCAATGTAATGCGATTTTTTTCATATTTTGAGTTTATATTTTAGTTAGTTTATTTAAAAGGAAATAATCTGCTATAACTAGCGCAGCCATAGCCTCGACAATTGGAATTGCTCTTGGAACCACGCATGGATCATGACGACCTTTACCCTGCATTTCAACAATGTTTCCTGAATTGTCCAAAGCACTTTGTTTTTGAATAATAGTCGCAACAGGTTTAAATGCTACGCGGAAATAAATATCCATTCCATTACTAATACCTCCTTGAATTCCACCAGAGAGATTCGTTTTTGTGGTACCATCAGCATTAAACAAATCATTATGTTCACTTCCTAGCATTCGAGCTCCACAAAATCCACTTCCAATTTCAAATCCTTTAACCGCGTTAATTGATAGCATTGCCTTACCAAGTTCGGCATGAAGTTTATCAAAAACCGGTTCTCCAAGTCCTATAGGGACATTTTGTAACACACAGGTCACTGTACCACCAATAGTGTCTCCTTGTTTTTTAATGGTTTTTATTTTAGAAATCATTTGCTCAGCAACATCATCATCCGGACAACGAACTGCATTCGATTCGATGTTTGTAAAAACCAAATCCTGATAGGGTTTTTCAAGAAACAAGTCGCCAACTGAAGACGTATACGCATTAATTTTTATGGTGCTTATGAATTGTTTTGCAATTGCTCCCGCTACAACGCGACACGCAGTTTCCCTTGCCGAACTGCGGCCACCACCACGATAATCTCTAACACCATATTTCTTATCATAGGTATAATCAGCATGACTCGGTCGATACACGTCTTTGATATGAGAATAATCCTTAGATTTTTGATTCGCATTTTTAATTAAAAAACCAATAGGCGTTCCAGTAGTTTTACCTTCAAATATTCCAGATAAAAATTCGACAACATCTGGCTCTTTACGTTGGGTAACGATTTCTGACTGTCCTGGTTTTCTCCGATTTAGTTCGTTTTGAATGGCTTCAAAATCTAATTCTAATCCAGCTGGACAACCATCAATCACTCCTCCTATTGCTTCACCATGTGACTCCCCAAAAGTATTGAGTTTAAATATTTTTCCGAAGGTATTTCCCGCCATATAGTCATATTTTATGCTAATGTAAATTTATTATCACAGAAACAAAAATTATAATAGCGCATCTTTGAGTATTGTTATTGGATGTAAAGCTTCACGCTGAGTTCCATCTTTTATCTGATGTCTACAACTTGTTCCATTGGCCGAAATAAGGACCTCCTTTTTGGCGTTTCTTATAGCTGGAAATAAAGTTTGCTCTCCAATTTGCATACTTACATCATAATGCTCTTTTTCATACCCAAAACTTCCTGCCATTCCACAACAACCACTTGGAATAATAGTAACGTTATAATTTTCTGGTATATTAAGAACGGTAAAACTTGACTTTTGATTTGCCAAGGCCTTTTGATGACAATGTCCATGAAATTTTATTGATTTCTTATCTGAAGTGAACATTGATGATTTTATATGTCCTAATTCGTACTCTTTTTGAATAAATTCTTCAATCAAGAAAGTCTGCTTAGCAATAGATTTAGCCGAATTTATATCATCGGCTAATTTAAGATTCTCATCTTTAAATGTTAAAATAGCTGAAGGCTCTATTCCTAAAAGCGGAACATTTTCGGAAATCAATTCTTTTAACACCGAAACATTTTTATTAATCAAATCCTTAGCCTCTTCTAAAAATCCTTTAGATATAAAACTCCTACCGCTTTCTAAATTACTTATAACAAACACATTGTAACCTAAAGTCTCTAGCAAAACTTTAGCATCAATCGCTATGTCAGATTCGAGGTAATTTGTGAATTCATCAACAAACAAAACCACTTTACTTAGCGGATTCGCTGTAATCGTTTTACTGGTATTCAGCCATTCTGAATTTCCATTATATGCAGAAAAACTCGATGTTATTTTTGGCAAGCTTCTCCGTTTGTCAACTCCAAAAATTGTCTTAATAAAACTAGAGACTAGTTTACCTTGAAATAATGCATTATAAAACCTAGGCGCTTTTGATGCAATGCGATTAAATTTAGTAGATTTTGCGAAGAACTTATTTTTAAAAGAATACCCATTCTCCTTTTGATATTGATATTGAAACTCGGCTTTTAATGTCGCAACATCAACACTACTTGGACACTCACTAGAGCATGCCTTACAACTTAAACACAAATCAAAAACTGCATTCAATTCATTATGATCAAACTTATTCGTTTTATCAGATTGCGTTAAAAACTCCCGTAACGCATTTGCTCTTGCTCGTGTTGTATCTTTTTCATCTCGAGTTGCACGATAACTAGGACACATAGTTCCACCAAATTCAGGAAGCTTTCTGCAGTCTCCTGAGCCATTACATTTTTCGGCTTCACGTAAGATCCCTTCAGATGCAGAAAAATCTATTATAGTTTCAATAACTGGCTCCGATCTATCCATTTCATAGCGCAATGCTTCATTCATAGGGAATGCATTTACAATTTTGCCAGGATTAAAAATATTATGAGGATCGAAAGCTGTTTTAATTCGTTTAAGAATAGTATAGTTGGGGTCTCCAATCATAAGCGGAATAAACTCGGCTCTCACAATACCATCCCCATGTTCTCCACTCATCGATCCATGATATTTCTTCACTAATAAGGCAACTTCAGTTGTGATTTTTTTAAACAAGACAACATCTTCTTTTTTCTTTAAATTTAGAATGGGACGTAAATGTAACTCTCCAGCTCCTGCATGAGCATAATACACTGCATCTTGATTATGAGTCTTCATTAATGCTGTAAACTCTTTAATATAATTTGATAAGTCTGATAAGGCCACGGCAGTATCTTCTATGCAAGCAACGGCTTTCTTATCCCCAATCATATTGCCAAGTAGCCCTAATCCAGCTTTACGTAATTCCGTAGCTCTTGTAACAGTTTCACCCTTTAAAATGGGAAATGCATAACTCAATCCTCGATTCAATAACGTATCAACAAGTGCTTTGACTTGATTTTCAACATCCAACTCTGAAACACCATTTAGCTCACACATTAATATTGCTTCAGGCGCTCCCTCAATAAATTGACGATTAATTGATTGTGTTTTATTATGCTTCGTGAGATCCAAAATTGTTCGATCTAGCATTTCACAACTCTGCAAATTATGTTGCATAAGTTCTTCAACGGAATTCAGACACTTCTCAATACTTTCAAAATGAGCGGCAATCATTTGAGTATGTACTGGAGGCAGCTGGTCTAACTGGAGTGTTATTTGAGTTGTAAATGCCAATGTCCCTTCACTACCTGTCAATAATTCACACATATTGAACGGCTCCGTATTTTCAGAGAACACCTCGGATTTAATTAATTCATCTATGGCATACCCTGTATTTCTGCGATGGATTTCAGGTTTAGGGAATTGTAATTTAATTTCATCCTGTACACTATCAGAATTCAACTCTTGATAAATTGCTTTATAAATCGACCCTTCAAACGTCTCAAGATTCATTTTTTGATTGAATTCGGATCTAATAATTGCCCCAAATATAGCATTACTTCCATCTGCCAAAATAGTTTCCAATTCTAAAACCTTATCACGCGTCACACCATATTGTATAGACGTTGTTCCTGACGAGTTATTACCTACCATACCACCAATCATACATCTGTTAGACGTTGATGTATTTGGTCCGAAAAACAGCCCAAATGGTTTCAAATAGTTATTAAGCTCATCTCTTACTACGCCAGGCTGTACGGTAACTGTTTTCGCTTTTTCATTAACATCTAGAATCTTAGTGAAATACTTCGAAACATCGACCACAATTCCTTTTCCTACACATTGACCAGCAAGTGAAGTTCCAGCAGTTCTTGGAATAAGAGATGTATTATGATCTCTTGCAAAGCGAATTATATTCTTTATATCTTCATTATGCTTGGGAAAAGCAACTGCTAAGGGTAACATTCTATAAACCGAAGCATCTGTGGCATAGAGCGTTTTCATTAATTTATCAAAATGAAGCTCTCCATCCATTTTATTTTTTAATTCTGCTAAGTACGTGTCGATGCCCATGTATTGATAAGTCTGTTTATAAAACTAAAAAAGAATTCGAATATAATTTTACTTTTGGCGTTATTTTTGTAAAAGTAACTCGAAATGGAATCATATGTCTTTATTATGTTATCGATCGTATATAATTAATAGTATAAAAATTAAATCTTATGAACAAATTATTTTTAGTAGCAATTGCATGTATTGGTTTTACAAGTTTATCACAAGCACAGAGCATTTCTGATAACTCCATTGGTTTAAGACTAGGTGATAGTGATGGTTTTGGAGCCGAAATATCTTATCAACGTGCCTTAAAAGAAAACAATCGTTTGGAACTTGATTTAGGCTGGAGAAGCGGAAACAACTATGATGGTTTTAAGCTCTCAGGATTATATCAATGGGTTTGGAATATTGATGGTAATTTCAATTGGTACGCAGGAGCTGGTGGTGGATTTGGCTCATATAGCTTTGATGATAATGCTTTTGATGATGAAACATTTTTTTTCGCAGCAGGAGACATTGGGATTGAATATGATTTTGACATCCCATTATTAATTTCTTTAGACTTTAGACCAGAACTAGGTTTTGGTGACTTCAGAAACGATGTTGATTTTGATATCGCTTTGGGAATTAGATATCAATTCTAATTTTTAGAATAAATTTATAATAATGCCACCTTAATTAAGGTGGCATTTTATTTTAAACGGTGTTGTAACTTTATCTTAAAATCTTGAAACATAGAATGGAATGTGGAAAGAACAACTTAAATTTTATGATGGCCTTATCGATCAATGCCCAAACTTTGAATGCAAGGGCAAAAAAATGATTTATACATCTGCCAATGGCTATATGTTTTCACTTCTCAATAAAGTAGGTGAAATAGGAATTAGATTGCCTAAAACCATTGGACAACAGTTTATGAAGGATTATAATACAGGACCTTATAAATCTTATGGCGCGGTAATGAAAGATTATGTCTTGATTCCCTCGAATTTATATACCAACACAAAATTACTGATAGACTGTTTGAACGAAAGCTATACTTATGTGATGACTTTGCCTACAAAGTAATACAAACTACAGCACCAAGCACTTCTTAAGTGTGTCTTCATAAATTTTCTCATACTGAGGAACAATTTGATGAATGTCAAATTTTTCAGATTCTAACTTGGCATTCGTTTTAAATTGCTCTAAACGTTCTGAATTGCTCAGAATATAAATGGCATTTTTAGACATGTCTTCTACATCATTCACGTTACTTAAATACCCTGAAACACCTTGGACATTAACTTCTGGAATTCCACCCGTGTTACTTGAGATCACAGGTACTCCTGAAACCATGGCTTCTAATGCTGCCAATCCGAAACTCTCAGTAACTGAAGGCAATAAGAACAAATCACTGAAACACAAGATTTTGTTGATTTCATTGCTATTTCCAAAGAAAATAACTTTATCACTTATACCCAATTCTTCGCATAATCGTTCCGCAGGTTCACGTTCTGGACCTTCACCTACCATCATTAATTTCGCAGGCATTTCTTTTTGAATATTGTAAAACACTTTAATAACATCAGGGATTTGTTTGACTTCTCTAAAATTACTAATATGGGTTATAATTTTCTCATCGTCATTCGCCATTATCGCTCGCTGGCAATCGGTAAAATCATGCTTGTGTTTTTCAGCATCAATAAAATTAGGAACAACTTCGATGTCGTTTTTAATATCAAATAATCGCAAAGTATCGTCTTTTAAACTCTGGGATACCGAGGTAACGGCATCCGATTTATTAATACTAAAAGTAACCGCTGTTTTATAAAACGGATGACTTCCGACCAAGGTTATATCGGTACCGTGAAGTGTGGTTACAATTGGCAAATAAATACCTTCTTCTTTCAGCATCTTTTTCGCCATATATCCAGCATAAGCATGAGGGATTGCGTAATGCACGTGAAGTACTTCAATTTGATGTAATTTCACCATATCAACCAATTTGCTTGATAAAGCCAATTCATATGGTTGATAATGAAACAATGGATATTCTGGTACATTTACTTCATGATAATGCACATTATTACTTAGAAGTTCTAAACGCACAGGTTGGCTATATGTAATAAAATGTATTTCATGACCACGTTTAGAAAGTTCAATTCCTAATTCTGTAGCCACAACGCCACTTCCTCCAAATGTTGGGTAACAAACAATTCCTATTTTCATGTGTTTTATCTATAGTTTTTAATAGTCACATGCTGTTCGCAATTAATCATTCTTTTAGATAACATACTTTTTAACATGCTCGTTTCATATTATTCAATTATCGCTTCATAAATTAAGCGCTGTATTTCTGTTCTTATATTTTCTCTTAATAACAAATTCTTTCCTGCTTTAGGGTATGTTCTATTCGCTAAAAATATATACACAATTTCTTCTTCAGGATCCGCCCATGCATATGTTCCAGTGAAACCTGAATGCCCAAAGCTCGTCATAGAGATGCAACCGCAAGTTGGCCCTGTATCGCCTAATTGAGGTTTATCAAAACCAATCCCACGCCTATTGTCTTTATGGCAATAATAGCATTTATTAAATTTTTCAATAGTTTCGGATTTAAAATATCGTTTCCCTCCATAAAACCCTTTTTGCAAATACAGCTGCATTATTTTTGCAACATCATTGGCGTTACTAAAAATACCTGCATGTCCTCCAACGCCATTTTGCATGGCGGCTCCCATATCATGAACATAACCATGAATTTTCTGATACCTATAGTAGTCGTCAATTTCTGTAGGTACAATTTGTTTGTCACTGAATTTTGGTGATGGATTATATGTTGTATAGTTAGCTCCCAAGGATTGATAAAAATGTTCCTGCACTAATTCATTTAAAGGTTTGTCGTAATAATCTTCAATATATTTCTTTAAAATATAATAAGGCATATCACTATAGCGATATCTCAATCTTGTAAGCAGGTCGCTTTCCTTAATTATCTCTTGGATAGAATCTGGATAATCATATCTTAAATACACTTCATCAGCGACTTTAATAGGATATTTTGGACTCGATTTTTTGCGATAATATTTTGCGTCTGGTTTTTTTGTAACTGAATCTAATGTGGCAGCATAAAAGGGAATCCATGGTTTTAACCTTGCATAATGCGACAGCATCTGCTTAATAGTTACGTCTTCTTTATTGGATTCTTTATATTCCGGAAGGATTTTCGATAGTTTCGTATTTAATGACAGTACTTTTTTCTCTTCAAGTTCCATCAATAATGGTAATGTTGCTAATATTTTAGTTAAAGAAGCAACGTCATACATGTCATTATGTTTTACGAGTTCTTTTCCTTGATACGTATGTTTTCCAAACGTTTTGTTATAAATTACTTTTCCTTTACGAGCTACTAATAATTGGATTCCAGGGGTCATTTTATTATTAACAGCATAGTTGGCTACTGAATCCAATCGCATTAATTTTTCTGAACTCATTCCAACACGTTCTGGCAAACCATAACTCAAATTAAGAATGGAATTATAAACAAATCCATCATTGACATTAAAATGTTCTCCCGTCGAAACAGGTAGTTTGCCTTTTGCTCCAATAGCACCAAAAATTAATTGAGCAGATTTTTGCTGGGCAATTTCACTATTTTGATAACTCACCACAACGCCTTCAATATTCTCTATAGAATGGAGGTCAATTAAAGCATAAGGGCGTGCAAAAACATCTAGAATCACTGTATTTGTTCTCGCAATCTCATAAAGCCATACCAATTCTTGATCTGTGAATTTATAGCCTTTCCAAGGATTAGTATTCGACTTATGAAACCCTACAACTACAGTGTTATAGTTTTGAAGCTTGGTGATTAATTGATCCAATTTTTCAGCCTTAACCTCATGAACTTTTGCGTATTTTTTTAATTCATCAAAGAATGTGGAACCTACATCATCACCCAATTTTACATAGGCTATTTTTTTAGTTTCTAAGTGACGTAATGGTAAAATTTCATTTTGATTACGAGTAACGGTAATCGCATTTTCTAATAGCTCTTCATACAGCGCATCATCTTCAATACGGTTTAAATCTTCAACCAAATTAGCTGTTCCGATAGGTGAATAATCATGTAGCCCAACTTTATATTTAGCCATTAGAATCTTTTTTACAGAATGCGCTAATCGTTCTTCAGTAACATCCTTTTTGTTATATGCTTCCGCAATTTTAGTTATTCCTTTAGGCACATCTTCAGAAATCAACAACACATCATTTCCAGCCATAAATGCTGCCAAATCAATATCTCCAGGATTACTGAAATTTGAAGCTCCTTTCATATTCAGCGCATCCGTAAAAATAAGTCCTTTAAATTGCAAACGCTCTTTTAGAATATCGGTTACAATATGTTTTGATAAGGACGAGGGGAATCCAGGACGAGATTCAAGGCTAGGCACATTGAGATGCGCAACCATAACACTAGACAATCCTTCTTTAATTAATTCTCGATACGGATATAATTCTATGGAATCAATACGTTTCTCATTAAAATTAATTGTTGGCAATGTTTTATGTGAATCACTATCAGTATCGCCATGACCTGGAAAATGTTTTGCATTTGCAAGAACTCCAGCCGCTTGCATTCCTTTCATAAATGCGAGCCCTTTAGCTGTTACATTGTCTCTATCTTCTCCAAAAGAGCGGTTTCCAATAATAGGATTTTTCGGATTGGTATTTATATCGACTACAGGAGCAAAATTAAAATGCACACCTAAACGCTTACAATGTTCGCCTATGTGGTAACCTGTTTTTTCAACTAAAGCATTGTCTCTTATTGCCCCTAATGTCATATTCCAAGGAAATGCATAGGTAGAGTCTAAACGCATACTTAATCCCCATTCTGCGTCCATTCCTACAAGCAACGGAACTTTGGACACTGCTTGCAATTCGTTATTTAATTTTGCTTGTCGTTTTGGTCCTCCCTTAGAATAAATTAATCCTCCAATTTTATGTTTTAGAATTAGATTAACAATACTTGCCTCTGTTTTTTTATCCTGATTAGAAAATACTTGAACCATGTATAATTGACCGACTTTCTCCTCCAGCGTCATGCTATTATAGATGCTATCAACCCACTTTTGTTGCGCAATATCATTATTTTGAGTTAATGGATTTTCACTTTGAGAATATCCCGATGTTGAAATAATTAGAGTAGAAATGAGGAAAAGGATATATCGCATAAATGACCAAGCTTTGTTTACATATATAGTAATGACTAAAAACTATGCCAAAATAGTGCTTTTAAGATGAAGATTATAAGACTTTAAGATAGATTTATAACCAAGGTAATTAACAATAATAAAGTTTACCTTTAATAATTAAACATAGGAGTTTTAAATCTTTACATTGAAGTAGTTCATTGCCATGAATCTTCTAAAAATAAGGTTGTTTTGTTATGGATCTAATTTAAGAAACGACTGTGCCAGCTTTCACTTGCTGGAACTTCCCAATTTTCTTTAAATTCAGCAATATTATTTACTAAATTATTGAAGACAATAGTATTTTTAGAAACGGCTTTATCTTTTGCCATCTTTTTAAAATCAACCAAAGTTTTATAGGCTATGAATTCACCTTGTTTATAGGATACGTTCATTTTGTCCATTAAGTCAACGGCATAGTCTTTCTCTAGTTGTTGAATAAAATGAACTGAAGCATCAATTGAACATCCTGTTGCGTTATTCAAGTCTTGATTTAGACCTATCACTATAAACCGCTTATACACAATGTCATAACTAGATTGCAAGTCGCTGCCATGAGCGGTCCAGTTCTCTATAAATATATCGAGCTTTCCTTTTATAGCTTCTATTTCCTTTTCGGTAAAGGAACGATTGGCTTGGTAAACCCAAACTCTTGAAGTATCTGGTAATGTGTTAAAGTCTACTAACATCAGTATTATTAATTATTTTTTATGAGCATTTTTATGAGCACGATAAGTAAGGTAGCCATTAAAACCACCAAAAACGATGACATAAGATACAAAGTTAAGAGCAGAAAATGTTGCGTTGTTATAATAGCTAAAACCTTCCAATAAAGAAGCAAAAACTAAACCCGAAACAATTCCTGCTAAAATAAATCTATTCTTAAGCATTTAGTGTCTATTTATATTCATTGTCCGTTTACAAATCTTGTGCTTGAACAATCATTTCAGCAATATCCATCACTTCAATTTCACTCTCCTTTTCTTTTACTTTAACACCATCTGTCATCATGGTATTACAAAATGGACATCCTGTAGCCACTATTTCTGGTTTAACTTCTAAGGCTTGTTCTGTACGTTCTACATTAATATCCTTATCTCCTTTTTCAGGTTCTTTAAACATTTGTGCACCTCCTGCTCCACAGCACAGACCATTTCGTTTACAATTTTTCATTTCAACTAATTCGGCTTCTAATTTCTGAATCAAATCTCTAGGAGCTTCATATACATTATTAGCACGACCTAAATAACAGGGATCATGAAATGTAATTCGTTTTCCTTTAAATTTTCCGCCTTCTACAGTTAGTCTTCCATCATCGAGTAAAGTCTTTAAAAACTGTGTATGATGCATGACTTCATACTTTCCTCCTAATTGTGGGTATTCGTTATTAATTGTATTGAAACAATGTGGACAAGCAGTTACTATTTTTTTTACTTCATAAGCATTAAGAACTTCGATATTAGTAACAGCCTGCATTTGAAACAAAAACTCATTTCCAGAGCGTTTAGCAGGATCTCCAGTACAACTTTCTTCGGTTCCAAGAACAGCGAATTCAACATTAGCTTTATTCAATAATTTCACAAAAGCTTTTGTTATTTTTTTTGCTCTATCATCAAAACTTCCAGCACAACCTACCCAAAAAAGGACTTCTGGTTGTTTGCCTTGTGCCATGAATTCTGCCATTGTGGGCACTTTTAGTAATTCGCTCATAATTTCTTGTTAATCGTGTTGACCATCATCAAAAACTTGAATGGTCACATTTTTATCTACTAAATCCGTAAACTTTCCTTTATAACGTGTTGCCTTCACCAAGTGGTTATCAATCCAATGGTAGTTACCTCCTCTAGGTTTTCCCATAAGTAAACTATGGTATTTAAAGCCGTGTTTATTAAGCCAAATCTCAGTGTTTTCACGATGTTCTTCAGTACGTGATGTAAAATAACATATTAAATGTCCTTCTTCATACCATTTATTACACATCTCTAAAGCATCTGGATACACTTCGGCAGTTAACATTCGTTCTGGTTCTTCATTCGGAATATCCTCACCAATAGTACCATCAATATCAATTAAATAGTTTTTCACGCCTTCAGGTAAAACTGGACTTATACGCTCACCACCTTCCACTTTTTCATGTAATAATTTGTCTGCGTCTTCTCTTTTCATTTATCGGATTTGTTTCTGATTTGTATTATGATTCATTTTTCCAATTTAGTCGGTCCATCTGGTTATAAGGCCAAGGTGCTCCGTTGTTTTCAATATTAGTCATCATATTATTGAGTTCTACGGGAGCAGCTGATTGTTCCATAACTAAATAACGTCTCATTTCAATTATAATAGATAAAGGGTCAATACTAACAGGACAAGCTTCAGTACAAGCATTACAAGATGTACATGCCCAAAGTTCTTCACGTGTTATGTAATCGTCTAATAGCTGTTTCCCATCATCTTTAAAATCTCCTTTATTGGCATCCATATTTTTTCCTACCTCTTCCAAACGATCGCGAGTATCCATCATAATTTTACGAGGAGAAAGTGCTTTTCCAGTTTGATTTGCAGGACATTCACTAGTACACCTACCACATTCGGTGCATGTATAGGCATTCAACAGGTTTACCCAACTCAAATCTTGTACATCACTTGCACCAAATTTAGCAGGCATAGGTGCGTCTTCGGCAGGAGCCGCAAAAGGATCTATATTTGGATCCATCATCATTTTCACTTCATTTGTAACTGCTTCCAAATTATTTAATTGACCCTTAGGGTTAATTTTCCCATAATAGGTATTTGGAAATGCCAACAGAATATGTAAATGTTTCGAGAAATATAAATAATTCAAAAATACTAGGATGCCTAAAATATGAATCCACCATGCGCCTCTTTCAATGAGATGAATTATATCTTCTGATAATCCACTAAACAATGGTGCGATATACTGGCTAATTACATTTCCTGAATTTAGATCTTGAAAATGAAGATCGGTAGCATTCATGATCAAAAATAAAGTCATAAGTACCATTTCAAAATACAGAATATAATTCGCATCGTTTTTTGGCCAGCTTGTCATTTCGTTTTTCCAAAAACGATTTAATTTAATAATGTTTCTTCTAATCCAAAATACAATGACCGAAATAAACACTAAAATCGCTAAGATTTCAAAAGCACCAATTAACACGCCATACAACGAACCGATAGATGAAAATATACGATGTGTACCAAGTAATCCATCTATAATTATTTCTAAGACTTCAATATTAATAACTACAAATCCAACATAAACAATTACATGGAGAAATCCTGCCACTGGACGACGTACCATTTTACTTTGCCCTAAGGCAATCAAAGTCATGTTTTTCCAACGTTGCGACTTATTATCGCAAACATCAACATCTTGCCCTAGCTTAATATTTCTGATTAGTTTTTTTACATTTTTTGCAAAGTATCCTATACCAACAATAAGCGCAATAGCAAAAAGTATATTTGGAATGTAATTCATGTTTAGCTGGTTTAAAATCTTCTAGTCTTTTTTCTTAATCTCATTACCATCAGCGTCATATTGTTTTGCCTTTTTTCCGAAGAGTGAAAAGTGAACATACCGTTTCGGATTTAACTTCATATCTTCTAAAAGCGCCTCCAATTGCTTTGACGCACCTTCAAGGTTATTATATAGACCCTCGTCTTTCAATAGCTTACCAATAGAGCCATCTCCATTTTCTATGCTTGCTAAAACAGAATCAAAATTAGCAATTGTTGATTGTAAATCTTTAATGGTTTTACTCAAATTAGCATTGGCCAGAGAATCCGTGACTTTCGATAAATTGGTCGTAATATTATCAACATTAGAAAGTGTATTATCTAATTTCTCCTTATTGTTTTCAACAATAGCATCAATTGATTTGGAGGTGTTTTTAAAAGTAGAAATAATATCGTTTAATCCAGAAATACTGGATTTAAGATTTGACTTCGTTTTATGGTCTAATACACTATTTAAATTAATCAATAAGGAATCTGCACTTACCATAACGGATTCAATTTTTTCTTGAAGCGGCGTTAGTTTTTGTTGCACTAAATCTGTTAATCCAGGTTTTGTTATAGATTCTAAGTAATCACCAGATTTTGCAGTTTCGGCATTATCAAATGCTGGAATAATAGCAATTGCCTTTCCGCCAATCAAGCCAGCTTCATATAATTCTGCCTTACTATTCTTAGAAAATTCGAAATCGTTATCTACCATCAATTTCACCAACAATTTCCCTGAGCCATCCCCTTTAAATGCGATGCTTTTTACCTTACCAACACTAAGTCCGTTGATTGTAATTGGAGTTGATGATGCTAATCCTTCTACATTATCATAAACTGTATAATAGGTTCTTGATGAATCTAACAGATTTTCGCCTTTTAAATAATTGAATAAATATATAAAAAGTACTATTCCTGAAATGACGAGTACTGCTGTTTTTACTTCTCTTGATATTTTCAAAGTGATTCTATTTGATTGCTTACAAAATTAGTAATAAATATATAAAGAATGTTTTTAATTAGAAGTTGTTTTAAGCGCCTCTTCAATGCTAATTTCGTTACCGTTTTTATAGGCCACTAAAAAACAATCTGAATACCCTTTTTCCTTTGCCTGTATTTGTAAACGTTTAATCTCAGTGAAATTTGAAGTGCTTCCATGATAATATTTATACAAGGCATTTACTTGTGCTCTAGAAATATCATCAAGGCCTTTAAAGTTATAAGGTCTTGGGGCTAATTTTCTTGAACTCGCCGCAATTTGCACTTTGAAAACAATATCGTTATAAATTTGTTCAAGTTCTTCATTCTCATTAAGCGCAACATTATCATAAATATTATCGCCAACATTTTGATCTAAATTCTTTTTATAGTTTAATATTGAATTAGCAATAGATTTCGCCATTTCAGCATTTCCTCTTTTTGAATTAAGATAATCGCCTTCCTTTTTATTCGTAATAAAACCCGTTTCAATTAATACACTAGGCATATACGTATTATGAAGCACCCAAAAACCAGCTTGTTTTACACCACGGCTTTTGCGTTTTAATTTTCCCTTGAAACTGGATTCAATAACTCTAGCAAGTTGAATACTTTGATTAATATACTCTTCCTGCATTAAAGTAAGACCAATTACGGACTCTGGCGAATTAGGATCGAAGCCTTCATAGTGTATTTCGTGATTTGCTTCTAGAAAGATTACCTCATTTTCTTGTTTGGCCACTTCAAAGTTACGCTGATCGGCATGAGGTCCTAAAACATAGGTCTCAGATCCATAAGCTTGAGAATTATGTGCGTTACAGTGAATAGATACAAATAAATCAGCATCTGCTTTATTTGCTATTTTGGCCCGCTCATGTAATTCTAAAAATTTATCAGTAGTTCGCGTATAGATGACTTTAATATTAGGATTAGCTTTTAATACTTTACCAACAGCCAAAACAAACTTTAACGCGATATCGCTTTCTTTATAGCCATGTTTAGTTGGTCTCCCTGGATCTTTCCCTCCATGACCCGCATCTAAGACTACAATAAATTTATCATTACCTTGCTGGTCTTGAGCTGAAGATGTTAAAGATATTGTTAATAATACGAATATGAATAATAAGTGCGTTTTCATGTGGTCTATGATATTGTTTTAAATCGGTCACATGTAACATCAACTTTAAATAACCTTTCTGAGGTGAAATTTTGATAAGGATGTTTCATAAGTGTTTTAACGGCTAATAAACTCGGTTTATTTTATTTTTAAATTTTAATTGAATTAATAAATTAATCACAAAAAAATATATGTAATTTTGGCTTTTCAAAAACCGAGCCATACTTTTACAAAAATACATTTAAAAGCATTGCGTACAAACATCTTTCAAATACTTTTTACCCTAAGTTTTACAGTGTTTATTAACACGTGTACTTATGCTCAAGACGTCCCAAAATCAAAGCCTGAACTTAAGTCTAAGATTGAAAGTGATACTACTAAAGTTTCTGTCGATTCTTTACTAGGAGCTCCAATAAATCTAAAAGAATCAGATTCTACACTTCAGGATAGCATTAAACAGAAACCTGGTTTTTTAACAGATATAGTCACCTATAAAGCAAAGGACTACGTCTCTTTTAATCAAAAAGAAAAAAAGATTTACCTCTATAATGAAGCTGAAGTCTACTATCAAGATATGGAGATTAAATCTGGTGTCATAGTAATTGACAATAGCACAGGTATTGTATATGCAGGACGTCTAAAAGATAGTTTGGGGAATTATGAGCAGGCACCTATATTTAAACAAGGAGAAAATCTCATTGATTCCGATTCTATAATTTTTAACACTAATAATAAAAAGGCTATTATTTTTAATTCCAAGACCGAACAATCTGGTGGTATTTTAAATCCTGAAATAACAAAAAAAGAGAATGATTCGGTTTTATTTGTGAGAAATGCAAAATTTACTACTTCTGAGGACATTGATGATCCAGAATACTATTTTTTAATCCGAAAGGGTAAAATTGTTCCTGGGAAGAAAATTGTTACTGGTGTAACAAACATGTTTATTTATGATGTTCCGACACCAATCGGATTGCCATTTGCATATTTTCCTTTATCTAAAAAACGGACGTCTGGAGTAATTTTCCCTTCCTTTGGAGAGCAAAATCAACGTGGTTACTTTCTACAAAATGGAGGCTATTATTTTGCGATAAGTGACTATGCCGATTTGGCTGTTCTCGGAGACTATTACACCAATGGTAGCTACGGGTTGCGTCTTCAATCTAGTTATGCCATGCGCTATAAATTCAGAGGAAACCTGAGCTTTAGATATGAAAATTTGATCAATGGAGAGCGTGGTTTTCCTGGATATGCAGTATCGTCAATTTATAATATTAGATGGTCACATTCACAAGATGCAAAAGCAAATCCCAATTCTAGATTTTCAGCTTCGGTCAATTTAGGGAGTAGCAAATATTATCAACAGTCGAGTAACCAATTAAACCAATCAAATTTTTTAAATAACACTTTGTCTTCTTCAGTGTCTTATTCTAAAACATTTCAAGGCGAACCTCAGGTGAATTTTGGTTTAACGGCTACACATTCTCAGAATACGAATACAGAGCAAATCAATATGACGCTTCCTACTTTTCAAGGAAGTGTTGGTAGAATTTTTCCTTTAGCTCCAAAAGTGGGTTCTAAAAAAGGAATTATTCAAAATATTAATCTTCAATATAGTGTAAGAGCTGAAAATAGGATCCAAACCAACGATTCTCTTTTCTTTAAAAAAGAGATGTTTGATGACGCCAAAATTGGAGCTCAACATAGCATCCCATTAAGCACAAATTTTAAAGTGTTTAAATATTTCAGTATGAGTGCAAGTGCCAATTTTGAAGAAAATTGGACCCTAAAGACAATCGATAAATCTTATGATTCAGTTTTGGATGAAGTTATTACCGATGAAATAAATGGATTTGATAGCTATAGAACTTATAATTTCAGCACAAGTCTTGGGACGACAGTTTACGGAATGTTTGACTTTAAAAAAGAAGGAAAAGATCCTAAAATTCAAGCAATTCGACATGTAATACGACCTTCTATAAGTTATAATATCAATCCTGCTTTTGATAAATATTACGATACTTATGAAGTTGTGAGTGCTGATGGATTAACGACTGATGACGTTGAATTCAGTAGATTTGAACAATCACTATTTGGTGCTCCAAATAAGAACTTCTCAAGTTCTATGGGGATTTCTTTAAGTAATAATTTTGAAGCTAAAGTTAGAGAGAAAGACTCAACTATAACTGAGCCTAAAAAGATTATTCTTTTAAATAATTTAAATTTTTCGACCTCATATAATTTTGCCGCTGATTCATTACAGTGGAGTCCTATGCGTGTTTCTGGAGGCACACAAATATTCGACAATAAAATGAATATTAATTTTGGTGCTACTTTAGATCCTTATGCTTTAGATAATAATAATCGTAAAATCAACACTTATAATATTGACAACGGTGGAAGTTTGTTTAGATTGACATCTGCAACTCTAAATATGAGTTATTCTCTTTCCAATACTAGTTTTTCTGGAAGAGATTCTGAAACGGATGAAGCAGCAAGAGAAGAATCGTTTAGAAGTGGTGGACGTGATGATGATTTATTCGGGAGGCCTCAAGATTTTGCTGATCAACGCTTAACAGATGAGGATTCAAAGAAAGATGAAAAACCATCAGAGTTATACAATTATGCGATACCATGGAGTTTAAAATTAGCATATGCAGTTAATTACTCCAATTCTGCACGACAAAATGAAATTGCATCGCATTCACTTATGTTTTCCGGAGATGTTGAAATATCACCACGTTGGACTGTCGGCGCTTCATCAGGTTATGATTTTAAAAACCAAGGGTTTACGTACACTCAATTACGCTTTGAACGTGATCTTTTAAGTTGGCGTATGAATTTTAGTTGGATTCCTTTTAGTGCACAAAGCTCATGGAACTTCTTCATTGGAATAAAATCTAGCTTATTAAAAGATTTAAAATACGATAAGCGTAAACAAAGTGATCAACAATTATAATTAATTAATCATGAAGACGATTATCAATACTTCTAAAGCACCAGCTCCTATAGGTCCTTATAACCAAGCTATTCTAAGTGGAAATACGTTATACTCATCTGGTCAAATTGCAATAAATCCTGAAACTGGTGAGTTAACCTTAGAGAATATAAAGGCAGAAACTAGGCAAGTGATGGAAAACCTGAAAGCTGTTCTTGAAGCTGCTGATATGTCTTTTGAGCATGTTATAAAAACATCTATTTTCATAAGTGACATGCATAACTTTTCACAAATTAATGAGGTTTACGCGCAGTATTTTGATGCCAACTCTGCTCCTGCTCGTGAAACTGTAGAAGTCGCCAATTTACCAAAGTTTGTCAATGTGGAGATAAGCATGATAGCGGTAAAATCTTAAAACTATCAATTAATGATTAGTGCTGTTAATAAATATTGACTACGCTTTTCATTTATATTCTTGAAAATATAACTTAACTTTGATAGTAACCCATAATTTTATTTAAATGCGAATAGAACATGATATCAAATTAGGTTTTAAAGACGTCATGATTAGGCCTAAACGCTCTACATTAAAAAGTAGATCTCAAGTGAGCTTAGTTCGTGAATTTAATTTTCTAAATAGTAAAGAGAAGTGGAAAGGTGTTCCTGTTATGGCTGCAAACATGGACACTGTAGGCACATTCGAAATGGCGAAAAGCTTGGCTAAGCAGCAAATTTTCACTGCAATTCATAAACATTATTCCATTACTGAGTGGAACGTTTTTACTTCAGATGCTCCAGAAGGTATTGAAGATTATATTGCTATTAGTTCTGGAACAGGAAAAAACGATTCAGAAAAATTAGCTTCCATTTTTAGTTTCAATCCTCATTTAAAATTTATTTGTATCGATGTAGCAAATGGCTATTCAGAGCATTTTGTGAATTTTGTAAAACGTACGCGACAAGAATATCCAGATAAAGTTATTATTGCTGGAAATGTGGTAACAGGCGAAATGGTTGAAGAATTGCTACTTGCCGGTGCCGATATTGTAAAAGTTGGCATAGGACCAGGTAGTGTGTGTACGACGCGGATAAAAACCGGTGTAGGATATCCTCAGTTATCTGCAATTATTGAATGTGCTGATGCAGCTCACGGTTTGGGTGGGCAAATCATTAGTGATGGAGGTTGCGTTACTCCTGGTGACGTAGCTAAAGCGTTCGGTGCTGGCGCCGATTTTGTAATGCTAGGTGGAATGTTAGCTGGTCATGATGAAAGTGGTGGTGAATTAGTAGAACGCAATGGTGAACCGTTTAAGCAATTTTATGGTATGAGCTCAACAACAGCCATGGAAAAACATGTAGGCGGCGTAGCCGAATATAGAGCCAGTGAAGGCAAAGTTGTGGAAGTCCCTTATAGAGGTCAAGTGATAACTACAATTCAAGATATTTTAGGAGGATTACGAAGTACCTGTACTTATGTTGGTGCACAACGTTTAAAAGAATTAACTAAACGCACTACATTTATCAGAGTTGCTGAACAAGAAAACAGAATATATACCGAATAATCAAATCGGCTATAAGGCCTTTATCAACAATTCTGCAGTTGCTGGATTAGTTGCTAGAGGAACATCATGTACATCACATAAACGAAGCAGCATAAGAACATCCGGTTCATGAGGATGTTTTTCTAATGGATCTCTAAAAAATATCACCATCTGACATTTGCCTTCAGCTACACGAGCAGCTATTTGTGCATCACCACCAATAGGTCCAGACAATAAACAAAGCACTTTAAATCCGGCCTTTTTAACTTTTTCCCCAGTAGTTCCTGTTGATACCAATTGAATTTTACTTTGATGAAATATAGACTTGTGCTCATTTAAAAACTGAACCATTTCTGCTTTTTTTCCATCGTGAGCAATAATTGCTATTTCCATTATTTCAAGTTTTTTATATGAAATTGTGTTAATCCTTCAATTGGTCTTCTCGCAAAATTACCTACTTTGAAACCGAGTTCAGCTGCGACTACATGTATTTCATCTTGAGAAAAATATGCTATTGATCCAGCAAAATGAACTGTTGCAGAGTTCAGAACATTTTTATATTGCATAATCATCGTCTTAGTAAATAATCTTATGCCATCCTTAATTAATTCCTTAATGTAATCTGAGTCCTTATTTAAGAACATGAATTCAGCAAATGAAGCTAAATATGCATTTGGATTTGCTTGTTTATACAAGTTGTATTTGATATGATCGGCATCCAAATTGTATTTTTCAGCAAAAGAAATCTTAATATTTTCTGGCATCAAATTAAAATAGAAATCTCTAATAAGTTGCTTTCCAAAATAATTTCCAGAAGCATCATCCATTATAGAATACCCTAAAGAATCAACTTTTTGATGTAATTGTTGACCATCAAAATAACTACAATTGGAACCTGTACCTAAAATGCAAACTACAGCAGGTTCTGTATCATGATTTATGGTTGCACGAACTGCTGCCATAGTATCTTCTTGGACGTCGACCAAGGCACTTGTAAAAATGGATTCTAAAACACGTTTTAACTGAAGTCTAGGTTTTGGCGTTCCACAACCTGCGCCATAAAAGAAAACATGAGACACGTCACTTTTATACTTCATAAGAACTTTACTCTTTGAAATATTCTTGTGAAGCTTTTTCTTTTTAAGAATTGCAGGATTAAGCCCTTTCGTTCTTATTTTTTCCAAAAGCTGCTCTCCGTTCTCATCGACTGAAATCCAGTCACATTTTGTAGAACCACTATCGACAATTAATATCATAAACTAAACTTATAAAAATTCTAAAGACCTTGAATCTAAGTGATCATATCTCTTTATATTAAAAAACTAAATTCATTAAAGTGCGTGAATGTGCTCAGCCAATTCAACGAGTTTTGTCGAATACGCAAATTCATTGTCATACCAGGAAACAACCTTAAAAAATTTCGAATTTAATTCGATTGAAGCCCCAGCATCAAATACGCTTGTATGCGTATCACTCACGAAATCTTGCGATACAACAGCTTCATCAGTATAACCTAACACACCTTTCATATCACCTTCGGAGGCCTGCTTAAATACTTTCTTAATTTCATCTAAAGACGTTTCTGTTTTGGTCCTAAAAGTTAAATCAACAACTGAAACATTAGCTGTGGGAACTCTAAATGCCATACCCGTTAATTTACCATTCAATTTTGGAATAACTTTACCAACAGCCTTTGCTGCTCCAGTGGTAGTTGGAATTATGTTATTTATAGCCGAGCGTCCAATTCGATAATTCTTTTTTGATGGACCATCAACCGTTAATTGTGTTGCCGTTGCCGCATGAACTGTTGTCATCAATGCCTCTTCTATACCAAAATGATCATCTAATACTTTAGCCACAGGAGCCAAACAGTTAGTTGTACATGATGCATTTGATACAATAGTATCAGATGCTTTTACATCTTTATGATTCACTCCCATTACAAACATTGGAGCATCTTTACTGGGCGCCGAAATCACTACTTTTTTAGCGCCAGCTTCGATATGATAGTTTGCAGTCTCAAGTGTGGTAAAAATACCTGTGCAATCCGCAACGATATCAGTATTCACCTCATCCCATTTTAAGTTTCTAGGATCTCTTTCGGCAGTAACTCTTATGGTTTTTCCATTTACAACCAGTTGTCCTTCATTTACTTCTATTGTTCCATCGAATCTTCCATGAACTGAGTCATATTTCAATAAATATGCTAAATGTTCTACATCTAATAAATCATTTATTGCTACGACTTCGACATCTGGTCTTTTTAATGTTGCTCTAAATACTATTCTCCCGATTCTTCCGAATCCATTAATTCCCAATTTTAATTTTGACATATATTCTATTTTTAGGTGGTCATAATATCTGACACACGCAATAATTCTAAATTAATTTTTGATTGCCCTTTTATGGCTTGATCTAATGGCGTTAAGCTCATTTTATCATTTAGCAACCCTACCATGAATTTCGATTTACCATCTAATAAACTTTCAACGGCTTTAACACCCATTCTGCTAGCTAGAACACGATCGAAACAAGATGGAGAGCCACCTCTTTGCATATGCCCTAAAACGGACACTCTAACTTCATATTCGGTCATGTTTTGCTCTACATAATCTTTTAATTCGAAAACATTTTTTCCTATTTTATCACCTTCGGCTACAACGACTATACTAGACGATTTACCGGACTGCTTACTACGTCTTAACGATTCAAGCAAGCGGTCTAATCCTAAATTTTCCTCAGGAATTAATATTTCTTCTGCACCAGCGCCAACGCCTACATTTAAAGCAATATGGCCGACATCTCGTCCCATGACTTCAACAAAAAACAAGCGATTATGTGAACTAGCAGTATCTCTAATTTTATCAATTGCATCAACAACTGTATTGAGCGCAGTATCGAACCCTAATGTATATGAAGTACCAAATATATCATTGTCTATCGTTCCTGGAATACCAATTACAGGAATACCAAACTCTTGATTAAAAATCATAGCTCCAGTAAACGTTCCATCGCCTCCTATTGTAACCAAAGCATCAATTTGTGCTTCTTTAAGCACTTGATACGCTTTCATTCGCCCTTCTTTAGTTCTAAACTCTTTAGACCTGGCCGATTTTAAAACTGTACCTCCTTTGTTTATAATACCTTTAACACTTCTAGCATTCATAGACTTGAAATCGCCTTCTATCAGTCCTTCATAGCCGCGATAAATTCCAACACATTCGATCTTATGAAACGCGCAAGTTCTAACAACTGATCGAATTGCAGCATTCATTCCTGGAGCATCACCTCCAGAGGTCATTACACCAATTTTTTTTATGCTTTTGCTCATTAAATTATCATGTTTAGCGGAGTAAACTTAGTAAAGAAAATCTTATAAATACAAGGTTTTAAGATAAATTTGACCTTCGATAAAAACTAAAACGTTTTCGTAACATAAAGGGTTCAATTTAAACTACTAATTGTCTATTTATTGACCTTTAGTATCCGTTTTTTCTTTCACATTTATAAAATCTGGGAAGTTATCATCCTTTGTTTTTTGAAGACTGTCATTTTCTTTTTCAACGGTTTCCATTTTCTTTTTATTTTTTCCTGTAAAAATGATTCGAATTAATTCTTTAAACGTATCAAACTCTACATTATAAGACAGTCCCACACCTTGAGTATACCCTATCTCTTCACCAAAATTTCGAATACTATTTTCACGATTAAAAACTTTAGCTGTTAAAGTCCCTTCTTCATTTAATAATATATCAATTTGAACATCTCCTGCAATAACAGTTTCATTCACACCACCAATAGGAACTCCTACCTTTCCATTAATTAAAACACGATCGCTAATCTTGGTTTTAAGCGTGAGTCCCAATCTGTCATCAGTTTGATAATCTGGTGTTTGCTCACCAACTTGGTAATTAACTCCAAATTGCAATTTATCATTATCATTGGCAATAAGGCTATTAAAAAATCCATTCACTCTATCGGCAATAGTTCCATAAGCCTGTTGTCCCAAACTTAATTCACTGGCAAATGAGCCTGTAGCTAACAAATATAGAGCCTGATTTTCTCTACTTTCTTTTGATTCCAATCGGTAATCTAACTCGGATTTTATTGTAGAACTTACATTTGGAAATTCAAATGAAAAATCAGGTTCAGGTTGCTCAAGTTGGCCCGATAAATTGATACCTACTTCTATAGGAATACTTCTATTAATTGGGTTATCTAATAGAACGGATGGATTTGCCTCAGTTTTATAAATAGCTTTTAAATTAATTTGAGCTTTAAGCGGATCGCCTTCCCATTCTATTTTACCTCCAGGTTCTACTTCAAAATCCTTTTGAATTAAACCTCCGTAAGCGAAATTATAGGTGCCTCGAGTCACAGAAAAATCGCCCCACATATCAAATTTTCCATTGGTGTTAATTTGAAATAACAAGTTGCCATTCCCTGCTCCTTTTATTGTACTTCCAGAATTTCGATCAATAACAATTTCGATCTCTGCGAGCGGATTAACAATTAAATCAAATTGAAGTTCCAACCCATTGATTTCATTTTCATTTATTCTATCTCCATTAACACGTGCTTCTTTTTCTTCAGGAGTTAAAAAATGAATATATGTATTATCCCCATAACTTTCGAAATCATTTAGTGGCACTGTAAAGGATGTCCCCTTTGCTGTACTTCCATCTACAGCAATAACTAGCTGATCTGTCGGGCCTGTTATTTTTGCTTCTCCATTTACAAATGCAGTCCCATAATATAGTGCCTCTTCATTATCATCTGTATTTAAAACAAGAAATCTATTAGTATCGACTGTAAGTCCCAAGGACCAATCTGAAAAATTATTATGTCCAATAAAGCCATTCAGAGTCGCTTTAGAGAAGTATTCAGAATCGGTAAGTACAGCATTATTAAATATAAATTGCTGTCCTTTTAATTGTACCTCAGAGTCAAAATCAAAACTATAATCAACATTTAGGTACGGAATTGTAATACCTGCATTGTCCAAAAGAAGTTTACCTTCTATTTGTGGCTTTTTTAAATCACCTCGAACTATAGCATTCCCTGAAACGATTCCTCTAATATTGGTAATAACGCCCTCGCCAAATGGGTTTAGAGGATTAAGCAAAAATTCATCAAAATTAACATCTAAGTCAATATATGAATTTGTTTTACTAACATCTATATTTCCAATAGCTTCTAATGATTTAAGGTTGTCGTTTTCTAATAAGACATTAATATTGTAGCTTGTTAACGATTGATTTCCATTAATCTTTGCCATTAAATTTCCTAATTCATAACCATTAGCTTTGAAATCATTTATTGAAATATCCGAAGTTGGAAGGTAAATTCCGTTTTTTTGAACAAACTCTAATTTCCCATTGATGTTTCCTTCTAAACTCAAACTATCAATAGAAGGGGTTATTTTAACCAAATCGACATCTCTAAAATCTAAATTTATTTGTTTATTATCAGGACTAATCAAACCTGAAAGTTCCAATTCCTCTTCATCATGGCTCATAATAAGATGGTCAATACTAAATGTCTCTAAGCTTCTGTCGAAAATAATTTTGTTTAAATTGTTTTTGTCTTCATTAATAAGCCAATCATTGTCTTTAAGTTTTACATCAGATTTTCTGAAACCAACAACAGATTTATTATCGGCATTAATAGTATAAAACATATTCAATTTAAACTCATCATGATTCTTCTTACCGCCTTTAAACTCCGTTTTAATAAACAAGGTGTCTCTTATCGTAACATTAATTAAATTAAAATTTGAAGCACTATAATAATTAGTGTTTATGGAGTCAATTTGAACATAAGTATTAAACAAGGGATTACTATTATCGACAGTCAATTTTATATTATTGGCAAAATAATCGGTATACTTTATTTGTGGTGTATTGAACGTCAATCTAAATCCTTTTGCGTCTGATTCTACGCGACCTTTTATTGATGTATTAGATCCTAACTCTAACTCGGGTAAAAAGACTTCTGCAATTTTATTATAAATCTTAAATTCAAAATCAATAAATTGATTTGCTTCTATTTCAAAAGGTTTATAATTTGTATAAATACTTCCTAAAGCATTTTCTAATAATTTGGTAACATCCTTAAATTTAAATTCCCCTTCTAAGCGGCCTTCAATGATATCCGGAGAATTTACAATAATTTCTCTGATATCATCGATGAAATTAGATGCGATGGCAAAATCTTTAAAATAATAGTTACTATTTTGATTTTTGTAAGATGTGTTTTTAAATGTAATAGTTCCGAAGGCGTCATCTACATTATGGCCTTTCATATTAATTTTCACATTTCCTTTAAATTCTGAAATACTGTCTCTAGAGATAAAATTCAGTGCTTTTAAGTTCGCATACTCTACATTTGCCGTGAAATTATAGGCATTATCCTTCTCCCTAGAATAATCTATGAGTCCATCAAAATTAAGTTTTAGATTTTTATCATTACTATTTAATGCTCCGTTAAAGATATTATTGCCAAGTGTTCCAGAAATTTCAATATCTTCATAATTATACTCATTATAATTGATTGCATACACCTCACCTTTTACCTCAGTACTTAAATTATCAATAGTAAATCCTTTGCCATCTACATCCAAATTAAATGAAGTTGTTTTCAATTTAGGATCGTTTAAAAGTTGACCTAAATCAAAATTGTCAAAAACTACATTTCCTTTATAACTTGCATTGTCAATGTCATCAATATGATTCATTTTTAAATTAGAACTTAATACGCCTAATTCTGTAGACATATCTACATCGGCTTCAATAGTACTAGATGTTATATAAGAAGAACCTTTTATATTAAAATTTCCTAGTTTGGAAAAAACCGAAGGAATTGATTCCCCTAAAATATTTGGAAGGAGCGCTTTTAAATCGTAATAATTTGAAGATAATTTACGAAAATTCCCATCCAATGAAAATTTATTGTCAGCACTATTAAATAGATTTTCAAACTTAATATCTCCTATAATCCTGGTGTTTCTACTGGTGCTAATATTTAAATTGGTTGCCTGTAAATTATTTAGCGTTCCAGTTAAATCTGTATTTAATATTGCGCGTTGATCTTTACCAAATTCATTATATAATATATTTAGTTCATCCAATAAAACATCAGAATCTTTAAAATTAGCGGTTACTTTTACTTTGTCTTCAAAATCCTGTAAGTCCTCACGACTATAATCAAAACGGACATTCCCCGATAAATGCGACCCAGGCGTTTTAATATTTAGATTTTTAAAATTCATATGAGTCAGCGTATACTCGAAATCTGTTGTCATATTACTTACATTCAATCCTCTACTATCAACAAACGCGAGTGTATTTATACGAGCATTTACATCTGGCCCTTTAATTAAAAAATTTGTGGCATTTATATTTAAATCGTCAAATACTAGAATGTTCTCATGTTCTTTATTATAATCAATAAGTCTAAATTTGCTATCATAAATTGATACATCACTAGAAGACAAAATAAATCCACTCTTTTCTTTTCTGGGATTATCGTCATCAAAACGAGCGACGAAAATATCTAAATTTGTATCCTTTTCTCCTGAATAGGTTTTAATATTCAATGTTAGATCCATGACATCAATATCCCCAAAAATCAACTTTCCATTGTATAGATTTTTAAAACTAAGAATAGATGTATTAAGTTCTGCTATATTTATAAGTGTATCTTTCTTATAGTCTTCGATGTATATTTCTTTAAGTTCAACATCTCCATTAAATTGAAGTCCAATTTTTCCAATATTGATATTGGTACCAAAATCATCATTAATACGTTTGGTTGCTTTTTTGCCTAAATGAGTTTGAACAGCAGGAATAGAAAGTACCAACACCAAAATGATGAATAACAGCAAAAGAATTGCTAGAATTTTTGATACTATTTTTAAAAATTTTTTGATACGTATTAAAGTTATAACTTTGAACCCAAAATTAACAATTATTGTGCCTAAATTTTACTAATGGCTTCACAAAATATTTATATTCTAGCAATTGAGTCGTCATGTGATGATACGGCGGCTTCTGTGATGCTAAACGGAAAAATTTTAAGCAATGTTGTAGCAACCCAAAGTATCCATGAAGCCTATGGTGGCGTTGTTCCAGAATTGGCTTCAAGAGCCCATCAACAAAACATTGTGCCTGTTGTGGATCAAGCACTCACAAAAGCCAATGTAGACAAGAGTCAACTTTCTGCAATAGCTTTTACAAGAGGCCCAGGTTTAATGGGCTCGCTATTAGTTGGAACGTCTTTTGCTAAGTCTTTGGCTTACGGATTGAATATTCCACTAATTGACGTTAATCATATGCAAGCACATATATTAGCTCATTTTATTGACGAAGACGGTTTTGAAAAACCGGTTTTTCCTTTTTTAGGTATGACTATTTCCGGTGGACACACGCAAATTGTTAAGGTGAATCATTATTTTGATATGGAAGTTATTGGAGAAACTATTGATGATGCCGTTGGTGAAGCCTATGATAAAAGCGGTAAAATTCTCGGATTGGGATATCCAGCTGGACCAGAAATCGATAGACGTGCACAATTAGGAAATCCAAAAGCGTATAAGTTTACCAAGCCTAAAGTTAAAGGATTAAATTTTAGTTTTTCTGGATTTAAAACTGCGGTCTTATATTTTATTCAGAGGGAGCTTAAAGCCAATCCTAATTTTATAGAAGAAAACTTAAATGACATTTGTGCCTCCATTCAATATACAATTATTGGTATATTAATGGATAAATTAAAATTGGCAACGCAACAAACTGACATCAAACATATTGCAATTGGTGGAGGTGTTTCGGCAAATTCTGGAATACGACAAGCTCTAAAAAATGGTGAATCAAAATTTGGTTGGACAACTTATATCCCAAAATTTGAATTCACCACCGATAACGCTGCAATGATAGCAATTGTTGGGTATTTAAAATATTTAGAAGCTGATTATGCAGAACAAAATGTAATGGCTTCGGCGCGATTAAAGATTTAATTATGGCATTTAATCCTCAATTAGCAATTCGAATTAGAACTCAACTTGATTTATTCCCGGAAGCGATTATTGAAAAGCGTATGTTTGGCGGAGTATCATTTCTCTATAAAGGTAAAATGACTGTTGGTATTGTTAAAGAAGATTTGGCAGTTCGTATTGTATCCGACAAAATGGAAGTTGAATTAGCGAAAGCATCCGTTAGACCAATGGATTTTACAAAGCGTCGGATTCAAGAATTCGTCTATGTTTCTGCCAATGGTTTTAAAACAGAATCACAATTGTTGTATTATATTGAATTGGGTCTGGAGCATGCAAAAAGTAAGTTGTAAACAATCAATTCTTAAAAACTTAAATCACCTTCTGTTTATCATCTCAACTTTCCGTTTAAATTTGAAATCAAATCACTTAACACTTAACTATGAATAAATTTTTATTTTGCTGTATTGCGCTAAGTTTGAGCACTGCAGTTTCAGCTCAAAGAGATTTTGAGAAGCAACTTGATTCCATTCATACGGAGACCGACGCCTCAACATTTATCGACAATAATAAATCTATTAAAGGAAAGGTTATTGTTTTCAATAAAGAAAAGCATAATACGCGTTTAGCGAATGACTTGTTTAAATTACGATCTGGTGGTAAAAAAGTATATCGAACAGACATTGATAAAACCTATTATAAAGTTATTGACAAGATAAAAATTCCTTATTATAGAGTCAGCTATATATTTTTACATGGCAAAGAAAAGACTTCGGAAGAGATTACAAAAATGCAGCAGGATATAGTTAAAAAATATAAAGCAGGCTACAGTTTTGAGGCATTGGCAAAACGATATTCCATGGATACTAGTGCTAAACGTGGTGGCGACTTGGGATGGTTTACTAAAGGAGATATGCATGAAGATTTTGAAAGACCTATAATTGAAGGTCCTTATCATGTGAATGATCTCATAATAATTGACATCCCTTCACGAATGTGGCATTATGTAGTTTTGAAGACTTATGACACAAAAATGATTGAAGAAATTAAAGTATTAAAAGTGACTCAGCCAGTAAAATAATGCAACTCTTTTATAATCCGGAACTTACTGAATCAAGTAAACATATTACGTTTTCTCGTGAAGAGAGTAAACATGTACTGAAGGTACTTCGAAAATCTATTGGGGACACCTTATCTATTACCAATGGACATGGATGGCTTTTTACTGCTGAAATCAATTCTGCAGATATAAAGAAATGTTCAGCGACACTAATTTCTAAAACATTTCAAAAACAACGATCCTATAAAGTTCATTTGGCAGTTGCACCGACTAAAATGAATGATCGATATGAATGGTTTCTTGAAAAAGCCACTGAAATAGGAATTGATAGCATCACTCCAATATTCTGTGATCATAGTGAGCGTAAAGTAATAAAGACCGATCGCTTTGAAAGGATTTTGCAAACTGCAATGAAGCAATCCTTGAATTATTATTTACCTAAACTTAATAACGCGATTTCATTTAAGAGCTTCATTGATCAAACATTTGATGGTCAATTATTTATTGCACATTGTGAAACAACTGATAGAAAGTCTTTAAAACAACAACTCAAACCAAAAACGGACGTTTGGATATTAATTGGACCTGAAGGCGATTTTAGTGTTAAAGAAATTGCAATGGCCGTTAATAATAAGTTTATTCCTGTAACTTTGGGAGTCACGAGATTACGCACAGAAACAGCTGCAATTGTAGCTTGTCATTCTGTTGCTTTTACAAATGAATAACATGAAAAAAGTATTTATTATCATAATTAGTTTATTTACAGTGTTTACGTTTGCTCAAGATTTAGCCATTGTACAATACAAAGGTGGCGGCGATTGGTACAGTAATCCGACGGCATTACCAAATCTGATTGCTTATTGTAATGCAAATATCAATACTAAAATGAATGCCAAACCGCTGTCTGTAGAAGTAGGAAGCATAGATATTTTTCAATATCCACTACTCCATATGACCGGACACGGTAACGTTTTCTTTAGTGATGCTGATGCTGAAAATCTAAAAAATTATTTGATTTCTGGAGGGTTTTTACATATCGATGATAATTATGGAATGGAACCCTATGTAACGAAAGAATTGAAGAAGGTGTTCCCAAATGCTGAGCTTATAGAACTGCCAACTTCTCATGAAATATTCAGTATAGTATATAAATTTCCAGACGGCCTTCCAAAAATACACGAACATGATGGTAAGAAGCCACAGGCTTTTGGACTTTTCCATGAAGACAGATTGGTACTTCTATTTACTTTTGAAAGTGATTTAGGAGATGGCTGGGAAGATTCTGAGGTACACAATGATCCTGAAGACGTTAGAGAGAAAGCCCTAAAAATGGGCGCCAATATTATTAAGTATGCCTTTGAAAATTAGATATTCGATATGAATTCAAACACAACCAACCCTTTAAACTTTGAGCATTTTACAGTAAAAAAAAAGTCTTTTAGGATGAAGTCAATGGCTATAGTTTTTGTCTTAATCTTTACCTTTATTCCTCTATCGAGTATTGATAGTAATGTGTTTACTACGAATATTATGAATTTCAATTTTGAATATGGTTGTTTTGGTTGTTGGCCAATTGATCGTTATATTCCTTTCAGATTTTAAGATTTATTCATGCAACTCAACCATTATAATACAACTTTTAGACAACAACAATTTCCAATTACATTAGTTTGTGAAAATGTAAGCAATGCTCCAAATCTTGGGAGTTTATTTAGAACTGCTGATGCTTTTGGTGTTGAAAAACTTATTTTTTGTGGTCCAGATATACCATTGGGTCGTAAAATGACGAAAACATCCCGAGCAACGGAAAAAATAGTAGACTATGAAATAGCTGAATCTATTTTGGAAGTAATAACTCAACTTAAACAGTCAGATTATCAAATTATTGCCTTAGAAATTACGTCCACTAGTAAGCAAATTAGCGATTATGTGTTCTCAAAAGAAAAGCCAATTGCTTTAATTATTGGTGATGAAAATTATGGAGTCTCAGATTCCATTTTAGAAAAAACAGATCAAGTATTACATATCAATATGTTTGGTCAAAATAGTAGCATGAATGTTGTTCAGGCAACGACGGTTGCTTTGTATGAAATAACAAAACAACTTATGTAATGGATTTTATATCTTTATAACATGAATTCAAAAATCATTTCTAGTGGGATTTTAAGAGCTATTGGTATTCTACTAGGTGTCTTTATTCTTCTTTATTTCCTGTATAAAATTCAATCGGTAATCATCTATATTGCAATTGCTGCAGTGGTATCATTAATAGGTCGACCCATCATACTATTTTTAAGGAGACGGCTAAAATTTAATAACACCCTTGCCGTAATTGCAACCATGACGCTTTTAATTGGTTTGTTAATTGGGCTCATCGGACTCTTTATCCCATTAATAGTGGAACAAGGTCATAACTTATCGCTATTAAACATCGATCAATTACAAGTTAACATTGAAAACCTTTACAGTGAGATTGTGAGCTATTTCAATATTAATAAAATTGATGTAGAGCAATCGTTAAAAGAATCTAATTTACTTTCGAAAGTTGATTTTGCCCTTATTCCAAATTTTTTAAATGCTTTAATAAGTGGATTTGGAAGCTTTAGCATTGGGCTGTTTTCTGTAATATTTATTTCCTTTTTCTTTCTAAAAGACAGTAAATTATTTGAAGACGGAATCATGACTTTTGTGCCAGACACAAAAGAATCTCGATTGAAAAATTCATTCAATAAAATAAAGGATTTATTATCGAGATATTTTGTCGGTTTAATTTTTCAAATTTTAATTCTATTTATAATATACACCATTGTGTTGCTCATATTTGGCATCGATAATGCTATTGTAATTGCATTTTTGTGTGCGCTTTTAAATTTAATCCCTTATGTTGGACCATTAGTTAGTGGGTTTTTAATGATTTTACTAACCATGTCGAGCAATTTAGGGGATAGTTTTAGCGAGGTCATGTTACCTAAAACCATTTATGTTATGATTGGTTTTATTTTTGCTCAACTCGTCGATAATTTTTTCAGTCAGCCTATTATATTTTCAAAAAGTGTAAAGTCTCATCCATTAGAAATATTCCTAGTCATAGTAATTGCAGGATTGTTATTTGGAATCGTTGGGATGATTGTAGCTATACCTTCCTATACTGCTATAAAGGTTATTCTTAAAGAATTCTTATCTGAAAATAAAGTGGTACAAAAACTTACCAAAGATCTTTAATTGCTTGTGAACAGTCATGTTTTAGATACTGAAGTACAAGAGTTCATTAATTCACATATTGATGATGATATTGCGCAATTAATATTAAAAGGAAGTCCATTTGAATATATTCATATTAACGACCTAATTGAACAAATTGAGGCTAAAAAAAAGTGTAAATTAAAATTGCCTTTTTGGTACAATACAAACGGTATTTACTTTCCGAACAAACTCAATATTGAGCAAACCTCTTCTGAAATGGCGGCTCTCTTTAAATCTAAACTTATCAATGGCGAATCTATTATTGATCTCACTGGTGGATTCGGAGTTGACAGTTTCTACTTTTCAAACAGCTTTAAATCCGTAACGCATTGCGAAATTGATTTAAAATTATCGAATATCGTGAGTCATAATCTTCAAAAGCTTCCGAAGAAAAACATAACGGTTTTAAATGTTGATGGCATTAAATACTTAAAAGAAAAACCGATAAAATTTGATTGGATTTATGTAGATCCTTCAAGACGTCATAACACGAAAGGAAAAGTGTTTTTACTTAAGGATTGCCTGCCTAATATTCCAAAAGAAATAGATACACTTTGGGATAATACTGATAATATTATTATAAAAACATCACCTTTACTTGATATTTCGATAGGTATCGATGAATTAGATGATGTCAAAACAATTCACATTGTTGGTATAAATAATGAAGTCAAGGAATTATTATGGATTTTAGAAAAAGGATATACCGATGATATTCGGATTGAATCTGTTAATTTAAGAGCTGATAATCTTACTAAATTTTCATTTAATCTCAAGGATGAATCAATAGGAGATATTGAATATAAATTACCTCAGACTTATTTATACGAACCAAATGCCCCTACTTTAAAAGCAGGAGCATTTAATTCTATTTCACATCAATTAGGCATCGCGAAAATTCATAAACATTCACATTTATATACTAATGATGATTTAATAGATTTTCCAGGACGTCGATTTATAATAGATAACATGATACCATATCATAAAAAAACATTCAAAAAGGCTGGTATTTCAAAAGCTAATATTACAACGAGAAACTTTCCAGAAACTGTTCAGCAAATCCGTAATAAGTTTAGTATTAAAGATGGAGGTGATATTTACCTCTTCTTTACCACTAATTACTTAAATGAAAAAGTTGTACTAGTCTGTTCTAAAGTTGAATAGCCTGATCCGTATCCAATTGATTATTCTCATCAATCATTACTTCATAAACCATACAATTCCCCATATCGATTTCAATGGCTTTAATTGATGCAGATGTACTTACAACAAATGTTACCTCTCCACTTGTGAAAGATAAAACACTTGATTCAGCACCAGGCAAAACGCCGTAGTCATGAGTTATTAAAGTTCCTAAATGATTGAATACCTCGAAATTAGCATTTAATAAACTATTATTCGTCATTTTTGCTTGAGGATCCTGAGTAACACAAACGTCATCAACCTCTAAAGGTTCATTAATTTGAATAACATTATTGGATTCTGAATCTATATTGTTAACGGATTCAACCGAACAATTATAGCAGGTAGTAATAACTATTGCAAAAGCAATAGCTTTGGTTAAGTAGGTTTTCATTTGATTTGGGTTTAAATGAAATTAGACTACGAATATATATCAAATAGGTTGATACTCAAAGAAAATACTCGATAAAATGACATAATTTTCCGATAAAGCGCGTTTTTTCATAGGAAATATCGATGAAATACACAGTAAAATCAATAGTTTCAGCGGTTTAGCATAAATCTTAAAAAAAGTATCTAAAAACAAAAAAGTCTTACTATTTCTAGTAAGACTTTTTGTGAGCCCGACAGGATTCGAACCTGTGACCGCCTCCTTAGAAGGGAGGTGCTCTATCCAGCTGAGCTACGAGCCCGTAACTCTCAATTTGTCGGGGTGGCAGGATTCGAACCTGCGGCCTCCACGTCCCAAACGTGGCGCGATAACCGGGCTACGCTACACCCCGAATAGTTATCTAAATATTTAAGAAAATTGCGGAGAGACAGGGATTCGAACCCTGGGTACCTATTTCTAAGTACGACGATTTAGCAAACCGTTCCTTTCGGCCACTCAGGCACCTCTCCGTTTAATTTTTTTAAGAACTTTGCATTATGTCCCAAATGCGGATGCAAATGTAAGTCTTCATCTTAAACAACGCAAGTAATTTTTCAAACTTTTTATCTATTTTTTATTCTGGGTATTCTATCCTGAGATGGAATATATTTGCAAGCTTATTTTTAAGCACTTTTTTAATAGATTCTATTTCCTTGAATGTGATATCCGCATTTAAAAATTGCCCACTTTCCATTTGTTTCCCAATAATACTATCTACAAATTTATCAATTTTTGTCGATGATGGTTCCTTCAAACTTTTTGAGGCAGCCTCTACGCTATCACACATCATTAAAATTGATGTTTCCTTGCTAAAAGGCCTTGGCCCTTGATACCTAAAATCATTTTGATCTATAGAATCATCGAGCGTTTTTGCAGTAGAATAAAAATAGTACACTAAACTCGTACCATGATGGGTTCTGATAAAATCAATCACGCGATCTGGCAAATTATTCTTTTTAGCGATTTCAATGCCGTCAATGACATGATCAATGATTATTCTAGCACTTTCTTTAGATGAAAGTTCATCATGAGGGTTTATACCCGTAGACTGATTTTCTGTAAAATAAGTAGGGTTTTTCATTTTTCCAATATCATGATAAAGAGCTCCTACTCTAACTAGCATCGCATTTGCTCCAATTTCGTTTGCAGAAGCTTCAGCCAAATTTGCAACATTTAGAGAATGGTGAAACGTACCAGGTGCCTTATTTGACAATTCCTTTAGCAATTTGGTATTTGTATCTGAAAGCTCTAATAATGAAACATCAGACACTAATCCGAATAACTTCTCATATATATATATCAAAGGCTGTACAAATAATGTTGCTAAGCCACATAAAATAAATAAGCCAAACGTTTCTAATTTCAAGTTAATAATATTGCCTTCATGGATCACAAAAAATGCGAAGTAGGCAATTATATATATAAGCGTAATTTGACCTACCGAAATAAATAAATTTGCGCGTTTGTACAATTCGGATACGGTCAAAATAGTTACGACACCAGCAATAATTTGTAGAAACATATATTCATAACTATTCGGTACTATAAAACCTAAAAGTAAAACTGTTAAAACATGAGCAAACAGACCCAATCTTGCATCGAAAAACGCCTTAAGCACTAAGGGCATTACACATAAAGGTATCACATATACAAACTTTGAATTATAATTAATAACCAATGTTGTTAACAAGACCATTAGTGAAATATTAAAAAATATAAATGTCACTTTAGTATTGTCTAAAAACACTTCTTTCCTATACTTCCGTAAAAATAAAAGCAACATTAATAAAGTTAGCGCTACTAAAAGTCCATACGCTAAAATCACCCAAACATAGTTTGATGCACTCCACACTTGGCTTTCATATTCAGATTCAAGAGATTTTAGAATATCATATTTATTACCTTCTACTAATTCTCCTTTAGAAATTATTAATGTTTCTCTTTCTATACTTCCTCTGGTAGGTGAAATTCGACGAATTTCTTCCGACAAGGCGGTTTCAGTAATGGTCCTGTTTAAACTAAGATTTGGCCTAATGATATCAAAAAATAGAGATTTGAATGTGTTGCTGTAATCTGATAAATTATTATTATTTAAGGTTTGTTCGAGTTTTAAACTAAACACATCTACCTTAGTTAAATCAGCAAAAAGCACTGTTGCTTTCTGAGTTTGGTTTTCTAGAAGAACGCTTTTTTTATTTGGATCAAAATTATAATCTTCATCTAATACACCAAAATTATAAATTTGTTCTAATACGGTAGTTCCAACACCATAGAGTTTGGGATTCTCTGAAGTTATTGAATCTGAAAAAACCTGTTTAAATTTAATTGCATAATTATCTACAACAATTGACTTAATGTTTGAATCCAAATCAAAATAAATTGAGCTATTGCTTTCAATTGACGATTTTTCTTCTTCAATTTCAGCGGTTGATTTTTTGATAGCAAAATCAAATGGAGCATATAGATTTTCAGATTGCCAGGGCTTACCTTTGTCAAAGTTATATTTAAATTTTCCACTCTTAGGAAATAGATATACGATTAAAAAGGTCGTGGCAAAAAACAAAAGCACTTTATACAATAATGCATGATTGCGATACCATTTATTTACAAGTTCATTCATCAATCTCTATATAATTAGCCTTTCAAAAGTAAGAAAATTTATATCTAAATGTTGCTTTATAATCTTGTTTTCATCACAAACTATCTAAAAATTTGATTAATTTTGCAGCAATAAAAAATAAACATTCAAAAAATGAATAAAGAAGTCGTAATCGTATCCGCTGCTAGAACTCCAATTGGAAGTTTTTTAGGTTCATTATCAACAATTCCCGCGCCAAAACTTGGGGCAATTGCTATTAAAGGTGCTCTCGAAAAAATTAATCTTAATCCAGAAATGGTGCAAGAAGTTCTGATGGGTAATGTAGTTCAAGCTGGAACAGGTCAAGCGCCTGCAAGACAAGCTGCGATTTACGCTGGCATACCTAATACTGTGCCATGTACAACAATAAATAAAGTATGTGCTTCAGGAATGAAAGCAGTAATGCAAGGTGCTCAGGCTATTGCATTAGGAGATGCTGAAATAATAGTGGCTGGTGGAATGGAAAACATGAGTCTAATACCTCATTATTTACATACACGTACAGGGACAAAATTTGGTCCAACTTCCCTTGTTGATGGGATGCAAAAAGATGGACTTGTAGATGCATACGACCAAAACGCCATGGGTGTTAGTGCTGATGCTTGTGCTACAAAATATAATTTTTCCAGAGAAGAACAGGATGCATTTGCAATTCAATCATACAAAAGATCTGCAGCTGCTTGGGATTCTGGTAAATTTGACAATGAAGTGGTTCCCGTTGAAGTACCCCAAAGACGTGGAGATGCGTTAGTTGTCTCTAAAGATGAAGAATATTCCAATGTGAAGATGGAAAAAATTCCTGCATTGAGAGCTGCTTTTACAAAGGAAGGAACAGTAACAGCAGCGAATGCATCTACTATAAATGATGGTGCAGGTGCCGTAGTTTTAATGAGTAAAGAAAAAGCTGCTGAATTAGGATTAAAACCATTAGCTACAATAAAAAGTTATGCCGATGCTGCACATGAACCTGAATGGTTTACTACGGCACCTGCAAAGGCTTTACCAAAAGCCCTTGATAAAGCTGGAATTGCAATTAACGACGTTGACTTTTTTGAATTTAATGAAGCCTTTTCAGTTGTTGGTTTAGCCAATATGAAACTATTAGGACTTAATGATACTAATGTGAATGTAAATGGTGGAGCAGTTTCATTGGGTCATCCTTTAGGATGTTCAGGTGTTCGAATACTTATAACATTAATGAACGTTTTAGAGCAAAATAATGCTAAAACTGGAGCAGCGGCCATTTGCAATGGTGGTGGTGGTGCTTCTGCTATTGTTATTGAACGCAACTAAGCTTTATAAATGCAATACGGAATCTGTAACTTAAGCATTGTTCCTTTACGATTGGAGCCAACTGATACTAGTGAATTAGTTTCACAAGTTTTGTATGGTGAAATTTTTAAAGTAATTGAACGACGTAAATCTTGGAGCAGAATTCGCTTGGCCTTTGATAATTATGAAGGCTGGATTGATAACAAGCAATATCTTGAAATATCTGAAGAAAATTATAAGTCGTTAAAAAATGAAGCGCCAATTTTGTCTTCAGATCTCATAGAATATGTTCAAGATAATGAAACCAAACTTTTACCCATTGCTTTAGGTTCATCTCTAAATGGACTTGAGTTATTAGATCATAAATACGATGGCAATTGTATTGAAGGAATCTATGATAAATCACATCTTATAAAAACAGCATTGACCTTTTTAAATGCGCCTTACCTTTGGGGTGGAAAAACACCTTTTGGAATTGATTGCTCCGGATTTGTTCAAATGGTTTATAAACTTAATGGTTATAACCTTTTACGGGATGCATCTCAACAAGCAACTCAGGGTGAAGCATTAAGTTTTATTGAGGAAAGTCAGCCTGGTGATTTAGCATTTTTCGACAATAGTGAAGGTCAAATTATTCATGTAGGCATTCTTATGGAAGAGCATCATATAATTCATGCTCATGGTAAAGTAAGAATTGATCGTTTAGATCAATCGGGGATTTATAATCAAGAACGTAACTTACATACTCATAAATTACGAGTCATTAAGAAAATTATATAATAAAAAAAGCCACTTCAATGAAGTGGCTTTTTTTATTATATAATTACATTCTAATTTCCACTTTCAATAGCTTCAATTTTTGCTTTTATAACATTGAATTTTTCCGTTTCCTCTAGAGCACTATAAATGTTCATTAAGGTTTTTGCCGCTTGAAGATTCTTAGGCTTAAACTTTAAAGTAGATTCTAAAAATGGTATTGCTTCTCTGTATAACAATTTGCGTTCTTCCTTCAACTCATCATATCTTCTATTATCTGCATCAGAACTACCTAAAGAATTCATTTCTTCAATTATCTGTTGCTCTCCATCCAGTATTAACACTGCCATATTATTATGAGCATCTGCATAGCTTGGATCCAATGCAATTGCTTTTTCATAATATTTTCTGGCTACTTCCGGCTCACCTCCTTCAGCTGAAACAACGCCTAAATTATACTGTAATTCAGCATTATTTGGATCTTTAATGGTTGCCTCTTGGATTAGTCTTTTAAACTCATCCTTATTGCCCATTTTAATATGAACATTAGCCTCTGTCAATATTAGATCTAAATCATCAGGATTTTCCATTCTTGCGTCTTTCATCGCAGTAATGGCTTTTTCATTATCACCATTACTCACGTAAATCAACGCAATGTTTTTAATGATTTCTGCAGATTTAGAATCAGTCTTTGCATCTTTTGGTGCATTGTGCGTACCCGCTCTTACAGATAAATCTCGTAATTCTCTACTATCAAAATCCTCGCTTTGACCCAATTCTATATTATGAGCAGAATAAATTGTTTCATACCCTTTAAAACCTAAGTCTCTTAGCTCTTCATAGTAAGTCAAAGACGATTCAAATTCTTTAGCTGTTACTGCTGTTGATGCTGCGTAGTACAAATACAACGTGTCTTTTACAGACATGCGATAGGCCTTCTCAAAATCATGAGAGGATACTAAATAATTCTTGGCTTGTAAAGATGCGTTTGCCTTCGTTAAGAAATTAGAAAGCATTGATTGTTTCAATTCAGCTACTTTACTAGTATATCTGTATTTTCCAACTTTCTCCTCCAAATCTTTTACTTTATCAAGACTTTCAATGGCCTTATCAATCTCCGCATTTGTTGCAGTTCCATTTGCATATAATGCCTGTCCTTTCAAAAAGTAAAAATTTGCTTTCACTTTATCATCTGCTCCGGCTATTAATGCCTCAGCCTTTAGAATCGCAGATTTTGCATCTGCAAAATTTCCTGATTTAATTGCTTTTTCAGCTGATTTCAATTCACTCTTTTGTGCAAATGCGAAAGAACCAACAATCAGTGCTAAAGCAACAATAAATTGTTTTTTCATTTTAGTTAATGTTTAGTATATAGTGTTAATCTTTGTCTTCTTCTTGTGAATTATCAAGAGTTGTGCCATCTTCTACATTATCAGGCGTATCAATAACTTGATCTTCAGTTTCAATGTCCTCTATCTCATCTTCTTTCATGACTTTTGCAACTGCTGCAATCGAATCATTGCCCTTTAAATTTATCAATTTAACACCTTGAGTAGCTCTTCCCATGACTCTTAAATCATTAACTGCCATTCGAATTGCAATACCAGATTTATTGATTATCATTAAGTCGTCTTCATCAGTTACAGATTTAATAGCAACTAAATGACCCGTTTTATCCGTAATTGATATGGTTTTAACTCCTTTTCCTCCACGATTGGTAATTCTGTATACTGCTTCACCATCTTCTGGATCATCAATATAACTTCGTTTCCCGAATCCTTTTTCAGATACAACTAAAACAGATTCTTCTTGAGAGTTTTCAATAGCAATCATACCAATAACTTCATCTGTTTCACTCGCTAATCTAATTCCCCTAACTCCTGAAGCATTACGTCCCATTGGTCTCGTTTTAGCTTCTTCAAAACGGATTGCTTTACCTGACTTAAGCGCTAACATCACCTGACTTTCACCAGTTGTTAATTTTGCTTCTAATAATTCATCATCTTCTTTAATAGTAATGGCATTAATTCCATTAGTTCTTGGACGTGAATATTGTTCTAAAGATGTCTTTTTTACCTGACCTTTTTTAGTCGCCATAATTACATAATGGCTATTAATATAGTCTTCATCTTTTAAATCTTGAGTACAGATAAATGCTTTAACTTTATCATCTTGCTCAATATTTATTAGGTTTTGAATAGCACGCCCTTTAGACGTTTTACTTCCTTCTGGGATTTCATAAACACGCATCCAGAAACATTTTCCTTTCTGAGTGAAGAATAACATATATTGGTGGTTTGTACCGACAAAAAGATGCTCTAAGAAATCTTCATTACGAGTTGTTGATGCTTTTTGACCAACTCCGCCTCTATTTTGTGTTTTATATTCAGTCAAAGACGTACGTTTAATATATCCTGCATGAGAAATTGTAATCACAACTTGTTCATCCGGAATCATATCTTCAATACTTAAATCACCACCAGCATATTCTATTTGCGAACGACGCTCATCTCCATATTTCTCTTTAACAACTTCAAGCTCATTTTTAATGATATCCATACGACGATCTTTCTTGTCTAAGATATCTTTTAAATCCTCTATATTTAACATTAAGGCGTCGTATTCAGAACGTAATTTATCTTGTTCTAAACCTGTTAACTGACGTAGTCTCATTTCAACGATTGCTTTCGCCTGAATTTCTGAGAGCTTAAAACGTTCAATTAATTTAGCTTTGGCTTCATCTGCATTTGAAGAGGCTCTAATTAATGCAATTACCTCATCTATATTATCAGATGCAATAATTAATCCTTCTAAGATATGAGCACGTTCTTCAGCTTTACGCAATTCATACGTTGTACGTCGAACAACTACTTCATGTCTGTGCTCTACAAAATGATGAATCATATCCTTCAAATTCAACATTTGAGGACGCCCCTTTACTAAAGCAATATTATTAACACTAAAAGAAGATTGTAGTGCTGTATATTTATACAGCATATTTAAAACGATATTTGGTATGGCATCACGTTTAAGCACATAAACGATACGCATACCATTTCTATCAGATTCATCTCTTATCGTAGAGATTCCATCTATTTTTTTATCATTTACCAAATCGGCCGTTTTCTTAATCATATCGGCCTTATTAATTTGAAACGGAATTTCAGTCACAATAATAGATTCTCTGCCCTGAACTTCTTCAATTCTTGCTTTTCCTCTAATTACAATTCGTCCACGACCAGTCTTAAACGCTTCTCTTACGCCATCATAGCCATAAATAGTTCCGCCAGTAGGGAAATCGGGTGCTTTTACATGAGTAATTAGTTCGTCAATTTCTATATCGTTATTTGCAATGTATGCAATAATTCCATCTACAACTTCACTCAAGTTATGTGGAGGCATATTCGTTGCCATTCCAACCGCAATACCAGACGCACCATTTACTAGTAAACCAGGGATTCTAGTAGGAAGTACTGTAGGCTCTTGGAGTGTATCATCAAAATTCAATTTATGATCGACAGTTTCTTTATCAATATCTGCCAACATGTCTTCAGATATTTTTCGCATTCGCGCTTCAGTATAACGCATGGCGGCTGGACTATCGCCATCAATAGACCCAAAGTTTCCTTGGCCATCAACAAGCATATACCGCAAACTCCATTCTTGAGCCATACGCACCATTGCGTCATAAACTGATGTATCACCATGTGGATGATACTTCCCTAAAACTTCTCCAACAATTCTTGCCGACTTTTTATGCGCCGAATTTGCTCTAATACCCAACTCGTGCATCCCGTATAACACACGTCTATGCACTGGTTTTAAGCCGTCTCTAACGTCTGGTAAAGCACGTGACACAATGACTGACATTGAATAATCAATGTAAGCCGATTTCATTTCATCTTCAATGTTAATAGGAATCAATTTCTCTCCTTCTGCCATATATATTATTAATTAGATTTTTGTAGGTTTTCGAATCGTGCTAATATAACTATTTTCATAGTCCTACCGCCATTTTTGAATAGCTATTTTAGGACTTTTTATTAACAATATTTAAGTCTTTTTTCGTTAATAAGTCTGCTGTTAAATGTTTTGATTTTTTGAATATTTTTCACTCTATTAGCTCTTATAAAAACATTTTGGGTATAGTTTTTGCCTTTATATACTTGTTTTTATTATTTTTAATGCAGAAAGGAATTTACTATGGATGATAATTTTTCCCCAAGAGTCAAAGACGTAATTGCTTACAGTAAAGAGGAAGCGCTGCGTTTAGGCCACGATTTTATAGGTACAGAGCACCTAATGCTTGGTCTGCTTCGAGATGGAAGTGGAAAGGCAATAGACATTCTTGGTGCCTTAGAAATTGATTTAAATCATTTGAGACGTAAAGTTGAAATATTGAGTCCTGCGAACCCAACAATCACTACGACTTCAAATGAAAAAAAGAACCTACACTTAACTAGACAGGCAGAACGTGCATTAAAGACTACTTTTTTAGAAGCTAAATTGTTTCAAAGTACGTCTATAAACACTGCGCATCTATTATTATGTATTTTAAGAAACGAGAATGACCCCACAACTAAGCTATTGAATAAGCTTAAAGTAGATTATGATAACGTAAAAGAACAATTCAAATTTATGATAACAAATGATGATGATTTTTTAGAATCACCTAAAGCGGAGTCTTTTTCAGAAGATGATATAAATGAAGAGGAAAATGCGAAGGACAACCCATTTAGTCAATCGACATCTAAATCTGCTAAAAAATCTAAGACACCTGTACTAGATAATTTTGGTAGAGACCTTACTGTTATGGCAGAGGAAGGAAAATTAGATCCTGTTGTTGGGCGTGAAAAAGAAATACAACGCGTCTCACAAATACTGAGTAGAAGAAAGAAAAATAATCCATTATTAATTGGTGAACCTGGAGTTGGTAAATCGGCCATTGCTGAAGGATTAGCCCTGAGAATTGTGAAACGCAAAGTTTCACGTATTTTATTCAATAAGCGTGTTGTTACTCTAGATTTAGCCAGTTTAGTTGCTGGAACCAAATATAGAGGTCAATTTGAAGAACGTATGAAAGCCGTTATGAACGAGCTCGAAAAAAATGATGATATTATTCTTTTCATTGATGAAATACATACAATTGTTGGTGCTGGTGGAGCCACTGGTAGTCTGGATGCATCGAACATGTTTAAACCGGCTTTAGCAAGAGGCGAAATACAATGTATTGGTGCTACTACTCTTGATGAATACAGACAATATATTGAAAAAGATGGTGCATTAGAGCGTCGTTTTCAAAAGGTAATAGTAGAACCTACCACTGTTGAAGAAACGATTGAGATTTTAAATAATATTAAACCTAAATATGAAGAACATCACAATGTTAGTTATACTGATGAAGCTATTGAAGCTTGTGTAAAATTAACGAATAGATATATGACTGAGCGTTTTCTTCCAGACAAAGCAATTGATGCTTTAGATGAAGCGGGATCACGAGTACATATCACTAATATTAATGTTCCAAAACAGATATTAGAGTTAGAAAAACAGCTGGAAGATGTAAAAGAAACTAAAAATAGTGTTGTTAAAAAACAAAAATATGAGGAAGCTGCTAAACTACGAGATGATGAAAAGCGCATAGAGAAAGATTTGGCAATTGCTCAAGAAAAATGGGAAGAAGAAACTAAACTTCACAGAGAGGTTGTTTCAGAAGATAATGTAGCTGATGTGGTATCAATGATGACGGGTATTCCAGTAAATAGAATCGCTCAAACAGAAAGTAATAAATTAGCGCAACTTCCTGAACTTATTAAAGGAAAAGTTATAGGCCAGGATGAAGCAGTTGCAAAGGTCGTTAAAGCCATTCAGCGTAATCGTGCTGGACTTAAAGATCCAAATAAGCCAATTGGTTCATTTATCTTTTTAGGGCAAACAGGTGTCGGTAAAACACAGCTAGCTAAAGTATTAGCGCGTGAATTATTTGATAGTGAAGAAGCACTTGTGAGAATAGACATGAGTGAGTATATGGAAAAGTTTGCAATTTCAAGATTAGTTGGTGCGCCTCCAGGATACGTTGGTTATGAAGAAGGTGGACAGCTTACTGAAAAAATAAGACGTAAACCATATGCTGTTGTGCTTTTAGATGAAATTGAAAAAGCACATCCAGATGTATTCAATATGCTATTGCAAGTATTAGATGATGGGTATTTAACTGATAGTCTTGGTAGAAAGATTGATTTTAGAAATACTATTATTATTATGACTTCTAATATTGGTGCTCGTAAGTTGAAAGATTTCGGTCAAGGTGTTGGATTTGGAACTTCTGCGAAAGAAGCACAAGCAAATGACAATTCAAGAAGTATCATAGAAAATGCGCTTAAAAAAGCATTTGCTCCTGAGTTTTTAAATAGAATTGATGACGTTATGGTCTTTAATGCACTTGAGAAGGAGCATATTAATAAAATAATTGATATCGAATTAGCGCAGCTTATAAATAGAATAAAAGATCTAGGTTACTTTCTTAAATTAAGTGCTAAAGCAAAAGCCTACATCGCTGAAAAAGGATTTGATAGACAATATGGTGCAAGGCCTCTTAAACGCGCGATACAGAAGTACGTTGAAGATGCATTGGCTGAAGAGATTATCAATTCTCAAATTCAAGAAGGTGATAAAATCACCATGGATTTAGACTCGAAAACAAAAGAGTTAATTATAAAAATTGAAAAGCCAGAAAAGAAAGCGGAATCTTAAGACTGGTTATACTTAAAAAAAAAAGCTTCTCTAATTTAGAGAGGCTTTTTTGTTAGCACTTTTTTTTGTAATTTTATGTATGACCGATGTAATAAAATTTGATTTTTGCGAGATGCACATTTACGATTACTATGTAGTAGTCATCATAAATGAAGGGGTTACTATTACGCCGGCTCATAATCAAGTTTTAATTAATATAGTGGACACTTATTTTAAGAACAAGAAGTTTGTTTATATCACACATCGAATACATTCTTATTCTGTAGATCCTGCAATTTATTTCGAAACTTCTAAGATTGAAAACCTAGCTGGATTCGCCGTGGTTTCAGATGACTACAAAGCCAAAAGCAATGCTGAAATTGAGAAGCTATTTTTAAGCAAACCTTTTGAGATTTTCAGCACATTAGAAGATGCTGTTTCTTGGGCGAAATCGATTTTAAATATCGCGTTTAAATAAAGGTTTTCATTTTTTACTTTTTAAGAACGTCAAGATTCGTCATTGCGAGCGTAGCGAAGCAATCTGTTTGTTGTGAAGTTTCTTTTGATGAGATTACTTCAGTCATGCTTTCCTCGTAATGACCGTTAGATGCGTCATTGCGAGTGTAGTGAAGCAATCTGATTGTTGTGAAGATTCATTTGATGAGATTACTTCAATCGTGCTTCTTTCGTAATGACGGTAAGGTACGTCATTGCGAGTGCAGCGAAGCAATCTGTTTCTTGTTTAGTTTCTTATTGTGAGATTACTTCGGTCATACTTTCCTCGTAATGACGGCTAGGCTCCTTTCTTGTAATAACCATTAGATGCGTCATTGCGAGCGTAGCGAAGTAATCTGTTTCTTGTATAGTTTCATTTGATGAGATTACTTCAATCGTGCCTCTTTCGTAATGACGGTAAGGTACGTCATTGCGAGCGTAGTGAAGCAATCTGATTGTTGTGAATTCTATTAATGAGATTACTTCGGTCGTGCCTTCTTCGTAATGACGTTTGGTTTCTTCTTAGTAATGACAATAAGATTCGTCATTGCGAGCATAGCGAAGCAATCTGATTGTTGTGAATTCTATTTTGATGAGATTACTTCAGTCGTACCTCCTTCGTAATGACGGTTGGGTTGCTTCTTAGTAAGGATGTTTTGGCTCCTTTTCATAGCTACGTTAAGATTCGTCATTACGAGTGTAGCGAAGCAATCTGTTTGTTGTATAGTTTCTTTTGATGAGATTACTTCTGTCATACTTTCCTCGTAATGACGATTAAGTTTCTTCTTAGTAATGACGGTTGGGTTCTTCCTTCGTATTTACGGTTATTAATAAGGCATAAAAAAAAGGCAGCTATAAAATAGCTGCCTTTTGTATTCACATTTAGGTTTCCCTAATTAACGTCTCTGTTATCTACCACCAGAAGAAACAATCTTCTTGGTAACCGTACCTTGACTCGTTGTTAACTTCACATAGAACATTTGGTTTGAAGTTCTAGACAAATCAAATGTTGTTTTGTCTTTAGAACCATTAACGTAATTCTTGTTAGTTTGACTTAAGATTAATAAACCTTTAGTATCAAACAACTCGATAGTTACATTCGTATTAAATTCAAATGTGTACGCAATATTAACTTCATTGTTAAATGGTACTGGATACGCTATAAAGTCGATTATCACGTCGTCTTGAGTTTGTGCAACTCTTGGCTCTCCTACTTGAGTATCACAGATTACAGTTAATCCATAACTTCCTGTATCGCCATTCCATCCTCTTACAAAGATATTATACTCGACTCCGTCTTCGGCAAAGAATCCAACTTCAGATGTTAAACCACATCCAAATGCATCATCGTTACCTGCAACACCTATTGTACCACAATCAGTATATACTTGAATATTAGTATCGTAATCAGCATTGTTACATGTACTAAAAGCAACTACACTATCACCTGTTCCAATATAATTATACCAGTTACCTACATATCCATTGATATCTGCAACATCTTCTGGGCCTCCGTCTGATGTATTACCAGTTGCAACATCATCACAAACTAAAACTGGGTAATCACATGTTGGTAACTCTTCACATATTACATTAAGTTCATATGAACCTGTATCATCTAAGAAACCTCTCACAAAGATGTGGTATTCAACACCATCTTCTGCTAAGAATCCTACTTCAGATTGTAATCCACAAGAATCATCATTACCCGCTACAAATTGAGGGTCATCACAAACACCTGTATATACATCGATACGAGAATCATAGAACGTATTGTCACAAGTACTGAAAGTAACTACATACTCTCCTGTACCTATATATGTATACCAGTTTCCGATACCACCGTTTGGACCAACAACATCTTCTGCACCAGCATCCGATGTATCACCACTTACAGTATCACCACAAGCAATGACTTGACCATTATCACAAGTTGGAGCAGCTTCTGCCCAAGTATAGACAACATCACATGTTGCAGTGTTATCACAACCATCGTTAGCCGTAAATGTACGCGTGAATGTGAAAACATTAGTATCTGGTGAACCACCAACTAAGAAGTTAGTAATATCTAATTGACCAGGTCCAGGGATAGCATCACTTGTCGAAACTCCAAATCCTATAACATCACCTGCTAAACAATTAACAGTTACTGATCCAGATTCTCCTGAAGTACTACTAAGTATAAATGCCAAAGCACCATTCACGTAGAATCCAGCATCAAAACCAGGAATATCCGTTGCGCTATAAGCCCAGTCAAAACTGTACTCACCGCTTGTAGGACAAGTTGCTGTAGCAAGTACAACATCTCCAGGATTTGTACTACTTCCAACTATAGTCATTTGACCCGCAGCTATATTGATGCTTCCTGCACCACTTGCAGTATCTAAAGCCCAGTTTCCTGAAGCAAAATCACCTACAAATCCAGCTACGTCATCAGTACCAGCCTGGAAAGCAAAACTAATGTCACTATCGGTATAGTCTTCAGTTTCACCATCAGCTTGACAGTTATCCGTATAATTTGCTTTAGTTGCACAATCCGTTGGTGCTTCTTCAACAAGACCAAAGTCTACTCCTTCTGGACACGTTATAACTGGTGCAGTATTATCTACTACAACAAATGTACATACAAATCCAGAATAGATGTTCTCACAGTTATCTTCTACATCAAACGTAATATTTAATGTTGTTGAACATGTTCCAGGAGTACCATCTTTACCAGTTACTCTGAACGTTAATTCAGATACATCGGCACAGTTATCTGTGAAACAAGATGCTAAATTACCACCTAATGCTTCAACAGTAATTCCACCTACAGTCCAATCTAAATCAGCTGCAGAAATTTCATCGCCAACATTTAAAGAAATGTAAGCATCAGCAGGACAATCTACGTCCCAATCATCTGTACGAATAACTACAATTTCTGGAGTACACTCACCAGTTGGTACTGGCTCAGATACATCACCACCTTGATAGTTAACTTTAATCAAGTCGGCAGGGTTTCCACAATTATCAGAAACAATATATTCAAACACTCTAATCCATTCACAATCTGTTCCGTAAACTTTTTCAATTTTAGAAACGTTTGCTGCAGTAAGAGGATCTGTACAGTTATCGATGTACAATGCTGCAATTTCAGCTTCAGACGGTTCTCCTAATGGAGAATCAATACATAAATCTAATGTATTTTCTCCCAGTGGAATGTCTTTATCTAAAGTTGGAGGTGTTGTGTCCGCTCCACTATTAACGATAATTACGTTATCAGCTTTGTAACCACAATCATCTTCAATGATGTACTCATAAGTCGCAGTCCAACCACAGTCATCACCAGCAATTACTGGATCTAATGGCGTTACATTTATATTTCCACAGTTGTCTGTAAATGCAGCAGCAATTGCAGCTTCGTCTGGCGCACCAGGGTTTTCACTTAAGCACTGTAAATCTGTAACACCTGTTGGTAAATCTCCTGTTAATACAGGTGCAGACGTATCTCCACCATTAAAGAATATTTTTACAGGATCTGCAAAATTATCACAGTCATCTTCAATTTCATATCTGTACATAATAGCCCAGTTACAATCATCACCTAATTCAACAACTGTATGGGTAACATTAACGTTACCACAGTTATCTTCATATAACCCAGCGATATAAGAATCTGCTAAGAACGGATGAGAATTTTCATCAGGACGTTGGTCATAACATAAATTCATGTTGGATATTCCTGCTGGAATTACTCCTACTAATTCAGGAGCAGTCTCATCTATTACAGTAATTGTGTGTTTAGCAGTAATAATACGACCACAAAGGTCAGTAAACTCAAAGTTTACTTCAAATTGTCCACAGCTACCATCAAATGGATCTGCAACACCTTGTACTGAACCACTAATCTCACATCCTAAAGTTCCACCATTTGAATAGGATAAGAATTCAGGCTGATACGTTGCTAAGTCTTCACAGAAGATATCAGCATTCGCTATCTCGTCAAATACAGCTGGAGGCGCTGGTAAAACAGTATAGGTAACTGATGCGAAAATATCTCTTAAACAGTCATCTTTATAAGTCCAGTTTACTACAATCTCTCCACCACAATACGTGTAGTTCGGTGTTGCTTCTCCTGGTGCTGATCCTGAAATCTCACAGCCGAATGTTCCTCCATTTGAATATCCTAAGCTTGGTGCTTGGAATACATTTGCTTCTTCACAGGTTAACTCTCCTCCTTGAGGAATGTCAAACTCTGCTTCTGGAGCTGGTAAGACAACAATATCTTGAACATGAGAAATTGCTCTTCCACAGTCATCTTCAAATGACCACGTAACTATCAAGTTACCACCACATTCATCAAATGTTCCTTCTACAACTCCTGAAGCTTCACCATTAATTGAACAAAGCCCTCCTTCTACACCATTACTATAAAATAGTATTTCAGGCTGGTATCCATTTGCTTCAGAACATGAAATCTCCTTATTAGTAGGAGTTTCAATCCAATCCGCTGGAGGTGCAGGTAATACAGTTATAGTTTGAGTTTTTGTATCAGAACCGCCACAATCATCAGTTGTTGTCCAAGTTCTTACTACAAATCCACCCTCACAATCTAATCCTAAATTATCTAAGTTTTCAGAATATATAATTTCTAAATCCGTAGCACAATTATCATCAGCTTCTAATTTAGGCGCTTTAGGAATTTCATTTCTACAGCTTACAGTTGAGTCATCAGGAGCTCCAAAAATTTCTGGATCTTGATAATCACCGCCACTATAAGTAAGTACTAGTTGCTCTGCAAAATTTTGACAGTCATCTTGAATTGTATATGTATAAATAGCTAACCATTTACAATCACTTCCTTTTGAACTTTCTTCTTTTGTTACGTTAACATTACCGCAATTATCTTCAAATAAAGCAGCAATTTCAGCTTCAGAAGGCCCTTGCTCTTTATTATCAAAGCACAAGTTTAATCCATCTTCTCCCATTGGAAGTACCGCATTTTTTACTAATTTCGGTGGTGCTGAGTCGCCTCCACTTATCGTAACTTCAATTTCTGGTGCATAATTAAAACATGCATCTCTAATTGTGTACGTGTATTTTACACTCCAATCACAATCATTTCCAACAGGAGTTCCTGATTTAGTCACGAAAACTGCACTACAATTATCCTCATAAAGCGCTGCAATATCTGCTTCAGATGGTCCTGCTGGAACCGAATCAAAACATAAATTAAGATCAGTAACATCTGCAGGAAGATTACCTACAAGTGTTGGTGCCTGATCATCTCCACCTAAAAAATGAATTTTTGCTGTGGGTAAATCTTGCCCATCACACTTAATTTGATACGAATGAATGACTTCCCATTCACAGTCATCTCCCAACATTTGGGTCGTTTTGACAACTTCCACAAGGCCTTCACATTGAACAGAAAGCGCATACATTTCTGCAGTTGGTCCTTCCGGAGCTTCACTCTGGCATCCAGAAATTAACTCACTTGCGAACATTGTACTTGAACTAAACGCAAAAAGCATAATAAAGGCCAAGGCCTTCATGCTAATAAATGGTTTAGTTAATTGTTCAATGCTGCAACATGATAAATTAGTGGTTGACTGCCATTTTTTGGCTCGCCCACCACTTCGGGTAAAATTGCTCATAAACATAACATTTGGTTTTAATTAAAATTATCTTAACATTTATTTCGACAAACGTATTTGTCATACATACATAAACAGCAGTTTAAAATGTAGGTTTGGGACCTAAAAAAAACGCATTGAATTACTAAAACTAGTAATACAACTACTTTACGCTCTGAATACTAAGTATTCAAAAAAATAATAAATGTGCTAATAATCAATTGTTTTGCTATTAAACAATTTTGGGTAGGAACGCATAAAATAATCTACTAAAAGATTGGTTTTACGCTGTTTAAATGAAATCGAAATTCCATCTACTTACTTTCAAAAGTATATTATAAAATACTGACAGCCAAATAAATTTAGCAATAATTTAACGAATAAACAGTTAAACAATATTTTCTGCATTTAATCGAACAGCAGTTCATTTTCAATGCAATAATCATCGATAAAACGAATTGATTTTTGAATTAAATCATGTAAAATTTCATCTTGAGAAACAAATTTTATATCACTTCTATAAGTCGTAAGGAAAGCCTCGATAAAAGGAGATGTTTTTGGCTTTCTAAATTCTAATGCCTGAGATGCATTCAAAAGCTCTATAGCTAAAATACGTTCAATATTATTAACTAAAGTAAACGCTTGTGTAGCTGCATTAGCTCCCATACTTACATGATCTTCCTGACCATTAGAAGATACAATTGAATCTACACTTGCAGGTGTTGCTAATTGCTTATTCGCACTAACAATACTTGCCGCAGTATATTGAGGGATCATAAAACCAGAATTCAAGCCGGGATTATCAACTAAAAATGTAGGTAACCCTCTTAATCCAGACACTAATTGATAAATTCTTCGTTCAGATATATTACCGATTTCTGCCATCGCTATTTTCAAATAATCTAGAGCCAAGGCCAATGGTTGACCATGAAAATTACCTCCAGAAATAATCATATCATCCGCTACAAAAATATTAGGATTATCAGTTACTGCATTAATTTCAGTTATAAACGTCTTTTCTACAAAACTCAACGTGTCTTTTGTGGCTCCGTGTACTTGTGGTATACATCTAAATGAATAGGGGTCTTGAACATGTTCCTTTTCCTGACTTATCAATTGACTTCCTTCTAAGAATGTTCTAATACGTTCTGCAGTTTTAAGCTGCCCATTGTGAGGTCGAACCAAATGGACTAACTCATTAAATGGTTCAATTCGGCCATCAAAAGCATCTAAAGATACACTGCCAATTAAATCAGCAAAATAAGATAGTTTATACGATTTAATAATTAAATGAATCCCATAAGCACTCATGAATTGCGTGCCATTTAATAACGCCAATCCTTCTTTAGATTGCATTACTATAGGCTTCCAATTAAATGTTTTTAATAGTTCATCGGCTTGATGAGTTTCCCCATTATAATACACTTCTCCTTTTCCAATTAATGGCAATGCTAAATGAGCCAGAGGCGATAAATCGCCAGAAGCGCCTAAAGATCCTTGTGTATAAATTATAGGTAAGATATCATTGTTGTAAAATTCAATAAGCCGAAGAACGGTTTTTAATTGCACACCACTATGACCATAACTTAGAGATTGAACTTTAAGCAAAATCATAAGTTTTACAATTGCATTGGGAACCTTATCTCCTGTTCCGCAGGCATGCGACATCATCAAGTTTTCTTGAAGTTGCGATAGGTTTTCTTTCGAAATTTTAACATCATATAATGATCCAAAGCCTGTGTTTATCCCATAAATTGGATCATTTTGCGCTTCCATCCTATTATCCAAATAAGCTCTACAATTTTTAATTTTTGATTCTGCTTCTTCAGAAAGTTTAATCTTTTTCTGTTCTAAAATAATAGTGTTGATAGTTGACAAATCCAACTGTGTAGTCGATATATAATGAAAGGAATCCATGTAAAATATTTAGTTGCTCAAAATTCAGCATAAGATCCCTATTATGCAACAAATGTTAATAATTAATAAAATTTACTTAAATATCAGTAAATCGTTTATTTTTGGACAACTAAAACAATTAACTATATGAAAAAATTACTGCTAATATTAAGTATTGCTGCTTTTGTTTCTTGTCAAGAAAAGCCAAAAGATTTTGTGACTCTTAGTGGAAAAATCACAAATCAACACGAAAGCAAAACATTAAAAATTTATAAAGATAAAACTTATGAAAAAGTAATCTCTATAAATGATGATGGGACATTTAGTGATACATTAAAGATAGCTGATGGTGATTACAGCATGAGACATGGCGATGAACGTGGATCAATTTATTTGAAAAATGGTTTCGTATCTTCATTCGATACTGACTATGAGGATTTTGACAATACTTTGGTTTATAAAGGAGATGGTGCCGATATTAATAATTTCTCTATCAAATCGTATTTAATTTCAGGAGATTATTTCACTGACGCCTTAGTTTCAAATGCAAATCAAAAAGATTTAGATGCAGCTGTTGAAGGCTACAAAAAAGGATTTGAAGATTTACAAAACAGTTTTAAAGGATTAGATTCTGCACATATTGCTGATGGTGCCAAAAATATGGAAGGCACAATCAAATCTTATAAAGGGTATTTGTCTGGAAAAATTGCATTACTTGAAGCAATGCCAAAAGGAATGGCGTCACCAGTATTTGAAAACTATATCAATCATAAAGGAGGTAACACTTCATTATCAGATTTAAAAGGCAAGTATGTATATGTTGATGTTTGGGCAACATGGTGCGGACCTTGTAAACGTGAAATACCTTCACTTAAAAAAATTGAAGAACAATATCATGGTAAAAACATAGAATTTGTAAGTATCTCAGTTGATGATGAAAAACGTAGTGGTACTAAAGAGAAAGCTTTTGAAGCTTGGACAAAAATGGTTAATGATAAAGAATTAGGTGGAATTCAACTATTCTCAGATAACGCATGGCAGTCTGATTTTGTAAAGAATTATAAAATAAATGGTATTCCTAGATTTATTTTAATCGATCCTGAAGGTAATGTTGTAAGTCCTGATGCACCGAGACCTTCAAGTCCTCAATTAATAGAATTACTTAATGCGTTAAATATTTAATTATTAGTAATAATAATTAAATAAAAGGTCACTCTTTGAGTGGCCTTTTTTATGCTTGTACTTCACTTTCATTACTTTCTGGTGGTTGCTCAGATTCCTTAAATAAATCTATAAATGCTTCGCCTAAATAATCAATTATATGACTGGCTAGTAAACTTTGGTACCCATAATCCTCTACAGCAATATCTGCTGATTTCCCATGAAGATACACTCCAAATATAGATGCAGATAATGAATCATAACCTTGAGAAATGAGACCCGTGATAATTCCTGTAAGTACATCCCCTGTTCCTGCTGTAGCTAAACCTGGATTACCAGTAGTATTTACATAATACTTATCATCACTAATAACAATAGTATTTGCTCCTTTAATGACAACAATCAGATTGTGTTTTTTCGAAAAGGTTTTCACTTTTTCAAGCTTTTCAAAATCGTCTTTCCAAGTACCTATTAATCGCTCTAATTCTTTTGGATGAGGCGTTAGAACTGATTGTTCTGGTAAAAGTTTTAGTAATGATTTTTTCTTAGCGAGAATATTAAGTCCATCAGCATCAATTACAAGTGTTGTTTTATTCTTTTTTAAAAATATTTCTAAAGCTTCACTCGTTTTGGAATCAACACCTACTCCAACGCCAAAGCCTATTGCAGAAGGTTTTATTTTAAAATTAATTTCCGTAATTATATGTTCATCCAAATCCGTAATTACCATAGCCTCTGGGAAAGAAGATTGTAAAATTGAATATCCGCATTTTGGAATATATGCTGTAACTAAACCAGCTCCAGAAGACAATGCGGATTTACTTGCTAAGGTTACAGCGCCTATTTTACCATAGCTTCCACCAATTATTAGAGCATGACCAAATTGTCCCTTATTTGAAAATTTTTCACGTGGTTTATATATTGGAAGTACTTCATTCTTTCCGATTAAGTCCGCATCTGTTGGTGTGTTATACAAATATTCTGGATCAATCCCTATATCTAGCACTTCCCATTGTACAGTATATTTTGCTGTATCAGGCAAGAAAAACACCAACTTAGCCGATTGAAAACTTAAAGTATAACTTGCCCAAACAACGGCATTCTCATCTTCTGGAATATGATCTGTATATAACCCTGAAGGAATATCTATAGCCAACGTAAACGCCTTGGAAACTCTAAATTGCTGAAACAGACCAGCTACCCATTCGTCAGCTTGTCTATTCAAGCCAATACCAAAAACGGCATCAATAATTATGTTGTCTTGTTCGATCTTAGGAAAATCATTTGAACAACTTAAAAGTGTAGGCCATTCTTTAGTGACCTGTTTTATACGATCATAATTGACCAAAAAATCTTTTGATCGCTTATCACTGCAATTTATAACATAGGTATTAACATTATATCCGTGCGTAATTAAATGTCTAGCAACAACTAAACCGTCGCCGCCGTTATTCCCAATTCCACAAAACACATGAACTGGGACCTGTGCCCCTTGCATACGCATATGCATCCAATTAAAAATTTCTGTGCCAGCACGTTCCATTAGATCGGTTGACGAGATTTTCTGTCGTTCTGCAGTTAATTTATCGCCTTCGTAAATCTGTTCTTTTGAAAAAATTTTCACCTACTAATTGTATTTATATTGAAGTAAAAGTAATACTTTTGAATAGTATATATAGGGGAAAATAATTTTAAAAACTTATAATTTATAATGAAAGTATTAAAATTTGGAGGCACATCTGTAGGGTCGGCAAGAAACATTACTAGTGTCATAAATATTTTAAAAGAGTATTCAGAAGATGACACTGTTATTTGTATCGTTTCTGCCATCGGCGGTGTGACAGATAAGTTATTAAAATCTGCTCAATTCGCTAAGAATAAAAACGACGCTTATCTTTCTGAATTTAAATCTATTAAAGATACTCATTTAAATATATACTCTCAACTTAATTCCAGACCAAATAAAAAAGTATTAGAGTATCTAAATTCTAAACTTGAAGATTTAAAAAGTTTATTAGACGGCATCTATTTAATCAACGAATTGTCTCCAAAAACAACCGATAAATTATTGAGTTATGGAGAATTACTTTCCTCTTATATCATCGCAGCCACGATGAAGACTAACGGAATGAATGTAGCGAGAAAAAACTGTCAAGATCTAATCGTCACCAATAGTAACTTCACGAAAGCTGAGGTTCATATTAAATTAACCAATTCAAACTTCAAATCTTATTTTAAAACAGCCGAACAAAAAATCACAATTCTTCCTGGATTCATTTCTAAAGCATCTAATGGTGAATTAACCACACTCGGCCGTGGTGGCTCAGACTATACTGCAGCTCTTGTTGCAGCGGCCTTAAAAGCAAGTCAACTTGAAATTTGGACTGATGTGAGCGGCATGTATACAACCAATCCTAAATTGGTTAAACAAGCCATTCCAATTGACCATTTATCCTATCAAGAAGCTATGGAACTATCTCATTTTGGTGCCAAAGTGATATATCCTCCAACTATACAACCTGTTCTTGATTTAAATATTCCAATTCACATAAAAAACACCTTAAAACCACAAGCCGAAGGAACTATAATTTCGCAGCATTCTAAATCTGTAGATGGAAAAGCTGTTAAAGGAATCAGTCATATTGAAAATATTGCTTTGCTTACCTTACAAGGCAGCGGAATGATTGGTATTCCAGGGTTTTCTAAGCGCCTGTTTGAAACGATAGCGAATGAGCATATCAATATTATTTTAATAACCCAAGCCTCTTCTGAGCATTCTATTTGTTTTGGAATCGATGAAAGTAGTGCTGAAAAGGCTCAAGACGCAATTAATAATACATTTGAAAATGAAATTGCTTTACATAAAATTGACCCTATTCTTGTAGAAAAAGACCTTTCTATAATTGCTTTGGTTGGAGATAACATGAAAAACCACCAGGGCATAAGTGGTAAAATGTTCCGGTCCTTAGGTAAAAATAATATTAACATTAGAGCTATTGCCCAAGGTGCTTCAGAACGAAATATATCCACAGTCATTTCTCAAAAAGACGTGAAAAAATCACTTAATGTATTACATGAGAGCTTTTTTGAAGGAAACACAAAACAGCTAAATGTTTTTATTACAGGTGTTGGCAATGTAGGCGAACGACTCATTGAACAAATCAAGCAACAACATAGTTTCCTCAAAAAAAATCATAAAATAAATTTACGTGTCATTGGAATTTCCAATTCAAGAAAAATGTTTTTCAATAGTGACGGGTTAAATTTAAATGAATGGACCTCTCTATTTCATTATGCGGAAAGAGCGAGTTTAAAAGGGTTTCTTGAAAAAGTAATAGCACTAAATTTACGCAATAGTATTTTTGTAGATGTTACGGCGAGTGAAAAAGTTTCCGCACTATACGCAGATTATTTGAAGAATAGTATAGCCGTTGTTGCCTGTAGTAAAATAGCATGTTCTAGCAATTATGAAACTTATAAAAACCTTCATGAATTATCATTAAAATACAACGCTCCATTTTTATTTGAAACCAATGTTGGTGCCGGACTTCCAGTTATTAACACCCTAAATAATTTAGTGACCTCTGGTGATAAAGTCACAAGTATACAGGCCGTATTATCAGGGAGTTTAAATTTCATATTCAATCACTTTAATGACCGAAAGAATTTTCATGACACCGTAAAACAAGCTCAATTTGAAGGATACACCGAACCAGATCCAAGAATTGATTTAAGTGGTATTGATGTCGCTAGAAAAATTTTAATATTGGCTAGAGAGAACGGTTTAAAAATGGAAATTGAAGACATCGAAAACAAGACGTTTCTAACTAAAGCAAATTTAGATAGTGCAACTGCTGATGATTTTTACGATACCTTGATAGAAGATGAAGCGCATTTTCAAAAATTATATGCATCAGCAGAATCAAATAACTGTCAGTTAAAATATGTTGCTGAATTCAATAAAGGTAAAGCAAAAGTTGGGCTTAAGGAAATTCCAGAAGGACATCCATTTCACAATTTAAAAGGTAAAGATAATATTGTTATGTTTTATACAGAACGGTATCCGGAGCAACCTCTAATTATTAAAGGAGCTGGCGCAGGTGCCGATGTAACGGCTTCTGGATTATTTGCTGATATTATAAGAATAGGAAACAAATAAACCATGAATGAAGTAAAGATTTTTTCACCAGCTACTGTAGCAAATGTCACCTGTGGATATGACGTACTCGGCTTCTGCCTAGACAATGTAGGCGATGAAATGATTGTTAGGAAAACAGCGAAAAAGGGAATTCATATTACTAAAATTGAGGGTTATGATTTGCCTTTTGAAGCAGATAAAAATGTTGCTGGTGTTTCTGCACTTGCACTATTGAATCATGCGAATCTGGATTATGGTTTTGAGATAGAAATATATAAACATATTAAACCTGGAAGTGGTATCGGTAGTAGCTCTGCTAGTGCCGCAGGAAGTGTTTTTGCAATAAATGAATTATTAGGTCGTCCATATTCGAAAACACAATTAACCGAATTCGCTATGAAAGGTGAAGCTTTGGCTAGCGGCAGTGAACATGCTGATAATATTGCGCCTGCTTTATTTGGAGGATTTACCTTAGTTAAGTCAATAGCACCACTAACAGTATTAGAAATCCCATCACCAGCTGATTTATATGCCACAGTTATACATCCACAAATTGAGATAAAAACGGCCGAGGCACGTGCAATCTTACCTAAAGAAATACCATTAAAGATTGCAATTACACAATGGGCCAACGTTGGGAGTTTAGTTCATGCCTTGCATACTAATGACTACAATCTAATTCAAAGTTCTTTAAAAGACATTATTATTGAACCCTTTAGAAGCAAACTTATTCCACAATTTGAAAACGTAAAATTGGCAGCACTTAACTCGGGAGCATTAGGATGTGGTATTTCCGGTTCTGGACCTTCAATTTTTGCTCTTAGTAAAGGAAAAGATATGGCATTGAAAGTTGAGAATGCTATGGAGCTTGTTTATAGAAACACAGAAGTTGCTTTTAATACTTATGTTTCGAAAATCAACCTTGAAGGCATAAGAATTTTAAGTTAATGAACTATTATTCACTCAATAGAAAGGCAAGCTCTACTTCATTTAAAGAAGCAGTTAATAGAGGGCTCGCGCCTGATAGAGGATTGTACTTTCCCGAAAGTATTACAGCTCTACCTAAATCCTTTTTTGATACTATTACTAATCTATCGTATTCAGAAATTGCATTTGAAGCCATCAAACAATTTGTTGCTCCAGATATTCCTGAGTCCGTTTTAAAATCAATTATAGAAGATACATTGTCTTTCGATTTTCCTATTGTTACAATGCATCAAGACCTTTCAATTATAGAATTATTTCATGGGCCAACGATGGCGTTTAAAGATGTTGGCGCACGATTTATGGCCCGCTGTTTAGGGTATTTTAATTCAAACAACACAACTGATGTTACTGTTTTAGTGGCTACTTCAGGAGATACTGGAGGCGCAGTTGCAAACGGTTTCCTTGGCGTCAAAGGTGTCAATGTAGTTATCTTGTATCCAAGTGGAAAAGTAAGTAATATTCAAGAGAAACAGCTCACCACTTTAGGTCATAATATTACAGCCTTGGAAGTAGATGGAGTTTTTGATGATTGTCAAGACATGGTCAAACGCGCCTTTCTAGATGAAGATCTCATAAATGAAATGCAGCTCACTTCGGCAAATTCAATTAATGTAGCCCGTTGGTTACCACAGTTATTTTATTTTATGTTCGCCTATAAAGAATTGCATAAAACTCATAAAGACATTGTTTTTTCTATTCCCAGTGGAAACTTTGGAAACATTTGTGCGGGTATGATGGCACAGCGATTAGGTCTTCCAATTTCACATTTTATAGCATCAAATAATGCAAATAATACTGTTACAGAATATTTAAGTACAGGAGTTTATAACCCAAAACCCTCAATCCAAACAATAAGCAATGCGATGGATGTCGGTAATCCATCTAATTTTGTTCGAATTCAAGAACTTTACGGGAATAATTTACATGTACTAAAGTCGCATCTTTCCTCATATAGCTTTACAGACGAAGAAACTAAATCGGCAATGAAAAACCTTTACACGAATTTTAATTATGTTGCTGATCCACATGGCGCAGTTGGGTATTTAGGAGCAATAAAACATCTTGAGAAACATCCAAAATCACATTGTGTTGTTTTAGAAACGGCACATCCTACTAAGTTTTTAGATGTCGTAGAGTCTGTAATACAAGCTTCACAAGAGCTCCCAGATCAAATTGAAGCCGTCATGCACAAAAAGAAAGTTTCAATCCCAATTCATAGCTATACGGAATTAAAACAACATCTCTTAAAATCAATTTAGTCCAATTTTAGCAACTTAAAAGCAGTTAATCCACCATAAAACATAACAATGAAGTATTATTTAGTTCTCCTATATTTTTTATTTTTTTTCACAAATCTGTCAGCCCAGACATTTGACATTGGTCATACCACAATTGATTTTTATGATAGTGATAGAAACCGGTATATAGAAACAGAAATTTACTATCCCACCGATAATCCTGGCGAAAATGTTCCTATTGAAATAGGCAATTTCCCTGTAATCGTTTTTGGACATGGCTTTTTAATGGACTGGGGAGCTTATCAGAATTTTTGGGACGAATTGGTACCTCATGGATATGTGATTTGTTTTCCAACCACTGAAATGAGTATAACACCAAACCATGAAGATTTCGGACTGGATTTAAAATTTATTGCTGCACAAATGCAAAATGAAAATTTAGATAACACTTCTGTTTTCTATAATTCTCTAACGCCAAAAACTGCACTAATAGGGCATTCTATGGGTGGTGGAGCGGCCTTTTTGGCTGCTGAAAATAATTTGACAATTAGCACTCTTGTTAATTTTGCTTCGGCGGAAACCAATCCTTCTGCAATATCAGTAGCTATAAATGTTACTGTCCCTTCGCTTATTTTTTCTGGAGATGATGATTGTATAAGTCCTGCTAACACAAATCAGGAGCTTATGTATACTAATTTGGCATCTGAATGCAAGACACATATAAATATTATAAATGCTGGACATTGTTATTTTGCTAATACAAATTTCAACTGTGACTTTGGTGAATCTATATGTAATCCTAGCTTAAACATTACAAGAGAAGAGCAGCAACAAATAACTTTTAATTTTTTAAATTTATGGCTAGACTATACTTTGAATGATAATCAAGATGCATTAATTAGTTTTAATGAATCTTTGCAAGATTCTACACAAATAAATTTCAGTCAAAATTGCAATGCACTTAACCTAGAAGATTTAAATATTCAGAGTGGATTTGAGATGTCCCCCAATCCTATAATAGATGAATTAAATTTAACCATACCATTAGAGAATATTGGCGGTTTATTTACAATATATAATAGTGTAGGACAACTAATCTTTCAAGAAATAATCAACAATAATATATTTCAAATTAATTTATCCAGTTTATCAAAAGGGGTTTATATAATAAAGTACTCGAAAGAATCTTTAAAATTATCAAGTAAGTTCATAAAACTATAAAAACCACGTAAATACTTTATAAAAATTTACAATTTAGTCCAATTTAGGCAACTTAAAAGCATCTAATGCACTGCTAGTTTTCATTAAAGCTTCAATTGCGTCAGTGGTTCTAGGAGCTTCTTCAGATAAATTAATTGGGCCGTTTTCAGAAATCAGAATGTCATCTTCAATTCGCACGCCAATTCCCCACCATTTTTTATCACATTCACTCCCATGAGGAATATAGATTCCGGGCTCAATAGTAATGACCATATTGGCTTTAAATGGCCCTTTTAAATTAACATCATGAACATCTAAACCTAGATAATGGCTTGTACTATGTGGGAAATATTTTCTAGTTTCTTTTTCATTTTTTAAAATCCCAAGCTCAATCAGTCCTTGCGTAATAATAGCTCTAGATGCCGTATCAGTATCTTTTGTAGTATTACCCACAATTGATGCTTTTATCCCAGCAACTTGCGCCCTTAAAACCAAATCATATATTGTTTTTTGTTCTGGGCTAAAGGTACCATTTGCAGGAATAGTTCTTGTGACATCTCCAGAATACCCATGATATTCGGCTCCTAAATCCATAAGGACCAATTCATCCTGAACTACAGTTTTACTATTTTCAATATAATGAAGAATACAACTATTGTTTCCTGAGCCAATTACTGATGGAAAGCCCTCATATTCACTATTGTATTTTTTATATACATATTCATGAACACCTTGAATTTCAGATTCAGACATTTCGGTGTGCATGGCTTTCATTACTTCAATTTGACCAATTGCTGAAATGCGAATTGCTTTTGAAAGTAATACAAGTTCTTCTTTTGTTTTAATTTGTCTTAATTCTGCCATTAACTTCGATAAAATTTTGAAATCTTTTTTAATTTCATAAGCCTCATAACCTTTTTGCATCAATTTCTTGCGCACTGGTTTACCTGTAATTTTATCGGTTTCGACATAATCAATTTTTCTTTTAAAAGTTTCAACTAAATCATATAAGTCTGCTTTATTACGACTAGAATCTCTTAGATCATTTTTAAAGTCGTTCATTAATATTATATTGAATTTTGCATAATCAATTTTGGAATCAATAAAATCTTTGCCTGAATTCGCCAATTTAAATCCAAGCTTTTCTTTTGCACCTTCTATTCCTAATCTATATCCAGTCCACTGTTCATATTTTAGGTTTCGTTCTTGCACATACAATACTTCATTAAATGTTTCGCCCTGAGCATTAATTTGATTTTCAGAGTAAATTACTAGAACACCATTAGGTTCTTTGTATCCTGTTAGGTAATAAAAATTAGGATCTTGATGAAAAACATAATCCACATCATTTGACCGATTACGTACGGCATTTGTAAAAAACACAGCCATGCTATTAACGGGCATGACAGCCCTTAGCGCCGCCCTTCGCTCTTTATGGAATTCTTTAGATAAATAGTCGTCTGGTAATCGATCTTGTGCTACTAATGTTAGTGAACTTATTAAAGTAATAATAATGGTTAATCGGAAATTCATACTAATTTTATTTGAGACATTGAAATTACATAAATAAGATCTTTTATAAAAAAGTTTAACAGCACATTTATAAAACATTTAAAGCAAATTTATGTAGTTTTGTCTAACTAATTAATTAAGATCTAATAATGAAAAATACTGCATTAACAACAACTCATGAAGCTCTAGGCGCAAAATTAGTGCCTTTCGCTGGTTATAATATGCCTGTACAATATGAAGGTGTGAACATAGAACATGAAACTGTTAGGACTGGTGTTGGCGTTTTTGATGTATCGCACATGGGAGAATTCTTAATTGAAGGGCCTAATGCCTTAGATCTTGTACAGAAAGTTTGTAGCAACGATGCGTCTAAATTAACAATAGGAAAAGCGCAATACAGCTGCTTCCCGAATGATAATGGCGGCATTGTTGATGATTTAATTGTATATAAAGTTAAAGAAGAGACATTTTTGTTAGTTGTGAATGCCAGTAATATTGAGAAGGATTGGAATTGGATTTCATCTAAAAATGATGTTGGTGCAGAAATGAAAGATTTAAGTGACGCCTATTCTTTATTAGCGATTCAAGGTCCTAAAGCCATAGAGGCGATGCAAAGTTTAACCAGTCACGATTTATCAAACATCAAATTTTATAATTTTGAAATTGGTGATTTTGCAGGCATAGAACATGTTATTATTTCGGCAACTGGATATACTGGAAGTGGTGGCTTTGAAATTTATTGCAAAAATGAAGACGTTAAACAAGTTTGGGACAACGTTATGGAAGCTGGTAGCGATTTCGGCATTAAACCAATAGGACTGGCAGCCAGAGATACTTTACGTCTTGAAATGGGTTATTGTTTATACGGAAATGATATCGATGATACAACTTCTCCTATTGAAGCTGGTTTAGGATGGATTACAAAATTCTCAAAATCCTTTACAAATTCGGAAGCATTGGAAGCTGAAAAACGTCGAGGCTCAGAACGCAAGCTTATTGCTTTTGAAATTGACGATCGCGGTATTCCTAGACAAGGTTATGACATTGTAGATAATCAGGGTAAAACTATAGGAGTAGTTACTTCTGGAACAATGTCTCCATCTCTTGGAAAAGGTATAGGGCTAGGATATGTGCCAGTTATATTTTCAGATGTTAATAGTAAAATTAATATTCAGATTCGTAAAAATGCGGTTCCTGCCACTGTTATAAAATTACCTTTTTATAAAGGTTAAAATTGTCCAATGGATGGATTAAATGAAAGAGAAGGACAGTAAACATAGAATACTTATACTTGGTGCCACTGGATTTATTGGCGCTGCAATATATAGAGAACTCTGTCCCTATTTTAAAACCTTTGGAACTTATAGAACACCCAATAAAGACTTAAAAAAAAACAAGCATTTTATACAGTATAATGTTGAAGAAGATGATGTTTATGAAATTTTAGAATTTGTAAAACCTTCAATAGTAATATCGAGTTTACGAGGTGATTTTCATGCACAATCCATTGCTCATCAGCATATTTCAGAATACATAACTACCCATGATTGTAAGATAATCTACTTGTCTTCTGCCAATGCATTCGACGCTTATAGTAAATATCCAAGCTATGAGTTTGACAAAACTTTAAGTGCTAGTGTTTATGGACATTTTAAAATTAAAGTTGAAAACATGTTGCTTCGTTTGCCAAAGAAAAAGGCGGTTGTTATAAGACTTCCAATGGTACTTGGCGTTCACTCTCCCAGAGTTAGAGAAATCAAACAACACATTGATGAAGGCACTGCAGTCGAGATTTTTCCTAACATTATAATGAATGTTACAACTGATATAAAAGTCACTCAGCAAATTCATTATATTATAAATAGAAACAAATCAGGGATTTTTCATTTGGGGAGTACAGATTTAGTTCATCATGATGAGTTTTTCAAAGATCTAGTAGAACAAATCACTTCAAAAAAAGTAAACTACAAACAAGTTTATACAACCAATGAAGATCGTTATTTAGCTGTTTTACCCAAATTTAATAAGCTCCCTAAACACCTTCAAATTACAAGTTCCAAAGTTTTAGAAGATCTTCATAAATAACTATGTTAATTATAATTTTTTTTCTAAATTTAGAGAAACAATATTCATTATATGACACCTCTCACTCAAGATACTATTGAGAAAAAATTATTACGATTTCCAGATTGGGAATTTTATGACAACGCATTACACGCTGAATTTGAATTTAACAGTTTTAAAGATTGTTTTAGCGCTATGAGCAGAATTGCTTTTGAATGTGAAGCACTTAATCATCATCCAAATTGGTCGAATGTATATAATGTTTTAACAATATCATTGTCAACGCATAGTGCCAAAGGCGTCACAAATAAAGATTTTCAACTCGCTGAAGCTATTGAAGCTATTGTTGAACCAGATGAAGATTGAAACAGAATTTTTTGTCTCATCACATTTTAATAGGGCTCCCCAAATTTTATGAAACAAACATTCTTCTTTATATTCTTCATTTTTACATTTGCTAATATTCATTCTCAAAACCAATCTTCCTTTTGTGATCAAGTCGAAGCATTGGCTAAATTTATCAATGAAAATCATTACAGTCCTAAGACTGTAAACGACTCCTTGTCAACACATGTGTTTCACTTATTTATGGATATTGTTGATAGCAACAAACGCTATTTTACGCAAGCAGACATTGATGCTTTTAAGAAAGATGAGTTTAATATAGATGATTATATTAATACAAAACAATGCGGATTTATTGATAAATATATTAGTGCATATCAAGAACGAATTAATACTACAATTCGCATCATTTCAAGTCTTAAGGATGAGACATTAGATTATTCGGGAAAAGACAATTTGAATTTCACTACTAAGGAAAATTTTAAATATTTCGATGACAGTCAAAAAATGAAATTATATTGGAGTAAACGTATTCGTTATGAAGTCGTTCAACAAATTCTAGATAAAGACTCCATTATAGCATCAGTAAAGAAAAATTTTAAAGCTTTAGAACATGGTGTCAAATCGAAAGTTATTCAGAATGAAATTTGTCTACTAGAAGAAATTTTGTCACAATCTGGAGGAATTGATCAATTTATAAAAGAGGCATTTTTGAATGCCTTCACAAATTATCAAGATCCAAATTCAAGTTTTTTTAATAGCTCGGATAAAATGCAATTCGAATCCTCAGTTACAAGCAACCAAGAAGGTTTTGGAATTTTCACTTCAAAAAATGACAATGGCGATATCATTATTGCACATATTGTTTCAGGAAGTCCTGCTCATAAGCACGGAGGATTTGAGGTTAATGACATCCTGAAATCCTTAAAATCTGGTGATGATGTTCTAGAAACATTTTGTATTTCAATTGAAGATATTCATGCTTTTACCAATAACAAGCTACATCGCAACATAAGCTTTAAAATAAAAAAACAAAATGGAAATTTAGTCGCTATTAATTTAACAAAAGAGCTCATTAAAAACGAAGGTAATTTAGCGAAGGCTTATGTATTAAAAAGCAAGAAAACGATTGGTTATTTGAACATTCCTAGTTTTTATACAAATATGGAATCAACTTATGGATTAGGACTTGCTAACGACGTTGCCAAAGCACTTTATGAATTGCAAAAAGAAGGAATAGAGGGCTTAATTATCGACCTGCGATTTAACGGCGGAGGATCGATGAAAGAAGCAACAGATTTGTCTGGGATGTTCATTAATCGTGGTCCTGTAAGTATATTAAAATATAGAGAACGTGAAAATTATACGCTTAGAGATGCAAACCGCGGCTCACTTTTCAGCAAACCTATTGTTGTTTTAGTTAATAGTTTTAGTGCGTCGGCTTCAGAGTTTTTTGCAAGTGCCATGCAAGATTATAATCGCGCAATTATTGTTGGGTCAAGAACTCATGGAAAATCTAGTGCTCAAACAATTTTGCCTTTAAGCGAATCTGAAGAACTGGGCTTTTGTAAAGTTACAGTTGAAAAATTTTATAGAGTAACAGGTGGCAGTATTCAATCTAAAGGTGTGATTCCAGATATTATACTACCAACATTTTATGACGGTTTTAAATCAGAAGAGCAATTTATGGACTACGCATTTGAAAATGACTCTACTTCAGTGCGTTTAAAACATCGACCACTTTCAAAATTAAATTTAGATTCGACGCACGTATTAAGTCAAAAAAGAATTAAAAGCAACTTAGCATTTGAAGGCATTAAACAATTAAATGCATTAGTACTTAAAAATTATATAAATAAAACAGCAAACTACCCACTAACCCTAGATGCGATTCATAACGATCAATTAAATACAAAGACGCAATGGAATGTGTATTCAAAGCAAATTGATGCAGCAGTAGCCTCTTTTGACGTGAGCAACTTAAAACGTATCGATGAGTTGTTAGCATATAATTCCGAAGACAAACAACTAAACGCCCTGAGCTTAAAAGACATTGCCACAGATATTTATATAGACGAGGCATACCAAATTATAAATGATTTTATTAACCATCACACATCAAACTAGTATGAAACTATTGCCTTGCCTCCTAGTGCTCTTTCTTTTTACAATGCCCAAAACCGCATCAGCGCAAAACTTTAAAACTGCAGTAGATTATTTAAATTTTGTGAGTGAAGAACAAGAGGTTATTTCAAAAAACATGTGGAAATACACTAAAGCTATTGCTCATAGTAAAAGCGATAAAAATGTAACTAATAAACGTAAGGTGTTAATTAAATCTATTGAACGTGCTATTCTAAAAATTGAGCGAGCGAAGGGTTTTGATGGAGACAGGTATAAAAATCAAGTTTTAGATTACTTGAACTTCAATAGAGATCTATTAAATGAAGATTATGCAAAAATCTTAGATATGAAAGCAGTTGCAGAACAATCGTATGATGCTATGGAAGCCTATATGCTTATGCGAAAATTAGCAGATGAAAAAATGGCGGAGTCTCAGGCTAATTACGAAATGAACTTTCATTTGTTCGCAGCTAAAAACAACATAGAAATTATTAAAAATGAATCTGATTTAGGTAAGAAAATGAAACTCTCAAATATAGTTTTCGAGCATTATAATGAACTCTATCTTGTCTTTTTCAAAGTGTATGTCAACGAATTGTATTTATGGGAAGCCATGGAACGTAAAGATGTAAGCGCTATTCAACAAAACACAAACGCTTTAAATAAAGCTGCAATTGAAGGCCTCAAAGTACTGGATACAACAAACGTATATAAAAATGACACATCTATAGTGGAAGCTACACGCACTATTTTTGAATATTATATCGATGAAAGTGAAAACCAAATTCCGGAATTAGTAGACTTCTATATTCTAAATGAGAGTATGACCGCTATAACAGAAACTTTAGAAAAAACTCCAGAACGCAAACGTACCAAGAAGCAAATTGATGCTTATAATAAAAAAGTTAAAGAAGTTAACAAGGCCGTTAAGACCTATAATTCAATTAATGATAAATTAAATGTTCGACGTCAAAAAACTTTAAACGGATTAAATATGGCTAACGATACGTTTTTATCTAAACACATACCAAAGGACTAAGAGTTTTTTTTAAATTTGCTACCACGAAGTTAAACACACAAATAAAAATATAAAATGGGAAGAGCTTTTGAATTCCGTAAAGCACGTAAAATGAAACGTTGGTCAGCCATGAGCAAAGCATTTACGCGTATTGGCAAAGATATCGTTATGGCAGTTAAGGAAGGCGGTCCTGATCCAGATAGCAATTCTCGCTTAAGAGCTGTCATACAAAATGCCAAGGCAGTTAATATGCCTAAAGACAATGTAGAACGCGCCATTAAGAAAGCAAGTGAAAAAGGGCAAGGTGATTATAAAGAAGTTTTATTTGAAGGCTATGCACCACATGGCATTGCCATTTTAGTTGAAACTGCAACCGATAACAACACGCGTACCGTGGCAAATGTGAGAAGTTACTTTAATAAATGTGATGGGAATCTTGGTACATCTGGCTCTGTTATTTTTATGTTTGACCACACCTGTAATTTCAGAATTGCCTCTGAAAATTTAGATCCAGAGGAATTGGAATTAGAGTTCATAGATTTTGGTGCTGAAGAAGTTTTCGCTGATGACGATGGTATTCTTATTTATGCACCTTTTGAAAGTTTCGGAGCTATTCAAGCTGAATTAGAATCTAGAGACATTGAAATCTTATCATCAGGTTTTGAACGTATTCCTCAAGTTACGAAAGCAATTTCCGAAGCACAATCTACAGATGTAGAAAAACTACTTGAAAAACTTGAAGAGGACGACGATGTCCAAAATGTGTATCACACTATGGAAGAAACTACAGATTAGTGAATTAGAGTATTGTTTCGTTATTATTTCCTAATTTAGTAACATACGTTTCAACCACATACATTTTACCGTGTATCAGTTAATTAAAACATGACATCATGAAATTAGGAGCATTCTCAATAAGTCTTAATGTAAAAGACATTCAGAAATCGAAAACATTTTATGAAAATTTAGGATTCGAGGTTTTCGCTGGTGATTTGGAAAACAATTACTTGATCATGAAAAATGAAAACACGCTTGTTGGACTTTTTCAAGGCATGTTTGAAAACAATCTCTTAACCTTTAATCCAGGCTGGGATACTGATGCCAATACAATTGATGATTTTGATGACGTTAGAGCTATACAAAAAAGTTTGAAATCTAAAGGAATTAAAATTGAAAACGAAGCCGACGAAACTTCAATCGGTCCTGCTAGTTTTGCTGTTTACGATCCTGACGGGAATGTAATACTTATTGATCAACACATTTAACAGTGCTTATTTACAAGTTAAATCATGTGCTACGATATTAAAGCGACCTTAGAAGCGCAACTCTTAAGAGCAAAACGAAGAAATGATTTGCAAGCCATTGAGGAGATCGTTGAAAAATTAATACCATATACTGACCTGCCATTACATCATGTGTCTGGATTTACGCATCCCAATATGCTTATTTATACAGATCGATCTCCAGAGTTTCCAGAAGTGGCTACTTGGGGCCTTGTTCCGCATTGGGTAAGAGATAAGGAGCAATTAAAAAAGCTATGGAATACTACTTTAAATGCACGAAGCGAAACAATATTCGAAAAACCATCATTTAGAGAATCGGCTCAAAATCATAGATGCATAATTTATGTTGATGGTTTTTATGAGCATCATCATTTTAAAAATAATGTATATCCTTTTTTTATTCAGAGAAAAGATAAATGTTCAATGGCCTTAGCTGCGCTTTATTCTGAATGGCGCAACCCAAAAACAGATGGTGTGACTAATACATTTACAATAGTCACATGTGAAGGCAATTCATTAATGAAAAAAATTCATAATAGCCCTAAGCTTAAAGGGCCAAGAATGCCATTAATTCTCAACGAAGATATGGAGGACAAATGGCTTAACTCTATTAAGAGCACACAAGATATAGATGAATTGAAAGTAGTTTCAATAACCAATCTGGAAAATGAATTATTAGCGCATACAGTAAATCGATTAAGAGGTAAAACATATCTTGGAAATACAGAAAACGCAGTGGAAGAGTTCATCTATGACGAATTAGTATTTTGAAAATGTATTAAAATAATTTCTCTAAATTAGACTTTAATACATTCTCTATGAAAGCCCTTCTCCTACTCTTTTATTTGTCCGCAAACTTGATTGAAACCCAAATTCAATCAGAACATATTGGCATATACCAGGCAATTTATAATATGAATGATGGTGCTCAAATTAAATACACCTTAACACTTAATGAAAATGGGACTTTCAATTTTCATTTTTACAGAAAACTAATATGCGAAGGCTGTATTGAAGAAAATAATTATGGTCGAGGTACATGGTTTTCAGATCAAAAACTTATCTACTTTAAAACTTTAATCGAAAATGACCTAAATGAGAATTACAAGCTAAACTTTCAAAATTCGAAAGCGCGATTTGATCGAAAATCTAGTCGTAACAAATCACAAGAAATAGTTCCAGATCGATTGCGATTTTATGAGCCAGAAATATTTTGGGTTGAAGGAACGGAACTAACTAGAATTTAATTCCAAAAGCATTAAATTGGGGATTTTTCGTGAATATACAGATTCAAAATCAACTATTTACTAACTTAGGAACATCGAATTCCTTCAAGAAATCAAATTGAAACTAAATGAAAATACTAATTAAAACATTTTACACAGCCTTTAACAATTTGGATGCTGAAACCATGATTTCATGTTATCATCACGATATTATTTTTGAAGATCCCGCTTTTGGAATTCTAAAAGGTGAAAAAGCAAAAAACATGTGGCGAATGTTATGTGCATCCCAAAAAGGGAATACATTTGATGTTAAATTCTCTAAAATTGAAGCTGACGAAAAGAAAGGTTCTGCCCATTGGGAAGCTTTTTATAACTTCAGTAAAACTGGACGCTCAGTACATAACAAGATTGATGCTACATTTGAATTTAAAGATGGTAAAATCATTAATCATATAGATCATTTTGATTTACATAATTGGGCAAAACAAGCTATAGGCTTCAAGGGGTTTTTACTTGGTGGGACGTCGTTCTTCAAAACTAAATTACAAGGTCAAACTAATGCTTTACTCTCTAAGTTTGAATCTAAACAATAACAACTTTAGTAATGAATTCTAAAACAACTATCAATGGAACACGTCATGTTTTAGCTGTTAAGAACTTAGAGAAATCTGTTGCTTATTATGAAGAGCAATTAGGATTCGAATCTGTTTGGTCAGGAAGTGGTTGGCATTTTTTAAAACGAGAAGCCTTTTTTATTATGCTGGGAGAATGTCCAGATGACAGCTCTGCTTTTGAAACTAAGAATCACTCCTATTTCGCATATATCGAAGTAATTAGCATTGATGCATTATATATTGAATTTAAAGCAAAAAAGGTAGAAATAATTTCGGAAATGGCAGATAAAGAATGGAAACAACGAGAGTTTTCTATTCGAACTATTGACGGTCATCGAATCATGTTTGGCCAAGCGATTTAGTATTTTAACATTTCATTTTAAAAATTTCCTTTTGATATTTTCTATATTAGTCGCTTCAACCAATGCTTATATAAGCAATTCACTTTAAACTATTTACTACATTATGAAAATTCAAAAACCAACTGCCATTAAATATCTTACAATGGCCCTTGTTTTATGTGCTTTTCTTATGCCGCAAAACGCAGAAGCACAACGTAAAAACAAAAGGAAGAAGGACAAAACAGAAAGTTCTACACCAAAACCACCAGAAAAACCAAAGACTAAATCAATAAGCGATTTAGTCAAGAAAAGTAAAAAGATAGAAGGTTTATTTACTATTTATCAAGATACTATTAACGGATCGATGCAAATGATTGTTACTGAAGATCAGATCGATAAAGAATTCATTCATTTTGTACAAATTGGTGATGGTGTTATCGATGCAGGAGCACTCAGAGGTGTATATGCTGGATCTAAAGTGTTTAAGGTCAAAAAATATTTTGACAAAATTGAATTCGCTACTCAAAACAACTCATTCTATTTTGACCCTGATAACGCTCTATCTAAAGCTAAAGATGCAAATATTAGTGAAGGCATCATGGCAAGTGTGAAAATTGAAGCACATGACAAAGAGAAAGGACACTATTTAATTAAAGCCGACGGTCTATTCTTAAAGGAAACGCTTGCTCAAATTAAGCGTCCACGATTCCCTGGACAGTCTCCAATGTCATTTACGCTTGGAAATCTTGATAAAACAAAATCAAAAATTAGAGCGATTAAAAATTATGAAGAGAATACCAACATGGAAGTTGAGTATGTATATTCAAAACCTTCTGTATTGAATGGTGGTTCTAATGCCGTTACCGATGGTCGTAACGTGAGCATCAAAGTATTTCATAGTTTATTGAATATGCCAGAAAATGATTTTGAACCACGATTTGATGACCCCAGAGTTGGATATTTTACTACTCAAGTTAACGATCAAACATCTAATAGTTCAGCTCCTTACAGAGATTTGATTCACAGATGGCACTTAGTTAAAAAGGATCCAAATGCTGCTATTTCTGATCCTGTTGAACCAATAACTTGGTGGATGGAAAATACAACACCAGTCGAATGGAGAGAAACAATCACTAAAGGTGTGTTAGAATGGAACAAAGCTTTTGAAAAGGCTGGATTCAGTAACGCAATGGCGGTTAAAATGCAACCAGACGATGCCGATTGGGATGCTGGAGATTTGAGATATAATGTTTTAAGATGGACATCCTCACCAAGAGCTCCATGGGGTGGTTACGGACCGCATTTTGTAAATCCAAAAACTGGACAAACATTAGGTGCAGATATTATGTTAGAATTTGCACATTTTACAAATCGTGTGTTTATTGATAGAGTTTATTCATTAGCAGCGAATGAAGCCGAATTTGATCCTTCTCAATATTTACAAGATAACCAAATGTTATGTTCTTTAGGTCATGTGATGCATGAAAACACGATGTTTGGTAAGGCTGTGCTTGCAGCAGCTGGAGCTTCAGAATGGGAAATGGAACGTATGAAAAAGGAAGGTATGATAGCATTAATAATGCACGAGGTTGGACATACTTTAGGATTAAATCATAACATGAAAGCCAGTCAATTGTTCTCTCCTGAGCAACTTGCTGATGCAGCGTTTATTGAAGGTAAATGCTTAACTGGTTCTGTTATGGACTATGCAGGTATTAACTTAACTACAGATAGAAGTAAACAAGGTCAATATTATGATACTGCTGTTGGTCCTTATGACGTATGGGCAATTCAATATGGTTATACACCATTTAAAAATAAAGGTGAAGAAATTGCATTATTAAACCAATCAACGCGTCCAGAATTAATTTTTGGTAACGATGCTGATGATATGCGATCTCCTGGAAAAGCGATGGATCCTAGAGTAAACGTAAGTGATTTATCTAACGATGCAATTGGTTATTCTATTGATCGTATTGAAATGGCGACAGGTATGATGAAAGATGTTAAAACTAAGTTTGCAAAAACAGGTGAATCATACCAGGAGTTAAGACGTATTTATTACCTTTTAAGTGGTCAAAGAGCAGGTGCAGGAAACATCATTTCAAGATATATTGGAGGTGTTTATGTTGATAGAGCTATGGCAGGACAAGCTGGTGGAACGCAACCTTATACGCCAGTTAGTTTAGAAGATCAAAAAAGAGCAATGAACGCATTAAGTAAGTATATTTTTGCTCCTGACGCTTTTAACACACCAAGTGATTTGTTTAATTATCTTGCAATGCAGCGTAGAGGTTTCAACTTTTTTGCTCGTTCTGAAGATCCAAAAATTCATGCACAAGTGTTAAGGTATCAACGTAATGTTTTAAGACATATCTTACATCCAAATACATTACAAAGAATAACGGATAGTGAACTTTATGGAAATGAATACAAGCTTTCTGCTTTTATGACAGATTTAAATAATGCTATCTTTAAAGCTGACATCTATAGTAATGTAAATTCATTCAGACAAAATTTACAGTTAGAGTATACGAATGGTTTAATTGATATGCTTACAAGCAAACAATCTGGAAGATTTACACATACTGCTAAATCTATGGCCTTATATAATTTAAAGAAAATAAGAACTATGGCTGCGCCATCAGGAGATGTGTCTTCTAGAGCTCATAAACAACATTTAAGAACTCTAATAGATAATTCATTAAAAGAGATCAAGTAATTTTTCAAAATTAGTGTTATTAAAAAAGCTACTTCATGTGATGTGAAGTAGCTTTTTTAATATGTAGTCATGACTGTTTCTTTTTAGGGACTCTATAGTTTACTTTATGTTTCAGTCACTGAATACATAATATTAATCTCAAAATCTATGCCACTTAACTTAGATACATTCCTTTTTAAACAAAATTATTCTTTAATTTTAACTTTAAAATAGATTATGAGTTGGATAAAAGTGATTCCATTTGAGGAAGCCTCAGGAAAATTAAAAGCCATTTACACTAAAATAAAAGGCCCAAACAATCAAATTAATAACGTACTTAGTATACACAGTTTACGTCCGCATACACTTACAGGACATATGAGTCTTTATAAAAGTACGTTACACCATTCTAGCAATACGTTTCCAAATTGGTTTCTTGAATTCCTTGGAACTTATACCAGTTATATTAATAACTGCGAGTATTGTTATAAGCATCATTTTGAAGGCATGAAGCGTTTTTTAGAAGATGATAAAAAATCAAGTGCTTTACACCGCCATATAGAAGACGATACATTAAGTGAAATTTTAAATGATCAAGAAATGGCATTATCCAATTATGCCAAAACCCTCACTTTAAAACCCGATAGTTTATCTGAAGCAGATATAACTTTGCTGAAATCTTTAGGGATAACTGATGGCGAAATATTAGAGGTAAATCAGGTTGTAGCTTATTTTAATTATGCCAATCGAACCGTTTTAGGATTAGGAGTTAATACTGAGAATGAAATATTAGGATTATCTCCAAAAAACAAAGACAATGACACTGCTTGGAATCATGAATAATTTATGAATATTCAGTGATTTTTCCGACTACACCTTTATAAAAGCTTTTCATAAATCTAAAATCGGCTTCCATATCATCAGTTGGATAAAACGGTTCAGAAATATTATTTTGCTTGTTTTTAAAGTCTAAGGTAAACATAATAATAGGCACTTTTGCAGCTTTAGCAATGTAGTAAAATCCAGTACGCCACTCGGCTACTTTTTTTCGCGTCCCTTCTGGCGCCAAGGTCATTCTGAACTCATCGCGATCTCTAAACAATTTTGCAATGGCTTCAACTTTATTTTCTTTATTTTGTCTATTAATAGGAGCGCCCCCAATAGAACGCAAATACCATCCTATAGGGCCAGTGAATAATTCCTTTTTAGCAATAAAATTAGTTTTAATATTTAAAACCTTCCGAAGAAGAATCCCTATAAAAAAGTCATGCCAACTGGTATGAGGTACTGCTATTATTATTGCTTTTTTTATAGTATTTACAGACATGGTAGTATTGCCAACCACTTTCCAACCGAGGAGTTTAAAATAGATAAATTTAGCCAACCATTGCATCGCTTACATTTTTTGGTATAATGCTTTTAGCTTATCTCTAGTAATAACTTGTTTCCATTTTTTACCAATTGCATTTTCCCATAGCGGTTCTAATCCAAGAGCAACGTCAATCATAATATCAAATTGACTGTCATCTAAATCGGCACAAATACCTTGTGGAAGACTAATTTGATGATTCGCTTTCATTTGCTTAAATAGCTTTACGCCTTCAGGATAGAACTCTTCCAAATGATCAAAAACGATACAATTTCCGATACCATGTTTAGTACCTAAAAGGTACGATAACCCATAGCTCATGGCATGTGCAACACCAACTTGAGAATAAGCAATACTCATACCTCCATGCCAAGAAGCCATCATTAACTTATCCTGTGAATCTTGATCTGATAAATTTCCATTAACAAAAATCTCCGTACATAACTCATATGCTTTTTCTCCATAAGATTTACTAAAAGCATTAAGATAGGTTCCATTCAAAGATTCAATGCAATGGATATAGCAATCCATTCCAGTATAAAACCACTGATCTTTAGGGACATCTTTAGTTAGTTCAGGATCTAAAATAACTTGATCAAAAGGCGTGTAATCAGAGTTGATTCCTAATTTTTTATCAGGACCTGTCAATACAGTAGTTCTTGACACTTCAGCTCCAGTACCAGAAATTGTAGGCACACCAACATGAAATATGGCTGGGTTTTTTACCAAATCCCAACCTTGGTAATCTTTAGCTTCACCTTTATTAGTTATCATTATAGAAACAGCCTTAGCTAAGTCTAAAATAGTTCCTCCTCCAATTCCAATAATCCCAGAAGGTCTGTCTTTATGAGATACTATAATCTGTTCAACCAATTCGTCAACTTGAGATGTTTTAGGTTCTTCATTTGCAGAAACATATATCAATTGGTCTGCATATGACAAAGGGATTCTAGAGGTCATCCATGAATTACCTTTAAACACATCATCAACTAAAAAAATAAATGGTGCTTTAACATTTAATCGTTTTGGAGAAATAATATCCGATAACTGATTAAAACTGCCTCGTCCAAATATAATTCTGGACACCATTGGATAATTTTTATATTTCATTTACTCGTCTTCTTTAGCAAAATTAAAAACATAGTTGGTTATACCTTTCTATTTATTCAAATATTGTTGAAATTTTTCAGCAAACATGCCAACATCATAACCATCAACCAAAGCATGATTAGCATAAATTGCTACATTCATTTCTAATGTATCTTTTGATTCAACCGTTTTACTAAATGCTAATTTAGGAACGGTATCAAAATTTCCAGAAACAGCTTCTTTATGTCCAGTGAAATTAACCCATGGTAAAGCTGAACAATGAATGCAATCTAATTTATTTTCTGGTGGATAAAAATCATTTGTATTTAATATTCGTAATTTCTCTGCATCAATATTATGAATAAACTCATTAATATCTGTACTATAACGAATATAAGATAATGCAAATGTATTATCAGCTCGCATTAAAGTTGCTGACGCATGTATTGTATCATATTTAACAATTTCATCGTTTTCAACTCTTAGTTTAAGTGCATCAACATCATTAATTGCTTTCATACAATCATGCAAATACACACCAAAAAAACTAACATTAAGTGCTTTTGATAATTTATGTGCATTGGTAACGTCAAATGGGATTGTGACTCCAAAATACGGATCTGCCATTGAACTAAAATGTTCAAAATGCTGTTTTCTTTTCCACGTATTTACATCAATCACTTCCATTAATTAATTTAAAATTGGTTTTAGTTCTAATAAACTGTTAATGGTTTTATAATCCTTATTATTTGATTCATTTTCTGAGACCAATTCATGTTGCCATGTGGTATGAAATGGAACATGAATAGCATGTGCTTTAATACTAATAAGAGGTAATATATCCGATTTCAGAGAATTACCGATCATCAAAAATTCAGAGGGTTTTATATCTAAATGATTCAATAAATTAGAATAATTATCTTCTTTTTTATCACTTAACACTTCTATATGATGAAAATAATCTGTTAAACCAGATTTCTCCAATTTGCGTTCTTGATCTAACAAATCTCCTTTAGTGACAAGAATTAGCCTATAATTTTCAGAAAACGATTTAAGTACTTCCTCTACACCATCTAAAAGTTCTACTGGCTTATTGAGCATATCTTTACCAATATTTAGTATTGCTTCTAAGGTTGAAGGAGCAACGTTCTGATTTGATAATTCTAGTGCCATCTCGACCATTGATAGTATAAATCCCTTCACACCATACCCATATAATGGAAGGTTTTTCATTTCCATTTTAAACAACTCTTGATCAATTTTATTAGGCGTTTCATAATTTGATAATAATCGTGCAAATTCCAGCTCGGCTTCACGAAAATAAGTTTCGTTTACCCAAAGTGTATCATCGGCATCAAAGCCAATTACTTTTATATTGCTATAATTTATTTCCATAAACGTTTTGCGCGTTCTAAATCTTCAGGAGTATCAATTTCTACACCTTCAACATGAGTTTCTACCATTTTAATACGCTTCCCATATTCAAGATATCTAATGCATTCTATCTTTTCCGTAGCTTCAATAAATTGCATAGGAAGCTTATAAAAATCAATAAGGGCTTGTTTCCTAAAAGCATAAATCCCTTTATGTTTAAAATATCTGGCTCCAACATTCTTATCTCTTGGATACGGAATTGGACTTCTTGAAAAATATAAGGCGAAGTTATTTTGATCTACTATTACTTTTACGGTATTCGGATTATTTATTTCATCCCAATCATGAATTTCAACCATTAAGGATGCTAAGTCAATATGTTTTGCGTCATCATCCTTAAAGACCTCCAATACTTTCGATAAGCTTTCTCTTTCAGTAAATGGTTCATCTCCTTGCACATTTACAACAATGTCTACATCTAGATTTTCCACAGCTTCAGCAATTCTATCACTACCAGATTGATGCTCCTTTTTGCTCATAATGGCTTTTCCACCATTAGAAACAATCTCATTATAAATAATATCACTATCAGTTACAACATACACATCATCAAACAAATTTGTCGCAACAGTTGCTTCATAAGTCCTGAGTATAACCGTTTTACCTGCAAGGTTCTGCATCAGTTTCGCTGGAAAGCGAGATGCACCATATCGTGCAGGAATCATAGAAATTATTTTCATATAATCTTGAAAGAATTCAATTCAAAAATAAAACTTTTATAGCGATTTTAGTCGTACTTGGTTTAATCTTTTTATAAAGTTTAAAAATAACATTCAAAAAGCAAATTATAGTTGTTCTTCAAAAATTTCATCTTTAAAACCAATAAGATACAATTTATCCTTAGCTCTTGTAACAGCTGTGTATAACCATCTCATATAATCTCTATCTAACCCATTTGGAAGATAAGGCTGTTCAACAAAAACGGTATTCCACTGACCCCCTTGAGATTTATGACAGGTAATAGCGTATGAAAATTTAACTTGTAATGCATTAAAATGTTTATTACCCTTAATTTTTAAAAACTTACGATAATTGGAAGTCTCCTCTTCATAATCTTTTTGAACTTCTTGGTACAGTCTATTAGAGTCTTCATATGTTAATGATGGTGATTCTGCTTCAATAGTATCTAATAGCAATACCGTTTCAAAAGGACGCATTTTTGGATAATCAACCATTTTAACTTTAACTTCGGCAAAACGAAAACCATACAATTCTTGAATACTGAAAATTTCTAAAACTTGAACGATATCTCCGTTCGCAATAAATCCCGCTTCTGTGGTTGCCTTAATCCAAAAATAATTATTTTTTACAACCATTAGGAAATCACCCACAGTTAATTCATTTTCATTGTATAAAATTCGATTTCGAATTTGTTGATTGTATAAATTCGCACGTTTGTTACTTCTAACTATGATCGCTGTTTCTTCATGTCCATTGGTACTATAAGCGTCATTTATAGCATCCATAACTTCATGACCATCAATAAGTCTAACAATATCCACAAAGCCATTTAAATTAAATCTAAATGCATCAAAAAAGTTGTCTTCTATGGCTTCTCTTAGCCGCGTTGCATTCTCTAATATTCCTGAATCTTGCTCTTGTCTCACCACTTCATCCAATTCCATGGTGGTAATTCTTTTATTATAGTTTAAATCCAACATTTGCGTATTCAAAGCTGGGCTTAGATCCGATTTCACAGGTGGTAACTGAGCTTTATCTCCAATAAGGAGTAATTTACATTTATGTCCTGAATACACATATTGCATCAAATCGTCCAATAACGATCCATTTTCAAACACTTTCGAATCTGCAGGACTATCTGGAATCATAGAGGCTTCATCAACAATAAAGATTGTATTTCGATGTTTGTTGGGTTGCAATACAAATTTAACACCACCACCTTTATCCTTTTTAGGAAAATATATTTTTTTATGGATCGTAAATGCTTCTTTTCCTGAATAATTGGATATAACTTTAGCTGCTCTACCTGTTGGTGCCATAAGTACAGCACTTTTTTTAGTTTCCCATAAATTGGAAACTAATGTTCCTATGATGCTCGTTTTTCCTGTTCCTGCATATCCTGTTAACACATAAAGTGCATTCGGAGTTAGGTCAAAAACGAATTCAGCAAGTTGATCCAAAACAATATTTTGCTTTGATGTTGGCTCAAATGGAAACTTTCTTTTTAAAAGTTTATAAAATTCTGATGAATTCATTCTGAAATACTAAAAATCTACAATCGGCAAGATACTATTTTAATAGTATCACATTCAGGCTTTATAAAATAAAAATATTGCCCTAAAAATGTGAAACAAATTTTATATCTTACGTTTTTATATGATTTTTATTTGCAATGGTTTTCGTGAATAAAAAAAAATTGTAGATTTGCGTAACACCTAAAAAAAGAACTAACTATGTTAACAATAATTATTGCCATTATAATTGTAATACTTCTAACAATCGGTATCGTTTGGTTGATTGACAAATTTGTACCAAAAAAGCTTAAGCCTGTATTAAATATTGCACTTTGGGGGCTAATCGCTTTTTTAGCGTATTCTACTTTTATGTCTGTCTATGGCGAAATTCAGTTCAATCAGTTAAAGAAGAAACGTTATGCTGTTGTAATTGAAAAATTAAAAGATATTAGAGATGCTGAATTAGCTCACCGTCAAGTTACTGGGAAGTTTACTGACAATTTTGATAATTTAGTTAAGTTTATAGATACCGCTCAATTCACTATTACACAACGTAGAGATTCTACAATATTAGACGTAGAAATGACAAAACGTTTTGGAGGTGTTGAAACACTAAAAGAAATAATCATTATTGATACCCTAGGATATGTTAGAGTAAAAGATTCTCTTTTCGGAACAGATTCTCGATATCAAACCATGATGGATGTGCCTGTTGGTGAGCCTGGAGCTAAATTTGTATTGAAAGCTGGTATGTTAGAAGAAATTCCAGTATTCGAAGCATCGGTACAAAAATCGGTTCTTTTATATGATCAAGATAAAAACTTAGTTTCAAAAGAAAATGAAGTACAACTTGTTGATGGTGTAAATGGCCCTGCAATTACTGTAGGATCAATGGATGAAATTAATACCAATGGAAACTGGCCAAAAAACTATTCAAACGACCAATAGTTTGAATTCTCAAATACCTAATAAACTGTCCATTCAAATTAGTTTGAGTGGACTTTCTTTTTGTGTTCTAAATAGTCAATCAAATGTTATTGAACATTTTCAGCAGATAGACTTTGATAAAAAATTGACGCCACAGGTGCTTCTAGATCGATTATCAACAATTTTTGATACGAATTCAACTTATTCTGGCCAATTTGAGACTGTTTTATTAATTTATCATAACCAGCTATCAAGCATAGTCCCTAAGCTTCTTTTTAATGAACAAAACAGTGCTGACTATTTAAAATTTAATGCCAAAATATTAAAAACTGATTATATAACACATGATCAGATTGAAATTAATGACAGTGTCAATGTCTATGTTCCATTAGTTAATATTAATAATTACATCTTCGACAAATTTGGAGCATTTGAATTTAAACACGCTTCAACTATATTAATTGAAACATTACTTAAAACAGAATTAAGTGCTAAAGAGTCAAGGTTTTATATTAATGTTGAGAAAAACCACTTAGAAATAATATTAATTGAGAATGGTGCTTTGATCTTTTATAATGCCTTCGAATACGATAGCGTTGAGGATTTTATCTATTATATCTTATTTACTTTAGAACAACTTCATTTAGACCAAGAGCATTTAAAAGTAGTCTTAACTGGTTCAATACATAAAAATGATGCTAATTATAAAATATTATATAAATACATAAGACATATCGAATTTATACAGCCAATTAAGACATTTAAATATGCTTCAAATATTGAACCATTTAGCAATTACAATCACTTCATAATACTCAATAGTTTTTAATGCGAATCATTTCAGGACAATATAAAGGACGACGTATAAATGCACCAAAAAAGCTGCCAGTGCGTCCAACTACAGATATGGCCAAAGAGGCTTTATTTAACATCATTAATAACCACTATTATTTCGATGACATTAGCGTATTAGATTTATTTGCCGGAACCGGTAGCATTAGTTACGAATTTGCATCAAGAGGTACTGAGAATATTACTTCAGTGGATGCACATTTTGGATGCATCAAATTCATAAATGAAACGGCAGACCTCTTTGAAATGAGTATTAATACTATTAAAAGTGATGTCTTTAAGTTTTTGGAAAAAACAAAATCACAAGCCACTGTAATATTTGCTGATCCTCCATATGCTTTTACGGATGTACAATTTGCAAGTATCCCCAAACTTATTTTTAAAAATAATCTTCTTGAAAAAGAGGGACTATTAATTGTTGAACACTCTAAACAGACAAATTTATCTCAACTTGAAAATTTCCGCTATTCAAAACATTATGGTGGTAATGTATTTAGTTTTTTTGAGCATGAGTAAGTAGTATTTTTCTGTATTTCATTTTTTTTTAGTAACTTAGTAATATTACTCCCTATTACGCATTTCCTCAAAGCGTATAAATAGTTTAACCGTTGCCTCTTTTTTACCACTACATTTTGATATGGTTGATTTTTGAATATTAATTCAACAGATATATTAACCAAAACCAACAATTATGAAATTATTAAATCGTGGGCTACTCATCTTAGTACTAGCTCTATTTACATGTAACATTTCTTTTGCTCAAGAAGAAAAAAAAGAAGATGCTCCAATAATGTTTAGTGTACACACTGACAATGTCAAGTTTGCTATGATGCCACAGTATGAGAAGCTTGCGAAACAATTGAAAGAAAACTGCGAAAAACACAATGTACAAGGTGTCGATTGGACAGCTATTAGTATAGAAGATGGACGCTATGTGTTTGTATCTCAAATAGAAAACATGGCTGAATTAGATAAGAATATTTTTGCTGAACTTTTTGAAAAAATGGGTAAAGAAGCTGCTGGTGCTATGTTTGACAAAATGGATGAATGCTATGATTCACATAGTAATAGTATAACGCACTATATACCTGCATTATCTTACCATCCTGAAGGGTATTCTTCTGAAGGAAAAAACCATCGCGAGTATCATTTTTTATACTATGCACCAAAAGACGGAAAAGCAATGGGAGAAGCTATGGAAGGTGTAAAAAAGTTATTTGAAGCTAAAGGTGTTAAAAATGGCTATAGTGTTTATCATAGTGGATTTGGCAGTGAGGAAAGTTATTTTATGGTGTCGATTGCAGGAACTAGCGATATGTCTATCGCACAAGGAGGTATGGAAAATGATAAACTTTTAGGAGATGAAAAAGATGCAACTTTCTTTAATGTTATCAAATTGACAACAAAATATGATCAGGTTGAAGGAACTATTCGTCCTGACTTGAGCTACTATCCAAAAAAATAATTACCGAACTTATTACTTACTGTAAATGCAAAAAACCCTTCGTAATTTGAAGGGTTTTTTTATAGACAAGCAAATCTATAAGCCGAATTCTGTACTCTAATAAAAGAGTCCTTATCATTTATCTGAGTTTACTGTTACCAGCACACTTTAGCTGCCTACCCTCTAGCATCGAACGTGCCGTTCTCAAACGCTAGTTTACATGACATTGCACCGCATAGAGTTTACCTGGTTTCACTACAGCATGACCTGTACATTCTTTCTGTTGCACTTTTCCTAATCTTTCGACCGATGGCTGTTAACCATTATGCTGCACTATGGTGTTCGGACTTTCCTCCATTCGATAAATCGAACAGCGATAAGGCGATTTACTTAGGCGCAAAAGTACATAAATTGTTAATAACTAGTCTTAAATATAACAGACTTAATTCTTAATTTTGAGTTGATTTTTTAACTTTGTTAAGCTAAAAGTTCAGTGTTGAAAAATACTGAATTAAATTCAGCATATGATGGAACACTTCGTAGTATCAGCTCGCAAATACAGGCCTCAAACGTTTAATGACGTTGTAGGTCAGCAAGCTATTACGAATACGTTAACCAATGCTATAAATCATAATCATTTAGCGCAAGCGCTTTTATTTACTGGACCTCGCGGTGTTGGCAAAACAACTTGTGCTCGAATTTTAGCTAAAATGATTAATAGTGATGGTACAGAGAAAGGTGACGAGGATTTTGCTTTTAATATATTCGAATTAGATGCTGCTTCAAACAACTCTGTTGATGATATTAGAAGCTTAACAGATCAGGTAAGAATACCTCCGCAGATTGGAAAATATAAAGTCTATATAATTGATGAGGTGCATATGTTGTCTCAAGCTGCATTCAATGCATTTTTGAAAACGCTTGAAGAGCCTCCAAAACATTGCATTTTCATTTTAGCAACGACTGAAAAGCATAAAATTATACCTACCATTTTGTCGCGTTGTCAAATTTTTGACTTCAAGCGTATAACTGTTAAAGATGCCAAAGCTTATTTAAAATATATTGCTAAAGAACAAGGCGTCACAGCTGAAGATGATGCCTTACATATTATAGCTCAAAAGGCTGATGGCGCAATGCGTGATGCCTTATCTATTTTTGATCGTGTGGTTAGTTTTTCTGGTAAGACCTTAACACGTCAAGCTGTTACAGAAAATTTGAATGTTTTAGATTACGAAACTTATTTTACGAGTACCGATCTAATATTAAATAACAAAATCCCAGAATTGCTATTACAATTCAATGCTACTTTATCTAAAGGTTTTGATGGACACCATTTTATATCAGGACTTGCATCTCATTTTAGAGATTTGTTAGTTTGTAAAAACCCTCAAACCGTGGAACTTCTTGAAGTTGGAGAAGACACAACCAATAAATACCTTGAGCAATCGCAAAAAACTTCTCAAGGATTTTTGCTAAAAGGTATTGAACTCGCAAATGAATGTGATCTCAAATATAAAAGCAGCAAAAATCAACGACTACTTGTTGAATTATGCCTTATGCAATTAGCCTCTATCACTTATGATGGAGAAAAAAAAAATAGCAGTCGTTTCATAATTCCTCCTTCTTACTTTAGAACCAAGGGCATCACTCCTATTCCTGTTAATATTCCAGATGTACCAATTAAACAGAAAGCGCGCATTGAAATTCCAAGTCCGGAACCAATTAAAGACGTAGAATTAGAATCTGCAGTTGTAGCAGAAAGCCAACCCAAAATTGCATTAAAAAAGGATAGCACAAGGACATCTGGTCTTTCCTTAAGAAGTATTCGAGCAAAAAAAGAGCATCAAATCAGACAAATGGAAGTCATCATTGATGAGGATGATTTGCCAAAAGAAGAATTTACCGTTGAAAATTTCATGAAAGCTTGGGAGGCTTACATTTCTAATTTGAACAAAAAGGGTGAAAAAATTATGGCTTCTATTTTGGAAATGGATGTTCCAAAGCTCAATGGAACAGACATTGGACTTATATTCCCTAATGAAACTTTGAAAATAGAATTGGAAAGAGCACAATTCCCATTAATGGAATTTTTACGTAAATCGCTCCGGAATTATGATTTAAAATTGCGGATATCTGTTAATGAAGAATTAGATAAAAAATACATCTATAATTCTAAGGAGAAGTATGAAAAATTAAAAGAAAAAAATCCAAATATTGAACTCTTAAAGAAATCATTTGGCTTAGATATTAATTAGCATGAAAAAAATCATCTTCATAATTAGCCTATTTACGCTCTTGTTTATGAGTTGTGATGGTAGACAAAGCTCTAAAGAATCAATTGAGAAAGCAGTGACAGAATATACTAAGAATCAAACTTCATCTGATTTAATAAATTACTATCCTAAACAGTATACAGAAACATCAAAGGACACCTTAATAGGAAAACAATTATTAGTCAAGGTTAGGAATTATTCATTAATGCATCAAAATGTTTTAATAGCTTCTAATAAAACGAATCGCAGTAGTCGAACAGATTATCATCGAGTATTTGAATCTGAAATCTCAATTCAATTTGCAACAAAACAGGTCTATAATACACTCATTACTACTGAAAAATTTAAACCTATTCATTCTGACCTATTTTGGGACAATGCAACCTTAGAACATGTATGGTTAAATCAGGCTGAAACAAATTCAAAATTCGCTCGTTTTCATATTTCCTTTATAAACCCACAAACGAATAATTATAAGTTATTTCAAATGGTTGTTGATATGGAAGGCAAAGAACAATTTAATTTAATAGAAGAGAGTTAATATGCTTGGTTTAAAATTACCTACAGATCCGCGTTGGGTCAATATTGTTGAAAAAAATATAGAAGACATTCTTACAGATCATGCGTATTGCGAGCAAAAAGCCGCAAGTACCGCCATTTCTTTGATTGTTAGTTTTCCTGAATATACAGAATTAATCCAGGAAATGATTGCCTTAGTCAAAGAAGAAATTTCGCATTTTAAGATGGTTCATGATAGAATAATAGCCAATGGATGGACACTTGGTCGTGATAGAAAAGATGATTATGTCATACAATTGGTGAAATTTTTCCCAAAAGGTGGCAGTAGAACTACACAGCTGGTACATCGACTATTATATGCAGCTCTAATTGAAGCGCGAAGTTGCGAGCGTTTTAGATTGCTATCTGAAGAATTAAAGGATAAAGAATTGGCTGAATTTTATAGAAATCTTATGGTAAGTGAAGCCAATCATTATACCATGTTTTTAGGGTTTGCAAGACAATATGGCAATCGCGAAGACGTTGATAAAAAGTGGCTACAGCTTCTAGACTATGAAGCTGAAATCATGAAAGATTTAGGCAAATCAGAAACCATCCATGGTTAATCAAGCATAAAAAAACTCTAACACTTGTATGCTAGAGCTTTAAATATTTATAAATAAATTGATTAATAGTTATATTTTATAGTTCAATCCGAATTGCCAAACTGCATTTTTTGCCTCAGGTAAAAGTTCGTCATCAAATACATTCGAAAACCCATAGTTATATCGTGCATCAATAGACCAATCACCAAAAAGGTTGATCTCAACTAGACCTACACCCGAAAACACTAAATTCTTGAAACCATCATCATTTGCATGAACTTTTAAACCTAATTGAGGTCCAACGCCAATAGATATTCTATCGATTAGACTATATTTTAAAAGTACTGGTAAGTTTAAATAATCATTCGCAAAATTCTCATGATTAGAGCCTTCCGTAGAAAATTGCAATTCTGGAGCAACAGAGAGTGTTTCTGTTAAACCATATTCTGCATAAACACCAAAAACAAAACCATTTCTATGTTTATTTTCATTAATTGGTACATCTTTATAATCTAGGTTCGAGATTGTTATTCCACCTCTTACGCCATACTTTGAGTCTTGAGAAAAACTAAGTGTAGTTATAAATAGGACCACTAGGGTAGTTACTAATGTTTTCATAATGTATAATGATTTGAGACTTCGAATATAAATTGAAAAAAATGAAACCACCCTAAATATTAGCTATGTAACATTAAAAATTAGATAAACTGCTTAATTATTGCAAGATAAGACTAGAAACTGTACCAAAATGGATACTCTTAATTATTCCATCTGAAAGCCCTATTTTAGGTACATACATATCTTTTGCACCACTCCACTTCATTGCTGATAAATAAATCTTTGTTGCAGGTATAATAACATCCGCACGATCCTGATTTAAATCAAGCTCTGTGATTCGCTCCTCATAAGAATAAGATTGGAGTTTATAATAATAGCTTGTTAAGTAGAAATAGGTCAGCGGTTTACCTACAACTTTTCCTGAAATTTTAAATATTTTATTAATATTCCCTCCAGATCCTATCAGGTCTATTTTATCATATTTATGTGTTTGTTGCTTAATCCATTGTTCTAAATTTGACCAAGACTCTTTTGTAACAATGTCATTTAGCAACCTCACAGTTCCAATTTTGAATGATTTTGAAGCTACAATTTTCCCATGTTGTATAACAGAAAATTCGGTGCTTCCACCTCCAACATCAACATATAGATACGTTTTATTAGCATCTATATACGAATGTAAATCAGTTGCAGCAATTATAGAGGCTTCCTCCTCTCCATCAATAATATCAATATCAATATTTGCCTGTTCCGAAATCAGTTTTGCAATTTCAGAACTGTTACCAGCTTCTCGCATGGCTGAAGTTGCACATGCCTTATATTTAACAACTCCATGAGATTTCATGAGAAGTCGAAATGCCATCATAGTATCAAGCAATCGCCGTTCACTTTCTTTCGAAATACACTGATTTATAAAAACATCGGCTCCTAAACGAATTGGAACTCTTACCAATGAACTCTTCTTAAATTGGGTAGGTTTCCCTTTTTGCTCAATAATATTAGAAATTAATAATCTAACAGCATTTGAACCAATATCAATAGCTGCGTATTTTTTAATTGAAAGCATTTTAATTCTGTGTCTTTTTTAGATAATAGTCATAAGTTGCAAATTGTGATCTTACTTTCGGCAAATCATTTTGTTTATACTGATTGTTCTGAGTGTCATTTAACAATCTCGCTTTTACATTATCATTCCAACATATATTAAACGTATCAATCAATTCTTTTTTGATTTCATTATCATAGATAGGGCAACTAACTTCTACTCTATTTTCAATGTTTCTTGTCATCCAATCAGCAGACGAAATGTAAATATCTTCAACGTCATTATTGCAGAATACGTAAAGCCTAGTATGTTCTAAAAACTTATCAACTACACTAATAATTTCAATATTTTCACTCATTCCTTTTATACCTGGTATGAGACAGCAAATGCCTCTAACAATCATCTGTATTTTTACCCCTGCATTGCTCGCTTCATATAATTTGTCAATCATTTTATAACTCGAAATACTATTCAATTTTAATTTTATATAAGCCGGTTTCCCTAATCTAGAATTTTCAATCTCCACATCGATAAGAGCAAATAATTTCGACCTTGTATAATGTGGTGACGTTATTATATGTTTATAACGGTAAATTCTATAATTGACTTCAAAAAAGTTGAATAATTTATTTATATCCTTCAATATTTTTTGATTGGCAGTAAACAGTGTATAATCCGTATAAATTTTGGCCGTCGATTCATTAAAATTACCAGTACTTACAATACCATATCTTTTAATTTTATTGTTTTCTTGCCGTTCAATAACACACATTTTACTATGCACTTTTAATCCTGGAACACCAAAAAGTAAATTTACGCCTTCAGCCTCCATTTGTTCAGCGTAATCTATATTTGCTTGTTCATCAAATCTGGCCTGAATTTCAATTGAAACAGTAACTTTTTTTCCATTTTTAGCAGCATTAATCAAAGAACTTGCAACATGTGAAATCTCTGCTAACCTATAAATTGTAATCTTAATAGTCTTTACCTGCGGATCTAGTGCTGCTTCTCTAAGGAATTTTACTACATAGGAAAACGTATGATATGGTGTATATAATAAATAATCTTTGTTAGCTATTGCAGTGAATATACTGCTTTTAAGACTCAAGCCTTTAACTGGTAGTGGTGCGATTTTATCGTATAATAAATCCGTTCTCCCTAAACTTGGAAAGCCCATATAATCACGTCTATTGTGATAACGACCCCCAGGAATAACACTATCAAAGGAGTCAATTCCCATTTTTGACATTAGGTAATGCAAAGATTCACTATCAATTGTTTTGTCATATACAAAACGAACCGGTTCTCCTGTTTGTCGATCTTTTACACTATCAGAAATTTTTGCAATAAAACTCTTACTCAAATCACTTTCAAAATCTAATTCACCATCTCTAGTGATTTTGATCATATGTGTTGTAATACTATCATAATTGAAAATACTAAAGATGTCATCTAGACAATAGCGAAGCAAATCATCAATCAAAATAATATAATTATTAGATCCTTTCTTTGGCAGAACAACAAAGCGATCAATGGAACGTGGAATTTCAATTAAAGCGTATTGTTTTTCATTATTTGCAAATAGCATCTTAACGGCCAAATAGGCAGCACTGTCCTTTAATGTTGACAATTCAACATCATCATTTAAAATTATGGTTACTAAAGCGGGACTAACATGTTCAACAAAATATTGCTTTATAAAGGTCTTTTGGGATTCATCGATTTGAGTTTCATTTACAAAATAAATATCTTCTTCTTCTAGCATCTTCTGAATATTATGAAGAATATCCAGACTTTCACTTTGCTGTTTTATAACAACTTGTGTAATTATTTCAAGTAATTCGCTAGCCTTTATTCCTCCCAATTCACTTTTTCCAGCCTTTCCTGCTTCATAAATCCGCTTTACTGTAGCATATCGAACTTTGAAAAACTCATCTAGGTTATTTGAAAATATTCCTAAAAATCGAAGTCGTTCTATTAATGGAACAGATTCATCACCTGCTTCTTGTAAAACTCTTGCGTTAAACTGCAACCAGCTCAACTCTCTATTTATATAACTGTTTTTTTCTTTTATCATTAACCCTACCAAATTAGTAGTTACAAATATATTCTAATTAATCGTATAAATAATCCTCCCTCATATTTATTGAAAAATCAACAATTTCAGGACAATAAGCCATTTATTTTCATAAAAACACGAGTAAATTGTCCATTATGGACCAACTTTTGCTTTTGGCAGTCTTGCCAAATTAAAATATTCAAAAGGCTTTTCTATTTGAAATTACTAACGACTAATGAAGATCAATATAATTAACTTTTTAAATGCTTTGGGAAAATTACTAAACCTGTAATACCTCGATTTAATGCATCCCAAGAGTCTACATCAAAGTCTATTTTTACTAATCCACTTGTAGGTAGATTGTCTATATATTGACTTCCTAATTTGTTAACTAAAGACGTAAATGCATGATTATGGCCAAAAATCATAGCATTAGAATAGGCATTGTTTAAATTTCTTACAAAATTCATTACACTCGTACCCCCAAAATCGTATATTTCTTCATGGATTTGAATTAAATCAGGAGAAATACGCAGGTTTTTTGCAAAAATATTACACGTGCTTATAGCACGATTCGCCGGACTTGAAATCACACAATCTGCAGTAAACAAGGTGGTTTCAAACTGTTTAGAGACCATATTCGCATCTCTTATTCCACGACTTTTAAGTGGTCTATCTTTGTCACTTACATCATACTCCCATGACGATTTCCCATGTCTAATAAATACGAGTGTCTTCATAATTTTAATCGATTAAGTGCAAATTTTTACGATAAAATGTTGCATAAGTCCGTTTTAACGAGTATTTTCGTCTCTTTAACATTTATATTTGTGAAACAATTTAGTTATCAGTTGCTTTGCTATATATAAAATTAATGTAAATGACCCCAAATCAAACATATATTAATAAATCCATTTCAGCGTTGGTTTCCAATGCTCTTCCCTCAAATGACATAATAATTTCTCTTAGGCAATTGATGCTTAGGCGTACTTATATATGAGCATAATCAAATTTTAAAATAATCGCTTAGCGATATAACAGTATATAAGTTTAGCAATAAACAAACAAATTTAATTAATCCCATTAACTAATATAAGGGCTTATGAAAACAAATACTTATAGAATTATGTTAAAAAATTCTTTGGTGCTTTTACTATTAATAGTACAAGGGTTTGCTTTTGGACAAACAAAAGAATCAGATGACTGGTCAAAAACCAGCAAGTATTCTGAAAAGGAATTAAATGATTATATGGAAATTCTTGAAAAAAGAGCCGTAATATATAATCAGAAAAAAAATCAAGTTGGTCAAAACCAAAGAGCGGCGGTAACCAACCCAGTAGGAACTTGTAATGTTATTACCTGTGGTTCCTTTGATATGTCCGATACAACTCCTAATAATAATAATTCATCGGATTTTCAAACGGCAGTTGATGGTAGTACGTACTCTGACGATGTTGTTTATAACTGTTGGAATGACACCGGTACTGTAGATTATTCTGAAGGACAATATATATCTTACTCAAATGAAGATGCGAATGTCGATACTCCAGCAATAATATCACCTTCCCCAGATGGTGGAGGGTTTTCTATTTTTTCTTATAAAAATGAGAGAATTGAACAAAACTTAACTGTACTTCCAAATGCAACGTATAGAATGTGTTTTGAAATTGCTGTTATTCCACGTTATAGTAATAATGACGGTGATTTTGTTGAATTTATTCCCAACTTAAACTTTGGTATAGGCTCAGGTGGTAATCAATTAACTGACCCACTTACTTATACACATAGTGATTTAAATATACATCCTGCTTCAGATTTTCCAACAACACTTTCTACCAATACTTCTGGTCCTTTTCAAAATTCAGGAGGATGGACAGAAATTGATCCATTTTGGGAAACGGTTTGCATCACATTTCAATCTGATAATTCAGGAACAGTTAATGTATTTTACAGAACTGGAGATCCTGGTAGATCCGTTGTATTAGTTGATGGACTTAGACTTAGTCTTGAGGGCTATGCAGTACCTCCTACTTTAACTGTAGCTTCAATTGAAACTACCGATGGAACAGACACTTTTTGTGGCCCTTTTTCGGTTGATTTAGATAGTTATGTAACCTCTACAGGACCTGCTGGTTCTGTTTTAACATGGAGTACAGATCCAGATCCATTAGTACTTGGATCTCATTTTTCCAATACAGTTGTTAATACGCCTGGAAGTTATTATGTGTTTTATTATAATCTGGATGATGGATGTGCATCACCTGCGGCTTCATTAGATTTAGTTATTTCTGATTTAGCAGCCGGACCTGGTTCTCAAATAAATGTAGATTGCGAAGGAAACGCTACAGGCTCTATAACCGCTGAAACTATTGGAGGAGCACCTCCTTATACTTATTCAATAAATGGAAATACTCCTCAGGCATCAAATATATTTAACAATTTAGTGGCCGGAGATTATACAATTACGATAACAGACAGTAATGATTGTGTTGTAACTGCAGATTATACTATAACAGCTGACGATACTGAAGATCCGACGGCTTCGGATCTTAATCCTATTAGCGTGCAATGTAATGATGACGTACCAGCGAATAATATTGAAGATGTATATGATGAGGCTGATGATGTTACTTTAAATCCTACGGTAACTTTTGTATCAGATATATCTGATAATTTAAGTTGTCCAGAGACTATAACAAGAACTTATAGTGTTACTGATGAATGTGGCAATTCAATAACAGTCACCCAAATAATTACTGTAAATGATACTATTGATCCAGCATTGACGCTTCCTGCTGATGTGACTGTAGAATGCCCAGATCCTACTGATCCGGCTGCTACAGGTACAGCTACAGGTTCTGATAATTGTGGGAATGTAGTGATTACATCTATCGATTTAATTACGCCTTCCGTACCCACTGATTGTCCACGTGAATTTACAATTACAAGAACTTGGACAGTGACCGATGATTGCGGTAACTCGACATCCTTAGATCAAACCATTACCGTGGTGGATACTACTGACCCATCACTAACAATACCTGTTGATGCAACAGTAGAATGTACGGATCCTACTGATCCTACTGCTACGGGCACAGCAACAGGTTCTGATACATGTAGTGATGTAGTCATCACGTTTGTTGATGTTTCTAGTGCTACTTGTGGTAATACGGAAACAATAACACGTACTTGGTCGGCAACCGATGATTGCGGTAACACAACCTCTTTAGATCAAACAATAACAGTGGTCGATACAACTGCGCCTTCATTAACAGTGCCTGCCGATGCAATTGTAGAATGTACTGAATCTACAGATCCTGCTTCTACAGGTTCTGCTACAGGTGCTGACACTTGTGGATCAGTCGCGATTACTTTTAGTGATGTTTCTGCTGCTAACTGTGGTAATACGGAAACAATAACACGTACTTGGACGGCTACTGATGAATGTGGTAACACCATATCTTCAGATCAGACAATTACAGTGGTAGATACAACACCACCAACTATTGATATTTCTCCATCATTTAAAAAAGTTGAATGTGATGGATCAGGTAATACAGCTGAATTACAGTTCTGGTTAAATAATAATGGTAGCACTGGTATAGCCTCAGATTCATGTGGGTCAGTTACTTGGTCTCATGATTTTACTGGTCTTTCTGATGACTGTGGTGAAACAGGATTTGCCTTAGTAACGTTTACTGCTACTGACGCCTGTGGTAATAGCACATCTGCTACAGTTCAGTTTACTATTGAAGATATAACACCACCATCGATAACAATACCAGCTGATGTTACCGTAGAATGTACAGAATCCATAGATCCGGCAAATACTGGAACTGCTACAGGTACTGATACTTGTGGTTCTGTAACTATTTCTTTTGCCGATGCGTCTACTCCAAATTGTGGTAATACAGTAACAATAATTCGTACTTGGACAGTTACTGATGAATGTGGTAATGAAAATTCAGCAAATCAAACAATAACCGTAGTTGATACTACGCCTCCATCGTTAACTTTACCTGCGGATGCTACTGTAGAATGTACGGATCCTACCGATCCTGCTGCTACGGGAACTGCTACAGGTGCTGATACTTGTGGTACAGTCGCGATTACATTTAGTGATGCTTCTGCGGCTAACTGTGGAAATACTGAAACAATAACGCGTACTTGGACCGCTACGGATGCATGTGGGAACGCAACATCTTTAGACCAAACAATAACTGTAGTTGATACTACGCCGCCATCGTTAACTTTACCTGCGGATGCAACTGTAGAATGTACGGATCCTACCGATCCTGCTGCTACTGGTTCAGCTACTGGTTCTGATACTTGTGGTACAGTTGCGATTACTTTTAGTGATGTGTCTACTGCTAACTGTGGTAATACTCAAACAATATCACGTACTTGGACGGCTACGGATCAGTGTGGGAACACAACGTCTTCTGACCAAATAATTACTGTGGTTGATACAACACCTCCTTCATTAACGTTACCTGCGGATGCAACTGTAGAATGTACGGATCCTACCGATCCTGCTGCTACTGGTTCAGCTACAGGGGCTGATACCTGTGGTACAGTCGCGATTACTTTTAGTGATGCCTCTGCTGCTAATTGTGGTAATACTCAAGCAATAACACGTACTTGGACGGCGACGGATCAGTGTGGGAACACAACGTCTGCTGACCAAATAATTACTGTGGTTGATACAACACCTCCTTCATTGACGTTACCTGCGGATGTAACTGTAGAATGTACGGATCCTACCGATCCTGCTGCTACTGGTTCAGCTACAGGGGCTGATACTTGTGGCACAGTCGCGATTACTTTTAGTGATGTGTCTGCTGCTAACTGTGGTAATACTGAAACAATAACACGTACTTGGACCGCTACGGATGCATGTGGGAACGCAACATCTTTAGACCAAACAATAACTGTAGTTGATACTACGCCGCCATCGTTAACTTTACCTGCGGATGCTACTGTAGAATGTACGGATCCTACCGATCCTGCTGCTACGGGAACTGCTACAGGTGCTGATACTTGTGGTACAGTTGCGATTACCTTTAGCGATGCCTCTGCTGCTAACTGTGGTAATACTGAAACGATAACACGTACTTGGACGGCTACAGATGAATGTGGGAACACAACGTCTTCTGACCAAATAATTACTGTGGTTGATACAACTGCGCCTTCATTAACGTTACCTACGGATGCAACTGTAGAATGTACGGATCCTACTGATCCTGCTGCTACTGGTTCAGCTACAGGTGCTGATACCTGTGGTACAGTCGCGATTACTTTTAGTGATGTGTCTGCTGCTAATTGTGGTAATACTCAAACAATAACACGTACTTGGACGGCGACGGATCAGTGTGGGAACACAACGTCTTCTGACCAAATAATTACTGTGGTTGATACAACTGCGCCTTCATTAACGTTACCTGCGGATGCAACTGTAGAATGTACGGATCCTACCGATCCTGCTGCTACTGGTTCAGCTACAGGTTCTGATACTTGTGGTACAGTTGCGATTACCTTTAGCGATGTGTCTACTGCTAACTGTGGTAATACGGAGACTATAACACGTACTTGGACGGCGACGGATCAGTGTGGGAACACAACGTCTTCTGACCAGATAATTACTGTGCTTGATACAACACCTCCTTCATT
>MAAR01000008.1 GCA_002162765.1 Flavobacteriales bacterium 34_180_T64 | reverse complement strand
CTGGCACACCATCAATAATAAATAATGGTTCTGTGTTACCAGATAAAGAAGACACCCCTCTTAAGTTGATTGTACTATTTCCACCTGGCTGACCATTACCTGTTGTAATGTTCAATCCTGCTACTTGACCTTGCAGTGTTTGAGCAAAGTTGGCATTAGGCCGAGCATTAATAGTAGAAGATGTAATTGTAGTAGAAGCAATATTAGAAGTCTCTTTAGTGGACGTTCTATATGCTTCAATAACTACTTCTTGTAAAGATTCTACATCTTCAAGCATTGTTACGTCAATTTTAGTAGCGTTACCTACTGCTCTTTCAACGGTTTTCATACTTAAAAATGAAAATACTAAGGTTTCATTAGCACTTGCTTTAATGGAATAATTTCCATCAAAATCTGTTTGAACTCCACGCGCAGTTCCTTTTACAATTACATTCACACCTGGCAACGGAAATCCGTCAGTTGCTGATGTAACTGTTCCTGTGACCGTTTTCTCTTGTGCAAAAGAAAATTGCATCACAAACGCCATAAATAGCGTCATAAACCATGTTAACTTTAATTTCATAAAACAATTATTTGAGTTAGTCTAGCGCAAACATCTTAATAATATATTAAATACACAAGTATTTTTGCTAAAAAAATGTTAATGCCCTGATAATTGAAATATCCCACTAAATACAGGATGAGACTGGTTTTATCTATTAATTAGATGCACATTCTTCCATATGGTTGCGTTAAAATTTTAACTTTGTTCAAATTTTAACATTTTGAGTTTAAAATCTAATTATTCTTCTTTCCATTTGGAATGTGGCACAGATGAAGCTGGACGTGGTTGTCTTGCTGGCCCGGTTACCGCAGCAGCAGTGATTTTACCTATGCGTTTTAGACACCCTCTATTAAATGACTCTAAATTACTTTCAGAAAAAAGAAGAATGCTATTAAAACCGATTATAGAGCTTGAAGCTATTTCGTTTTCATTTTCACATGTTTGGCAAGAAGAAATCGACGCTATAAACATATTGAACGCTTCTATTTTAGCAATGCACAACGCGATTAACAAATTAAATACAATTCCCGAATTTGTAATTGTTGATGGAAATAGATTTAAACCCATAAAATCTATTCCACATGAAACAATTATAAAAGGGGACCGTAAATATTTGAGTATTGCAGCAGCTTCTATTTTGGCAAAAACTTATCGCGACGCTTACATGGAAAAAATTCACGAGGAATACCCAATGTATAATTGGAAACAAAATAAAGGCTATCCAACTAAAGAACATCGTGATGCCATACGAACTTATGGAATAACAAAATACCACAGAAAAACATTTAGATTATTGCCCGAACAATTAAAATTAGATGTGTAACTTTTTATATTTGTAAAAAACCCTCATTAATGAAACACCTTCTATTTATTCTTGTTTGTCTTACTATTTTAATTAGTTGCGAAAATGACAGTAAATTAACTACGAATCCATTTCACTTAATTCCTGAAAACTCTTCAGTAGTTTTAATAGCAAATAATATAGAGAGTATTCAAAACAGTTTTAAATCTAATGGTGTTCTACAAGAATTAGCTAAGTACTCACAAATTGAGAATTTAAATTATCAGCTTAAAAATTTGAAATACATTAATGCAGATAGCGAAATTCTTGTCTGCTTAACTAAAGACAAAAATGATAGTATCGAATTCAGTCTAATTACCAAACATTCAAAATCTGTTTTTAATTTAGATTCAATTCCTAATCATACCATTGAAACTTTTACTTCTAATTCTAAATCTATACATAAGATTACTATTGAAGATCAGTTCATATACACAAGTATTAATGATAGTTTGTTTTTTGCTTCGAATAGACGCGCTACTGTAGAAGCTTCATTCGGTAAAAAACTTAATAATAAAGAAATAGAAAAAATTTATAAGCAATCAAATTCTAAGGCATCGATAACGCTTTTAATCAAAACACATCCAAATCAATTTGAACCTTTACTTTTTGACAATGCCGTTTTAAATGATATGCAATTCACAAATCATTATGTATTAGAAACTGATATATCTCAAGATGAAATTGTTTTTAATGGCATTACTAAGGCTGTCGATTCAACTAAAAGCATACTAAATATATTTAAAAACACAATAGCTCAAGAAACTCTAATCAGCAATATCTGTCCCCAGGATATAGAACACGCTATGAGTTTTACATTTGATGATTTTAATATTTTCAATTCGCAGCTATCAAAATTCAATAAAAAGGACAGCACATATAGTGCCTCTCCTATTTTCGATAATATTACTGAAGCGGGTCTGCTATCTAAAAATGACAATCACGCTGTATTTTTGAATTCGATAGATGCCATGTCTACGATTGATGCTATAGCGCCTAAATCTTTAATTGAGACATTTAGAGATGTGGATATTAATAGTTTCGAGTCGCCTGCATTATTTAACGACACATTTTCACCATTAATTCAATTTAACACTGCATCTAAATATTTTAATTTGGGCAACTATTTTGTTTTTGCAGATGATATTGAATTTCTAAAAGCTATTATTTCAAACATTCAAAATGGTTCGGTTCTTCAAGAAAGTGATGCCTACCAAAACATGATGCTAGACTTAAGTGATGCATCTTCGCTATTTATTTATGCCAATGCTTCAAGATTAAATCGCATTTTTAATACTAATTTTTCAGAAGAAAAAAATCTAAAGCTGAAGGCTTATAAAGCTTCCGCTATTCAGTTTATATATGAAACTGACTTTGCACATGTTCATAGTATAATTAAAAAACACAAAGCACGAGCGGCTAACAATTCGGTTTCGGAAGAATTAAATATCACCCTGGAATCTGATTTATTAATAGCACCTCAAGTAGTTTCCAACCATATCACCAATCAAAAAGATATCGCGATACAGGATATTAATAATAATTTATACCTCTATTCGAATCGCGGGAAAATTCATTGGAAAAAGCAACTTAACGGTAAAATTCTTGGGCACATTGAGCAAATAGACATGTATAAAAACGGTCGATTACAACTTGTATTTGCCACACAAAATCGCGTTTATGTTTTAGATAGAAATGGTAAAGATGTAACGCCTTTTCCTCTAAAGTTTAACGATAAAATTACACAGCCACTTTCAGTATTCGATTATGATAAAAAGAAAAATTATCGATTATTAGTAACTCAGGGGAAAAACATGTTAATGTATGACATTAAAGGAAAAATTGTAAAAGGGTTTAGGTTTAAGTCCGCAGAATACACTATTTCGAGTCAACCAAAACATTTTAGAATTGGAAGAAAAGATTTTATCGTATTTGCTAACGGGACGAATCTCGAAATATTAGATCGCATAGGTAAAACCAGAATTGATGTAAAGGACGAAATTAACTTTTCTGGCAATGACATCTATCTCTACAAAAATAAATTCTCAACTACAGATAAAGACGGTCGTTTTATTCAGGTTAACGCTAAAGGCCAAACAAGTTCTTCAGTGTTAAATCTTAAGGACAATCATCATATTGCAACCACAAGTAAAACTTTTGTGTCACTTTCGGATAATCGACTCACTATAAAATCTAAAACCATCGAATTGGATTATGGCGAATATACTGCTCCAAAAATATTTTATCTAAATGATAAAATATACATTTCAGTCACCGATTTACAAGCCAAAAAAGTGTATCTATTTGATAGTCAGGCTAAGACCATTCCTAATTTTCCGGTTTACGGTAATTCAATTATTGAACTCAATAATATTGACAAGGACACTAATTTAGAAGTTGTCACTAAAGGCGATCATAATTCGATTATCATCTATCAAATAAATTAAATTTAAGTCCATTCTCAACATAAATCGAGTTTCCTTTTTTACAAAATCCAAGGGATAAGTTTCATGATGTGAAATTAATTTATATCTTTAAAGGTGCTATAAATCAATATTTTACAATGGAAAAACCCATCTACACATCTCGTGTATTGTCTCTAAGTATCCTACTCATTTTTATCGCAACATTATCTTTTTCTCAAACCAAAAAAATTAAAAGACCAAAAAGTAAAGTAGGTATTTCTAGTGTCGATAATTTTGTTACTGAATCTTTCGATCTATACGATAAAGTCTATAAATACGATGGCTATGCTGCTGCAGGAACTCCGTTGGATGATGAAGACCTTGATGTCTTAGAAGAGGCTCTAGACGAAGTAACGGCATTAAGCGAAAACGCTCCTGACCTTCTAGGTGATATCGAAGACGCTAGCTTTATTAAACAGGGAAAAGCAACCTTACAATTGAATAAGGCAAAAAAGGCCATTTCCTATAGCATAAAAACTGCGAAAGCACTCCTTTTGGGTGAGCGTGAGCGTGAAAAAGAAAACGATGATTCTCAATCTTCAAATGGAACAGAATCAAAAAATGAAAACTCTAATAATATTCCTGAGAACACCAATGAAACGGGAACCGTCATTAACGATTCGGATGACTTAGAAATCATTAGTAAATTTGATTTTGTTCCTGGTGATAAGCTCATATTTTTCGATGATTTTTCTCAAGATTTTATTGGAGACTTCCCAAGTAAATGGAATACGAATGGATCAGGAGAGGTTGTAAAAACAAATAAGGCTGAAGGAAATTGGTTCCTGGTTAAACCAGGCTATGGTATTCAATATTTACCCTTAATAGACAATAAACTTCCTGAAGAATATACCATAGAATTCGATTTGCTAACCAATGGTCTTGGAAAAAACACGTCTTCAACCGCCAGACTCTATATCACTCTAGATGACAATAATGGATTTAAAAATGGGCCTAAAAATGTACATGTAACTATTCCATTTGGACTATATGGTGCCTTCGGAATCCAGGTTCAAAATTCAGATACTTCTATACAAAAAATAAATGCAACAATTACAGCAGATGTACGAAAAGCAATTGTCAACACGCCACATGTTTCAATTGCAGTAAATAAAAAACGATTTAGATTATGGATAGGCCAAATAAAGTATGTGGACATTCCTCAATTTATTTTTGAGCCTTCAGCAATTGGCTATTTAAAATTCAATTTGACTGGTATTAAAGATGGGGAAGAACGTATATTCATACGAAATCTAAAAGTAGCTGAAGGCGGTGTAGATCTAAGAAAAAAATTAATGAGTGAAGGGAAAATTTCAACAAATGGCATTTTATTTGATTCGGGTTCTGCACATATACAACCCCAATCTTATGGAATTATTCGTCAAATTTCTCAAGTCCTAATGCAAGACGAAAGTATTAAACTAAATATAGTTGGTCATACTGATGCCGATGGCAATGACGCCTCAAACATGACACTTTCTAAGTCTCGTGCCGATGCTGTTAAAACTGCGCTAATCAAAGTTTATAAAATCTCTGGAGATAGACTTCAAACAGATGGTAAAGGTGAAAGCCAACCTATAGGAGACAACACAACTGCGGAAGGTAAATCACAAAACAGACGCGTCGAATTTATTAAAATATAAAGGCAACCAAATCTAAGTCCTCAGTCGCTAACGCCAAAGTTTTCTTTGGCGTTTTTTCTGTGTTATTCTTTCTAAAATTAGTAGTATTGCACTCCAATATTAGCATCCTATTTTATCATGATTAAACGCACAAAAGCTTCGATTTCAAAATGTATTTTACATAAAGTCGGTAATAAATTTAACAGCACCAAAAACGCTTTTTCGGAAGACGCAATTGACTTTGACGAAGCTAGTTATGATTTGATGTTGCCTTACCTTTTACGTCCATTCGGAGCCGTTTCTGAAAGCTACCGTTTTAATCATCATTCAAATATAGACCTCAATGAAATTAACAGTTATGCCACACAATTGTTAAGTGATGATTCGCAATTTGTAGATATCTCAAAACATATTGTGACGCATCTCTTTGAGCAGTCAAATTCTGCGCAAATAAAAACTGGTGATGTCATTGTTTGTATGTTTCACGACATTCAATATGAAGACTATTCTACAGATGCTATTGGTATTTTTAAAATAGAAAATAAGGCCAATTTCTTTCAGACATTTTTGGAGAATAACAGCTATGATATTTTCGTCCAAAAAGGAATTCAAACTAAGAAAGTAGATAAAGGCTGTTTGATATTAAATGCTGCCGATGGCGAGGGCAAAATAGTATTAAGTGTAGACAATAATAATTATGATGCTCAATATTGGATAAAGAGCTTTTTAAACGTCAAATTTCCAGATGATTCTAATCAGCACACAAAGAATTATATTGAAATGTGCAGAGATTTTTCAAAAGATGTAGTACAACCAAATTTTGGAGGTCAAGAACACACTTCCTTTTTATCAAAAACCGTGGACTTTTTCAAAGAAAATGAGATTGTAAATATTGAAAGTTTTAAAGAAGAAGTGTTCGAAGATGAGCAGCACAAAACGCTGTTTGAGGATTATAAAAAAGATTTCGAAACGGATCATAATGTTCTGATTAGAAACCAATTTGATGTTTCAGAACTGGTGCTAAAAAAGCAAAAACAGAAAATTAAAACGGAAATAAAACTCGATACAAATATTCAAATAAAACTCGATGTAGATGCTCCAGATGCTTCAGCAGAATATCTAGAACGCGGTTTCGACGATATTAAAAAAATGCACTATTACAAAGTGTATTTTAATGAGGAAGCTTAATAGCGTCTTCCTTCATTTCAGATTCAAATAATGTGGCAAAATGCTTTAAAAGTTTCCCTTTTACTTCAGATTCATCCACTTTATCTATTCCTAATTCGACATTTAAAGATGTCACTGACTTGTCACGAATACCACAAGGTATCATATTATCAAAATACCCTAGATCGGTATTCACATTTAATGCAAACCCATGCATGGTTACCCAACGACTAGCACGTACTCCCATAGCACAAATTTTACGTGCAAAAGGGGTTCCAACATCTAACCAAACTCCTGTTTCACCAGGACTTCGATCGGCTTTTAATCCATATTCGGCTAAGGTGAGAATAATCATTTCTTCTAGAAAACGAAGGTATTTATGAATGTCGGTAAAGAAATTATCTAAATCTAGAATAGGGTATCCAACAATTTGACCTGGACCATGATAGGTAATATCTCCTCCTCTATTTATTTTATAAAATGTCGCGCCTTTTTGAGAGAGCTGTGTTTCACTTAAAAGCAAATTAGACATATCACCACTCTTCCCTAAAGTATAAACATGTGGATGCTCTACGAGCAAGAAATAATTGGATGTTTCAATGCTAGCATCTTCTCTTCTGTTTTTTATTTTGGTATCAACGATACTCTTAAACAAAGCTTCTTGATAATCCCAAGTGTCCTTGTAATCTTTAAATCCTAAATCCTGTATATTTACTACCTTATTCAAAGCTTAATCTTCTAGTACAACTTCAATATTTAATAACTCAGGAGCTCTTAAAGACTCCATAAAACTAACATCTAATACTACGCTCATTCCATCTTCGCTAATTATTGCATTTTCATTAGAAACTGATTTTATGCGTTTCTTAAAATGATAATTTAACTTATAATTTGAAGCTTCAAACATCATCGCCATATCTGTCATACTATCCATAGCCTGTTTTTGCACCAGAGTATCAATCACTTTTGAAGACCGTTTAAACACATTGTTTTTAAATGAGAAGTTTACATCTGTATTTCCACCGCTACGCATCAATGCAAACGGATTTGAGGAGTCATTAGAACTCAATCCGCCTTGACCCTGTAAATTACCCATACTATTCATAGCATTGAACAATTCCTTTATTTTTTTGACACTTTCAAACTTTGATGAAATGTCAAATACCATTTTATTTGTAGCTGGATCGGAAACCATATGCATTTCAAAATTCTCAAGTACTTTCAGTTTTTTCTGATCTTCCTTAGAAAGCGTTGCTATACTATCACTTTTTTCATTTAGAAATTCTTTAAAAACAATGGTGGAATCCATCTTCTTATCCATACCAGGACTCAGTTTGCCTTCATCCATACCAGCAGCCATTTTCATTAATTCTGAGGCATCCATAGAAAACTCCATCTTCCCAGTACCATCTTCATTCACATAAATGTTTTCCGAAAACTGACAGCTTATTAAGCACATCACTACGATTCCTAAAATGGTAAAACGCCTCTTATGCATATATTTAAATTAAGGTTTAAACAGACTACAAAGATATACTTTTTATGTTTTAAAAAAGACCTATGATAAAAACGAAAACCCGGATTATTTTTCTGGATTATTTAAGATAACTAAGGCAGCAATTACGCCTGGCACCCAACCGCAAAGCCATAATAAAAAGACAATAATAATTGAACCACATCCTTTATCGAGAACTGCTAAAGGTGGACAAAAAATAGAAAGAATGACTCTCCAAATACTCATGATGATTAGTTTTAATGATTGATGTACTAATTTGACGTCAATAGCATTGATTTGTTACAATTGGGTTTTACGTCAACATGATTTTTAATTCAAAAAAAATAAGTAGATTCGTGATATGCGAAATAGATTTCTTTTTTTGTGCATGATTTTCATATCTGGGATCAATCATGCACAGCATTCCTTTTCAGGTTATTTAGACGATAGCAGATGGCAAAATAATGTGTATTTATCAGTGATAGAAGATTATCGTAAAATTTCCGGCGTGTATTCAGAACAAATTATCGCAAAAATACAAGCCGATTCTGCAGGTTTCTTCGAATTTAAAGGAGATCAGCTCGAACAAAAAAATAGAATCTACAGACTTCATGTTGATAATTGTGATGACGGCTCTCAAAATCAAAATCATTTTGATGGACATTGCGATGACAGTAAGGAAATTTTATTTATTGCGAATCATAACGACACCATTGCATTTCCATTTTCATTTGATAATGAAATGTTTTGCTCCATACAATCGAGTAATCCTAAATCGAACGCTTTCGTGAGCATTGATTCTATAAAAAATGAAATGAAATTTGCTTTTAGTGAGTTTAGAAGTGAAGCCAATCGAAAACTCAATAATAAGAAATGGTTTAAAACCCTTCAGAAGTATGGAGAAAGCTTCAATGAACCCATTGCTGAACTCTACATTTATGCCTTTTTATCAGAGCGAAGCAACAATTTTCATGCGTATTACCTAGAAGACCTTAAAACAAATTCTTATTATGACGATCTACGTTCAAGATTAACAACTACATATCCAAACTCAGCTTATACTGCACAATATAAAAGCGAATTAGGCTCAGATAAATTTATCATTACTGATAAATCAAATGATTCTCAAAATAAGGGATTGAACTTTAATTTAATAGTTTACATTTTATTGGTGATATCTCTATTATTTAACTTGATATTATTCTTAACACTTAGAAAGAATCGAGTCAAAAAAAAGAATGTGATTTTAGAACAATTGACTAAACAAGAACAGAACATTTTAAACCTTTTACTTGAAGAAAAGTCGAATAAAGAAATTGCTGATGCGCTATTTGTCAGTGTCAGTACTGTTAAAACACACATTAATAATGTGTATAGAAAACTAAACGTGCAATCTAGAGATGAAGTTAAATCACTGCTTTCCAAATAGTTAAAAAAATCAACCTCAGTACTAGTACTCAATTCAACCCCAATCTGCTACTCCTTTCCATTTAGTTTTTATGATGTTTGTTTCATTATTAATCAAAAAACGAACACATTATGAAAGCTTATGTATTATTACCAATTACTAAAAAAAACAGCAAGATCACGACTATTTTTTCAATGCTAATTTGTCTAATCATTTCAACTACGCTGTTTTCTCAGAACACTGCAAATACGGATATTGGAGTTCTCGATTTTGAAGCCGAAATCATTGACTATGGATCCATTAATAAAAATGACAACGGACTACGCACATTCAAATTCACCAACAGAGGTACCGCTCCTATTATCATAGCAGATGTAAAAACAACCTGTGGATGTACCATTCCGAAATTTTCCAAAAAAGCCATCCTACCCGGAGAAACTGGAGAAATCGAAATAAAGTACGACACAAAACGTGTTGGTGTTTTTTCAAAAACAATCACTGTTCTTTCCAATGCCGATGAAACTAGTAAAAAGTTGAAAATAAAAGGTACTATTATCAAACCACAATCTATCAATTAACGGCTATAGCAATGAAAACAATATCACTAACCATTTTAGCACTCTTATTTGTTCTTTCTCTATCTCATGGTCAAACACTGAATATAGAAATGGATTCAGACAGTGATTCACCTTACTTACTTGGTAAAATTGACAAAAATGGATTAACATCTGAACATTATAATTCTTGGTTTTCTAAAAATTATGAAGACTATAAATTGAATGAAACTACAATTAAGAAAATTAAATCTACACTAAAAAACTATCAAATCACCCTCTTCTTGGGAACATGGTGTGGTGATAGCAAACGTGAAGTTCCACGATTTTACAAAATACTTGAAGCCTGTAATTTCCCAATGGATCAATTATCAGTTATAGCCGTAAGTAGTAAATCAAACAGATACAAACAAAGCCCTGAACATGAAGAACAAGGGTTAAATATTCATCGTGTACCAACGTTCATCTTTTATAAAAATGAACAGAAAATCAATCGTATTGTCGAATATCCGGTGGAATCTCTGGAGAAAGACATACTGAATATTATAAGGACAAATAACTACAAATCACAATATCAAATCGTTGCTAAAATCAATACTATTCTAGAAAACAAAGGACTTAAAGGATTTAAAAAGCAGAAAAATCAACTTTTGAAAACCTATAAAGATAGCGTTACTAGCATGTTTGAATTAAACACTTACGCTCGCGTTTTATACTCTGCAAACAGAACGAAAGAGGCTATTGAAGTGTTTAAACTAAACACCAAACTATTTCCTGATAACCCACGAACCTTTATGAGTTTAGCCAATACTTTGGGCATTAGTGGTGACTCAAAAAAAGCCATTAAAGTTATAGAAAATGCCATTAAGTTATTTCCTGACCATGAGGATCTTGTAGAAAATCTCGAGACTTTAAAATCAAGATAAAATTAATTGGATTCATGAAGACCATTAGGAAAACAAAACCTAATGGTTTTTTTACAAATAGTTCTTGTAAATAATGTAATTTTGCAGTCAAAATTTATTAGAATGCAGCTTTCAGAACAAGAATTAGTAAGAAGAGAAAAATTAGGCCGTTTGCGTGAGTTAGGTATTAATCCGTATCCAGCAGATCTTTATCCAGTTAACCACACTTCAAGTGCTATTAAAGACACCTTTGAAGAAGGTAAACAGGTGATAATAGCGGGTCGATTAATGGCTGTAAAAGTACAAGGAAAGGCTAGTTTTGCTCAAATTCAAGATTCTGAAGGAAAAATACAAGTCTACTTTAATAGAGATGAAATTTGTACTGGAGAGGACAAAACAAAATACAATGAAGTCTTTAAGAAACTTCTAGATTTTGGCGATTTCATCGGAATAGAAGGTGAATTATTCACAACTCAAGTTGGCGAAAAAACCATAAAGGTTAAAGATTTCACATTACTCAGTAAATCCTTAAAACCATTACCATTACCTAAAGAAAAAGATGGTGTGGTGTTTGACGCGTTTACCGATCCTGAGCAACGCTATAGACAGCGTTATGCAGATTTAGTAGTGAATCCACAAGTCAAAGACGTTTTTGTAAAACGTACGAAGTTGTTTAATGCCATGCGTGGTTTTTTCAATGATTCCGGTTATTTTGAAGTTGAAACACCAATTTTACAACCCATTCCAGGAGGTGCTGCTGCACGCCCTTTTAGCACGCACCACAATAGTTTAGATATTCCGTTGTATATGAGGATCGCTAACGAATTGTATTTAAAGCGTTTGATTGTAGGTGGATTTGATGGCGTATATGAGTTTTCAAAAAACTTCAGAAATGAAGGGATGGACAGAACGCATAATCCAGAATTTACGGCTATGGAAATTTATGTCTCGTACAAAGATTACAACTGGATGATGGATTTTTGTGAGCAACTCCTAGAACATTGTGCCATTGCGGTTAACGGAACTACGGAAGCTACTTTTGGCGAACATAAAATTAACTTTAAAGCGCCATATGCTAGAGTGACTATGGCAGACTCAATAAAGCATTTTACCGGATTTGATATTACTGGTAAATCCGAAGATGAACTTAGAGATGCTGCTAAAGGAATGGGAGTTGATGTGGATGACACCATGGGTAAAGGCAAATTAATTGATGAAATTTTCGGTGAAAAATGTGAAGGCAATTACATCCAACCGACTTTTATTACAGACTATCCGAAAGAAATGAGTCCTTTATGCAAAGAACATCGTGACAACCCTGAATTAACTGAGCGTTTCGAACTTATGGTTTGTGGAAAAGAAATTGCAAATGCCTATTCTGAACTTAATGATCCAATTGATCAACGTGAACGTTTCGAACATCAATTAAAATTAGCGGCAAAAGGTGATGATGAAGCAACAGAGTTTATAGATTACGACTTTTTACGTGCACTAGAATATGGAATGCCTCCTACTTCAGGAATGGGCATCGGTATGGATCGTTTGGTCATGTTTTTAACCAATAATCAATCCATTCAAGAAGTGTTATTTTTCCCTCAAATGAGACCAGAGAAAAAAGCGGTTGAAATGAGTGACAATGAAAAGGCCATTTTTGAAATCTTAAAAGCTCAAAAAACAATGAGTCTTTCAGATCTTAAATCACAATCGGGTTTAAGCAACAAAGGTTGGGACAAAGGCATCAAAGGCCTAGCCAAACATGGTTTAACCAAGGTCACTAAAACAGATGACACTTTAATTGTTGAAGTGGTAGAATAAAAGATTTGTCATTCCACACTTGATGTGGAATCTATATAAAACAAAAAGGATTTACTTCATTGTAAATCCTTTTTGTTGCATAGGATTGCTGATGCTAACACAAATTCTGTCATGGATTTATCACCTATGACTTTTGACCATTCGAAGCAGTCAAAAAAACCTAAGCGGTAACTTTAATGGCACTAAAAACATAGGTTAACAAATCTAAAAAAAAATAACTATCTTAGTTGAACTAATCTTCCTTAGTTCAACTGATTACATAGCTCATTTACCCTAAATTTATCCAAACGACCAGGCCTAGCTATATAATCTTATACTATGAAAACTAAATGGCTTTGCTTTATTTTTATTTTCATCTATACATTTGCCAATGCCCAAACCAATCTCGACTCTTTATACAGCGTTTGGCAGGATAAAACCCAAGCAGACTCCAGCCGTGTATCTGCATTTAAAAACTATATATGGAATGGTTATATCTTCTCCCAACCTGATAGTGCTTTAGTTTTTGTAGATACATTATTAAAATTCGTAAGCGAAAAGAATAATAAACTAGGCATATCCACGTCACTTGATTTAAAAGGGGTTGCTTATTATGTAAAAAGTGACTTTAGTAATGCACTAGAATATTATCAATCAAGTCTAAAGATCAAAGAAGAAATAGGAGCCGTAAAGGATATCGCGAATTCCTTAAACAATATTGCCATGATTTATAGTCATCAAGGGGAAAATATAAAAGCACTAGAATATTATCAAAAAAGTTTAAAGATTAAAGAAAAATTTGGAGCTGATAAAAACATCTCAACCATCTTAACCAATATTGCATCAATATATTTTGATCTAGGAGATAACATTAAAGCTTTGGACAATCTAATAAAAAGCCTAAAGATTAGTGAGGAAATTGGAGACAAACAGGGAATAGCAGTTGGTTTACATGGTATTGGACTTGAATATTTTTTCCAGGAAGACTATCCTAGAGCGTTAGATTATTATCAAAGAAGTTTAAAAATTACGGAAGAAATCGGATTTAAACTGCTAATCCCTATGACAACTATAAATATTGGACTTGCTCACAATGGACAAGGAGATTACATTAAAGCTTTGGCCTTTTTACAAAAAGGTCTGGATATTTACGAAGAAATTGGAGATAAAAAAGGAATTTCTGCAGCTTTAGACAATATAGCAAGTAATTATTCGGATCAGAACGATAATGTTAAAGCATTAGAGTATTATCAAAGAAGTCTGAATATTCAGGAAGAAATCGGAGAAAAAAAAGGAATTGTGATCTCTTCAATGGCTATAGGGCAAATTCAGGCAGACCAAGGCAATTATATAAAAGCTATTGAAGCCTACCAAAAAAGTTATGATCTAGCTTCAGAGATAGGTTCTATCCTTCATCAAAAAAATGCATGTACGTTACTTTATAATGCTTATAAAGCACTTGGAAATGGTAATAAGGCTCTCGCATATCATGAACAGATGTTGGTGCTAAATGACAGCCTAAAATCTGAAGAAACTGCCAAGAAACTCCAGCAAATGGAATTTTCAAAACAAGTTTTGGCAGACAGCCTGATTCAAGTCGAGAAAGATTTAAAAGTTGAAATGGTACATCAAACCGAAGTACGAAAAAAAGATAAAAACAAAAATATAGCACTAGGCGCTGGTATATTTTTCCTATTGCTTTCGGGAGGATTTTATAGTCGATGGCGTTATGTTAAAAAATCGAAAGCCATCATTGAAAAAGAAAAAGATCGGTCTGAAAATTTATTGCTCAATATTTTGCCTTCTGAAATTGCTGAAGAACTTAAACTTAAAGGCAGAGCAGATGCCAGAGATTTTGATTTGGTATCCATTTTATTTACAGACTTTAAAGGTTTCACTCAAGCAGCTGAAAAACTATCAGCCAATGAACTTATTGAAGAGATCAATGTTTGCTTTAAGGCTTTTGATTACATCTGTGAAACATATGGCATTGAAAAAATAAAGACCATTGGTGATTCTTATATGGCAGTCGGAGGCTTACCTGTACCTTCTGACGATTCTATAAAACAAACGATTTTGGCGGCATTAGAAATGCAAACTTTCATCACAAACAGAATAGCGGAAAAACAAGCTAAAAATGAAGTGCCTTTTGAAATGCGTTTAGGGATTCATACAGGACCTGTGGTTGCTGGTATTGTAGGGGTTAAAAAATTTCAATATGATATTTGGGGAGATACAGTAAATATTGCCTCAAGAATGGAAAGTACTGGTGAAATTGGGAAGGTGAATATATCTAAAGATACTTATGAGTTTCTAAAAGATGATTCGCAATTTAGTTTTGAGGTCAGAGGTAAAATAAAAGTTAAAGGAAAAGGAGACATGGAAATGTATTTTGTGACCAAAATTATTTAGCTGTTGAATGAATATAATAAGAGACCAAATTCATAAACTTCCAAAAGCCGATGTTCATAATCATTTGCATTTGGGAGGAAACATAAACGCACTTAGAGCGAAGTATAGCGATGCAAGACTTACTATCCCAAAAAATTATCATGGATTTGATGGCATGATGGATTTTATTCAAAATAAAATAAACAAAATCATGCTAACATCCTCTGATGTCATGTTTTTTATGGAAATGGCCATAGAAAGTAGCATTGATGATCATATTGAATATTTAGAAGCAAGTGTCGATATTGGTTTAGTTAGATTCTTTAATAATTCCATAGAAAGACTTGTTAATGAAGTGGCTATTTTAAAAAACAAATACGAATCACAAATTAATTTCAAACCAGATATTGGAATAAATAAAAACACACCTATTGATATCGTATATTCAGACGGATTAAAGTGCATACAAAGTGGCGTGTTTAATGGGATAGATTTATATGGCAATGAACGGCATAACGCCTTAGAAGGGTTTGTAAATATCTACAATACCGCACGAGATAAAAATTTTAAAATTAAAATTCATATTGGTGAATTTTCGAATTGTCAAACCATTGAAGACGCTATCATATTACTTAATCCTGATGTGATTCAGCATGGTATTAGGGCCGTAGATTCTGAAAAAACTATGGATATGATACTACAAAGAAATATTCAATTGAACATTTGCCCTCAGAGTAATATATCTTTAGGAGCAGTGAATAATATCTCAGAACATCCAATTCGGAAATTATATGATCACGGAATTAAAATCACCCTTAACACAGATGATCTTCTTTTATTTAATGCTACAATAACTGATCAATTTATGTATCTGTTGGACCATAATATTTTCTCATTCGAAGACATTGAACAGATTCGAAAAAATGGCTTTAATTAAATCTTCCAAATATTTTAAGCATATACTTTTACTATCCAAGCCCCAATTGTTATTAAGGCAATAACTGCGCTTAATCCAAAGAACATTAATGCGTTTTGAGCCGTTCTAACCTATCAATAAAAATTTCCAAAATGAGACTATGAAACGAAAAAATTATGTCAGATTAATGGTGTATATATAATTAGAATAAACGCACTAATAGCTTTATTTCTTATCTTTAACAAATAAACACATCAATGGTTTATTTAACTATACCATAGATTTAATTTCATGAACATTGAACAGTATAAATATTCTCTTCATTTCAAAGATGTTGTTTTAGAAAGAAAATTCCGGAACGAGCATACTGAATTCCTAGCAAAGGCTATTCGGATTGGCGTACGTCAAGCCATTATCCTGGAGATCATAGTGATATTAATAATATATTTTATACTTCCTGAATATTTTAAAGCAATTTTATTGGTCTTTGGTATTCCTGCTCTTCTAATTTTTCCATTTTTTATTTATGCATCATACAAAACCTGGTATAAGAGCTATAATATTGTTTCTGTTGCTCTACTAAATTTTTTAGTAGGGGCACAATTAATATTTATAACATTTACGCTTCCTGGATTGGAGTATCCGGCATTTATCGGATTAATTATGGCTGTATTTTTTTGTCTTTACTTGTATCAAATTAGACAAGTTAGCATGGTGACGATAGCACTACCTCCCTTAATATTTCACCAATATTTCATCATCATAAATGAAGCAATTGGGAATTCTGATCTGGCTTTCATGAGCTTTTGGATCTGGGCAGTTATTGTGTTTGCCATGATTGCCAGCCGCTTATCTGAGAATAAAGAAAGAGGATTATTTATTTATCGCCAAATTATTAAAGAAGAGCAGCAAAAGTCTAATCGCCTACTACTGAATATCTTACCGAAGTCAGTTGCAGATGAACTAAAAAAAACTGGAAAAGCAACAGCTAAAAAATATGATAACGTAACCATTCTATTCACTGATTTTATAGATTTTACTTCGTTAGTGGCATCTATCCCTGCTGTTAAACTTGTTGAAGAATTGAACGATATATTCGGTCAGTTTGATGATATTATGACTGAACTGGAAATAGAAAAGATTAGAACAATTGGTGATGCCTATATAGCTGCTTGTGGGCTTCCTAAAATCGTTGAGGATCATGCCCCGAAATGTGTAAAAGCGGCCAAGTTAATGCTAGATTGTTTGGAAATCAGAAACTCCAGAAATAAAATTCAATGGAAAATGAGAGTGGGTATACATACTGGATCTATTGTAGCCGGTGTGGTAGGAAAGAAAAAGGTTTCATACGATTTGTTTGGTGATACAATTAATACTGCAAGCAGGTTTGAAACTGCCGGTGAGCCCGGAAAGATCAATATTTCTTCCTCCACCTTTGAATATATAAAAGAAATTTTTCCTTGCGAGTACAGAGGCAAAATTCTGGCAAAAGGAAAAGGTGAGTTAGATATGTATTTTGTAAAATAGTATATCACTATTTTTCCAATACTTGTTTTTCATTTCACATATTGTTACAGATAGACACCTATTTACTGTCACGAATTCGTCACTTCACAGAATATTGTATGCATCTGATTTTATCCATTCTAGTAACGCTTTTTTTTAACTCTAAATAAGAAGTTACTATGTTTAATTCGAAATCAACTAGCTACACGCTTACGAACCACTATGATAAAATTCTTTATAAAAATCCGTCAAAACTTTATTAAAGAAAATTAAGTAAGTAAACATTTGCTTTATGCTATTGGAAAAATTGTACTTGTTGTTATTGGAATTTTGATTGCACTACAAACGAGACAAGAGAAGAAAACAGTTGATATGAGCGATAATGAAAAAGCAATTTTAGAGATTCTGAAAAAAGAAAAAATGATGTCTCTTATAGATCTTAAATCACAGTCCGGCTTAAGCAATAAAGGCTTAGCCAAACATGGCTTTACAAAAGTCACTAAAACTGATGATACTTTAATTGTTGAGATTCAAGATTAAAAAAGAATGTCATCCTGAGCTTGTCGATTGGGCTCTCATAATATAAAAGGATTTACTTAATTGTAAACCCTTTTATACAAATTCTCTTTGTATATTGTAGTAGATGCTATCACATTTCTAGACACAAATTCTTAGTATATGAAAATTTTAAGATATAGAATGAAAAGTAATTCAATCTTAATATATCTTATATTTTTAGGACTTTCATGTTCTGCTCAAACTATAGATGACCTATCATTTGGAACTGACACTACATTTGATATAATGACTTGGAATATACAATGGTTTCCCAAAAATGGTCAAACTACAATCAATCTTTGCGCTCAAATTATTGAATCTTTAGATGTTGATTTAATAGCAATTCAAGAAGTAAATGATATAAGTGCTTTTGAACAAATGATAGATGGTCTAAACTCATATGAGGGATATCTAGAGTCTATTTGGTTTGCTGGACTCGCCTATGTTTATAAACCTGATGTCATACAGATTAACGACCTCTACGAAATTTATACCACGTCTCCTTATTGGGGTCCATTTCCCAGATCTCCTATGGTCATAGATTTTGATTTTATGAATGAACGAATTATTGTCATTAACAATCATTTCAAATGCTGTGGTGATGGTATTCTCGACAGTACCGATCAGGATGATGAAGAAAGACGAAGAGAGTATGCCAATTATTTACTAAAATCATATGTCGATGACAATTTCCCAGATGAGAACGTAATTATTTTGGGAGATTTAAATGATGAATTATCCGATGAATCAGAAAACAATGTATTTCAACTCACACTCGATGATAGTGAAAATTATTTGTTTGCAGATTATGAGATTGCTATTGGCGATAATTCCGAATGGTCTTATCCAACATGGCCATCTCATCTAGATCATATTCTTATAACTAACGAATTATTTGATGAATTTGAGGATGAAAGTTCTACAATTCAAACGCTAAAAATAGAAGACTATCTTCAAGGAGGATGGCAGGAATATGATGAAAACATATCGGATCACCGACCTGTAGCAATGAGACTCTTAATTAATCCAGGTTTGAGCATTTCTGATGTAACCTCAACAGTTGCTCATTTTTATAATTACCCAAATCCGTTCAAAACTGAAACAACATTTTCTTTTAAAACGGCTATTGGTGATCAAGAACTAAAAATATACAACTTACTTGGTCAACTAGTTTACTCGAAAAAAATACCGAATGGCGAATCCTCAGTTATTTGGAATGCTGAAAGGATACCTCATGGTATCTATATTGCGAAATTATTGTTAGATAATAATGATATACACACGTTAAAAATTATGATAAGAAATTAATCATACAGAAACCGATAATTCAATAAACAGCTCCTTTGAGAATCCTATATGCGCCCTAAAATCAGGAATGGTCTTATAAGTATTCACCATTAAATAATTCAATTAGCAGATTATTTCGTAGAATTAAACTTACAGCACAACGATTTAAAACGTTTCTAAACAACTTTTTTGTTACATTCGCAACGCGCTATTAATCAGAATTATTAAAGCCCTATTCAAATGAAAAAACTTACATTCCTACTTGTATTGCTTCTAACCATGCAATCCTGTGTCGAAGATGACCAAATGATCGCACAATGTGAATCTGCTTATAATCAATCAGAATCAAACATAGCTGTTACTAGTGTAACTTTACAATGGGAAGATGCTAATTCAGCAACACAATTTAATGTTGAGTATGGTATATCTGGTTTCCTTCTTGGTACTGGAACTGTAATTAATGTAAATCAAAACGCATTAGCGCTTTCTGGTTTATCTGCAAATACCGCTTACGATTATTACATAGAAACTGTTTGTACATCAAGTAATATTAGTCTAATCACTACTGTCAGAAGCTTTACAACACTTCCAGAATTAGTTGTGCCTGAATTTAGACCAACCTTATCCGAATTAAATTTATTTCAGGGCAACTTAGAAGACCTAAATCCAAGTATATATAGTTTTATCTACGATTTGAACACTAGACTATATACGGATTATACTAAAAAACAGCGAATTATTGCATTGCCTGCTGGAACAACCATGAATTATGTAGATGATGGCTTTCCTGAATACCCAGATAACACGCTCATTGCCAAAACTTTTTATTATAATGTCGATGATAGAGACGAATCTTTAGGAAAAAATATCATTGAAACAAGAGTATTAATTAAGATTAATGGCGATTGGGAACTAGGAAACTACAAATGGAATGATGCTCAAACTGAAGCTTATTTAGACACAGAAGGTGCTACCTTAGCAATATCATGGATTGATAATGCTGGTGAAACTAATAATGTAGACTATGTGATTCCTACCAGTGAAAATTGTTTCACCTGTCATAATAACAACAATAGAATTACACCTATTGGTCCAAGGCTCAGAAGCATGAATTTTAATATTGAAGGCGAAAATCAATTGCAATCCTTTATAAATAATGGACATCTTGGTAACATAACTGATATTTCTGGAATCACTTCATTGCCACATTGGGAAAACTCCTTGGAAATTAATGAGAATAGAGTTCGAGCGTATTTTGACATGAATTGTGCACATTGTCATTCTCCCGGAGGACATCACAATTTGAATTATTATGAGGCTATGGATTTAAGATATGAAACGTCTTTTGATGATTCAAATATTTTCGATAAGCGCTATAGTATTATGTCGCGAATACAAACCTCTGTTGAGGGTTATAGCATGCCTTTCCTAGGTGTCAGCACGCCACATCAAGAAGCTATCGATTTAATAGTGCCCTATTTAGAATCTCTAGAATAAAGAAGGTTCAAGTGATTTTTCCTGATTAATATTAGTTATTCTATTGTTTTAACTAATATATCTTTACATCTGTGGTTTCATTTTATATGCGATTTCAGTCACCAAAACGATTTAAAATGTTTCTAAACAACTTTTTTGTTACATTCGCAACACGCTATTAATCAGAATCATTAAAGCCCTATTAAAATGAAAAACCTTACCTGCCTACTCCTATTGGTTCTATCAATGCAATCTTGTGTCGAAGATGATCAAATGGTCGTTCAATGTGGATCTGCTTTTAATCAATCAGAATCCAACATTGCTGTTGTGAGTGTAACTTTACAATGGCAAGATGCCAATTCAGAGACACAATTTAATATTGAATATGGCCAATCTGGATTCCTTCCTGGTACTGGAACTGTAATTAATGTTAATCAAAACTTAGTAACACTTGCTGGTCTTTCTGCAAACACTGCTTACGATTATTATATAGAAACGGTTTGTGCCGAAAGTAATGTTAGCCTATTAACTGATGTAAGAAGTTTTACAACGCTTCCTGAATTAGTAGTACCTGAATTCAGACCTAACCTTTCAGAATTAAATCTGTATACAGGTCCAATGGAAGATTTAGTGCCAAGTATCTACACTTTTAATTACGAATTAAGTTCTGTATTGTTTACGGATTATGCGCATAAACAAAGACTAATCGCCTTACCTCCTGGAACATTCATGGACCATATAGACGATGGTTTCCCTTCATTTCCAGACAACACAGTCATCTCGAAAACCTTTTATTACAACACTGATGACAGAGATGAATCATTAGGAAAACAAATTATTGAAACCCGCGTTTTAATAAAAATAAATGGCGAATGGGAACTTGGAAATTACAAATGGAATGCCGCTCAAACTGATGCTGTTTTAGATGTAGATGGAGCTACGCTCCCAGTAACATGGATAGATGCTGATGGCCTTACAAATAATATTAATTATCAAATTCCAACAAGTTCTAATTGCTTCGACTGTCACAACAATGGTGGTGAAGAAACACCTATAGGTCCAAAATTGAGAACCTTAAACTTTGATGTTAATGAGTCGAATCAATTGCAAACACTTAAAGACTTAGGGTTACTGTTAGGTGTTGCCGATCCAACTACTGTTGAGGCTTTGCCAAATTATAAAGACACGAGTTACACACTCGAAGAGCGTGCACGCGCCTATTTCGATGTTAATTGTGCACATTGTCATGTAGATGGTGGTTATTGCGAATTTCAATCTACATTAAGATTAGGCTATGAAACTTCGTTTTTAGATTCTAATATTCTGAATAGAAAAAATAGTATAATTAATAGAATTTCAACTTATAGTGCTGGTTTTAGCATGCCTTTTATTGGAACTACGATTTTGCATGATGATGGCGTTGATTTAATCTTAGCGTATTTAGATACACTTTAAGAGATCTCTCAAATATAAAAAAAAGCCTCAGTTCTCGCTGAGGTTTTTTCATGTTGATAAGCGCGTTAAAGAATTACTAAAAACGGAATTCCTTTTTATTCAACAACTAGATTTCTTATTTTCACGCTTTAATTTTCTAAAACCCAACCAACTTGAAAAATCTTCACATTAAATTGCTTTTTGTGGCTTCGGTATTTATGATCGTATCATGTTCGACCGCAAAAAAGGCAAGCGCATCAAAGTCGGCATCAACTGCTGCAAAATCCGGGTCTAAAAAATCAGGTAAAAATGATATTCAACCGTATAGCAAAGTCATCACAAAAGATGCAAAAAGCGATGCAGGTTTATTTACAATTCATAAACTAGACGAGAAGTTCTTTTTTGAAATTCCAGATTCACTTTTCGAAAGAGAAATGCTTATGGTAACTCGTATTTCAAAAACTGCTAGTGGTATAGCTTATGGTGGAGACAAACAAAATGAGCAAGTTTTAAGATGGCAAAAGAAAGGCAAAAAGATTTTATTAAGAGTTGTCTCTTATAATGTTTTTGCTGCTGATTCTTTACCAATAAGTGAAGCCGTTAGTAATTCTAACTTCGAACCAATCTTATACGCCTTCCCTATCAAAGCTATTGGAAAAGATTCAACGAGTACAGTGGTGGATGTTACTGATTTATTTAGTAAAGATGTAAAGTCCCTTGGGCTCATAAATAGAAGAAGAAAACAATACAAAGTCACACGTCTAGACGGTGATAAATCGTTTATTGAAAGTATAAAAAGTTACCCTAAAAACATTGAAGCGAGACACGTAAAAACCTATGCGGCTGGAGCAGCTCCATCTAATGCAGATACTGGTACTATTTCTATTGAGATTAATAACTCAATGATTTTGTTACCAGAAACTCCAATGAAACGTCGTTATTTCGATGAGCGTGTTGGATATTTTACGCGTAACCAGATAGATTACGGTTCTGAAAATCAAAAAAGTGAAACTGTAACCTATTTAAATCGTTGGCGATTAGAAGTGAGAGATGAAGACATCGAAAAATTCAAACGTGGTGAATTGGTCGTACCAAAGAAACAAATCGTGTATTACATCGATCGCGCTACACCAATGAAATGGAGAAAGTACCTTAAACAAGGTGTTGAAGATTGGCAAGTCGCTTTTGAGGCTGCTGGTTTTAAAGATGCTATTATTGCTAAAGATCCTCCAACAGTTGAAGAAGACCCAGAATGGAGTCCAGACGACGCACGTTATTCAGTTATACGTTATTTGGCTTCAAATATCCCTAATGCTATGGGACCGAATGTAAATGACCCAAGGTCTGGTGAAATCATTGAAAGTGATATATTTTGGTATCATAACGTGATGTCGCTTTTACGCTGGTGGTTTTTTGCACAAACAGCGGCTATTAATCCAGATGCACAAAGCGCACAATTTGAAGATGAAGTTATGGGACGACTTATTCGTTTTGTATCGTCTCATGAAGTAGGACATACACTTGGCTTACCACATAACTGGGGAAGCAGTGTTGCTTATAAAGTTGAGGATTTAAGAAGCGCGGAGTTTACACAAAAGTATGGCACAGCACCCTCTATTATGGATTATGCCCGTTTTAATTATATAGCACAGCCAGAAGATAAAGGTGTTGCTTTAATGCCAGATGTCGGAGTTTACGATAAACATGCTATTAATTGGGGTTACAGACCCATTTTAGATACATCTGCTGAAGATGAAAAAGAAACTTTGAACAAATGGATTACCGATCATGCAGACGATCCAATGTATCGCTTTGGTCATCAACAACTAGGTGATGTTGTAGACCCAAGTTCACAAAGAGAAGACTTGGGAGACGATGCGATGTTAGCCAGTTACTACGGAATTAAGAATTTAAAACGTATAGTCCCGAATTTAATCAAATGGACAACAAAAGCAGGTGAGGATTATAATGACTTAGGCGAAATGTACGGTCAAGTTATTAGACAATTTAATCAATACACAAACCATGTTTCTAATAATATTGGAGGTGTTTATGAGTATTACAAAACTGCTGATCAGTCTGGAGCTGTATATACTCACGTAAATAAAGATCATCAAAAAAAGGCTATGACATTCCTTCAGGATAATTTGTTTGAAACGCCATCATGGTTAATTGATAAAGATATTTTTGGAAGAATTGAATATTCAGGTTCTATAGAACGTGTAAGACGCATGCAAGTTCGCGCATTAAATAATGTACTTAGCCTCGGTAAAATGGCGCGTCTTATAGAAAATGAAACTTTAAATGGTAGTAGTGCATATTCCTTAACTGAAATGATGCGTGAATTAAGACAAGGTATTTGGAGCGAATTACGTAATGGTAAAAATATTGATACTTACAGACGTAATTTACAACGTGCCCACATTGACAGATTAGCTTATTTCATGACTGCTGAAAATCAAAGAAAAGCACCTACTTTTGGAGGTTATCAAAAATCGACTGCGGTTAACACGAGTCAATCTGATATTCGTGCGATTGTGAGAGCTGAACTAAAAACCTTAGATCGTCAAGTTAAATCGGCTGCATCAAATGCATCAGGAATGAATAGAATTCATTTACAAGATGCAATAGAGCGAATTGACGCGATTTTGAATCCGAATGGATAATCTAAACATTAAATAAATTTATAAAAAAGCTTTAGTAATAACTGAAGCTTTTTTTATTTCAAAATTTCTTCGATTCTTTGATGATACCCAACAAATTCTACTAAATTATTATGAGCACCACCTTTAATAACTGTAAACGTGGTTAATTCTTTAGTGGAAACATCATACAATTTTTCTCCCGATTGTAGTGGCACTACTACATCATCGGTTCCGTGAATTATAGAAATAGGACAGGCTATAGCTTTAATAAATTTATAAGAAGGAAATTCATAACGCATAAGTTGTTTCACAGGAAAAATTGGAAATCGTTGTTTAGCCACATCTAAAATACTGTAATAAGGGGTTTCTAAAATGAGTTGTTTAGGAGTGTTCTTTGATGCCAAATTACAAGCAATACCAGAGCCTAATGAACGTCCATACAGAGAAATTTCGGATTCAGCATATCGTTTTTTTAAAAAGTCATAACAATACTGCGCATCGGAATAAAAAGCAGCCTCATTTAATGGCCCTATGCTTTTTCCATAAGATCTATAATCCATAATTAAAACATCATAGTGCTTATCAACAAAATACTCCGTAACACTTCCCCACCGTGACAAATCACCTGCGTTACCATGAAAATATAAAATCACTCCTTTTGGATTTTTAGCTTTAAAATGCAAAGCATTAATGCTCGCATCTTCGTCGGTTTTTAAAAACAATTCTTCAAAAGGATGATTGAATTGAAATTGATAGGATTGCTCTAAAACTGTTGGCATGAACAATAATCTTTCTTGAATAAAATATAGTGATGTTCCAATCATAACATAAAGGCCTATCAATGCAAAAGCAATATTTCTAAGCTTTCGAATTACTTTTTTTTGACGAGTGAATGACATTTATACTTGTAGTTTCTAAATCTATTGTTTTGGGTTGAATATTAAGAATATCGTCTAACATATTATGATAGGATTCGAAATTATTTAAATTCTTGTGCCCTCCTCCTATTACAGAATGAAGTTTAGTTAATTTCGAATTTATCTGAGATAATTTAATGCTACTTTTAAATGGAATTAATTTATCATGTGTGCCGTGAATAATATGAATAGGGCATTGTACATATTTCAACCACTTATAGGTAGGTAGCGGATATTTCATCAGTAATGATAATGGCATAAAAGGCATATATCTGGCCGTAACTTTTGTTAAACTATAATAAGGCGCATCAAGAATCAACATTTTCGGATGATTTGTAGAGGCCAACTTAGTGGCGAAACCAGATCCCAAAGAACGCCCGTAGAGAATGATTTTATCTTCGTTGGTTTGTTCCTTTATTTTATTATAAATGACTTGTAAATCTCTTTTTATTGCCTTTTGAGAACGACGTCCTGTACTTTTTCCAAATCCGCGATAATCCACCATAAGAACACTATAATCGTGTCTCGTAAAATCTACAGCAAATTTCCCCCAGCCTTTAATACTTTTAGAGTTTCCTTTGAGGTATAATACGATACCTTTAGATTTCCCTTTGGGTATAAAAAGTAAGCCATTTATAATGGCACCATCTCTAGTTTCGAGATTGTACTCTTTAGTATCTTGATTTTCGTAATTAAATTGGAAGTCTTTAGGGAGTTTTTCAGGCTTAAATAACATATAGTCCTGCAAATAATACAATGCGACGCTTATGGCAACATAGACTACAAAAATCGTTAAAACAACAGACAACCAGTAAGGCATACTAACATTATTTCTTATTACAAGATATAAAAAAATTAAAGAGCAATTTATATGCCTTGATGCTCCTTAAAACAAGGCCTTTTTATGATAAACTTCAACGGCTTCCAAAAAGACCACAAAGAGTTTATAAAAACATCATCTTTGTGCAATTCGGCATTTATTGCTATCATTGCCAAAACTTTTTTAACTGATGAAAACCAACACTTACTTACTTCTTTTTCTTTTTTCAATTCTAACTACCTCTTGCTCAAGCGATGATAGTACAACCGGAGGCAACGACGACCCTACTGGAGAAATCATAGAAGATCCAACAATGTACTTCCCTCTTTCGGTAAATTCATTTTGGACGTATAATAATATGGCTGAGCAAGTACCAACAACCGACTTATTATCTGTTACCGGAACTGAAAATTTAAATTCGCTTACATACACCAACTTAGATGCAGAATTACCTGTTAATGCTTTTATGACCACGCTTCTTTCTCAGAATCTTATTCGTACAACAGATACTCAACTAGTAATGAATGGCGAATTAGCAGCCCAGCTTGCAGAAGGGTTTCCTGAAATTACAATCCCGCTTGATGATTTTATTTTATACAATACCAATGCTAATGCAACAGATCAATTAGATGTTGTAAGCGGACAAGTTGAGCAGCTCATTGAAGGCTTTTTAGTTGTTATAGATTACGAAATACGTTCTGTACAAGGAATCAACTTAACAAACTATTCAGTAGCTGGGCAATCATTTGAAGACGTATTAACATCACAAATTATTGTAAACCTAGCTGTTGCTACTCAAGTTGAAATTACTCCTAATATTAACATCACAGTCCCTATTCTTACATCACAAGATGTACTAGACGTAACCAACTATTACGCTGCAAATGTTGGGTTAATTTACTCCGAGGTACTAATAGACTATGAGCTTGAAGATTTAAGTAGTGCAGGTGTTGTGCTTCCATTTCCTAGTGAATCCACAACTACTGCAACGCAATCTATAGACACCTTCGAGATTATCAACTAGTCTCATAATACAGGATATTAACCATTGGTTTTAACCGATTTGGAACGTATATTATAATTAATTCCGAAAATTAAATTGGTGTAATTCCCAATGGTTAGCATTGTATTGACTGAAAAATTTCTAAAATTATAGTCGACTCCAAGATCGGCTTTAATGTTTGTCTTGTTTCCATCTAGTGCATTTAATGCCTGATGTAAAACAGATAAAACAATATCTCCTTCCCCTCCTATATCATATTTATAATTAGTACTAACAACACCTATCGCAGTCGAAAAGTTAAAACTTTGTAGTTGTTTTGAGGCTATTAAATTAAACATAAAAGACTCTCCATCTACCACCAAAGAATTTAATGACCCGATTGCTAAATCAACTTCAGAAAAGGTGTTATCTACCGAAAAATTAGAGTATGATACCAAGCCAGCTATATTGAAACTTGAAGATTTCAAGCCAGGAATCCATTGTGATATATTATGCTGCAAGCCTCCTCCAAATATATGATAATGCGTCTTGTTTATTTTAACTCTCGGCGAATACCTTGCAATTAACGTGGTCCCTTCCCAAAGACCAACACTAGCTTGAACTTGATAATGGGTTACTGTAGACTCATTAATTCCTTCGGGTGTATCAAACTCAAAAGAGTCACCATTTATTGATCCTTCTAAAACAACAACCTCATCCCCTCCTAAAGTAGTAGGAATTAAAGCTGTGGTATCATTTCCTTGAATTGATAAATTTTGAAGTTGACTTTCATCCACCAGAAAGATTTTTGACTTCCCTGGAATAAATAACATATTGCCTTGAAGAGAAACTTCTATATCCCAGAACTCTTTCTTTTTCGCACTTGTATACCAACCCCCAGAGGTTTGGTACATGGTTGCTTCTGCGGCTGGCTCTATGTATTGATTTGTAAGTAAAATTAAATCTCCTGCGAGATCAACCACTTCTTCAAATTGGGCAAATGCTATGGTGGATGTAAAAAACATCAGGATGGTTAGGTTGCGCATAAATCTTGGAAACTACTATTTTTTCTTAAAATTGGGAATTTCTACTATTTCTCTATTCCTTTATTAGAACTACAAGCCCAGTACTTCTATACCTTGCTCAAAGATTACATCGACAGGAATACTAGCCTCACTTAAGCGATCTAAATCAGCCTGTAACTCCTCAGAAATCACACCTTTCTCTTTAACTAAAGCGGCAACTCCATCATAATCACCATCACCTTGAAGTTTAAGGATTAATCCAGATAAATCTTTCATTGCAACAATCATATTATCATAATTAACAGTATAGGTTCCATTTTCATTTCTTTTAAAAGCACCTTTCTCTTTAAAGAAACTAAATCGAATCATATTTGCTTTACCATGAGCACTTGAAGCACCAAATCGCACAGATCTAAAAATACTCGCCATAAATGTGGTCATATAATCTTTCATATCACCTTCTATCTCACCTTTAGCATGAAGTTGTTGCACCATATATAAACCTAACACATCGGCTTTACCTTCTTCTAAAGCACTTGAAAGTTCTTTGAGTGCCGCACGAACCGTACTGCGACCATCAATAGTGTTTTTTACACCTAAACCATGCGCCACTTCATGAAACATTGTATTTGCAAAAAAAGCATCAAACGTAATATGTTGTCTTTGACTTTCATCAATTAACACTTTAGAAATTGGCACTAATATCTTATCGAATTTAGCACGCATTGCATTCTTAAGTTGTAATCTACGTGTTCCTTTTGCCAATTGTACCTCTTCGTCATTTGGCAAATTTATAGCAATTGTTTTGCTACCTGAGTTGCAATCTCCAGCATAAAACACCACATCATAAGCATTTAAATCGCTGTCAGTTCCAGGCGTTTCTTTTTTGTATGCATCATCAACTGGTAAGCCCAATTGTAATTCTGGTAAAAAGCTTGCAAATCTAGCAAGTTTCCCACTCCACTCTTGATCTTTAATTAGCACGTAACCTTCATGTGCGGCTTTATTTCCAAATAGTTGGTCTTCATAAGTTTCGATAGGACCAATAACTATATCTAAGGTATTCGTTTTCATATCCATCCAAGCCATATCACTTGCTTGGTACTTATCATCTGTTAATGCCTTAGCTCTTAAGTTTAAATATTTTTTCAAGCCTTCATCTTCAGCTAATTTAGCAGCTTCTAGAAGTAAATTTGACACTTCTGCCAAGGCTTCTCCAAATTGAACATTATAAGGAATCGAATATAGCGCTCCTTCTTCATTACGTCGAACAAAATTATATATACTTGATTTATCTTCTATTTCAGCTGCTTCAAATTCTTCCTTAGTCATATCTTTAGGATAGAAATTAGCACCAAGAGGTTTGTCACCAATACCTTCAACAAAAGACGTATTTCCGTCTAATCGATCCCAAGGCCCATAATTAATAGTCACATACGCTTTTGTATCTTCATCCGAAATAGAATTCAACAACTCGGTTTTATCTCCGTACGACTCATACCAAAATAAATCATTCATAATGTTAGCGGCTTTGATAAGAATTGGAATCATTTTACGCTCATTATCTGTGAGCTTACTTACATCAGCTGTTAATTTTACATCGACATATTTACTTAAGTTTTTTTCCATTGAATTCTGGGCGATTTCCTTAGTTTCTTCCTCTTGCGTTACTTCCTTTTTTTCTTCTTTACAAGAGAACATAAATGCAGCAATCATTAATAATAATGCTAGTTTTTTCATTAGTGAGTTTTTGTTTTTAATTTTCTCAAAGTTAACCAAATTTTTAATTTCTATTCTACAAATTTTGAGATTGGAATATCGTTAATAAGGACATTATCTAAAACCGCATTTCCATTGCTAATATATACAACAGCATAAGTGGTATTTGATGAAGAATCGCGTTGCGCTTCTCTATGTGCTACTTTGGCATCATAAGCCTTATCCTCATTCATATAGAAGCGATCAAAATTATAATTAAATCGTAGGATTTCACTATAAGAATTATAATAAGTAACCTTAGCAATTACATAGTCATTTCCGCTTTCTAATTTATGCTTACTTAACTTATCAATTTTAGCAAATCCCAATTCATCCTTTTTTAAATACACGAAAACCTCATCGTTTCTTTTCCAATCAGAATCCTTGGTTGCAAACGCATCTAATTCATAGTTTAGGGTAATATACTTCCCTCTAAAAGGATCCGAAGGATCAATAGGTTGGGTTCTAAATTTATATGCAGTTCCTGTTTCTAGAACCTGTTCTTGATCCAGAATCATTTGAGCTGGAATATATAATTGAGCGACTGCTACAATTATAAAAATGATAAAAATATATAGTGTTTTCATAATTATTTTCCTTGTTGAATAACTCTAGGGTTTTGCTTTTTCAGCATGATGTAATTTGTTAAAAAGAATCCAAATCCGACGCCAACAAAAAGCAATCCTCTAATAACATAGCTCATATTAGTATCAAAAAAACGACATACTACTAATGCCGTAATAATCAGTAATCCATAATTTAATATTCCAAAATGAAATTTATCGGTACCAATTTTTACAGTCACTAACCCTAAAGCGAAAATGATAATGTTAACAAATAATGTTGGTATGATTTCATTAGACATCCCAATAAAAAATAAGATTGTGAAGAGAATAAACACGTATTGGAATAAATTGAACCCTTTAATCCAATGTTTTGAATAAGAATAGGCTAAAACAATTACTGTTATAACAAATAAAACCAAAGCTATATAGAATTCTTGAGTAAATAAATCGGGCGTATTAAATACATCTTCCCACATCCATCTAAAGCTTGTGTTTAATAATAGTATGATTGTACCTAATGAGCCAAAAATGAGAAACCCATTACGCCTTAATTTCTGTGAATCAAAAAATGGAACTTTACCTATATTATAAAATAAGCCAAAAAGGATGATATACATTAAAAATCCAAATTCATCATTTTGTTTTACAAAAGCTCCTAATACTATCGTCAGACTTAAAGGTAGTATCCAGTTAAATATAGAGGTGATATTTGTATTTGCATTATGCCTTAAAAGTTGAATATAATAGGGCAAAACCAATGCTACGCCAACCAAATACAACCAAGGTGTTTTATCTGTTGTATTAAAACCATAGCCCAATTCGGTAGCATAATAGGTTAAAAAAACCATGTATAAAATAGCCAGAGCATTTGATTTTAGTAAATACACAAGTGGCAAACACAACACGATCCAAGTCAATAAATAATCACTCAAATCTCCAGGTATATTATATATTTGGCTAACTAAAGCGATACTGGATCCAACTGCAAAAAAGAGAAACGTTCCGGAGGATTCCTTCCAAACCTGACTCATTTTATTAAGTATTGAAAACCCTACTATAAACTGACCAATAATTAAAGGCAAAAACGCAATAATTGTTTTAGTTGTTTTCGTAAAACTATCCCAGTTATGGGCCAATATTAATATAATGCCTAATCCGATGAGCAAAGATCCTAGAACACCAAAAACCATAAACAACCTATTGGATGAATTTTCAGTTTTGGATGCATAATACCGTTCAATATTTATTGCAACGTCTTCAGATATGACCTCATTAGTTACCAATTCCGGCAATTCTTTGATGAGTTTTGAATTCATGTGATTACTGTATTTAAGTTTAAAGATATTGTTTTTAAAACCTCGTAACTCAAAAAAGCTACGAGGTTTTGGGTTAACTAACTAACCAATCATCAAAACAAAAAGATCATATAGATAATTATGCCTTCGGCAATTCCGGTAACAATGCTCATACCCATTATATCTTTGATTTTACTTTTTAAGAAGAATACGGTACTTAGAATCGCAATAATTGCAGCCAATAAAATTTCTAAAGCCCCAATTTTAGAAAGTAAATAGGTAATCCCTGTAAAGGCTATCGTAATTCCAACAGTAATTAAACAGAATTTAATAATTTGATCTTTACTATAGTTACCTTCCATAAATCCCTTTCGCAAATCTCTTAATACAGATAATATAAATAGCAAAGGAACCACTGACAAGAATGGCGCGAAAATGATTTTAATTCCTTTTACTATTGCCAAATCATTATAGAAAAAAAAAGCAATTGCGGTAAAGGCCAAAAGCCCAGTTACAATAATGGATTGAAATGTGAATAATAATTCACGTTTTGTAGAATTCGTTTTCGGTTTTTGAATATTCATAATTGGATTCATAATTTTTAATTTTTGATGATTAAACTTTATATTATGTGTTTTGAAATCATATTATTATATGCTATTTCGTTGTAATTAATTATGTTCTTTCGTTAAATTTACGCTTCCAACCTTCATCCCAAAATCAAAAGAATAGTTGCTTTTTAGGTGAAAATTTGCATCGGATGAATTTACATCTACTTTATCGTCTTCATTTATGACCAACAGTATTATCAAGTGATTCTTTTCTGTCTCAGAATCCTCCTTTAGTTTTGAGCTTAGCACACCTTTTATAGCAAAACCATAAGACGCTTCTTCAATAGTCATGTTTTTCAAAGTTGCTTCTCCAATTTTCCCAAAAACTTGATAATCATCTCTTATATCAACTTCTATAATAACTTCACCAATATCCTTGGCAAAATTCATATTTAAAAAATGACCATTTCCTGTCCATTTTCCAATAAGAAAGGTGTTTTCTCTAATTGTGCTTTCAGAGTCTGTTTCTACAACATTACAAGACATAAATAATGTAAAGACAATTAATAGTGTTAGATGTTTCATGATATTATGTATTAAATTAATAGCTCCTTTGTTTCAAGTACAATCCCTTTCTTTCTTTTCTGATATATAATCAGCAAAAATGCTAAACCAATAGCAGAACACACATGTTTCAATGAATGACCACTGATTATTTCTAGCTCTAGATATACACCTTCATCGAACTGTTCTAAAATTTTTGCCAGGCCATAAATTATTAAAAGTAGCCAGTAATACACCTTAGTATTAAATCTCGATTTAAAACAAACTAGAACAATTGGTATCACCAACAGAGGATAAAATTGCACAAAAACATAAGGTCTTAAATCGTTTGTGATCGACCAATACACAACGGAAAGCAATCCAACTATTAGTATTGGAATTAAAATTTTACGTCCAGCATTATCATCTATAAACTCACTTATAATAATTGAGCAAATTGTCATGAATACCACAGTCATTGGAAGTCTATCCCAAATTAAACTTTGACTATTAGGATTCATATGATAAAAGCTAGATCCCATAGCAACAAGTATAATGCCTGAGAATAAAATGAAATATTGTAATTGAGATTTGAAATTGAATTTCAATTTAATTAAACCTATAAAACCAACAACAGCTATAGGCACATTGGAAATAACATTCCAAAAATTCGGAATACTGAAAAGCGTATATCCATCGCTAAACATATGATACTCTTCATTTTGATTAATAACATTCATCTTAAGCAAAGCTAGTATAGCGAGCATTCCTAATAGGATTAACAGCATATACCCTCTGGTTTCCTTTTTTATATTTCTACTTATATTTGTCATGATTTGTGATTTGTAGATTAAACAAAAACATGGATTGCTAAGGCCATTAAAACGCCACTTAATATTCCATTTACTCTTAAATTATTGTACAATATATAATTGAGCACATAACTGCTTATAGTTGTTGAATTAATTAGATGCGCAAAGATTAAGTTGTCCTCTAACTTTTGATTTGTAACATATTCTAAGAGTTGCATAATAGCAACCCCGAACACAACAGTAGCTATCAATAATAGTGTTGCTGGTTTTTGGTTTTTTAATTTATATTCGTCGGTGTTCTGAGGTAAAAAATGCTCAATTAGAATGAAGCGCACAAAAAACAGCATAGGTAATGGAAATAAAATCGATGCAATAATTTTAATCACATCTTTGAATGTTTTTATTTCATCATATCCCAAGAACACGAGATAAGTGAATACCACAACTGAGACGCCAATTGTGACTATGAATGCCATATTTACTTGCTTCAGCTTCATTCTAAACACCTAATACTTTTGAACTCCCAATTGTATTATTTGCTATAAAGGAAATACAGTGATTATACTGTTCGATAATTTCATTAGAAATAGCACCAGAATAAATTACTAGACTACTTAGAGCAGCTATAAAAAGTATGGGTTTGATAATATGTTTCATGATGTTTTGTTTTGATGATTACAGGACAAATCTGCAACAATCCAATCATGATTAAAACACAATTATCATTAAATACTGACGATATAATTATATATAATTTAATACTTCTCATTATATTTACTAATATAATTAAAAATTTACTAACGATTAAAAAATGAATATACATGCAATTGTTTCTACATTTTCTATTGAAGAACAACACCGATTTGTTACGTATTTAGAAAAAAAGAATAAACGAAAGGACGTAAAGAACATTCAATTATTCAAGTTATTAGTGAACGACGAACTTACTTCAAAAGAAATCTGCATTAAGCTTTACAAAAAGGATAACAAGGTCGCATTGTATGCCTTGAGAAAACGACTCTTTCAATCCTTAATAGATTTTATTGCTAATGTAAATTTGGAAGAAGTAAATTCGGTTGATATGCAAATAATTAAATATATAATTGCATCTCGAAACTTTCTGCTTCACAACAAACCAAAAGTAGCTTACAAAATTCTAGACAAAGCTGAAACCCTTGCTTCTGAGCATCATTTATTCTCAATATTAAACGAGATTTACCATACTAAGATTCAATATGCATATACAAATCCTGCAGTAGATATCAACGCACTCATTGCCGCTTTTAAAGACAACCAAAAAAATCATTTTCATGAAGACCAGTTAAATATTGTTTATGCCAAAATCAGGCAAACACTAAATGACATCACCTATAAAGGTGAGATTATCGATTTTGAAACCATTCTAAATCGAACCTTAAAGGAGCACAATATCAGCCTGACAGAATCTATGTCGTTTAAATCGTTATATCAATTAATGACTATCATCAGTATTTCCGCTTTTGTCACCAATGATTATATGAAAATTGAGCCATTTTTAATTAACATGTACACCTCTATTGAAAGCTATAAACCGAAAGATACCCAACATTTTTATCACATTGAGGTGTTATATATAATAGCAAATACACTATTCAGAAACAAGAAATTTACGGAATCAATGTTTTATCTAGAATTGATGCTAAAACAAATGTCATTGAAACAGAAAAAGTACTATAACACCTTCAAACTCAAATACAATTTATTATTAGGCTTAAATTTAAATTACTCACTACAACAAGATAAAGCCATTCAATTATTAGAATCATTTAAAATCCCAAAACACGCAGACATTGAATCTTTATTGGATATTTATTTAAGTCTCGTTATGATTTACATACAGAAAGGAGAGCACAAAAAAGCCCATCATATATTTTCTAAATTTCATCACAGCGACAAATGGTATATTACAAAGGCTGGAACAGAATGGGTTCTTAAAAAAAATCTCATAGAAATTATATTACATATAGAATTACAACATATTGATTTAGTAGAATCAAGATTGATGAGTTTTAAACGAAGGTATTATAACCACTTAAAACAAATAAACCAAGAACGTGTTATTACATATTTGAGCCTTATTGAATCCTATTACAAACAGCCGGAAATAGTTACTTCAAAGGCCTTTAAAATTAAAGTAGAAAATTCATTTGAATGGATTGAGGTACAACGTGAGGATATATTCGTAATGAGTTTTTATGCATGGCTTAAAAGTAAAATGGAAAATGTTCCTTTATATCTAACTACAATAAACCTCATAAAACAGGCACAAGCTGTTAATTAGTCGTTAAAAAAATAAATTAGATTAAACCTTTTAATTTATCACAGGTCAAAAGGGTATCAATTAAAATTTATATACATGAAAAAATTAGTCCTAGTTGCAATTGCATTAATAACAGTACAAGCTTTTGCTCAAGAAAAAAAAAGAGAACATAAAAGACAAGGTCTTGAAAACAAAACGGAAATGCACAAAGATTTCACTCCTGAAGAGCTGGCAACTCTTCAAACTAAAAAAATGACCTTACATCTGGACCTTACAGAAGCTCAACAAAATAAAATTCTTGCTTTAAATATTGAGCAAGCCAAATTAAGGAAAGCAAAAATAGACGAACGACAAAAAAAGATGGAAAACCAAACGGATGAAAAGCCTTCAAAAGAAGCACGTTTAAAAATGATGAATGAAAAATTAGATCATCAAATAGAAATGAAAAAGAAAATGAAAGTCATTCTAAATGCAGAACAATTTGAAAAATGGGAAAAAATGCAACAGAAACGTCACGCTCAAGATGGCAGAAAACAGCAGATGAGAACCCATAGCAAAAAACAATAATTTTGGTTGGTTGATTTAGTTTTTGTTATTGAAAAAAGCATTGATTTTAATATCAATGCTTTTTTATTTGTGTTTATAGACTAAAAATTATTAATTTAGACACTTAAATTTATTTAACACCAAACAAATGAAAAAATTACTGACCCTCTGCTTTTTAACTTTAGCGCTATGTTTTAGCACTCAAAATATTACTGCTCAAAATATTGCAGAAATAAATGCTGCTGCATCTGTTAAAACAAAAGAGCTAAAACGAGTTATTAAATTTGATTCTAATCAATTTAATCAAGTTTACGAAGCATTTAAGGCTTACGAAAAGACCTTCCAAAAAATAAGTTCAAACCTTGACGGAAATGTTGAGCGCAAGAATAAAATTGACACCATTTTAGACAATAAAATGAAAGAAATTTTAACTGAAGAGCAATACGAAAAATACAAAAGCCTCTAGGTTAAATTGAAATGATTTATAAAAAAAGGATGGTTTAAAAACCATCCTTTTTTTATACTATAACGTTGCGGCTACCTTTTCTACGGCTGAGATGGTATCCTCTAAATCTTTATAACTCAAAGCATCACTTATAAACCAAGTTTCAAATGCACTTGGCGCAATATAAATACCTTCATTGAGCATACCATGAAAAAACGCCTTAAAAGTAGCATTATCCCCTTTGGCTGAACTTTCAAAATCAATTACTTCATTTTTTGCAAAATGAATAGAAATCATGGAACCTACTCTATTAATAGTATGGACTACATCATATTTATTTAGCGCTTCGGAACATCCTTTATGTAAGAATTCTGTTTTTTCTGCCAAACGCATAAATACATTTTCATCAGAATTCAATTCAGTCAACATTGCTAAACCAGCAGCCATAGCCAATGGGTTCCCACTTAAAGTTCCTGCCTGGTATACTGGTCCAAGAGGTGCTAGAAAATTCATTATTTCGGCTCTAGCAGCAAAAGCACCAACAGGAAGACCTCCACCAATAACTTTTCCAAAGCAAACAATATCAGCATTGACCCTATAAAGTTCTTGCGCGCCTCCTTTTGCCAATCTGAAACCGGTCATCACTTCATCAAAAATTAATAAAATTGAGTGCGCATCACATAATCGTCTTAAATCAATTAAAAAGTCAGGTTTTGGAGGGATACAACCCATATTTCCAGCAACTGGTTCTAATATTATACATGCAATTTCACCGACATTTGCTTCAATAAGCTCATTTACACTATCAATATCATTATATCTTGCCAATAAGGTATCTTTAGCTGTACCTTGAGTAACACCCGGACTGTTAGGACTTCCAAAGGTAACGGCACCGCTTCCTGCTTGAATTAAAAAGGCATCACTATGACCATGATAGCAACCTGCAAATTTTATGATTTTATCCTTTTTAGTATACCCTCTTGCTAAACGTACTGCGCTCATACAAGCTTCAGTTCCAGAATTCACGAAACGAATTTTATCTATATTAGGTACCATAGACACTGCTAATTCTGCAATTTTGGTTTCAATTTCAGTTGGCATTCCAAATGACGTTCCTTGTTTTGCTTTCGCAATTACCGCATCAACTACGGGATCAAAAGCATGACCTAAAACCATAGGACCCCAAGAGTTTATATAATCGATATAACGATTTCCATCCTCATCATAGACATAAGCGCCTTTAGCTGATTTGGCGAAAATTGGAGTGCCACCAACCGCTTTAAAAGCTCTAACAGGAGAATTTACACCTCCAGGAATAACATGCTCAGCCGCTTTAAATAAAGCACTACTTCGTTTATATAACATATTTTAATTTATTTAATGATAAGAATTTGCCCTATTTTTAATTCGTTATTTTCCAGTTTATTAAGGCGTTTAATTGCATCGACAGTCACCCCATAAACTCTTGATAATGAATACAAAGTATCCCCTTTAATAACTCGATGATTAATAACATGTGTCACTTTATTTTTTGAGGAATGCCCCAAAACTTGATCGTCATATTCATAAAGCTTATAACGTTCAATAAGGCTTATTAGTTTTTCTGGATATTTTCTATCTGTTGCATAACCCGCAGCTCGTAATCCTTTTGCCCAAGCTTTATAATTATCTTGTTTCAAATCGAATAACTTAGAGTAACGCCCACGTGTAGTTAAAAATTTTGAATGGTCTTCAAATGATGAATTAGCACGATCATATTTACGAAAACACTCTTGAGATCGATCATCGTCGTGATATATTTTTTTACCCGTCCAGTTATGGCATTTTATCCCAAAGTGATTATTTGCTTTAACTGCCAATCGTCCTTTACCAGATCCTGATTCCAGTATACCTTGAGCAAGTGTAATACTAGCAGGAATTTTAAATTTTCGCATTTCTTCCATAGCTATTTTACTAAAAGTTGCTATGTATGCTTCGGTTGCATTAGCGTATGTTTTGGTTGAAGAAACTGCAGGTTTTGACTCCACTGGTCTCGTTACTTCTTTAGTTTTATTAGGTTCCTTTTTGGTAACAATTTTATGCTTTGACTTACACGAAAAAAGTAAGATTCCAAAAACACTAATTATAATTATGTTTCTCATATATTAAATAATTAAAGGCAAATGCTTCCTTTTTAATTTCATATTCATTCCATCAATGCCCTGCAATCCACCCGTATGAATTGCCAAAATTTTAGATCCCTTGGGAAAATATCCTTTTCGTCTTAAATCGAAAATTCCGTACATCATTTTACCCGTATAGATAGGATCCAATGGAATATTATATTCTGCTTTAAACTGATTAATAAAACTAATTAATTCTGTATTTATTTTAGCATATCCACCAAAATGATAATCTGTAATCAGTTCCCAATTTGTCTGCCTTGCAAATTTACTAATATCTTCTTGTAAAAAACCACCTTTTAATGCAGGAAATCCAATAACTTTCTGATTTTGATGACTGGAATTGATTATCCCTGAAATTGTTCCACCCGTTCCAACCGGACAACAAATAAAATCGAAGGATTTATCATTGGGCGTTAAGATCTCTTCGCACCCCTTAACCGCCAATGAATTAGTACCTCCTTCTGGTATCAAATAAAAATCTCCAAACTCATTTCTTAACCCTTCAATAAACGCTTCGGATGTTTTCAAACGGTAATTTGACCTCGAAACAAACTTAAATTTCATTCCCGATTTTTGAGCGAAAGAAAGCGTAGGATTATTCATAATCTCATTTTCAAGCTCTTCACCTCTAATGACTCCAATAGTCTGAATTCCAACTGACTTGCCGGTTGCCGCAACGGCGGCTATATGATTAGAATACGCACCGCCAAACGTTATTAAAGCGTTAACCTTGAGGGTTTTAAGTTGTATTAAGTTATACTTGAGTTTACGATATTTATTTCCTGAAATATATTTATGAATCAGATATTCAGGTTTCATAAATAGTTCAGAATCAATACTTAAATTGCGTTGGTCTATAAATTCTAGCATTTTATCGAATTTCCTTTTTGTCTACTATATTATTCTCAAAATTATGATATTTTTAAGAAATTATGAAAATCAAAATCATAATGTTAATTTATTGACAATAATTGTGATTATATTGATTTACTTCATGACCTCCCAAGTCAACATATAACTAACCTCACTATAGTTATAACATAGTATTTATTTAAAATAATACGCCTTATTTAATAGCTGTCTGAATCACAGAAAATTTGTTTTTTCTAATGGCCAATATTAAGTATTGACGTTTTTAATATATAAAACATGAAACACGACTACTCCCTTATTGTAAAGAATTTAATCAAAAACTCTAAATTTTATTGTCTAATTTTTGCTGCGTTATTTTTTGTTTCAAACACTTTTGGACAAAGTAATAATTGTGATAATACTGCATTATTTACAGTTAATGCTACTTGTATGTATGTCCCTTTTGTAGCAAATAATGGCACAAGTACTTACTTAGATGCTTCTGGCACAGGTTGTAGTGCAGATAATTCGATAGATGCTTGGGCTTCTTTTGTAGCAACTAGTACTCAAACCACCATAGATTATATCCCTGGAGCTTATGACGCTATTATGACTATCTATAGTGGAACATGTGGCGCTCTAAATTATGAGACCTGCTCGAATGCAGTTGGAGTAGCTGCTATGGAATCTATTACGCTTACAACAGTTGTAGGCACCACATATAGAATTAGAGTTCAAAGCGCTAGTCTACCATTAGCTACTGGCGTAATATGCATCTACGATGCTGCAGCTTCAGGAACACCTGCTAGTGACGAACCTTGTACTGCCACGCCTTTAACCGTAAATGCAACATGCACATTTTCCACATTCGACAGTACAGGCGCAACGGACAGCAGCCCTGCGGATCCTGGATGTGCAGATTACCAGGGCCAAGATGTTTGGTTCTCTGCTGTAGTTCCTGCTAGTGGTAATCTTACAATTGATACTGACGATAATGGTACTGTTACTGATAGCGGTATTGCCTTATACACAGGAACTTGTGGCGCTCTAACATTGGTAGAGTGCAATGATGACGATAGTCCTAATGGCGGATTAATGTCTACAATTACCAGATCTGGTTTAACACCTGGTTCTACGGTATACATACGCTTTTGGGAGTATGGTGGTGGTACTGGCACTTTTGATATTTGTGCAAATGATCCTCCACCATGTGTGCAACCTACTACTGATCCTGCAACTCCGGTATCATACACAACGGCGACTATTAACTGGACGGGCACCGCACCTGCACCTGATATTGGCTACGAGTATTTCGTTTCTACCTCTAATACCGCACCAACAGGTGGTGGTACAGCATGGGCAGGAACATCAAGAGCATTAACTGGATTAACAAATGGAACTACATATTATGTTTTTGTAAGAAGCAATTGTGGATCTGGCTTATATAGTCCATGGGATGGTCCGGTAGCATTTTCAACACTAGCTTACTCTCCTTGCGTGACTCCAGGACCAGCAACGACATTGGTCTTTGGAGCAATTGATGATAATTCTATCGCTGGTAGTTTCACAGCACCAGCACCAGTAGCCGATGGTTATCTAATATTAATGAACACTACTGGTGTAGCACCAGCGGCACCTATTGATGGAATAACATACAATATTGGAGAAACAGTTTCAAGTGCAACCGTAGTTGATAATGATACAAATACAGTCTTTACTGCAACTGGATTGACTTTTAGCACACAATATTATTTTTATATCTATGCATATAATGACGATTCATGTTTAAATGCTCCTGCATATAGTAATACTTCCCTCACAGGAAATGCTACCACTACTGCGTGCTTAGCTTCTTCTACTAATTCATCAAACTATATTGATGACTTTGATGCAACTGGTGATGGTGTCTCAAATATAACTAATAATAATACTGGTGCTGGTACTGGTACTGGATATAATGATTACACTGCCATGACTGTTAGTCAACTTGAAGGTGGCACTGTGTTTTTTAATGCAAATTTTAATGGCACATACGGATTTAATATTTGGATAGATTTCAATGATGATTTAAATTTCAACGCTGGAGAATTAGTCTATTTTAGTGGAACTTATGTTGGTGGAGTTACCACAGGAAGCTTCGTGATTCCTGGTGGTTCGGCGGGAACACATGTGATGCGTATCAGAGCTGATGATTTAGCGACTAGCCCTAGCCCTTGTGGCAATATTACGTGGGGTGAAGCCGAAGATTACACTATAACTATAACACCTCTAGATTGTACGTCTGATCCATCTAATGTAACGGCCACACCAACGACTACTACCACTGCAGATATAAGTTGGGATCCGGCGGCTCCAGCTCCAGCGAATGGGTATGATTACGTTCTTTCTACAAGTCCAACAGGCACACCAGTTACTGCCTCAGGAACTATTCCTGGTACTTCAGTAACAAATATTGCAGTAGTTGCTAACGAAACTTACTATGTATTTGTAAGAGGAAATTGTGGCAATGGGGATGGCCAAGGTGTTTGGTATACTGATTCCTTTAATACAGGTTGCGCCGATTTAGTAACTACAGCAACAGCCGATCCAATGATTATTGGCCAACAAGGTGTTAATCCCCTCATTGCCGATCCATTTATCGCAGACCCTAGCTTTAGTGTAGATTGCTCAAGTGGCTCACTAACTTTGGAAGCCTATTCCGATTTACATGAAACCACAAGTTATGTTGTTGAGAAAATCGCATACAATCCACCTGTTCCTTATACAAGTTTTGCGGCATCAAGTGTTAATATTACTTCAGATGATATTTGGTCTCCTAGCTACAGTAGTTTAGGCTTTGATTTTTGTTTCTATGGCAATACATATAGTCAATGTTTAGTAGGAGCGAATGTAGCGGTTACATTCAACCCTACTGTAACTCCAGGCAGTTTTTTGGGCTGGACCATGGGCGACCTTCCTGGCACAACAGGTGGTTTGTTAGAACACACAATTTTTGGCGTATTTCATGACGTTAATCCAGCAGCGAGTACAACTGATGAAATTACAACACGCGTTCTAAATTCAACAAATATAGGTTACAGAAAATTTGTTGTTGCATGGCATGATGTACCAATGTTTGGTGATTCAACCAAATTATATACCGGAATGATTGTGCTTCATGAAACTACCAATATTATTGAAGTATTTATTGAAGAAAAGAGAATTGTTGGGTGGAATAGTGGAAACGCACTTGTCGGTATTCAAGGAGACTACGTTGGATCCGGAAATCCTAGCAATGAATTTGCAGTAGCACCTTGTAGAAATGGTTTAGATACAAATTGGGAAATCACAGATGAAGCTTGGCGTTTTGTACCAGATGGAGCGGCTATTCCTGCAACATCAGTTACATGGTATCAAGGATCTGGTACAAGTGGTGCAAATCTAGGAACGAGTACTACACTTTCTGTCACCTCTCCTAACACATATACTGCGGCAGCAACTTATGCAACATGTAATGGGCTTGTCACTATTTTAGATGAAGTATTAGTAACTGGAAGTGGCAAAACATGGAATGGATCATCAAGCTCTGATTGGAATACTGCAGCAAACTGGACACCTTCTGGAGTTCCAACAAATACAGATTGTGTTATTATTCCAAGTAATGCCTCAACCAATAATGATGCCACGGTAACAGGAACAACTGCAACATGCTATTATCTTAGTATTGAAAGCGGCGGAAGCTTAAATGTAGTCCCTACTGGAGCAATAACCGTTGTTGACGCTGTTTCTGTCGAAGGGGGCGCCATCTTCGAATTAGAAGGTTTTGAATATAACACAGGAAGCTTGATACAAGTCAACGATGTTGTTAACAGCGGCACTATAACCATGAATAGAGACACGAATGTGAGACGACAAGATTATGTGTATTGGTCTTCTCCTGTTGCGAATTTCCCACTGACTAGTGTATCACCTACAACCTCTTCCAGTCTTATTTATGAATGGATTCCGACTGTAGATAGAGGAATTGGTCCACCTCCAGGCAACATCCCCCTTATTTATGGCGAGTGGCAAACTGCTTCTGGCAACATGACGGATGCCAAAGGCTATATTATTCGAGGTCCAAGTGCTTTCGATAATGCTACGCCAGCTTGGTATTCAGCTAGCTTTACTGGAACACCAAATAATGGAGATATTACGATTAGCATTAATCGTGGAACATATACTGGAACACCTTATAATGATCAAGGGGGACAAGTTACTAATGAAGATGACAATTATAATCTTGTAGGTAACCCGTATCCTTCTGCGCTTGATGCTAGAGACTTCCTAACGCTTAATACAACAATTGATGGTACTGTATATTTATGGACTCATGGGTCACGTATTAATTCTGGATATGGTAGCCCGTTTTACGGAACGTACAGTTATAACTATAACCAATCCGATTACTTAGAATACAATTTAAGTGGGCCTTCTACTCAAAGTGGCTTTGACGGATATATTGGTTCTGGTCAAGGATTTTTTGTCCTTATGGAAGAAGCACCTAATGCTGGAACTAATGAAGCACTAACCTTTAATAACTCCATGAGAAGTAGTGCTCATGAAAACGATCAATTCTTTAGAAGTGATAGCAATAACACAGTTGTAATTCAAAAAGACAGAATCTGGTTAGATCTTGTATCTCCCTCCGAAGTTACGAGTACAACCTTAGTTGCCTATGTTGCTGAAGCCACTAATCAAGATGATAGACTTTATGATGCTTCTACTATTGGCGGCCCAGGTAAAAACCTGTACTCAGTACTTGGAGATGAAGAATATATTATTCAAGGCAGACAACATCCTTTAGATATCAATGACCAAGTACCGCTTGGAATGAGTATTGAAGAACTTGGTGAATATGCGATCGCTATTCATGGTATTGATGGTGTTTTCACTGACGGTAATCAAAATATTTATATTGAAGATTTACTGCTTGGTGTTACGCACGATATTAAAGCTGCTCCTTATTTCTTCACCACAAATACACTAGGTGATTACAACGACAGATTCGTGCTTAGATATACAGATGCAACGCTTGGCTTAAATGATGTAAACAACCCACAAGGCTTAACCATTATAGCGCCTAACGGTGCATATGTTAAAATCAATTCTCAAAATGAAATGATTGATTCTGTGATCTTATACGATCTTTTAGGTCGTGTATTAGTGGATAAAAGAGAAGTCAATGACTTCGAATTCATTATTGACCAAAATGCGTTCTCCAATGGAGCATACATCGTAAAAGCTACGCTAACAAATGGCAAACAAAAAATTCAAAAAATAGTGCTCAAATAATCCAATTTTAAATATTATTTATCACAATTTAATACGATCTCGATAAAATTATCGAGATCGTATTTTTATATCAAGCTACATAACATCCTAATTTTTAACAACTTCCACCGGAACATCTTACAAATTATACGCTTAATCGAAAAGAAATTAGAAATAAGACTGTTAGTGTGTTAAAACTTTAAGTTTGTTAACAAAAGAGTCTTCGATTTCGTCGATGCTTTAAAGTTATATCCTTATCTTATAAGACATTAACTCAAGTAAATTTGATGTTATGAAAAAAGAATACTATGCTCTTCTAGTATGTGGCACCTCATTTAGTCCTTGCAATTCAAAATTTCGTCTTGCCGTTTTATTTATGTTGGTCTTTAGTTTTAATTTATTAAGCCAAGTCACCTTTTTCTCGGAAGATTTTGAAGCAGCAACTGGCAATGAAAATCAAACCACTCCATATTTAGGATGGCAAACTGGTGATTTTCCAACAACACCTCCAACAAATAATAATTATTGGTGGGTGCTTGACAACACTCGTTGTTCTGTAATCTCTGGAAATTATTCAATGGCTGTAAGCATAAATTCACCCGTTACAACAGGCATTATGCCGCAATACAGAAGTAATAGAGCAGCGTCAACACTTGTATATTACGCAACACCAATAGACGCATCAAACTACACCTCTGTAACCTTAGATTTTAATTGGATTTGTGAAGGCGAAGTTCTGTTTGATTACGGAACAGTACTTTATTCTTTAGATGGTACAACTTGGGCAACTTTGCCAGGATTTTATGAAGGCCAAAGTACCGTCCAATCAGTAACAAATTTGGACTTATCTATTTTAGACGGACAAATTTTCTATCTTGGTTTTGGATGGGATAATGATAATTCCATTAGTGGCTTTCCAAGTTTTATAGTTGATGATATAGATGTAAATGGAATTGCTTTAACACCGTGTACTTCACCTAATCAGCCTACTGTATTAAATTTAACACCATCAGGAGACACAATAAATGGATCATTTACAGCAGCTATTCCTGCTCCAGATAATTATTTAGTTGTTGTTAGCGCATCACCTGTAGCACCAACTCCTGTTAGTGGCACATCTTACAATATTGGAGATCCAATTGGAACTGGAACTGTTGTAGATATTGATACTGATACAACATTTACTGCTACAGGATTAAATCCTTCTACACTTTATTATATATATGTATACGCATATAATAGTATTTGTTCTGGAGGTCCTTTATATAATACGGCAAACCCATTATCAGGTAGTACAACAACTACCAATTCGGTATACTGCACACCTTCTAATGAATTAGTTATTTATAATACTACTGTTAAATATATTGATGATGTTGAGTTTAGAGGAACTTTAAATGATGTAACTAATATAAATAATGGAAATTCTGTTGCGGGTTATACAGATTATACGGGATTAACAAATTGTATTCAAGCCCAAGGAGAGGGTATTAATGTTATTGTTGGTGGATATAATGGCAGAGGCAGATGGAAAGCATGGGTTGATTGGGATAAAGATGATGTATTTAATTTAGCGACAGAAGAAGTTTATGATAGTGGAGGCATAGGAACCACTACTACAACATTTGGATTTGGAATCCCAGCGAACCAAACTGTTGGTGATTATAGAATTCGTATAAGATTCCATAATACTGCTACAGATAATTGGAGTTATGATTTTAATGCCTGTGAGTTTTTTGATTTTTGGGATGATGCTACAGGCAATCCTAATGATGGTGATTTTCGCTTAGGTGAAGCTGAAGATTATTTATTTACTGTAGTTCAAAGTTGTGATGCAAAAATAACAAGCATTTTAGATGGAGCTATTTGCGGTCCAGGTGCTGCAACATTACAAGTAACTGGCAGTTCTGGAACTACACAGTTTAATTGGTATGATGCTAAAACTGGAGGTAATCTTGTTGCTTCTACGACTTCAGGAAGTTGGTCACCAATTATTTCAGGAACAACAACATACTGGGTTACAGCATTTAATGGGACTTGTGAATCTTTAGTTCGAACTAAAATTGTTGCAACTCTAAACCCAATAACTACTCTAACTATTTCACCCGCCTCACCAACCGTTTGTGGTGAAGATGATATTATTGAAATAACTGCGACAGGAGATACAGAAATAGCCTATTTAATAGATGAAGATTTCGAGAGTGGAGGATTAGGCGTATTCACTAATGTTAATAATGATGCAAATAATGCAGCTATTGATGCTGCTGCAGAATGGCAAAACAGAACAAGTATATTTGTACCATCTTTACCAGAATACTATGTTTGGTTTCCTGCAATATCATCAGGCTTTGGGGTTAATCAATTTGCATTAGCTACTTCTGATGTTGCACCATCTTACTTTATAGATAACTCTTTATTATCACCTGTTCTTGATTCTTCTACATTTACAGATTTAACATTAAGTTTTGATATGTACTTTTCAAAATATTTGGTTGGAGTTACTGAAGATGTCAACATAGAAGTCTCAACTAATGGAGGAACAACCTGGACAACAATACAAACTTATAGCGATGATGTAGGGTATGGCTCAAATTTCACAAATGTTAGTTTTAATTTAACCGCTTATGTTAATCAAGCCAATTTAAGACTTCGAATTAACTATTATGCAGCTTGGTGTGACGGTGTTGCAGTAGATAACATTCAACTTTATGGGTCTCGACCTCTAAGTCCGTCCTTCACTTGGACTGGTACCGTAGATGCTTATACAGATTTGGCCGCAACAATCCCTTACGTTCCCGGAACCGCTATTAGTACGGTTTATGTAAAACCCACGTTTACACAATTGGAGCAAGCCAGTTTTACATTCACCGCGAATGCAACATTATCTAATGGTTGCACTATAAATAAAGATATTACAATAACGAATAATTCTAAAATTTGGCAAGGATTTTCAACAGATTGGAATGATATTAATAATTGGAAACCTTCTGGAGTACCCTCTAGCTCGAATTGCGTAATAATTCCAAATACAACTTTTATGGCTATTATTAGTAATACAACAAGTGCTAATGCCTATAATCTCAAAGTATTAAATGGAGGTATTCTCGAAATACAACCAGAAGGGAGATTAACAGTACAAGATATTGTAAATGTAGTCACCGGAGGAACATTTGATTTATTAGGTTTCGAATATGACACAGGAAGTTTGATACAAGTTAATAATGTGGCTAATTTAGGAAATATCTCAATGAGAAGAGACACAAACGTTAGACGTCAAGATTATGTCTATTGGTCTTCTCCAGTTGTGAATTTCCCGCTTACTAGTGTGTCACCGACTACACCTGCCGGACTAATTTATGAATGGAATCCAACCGCTGTCCGCCCACCTGGTCCTCCTCCTGATTTTGTGCCTAATGACTTTGGAGAATGGATTAGTGCTTCGGGAAATATGGTAGACGCCAAAGGCTATATTATTCGTGGACCCAACGCTTTCGATAATGAAACTCCTGCTTGGTATTCTGCCTCATTCTTAGGAACACCAAATAATGGAGATATTAACATAGGTATTAATCGTGGAACCTTTACAGGAACATCTTATAATTTTGTTCCTGGAGAACAAGTAACCAGTGACGATGACAATTGGAATCTTGTAGGTAACCCGTATCCTTCTACACTTGATGCTGATGCCTTTTTAGCACTTAATACAACTATTGATGGGACTGTATATTTATGGACACATGGCTCGCGTATTGCTCTAGGTTCAGAAAACAGCCCATTCTATGGAACCTACCTGTATAATTATAACATTTCCGATTACTTAGAATACAACTCAAGTGGATCTAATCCTCCTGGATTTGATGGCTATATTGGTTCTGGTCAAGGCTTCTTTGTCCTTATGGAAGAAGCTCCTAATGCTGGAACTAATGAAACACTAACCTTCAATAATTCCATGAGAAGTAGCGCTCATGAAAACGATCAATTCTTTAGAAGTGACAACGATAACACTTCTGTAATTCATAAAGACAGAATCTGGCTAGACCTTGTGTCTCCAGAAGGTATTACAAGCACAACCCTTGTTGCCTATGTAGAAGGAGCTACCAATCAAGATGATCGACTTTACGATGCTTCTACTATTGGAGGAACTGGTAAAAATCTCTATTCAGTACTTGCTAATGAAGAATATATTATTCAAGGGAGACAGCATCCTTTAGACAGCAATGACCAAGTTCCTCTAGGGATGAGTATTGAAGAACTTGGTGAATATACTATTGCTATTAATACAATTGAAGGCATCTTCACTGATGACAATCAAAATATTTATATTGAAGATCTACTCCAAGGTGTTACGCACGATATTAAAGCAGCGCCTTATTTCTTCACCATGAATACTCTAGGTGATTACAACGACAGATTTGTACTTAGATATACAGATGCAACGCTAGGCTTAAATGATGTAAATAACCCACAAGGATTAACCATTATTGCTCCCAATGGCGAATATGTTAAAGTCAATTCGCAAAATGAAATGATTGATGCTGTTTTCATGTACGATCTTTTAGGTCGTGTATTAGTCGATAAAAAAGATGTGAATGACTTCGAATTCATTATTAGCCAAAATGCCTTCTCTAATGGAACTTACATTGTAAAAGCTACATTGAAAAATGGCAAACGAAAAATTCAAAAAATAATCCTGAAATAATCAATACTTCAAATAAAGTTTATAAAACCCCATAAAGACCTTTATTTATGATAATTAAGTTCTTTTTCATTTTGATCTGCTTCTTGCTCGAAAGAAATATTTTTATACGCTAGTGACCAATTCTTATTTTGAATCCATCGTGCCTTAAATTCCAATATATAGAATAAAAAAAGTTTCAACTAATAATTCCAACTGCTGTCACAAATGTATGCGTTCATAATTTAATACTATTTTATTAACCTTATATGCTTTATCCTTCAAAAATAAAAAAGGATATAAAGTAATACCAATATATCCATTTCGCACTAAATATTAGGATATAAAAATCATTTTTTTAAGCTTTCAAAAATCAATCCAATTTACATTATCTTTGTCTAATGAAGAAGATTATTCCCGTTGAAGAAGGTGATTATTACCTAACACCAGAAGGCTATCGTTGTTTCACTGAACAATATCACTTAAAACGTGGTTATTGCTGTGAAAGCAATTGTAGACATTGTCCATATGGATATAACATTAAAACCAACACAATAAAAAAAAAGTAATGCAAATAGCTGAGAAGACATTTAAAGAAAATATACTGGAAGGTATTCCTAAAATCCTCCCTCCGTTAAAACCCTTTGACACTAGTATAAATCATGCCCCAAAACGAAAAGACATTTTATCAGCTGATGAAAAAAAACTCGCCGTGAGGAATGCGTTACGCTATTTTGATACTAAACATCATGAAGAATTAATAAAGGAATTCAAACATGAATTAGACACTTACGGACGTATATACATGCATCGTTTACGACCAGATTATAAAATGTATGCTAGACCAATTTCAGAATATCCTGCAAAAACACAACAAGCAGCAGCAATCATGCTTATGATTCAAAACAATTTAGATTATGCTGTTGCGCAACATCCACATGAATTGATTACATATGGTGGAAATGGTGCTGTATTTTCAAATTGGGCACAGTATAGATTAACAATGAAATATCTTGCCGAAATGACCGATGAGCAAACATTGGCGATGTACTCAGGACATCCAATGGGCTTATTCCCGTCTCATAAAGAAGCACCAAGAGTAGTTGTCACAAATGGCATGATGATTCCCAATTATTCTAAACCAGATGATTGGGAGAAATTCAATGCTTTAGGAGTCTCTCAATATGGACAAATGACTGCAGGTAGTTATATGTATATTGGCCCACAAGGTATTGTTCATGGTACAACAATTACTGTTTTAAATGCATTTCGAAAAATTAAAAAATCTCCACAAGGACATTTGTTTGTAACTTCAGGACTAGGAGGCATGTCAGGTGCGCAACCAAAAGCAGGTAACATTGCAGGATGCATTACTGTATGTGCTGAAGTCAATCCAAAAATAACACAAGTAAGACTAGATCAAGGCTGGATCGATGAAAAGATTACCGATTTGGACACATTAGTTAAACGTGTAAAAAAAGCAAAGGATAATAAAGAAACTATTTCAATTGCATATTTAGGGAATATAGTAGACGTATGGGAAATATTTGATGAAAATCAAATTAATATAGAACTTGGAAGTGATCAAACTTCGCTTCATAATCCTTGGGCTGGAGGCTATTATCCAGTTGGAGTTAGTTTTGAAGAAGCCAATATTATGATGGCAAATAACCCTGAATTATTTAAAGAAAAAGTTCAAGAGTCATTGCGTCGTCATACAGATGCAATCAATAAGCATACTGCAAAAGGCACCTATTTCTTCGATTATGGTAATGCATTTTTACTAGAGGCATCTCGTGCCGGAGCTGATATTATGGCCGAAAACGGAATCGATTTTAAATACCCTAGTTATGTTCAAGATATTATGGGTCCAATGTGCTTTGATTATGGTTTTGGTCCATTTCGTTGGGTTTGTGCTTCCGGAAACCCTAAAGATCTAGAAAAAACAGATACTATAGCTTGTCGCGTTTTAGAAGCGATTAAATTAAAATCCCCACAAGAAATTCAGCAACAAATGTCTGATAATATTCAATGGATTAAGGGCGCACAAGAAAACAAACTCGTTGTTGGTTCTCAGGCTAGAATTTTATACGCCGATGCCGAAGGTCGAATGAAAATTGCTGAAGCTTTTAATGAAGCTATTGCGAATGGCGAAATTCAAACCGTAATATTAGGTCGAGATCATCACGATGTTTCTGGAACCGATTCACCCTATAGAGAAACTAGTAATATATATGATGGCTCACGTTTTACAGCTGATATGGCGATTCAAAATGTAATTGGAGATAGTTTTAGAGGAGCTACTTGGGTAAGCATACACAATGGTGGAGGTGTAGGATGGGGCGAGGTTATTAATGGGGGATTTGGTATGGTTCTTGATGGTAGTAGTGAGGCATCAAGACGCTTAAAATCAATGCTTTTTTGGGATGTAAATAACGGAATCGCCAGACGGAGTTGGGCAAGAAATAAAGAAGCGGTATTTGCTATAAAACGCGCTATGGAAGTCGAACCAAATTTAAAAGTAACGCTTCCAAATCATGTGGATAAGGATTTACTAAACTCGTTATAACCATAAATATAAAAATGAAAATGAAAAATGTATTACAAGTACTATCCATAGCATTGCTATTTATAGTAGTCAGTTCTTGCAGTTCAGTAAGAGTTGTATCAGATTATGATAAAAATGCCGATTTTAAGGAATACAAAACTTTTGCATTCTTCAAAAACGGTATTGATAAAGCCGAAATTAGTGATTTAGATAAGCGTAGAATTCTTCGTGCTATTGAAAATGAATTATTAGCAAAAGGTTTTACAAAATCTGAAAACCCCGATCTTCTCGTGAGTCTTTTTACTAAATCTCGAGAAAAAATAAATGTTTATAATAACGGTTATGGACATTATGGATACGGATGGGGATGGAATCCTTGGTACTATAATAGTCATAGTATGGTTTCTACTTCAACAGAAGGCACTCTTTATATAGATTTAATTGATGCAAATAAAAAAGAACTTGTTTGGCAAGGAATGGGTGTCGGTTATATTTCAAAAAGCAATATGGAGAAAAAAGAAGCACAGATAAAAGAATTTGTAGCTAAAATAATGGGGAAATATCCTCCAGAGTTATAATATTGTAGGTCATAGAAACATTAAAAAAAGAGGTTATTTAAATTAAATAGCCTCTTTTTTTAATGTTAAATTGAAACAATTTAGCCTTTCATTTTTAATGAATCTGAGTATAATTTAAACTGACTTTCAGATAAGATCTGTTCGAATTTTTCAATTTCATAACCCATAATGGATTGAAGATCTCGTTTAGCTTGAACCTTATCTTCATAATTAGTGCCTTTAATTTTAGTCTTTTTTGGTTCAGTTATTCTCAAAACCTTCATGATAGCATATTCTTGCTTTTCAGATAAGTCAAGTAAGCTTTTTAATGCATCACACTTTGATTTAACGGCTTCATTAATGGAATCTCCTGAGAGTTCGTTTTGAGAATTATTCAACTGCTCTGTTTGAGCAACTGTACTAAATGTTCCCGTTATAAAAAACGTCATGAAACTTAAAAGTAATATATACTTTTTCATAATAATAATTTTTAATCTTTAAAGCACTGAAGATACGAATTTTAAGATAAGGTATTATAAAAATCGTAATGTTTTAGTGTTACTTTCTAAAACCTTATATTTGCCGACTTTTAAGCGCAATTATTATGATACTAGGCCAAAAAACTCGAAAAAACTTTACGCAAAATCCGAAAAATGATATTCTTTCAGGATTAACAGTAGCTTTAGCTTTAGTCCCAGAAGCAGTTGCTTTTGCCTTTGTTGCTGGCATTGACCCTTTAGTTGGTTTGTACGGTGCTTTTATGATGGGAATAATAACAGCTCTTTTTGGTGGACGTCCAGGAATGATCTCGGGGGCAACTGGTGCTATGGCGGTGGTTATGGTTTATCTTATTCAAAAAGGCAATCAAGTAGGAATGGCTTTAGATACTCCCATTGAAAATTTAGGTTTACAATGGCTCTTTATAACACTACTATTTGTTGGAGGTATTCAAATATTAGCAGGTGTTTTTAAACTTGGAAAATTTGTGCGTCTGATTCCTCATCCTGTTATGATGGGGTTTGTGAATGGATTGGCCATAGTAATCTTTATGTCTCAACTTGGAATGTTTCCAAATGCTGTCCCAAAAGACATTTCTTTTTTCAGCAATACATCAGAATGGTTCTCTGCTCTATTCTTGAATGCTACTTTTTGGAAAATGATGGCTTTTATTGGATTAACTATGGGGATCATGTTTGGCCTTCCAAAACTCACGAAAAAAGTTCCCGCAGCTCTTGTAGCTATCATTGTAGTAGCATGTATTACTATTTTTGGTGGTATTGAAATGAGCACTGTTGGATCTTTTATAATTGATAAAGGAGGTAATGGTTTACAAGGAACTTTACCTACATTTCAAGATCAAATTTTTGGTTTATTTAGTACACTTGATGGACATTTCATAGGAACAATTCTCCCGACAGCTATTATACTTGCAGCTATAGGTCTCATAGAGTCTTTAATGACTCTTAATTTGATAGATGAATTGACTGAAACAAGAGGAAATGGAAACAGAGAATGCATCGCCCAAGGTGGCGCCAATATGCTAAACGGACTCTTTGGAGGTATGGGCGGATGTGCTATGATTGGTCAATCAATCATTAATGTCGATTCTGGTGGACGCGGGCGTTTATCTGGTGCGATTGCTGCAATAGCTTTACTTTGCTTTATTTTATTTGGTGCTCCACTAATTGAACAAATTCCGATTGCCGCTTTAATTGGAGTGATGTTTATGGTTGTTATTGGAACGTTTGCCTGGAGTAGTTTCAGAATAATTAGAAAGATTCCATTATCTGATGCCATTGTTTTAATTGCCGTATCAGCAATTACTGTGTGGAAAGATTTAGCAGTTGCGGTTATTGCAGGTGTGATAATTTCTGCACTTGTATTTGCATGGAAAAACGCAACAATGATTAGAGCTCGTAAACGCATTCAGACAGATGGCACAAAAACATACGAAATTTGGGGACCTCTATTTTTTGGCTCTATTCAAAATTTCAATGCTAAGTTTGATGTAAAAAATGATCCACAAAATGTAGAAATTGATTTCGTTGAATCTCGAGTCAGTGATCATTCTGCGATAGAAGCAATTTTCAATTTGGTAAATAAATATGAAGCTGAAAACAAAAGCATTAAACTAAAACATTTAAGTTCAGATTGCAAAACATTGATGTATAAGGCCAATCCAAAATTCAAAGCCGTAATTGTTGAAGATATAGACGACCCAAGGTATCATCTAGCCGCAGATCCAGAAAAATTCACCAAGCCTCTTTCTGAATATAACATTTAAAAAATCGACTTAATTTAGTCCCTTTTTTTCGTTTACATCACAATATCATTAATCCATTTATACGGTTCGGGAATCTCAGCATCATCAATTAACTGTCTAATATCGATCTCAATACCACGACTCATATCTGTTATTGGAACATCATTTGGACCTCCTTCAAAAGGATTTTCAGTGTTTTCTCCTATGACTTCCATCGTATGAAATACCCATGAAATTAAAGCACTAAATGGAACCGAGAACCAAACAAAATGCTTCGCAATAAATTCTTGCGTACGATGAATTATAGATGTTTGTGAATCGTGTTCATTTAAAAGATGTAGAATTTTATCACCAAAACTCTCAAATTCTTCCATAATTCCGTATGGAATAAGTAAAATAAATATCCAGACAAACAGATAATTCAACGTAGCAAACTGCCTAGGATAAGGGAAATTTTTAATGCGTTCACTCTTCCCTTGAAGCGTATAAAATTCAGCTAACATATTGGTCATTTCCATATGTCTAAAATCTTCAATTAAACCTTCTTGTTTCAATTCTTTTAATCGTTTTGACTGAATGCCTATTAATTGTGTGGCCTGATTTCCTTTAGCAAATACCTCTTTAAACTCTGCCTCTGAAATATACGTCTTAATTGCATCTTGAACAGGCGTATTATCTTCACAAACTATAAAATTTGTAGTCTTAAATTCTTTATTCGACTTTTTAGATTTCAAATGCATTTCCCAAGGCCTCTCCTGACGTAATTGATAACGCAAAGCCGTTAACCAGGCAACATGTCGATGTACCAGTTCTCGTTTTATCGCTTGTAATTCTTCATCATTTCTAATACGTGTGGCATGATCATTATTAATAAAATCTTTGACCATGATCGTCCAAGAGCGCGAGGCGTTCACTATACCTCCCCATATTTTGCGTGCTTCCCATAAACGATCATAAGAAGCATTATTCTTAAAACTTACAATAAATGCTACAGCTGTACCTAAAACACCCAATGGTAACCATGGTACATGTAACCATTTCAAACCTAGAACATCAAATAAGACAACAGGAATTAATCCCAGAAATAGAAATAGAAAAATATGTCGACGTGTCCATCGAAGGATAACGCGAACAGGAAATATTCGTTTTGTATACATAGATTCAATTTATCTATGAAAGATACAAAAAGCTAGTAATTCAACAAGGATTCTATTTTTACCTTTACTTTCTCTGTTGAAGGAATCATCGTTTGTTCCAAAGTTGAGTTAAGTGGTATGGCTGGGAGGTTTTCACTACCAATAGTCATAACAGGAGCATCTAAATATTTGAAACATTCTTCTTGTATTTTCCCAGCCAATGCTCTTGCGAAACTATTATTGGATGGTTCTTCAGTAACTACGAGACATTTACCAGTTTTCTTAACAGATGTCATGATCGTGTCTTCATCTAAAGGAAATAAAGTTCTCAAATCAATAATCTCAATTTGATCTTGCATTCCTAATTCTCCCGAAGCATTATAAGCCCAATGTACGCCCATTCCATAAGTTACAATTGTAAGTGTTTCAACATCTTCTTGCTTCCAAATTTCTTGTAAAACCCAAGCTTTTCCAAATGGCAATACATAATCCTCAGAAGGCTCTACCGAGGTAGCTGTTAGCGTTCCTGGTACTTTTGACCAATACAAGCCTTTATGTTCTAAAATCACCACAGGGTTTGGATCATAATATGCGGCTTTTAATAAGCCTTTTAAATCGGCTCCATTACTTGGATACGCGATTTTTATACCTCTAATATTGGTGATCACACTTTCTACCGATGATGAATGGTAAGGCCCTCCACTACCATAAGCACCAATTGGAACTCGAAGAATCATACTAACAGGCCATTTACCATTACTTAAGTAACAACTTCTACTTACTTCGGTAAACAATTGATTCAGTCCTGGCCAGATGTAATCTGCAAACTGAACCTCAACAATTGGTCTTAAACCAACGGCACTCATACCTACCGTAGACCCTACAATAAACGCTTCTTGAATCGGTGTGTTGAACACACGATCATCTCCAAACTTTTGAGCTAAAGTAGCTGCTTCTCTAAATACACCACCTAATCTTCCACCAACATCTTGTCCATAGAGCAAACATTCCTTATGCTTCTTCATCAATTCTTCTACTGCGAACAAGGCGCAATCTACCATCACCACTTTATCACTTCCTTCTGGCGAACGCTCACCAACTTCTTCAGTGATTGGTGTTGGTACAAAATCATGTGTGAATAAGTCTTCCGGTTTTGGATCTTCAGCGAGAACTGCTTTATCAAAATCTGATTTTACGTTTTCAATAGCATTAGATTCAATAATCTCAATCTCTTTTGAAGTAAATCCGAAATCTTTCAATTGTTGTTTTAAAACTGGATACGGATCACGAGAGCGTGCTTCTTCCAAATCGTCTCGATACCATTCCATACGGACACCAGAAGTATGATGATTAAGCAATGGAACTTTCGCATGAACTAAAAATGGACGACGTTCTGTTCGAATTATTTCAATGACTTTATTAATCTCTTGATAGCACTCTGTAAAGTTTGCGCCGTCAATAGAAATGGCATCTAATCCGTGAAATCCTTGTGCGTATTCAAAGGCATTTTGAGCCCGAGTTTCGGCTGCATTAGCTGAAATATCCCAACCATTATCTTGCACTAAATACAGAATAGGCATCTGCTTTAATGCGGCCATTTGAAAAGCTTCAGCGATTTCACCTTCAGTAACTGATGCGTCACCAAGACTGCACACCACTAGAGGCAAATCTGAAAGCGTTTTATCATCTAATCCTTGTAATTCTTTATACTGCATTCCCATAGCGACTCCTGTTGCAGGAATAGCCTGCATTCCTGTTGCCGAAGATTGATGCGGAATTTTAGGTTTATCTTTATCTTTTAAACTTGGATGACAATAATAGGTTCGACCACCAGAAAAAGGGTCTTCCTTTTTTGCCATCAACTGTAACATTAAATCGAAAGGCTGCAATCCCAATGACAACAGCATGGCATCATCTCTATAATAAGGGAATGCATAATCCTGAGGCAGCAACTGCATTCCTAAAGCAGTCTGGACAGCTTCGTGTCCTCTAGATGTTGCATGCACATATTTAGACACTTGTTTGAAATTCGCTTCATACAATTCTGTCATTGCTTTTGCGGTACACAAATTAGCAAAACCCTTTTTTAGTATCTCTTTGTTCATATTGTTCTATCTACATCAAATTGTTCAAAATAATCGGCTACACGTCTCAAGAATGATCCTCCTAAATGGCCATCAACCACACGATGATCGAAAGACAATGATAAATACATCATACTTCTAACTGCAATTTCATCGCCTTTTTCAGTTTCTATAACCTCAGCTCGTTTTTTAATAATTCCTAGGGCCAAAATGGCTACTTCGGGTTGATTAATAATTGGTGTTCCCATTAAGCTCCCAAAGGTGCCTACATTGGATATCGTGAAGGTGCCTCCTTTTATATCATCAGCCTTTAACTTATTTTCTCTGGCTTTGGTCGACAATAAATTCACTTCAGATGCTAACGTTTTTAAATCCTTTTGATTTGCATTTTTTACTACAGGCACTATTAAATTGCCACTAGGCAAAGCAGCTGCCATACCTATATTTATGTCTTCTTTTACAATGATATTTGTCCCATCTACAGATGCATTGATATTCGGAAAATCTTTAACTGCTTTCGCAACGGCTTCCACAAATAATGGTGTGAAAGTTAATTTACAATTGTTCTTTTTTTGAAAAGCATCTTTATTTGCATTACGCCATTTGACCATATTGGTTAAATCAGCTTCAACATAAGCTGTGACATGAGGTGAAGTATGCTTTGAATAGACCATATGATCCGCAATCATTTGGCGCATTCTGTCCATTTCAACAATCTTCCCTTTGCCTTTATCTAATTTTAATTGCGGTATGCGATAAGCTGTAGGATCGTTAGTTACTTCAGGTTGCACAAACTGATATGGTCTGCCTTCATCGATATAGTTGAAGACATCGCTTTTACGTAAACGTCCATCATTTCCTGTAGCTGGAATACGAGCCAATTCCTCATAACTGATGTGTTGTTCTTTTGCAATTGAAATTATTAAAGGCGAAAAAAACGTATTATTGTTTTGTTTCGCTGCCACCATCTTTTTTGGAGATGGTTTTAATTTTTTAGGCTGAGATTGAACTTCAACAATATCGTTCTTCTTTTCTTTTTTTGATGCTATTGAAGCCTTTCCATCCGTTTTAATAATAGCAATAACTTCACCAATTGCTATGACTTCATTTGCCTTGAACAAAATCTCTTCAATTACACCTGAAACCGTAGAAGGCACCTCAGAATCTACTTTGTCTGTTGCCACTTCAAGTAACATCTCGTCCTCTTCAATGGTATCACCAACATTTTTAAACCATGTAATTATGGCTGCTTCCGTGATACTTTCGCCAAGCTTAGGCATTTTAAATTCAAAATTCGACATTCTATTGACTAATGTTTGTTAGTTTGTCATTGCGAGGAATGAAATGACGTGGCAATCTCATTTTAGATTAACTTTGTTGAATCTAAAGATTTCCTTCACTTCGTTCGGAACGACGTTATTATTTATTCTTTCATAAAGTCACGTAAGGTATCATAAAACGAATCTTGTAACTTTTGGCTTTCAGGCACTTTTCTAAGTGGCTCTACTTCTCTTAAACTCTCATGACAGTCTTTTGGTAATTGTTGATATAATTTAGTGCCTTTCGTTTTCCATTCAATCATTTCATCACTCACTTCTTTTATTATTTTTGCAGGATTTCCAACAACGAGACTTCTATTTGGAATAATAGTTTCCGCTTTCACAAAAGCCATAGCACCGATAATACTTTCATCTCCAATGGAAGCATCGTCCATAATAACTGTATTCATTCCTACTAACACATTTCGACCAATATTTGCACCATGAATGATCGCTCCATGTCCAATATGAGCACTTTCTTTAAGTGTAATCGATTTACCTGGAAACATATGAACGGTACAATTCTCTTGTACATTAACGCCGTCTTCTAAAATAATCTGACCCCAATCACCACGAATGGCCGCTCCAGGGCCTATGTAACAGTTTTCACCAATTATAACATTGCCAGTTATTGCTGCCAATGGATGCACAAAACTACTTTCATGAACAACAGGTATGTATCCTTTGAATGAATAAATCATTATTTAAATCCTTTTAATTTTTCTTTTGTGAAATCTGACAATACTAATCGACCACTAATCTCAGCGCGTTCTATTAATAATTCATCCCAATCTTCTGTGCCTTTCCAAAATACAGATTTCATTTCTTTCATAGCTTCTGCATTGTAAGTGCATAAATTTTCCGCAAAGGTCTTAACCGCTTCATCCAATTCAATTGTGCTTTCAAAAAGTTGTGTAAATAACCCTCTTTGTTGCGCCCATTCGGCAGGATAAAAACTATTAGCATCGATGGCTATTTGCGACATTGCTGACAAACCTAACTTCCGCTCTACTGCTGGTCCAACTACAAAGGGTCCAATACCTACATTTAATTCACTTAATTTGATCGCTGCAAATTTAGTTGCCATACAATAGTCGGTTGCTGATGCTACTCCAACGCCACCTCCAACAGTTTTTCCTTGAATACGACCAATAATAAATTTTGGGCATTTTCGCATCGCATTAATTACACTGGCAAATCCAGAAAAGAATATTTTTCCAGTGGCTTCGTCATTAATATTTACGAGTTCTTTAAAACTTGCACCAGCACAAAATGTGCGATCACCTCCACTTTTTAAAACGATAACTTTGATTGCATCGTTTGTACCAGCATTGGTAATAGTTTGAGCTAATTCTGCCAAAATATCTCCTGGCAAAGAGTTATGAGCAGGATGAAAAAATTCAATATAGCCTACTTCATTTTCAATGGTTTGTGTTACGTATGGTTGTGTCATATTTTATAGTAATCCGAATTGTTCAAAATGGTGATTCAAATGTTTTCGTTCCATTAAATACCATTCATATTTATTCATTTCTCCAAAGACCGCATTCTTTATTTTAGCCTCGGGGTTTTCTTTAAAAAATGCTAAATAATTTTCACGAGCTTCAAGAAACCTTGCCTTCGCTGTTTCAATATTGTCATGCTTAAGTTTATGCATTTCACTTTTTTCTCGTAATGGGAAATCATAATCACGAGGCATTTTATTATAATTATAGAGTGTGTTATGTACTTTCTCTAATATTTTTTCCGGAGTAGCAACTTCAAAATCTTGAATTTCACCTGATGCAATTCTATAGGTATACTCTAGATGTTCTAATAAATGTTGCGGTGTTAATGTTCCCCACCCTGGTTTTGTGTTTAGCGTCAATTTATTCAAGCATTCAGAAACTTTTGATTCAGTCATCTCCACGAATGTCGTTTGATTTTTCTGAACCATTGTCAAAATTGTTGCAATAGCAACTAATTCATCTTCGGCATCAAACACCTCAACAAACCATTTTACAATACCACTTGGATGCTCCGCACTTGCTACATCACGATCCACTTTTTGTTTGCAAGTTAGTCTCACATAAACAGTATCATTATGATACAAAGGACGCAAGAATCGACATTCTTCCAATCCATAATTCGCTGAAACTGGACCTTTATTTGGATATACAAATAATCCTGCAGCAGCTGCAATAATGAAATAACCGTGAGCCGTTCGTTTTTCAAAAATACTGCCATCTAAAGAGGTGATATCTGTATGTGCATAAAAATGATCCCAAGTGAGGTTTGCAAAATTAATGATATCAGTATCTGTAAATGTTCGCTTGTGTGTTTTTAAAGACATTCCTGGTTGAATATCCTCCCAATGATATTTGAATGGATGCTGCTCCGCTTCTTTATATTTTGAATTAGGCTGGTATATTCCTGTGATTTCAGTTAGAGTTGTTGGTGAGCCTTGAATTGCTGTGCGCTGTAAATAATGTTTAATACCTCGCATACCTCCCATTTCTTCACCACCTCCAGCACGTCCAGGTCCACCATGTACAAGTGCAGGTAACGGCGAACCATGACCTGTACTTTCCTTAGCACTTTCTCTATTTAAAACTAAAATGCGACCATGATGACTTGCAGCATTAATTACATAATCTTTCGCAATTTTATCATCATTAGTTGCTATGGAAGACACCAGTGAACCTTTACCCATTTGAGCCAATAAAATAGCTTCATCTAAGTTTTTATAAGGCATAATAGTACTCACAGGCCCAAAAGCTTCACGTTCATGAATTGCATTATTTTCAAACGGATGATCCGCTCTCAATAAAATAGGACTCATAAATGCACCCTTTTTAGCATCTGCTCCCACAGTTTCAATTTTATCTAAACTTCCGTAAACAATTTGAGCCTCTTTAGCGATATCTTGAACTGAATCTCGAACAGCATCTACTTGTTCTTTACTAATTAATGATCCCATTCGTACTTCCTTTAATCTTGGATCACCGATAATTACTTTATCTAAAGCTTTACCTAGAGCAATTTGCACATCTTCAACTACGTTTTCTGGAACGATTATACGTCTAATTGCGGTACATTTTTGACCACATTTTACGGTCATTTCCTTTCGGACTTCTTTGACAAATAAGTCAAATTCTGCTGTTCCTGGAACAGCATCTTCACCAAGAATTGCAGCATTCAAAGAATCGGCTTCCATAGTGAATGGGACGGCTTCTTGAATAATTCTTGGGTGTGCTTTTAATATGCGACCTGTTGTAGCAGATCCTGTAAAGGTCACTACATCTTGAGATTCGACAGTGTCTAATATGGTTCGAACGGTTCCATTTATAATTTGAAGTGCGCCTTCAGGTAAAATTCCTGAAGCCACTATTTCACGCGCAACAGCTTCTGCTAAATACGACGATGAAGGTGCAGGTAATACAACAGCTGGAACACCTGCCATCCAGTTTACCGCACATTTTTCGAGCATCCCCCAAACTGGGAAGTTAAATGCGTTGATATGAACGGCAACACCTTTTTTAGGCACCATAATATGATGTGCCATAAAACGTCCTCCACGAGATAAATCGATCGCATCGCCTTCAACATGATAGGACTGATTCGGAAATAATTTTCGTAAGGACGCATTTGCAAAAAGGTTTCCAAAACCACCTTCAATATCAATCCAACTGTCCACTTTTGTTGCTCCAGTTCTATAACTCAATTCATAAAAGGCATCCTTTCGTTTTGTAAGATATAATGCTAATTTTTTAAGCATATTTCCACGCTCTTGAAAGGTCATTTTACGAAGTACTTCACCTCCTTTTGTTCTTCCATAGTGAAGAATCTCTGGTATATCTAAGCCTTCAATAGCAATATTGGAAATCACGTCTCCAGTGATTGCATCGTATACAGGAGTTCCTTCTTCTTTACCCTCTAACCACTGTCCTGTAACGTAATGTTGTATTTTTTTCATCTTTAAAAGATTAATTTAAACGCGTTCTATAATCGCAGCATAACCTTGACCTACACCAATACACATGGTGATTAGTGCGTAGCGTTTTTGCTGTTCATGTAATTCTATTGCTGCCGAATAAGCAATTCTAGCTCCCGTAACACCTAACGGATGCCCTATTGCTATGGCTCCTCCATTTGGGTTTATTCTTGGGTCATTATCTGCTAATCCCCAAGCACGAGTACATGCTAAAGCTTGAGCCGCAAAGGCTTCATTCAACTCTATAATATCAATATCATCCATTGATAATCCTGCTTTTTCTAAAGCTTTATTGGATGCTTGAACAGGACCAATTCCCATAATTCTTGGTTCTACACCAACCACAGCCGAACTCACGATTCGTGCTAATGGTTTTAGATTATATTTTTTTACTGCGTCTTCAGAAGCGATTAATGTTGCCGCAGCGCCATCGTTTAATCCCGACGAGTTTCCTGCTGTGACACTACCGCCTTCTGTTTTAAAAGCAGGTCGTAATTTCCCTAAAATCTCCATAGAAGTTGTAGGTTTTACGAATTCATCTTTTGAAAACTGAATCGGATCCTTTTTACGCTGAGGAATTTCAACCGTAACTATTTCTTTCGCTAATCTTCCATTCTCTTGTGCTTTTGTTGCTTTCATTTGACTCCAATACGCAAAAGCATCTTGATCTTCACGAGAGATATTATATTTTTCTACTAAGTTTTCGGCAGTATTTCCCATACCATCAGTTCCATATAACTTCTTCATTTTAGGATTGATAAAACGCCATCCAAAACTTGAATCATACATTTTAGAATCGTTCCCAAAAGCGCTTGATGGTTTTGCAACGACATATGGTCCGCGTGTCATATTTTCAACACCACCTGAAATAAATAAATCGCCATCACCAGCTTTGATTGCACGATTGGCATGGATGATTGCTGATAAGCCAGAGCTACATAAACGATTCACTGTTTCTCCAGGAACGGTGAATGGTAATCCAGCCAACAATGACGACATTCTTGCTACGTTCCGGTTGTCTTCACCTGCTTGATTAGCACAACCCATGATAACATCGTCGTAAGCGTCTTTAGGAATTGACGAATTTCGTTTAACTAATTCTTCAATAACTATGGCTCCTAAATCATCTGTTCGAACCGCCGACAATGTGCCTTTATAACTTCCAATTGGTGTACGAACACCATCTATAATATATGCTTCTTTCATATGGTTTTCTCTATTTTATTTTTGGGACATATGTAATCTTCGATTTCATAATTTATTCTTCCCAATCTTTTTGAGTCCGATAGACCACACCTTTAAAAAGTGCTACTAGTTCATCATCACGTTTCACTTCAATTATATTAAAGCCTAATTTATTGTTTACTTTTTCAATAACACATTCTGCTATAAGATAATCGTTTTCTTCCAGAGCTTCAATATGATTGATGCTTGTTTCAATAGACACAGCATATTTACCATGTGTATTGGCTGTAAATCCAAAAGCTGTATCTGCTAATGTATAACTGACACCACCATGTGCATAATTCATACTGTTGAGCATGTCTTTACGAATGGTCATTCCAACTTTAACACGTCCAATTTCGCATTCTAAGATCTCAATTCCCATCCAGGTACTAAAGGCGTCCTGTGACAACATTTTATATGGAATATCTTTTCCTTTCATATTTCATTTCCCACAAAAGTGGGAATCTTATTATTTTTAATTATGAGACCTTTCGACTTCACTCAAGGTGACATTTATGTATTATTTGTCATTGTGCCGATGAAAGACGTGACAATCTTATGATGAGATTCCCGCGCTTCGCTCGGAATGCCGTTTTAATTAAAAGAACTTTAAGTTCTCTCTATTCATTTTACGTAATAGTGGACTACAGCGATATCGATCTTCATGATATTCGTTATATAATTCATCGAGTGTATTCACACACCATTCTATGCCTTTTTCGTCGGCCCAAGCCAAGAGTCCTTTCGGATAATTCACCCCTTTAGTCATGGCAGTATCTATATCTTCTGCGGAAGCAATTTTTAAGAACAAAGCGTCAGCCGCTTCATTTATTAGCATGACCAAAACACGATCAAAAATGGTTTGTGCCAATTCTAAATTTTCAGTTGGTATTGGTTTTGTAGCGCCTTCAGAGTAATCGTAATAGCCTTTTCCAGACTTTCGTCCTAAGTAACCTGCCTCTGCAAAACGTTTTTGAGTAAAAGCTGGTTTATATCTTGGGTCAAAATAAAAAGCTGTAAAAACTGTTTCGGTAACGGTATAATTGACATCATTCCCAATAAAATCCATCAATTCAAAAGGCCCCATTCTAAAGCCTCCTAAGGTTTTTAAACTCCAATCAATCGTTGCAAAATCTGCTAATCCTTCTTCATAAATTCTTAATGCTTCTCCATAAAATGGTCGTGCTACACGATTGACAATAAACCCAGGTGTGTCTTTAGCAACAGCTACAACTTTTTTCCATTCAGAAATGGTTTGAACTGATTTTTCAAGAACTTCCTTTGACGTTTGAATAGCAGGAATTACCTCTACCAATTTCATCAATGGCGCTGGGTTAAAAAAGTGAATACCTATACAACGCTCAGGTTTCTTAAGTGATGCTGCAATAGACGCAATAGACAAACTTGAGGTATTTGAGGCAATGATGCAATCGTCAGCAACATAGCTTTCCAATTCTGAAAACACGCGTTGTTTAATCTCTAAATTTTCAACAATAGCTTCGATAGTCAAATTAGAATCTGCCAAATCTTTTAGGCTATTGATATAAGAAATATTGGTTTGAATCCTTAATTTTTCGTCAGTATCAATTCGTCCTTTTTCAATAAGACGAGACAACACTTTTTCCAAAACAGATTTACTCTTATCCAGAGCAATTTGATTGGTATCATACAATTTAACTTTACAACCCGAAGTAGCAGCCACTTGTGCAATTCCACTTCCCATTGTTCCACTTCCTATTATTCCTACATTCATATTATTGTATTCGTTTTGAGACCTCTCGACTCCGCTCGAGGTGACAAGAAATTATCTTCCTTTAAAGTTTGGTTTTCTTTTTTCCATAAATGCGGTCACTCCTTCATTATAGTCACTCGTGCTGGCCGCTTCTATTTGATGCTTTGATTCCAATGCCAACTGCTCTTCTAAAGTATTTGTCAAGGATTGATTAAATGTTTTCTTAATCAGTCCGAGTGCCTTAGTTGGCATATTAGCTAGTTTTAAAGCCAATGTCTTTACGGTATCTTCAAAATCTTCTGAAGACACATACTTGTATATCATTCCTAATCGTTCTGCTTCTTCAGCATTCACCTTATCACCTAACATTGCCAACGCAGATGCTTTTTGAAATCCGATAAGTCGCGGTAAAAAGAAAGTACCAGCACTATCAGGAATTAATCCAATGAGGCTAAAAGCTTGAATAAAACTCGCTTTTTCGTTAGCAACCACTATATCGCAGGCCAAAGCAATATTTGCGCCAGCACCTGCCGCCACACCATTGATAGCACCTATAATTGGTTTTTCAATATTTCGGATTCTTAAAATAATAGGATTATAATGTTCTTCTAGTATTTTTTTAAAACCAGGGTTTAATTCTGGAGAGGTCACTTCTTTTAAATCTTGACCTGCACAAAATGCTTTTCCATTTCCAGATAAAACAATTGCTCTCACAGCTTCATTGGTTTCACAAGCATCTAGTGTGCTTTGCAATCGCAAAGCCATTTCGCGATTGAAGCTATTAAACACTTCGGGTCTATTGAGCGTGATGTACGCTATATTGTTTTCAATTTTTAGTTCAATTGAATTGCTCATACCTATTTTATTTCTCTCAATCTGCGTTAAGGATTAAGGCTTTGTTGAAGCTCCTTAAAGTTTTTAATTTAAGAGCGACTGCCGAAAGCCTGACCCTTGGGTAACGCTATAATTATTTTACTTCAAACATTTAAAATAGTCGAATGGTTCTTGACAGTCTTCACATTTAAACAATGCTTTACATGCGGTTGATCCAAATTGACTCACTAATTTTGTGTTCTGCGAACCACAATTGGTACACTTCACTAATTTTTTTCCACCCAATAACGCCTCTTTATCCGCATCTACTTTTAAAGGTGCTGCGATACCATAATCTTCGAGTGCTTTTCTACCTTTGGCAGTAATCCAATCAGTAGTCCAAGCTGGAGCTAAGATCAAATCCACTTCCGACTGAAAGCCAGCTTCTAAAAGCACTTTTTTGATATCATCACCGATAACGTCCATTGCTGGACAACCGCTATATGTTGGTGTTATTTCTACTTTAACAACATTGTTTTCAATAACTGCTGAACGCACGACTCCCATTTCCATAATAGATAATACAGGTATTTCTGGATCTGAAACCTGATCCAGAATTGGTATAAGAATATGGTCTATATGTTGCTCAACTGTTGTCATAATTACCATTCCATATTTGGAAATGTTCGTTGCATGTATTGCAAATCACTTAATAAATAACCGAGGTGTTCAGTATGTACACCGTTCTTCCCACCCTTTTGAAACCATTTTGATTCTGGAGTTTCAAGAGTTGCTTCGGCTAAGACTTTAGTAACTTTGCTATAATAGGAATCTTTTAGTTCTTTTACATCAACTCCAGCACCTTCAGCAACCATCGCTTTATCTGCATCCGTTTGATGGAACAATTCGTCAGTATACGTCCACAGTCCATCGATTGCATCTTGCATTTTTTGATGACTTTCTTCCGTACCATCACCAAGACGCTTCACCCAATCTGACGAAAAGCGCAAATGATAACTCACTTCTTTTATCGATTTATTTGCGATAGCCGCAAGCGTGACATCATGGCTTTTCTGTAATTCTTGTAGCATTAATAAATGATAGACATCAAACAAAAACTGACGTGCCATGGTATAGGCAAAATCTGTATTAGGTTGCTCAACCAAGAGTACATTGATATACTCTCTCTCGTTTCGCAACATCGCAATACTATCTTCAGTTGCGCCGTTTCCTATTAACTTTGCTGCATATTGATAATAACTACGTGATTGCCCAAATAAATCCAATGAAATATTGGTTCCAGCGATATCTGTTTCTAAGTTTGGACCATGTCCGCATAACTCTCCTAAACGTTGCCCTAATATTAAGGAGTTGTCTGCTATTCCTAGAATATATTTATATAAGTGTTCTTTATTCATCTTTCTTAAATTGAGACCTTTCGACAGCGCTCAAGGTGACATTTAGTTTTCATTTATGATATTACAGTTTTCACTGGAATGACAATTATTACATATATTTTACTTCATCCGGTAAATCATAAAATGTGGGGTGCCGATACACCTTGTCTTGAGCAGGTTCAAATAATTCACCATTATGCTCTGGATTTGAAGCTGTAATATCTTTCGATTCTACAACCCAAATACTTACACCTTCATTTCTTCTTGTATAAACATCACGAGCATTTTCTAATGCCATGTCCGCATCAGCGGCATGAAGACTACCAAAATGACGATGTTCTAATCCGTTTTTACTTCTTACGAAGACTTCCCAAAGAGGCCAGTTTTTTTTCATCTTAAACTGCTTTATTTATGTTTTTATTTGCTTTTTTTTCTGCGTAGGCTACTGCTGCATCTCGCACCCATTCTCCACGTTCCCATGCACCAACTCTTGCATTCATACGTTCCTTATTACATGGTCCATGACCTTTAACTACTTGCCAAAACTCATCCCAATCAATTGCTCCAAAATCATAACATCCTTTTTCATCATTCCATTTCAAATCTGGATCAGGTATTGTTAGTCCTATTAATTCTGCTTGAGGAACAGTTTGATCTATAAATTGTTGACGCAACTCATCATTTGATTTGCGTTTCAATTTCCATTTCATAGATTGTTCGGTATGTACAGATTCTGCGTCTATTGGACCCAACATCATTAATGAAGGCCACCACCATCGGTTCAATGCATCTTGTGCCATTTCCTTTTGTTCAGGAGTCCCTTGCATCAATTTGATCATGATTTCATAACCTTGACGTTGATGAAAACTTTCTTCTTTGCAGACGCGAACCATGGCTCTGGCATAAGGCCCAAAAGAGGTATTACAAAGTGGTACTTGATTAATAATGGCAGCGCCATCAACCAGCCATCCAATCGCGCCCATATCTGCCCAAGTAATGGTCGGATAATTAAAGATGCTCGAATATTTCGCTTTACCTGAATGCAATTGATCATACAATTCATCTCTAGAAATACCTAAGGTTTCACAGGCACTATACAAGTAAAGTCCATGACCAGCTTCATCCTGAATCTTTGCCAGCAAGGCTACTTTCCTACGTAACGAAGGTGCTCTAGTAATCCAGTTACCTTCTGGCAACATGCCTACAACTTCTGAATGCGCATGCTGAGACATTTGACGAATATGAGTTTTTCGATATTTCTCAGGCATCCAATCTTTAGGTTCAATTTTCTCATCACGTGCAATTCGTGCTTCAAATTGTTCCTCTAAATCTTTTATTTGTTCTTCACTCATTCTTTAGATTATTAGTGAATAGTTATTCATTTCTATTTAAGACCTTTCGACTGCGCTCAAGGTGACATTACTTTGTTTTATGAGATCCTTTTTTTCAAAGGGATTTATACATCAAAATCCACAACAATTTTATCGCTTGTTGGAACCGCTTGACAACTTAGCACAAAGTTTTGTTCAACTTCTTTTTCTTCCAGTGCATAATTCACTTTCATTTCTACAGATCCTTCGACTACTTGACATTTACAAGTACTACACACACCGCCTTTACATGCAAATGGTAAATCGGCTCCAGCGGCCAAAGCACCATCTAAAATAGTATCAAAATCGTCATCCATCACAAAATGAAATTCTTTACCGCCATCTATAATAGTGACCTCTGTCCCTTCAGCTTTATGCTCTAAAACCTCAGCAATATGCAATTGACTGGCTTTAGTATCTCCAGTGAAAAATAATTCATAATGTATTTTATTCGTATCCAAACCAGCATCCATTAAATGATTTCTAATCAAAAATATCATGTCTTGTGGTCCACAAATAAAACAGTGGTTGGTATCTTCAATATCGATGAATGTCTTTGTTAATACAGACAGTTTTTCTTTATCGAATCGTCCATTTAAAAATGGAATGTCTCGTTGTTCTTTGGTTAAAAAATAAAAGACTTGAAAACGGCCAAAGAATTGATTTTTAAGACGTTCAATTTCTTCCTTAAAGATAATGGATTTTACGGTGCGATTCAAATAGAATAGTTTGAAAGTACTATTCGGCTCAGACAATAAATGTGTTTTAATAATAGAAAGCATTGGGGTGATTCCGCTTCCAGCCGCAAAGGCGACATAATTTTTTGAAGTTTCAGGCTCGACTTCGACATAAAAATGACCTGTAGGCTCCATTATTTCGAGCATATCTCCAGTTTTTAATTCAGTATTAGCATAGGTTGAAAATGCACCACCTGGAATTTGTTTTATGGCAACTTTCCATTGTTTATCCAATGGACTAGAGCATAATGAATACGAACGACGAATATCCTCATCTTTGATAATTTTACGCAATGTTAAATGTTGACCTTGTTTAAAATCAAAATCCTGATGAAGTTGTTCTGGAATATCGAATTTTACAACTACAGTATCCTTTGTTTCTTTATAAATATCTGCAACTTTTACGGAATGAAAATCTGCCATGTATCTGTAATATTTCTATAAAAATTAAAAAACTAACAATCGTTAGTTTGCATGACAAATTTACGAAATTTTTTTCAAACTATTTGCTAATTCCGTTAATGAGTATCTCGTTTAAGGTTGCAGACAATTCTTTAGGATTTAAATCTTCTTTCTTTGGAATCCATAAATACAAGGATCTCAAGGTAGATAACATTGAAAATAACATAATTTCAGGTTTTGATCCTCTTATTTCATTAGACTCAATACCATTCTTTAGGATAGCTCTAAAATTATCTTCATAATTATGTCTCAGCTCCATATAATAAACTAATTGATCTTCAAGATGCATCCAATCGTTATTAAGTGATGCCATGCCATTAGCATTTTGACTAGAGATAGTCACGTGAAGTTCAATAATATGTTTTAGTTTTTCGATATTAGATCTATCAGAAGCTAATATTTCATTCATCCCTTTGGTGAACAGCTCTGCAATAGAGATGATAATCTCTTTTAATATATCCTGTTTCGAATTGATATGATTATATAAACTTGCTGCACGCATTCCCATAGCACTGGCTAAATCGCGCATTGATACGGCACTATATCCTTTTTCTTTGAAAAGTTTTGCTGCTACTCTAACAATTTCTTCTTTGCGTGTTTCTTGTTTCATATGAGACGTTGAATATACAGAAAAATTTATCTTGTAACTCTTGTTACATTCGAAATGAAAAATATTAAAGTAATTTGTAAAAAAAATGAAATCATGGGATTATTAGATTTTTTAAACGGAGATAAAACTGAAAAAATTAAAGACTTTATTACAAGAGACGCTCTAATTATAGATGTTAGAACCATTGGCGAATTTCAACGTGGTGCTATTAGAGGCTCCAAGAATATACCGTTGCAGAATTTAAACTCTCAAATTAGTTCAATACTAAAACTTAACAAACCTGTAATTACCTGCTGTGCTAGTGGCATGCGATCTAGAAATGCAGCTTCGATATTAAAAAATCAGGGCATCGAAGTCATAAACGGCGGAGGCTGGCAAAGCTTAAGTTCTAAATTATAGCTTTAATCCTTGAAGCTCACTTAACGTAGTAATTGGGTTTTGGAATTCTTGTAATTAAAAACCTCCCTATAATGCCCTTCGGTAGCAACTAACTTCCCTACATTATTTAATTGCTCTTGAATTAATGCAGAAGTTTCTTGAAGTAGGATTTGTTCGTTATTCTTTTCTCCACAATATTTAAAAGTGAATAAAACAATTAATGTAATTACAATGCCAAAAAGAATTTTTCGCATCAATCAATATAGAAATTATTTTTTGAGCTCTAATTTTTCAGCAAAATAATCACAGAAATCCTTCATCGTGGCTGTCATTTTTTCATCTTGAGTCGCACGATTAAACGTATCACTCATCGCCACTAAAGTCTGGTGAAAAAATTGCTTCATTTCGTCAACAGGCATATCTTTTGTCCAAAGATCGATTCTCAAAGTCTCTTGACTTTTACTATCCCAAACTGAAAGCATCATAGCTTTAGCATCTTCGTTATTGATGCCTCCATCTTGAGCTGTCCATGATAATTTTTCTGGAATCCTATTCGCATCCAGTTCTACATTTAATTCTATTTTAGAAGTGATTATATCTGACATTATTTTTCGGGTTTATAATTAGCATTATTAAAAATTTCTACGGCATCTATTTGGAGCATGTCCATCAAAGAAATATCATTATTTTCCATATATGATCTTACGATTTTCCAACCAATAAATTGACCAAGTCTACCAGGAGAATCACTATCTAATTCTAAATAAAACTTACTAAATGGAGCTGGCGCAATGAATCGACTTGGCAAATCATTATCAGTACTGTACAACATTTCTTCTTCAATAAAATATCTCCAAATATATTGCTCATTTTCAGTCGCAAAAATGAATTCATTTGGAGCATACCCAATCTTTTCAGCATCTGTTTTAAAGGGTATCATTTTATCCTTAAAGTATAACGATTTACCAAAATAAATCATTTCATCTAATAAGGTTTTTCTCTGTGACTGATACGAATATTTTTCTGCATAACTAGAGGCCAAATCAACGACTATTTGTGATGGCTTCATATTTTGAACTAGATACTGTTGAATATTCCCATAAAAAACATGCTCTGTTCCTAAATAGTTATCCAAAGCAATTAGAGCTATAGTATCTGTAACAATTAATTTATTTCGATAATCCACAAAATTCGTTAACGTTATAACTCTTGGTGCTTCAAAAACCTTGTTGTAATATTTTAAATGTTGAAACAAACTTTTTATTTCTGGCTCAATGTTTTCTAATTCTCCAAATGCGGTATTTACCTCTTGCGACAATTGATGTTGAAGCGTATCATTCATTCTATCAATCCAAATTGAATCTGGGATTCGCTTTGAAAACAGAAATGGAAATGCTTGTTTCAATTTTGGAAGTTGATTTGAATCTGCTTTAGCAAAAGCCTTGTCAAATCGTTCGACTGTGAAATCAATATTTATATTCGAAATCTCTTTTTCAATTTTATCTTCGTTTTCACAAGAATAGAGACAAAAACAGATTAAGAGAATGGTTGCGAGTTTTTTCATGTTTAATTTTTACAAAAACTTAAACGGTATTAATTTTTATTAATTACGTGAATCCTTATTTTTGTTATGCAAAGGTACTATTCTTTGTTATAAATTCTTATAAAAATGCAAACAGAAAAAGTTGTTGATCATATTGTAAATTGGTTAAAAGAATATGCCATTAATGCTCGCGTCAATGGCTTAGTCATAGGTGTTTCTGGCGGAATTGATTCAGCGGTTACTTCGACGTTATGTGCTAAAACAGGTTTAGATTTATTGTGTATAGAAATGCCAATTCACCAAGCTGAAAGTCATGTATCTAGAGCACAAGAGCACATCTCACAATTAAAATCACGATTCTCTAATGTTAGAGATTTAAACGTGAATTTGACTCCTGTTTTTGAAGAATTTAAAACGGAAGTGTCACTAGTTGGGAAACAATCTATTGTGGACATGGCTTTAGCAAACACAAGAGCACGATTAAGAATGACAACTTTGTATTATCATGCAGGATTACATGGTCTTTTAGTTGCTGGCACTGGAAATAAGGTTGAAGATTTTGGTGTTGGTTTTTACACAAAATATGGTGATGGTGGCGTAGATTTAAGTCCAATAGCAGATTTATTAAAATCTGAAGTGTATCAAATAGGTGAATTTTTAAATGTCCCTCCTTCAATTATGAATGCAGCTCCTAGCGACGGATTATTTGGTGACGCAAGAAGCGATGAAGATCAAATCGGCGCTTCTTATCCAGAATTGGAATGGGCTATGCAAATGAAAGGGGAAGGTAAAGCTTTGGATGATTTTTCAGGAAGACAGCAAGACGTATTTAATATATTTATGCGCTGTAATTCAGCTAATCAGCACAAAATGACAGCAATACCAATTTGTGAAATCCCTAATGATTTGAAGTAATTAGAGTAATTACATAGGTAAAATACCCCAAATGTTGATTTTTTTCGTTACTTTTACTTACAAATCTCCACATTCTTGAATTTAAGCTATTTGAGTTCTGGCCTCTATAATTAACAAATCAATTAACACTAATTATCATGATAAAGGTATTGGTCGTAGACAATCATCCAATTATCAGAAAGGGTTTTGAGCTATTATTTGAGTCTCACCCAGAAATAACTGTAGTTGGCAGTATAGGCAGCGGAATTGAAATTTTTGAATTTATTAGACGTCATTCTGTAGATGTCATAATTTCTGAAATTGATTTACCAGAACTCAACGGTATAACAGCTTTAAGAGCAATCAAAAAAGAACATCTTGATCTCAAAGTGATCATGTTTAGTTATCACCCAGAAGAAATATATGCAATTAGCGTTTTAAAAGCTGGTGCTTCAGCCTATGTTTCAAAAACAGTCGAAACAGATACAATAATTGAAGCCATTAAAAAAGTGTATAACGGAGGCATTTATCTTAGTGACGCCATGGCTAAACACTTAACGTTTAATGACACTAAACGATCTAAAAGCAAGATGTACAAGCGATTATCTACAAGAGAGGTTGAAGTGCTAAAGTTAATGTCTTCAGGAAAAAAGAATAAAGAAATTGCAATTGAGCTGGATATCAATGAGAAAACAGTGAGTACTTATAAAGCACGTTTGTTTAAAAAATTAAACGTTTCTAATATCGTAGATTTGATACATCAAGCCAAACACATGGAATTGACTTAAAACTTGCTCCCAATTACTTTTCCTAATTTTCTAGACAATAACATCTTGAGTCCTAGGTAATCTTTCACATCTTCGAGGATTCCTCTTGAATTACTATTTTTTCGCAAAGTATCCGTTTGGTACTCTGCCACTTTTTTATCTATTAAAAAGCATCGTAAGCTTAATATGGTTTGATTAACTAATTGCGGGACTGTTTCATTTTTATCCTTTGGAATGATATGATTCCGTTCCCAATCATGTAAATTATAACGCTCATCTTCCATAAGTATCGTTGTAACTTCACTAGCCATATTTTGATCTAGTTTATTTACAAAATCACGTGTAGAAAATTCGGGCTCTTGATGCAAAACGTCTACTATAGAATAATAAAGTGATTTAAAATTAGGATTTGTAAACTGCATTTCATCTTCCTGTAAATCAAGATAAATTTTCTCAAATACTCTTGCCCGATTGGTAACTGGCTCTAATATAAGTTCACCAGAATCATTTTCTTTGAGCACCAAATCTTCAAAATCCTCAGTCTTAGAACCGTAAAGTAATAAAATCTCGATTATTTTCCGTTCCAATTCATATTGAAGATTTATTTTTCGCTTAGGCTCTTCTTTATGGATAACATCAAAGGCTTTCTTTTCTTGCTGTTGTTTTTTTCCAGCTTCCTGAGATTCCTTTTTGTGAATCTGCGCCAGCGTAGTAAAAAGAACATCTTCACTAATATCCATAATTCGCGAACACTCCTGGATATAAATTTCTCGCTTTATTGGATCTGGAATTTTACTAATACTATTTACAATGTTTCTAATAGTATCTGCCTTCTTTATAGGATCATTATCTGCTTCCTCAACTAATAGTGATGCCTTAAATTGTATAAAATCTTTTGCCTTAGAGTCTAGATAAACTGCTAATTCTTCGAGGGTATTCTGTTTTGCAAAACTATCTGGATCCTCACCTTCTGGAAACGTACAAACTTTCACATTCATACCCTGTTCCAATATGAGGTCAATCCCTCTTATTGAAGCTCTTATTCCTGCCGCATCACCATCAAAAAGAACCGTGATATTTTTTGTCAATCTATTAATTAATCGAATCTGCTCTGGTGTTAAAGCGGTTCCAGAAGACGCAACAACATTTTTAATTCCAGTTTGATGAAACTGAATTACATCAGTATACCCTTCAACTAAAAAACAATTATCTTCTTTAGCAATACTTTGTTTCGCATGAAATAAACCATATAATATTTTACTCTTGTGATACACTTCACTTTCTGGTGAGTTTAAATATTTTGCAGCCTTTTTATCCGCTTTTAATATCCGTCCACCAAATCCTAATACACGTCCACTCATACTATGAATTGGAAACATAACACGACCTTTGAATCGATCAAAACGTTTCTCATCCTTAACTATAGTTAAACCCGTTTTTTCTAAGAACTCTATTTGGTAACCTTGCTTTAAAGCTTCATCGGTAAACCCCTGCCACTCATCTAGTGAATACCCAAGATTAAAAGCTTTCATAGTTTCATCTGTAAAGCCTCGTTCTTTAAAATAACTTAAGCCAATCGCTTGACCTTGATCTGTTTTATGAAGGACCTTTTGAAAATATGTATTGGCAAATTCATTTACTAAATAAAGACTTTCGCGTTCATTAGCCTCTTCTTTTTGAGCATCCGTTTGTTCTGTTTCTTCGATTTCAATATTGTACTTTTTAGCTAAATACTTAATCGCTTCAGGATAGGTGAAATGTTCATGTTCCATCAAAAAAGTAACGGCATTACCTCCTTTTCCGCTCGAAAAATCTTTCCAAATTTGTTTCACTGGAGACACCATAAAGCTAGGAGAGCGTTCATCACTAAACGGACTTAAACCTTTGAAGTTACTTCCAGCTTTTTTTAGCTGGACAAAATCACCAATTACTTCTTCTATTCTGGCAGTTTCAAAAACTTGTTCTATGCTTGATTTTGATATCAATTGGAATACTTTTTTGCAGATTGTAAATGTACTAAATTTAGCATTGGGTAAGATATTTTATAAAACAAAAAGCTCTATTACAAAGAATAGAGCTTTTTAATGAATCATTCTTGAATTAATCTAAATCGAATCGGAATCCCATTGACAGGTTATTTTGTTCGAGTTGTTGATCTTTAAAAACTGTATTTAAATCATATTTCACATATAACCCAACACTTCCATATCCCAAATAGGCACTCAATCCATACACAAACGGCGAGGCATTATAATTCCGTCTTATCTTTTGTTTTACTTTATCGCCATCTTCTTTAAATTGCAATTTCTGTTGTGTCCCAATATTAAATCCCGCGTATCCACCGATTCCAAACTTGATTTGGCGATATGTTGAGTACCTGAAATAATTCTTCTTTTCTATTTTTTTTGATGGACCAAATTCAAAATGTATAGGAACTACTAGATTCGTAATTCTTAATTGAGAATCTCTCAATTCTGATGGAAATGATTCCAACGTTGTTATATTACCATCTTGAACATAATATTTATCATCTTTTATGGTCAATTTATTCCATTGAAAAGAAAACCCATACTTTAACCTTAATGTATTTGAGTTTTCAAACACTCTAGTTTTCCATGCAAATCCTAATTCAATAAAACCTGATTCAAGAAAGTTATAAGTGTCACCTATAGATTCTCCATCGACCAATGCATTATTAAATCCTATGGCAAAAACCAAATCACTAGTTGTTCGTTTGTCATATTTTCGTGGTTTATTTTTACCTCCAATTCTAAATTCTGAAAAGCTATCATCTCCATTAATACTTATATTGAATTGTGCCGTGTTATCTGAATCAAGAATATAATCCGAATCATTACGTTTTATAAGCGCTATTTTGTTGTCAACAATAGCTAATCTGTTTTCAATATTCAATGCTCGTTTTTTAGCCGCTTCCTTTTTTAATTTTTCAGCAGACTCATTTGTTAATTCACCTTGTTCCAAGCGTTGATTAATTGCTTCGACTTCCGTTTTTAAGAACTCACGCTCTTCTTTTTTAATGATCTCTTTTAGCTCATTAAGGGTTTCAATCTTATATTGATTGCTCGTTTTTTGAATGGAGTCCTGCGCATTGACTTGGCTTACAACGAAGCATAGTAATAACAGCACTACCTGTTTAGTAATAGTGTTCATAAGTGTTTGTTTTAAAATTGATGTTTCTTTTTTCTACTATTTTATAAGTCTCATTTAATTGAAACTATTAATTATTACGATCAGTAACTGCAGTTTTCACCGTATAATAACTGGATTTTAATGTTTTAAAAACTTTATCTCTAAAGGATTGATCCAAATCTGTCTCAACGACTTGCAGCAGGGCACTGGCATCAACCACTTTAGTGTTTTCCTTATATATTTTATTAGCTATAATTTCTCTTTCCGCTTGCTGTAAAAGCGCATCGATATCTTCTTCGGTAACAGATTTGCCATCTTCAGACATCATTTTAATTTGAGCGACGACTTCGTTTAGTTTTAATTGCTCAGGGGAAAGCTCTTCAAATATTGCACTTTCAACTTTTGTTTTTTCTTTTGTTTTTCCTGGATTCATCTGAGCATATTCTTTTGTTGAATTGCTTTGATTATTTACTATTGCATCCTCATTGTAATGTGAGTCATCCTCTGTTTTAATATCAGTCTTAATTTGTTCTACATCGGTTCTATTCTCTGAAGTAACAGTCGTGAATTGCGTCTCACTAAGAGTTAAATCTTCTTCTTGAATCTCTGGCTTATCAGTATTTATTTCAGCATCTGCATTCACGATCTCCATTGTTTGTTGTTCAATCTCATTCGTTTTAAACAACTGAGATGTAACCAATATAATTCCCACCATACTTGCAGCAGCTCCAATCCATAAATAACGCTTATTGTTTCTCTTCTTCCCCTGAATATCCAATCGATTTTCAAGTTTGCTCCACGATTCAACAGATGGCTGTAAGGTTCTTTTTTCAAGCTTGTCTTTTATATTTTCTTCGAAATTAATTGGTGCCATAGCCTGTATTATTTAATCCCACTAATGGGTTTTATTATTTAATGTGTTTTTCAACAAATTTGTTCATTACTTTTTTTAGCCTTGTCTTCTTGTCTCAAGTGCAATAATCATTTGTTGCAGCAGCTGTCTTGCTTTAAACAATTGCGATTTTGAAGTGCCCACAGAAATATTTAATACTTCAGCAATTTCAAAATGCTTATATCCTTCAATGGCATACATATTAAAAACCATTTTATATCCATCTGGCAATTCATCAATGAGCTGTTGTATTTCAGCGACTTCAATTTCAGATTCTATATTGTTGGTGTACCCATACTGAGTAACTTCTTCCACAGAAAACTCAATATTCTTTTCTTGTCTTAAAAATGAAATTGCCGATCTAACCATTATTCTTCGTAACCATCCTTCAAAACTGCCTTCATTTTGAAAGCTTTTGATATGCGTAAACGCTTTTAAAAAACCATTAAGCATTACTTCTTCAGCTTTATGCACATCTTTGACGTAATATCGACATATGCTTAGCATTTTTGGAGCGTGAGATTCATATAATATATGTTGAGCATCGCGATTATTTTTCGCAGCTCTTCTGATAAGCTCAGTGTTATTATTATGAAGTTGAATTACTTTCAAAAACAGTTTCATTAGGTCTTCTATTTATAGAGACGCAAAAATTGTGCAAAGGGTTGCCTGAGATGAAAATTAATAGTTATTTTTTACGATCAATGACGTAATTCACCATTAATTCTAGAGAATCTCTATAATCTGAATTTGGATAGTTTTGAAGTATTTGTAATGCCTCAGTTTGAAACTGTTTCATTTTAGTCACTGCATATTCTAAGCCTCCATTAGATTTCACAAAGGTAATTACCTCCTTTACTCGTTTTTTATCTTTATTATGGTTCTTAACAGAGTTTATGAGCCACTTCTTTTCTTTGGATGAACATTTATTAAGAACATAAATAAGAGGTAGTGTCATTTTTTGCTCTTTAATGTCAATTCCAGTTGGCTTTCCAATAGCCTCATTTCCATAATCAAACAAATCATCTTTAATTTGAAAGGCCATCCCAATGAGTTCACCAAACTGTCGCATCGTTTCTACATCAGATGTATTTGGCCTTACAGAAGCAGCACCAAGACTACAACAAGCAGCAATTAGAGTTGCTGTCTTCTGACGAATTATTTCGTAATAGATATTTTCTGTAATATCGAGTTGTCTTGCTTTTTCAATCTGTAACAATTCACCTTCACTCATTTCTCGTACAGCAACCGAAATTATTTTAAGCAAATCGAAGTCATTATTATCGATTGAGAGCAGTAACCCTTTAGACAATAAGTAATCTCCTATTAAAACTGCGATTTTATTTTTCCAAAGCGCATTAATTGAAAAGAAGCCGCGTCTTCGATTACTATCATCTACAACATCATCATGCACCAATGTTGCCGTATGAATTAATTCGATTACTGACGCGCCTCTATACGTGCGTTCACTTACTTCTCCATTATGTATCATTTTGGCAACCAAAAACACGAACATAGGTCGCATTTGCTTTCCTTTACGGTTTACAATATAATGTGTAATGCGATTGAGAAGTGCTACTTTACTTGACATTGACAGTAAAAACTTTTGTTCAAAAAGTTCCATCTCATAGTCAATGGGCTGTTTTATTTTTTCAGTAATTTTCAAAAGGAAACACGTTTTAACAAACCTAATAAAAATCGAGTAATTCTATTGACTTAAAAAGTAAATAATTCTATTTTTATACCTAAATTTTAAAGATGAAAAAATTTGCACTACTTATAGTATTTATTACTTTATATAATTGTAACAATGATGATGATAACTCTACACCAACACTCAATCTTACTCCAAACATTGAAGTTTATAATGAAGGTTTAATAGACAACAGCCTCGTACTTGCTATAGAAAATGCTGGAAACACATCGTATTTAATAGACAAAACAGGTGTACGAATCTATGAATGGAACTTTGACACAAGGCTAGGTAATGATTTAGAACTCCTTCCTGATGGGAAACTTCTAGGAATGTTTAAAGTTAATGCTCCAGAAATTAATTTTGGAGGAGCAGGAGGTACTGTTAAAATATTAAATTCAGATTCGAGTGTTGATTGGCAATACACCTACGCAACTAATGATTATATAGCTCATCATGATGTAGAAATACTACCTAATGGTAATGTGTTATTTATTGCTTGGGAAAGAATTAGTTCATCTACTGCACAACAAAATGGAATTAATGTAGATTCAGATATTTTCCCTGAAGCATTAATAGAAATAGACCCAACCACAAATCAAATTGTTTGGGAATGGCATAGTTTTGATCATATAGTTCAAGATTTTGATTTAAATGCATTAAATTATGGGAATATAAATGATAACCCAACTCGTATTGACATTAATTATAACAGCTCTATAGAAGGTGGCGATTTAATGCATGGTAACGGAATCGATTACGATGAAGCAAAGGATGTAATTTATTTTAGTATAAACTTTTATAGTGAAATTTGGGTAATCGATCACAGTACTACAACCGCTGAAGCCTCTTCAAGTTTGGGTGGAAATTATAATAACGGAGGAGATTTAATTTACAGGTTTGGAAACCCCGAAACTTATGATAATATAGGCAATCGACTATTTTACAACAACCACTTCCCAAATTTAATTGAAAAAGATGTTCCTGGAAAAGATAACATGCTCGTTTTTGTTAATAAAGATAATAACATAGAGCAATCTGCAGTTTACGAATTAAGTTTACCTGCTACCTTTAATCTTGAGGCAAATACTGACAACGAACCTAATATAGTGTGGCAGTTTACAGATGAAGATATGTATTCAAGAATTATTTCAGGAGCTGTTAGATTACCAAACGGAAATACACTTATTTGCGAAGGCGATTATGGTTTTTGGGAAATTACATCAAATGGCGACATAGCCTGGAAATATAATAGCCAAGGTGTTAGTCTTTGGAGATGTTATAATTATGAAAATTCTGCAATTTCTAGTTTAAATTTATAATTGTCTGCAGCGATTTTTTAAAAAAATGTATATTTGTTATACTATTAATTATTTAATACAAAATTATGAAAAAAATTACTTTACTTTTTATTTTAAGTTTAACTATGATTTCTTGGTCTTATAGCCAATGTACAACACAAAGCTACCAATGGCCAGATACAACTGTAACTATAGCTCCTGTACCTGGAGTACAACAAATATCTGCAAATAACTGGCCAGATAATGAATTTTCTGTCCTTACAGGTATTGTTCCTGGCGAAACATACACTGTTACTGCCGCAATGTACATAACGGTTACAGAAAGTGATGGAATAACAATAATTGGCCATGGTGCAAACTCGGTAACTTTTACGGCTGGAGCAGGGATTACTGACATTATATGCTATTGGACGCTTGATGCAGCTTGTAATGGCTCTTCTGGTCCTGACACTGTAACAGCAATTGAGTGTACAACTTGTGTCTGTACTGCAACTGCAGCTCCTAATGCTGTAACAACACCTACTCCAGCCGATGCTGCTACTGGTGTAACTATTATTGGTACTGGTGTTACTTTTTCTTGGGTAGAAGATACATCAGGAGAAGCGGTCGATAGTTTTGATATAAGCATTGGTTTAACAATCACTGGTGATGATATTGGCTCTCTAGCAGGTGCTACTAGTGGCAATACTGTTAATTTTGGTGCAACTAGCAATACAACTTATTATTGGAAAATCGATGCCATAAACTGCATGGGAACTACAACAAGTGCTGTGTGGAGTTTTACCACTGCTGTTTGTACAGAAACTGCAGCACCTGCTTGTACTACTGTAATAGCTCCTATTGATACCGAACCTGCAGCTGCAACTTCGGATGATGGCAGTGGCGGTCGTTCAGTTACTTTTTCTTGGGATGCTATAGCTGGCGCAAGCGGCTATGTATTTACTCTAGATGGCACTGCGTTAGGCACTGTTGCTGATACTACTGTAGATATCACTGGTTTAGATATTTTGACTTCTTACACATGGTCAATTGCTCCTGTAAATTGTTTTGGTACTGCAATTTTTTGTACTACATGGTCATTTACTACAGATGATGGATCTTTAAGTGTTAATGATTTTGAACAAAATTCATTCAATTATTTTTATGATAAAATTACTGATGTATTAAGTCTACAATCGGATCAATTAGCGTTTGACAACTTTGAGTTATATAACATATTAGGACAACGTGTTATGAATACTGCTCTGTCTCAAACCAGTGAAACTATAAATATGAGTACTTTAAAGGATGGTATTTATTTGGCAAAAGTCACTATCGCAGGTAGGACTCAGACGATTAAATTATTGAAGCAATAAGCTTTAATTTACTTTTATAATAAAAAAAACCAACGCTTTGCGTTGGTTTTTTTTATTAACTTTTATTTGCCAATTGGCCACAGGCAGCATCGATATCTTTACCACGCGATCGTCTGACAGTAACGGTTATATTATTGGCTTCCAGCATAGAAACATACATATCTATTGCCTTAGAATTAGCTTGTTGAAATTCGCCATCATCAATTGGATTATACTCAATTAGATTGACCTTACTTGGCGCAAACTTGCAAAATTTAATCAATGCATCTACATCTTTTTTAGAATCATTGATACCATCCCAAACAATATATTCGTAAGTGATTCTATTTTTTGTTGCGGCGTACCAGTGCTCTAATGCTTCTCTCAAACTATCCAATGGAAACGACTTATTAAATGGCATAATAGACGTTCTAACTTCATCTATTGCAGAATGCAAAGACACAGCAAGTTTGAACTTCACTTTGTCATCAGCCATTTTTTTAATCATTTTAGGTACACCAGAAGTAGATACAACAATGCGTTTTGGAGACATTGCCAATCCTTCTGGGGACGTTATTTTTTCGATGGCTTTAATCACATTATTATAATTCATGAGAGGCTCTCCCATTCCCATAAATACAATATTACTAAGAGGTCTGTTATGATACAGTTTACTTTCCTTATCTATGGCCACTACCTGGTCATAAATTTCATCTGGATTTAAATTTCGCATACGTTTCAATCTCGCAGTAGCACAAAACTTACAATCTAAACTACAACCAACCTGTGAAGATACACAAGCTGTAGTTCTATTTTTTGCTGGAATTAAGACCGATTCTACAATTAGACCATCGTGTAATCTCACGGCATTTTTAATAGTACCATCGCTACTTCGTTGCATCTGATCGACTTGAATATGATTGATAACAAAATTGTCTTCCAACATTTGCCTTGTTTCTTTCGAAACATTTGTCATATCCTCAAAATGATGTGCTCCTTTGCTCCATAACCACTCATAGACTTGATTACCTCGAAAGGCCTTATCGCCTTCTTTGACAAAAAATTCTCTAAGCTGCTCTTTAGTTAGAGCACGTATATCTTTCTTTTTGATTTCCATTAATTACAAAAGTAAATAAAAGAGTTTGTATTTGTTTGCATTAGCGATTAAAGTGGCATCCTTTTGTTTAGAAACAAAAGATATAACAGAAAGCGCGACACTTTTAAGCCATAGCTTAAGAGTGAAATGCCATAAAAAAAAGCCTCGTAATACATACAAGGCTCCCATTTTATTATAAATATACTTTATTATATAATCAGCATTGCATCTCCATACGTATAGAAACGATACTTCTCTTTGATTGCTTCTTCGTATGCCTTTTTCATAAAGTCATGACCAGCAAAAGCAGACACCATCATTAAGAGTGTTGATTTAGGTGTGTGAAAATTAGTAACCATACAATTTGCGATACTAAATTCGTAAGGTGGAAAGATAAATTTATTTGTCCAACCTGCATATGGATTCAAAGTCCCACTAGACGACACTGAACTTTCTATAGCTCTCATGGACGTCGTTCCAACGGCACAAATGCGTCTTTTGGTTTTTATACCATCGTTTATAATTTGAACTGATTTATCTTCAATGAATATTTCTTCACTGTCCATTTTGTGTTTTGATAAATCTTCTACTTCAACAGGATTAAATGTTCCTAATCCTACATGCAAAGTGATTTCAGGAAGCTTAACTCCTTTAATTTCTAAACGCTTTAATAAATGTTTCGAAAAATGCAATCCTGCTGTAGGAGCTGCAACAGCACCTTCATTCTTTGCGAAGATTGTTTGATAACGCTCTTCATCTTCAGGTTCAACTTCTCTTTTAATATACTTAGGAAGTGGTGTTTCTCCAAGTTCAGTTAATTTTTGACGAAATTCATTATAAGACCCATCATATAAGAAACGTAAGGTTCTACCTCTTGAAGTTGTATTATCAATGACCTCAGCTACTAACATATCGTCATCACCAAAATACAGTTTATTTCCTATTCTTATTTTCCTAGCTGGGTCTACTAAAACATCCCAAAGACGTTGTTCCTCATTTAATTCACGCAATAAAAACACTTCTATTCTAGCGCCTGTTTTTTCTTTATTTCCATACAAACGCGCAGGAAACACTTTAGTATTATTTAAAATCATGACATCGTCTTCATCAAAATAATCAATCAAATCTTTAAAATACTTATGTTCAATTGTTTGATTTTTTCTATCAAGAACCATTAATCTTGCTTCGTCTCTAATATCTGATGGACGATCTGCTAATAATTCTTCAGGTAGATCAAAACTAAAATGAGATAATTTCATATATTTTTATTTATAGTGTTTTAGTGTACTAAATTTAAAGCGGTCTCTAGTAAAAATATTAGACAAAAGCTCCAAATTGATTTCACAATTAGTTATTAATTTTAGCAAAGTTGCAAATATACAATCTCAAAGTAGGCCTTGTCAAGTAAATAGCAGATTATTATTTACTTAATTGAAAACCAATAGCATTTAAATCATCCCAAAACCTAGGATACGATTTAGAAACCACATCGGCATTTTCAATTTTTAGATTTGTTTTTAAGGCTAGAGGAGCAAAAGCCATAGCCATGCGATGATCATTATATGTAGAAATTGTTATTTCATCATTAATTATCGTCGAAGCCTCTAAGCTCAAGGAATCATTAGTAACAGAGACAACACCTCCTAACTTTTCCAATTCTGTTTTTAATGCTATAAGGCGATCAGTTTCTTTTATTTTTAACGTATGAAGCCCGCTTAAATGGCATGCTATACCTAAAGCAAAACACGTTACAACTATAGTTTGAGCAATATCAGGAGCTTTATTTAAATGAAATGATTTTGTTTCTAAATTCTGACTTGTCTTTTTTAGTACGATACTCGTATCTTTAAATTTAGTAAAAACACCAAAGTCCTGATATAGTTCAGCTAAAACAGAATCTCCTTGAAATGAATTTTGTTTATATGAAGTTAATCTGATTTCAGTATTAATCGGACTTAATGCCACTATACTATAATAGTAAGATGCAGAGGACCAATCTGATTCGACCACTATTGTTGTGGAATTAATAATTTCTTTAAACGGTTTTACAAGTATCAACTGGTCATTAAAACTAGTTTCAACTCCTAATTGATTCAGCAAATTCAAGGTCATATTAATATATGGCAGCGATGTCATATCACCAATTAATGAAAGCTCTAGGCCATTCCTCAATTGGGGAGCAATTAGTAATAAAGCAGATATATATTGACTACTTACATTTGCATCAATAGATACTTTATTTATATCAAGAGTTTTTCCATTAATAATTAATGGTGGATAACCTTCATTTTCTAGATATTCTATATCAGCTCCCAAACGCCTCAATGCATCAACTAAGATTTCAATTGGACGTTCTTTCATACGTTGAGATCCTGTTAAACATACTTTTCGTTCGTCTTGAATTGCATAAAAAGCGGCAAGAAAACGCATGGCAGTACCAGCGTGATGAATATCAACACTATCTGCAGGCGATTTTAGGGCCTTTTGCATTAAAACCGTATCATCGGCATTAGAAATATTTTCAATTTGAATTTCAGGGTAAAGCGCTTGCAATACTAATAATCTATTGGATTCACTTTTAGAACCTGTAATGGTCACTTCAGAACCTGATACTATATTTGATTTTTTAAGTTGTAACGTCATGCATTTGAACCACCTTAATACCTGTTGAATTTATTTTAATTTCTCATTATTATGATGTCTATCATGATCGCGATTGGTTTTTAGTTCTAGCTTCTTATCAAAAGCTTCTTGTAAATTCACTCCAGTTTGATTTGCTAAACACAAAACAACAAAAAGCACATCCGCTAACTCTTCACCTAAATCTTTATCTTTATCACTCTCTTTTTCGCTTTGTTCACCATAGCGTCGTGCAATAATACGTGCTACTTCACCAACTTCTTCAGTGAGTTGTGCCATATTAGTGAGTTCATTAAAATAACGTACACCATGTGCTTTAATCCAATCGTCTACAATTTTTTGGGCGTTTTGAATGTCCATTATAGTATCTTTTTTAGAACAACTTTTTCAGTTTCATTTTCAACAATTTGTCTATAAAATTCTTTAAAAGCATGATAATTATTTGGTAATATCATGGTAGTGGATAGTTCCATATTTATCAAAACTTGCAAATAATTTCCATTTTGTTTTATAATATAACTAAACTTTCCAGAATCTGAATCATAAATAGTAGCAAAATTCTCTGGTAAGGATTCAATTTCATAACCTTCAGGAAGCGCTACATTGATTACATATTTACTACTCACTGGGTAATTGATACTGATTGGATAATTTCGCGTGTCCTGTTTGAAAGGGTTCTCTTTTGTAGCAAAAAATAGCATAGGTGAAAAATATAAGTTATCACCAATTTCCTCAATGGCGCCATTTAAATTGTAGTCATATGATGATTGAACAGGTTGTAACGGATCGTTAATGCTCTTTAATTCTAAATTATTAATCTCAATTTCACCATTATCTTTTTCTAAATACTTTATATGATCTTCAGCACTAATATTTGCGAATCTTTGGCGATACTCCATAGCCAAATAATTAGTTTTACTAGTTCTAACTTTACCTTCAACACTAAAATCTTGGTTTATTTTCGCATTTAAAAATATAGATTCCTTAGACATAGCATTCACTGCCAAATCCATCCATACCGAACTTCCATTCTCTCTTATAACACGACCTTGCCAATTCAAAACACGTGTAGGTAATATATTAAATGTACTGTATAGGTTTGTTGCATCAAGTAGCATATTAAAGCCTTCATTTTCTATAAAACATATCACATAATTAAAACCTTGGCGTGTAGGAAATAATGGAATTCCATTATTTTTGGTGCTTATTAATACTGGATTGGCATTAATTCCTGCATAACGTAACATTGCAATGAGCATTAAGTTTATTTCGGCTGTATTACCTACACCCTCCTTATAAGCTTTCCTTACGCCAACATCAGTAGTATATCCATAATAGCTATTCCATTTAACTTTAGATTTTACAAAATTATAAATCAAATTAGTCTTTACTCCCAAATCACTTTCACCCGAAATTAAGGCATCAATATCATCTTCAAAATAACTTTTTTTACGCAGTTGATCACCAAAACTAGGGATATCATAAATAGTTTTCGTTACTTTTTCCCATGACGTAGCATAACTATTAGTCATTCTATTTGGAAATCGCGTCATACTTAGCTCCATGATTAATTTGGCCGCATAATTATTAATATTATCAACCATAGGTTCATCTCGTAAGGCTGGCACATTAGACAACTTACTCGAAATCACATCTTCGATATACGCAAAAGGAATAGACACATTTCTACGGCTTGTTTCAAGTTTAGGATGGTAAGCCGCTCTAGGATTTAAAAGTTTATTGAACACATAGTATTCCGGTGTTTTGACATAGACTTCATACTTTTTAACAGGTATGGAATACTGCAATTTAATATCATCAATTTGTTTGTATGGTGAAATTATCTCGTATTTAATTTCAATAACACTACCTTCCTTAATATTTGGTAACGTCAATGTTTTATACTTCCAATATTTGTTTGCTACCTCATCAAAAATTCCATCTTTTTTCAGCTTTTCCTTAACGACTTTGCCACCTTCTAAATTATAAGTATATGCCTTTAATGTTTGTAGTTTCTCACTATTAGATGCCGACTTATTGTATAATTTAATTTTCTTAGTAGCCCAATTAAATCCGTCCTTATTATAAATTTTAATGCGCTCATGAACACTAATAATTTGAAAAAAACCGTCTTCATTTTCTCTGTACTCAAATCTCACATCGTGCTTTTTATAAAGTATTGTGGCGTTAGCAATGGTATCGTTAGGATTAATCTTTTCTTCTAATTCCTCAACTGAGACTTTACCAAGTTTATAGTTTTGTCCTTGTACGGTAAAAGCAAAAATAATGAGGATGATGGTGCTAATGTTTTTGATCATGGTTAGGGTTTTGAAATTAATACAATTTTTGATTTATCGTGTTTAACTATCTCAGCTACAAAAGCTCTATATGAATTGTAATCTTCATTTGAGTAATAGCCTTTATTAAGAATTCGAGTCCTATAATATTTTAATGTATGCTCGTCCACTTTTTCAATATGCATACTATAGGATCCAAACATATTGGAAATAGACACAGATTTTGGCATTGCCTCAATTTCTAAACTTGGATCAATATTGATAGTAAACTCATCGGTATCAGTAAATCCTCGCTCAATTTCAAAATCCAAAGCTCTCTTTTTATAACGTGTTGGTATATAGGTTACACGATTTAGAACATTAGGCTGAAACAATAAACGTGTTCCGCTTTTTGACGCATAGTTTTTAGCCGATAAATTAATGCTTTCAGTGAAAATGATTTGGTCCTTATTATTGTCATAAGAAATGTCGTCAACTTTTAAATTATTAACATAATCCCATTCATTTTTGTAGTGCAATTCTTGATCTTTTAACGGTGAATTTTGATAACCTTCACGAAGCGCATATTGATAGCCTTCTGATTTAATATTAACTTTTGCTTGTATTGTTCCTTCAACATCTAAATCAATAGCTGCTTTTACAACTTGTAGGTTTTCTTCAGTTTTATATATTTTTGTATGCACAATTTTACCACCTTCAGGTGTAATTATCAGAACATCTCTATCATCAGTAAAATTTGCAATATATCCAAAAGGATTTGTTTGACTAGTACACTCCAACCATATGTCTTCTTCTCCGTTTGGAATATTCAAAATTACGTGATTTGTCATACCTAAAAACGTAACAAACTCCTTATCGATATCAACGGTATTACTTGAAGATGCATATACTCTTGAGTAATTTGATTCAACACCTACGACGTCCATTAGTGCTTTAGTATAATTAGTCAAACCTTTACAGTCACCATATTTAACCTCATCCACTCGAGACGCTGCAATTGGTTGAATTCCACCAATACCTTCTTGAACACTAATATATCTTGTACGATCTTGAACATACTTATATACGATTTTAGCTTTTTCGATTGGATCATCAACACCTTCAACCATAGCTTTGATTTCTATTTTTGTTGACTGAGAAAGCTGTGTTCTGTCTTTTAATAATTGATCATACATCCATTTACCAAGATTACCCCATTCGTCAGAATATCCAACATAGCCTTCATAATAAAACTTCTTAGGTGTTACTTTCAAATGCGGGGCAAAATCCTTGAACATAGGACTGTAGGCTTCAGGCTTTATGGCTATAACATTTTTAGCTTCATAAGACAACAAACCTTCTATACTATTATTCGTGATTTCATATCCATCCAAATGATATTCCTTTTTTTTAATCCCAACTTCATCATTATAAGCGATTTCAAATTTACTTAGTTGAGTACTAATATAATATCCCTCTAACGGATTCCAGCTTGGCAAATATGCGGTATTTATAGAGTTAATTTCATAAGTAAATTTTACCGTAAAAGGATATTCTGTAGCTGTATAATCTAGATATTTAATACGATCATCGTCATATAGAGAATTATCGCTCACTGAAGACACATCTTCAAAATCAGATTTTCTAAACTTTTCTATTTCCTTTCCGTACTTATTGTAAATAATAGCACTTAATTTTTTAACTGTTCTACTTTGATCATAACTAATCTGAGCATCAATATTTCTTTCTCCTTGTTTATTAAAAACTGTTATAATTCTAGTATACTTTTCATTCAAATTTCTCAACCCTGAAATATCAAGACTCCTATAATCATATCTCACAACCGCATTGGCTTTTACCATAAGTTCGGATGGTATTGTATGGACTAAAAATAAATCTTCGGATTGAGCTTCTGAATAGGTAACAAAAAGTAGGCAGAAAAATAGTGGAATAATCCCTTTTAGCATGGTTTTTAATTTAGTCTATAAATGTAGATATATTTATTTTTCAAAAAAGTGATAATTATCATTTAAAATAGCTTCTTTTAAGATAAAATGAAATTAGTATAATAATGCAAGGTATGACGATGTATTTAAGCTCACTCAAAATAACTTCAGCTCCCCATTTTGAAAAAAATTTGTCAATTCCTATAGGTGATACTTTTATTCCTCTAAATGAAAAAAAGTAGCGTTCATTTACAAATGGAATAAAAAAACCAACACCTCGTCCACCACTTGTCATCGCATCTAATATGCCATGTGATATCGTACTCAAGAACAACACAATTGCATAAAGTAATTTCGTTTTTTTACCAAACAGTAGTGATAATCCAATGGCCCAAACTACGGCGAATAAAATTGAATGTGTAAATCCTCGATGACCAAACATATGTTCGTAAGGAATTCCAAATTTAAATGCCAATACGTCAATATCCGGTAGAATTGCCGAAATCATAGCCAGAACAACAAGGCCCTTGGACACTTTTTCACTTGATACTCGAGAAATTGTATAAGCTACCATTCCATGGCCAAAAACAGAAGCCATTAGCCTTTGTTTTTAGTATCAATGATAATTGTAACAGGCCCATCGTTTAAGAGCTCCACCTTCATATCAGCACCAAACTCTCCTGTTTGAACGTTCTTTCCGAGATCTACAGCTAATTGATTCACAAAATTTTGATATAGTGGAATAGCTATATCGGGTTTAGCAGCTTTTATATAACTCGGTCTATTTCCTTTTTTAGTATTTGCGTGAAGTGTGAATTGACTCACCACAATAGCGTCTCCATTACTTTCTAATAAGGATGTATTCATAACTAAATTCTCATCATTAAAAATGCGAAGGTTCGTAATCTTATTAGACAACCAATCAATATCTTCTTGTGTATCCTCATCAACGACACCTAATAGCACCAGAACGCCATTATTTATTGATGCTACTTTTTTTTTAGCTATGGTTACACTTGCTCTTGAAACACGTTGAATAACTGCTCTCATTCGTTATCCCAATTATCCGTTCGGTAATGTTCATCTTCACCGTCAAGTATTTGAACATAACTTCTATATCTAGAAAATGATATTTCATCATTATCTAAAGCTGCTTTCACCGCACATTTGGGTTCTTCAAGATGTAAGCAATTATTAAATTTACAATCTTGTTTCAATGCGAAAAATTCAGGAAAATAATCGCCTACTTCTTCTTTGTCCATATCTACAACACCAAAGCCTTTTATTCCAGGAGTATCAATAATTTTAGCGCCAAAACTTAAATCAAACATTTCAGCAAATGTAGTGGTATGTTGCCCTTGACTATGCTGCTCAGAAATGGCTTTTGTTTTTAGATCTAAAGTAGGTTCAATTGCATTTACTAATGTTGACTTTCCAACTCCTGAATGCCCAGTGAACATACTCACTTTATCTTGCATGAGGTGTTTTACTTTATCCATATTTTTACCTGTTTTCGCGGAAATCCCTAAACATTCATATCCTATCTTTCGATATATCGCAGCTAAATATTTCACTTCCAATACGGTGTCGTCATCGTAGGTATCAATCTTATTAAATAGTAAAATAGTTTTAACAGAATAGGCCTCGGCTGTAACCAAAAAACGATCTATAAAACTCGGAAATGTAGGCGGGTTATTGATCGTGATTAATAAAAAAACTTGATCAATATTTGAAGCAATAATTTGTGTCTGTTTTGATAGGTTTACCGATTTCCTAACAATGTAGTTTTTACGATCCTGAATAACAGAAATCACACCTGTAACCTCATCATTATTTGTTTCCAATTCAAAATCGACAATATCTCCTACTGCTATTGGGTTTGTACTTTTAATTCCTTTTAATCGAAATTTACCTTTAATCCTACACAAATAGGTCGTGCCAAGTTCTGTTTTGACGGTATACCAACTCCCTGTAGATTTATATACAATTCCTATCATTAATGACCCAATTATGAAACAAAATAACAATTTTTAAACAGAAGAAAAATGTATATTCACGACTTAATTATAAAAAACTTCAATAATATGAAAAAATTAGTACTCGTAATTGCTTTAGTTTTTGTTTCAATTAGTGAAATAAATGCACAAGTTGAATACAAAATTATTACAAGTGTAGAATCCATTGTGCCTAATGGTGTTGGAAGATCTCGTTTAGTTTCGACTTCTGAAGATAGAAATTATAAAGATTTTACGTCGGTACGATCTGATGACAAAAAAGAAGATAAACGAAATAAATCTGACCGAGGTGACATTAGAGTAAAAAACTTTGAGGAGACCAAATTATTGAATTTTTATAATATTGGAGGCATACGTTTTCAAAATATCGCTGCCAATGACGCCGTATTAAGTTCAAAAATCAATACGATGATTGAAGAAGGCTGGGAATTAGCATTTGTAACTAGCGCTGTAGAAAGTGAAGGTGGTAAAGGCGATGGTAAAGGTATTTTTATTACGCGATTCATTTTTAAGCGAGATAAAGCATGAAGCTAATAAAAAAAGTCTCGCAAATTGCGAGACTTTTTTTATCCATTTATTATCTTTTCTTGGTGATTTATAGATTCTTGGTGAATGGCTTTAAACATTTTCAAGATAAACTCTTCACTTAAACCTTTATCCTCGCCTTCAAGAACCATTTTTCCCAAAATTTCATTCCAACGCTTACTTTGTAGAACGGCAACGTTTTTCTCTTTCTTTAGAATTCCTATTCCATCAGCAACTTTCATACGCTTACCTAATAATTCAATAATTTGATTATCAACCACATCTATTTGAGCTCTTAAATTATTCAGCTTGATGTTGTATTCAGTTTCAGAATCCGTTTCTTTTCTAATTTTTAAATCCTTCGTCATCTGAATTAATGCCTTAGGTGTTATTTGTTGCGCTGCATCACTCCAAGCATTATCAGGATCGAAATGCGTCTCTATCATGAGGCCATCAAAATTTAAATCTAATGCCGCTTGAGATACATCAAAAACCATATCTCTTTTTCCCGTAATGTGAGATGGATCACATATTAAGGGCAAATCTGGAAATTTAGTTTGCAATTCGATGGCTAACTGCCATTCTGGATTATTTCTGTATTTAGATTTTTCATAGGTCGAAAATCCTCTGTGAATAACGCCAAGATTTTTAATATTTGACGAAGCCAATCGCTCTATTGCACCCAACCACAATGGTAAATCCGGATTTACAGGATTCTTAACCAATACAATTTTATCAGTACCTTTTAACGCATCAGCAATTTCTTGTACAATAAAGGGACTCACTGTTGATCGTGCACCAATCCATAATAAATCGATATCATGTTCCAACGCGAGTTCAACATGAGCTCTATTAGCAACTTCGGTGGCTGTCTTTAATCCGGTTTCGGCTTTCACTTTTTGCAACCACTTTAAACCTAAAGCACCAACACCTTCAAAATTTCCAGGTCGCGTTCTTGGTTTCCAAATTCCCGCTCTATAATAATTAACATCAGTATCTTTTAATTGTTGTGCAATATTTAACACCTGAGCTTCAGTTTCGGCACTGCATGGACCTGCAATAACTAAAGGGTGATCCAACTTCATATCATCTAACCAGGTTCTTAATTCTTTTCTGTTTTCCATGTTTTCCTTTTTATGCAATTCCGTTTAAAATGTCTTTTATATGATTGGTGTTTTTCATTTCATTAAAGATTTCATCAAAATCATCAGTCTCCATTGCTGTTTTAAATCTTACTAAATTTTGAATATACTCTTCTAATGTTTCAATAACATTATGCTTATTTTGTTTAAATATAGGCGTCCACATTTCTGGCGAACTTTTTGCCAAACGTACCGTACTCTCAAAACCACTGCCAGCCATATCAAAAATATCTCGTTCATTTTTTTCCTTTTCAATAACCGTTTTTCCTAACATAAATGAGCTTATATGTGATAGATGTGAAACATAAGCAATATGCTTATCATGAGCTTCTGGGTTCATATAGCGGATACGCATTCCTAAGTCTGAAAATAATTGCAGTGCTTTCTCTTGTAGCTTAAACGCTGTTTTTTCAACTTCGCAAATGATATTAGTTTTATTCTTAAACAAATTTAAAATAGCTGCTCTCGGCCCAGAATACTCAGTTCCGGCAATGGGATGCATTGCTAAAAAATTTCGCCGTTTACTATGATTCTCTATACGTTTACATATGTCTGATTTTGTTGAACCAACATCAATCACAAGCGTATTATCTGAACTATGGTCCAAAATTTTAGGCAATTCAATAACTGCTACATCGACTGGAATTGCAAGAATTATTAAATCTGCATTTGATAAATCAGTATAGCTCGCTTCTTGGTCAATAATATTTAAATCTAAAGCCTCATTTAAATGGTCGGGATTACTATCTATACCATAAATTTGTACGTTTTGATTCTTGTTCTTAATATCTAGAGCTAGACTACCTCCAATTAACCCGACTCCTATTACATATATATTTTTCATAACACTCTAGATATTGCTTCTTCTATGTTTTCTGTTTGTGAACACAACGAAAATCGAATATAACCTTCACCATTACTTCCAAAAATGGTTCCAGGTGCAATAAAAATTGAATTTTCTTTTAAGATTACATCAATAAATTCTTCTGCTTGTACGAACGTCGGTAATTTTGCCCAAACAAATAAACCTGAGGCATTTTTATCATAAGTACAATTTAACGCATCAGCCAGTTTCCAAATTAATTCACGACGGGTTTCATACACACTATTCAAACTTAGGTGCCACATTTGAGAACAATTCAATGCTTCTATAGCGCCTTTTTGAACACCATAAAACATACCAGAATCCATATTACTTTTCACTTTCAATATAGCATCTATATATTCCGATTTCCCTAAAACCATACCTACTCTCCAACCAGACATATTAAATGTTTTACTCAAAGAATTGAGCTCTAAACAAACATCTTTTGCATTTTTATATTTTAAAATACTTCTAGGATATTCGTTCAAAATAAAACTGTAAGGGTTGTCATTTACAACCAAAATATGATACCGCTTTGCAAAAGCAATAATGGCTTCAAATATTTTATTCGAAGCAGTTGCACCTGTAGGCATATGCGGATAATTTACCCACATCATCTTCACTTTGCTAAGGTCTAATTGCTCCAGTTTTTTCAAATCTGGCATCCAATTATGTTCCTCATTTAAATCATAAAGCACTGGATTTCCACCGACTAATTTAGTGACTGCGGCATACGTAGGATACCCTGGATTTGGGATTAGTACTTCATCGCCTTCATTTAAAAACGCCATTGAAATATGCATTATCCCTTCTTTACTTCCCATTAGCGGTAACACTTCCGTTTTCGGACTTAACGCCACACCAAAATGTGTTTTATAAAAATTGGCCATAGCCTCTCTAAGCTCTGGTAATCCCTGATAACTTTGATATTTATGAGCTGTTTCATGTTTCAAACTTAAAGTCATGGCATCAATAACCTTTTGTGGCGGATCTAAATCTGGGCTTCCAATTCCTAGATTAATTATGGGCTTACCGTTTGCCTTGAGTAAATTTACTTCTCTCAATTTTTTTGAAAAATAATACTCTTCTACAGTTTGCAATCTATTAGCTACTTTAATCATAATCTTGCATTTTTGTATTCGCCTAATATTTTAAAATCTTCCGCCATAAGTTGCATTATAGATTTTGCTTTTTTGTAATCATTATAATCTTCAAAAGTAACATCTACAAAAAAAGCATATTTCCAAGGTGTTTCAATTTTAGGTAACGACTGTATTTTAGTTAAATTTAATTTACAATCGCTTAAAACATTTAATAGTGAAGCCAAGCTACCGCGTTTATGCTCTAATTCAAATTTTAAAGATGCCTTATTAATTTGTTGTTCAGGCATTTCAGAATTTGATGTTTTTACGATTACAAAGCGTGTTTCATTATGTGTAATCGTTTGAATACTTCTGGATAGAATTTCTAATCCAAATAATTCAGCAGCGAGATGACTTCCTATTGCAGCAACATTATAAAGTTGGTTCTTCTGGATACGTTGAGCAACCTCAGCTGTATCCTTATCCTCTATTAATTTAATGTGTGGATAAGACTTAAAAAATGTCTTGCATTGTAAAAGTGCCATTGGATGAGAATACACTTCTCGAATATCGTTAATTGATTGATTTGGCAATGCCATCAAATGATGTTGAATGTCTAAAAAATGTTCGCCAATAATATGTAAATTATGCTGGTCAATCAATGCATAATTTGGAATTATTGAACCCGCAATTGAATTCTCAAGCGCCATAATTACCGCATTGCTTTTCTTTTCTAACAAACGCTCTACTGCCAAATCAAATGATAAACATTCGTTGACAATAATATCTGTTTCAAAAAATTGCTGTGAAACAATATGATGAAATGATCCTTGAATTCCTTGTATAGCTACAGACTTTATCATAAAAAAAAAGTCTCGATTTTCATCGAGACTCATATTTAATTTATAGGTTTTAAACTATACATACAACATCTCGTTTCTTTTGCTAAAAAAGAAATAGTTCCAGTTATAATATGTATAATTTGTTTTTGTAATCATAATATATGGGCTAAAGTAACTAATAAAATGAAAAAACAAAATGTTATAAACTATTTTTTAATCGCTTAGGTTAGAAAATTGTTAAATAGGACTTATTTTATATGTAAGAATTCCTATTTTTGAGTAAACAACCACATTACATGTCTATAGAAGTAGAAAATATCTCAAAAACGTATGGCAGTCAGAAGGCATTGAATGATGTGTCTTTTAAAATAAACAAAGGTGAAGTTGTTGGTTTTTTAGGACCAAATGGTGCTGGGAAATCTACCATGATGAAAATTTTGACCACCTATATTGAAGCTACACAGGGCCTAGCGAAAGTGAGTCATTTTGATGTTAAAACTGATGCAATAAATGTCCAAAAACGTGTCGGTTATTTACCAGAACACAACCCTTTATACTTAGACATGTATGTAAAAGAGTATTTACGTTTTAATGCTAGTATTTATAAAGTTTCAAAACCAAGAATTGAAGAGGTTATTGAACTTACAGGTTTATCTCCGGAGGCACATAAAAAAATTGGTCAACTCTCAAAAGGCTATAGACAACGTGTAGGTTTAGCAAATGCGATATTGCATAATCCCGAGGTTTTAATTTTGGATGAACCTACCACAGGTCTTGATCCGAATCAACTTGTAGATATCAGACATTTAATTAAGTCCCTTGGGAAAGAAAAGACTGTATTTCTATCAACACATATTATGCAAGAAGTTGAAGTGATGTGCGATCGTGTTATCATTATCAATAAAGGCGAAATTGTGGCAGATAAAAAATTGCAAGAACTTCGCGATGAAAACGAGCAAACCGTTATAGTAGAATTTGATTATCGTGTAGAAGATGCGTTTTTACTTAAATTACCGCATGTAAAAACGGTGACAAATACATATGGTTTTGTTTATGAAATCACTTTTTCTACTGTCAACGACATGCGTTCTTATGTTTTTGATTTTGCTCATGACAATCAGTTAAAGATATTGCAACTCAATCAAAAAAACGCGAGTTTAGAAAGTTTATTTAGAGCATTAACGATGGAAGCTAACTAAGCGCTAGTCATCAAAAATAAGTCGGCCAGTATAAAATTCTTCTACTGCTACTGTTGGCGGCTCATTAATTGAAATCACATTGCCAGTACTACGCAATTCACCTGAAATAGAAAGCTGAGGATTGACAAAAATATCATTTGTACCACGATGATAAATAGCAACGTTTTGGGCAATTAAAGCTTCACCTTCAAAACGCCCTGAGCCAGAGAAAAATCCAACATATAAATTTTCAGTATGTCCTATCAAATAAAACGAAGATATATTATTTGCGACAGCTCTTAAATTTATTGCATTAACCTGCATTCTAAAATCTCCAACAGTAAACGTCCCAACAGCATTAAAATCTTCGCTTATGAGCTCCAAATTATCAAAATTTAGCACACCATCTGAAGAGATATCATATTGTGTTGAACTCCGAATTGAATTTAGATTTGGTGCTGTGACATATACTTTTGTAATTCCATAGTCACGAACATAATTACAGCTATTATGATCTGTTAGTATCAATTCATTTCCTATTACCTCAACCTCAACATCATTCATTAAGTTTTCACCAGTTTCTACAACAACTTCAAATTCCGCACCTTCCTTTACTATTAATTCAATATCACGATTCACTAATACCTTTTCAAATGGGTCAATACTAAATTCTTGTTGTATAATAGATCCTGAGGTTTGAAAACAGTCCCCAACGTCTTCGCTATTGCAAGCAAACACCAAAAACAACCCAAATATATAAACCGCTTTTTTCATAGTTATAATCTAATTCCGATTCCAAATTCTACTGCTTCTGCCTTGGCGGCGTGGGACTTTAAAGTTAGAGCAGCAAACCACTTATCTCCAAAATAGCGTTTTAAACCAACTCTTATATACGTTTTACCTTCAAAATCATAAGGATAATATACATAATACCCATACTGAGTAACCAAGGACATTTTATTAATAAATAATTCGTGACCAACAAACAATCCTACACGTTTATAATCTGCAGATCCATCTTCATTCGCATCTGGGAAAGCCACAGCTTTATATTTAATATATTCTTTCAAAAAATTCGAGAAAAAAACGTCAGTTCCCAATTGAAATGCACTTGTATGATTAATACGTTTATCTGCATACGCTGATAAAATATAAAACGGATATTGCCCAGAACCAATCACATCACTTTGATTAATTCCACTTCTAAATACAATATTATATTTTATAGGCTGAGAAAACTTTTCTTTAGTTAACGTATCAATATATTCTGGAGTTTCATCATCTAAATTATATGTGAGACCAACATTTAGTGTCATGGAGTTTACACTTGTATTTGGGGCTTTTACATTGGCATTTGAATAATGAAGCAATGAAAACCCAACTTGTATGCCTAGATTATCTATTAGACGTTCTTTTTTATAATTAAGCATCACATAGGTACTGCTCAAAAAAGTAGAGCCAAAGGCTATATTTTTGTGATTATCTTCTCTATGGTAGGGATTCGTATTATATGCTAAACCTTGCCCAATTCGAAACATTAAATGTCGTTTCAAAAAGTAGAAATTATAATGAGCATATAGCCCATAATTATTTCCTAGGACTTCATTTTTTAAATTCTGATAAGTGAAAGACACTCCATGATCAGGATAATTAAAGCGTTGTTCCCAATCTTGATGACCAAAAGTTTTGGTGTTCCAACTTAAAATAATGCCTTCAGGATGTCCTTTAATTAAATGTAATATATCATTATTATGCAAAGCTATATTACCTTGAAAATAATTAACATCAAAAGTAGAAGTGGTCGTTTTAGTTTCTTGTGAAAAGACCATACTAAAACACAAACAAAGTAAGCAGGTTATTATTGGCTTCATTATAAAATTTATGAGGCAAATGTAATAGAATAATTATAAACGATTATGACAAGTTTTGAAGCGCTTGTTCTAGTAATTCAAAAACAGTTGAAATATCTTCCTTTCTTGCTGTTCCCACAGATAATCTAAACCAATTAGAATCTGTAGATGTTCCAAATGCATAAAAAGGTACAATTGCTAATTTAGCAGCTTTCAACAAATAACTGGTTACATCCTGTATACTGTTTAATGTATCACCTTCAGGGGTTTGCTTTCCAATAAGATTAAATTGAACCGTTAAATACAAGGCAGCTTCTGGCTCAATAGCCTGCACAGCATATCCCTTTTGTTTTAAAACATTGAATCCTTCATAAAATGTAATCAAACGTTCACTCAATTCAGATTTTATATTAGTCAAATAATCAGATACCACCTCTGATTGCTGTAAAAATGAAGCTGTAGCCATTTGTTCCGCTTTAGGAGCCCAGGCTCCAATATGGCTTAACATGGCTTTCATTTTATTAATAATATGACTTGGTCCAAAAGCCCATCCAACTCTTACTCCTGTTGCTGCAAATGCCTTTGATATACCATCAACAAAGATGGTGTAATCTCTCAATTCAGGAACCAATTCAACGGGATTGTAATGCGTAGTTTCCCCATATGTTAGTTGCCAATATATTTGATCATACAACACATATAAAGGCTTTAAATTAGCAGCTATTCTACGCTTATTCTCTTCTAAAATTAATACAGAGATTTCCAATAAATCTTTTTTGCTAAAGGTAGTTCCAGTAGGATTTAGAGGTGAGCACAATGCTATTAAATTTACATCTTGGATGTGAGGTTTAATATCTTCTGCAGTTGGCATGAATTTATGCTCTGGACTTGTCTCAACAATAACCGCTTTATTTCTTGCTAAATACGTATAGGCATCATTATTCCATGAAGGCACAGGATATAACACGGTGTCATTTACATCCAAAATAGTTTGATAAATCGCATATATTAATGGTCTTGCTCCTCCAGAAATTAGCACTTCATCTTCAGAGTATTCAAGCTTCAAATGTTTGGCAAGGTATTCAGAAACAGACTGTCTTAACACTTGCATACCATTGGCTTGCGGATAATTGGTTTGATTATCATTATACGCAGAAACAATCTCTTGTTTTAATGCTGCTGGAATTGGGAAAATACTCGAATCGAAATCACCGATGGTTTGATTATAAATCACTTCACCTTGTGCTTTTAAAGCATTCACTTCTCCAGCAATTTTGATGATCTCAGAACCCTTTAAACCTTCGGCTAATTTTGATATTTTCATTTCCTTTATATATTAATAATTTAACAGCTTATCACTTTTGCAAAAGTAAGGTTTCTTCTGCTATTTTTAGATTCGAAGTTTCTCTTTTTTAAAATACTTTTGAAGCAATTGATTTGATATTATCACTCTTTCCCATGGAGTAATAATGGAGCACTGGAATTCCTGCTTTCTGAAGTTCTTTTGATTGCTGTATACACCATTCAATACCAACCTGTCTCACTTGAGAGTTATCCTTACACTTCATAATAGCACTGATTAAGTTTTCTGGCAAATCTACATGAAACCTATGTGGAATTAGATTTAATTGCTTCTTTGTCGCTATAGGTTTAAGACCAGGAATTATCGGTACAGTAATACCTGCTTGTCGGCACTTATATACGAAATCGAAATATTTCTGATTATCAAAAAACATCTGGGTTACGATATATTCAGCTCCATTTTCTATTTTCTTTTTTAAGAAATGAATATCACTATCTAAGCTAGGAGCTTCCATATGTTTTTCAGGATATCCAGCAACGCCAACACAAAAATTAGTTGCTGATGTATTCAGTAATTCTTCATCCAAATAATTCCCTGTGTTCAACTCTTGAATTTGAGACACCAATTCGCTAGCATATGCATGTCCCTCTTTTTCCGCAGTAAAATAAGTTTCGTTTTTTACAGCATCACCTCTCAAGGCCATAACATTATCTATTCCCAAAAAATCAAGATCAATTAAAAAATTCTCTGTGTCTTCTCTAGTAAAACCGCCACATAAAATATGAGGAATAGCATCTACATTATATTTATTTTGAACTGCCGCACAAATACCTACGGTTCCGGGACGTTTTTTTACGACTTGCTTCCTTAACAAACCATTCTCTAATTCTTTATAGACATACTCTTCACGATGATATGTAACATCAATAAAAGGAGGGTTAAATTCCATTAAAGGATTAATATTATCAAAGATCGATTGAATATGCTGCCCTTTTAATGGCGGTAATATTTCAAATGAAAATTGTGTATTTCCATTGGCTTTTTTGATATGTTCTATGACTTTCATATACTACTATACTATCTAAATAAAATATGCTGCCAATAACGAAGTCATTAACAGGACTATTAATTTTGCGATAAATTTCAACTCTAAACTGTGTTTTTTCATTTTTCCTTATTTCAATTCCATACAAAAGAACTAGATATATGCAACCTTATGATTAGCCCACTTAAAACAAATTGTTAAGCTTCTACTAGGTTTGGAGCTAATCATTTTTTTGCGTTACCTAAAGGTCGGGCTTTCGGCAGTCGCTTTTTTATGTTGACAACCCTTCGACGGCACTCAGGGAGACAAAATAAAAAGAGCTTCAACAATGCCTCTATCCCTAACGCACTAATCAGCCAAATTTGGACTTAACCATTTTCTTGCATCCTCTAATCCTATATTTCTTCTTTTAGAATAATCTAATAATTGGTCTTCTGTTATTTTTCCTAATCCAAAATATTTGGCTTCAGGGTTTGCAAAATAATAGCCACTAACACTTGCTGCTGGCCACATAGCTAAGTTTTCAGTGAGCACAACTCCAATATGCTCTTCTACTTTTAACAAACGCCATAATGTTGCTTTTTCTAAATGGTCTGGACATGCAGGATAACCAGGCGCTGGACGAATACCTTTATAAGATTCCTTAATTAATTCTTCATTAGTAAGGTTTTCATTTTGCGCATAATTCCAGTGTTTAGTTCTCACTTCTTTATGTAAATACTCTGCAAAAGCTTCGGCTAAACGATCCGCCAATGCTTTTATCATAATCGCATTATAATCATCATTGTCGGCTTCAAACTGCTGAGCTAATTCCTGAGTACCAAAACCTGTTGTCACACAAAATGCTCCAATATAATCTTGTTTTTCAGAATTTTTAGGAGCAATAAAATCGGCTAAAGCAATATTTGGCACACCGTCTCTTTTCTTAAGTTGTTGACGAAGCGATAAGAATGTAGCTTTTATAGTTTCGTTTTCGTCATAAACCTCAATATCATCATCATTAACCGAATTGGCTGGAAACAATCCAAAAACAGCCTTTGCTTTCAATAGCTTTTCGTCAAATACACGCTTCAATAATACCTGTGCATCTTTAAATAATTCTTGCGCTTGTTGTCCAACAATAGCATCGCATAGAATATCTGGATATTTTCCGTGTAAATCCCAACTTCTAAAAAACGGACTCCAATCAATGTAGGCATCCAATGTTGTGATATCAAAATCATTGATAACTTGAACCCCTAAGCGTTCAGGTTTTACGATTTCCACGGAATTCCAATCGATTTGAAATTTATATTTTCGAGCGTCTTCAATGGCGATGTATTCCTTTTGTTTACCTCGAGTTAAAAACTGCGCCCGGAATTTATCATAGGCTTCACGAATTTGTTCTTTGTATACTTTATTATCCTTTTGCAATAAATTTCCAACAACGGTCACGGCTCTCGATGCATCATTAACATGAACCACTGTATGTCCATAATTAGGAGCAATTTTTACAGATGTATGCGCTTTAGATGTTGTTGCACCACCAATAATTAATGGAATGGTTAAATTTTCCTTATCCATGGCTTTTGAGAGGGATACCATTTCATCTAATGATGGTGTAATTAAACCACTTAGCCCAATTACATCGACCTGTTCTTTGACTGCTGTTTCAATTATTTTTTCTGGAGGAACCATGACGCCTAAATCGATAATTTCATAGTTATTGCATCCTAAAACAACACTCACAATATTTTTACCAATATCATGAACATCACCTTTTACCGTTGCCATTAAAATTTTGCCTGAGAATTCTTGCTTACCATCTTTTTCGGCTTCAATAAAAGGTTGCAAATGCGCCACAGCTTTTTTCATAACTCGTGCAGATTTCACCACTTGAGGTAAAAACATTTTTCCACTACCAAAGAGATCTCCAACCACATTCATCCCAATCATCAAGTGACCCTCTATAACGTTTATGGGTTTAATGGAAGCCAATCGCGCTTCTTCAACATCCTCTATGATAAAAGCGTCGATGCCTTTGACAAGGCTATATGTAATTCGATCTTGCAAGGATTTGTTTCGCCATTCTAAAACTTTTGTGGCATGCTCTTTTTTTTGTCCTTTTACGGTTTCGGAAAAATCTAATAATCGCTCGGTTGCTTCAGCATGTCTATCAAATAAGACATCTTCAACACGTAGTAATAAATCCTTTGGAATTTCATCATAAACCTCTAACATTGTTGGGTTGACGATGCCTAAATTCATTCCATGTCTAATAGCATGATACAGAAAAGCAGAATTAATTGCTTCTCGTACAGTTGTATTTCCTCTAAATGAAAACGACACGTTGCTCACACCTCCTGAAACGTTGGCATGAGGCAGGTTTTCTCGAATCCATTGAGTTGCATTGAAAAAATCTAAGGCATTTAAGCGATGCTCGTCCATTCCTGTTGCAACAGGAAAAATATTGGGATCAAAAATGATATCTTGAGGAGGGAAACCAACAACATTCACTAATATCTTATAAGAACGTTCACAAATCTTAATGCGACGTTCGAAGGTATCTGCTTGACCTTGCTCATCAAATGCCATAACAATCACGGCAGCTCCATAGCGTTTTACAAGTTTTGCTTGTCGTATAAATTCAGCTTCACCTTCTTTTAAACTAATCGAGTTCACAACGCACTTCCCTTGAGCCACTTGCAATCCAGCTTCTATAATTTCCCATTTAGAACTATCAATCATTAATGGAATACGTGCTATATCAGGTTCGGAAGCAATCAGATTCAAAAATTTAATCATCGCATACTTTCCATCAAGCATCCCTTCGTCCATATTAACATCTAAAATCTGCGCACCTCCTTCTACTTGATCTCTTGCAACACTAAGCGCTTCATCATAGTTGTCTTCTTTTATTAGTCTTAGGAATTTTCGAGATCCTGTAACATTAGTACGTTCACCAACATTTATAAAATTACGTTCTGGAGTAATCATTAAAGGTTCAAGACCTGATAAGCTTAGGTGTTTTTTACAATCAGTATTTGCCATTATCCGGATACTTTAATTTTTCTTGGTTGGTAGTTTTGTGCGATATCAGCGATAGCCTTAATATGCATTGGATTTGTTCCGCAGCAACCTCCAATAATATTTACCAATTCATCTTTAAGATAGTCTTCAATTAGCGCTTGCATTTGTTTTGGTGTTTGATCATATTCACCGAAAGCGTTTGGCAAACCAGCATTTGGATGCGCTGAAGTATAGAACTCTGTTTCTTGAGATAATCGTTGCATATAAGGTTTGAGTTGCTCGGCTCCTAAGGCACAATTAAACCCTACACTTAATAGAGGTATATGAGAAATTGAGGTCAAAAAAGCTTCTACTGTTTGCCCTGATAATGTCCGTCCAGATGCATCAGTAATCGTACCAGATACCATAATAGGAATATCTATTTGCCGAGCTTCTTTAACTTCTTCTATAGCAAATAAAGCTGCCTTTGCATTGAGAGTATCAAAAATAGTTTCTACTAATAGCACATCAACGCCTCCATCGACAAGCGCTTCTACTTGTTGTTTGTAGGCAACACGTAGTTCTTCAAAAGTAATGGCTCTATATTCTGGCCTATTTACATCAGGAGACATGCTTGCTGTCTTGTTAGTTGGCCCAATGCTTCCTGCTACAAAACGCGGTTTCTCAGGATTTGAGTTCGTAAATTCGGTAGCTACATACCTTGCAATTCTAGCCGATTCATAGTTAAGTTCGTAAACCAAATCCTCCATATTGTAATCTGCCATTGCAATGGTAGTTCCTGAAAATGTATTCGTTTCAATGATATCTGCCCCTGCTTCAAAATACTTACGATGAACTTCTGCTATTGCCTTCGGCTGTGTAAGCGATAACAAATCATTATTTCCTTTTAATGAGGAAGGGTGATTTTTAAAACGCTCTCCACGAAAATCTTCTTCTGTAAAGTTGTAGCGTTGTAACATAGTACCCATTGCTCCATCTAGTACTAAAATGCGTTTTCCAATAGCCTCAATGATTTCCATATGATTAATTTAAATGATTTGACAATTTTATAACATCTGAAAACAATCCTCTTGCGGTTACTTCTTTTCCAGCACCAGCGCCTTGAATAACAATTGGGTTCTCACCATATGATTTTGTATAAATTTCAAAGAGTGCATCCGATCCTGATAAATTCCCTAAAGTCGAATTCGTTTTCTCAGAAACAAGTTTTACTTCTAAGGTTTGAGAAACCACATTCAATTCGCCTATATATCTCAAAACATAATTCGCTTTTTGACTGGTTTTTAATTTTAAGAACGATTGGTCGAGCTCTCTTATCCTACTTTTAAACTGATGTAAAGTGGTTTTACCGTTTAAGTTGTTTGGCACTAGCGATTCTATATTTACGTCACTTAATTCCAGTTTTAGATTCAATTCTCTGGCTAAAATCAGTAATTTTCTAGCGACATCGTTGCCCGACAAATCTTCTCTCGCATCTGGCTCTGTTAGTCCTAATGTAGTGGCGCGAGATACTACTTTTGAAAATTCAATATCATTTTTAGAGAACTCATTAAAAATAAAGCTTAATGATCCTGAAAAGACACCTTTTATTTTTTCGACCTCCTCTCCTGAGTTATTTAAATTTTTAACGGTTTCTATAATTGGAAGTCCGGCACCAACATGAGTTTCATAAAAAAAATGTGTGTTGTTCTTTTTTAATGTTTCTCGAAAAGTTTCATAAAATTGATAATTAAGGGCATTACCGAATTTATTAGCTGATACAATATGAAACCCGTTTTGAGCTAGAGTTGTATAATTCTCAACAAATTCTTGACTTGCTGTAGCATCGATTGCTATAAGGTTTTCAAGATTTTTATCTTTAACATAGCTTAGGATTTCTTCAATTTTAAACGGCACCGAAAAACTGTAAAAATCTGTTTCCCAAGAATTTGAGATAGTATCCTCTTTAAAAAAAGCCAATCTAGAATTAGTAATTATTGGAATTTTAAGATCAATATTTTGTTCTTGATTTAATTTATACGTTGCAGTGTTTATTTGGCGAATTAGCTCACTCCCAACATTTCCTATACCAAAAATGATAACGTTTATAGTTTTATTCTTTTGCATAAGACGTTTCTTTTAATTTAAATCCTATAGCAAATGCCTGATTTAAATCGTTGATTAAATCTTCGGTATGTTCAATACCACAGGACAAACGAATTAAAGAATCTTTAATTCCAGAACGTAAACGACGTTCTCTTGGAATAGAAGCATGGGTCATTTGTGCTGGATGACAAAGTAAACTTTTGACACCACCAAGGCTTTCAGCTAACTTAAAATAACTGGTACTTGTTACAAATTGATTGGCCGCTTCTTGAGTATCTTCTTTCAAGGCAAAAGAGACTATTCCACCAAATAACCCATTCTGCTGACGTTTTGCAATATCATGATTTTTATGCGTTATTAATCCTGGAAAATGCACCTCTTGAACAGCCTCGTGATTAGACAAAAATGCAGCCACTGCGAATGCATTTTCACATTGCTTTTTGTAACGCAGCTCTAAGGTTTCAATACCACGAATTGTTAAAAAGCAATCCCAAGGACCTAAAATACCTCCCGATGCATTTTGAATGAATTTTAGCTTTTCAGACAACAGCTCGCTTTTTGTAATAACTAAGCCAGCAACTAAATCTGAATGTCCTCCAATATATTTAGTTCCACTATGAATAATAATATCTGCACCTAACTTTAGCGGCTGTTGCGCAATTGGGCTTGCAAACGTATTATCAACAACTAATAGCGCTCCAACGCTTTTGGCAATAATAGCAATAGTTTGAATATCAGAAACTTTTAATGTTGGATTGGTGGGAGATTCGATCCATACAAGTTTGGTATTACTGCTTATTTTATTAGCAATATTTGAAGCATCCGTTGTATCTACATAATGTACTTTAATACCTAACTTTTCGTAAACATGGGTAAATAATCGATACGCTCCACCATAAATATCATCAACTGCGATAATTTCATCACCTGCAGACAAGAGTTTTAAAACAGCATCAATTGCGGCTAATCCTGTTGCAAAAGCAAAGGCTGAATGACCACCTTCCAACTGGGCGACCACATCTTCTAATACTTTACGAGTTGGATTATTGCTTCTAGCATAATCAAAGCCTTTGTTAACTCCAGGAGCTTCCTGAATAAATGTTGAAGTTTGGTAAACTGGTACCGAAATTGCCCCTGTAAGCGGGTCACTCGGTATTGAATGAATAATTTTTGTTGCACTCATTTTTCTAATTTTTTTAGTTAATAAATAATTAAACCAAAAGTCAAATGCGCCTTAAAGGCGTACTTAATAGAAAAATGTTAAAAAGAAATAATAATCACAGATGAGTGATTACGTTAAGTTATCTATCCAAATTCTCGATAAATGAATCGAGTTTTTAAGTAGAATTTAGCACCTTCTTTATTTCTAAAGGGTTGCTAAGGCTTCAATGGGTCTAATCCCTCCGCCTTTCTTGATAACATTTCAGTAAGTTATTGAACTTTGTGAGTGCAAATATTGCATTACAAAATTTTAATATCCAAATAAATTCTTAAAAATTTTATAAAAAAATTTCTTTCCATTTAATTTATTTACTTTTGTCCCATAATTAAAAGAGGAATAATTTGTCTGATTGCGACCTCGTTAAAAAAGTGCTAAAGCAGTAATTTTTCTACTTCTCTAGCGACCAAGCAATCTCATATTTTTTTCTTAAATTAAACAAAAATTAAAACGCTTATTTATGCCATATTTATTTACTTCAGAAAGTGTCTCTGAAGGACATCCAGATAAAGTATCCGATCAAATTAGTGATGCATTAATTGATAACTTTTTAGCTTTTGACAAAGACTCAAAAGTAGCCTGTGAAACATTGGTTACTACTGGGCAAGTTGTGCTAGCAGGTGAAGTAAAATCTAACACCTATTTAGATGTTCAAAAAATTGCTAGAGATACGATCAACAGTATTGGTTATACAAAAAGTGAATATATGTTTGATGGAAATTCGTGCGGTGTATTTTCGGCCATTCATGAGCAATCTGAAGATATAAATCGCGGTGTAGACAGAGCCGTTAAAGAAGAACAAGGTGCTGGAGATCAAGGAATGATGTTTGGTTATGCCACACGTGAAACCGAAAATTATATGCCTTTGGCGCTGGATCTATCTCATAAAATATTAATTGAACTTGCTGCATTACGTAGAGAAAATAAAGAGATAACGTATTTAAGACCAGATTCAAAAAGTCAGGTGACTATTGAATATAATGATGATAATGTTCCGCAACGAATAGATGCTATTGTAGTCTCAACGCAGCACGATGATTTTGATAAAGATGATGCCATGCTTGCTACGATTAGAAAAGACATTGTAGACATTCTGATTCCTAGGGTTGTTGCAAAACTTCCTGAACATATCCAAGCCTTATTTAATGATGAAATTACGTATCATATTAATCCAACTGGAAAGTTTGTTATAGGCGGACCACATGGTGACACAGGATTAACGGGTAGAAAAATTATAGTTGACACCTATGGTGGAAAAGGCGCACATGGTGGAGGCGCATTCAGCGGAAAAGACCCGAGTAAAGTGGATCGAAGTGCTGCGTATGCGACACGTCATATTGCTAAAAATTTAGTTGCAGCTGGAGTTTGTGATGAAGTTTTAGTGCAAGTGTCTTATGCTATTGGTGTTGTTGAGCCAACGTCTATATTTGTTGATACCTATGGAACATGTCCTTTTAATATGACTGATGGTGAAATTGCGAGTAAAGTAACTCAGATTTTTGATATGCGTCCTGCATCAATCGAAGAGCGTTTAAAACTTCGTAATCCAATGTATATCGAAACAGCCGCTTATGGTCATATGGGTCGGAAAAATGAAATGGTTAAAAAAACCTTTTCTCAACCTAATGGAGATGATATTACGCTAGATGTAGAGTTGTTTACATGGGAAAAATTAGATTATGTAGACAAAGTAAAAGCGACTTTTGATTTATAATATTCATAAGAAGAACTAAAAAAAAACCACAAGACGAAATCTTGTGGTTTTTTTAGTTCACTCAATTGATTAATCCATTCCTCCCTTACGCGTTGGCGACTGTGGTTTTGGCCATAAATCGCGTTTCCCGGTTGCAGGATTAAGTGGCAATACCGCTTTTTGTCTTGAAGCCCTATTTGGGTCTTCGCATGCCATATACGTTAGAATTGCAGTAAGAATAACATTACTTCTCACATCATCGAATACAATTTTATCGTATGAATCAACATTCGTATGCCATGTATAGTCTCGATACGACCAATCTAATGCGCCCAAATTAAAAGTCACTGCATCCGCTGCTAAAAATGACTTGTTATCAGAAGACCCTCTACCTCTTCTCACAGGTGTTCCTGGGAATTCTGTTTTAATATGTTTTGATATGTCAATTGGCACTTCAGTTAACCAACGTGATAAAAATTCGTAAGAATGCATAAATCCAGCTCCGGATAAATTCACGATCCGACCAGTTCCATTATCTTGATTAAACACGACTTGTATATTCTTAATGATTTCCGGATGATCTTCTACAAATGCTTTAGATCCATTGGTCCCTTGTTCTTCGGCACCCCAATGACCAGCAAGTATAGTTCGTTTTGGGTTTGGATTCATTTTTTTAAGAATGCGCATGACTTCCATCATTAAAATAGTTCCTGTTCCATTATCTGTCGCGCCAGGTGATCCGTCAAAAGAATCTAAATGCGCAGATAAAATGATATATTCTTTTGGTGTCTCCGTTCCTCTAATTTCTGCAATGGTATTAAAAGTAGGTACTGTTCCCAATTCTTTAGATTCAGAAACAATTCTTATTTGTGGTTTGTTCCCATAATCCACTAGTCTATAAAGCATATTATAATCTTCCAAATTCATATCGAGAGAAGGCACATGTTTCGTTTTAGCAGTAAACACCTTATTAGCCCCAAATCCACCGGACCAATACGATGAAATAATTCCAACAGCTCCTGATTTTTCAAGGGCAGTAATGATACCTGTTGTATTTTTATAACCTGTTCTTTTAATATTTTTATACCATTCCGTCTTTCGCGCATCACGTTCTTTTTTCATTTTTTTAAAAGACGCTTCTGTGGCAAATTCTTCCCAATTATAATCTGGTCTACCTGTTGGTTGTTGTCTGGACACCAATACGATTTTTCCTTTTACTTTGGGTAACCATTGTTCAAATTCTATCGCATCTAAAAAAGTGGGTATGGTTATTACCTCAGCTGTAATTCCTTCTTTAGTAGTACTCGGACTCCATCCAAGTTGTGTCCCTTTAAGTGTTTGCAATCGAGGAGAAACCATATCAATATGAGTAACACCACGTTCCCAGCCTCGCCATTCTCCCCATTGCTCATTATTGGCAGCAATACCCCATTTTTCATATTGAGCAACGAGCCAATCGTTAGCATGCTTTTTTTGAGGCGTTCCAGTAAGTCTCGGCCCAACAACATCTAATAACTCATGTGCCAATCGCTCTAATTGTGAATTATCATTTGCTTCTTCAATAATAAGGCTAATGACATCTTCTTGATTTTGATTTTGAGAAAGTACTGCAGAACTAGTTAACACAAAAATTGCGAACGTGAATTTAAATAAACGATTCATTTATAAAGGAGATTATATTAAACTATACTGTCGTAAATATACAGGACTTAATTACAATAATCAAAAGCAAAGTGTACGCAAAAACCTAAATTTCATAACAGTATATGCAATCCTATTTGGATAAAACACCGAATAACTAAAAAGCATGTACTGGGAGTTTCAAATACTAAGCTGTTCTATTTAAACATACTATAAAAACAACTTACTATGAACCCAAATCAAAATGCATTCAAATCATTTATTTTTTTATTATTCGTATCATTTTCCCTACTAACATGTGATAAAGACGATGGCATTACAAATACTAATAACAACAATCCAGAACCCAATCCAACAGCATTTGCTCAAAACTTTGGAAATGCTATTTCGCGTACATTTCTTGGAACCGTAAAAGATAAAAACAACAATCCTATCGAAAATGTTAGCATTAGTATTGGTAATTCTAATGTTTCAACGGATAGCAACGGTGTGTTTATTATCACCAATGCAAATGTTCATGAACGCTTTGCATATGTAAAAGCCGAAAAAGACGGTTATATATATGGCTCTCGAGCTGTAGTACCAAGCTCTGGAACCAATAAAATATCAATCACCTTATTAGAAGAAACGATTATTGGTACGACTTCGAGTGGTACTTCGGAGACTATTGCAATTGGAAATGGTGCTTCAGTTTCTCTACAGGGTGACTATAAAAACCCTGATGGAAGTACTTACTCTGGTAATGTGAATGTGATTATGCATCATTTAGACCCATCGGAAGACGACACGTCAGATCAAATGCCCGGGATGCTTTATGCTGCCAATGCGCAAAATGAAGAACGCATGCTACAAACCTATGGCATGTTAGCCGTAGAATTAAGAGGCGATGGTGGTGAAGACCTCAACTTAGCTGATGGCTCAACAGCTGAAATAACACTGCCATTAGATGCGAGTTTATTAGCCAATGCTCCAAGCACCATTCCGCTTTGGTATTTTGATGAAACTAATGGCTATTGGGTAGAAGATGGTGTAGCAACGTTAGTGGGAAATGCTTATGTAGGCACGGTATCTCACTTCTCTTTTTGGAATTGCGATATTCCTGCGGAAGCTGTTAATTTATGTATTACTATTTCTGATGAAGCTGGCAATCTACTTTCCAATATGAATGCAACCATTACGAGTACAACCTATGGTACTGCAGGTGGCACTACTAATGAAAATGGAGAAGTTTGTGGTCTAGTACCTAGCGGTGAAACCTTAGAACTTAATATTTACAATTATGACATTTGCGGTGAAGCTTCACTGTATTCGGCTTCTATTGGTCCATTTACTTCAGATTCAAATATAAGTATTACTGTATTAGATAATCCTGATATTATCTCGGAAACTGTTGTTGGTACATTTAATACGTGCAACGGAGATCCCGTAACCGATGGTTATGTGGTTTTAACATATGGAGGGCAGACTCATTTTGAAAGCGTATCAGATGGTAGCTTTGAAATAAACCTGTTACGTTGCGCTACTATAAATACTTTTGATATTGAAGCAAGTGATTTTGTGAATCTACAAAGTACAGATAGTATTAGTTATACCTTTACGACACCAGTAACTGATATTGGAACCTTAACGTCATGTAACACGATTACTGAATTTATTCAATATACTATAGATGATAATGACACTCAATTCTTATTCGATTTTATAGAGGTTTATTTATATCCTTTTGGAACTGGTCAAATTTCAAATAATGATGTATTGACTATTTCGTCACAAAACGGCAATAATTGCTTCTATCTACAAGGGTCTCTTACAGATGCACCACATGTAGGCAGCTACGATAATTTAAATTGGAATGATCCAAATGACTATGGAATTAGCATTGTTGAATGTCTTGGAATTTCAGAAACAAACAATAATATCATCTACAATTTAACTAGCTTGGGTGAAGAAGGTGACTATGTGGATATAAATTTTAGTGGAGATTATGAGGACTTTCTTGGTTTACCGCATACCATTTCTGGAGTTATTCATGTGATTCGGGATAATTAAAAAAATAAAGAGGCTGTAAAAAAGCAACATAGAGTCATCGATTATAGTTTGTCAAACTGAGCTTGTCGAAGTTGTATTAATTTCAATACATTAAACATTTCGACAGGCTCACTATGACACTAATAGTTACTTTTCAGACCTCCTCATTTGCGTTAGGGATGGAAATGGCATCCTTTTGTTTACAAAAGATATAATGGACAGCCTGACTTAAAATGTGATCTCGATTGCACTCGATTTGACATTTTAAGGAACGCCCAAACACTACAAATCATAAATCAACCTGAAAGTCACAAAACGCGGCTGTATAAAATACTCGGTGGCACTTACCGAAATATTACTCGAGCTGCTTTGGTTTTGAGATTTGGTGTTCAGTAAATTAGTTGCTTTTAACTCATACTCTAATTTGGCATCTTTATTTTTTCTATAGGATAATGAAGCATTCCAAAATTCGTAATCGTTTATTTTACCAGCTTCATCACTAAAACTATTGTAGGTATAATCGGTTCTCAATGTTAGCTGCTTCCAGATGTAAGCATCAAACTCAATTGATGGTGCATTGGTATAGAATTTAGATCGGCTAGAACCTTGATCGTTGTCTGCAATAGTATAACGATATCCCAATTCTACATTTGGTGCATGTCTAAAATTGGTACGTAACTCTGCTCTATAGGTTTGAGAATAGTTTTCGTTCACAGATTGTTGATCTTGTATAAACTGATTAAATTTCGAGTAATTGAAATTCCCATTTATCGACGCCCGCAATTTTCCGAAGCGCCTTTGAAAACGTCCTCCAACAGATAATGATTCGTCAGCAAAAGAAGAATTAAAAGGCGAATTGGTACGAATGACACTTTCAAAATTGGTTAGATTTCTAATTTGATCGATGCTCTTATTGTAATTGATATTTGCGAACACATTGGTATAATTGAACATATTAAAACTGAAATACGACAAATTCACGTTATGAGAAATGGCATTATCTAAAGTTTCATTTCCATAATACAAGGAGTTGTAATTATTCATAACCAATCCTTTTGCCAAATTGGTAACATCGGTAAACTGGGTCTGCATATTATAGTTTAAAATAATTTGTTCACTCTTTTTAAGCTGCATTCTCATATTAAAATCTGGAAGTAGCTTGAAAAAATTATCCTTATAGGTTTCTCCAAATTGTGTGTTTTTTGTACTGTAAGCATGCGTGGAAAAACCTGGAGTAAAAGTGAATATACCTGTTTTAAATCTGTAGTGAACACCTAAATACAAATCGCTAAAATTGTAATCGGTGTTATTCGTATCTAAACCATTGTTTAGTGTAGGAGTCGGTTGAAATTGAGAGCCATCATCTAAAAATTGAAATATCTCCGAATCAAATGTTTGATGACTCAAAATAGTACCAAGCGTAAAATTGATATTGCTCTTCAGATTTAAAATGTTCCAATAATCTAATTTTGCATCTACTTGATTTGATTTTACACGTTTTTCCTGGGCGATATCATAATTAAACTGAGCGCCATCCAATCCTAGACCTGATGCTGTTGTATCATAAGGGTCTCTGTCATCAGGATTGGCAGCATCATTATTAGTCGGATCATTTTCTAGTACTGCATTGTAAAATGGATCTTCATCTTGCAATAAATGCTGCGCTTCTAAGGCGAAAATATTATTTTCATCTAGTGTGTAATAATAATTGAAATTTTGTTTGATACTAAACGGTTTCGTCTCTTCAAATTGATCTGTATTCCCAATTACTGAAGAGAAAAAACGCTGGTCTTGCGATTCCTTTGAAAACCGTCCTAAGACATCATAATCGACTTGATTGTTGAAATTAGGTTTGTACTTCGCACTCAATTTAAGCATTCCCAAATCACTACGTTGCGAAGTATTACTTTGGGTATCTTCATCTGGAATATTTAAATTCGTATCGGTATACTGCACAGAACTGTTTTGTTGTAATTCAATTCGGCTACTTGAAAAAATCCCAAACCCACTTATATCGAGTGCTTTGTTGGGTGAATAGCTGAAATTTGCTGCTCCAAACTTAGTATTGATATCTTTAGCCTTGTTATTTTGAAGCGTTAGAAACCCAAGGTTATTATTCCCTAAATTTATATTAGTCCCACTTTGACGACTTGGCATATTAAAGCCTCCACTAAACTTAAAATAGTCATATCTGGTGAACGCCACTTCACCAATATTATTTAAATCTCCAATTATATTAACGCTATACTTCGGACTGTAATAAAACAGCTTTGGTTGTACTAAGTATAAACCATCTTCATCTGCTACTCCAGCTCCAGCAGTAACATTTCCAAACCAGAAGTTCTTTTTACCTTCTTTTAATTTGATATTTATAGCAATATTATCCTGATTATTTGTAACGCCACTTAGCTGTGAAACTTCGGAATAGTTTTTCAAAACCTGGACCTTATCCACAGCATTCGCTGGAATATTTTTAGTCGCTAACTTCGAATCGCCATCAAAGAAATCTTTTCCATCTACCATAACTTTACTTACAGCCTTTCCTTCGACTTCTATTTCGCCATCATCATTAACTTCTACACCTGGTAATTTTTTAAGAATATCTTCGAGCTTTCGCTCAGTTCCATCTTTAAAGGAATCGGCATTATAAACCAAGGTATCTCCTTTAATACTAACAGGCATTTCATAAGTCAATTCAACAGTATCCAAAGTATTATCCATTTTTAGAATAAAGGTCTTCGGGATGTCGACTTCTTTTGTTGTTAAGATTTCTTCAAATGTTTTCATGCCTATATAACTGACTTGCAATTTATAGGTCGTGTTTTTCGCTAGAGAAAGCTTGTATTTTCCTTTGTCATTTGTTACTCCAAATGACTCTAACGCCTTTGTTTCTTGATTTATAGCAATGACATTTGCCAATTCTAATGGCGTGCCAATACTATCTTTCACGACTCCTTCTACTTTGATTTGAGCATAAGATTGTCCCGCTACAAGAAGTAGCATTATGCCTATTAATTTTTTCATGAATTGTTTTTTGACTGATTAAATTTTAATCCTAGATTTTGTTAACATCAATTTCTTCTATGACCTCCGCCTCTTCCTTGAAACATTTCTCGCATTTCTTCAATTTTTTGTTTCATAATATCATTGTACTCCATGCGAGTCACAACTTTTCCTTTTGATAGCGCTTCAATGGTTTCCTTTTCATCAGGATTCATAACAATTTTAGAGCACAAAATAGTTGTTCTATCGGCGTTGATTTCAAGAATTAAACCGGGAAGCCCCCAATATACATCTGGCCCCTGATTAACTGGGATTTGCGGTGTATACCAAGCGGTTATAATAATTTCTTTTGGCACTTCTAATGCATCCATTAGCTTATCAGATTTTGTAGAGTCTTTAATTTCTTCTCCCTCTTTCTTTTCATTATTTCCTCCTCCTCGTCTTCTCATGCTCATAAAATCCATCTCATCTACAGCTTTTACCGCAGTAGCCTTAAAACATGTGTATTTTCCAATTTGTTTGGTTTCAGTTCCCATTTTCCAGTCTAAGGACTTCAACGTGTCTTGTACCAAAAACTGCTTTCCGAAAAACTCCTGCTCTTGCATGATCTGACTTTCCTTCACATTTTTATATTGAGGACCGCCTGTAAAACTACTCATCATTCCTCGAAAACCACCTCCTCCAGCTCCAGGAGCTGCTAAACGCTCCTCTTCCTTATAGATAGATTCCGATCTATTGAATGTTAAGACATATGTTTTTTCTAGCATACTCTTCATGTTTTCAGCGATCATTTTTTTTCGTTCTTCCGTCATTTGTCGCCCACCTAAATTCTCTAAATCTAAAGTTGTTTTAGTTTCATAAAAGGCTTTGCCTTGAAAATCTTGCGCCACTATAGAAGTACAAACAAAAAAGAATGACAGAAACAGTTTAATAGTAATTGATCTCATTTTAAAAAGTCTTGAATTATTAGATTAAAAATACTGCTTTAATCTGTGTTAGACTTTTAAAACGTTTCAAAGTTTAATTGGAAACTGTTAATTTTAGATAAAAATTATCCGCCTATTCGAATTTCAAATGATTGACCATCTCCACCACGATCAGAATTGTATTGTTCTTCCATCTCTTTCATTTTCTTATCCATGATCTTGTCATAAGCAACTTGCGTTAACACTTTTCCTTTTGTGGGTTCTGTAATTTCTACTTTTTTCTCTGGATTCAATACGATTTTACTGCATATTACAGTTTCTGAACCATCATTTACTTCTAAAATTAACCCTGGTAAACCAAAGTAATTTCCTGGTCCGTTATTAACAGCAATCTGAGGTGTATACCAAGCCGTTATTGTAATTTCCTTCATTTTTGGTTCTTCATCTGGATCTGAACTCAAATCCTTATCACCATTAAAGCTCATTCCGCTTTCTACATCCTCAATTTCTCTTTTCATTGTAGCTTTATAGCAGGTATAATCTCCTATATTTTTCGTTTCACTACCAAGTTCCCATTCTATTTTTTCAAGCTTATCTTTTATTAAAAACAACTTACTGAAGGATTCGTTTTGATTTGTAAATCGTTCCTCTTTGGTGTTTTTATACATCACGTCAGAGCCTCCGGTCTCTACCATAACCATTACCATGCCTTGAGGCTGTGGCGCACCTAATGATTCTTCTTCTTTATAGATAGACTCCTCTTTATTAAAGGAAAGAATGTAGGTCTTCTCGAATTGTTTTTTAAGCATTTCCATCATTCTTTGATGCATTCCAGTATCTACTTGAGTACTATCTAATTTTATGTCTATCTTACGCTTAGACTTATAGGTGGCAACACCCTGAAACTCTTGGGCACTTACACTTGTAACAATAAATAGTAATGCTACAGTTAATACTTTTACTAATGTTGTCATAATTAATTGTTCTTTTTTGATTAATACAAGTACAAATATGAGCAACAATTAATGCTTTTATAGTTAACTACTGTTAACGTGTGTTAAGCGATTAGTATAAATTCATTTTAACATTTACTTTTGACCTATGAATGATTCGCGATATCGATGGATGTTATATATTATTGTAGTTGTGATACTTGGCACAATTGGCATTCAAGTGTATTGGAACTATAAGAATTACCATATTAACAAGCAGCAACTCATTAATGACGTACAGGTGAGTTTAGACAATGCTGTGGACACTTATTATGCAAATTTAGCGGAGCGGAGTGCGCTTGGATTTGCTATTGAATCCAATTCGCAAGCAGGTTTTTTTCGCGCAAATGAACAAATCGATAGTATTTTTAAACACTTTGAGATTAGTCAGAATTCCCTGGATTCAATTGACCTAGAGTTGATTGATGGAGTTTCTATGTATAAAGAATTTGAAAATGACACTTTGATAAAAGGATTTCATCATATACGTAATCAGGATTCTTCCGATTCTCAACAATTAGCATTTAAATGGCGGAAAGGATTTAATACAGATTCAATAAATAAAAATGATATTTCACTTTTAACATCGAAGGTTTTTATTTCTATTACAAACGATTCGTTATCACTAAAAAAAATTGATAGTCTTTTAGGTACAGAATTAAACAGAAAAAATCTTAACATAGACTATGGATTATCATTTGACAGTGCTGACACTTCTGTTGAGTATTTAAATACGTCATCAACTTCAAAAAGCTTGAGTACCGTTTCTAAATCGCCATTCTTACCTAAGAATAGCATATTAAGTATTCATTTTTCAAACGAAACAAAAATTATTTTGAGACGTATTCTTTCAGGAATATTAATCTCGACCATACTAGTACTCGCTGTGATAGGCTGTTTATTCTACTTACTTAAAATTATAAAGCATCAAAAGCAACTGGCAGAAGTAAAAAATGATTTGATAAGTAATATTACACATGAATTTAAAACACCCATTGCAACCATTAGTGTCGCTTTAGAAAGCATTAAGAGTTTTAATGTCATCGATGATAAGGAAAAGACAAAAACCTACTTAGACATGTCTAGCGACCAATTATCTAAACTAAATATAATGGTCGAAAAATTATTGGAAACTGCTACATTGGATAGTGAGAATTTAGAGCTAAATAAAGAAAAAATTAATATTGTGGAAGTGCTTTATACAATTATAGAAAAGCATCAGCTACAAACTGAAACTAAAACAATTAGTTTTAATCCAAGCTCAGAAACTATTATGGCCACTGTTGATGTGTTCCATTTTGACAATGCTTTAAATAACATTATTGACAATGCCCTTAAATATGGTGGAGATGAGATAAGCGTCAATATTAATCAAAATTCCTTTGCCTTTACCATTAATGTTTCTGATACTGGCGAGACCCTCACAAAAGCGAATAAAGATCAAATCTTTGAGAAATTTTATCGTGTCTCCAAGGGAAACACACATGATGTCAAAGGATTTGGAATTGGGTTATATTACACAAAGAAAATAATTGAAAAACATGGTGGAACCATTCAAACCATATTGAAAGATCGTTTAACAACTTTTAAATTATCACTTCCAAATGGATAAAAAGACGACCATACTATTAGCAGAAGACGAACCAGCATTAGGGCAAATCATAAAAGAGAGCTTGGAAACAAGAAACTTTAATGTACTGTTATGTGAAAATGGAGAAAAAGCATTTGAAGTTTATAAATCAGATCAGCCTAAATTACTAGTGTTAGATGTCATGATGCCAAAAAAAGATGGTTTCACATTAGCCAAAGAAATACGGCTTGAAGACGATGCTATTCCAATTATATTTTTAACAGCTAAGTCTCAAACTCAAGATGTTGTAGAGGGATTTCATATTGGCGGAAATGATTACTTAAAAAAACCATTTAGCATGGAAGAGCTCATTGTTCGTATCAATAACCTTCTGAATAGAACTTTGGTCCAAAAAGCATCAGAACTATTGCAAATTGGTGGTTACACTTTTGATTTTCCTAAGCAAACACTTCAATTTAAAACTGAACCAGTGGTTCAGTTGACACACCGAGAAGCACATTTATTATTCCATCTCATAAAAAGTAAAAACGAGGTTTTAGAGCGTTCACTTATATTAAAGAAACTTTGGGGAAGTGACGATTTTTTTAACGCCAGAAGTATGGATGTATTCATAACAAAACTTCGTAAAAAGTTGAGTTTGGATCCAAGTATTCAAATTTTGAATGTCCGCGGATTTGGATATAAGTTAATCTGCTAAAATTGGATTGATTTTTGTACTTTTCCAATTCGTATGAAATCAATACCATTTCTTTTTCTTCTTATTTCAATGCCTCTGTTTTCACAGGAAAACTTAGAAGTTACATTTACTAAAAATATCAGCTTGAAGGCTGAAACTCTTATTGGTATTGACAATTTTGAAACAATTTACTACATCAATAAAGGCACATTCTTTAAAAAAAGCAATAAAAACACCATTGATTATAGTAATATACAGTTAGGTAGCATTTCATCAGCAAACGTATTTAATCCACTTAAAATTAATTTATTCTATAAAGATTTTAATACCATAATAATATTGGATAACAGACTCGCTGAAATATATAGAATCGATTTTAACACAAAACAACCTTATAAGAATGTCTCGCATATAACCACTGGTTTTGATACTACATTATGGCTTTTTAACTCTGAATTTCAGGTTCTTGAACTTTACGATTATAAAACTGACAAAGTAAGAGCGACAACCATGCCAGTAGATTCAAATGTGCTTGATTTAAAAAGCAACTACAATTATTGTTGGCTGCTAACAGAACAGTATTTATATACCTATAATTACTTTGGAAGTTTAATATCAAAAATTAAAAATCGAGGCTATTCGTCAATACAGCAAGACGATGGAAATTTAGTAATAAAAGGCAATGAACAGCTGTATTATTTAAAGAAAAATGAAGAACAAGTTCGAGAAATATCAATCCCGAAATTGTTAATAAATCAGTTTTTACTAACCAATGAAACGCTGTATATTTACAACAATGAAACTCTTCAACAATTCCAACTCAAAATAAATTAAAATATGCACGTTGCAGTAGCAGGAAATATTGGCGCAGGAAAAACAACGCTTACAAAATTACTGGCCAAGCACTATAAATGGGAACCACAATTAGAAGATGTGGTCGACAATCCATACTTAGATGATTTTTACAATCAGATGGAGCGATGGAGTTTTAACCTTCAAGTCTATTTTTTAAATAGCCGTTTTCGTCAAGTCGCACAAATACGTGAAAGTGGGAAGGACATTATTCAGGATCGGACCATTTATGAAGATGCTCATATTTTTGCACCTAACCTTCATGCTATGGGATTAATGACCAATCGCGATTTTGAAAACTACAGATCACTTTTCGATTTAATGGAATCATTTGTTGAAGGCCCAGATTTACTAATTTATTTAAGAAGTTCTATCCAAAATTTAGTAGCGCAAATTCACAAACGTGGTCGCGATTATGAGAATACAATTAGCATTGATTATTTAAGTCGATTAAACGAACGCTACGAAGCTTGGATTTCAAAATACGACAAAGGGAATTTACTAATCATAGATGTCGATAATTTAGATTTTGTTGATAATCCTGAAGACTTGGGAGATATTATTAATAAAATTGATGCACAAATAAACGGATTATTTTAGGACGTTTTAACCTGCAGTAAACCACGCTTTCAGCCGTCGCTTTTTTATGTCATTGCGAAGCTAATTTTAATTTGCTGTGGCAATCTGTATAATTTCTAGAGATTACCACGTCCCTTAGCTCCTCGTAATGACAAAAATAAAAAGAGCTCCAACAAAGCCTCAAATGCGAAGCATTCACGATTTCGTATTTAACAATTAAGATGGATGAGTAATCCTTAACGCAAAAACATAAAAAAGCCACATCTATATGATGTGGCTTTTTTATTTAATATATATAGAATTAGTTTTTTTCAACCTCTTCAATCACTTTCTTAATTACTTTTTTATCGGTATCTAAATGCACCTCAACAGCGTCACTAATAGTCTTTAATTTCGCATCCAATTCAGCACGTGACCCTTCAAAAAGTTCCTCTTTAGTAACTGTTTCACCATTTTCAGTATGTGTGGTTGTTATGACAGCCTCAAGAATACCATCTTCGCTTTTAGTCATTTCCACCTTCACTTCTTTTTCAGTACGAATTTCATTCATCATTGCCATTCCCTCTTCAGAAGCATGTCCTCCTAAAATTGGTGCAATTACTAAACCAATTAAACACGTTAATTTAATTAGAATGTTCATTGATGGTCCAGAGGTGTCTTTAAAAGGATCTCCAACAGTATCTCCAGTAATTGCAGCTTCATGAGCAGCAGAACCTTTATGTGTCATCTCCCCATTAATCATCACTCCAGCTTCAAACGATTTTTTAGCGTTGTCCCAAGCACCTCCTGCATTGTTTTGGAATATAGCCCAAAGTACACCACTTACTGTAACTCCTGCCATATAGCCTCCTAACATTTCAGCTATAGCCATGTTTTCCATTCCAAATAACATAGGAACGAAAGCAATCACTAAAGGAAATCCAATAGTTAACAATCCTGGAAGCATCATTTCTTTTAAAGATGCTTTTGTAGAAATAGCGACACATTTATCATATTCTGGTTTCCCAGTACCTTCCATAATTCCAGGAATCTCTCTAAACTGACGACGAACCTCTTGCACCATTTCCATAGCGGCTTTTCCAACAGCATTCATGGCAAGGGCAGAAAATACTACTGGTACCATTCCACCAACAAATAACATGGCTAAAACTGGAGCCTTAAAGATGTTAATTCCATCAATTCCAGTAAAGGTTACATAAGCCGCAAATAAAGCTAACGACGTTAAGGCCGCAGAAGCAATTGCAAATCCTTTACCAGTTGCAGCAGTTGTATTTCCTACTGAATCTAAAATATCAGTACGTTCTCTAACGATTGGTTCTTGTTCGCTCATTTCAGCAATTCCACCAGCATTATCAGATATTGGTCCGAATGCATCAATAGCTAATTGCATAGCAGTTGTTGCCATCATAGCAGAAGCGGCTAAAGCCACACCATAAAAACCAGCAAAGGCATAAGACGCCCAAATGGCTCCAGCGAATAATAATACTGAAGGGAAGGTTGAAATCATTCCAGTAGCTAAACCAGCAATAATGTTTGTTCCTGCTCCTGTACTCGATTGTTGTACAATTTTTAAAATTGGACTTTTTCCTAATCCAGTATAATATTCTGTTACTGAAGAAATTCCAGCTCCAACAACTAAACCAACAAGTGTAGCGTAAAACACACGCATCGCAGAGATATCTTGTAATCCTTCACCAAAGAAGTGCATTTTCATAGTTTCTGGTAACATCCATGTTACTAAAACAAAACAAGATATAGCAACTAATATAATTGAAGTCCAGTTACCAATATTCAAAGCTCTCATTACCTGAGATTCTTTTGCATCGTTATTCTTTATTTTCACTAGCATTGTACCGATTACAGAAATAATAATTCCTGCACCAGCAATTGCCATAGGTAATAAGATTGGTCCAATACCTCCGAATGCATCAGAAATAGAACCACCCATATCTTTTATAACATAGTTTCCTAAAACCATTGCAGCCAATACTGTTGCCACATACGATCCGAATAAATCAGCTCCCATACCAGCAACATCACCAACATTATCTCCAACGTTATCTGCAATTGTAGCCGGATTACGAGGATCATCTTCAGGAATTCCAGCTTCTACTTTACCAACTAAATCGGCTCCAACATCTGCTGCTTTGGTATAAATTCCGCCACCAACACGAGCAAATAACGCAATAGATTCAGCTCCAAGAGAAAACCCTGCAAGTGTTTCTAAAACAATCGTCATTTTATCAACTGAAAAAGCGCCCGAAACTCCTCCCATAAAATAGTTATAAAAGATTATGAAAAATAAGGTCAATCCTAAAACTGCTAAACCAGCAACTCCAAGTCCCATTACAGTACCTCCGCCAAAAGACACTTTTAAAGCATTAGGCAAACTTGTACGTGCGGCTTGTGTTGTTCTTACATTCGTTTTGGTTGCAATTCGCATTCCTATATTTCCTGCGAAAGCAGAGAAAATTGCGCCACATATAAAAGCAATAACTATAAGCCAATGCGTAGACTCTACTACTAAAGACACTACAAAAAGTAAAACACTTACAACAACTACGAAAATTGCTAGGAGTCTATACTCAGCATTTAAGAATGCTAAAGCACCTTCGTAGATGTGATCAGCAATTTCTTTCATTTTACCATCTCCAGCGTCTTGCTTCATTACCCAAGATTTTTTCACTAGCATGTAAAGTAATCCAATCACAGCGGCTGCAATTGGCATATAAATCATCATTGACTCCATATTATTTATTGTTTGATTAGTTTTTAACGAAGCCAAAAGTAGTAAAAACGAAGAACAATAAAAAACCTCTCAATTTTCATTGAGAGGTCTCTGGTATTTTAATCTGAAGTTTAGGTGTTAAATCGTAAAATCCCCATTGACTTTGTGCTCGCTAGTTTCGTAACGATTCACGCATTTATTTAATATATCGTAAGCTTCATCAGCATTTCCCCAGCCACCAACATCAACACGTTTTTTCTCTAAATCTTTATACACTTGAAAGAAATGTTCTATTTCTTTGATTTGATGTGGATTCATATCAGAAAGATCGTTTAAGGAATTCCAAATTGGATCGGAAACAGGAACGCAAATCACTTTTTCATCTGGTCCTTTTTCATCAGCCATATGGAATACACCAATAGGCTTCACTTCCATAACGCACATAGGGAATGTTGGTTCTCCTCCTAAAACAAGAACGTCTAAAGGATCTCCATCTAAGGCCAAAGTTTCAGGTATGAAACCATAATCTGCAGGATACATCATTGATGAAAACAACATACGATCGAATCGTATTTTTTTCAATTCAAAATCGTACTCATATTTATTTCTACTTCCTTTTGGTATTTCTATCAATACGTCAAAAGTCTTTTTTCCTTGTGGACTCATAATCTCAAATTTTTAAGGCTTGCAAAGATACAGAAGTGTTAATGTTTGGGCAAGGAAAACAAACTTGACTTTAAAAGAAAATTAGTTTAATTTAGTTTTATAAGCATATTTATGAAAATAAAAGACAATATCGCTACTGAGTTTGATGAGTTTTCTAAAGACTATACTAATGATATGATTAGATGTGTCCCATATTATGCTGAGTTAATTTCAAGTTTTACTGAATATTTGCCTTCCAAATTTAATCCTAAAACTATTTTAGATTTAGGTTGCGGTAATGGCAATGTTACTAATAGTGTTTTAAAAAAATTCCCTCAATCCCAGTATATCTTACTCGATGCTTCTCAAGAAATGCTTAATTTATGTCAAAAACGATTTAAAAACCCTAGCATAGAATATATTGCTTCTTATTTTCAAGATTATGAGTTTAAAAAAAATGCATACGACTTTATAATTGCAGGTTTTAGTATGCATCATTGTGGCAGTGAGGAGAAAAAAAATATTTTTAAAAAAATCTATAGAGCATTAAAACCAGGTGGTATTTTTTCTTGCTCTGACCTTATGATTAATAGGAATAATTCTTATCACCCAGCTTTGATTGAACGATGGAAAACATTTGTTTTATCTAATTATAAAGACCATAGCAAATGGGAATGGCTAATGGAACATTACAATGAGTTTGATAAACCTGATGGTTTTAAAGATCAGTTAATTTGGCTAAAAGAAGTTGGTTTTAAGCGTTTTAATAATATTGCTATTGATACATATTGGATGCATTTTCAAGCTTTTAAAGATTAAAAAAGTTTCTAAAAATGAAATCCGAATCTCGCTGTGACCCCAAACTTACGTGCGTCAGGATTATCAAGATAGTTTCCTCGAAAATTAAAATCAATTCTTAATATTTTAAAAATATTTCCTACGCCAACACTATATTCATAATACATTTGACCATCTGGTGCTGCCAATGGAAATTCATATGGATTCCCTGTCGTACTTAAATCTATATTTTCTTGAGACAATTCACCCCAAACACTTCGAAAACCTAAAATAGCTCTTAGATTGTAATTTTTAAAAAACGGAATTCGAGAAAAAACACGACCATTAAAATTATGTTCCATATGTAAGGAAGCATATGTATCAGTCACAAATTCATAAAAATCTAATTGCGTAAATGTATTATAAACCGAGAAATACGATTGGTTTCCTGGAACCACACTTAAAAGACCTAATGGCACTTCTCCAAATGTTTTTCCTGCTTCAACAGTAGTGTATAATCTTCCAAATCCACCTACTTGCCATGGCTGCAGATACGAAAATTGCAATTTGGTATAATCAAAATCACTATTAAACATATCGCGATCTCCCTTAGAAATTTGTGCAAACAATCTTGCATAATCATCATTCGCATCTTTACGCTCGACACCATATCCTGTCATTTTTCGATTTGGAAAGTACGATATGGACAAAGAGGATTCAAATTGTTTAATCTCTGACGATATCCCAGTAGGAGACTCAGGATCTATATAGTCTAAACTAAATGATGGTGACGCCGATTCCAAGGTTCGATAATCTCCAAAAAGACGAAATACCACATTTTTAAATGGTTCAATTTCTACACTTAAGGTGGTTAGATTAATATTTGTTAATTTGTTATTATCTCCTTTAGCAAGTAGTGTTGACGAAGCAAAACTTCGTCCAAGCACATCAGTTGATGTTGTTAAGCTTGCTCCAATTTGCTCAATATCTCTACGATTACCTCCCGATAAGGTGAGGCGGTTCTTTTTATTGAGTAACCATTTTCCAGAAATTCCATATTTAAATTTATTATCTTTAAACCCATAAGCAATAAATCCTTCTACACGCCAAGGATCATTAGGGCTAAAATAAGTTCTACCTCCAGTTCGCAGACGGAAACCTTCTACTTCATTGTATCCAAAAGTGGAAAACACAGGACCATAGTCAAATTTTAGACTAGGAAACTCTATATAACCAGAAGCTAATACGCTTCCAATATTATAAATACGCTTAAATTTTTTGACGGTTTTAAGCGTATCTAGCATCTTATAAACGCCTTTTTCATCCTTATTTAAGGACTCTAATCGATTGATTTCCCAAAACTGGTCATCTCTATTATAAATATCTTCATCGTAGGAATATACTTCTTCGCTATAAAACTTCTCGTCTTTTGGCGTATCAAAAACATAGTTCTCATAAAGTGTGGTCCGCTTCCCATAAACGCCTCTCGACTTTTCCTTTTTGTTTAAGGCGAAATCAGACATAAAATAGTCACGCTTAATTAGAAACAAAGAATCGTTTAGTACTTCAAATTCCTGCTCAATATATATTTCTTTAACCCAGTTGATATTCGCACTTTTAGAAGCTTGTAGGTTAATATCTTTAACAGCATAAGTCGAATCATTAACCCAAAAATCACCTTTGAATGTCAATTCATTTTTTCGCCGTGGATAATAAATAATATTGTAACACCATTTATCTCCAATATAGGCACTATCTGAAAGCACATAATTATAGGTACTTACTCCAGATTTACCCAAAGGACTTACAAAACTTTTATCAAAAAATTTCAAATAATCATCATATACATTGTAATCAGAGTACAATTCATCAACAAAATCAATAATTACTTGATTGTTATCAAATCCTGAATTTTTATTCCCTTGTAAATCTTCCTTTTCTTTATTGATAACATTATCACCATAAACCTTAGAAACGGCTTCATTAATGAAAATTGGCAAATAAGTCTTTCCCGTAACTCGAGACGTATCTACCTCGTTAAACACGAATTCCATGCCTCGAAACAACTTACTTTTAATTAGAGTACTGTCAATTGTATTGATATCGAATTCTACTTTTTCGTATTTATCGTATTCATATTGCTTAAATTGTCGTAATCCATTTTGACGTTTACGCTCCCAAATTTTCTTAAGGATTCCTATGGCCGGATTTTCAGATGCTTTTTTAGATTGTTTTCCTGAAATAATAACGACTTCATCAAGTGCTGCCGCAGCTTCCTTAAGGATAAACTGCAAATCGAAGTTAACTTTTTTATCAAGTAGAATTTCTATAGTATCATAACCAATAAACGAAATCATTAAAGTGTCCCAAGTGTTTTCTGATTCTAGATAGAATCGACCATCTTCATTGGTAATTGTGCCCTCTGTGGAATCTTTAAATAGCACATTGGCAAAGGCAACAGGCTGATCAAATTCGTCTAGAACATAACCACTAACCTTAGTTTGAGAAAACACGGATAAACATCCGAACCATAAAAAAGTAAAGAGTAAATTTTTCTTCATAATTAAAAAAACTTCACCAACAAACGTGCTAATGAAGTTTATATAACGTGTAAAAATACGTTTTATTTATACATTACCTTTTTTACTGCTTTTATCACCTCATTATAATCTGGTAGCCATTCAGCCAATAGTACTGGTGAGTATGGCGCAGGAGTATCTGCAGTATTAATTTTTATAATTGGAGCATCCAAATAATCGAAGGCTTCAGACTGAACCGTATATGAAATATCCGTAGAGACATTTCCAAAAGGCCATGCTTCTTCCAGAATTACTAATCTATTAGTTTTCTTTACCGATTTCAATATCGCCTCTTTATCTAAAGGACGCACTGTTCTCAAATCAATAATTTCACATGAGACACCGTCTTTGGCTAAGGCGTCTGCAGCTTTGTAGGCTTCTTTAATAATTTTTCCAAAAGATACAATAGTAACATCAGTTCCTTCGCGTTTAATTTCAGCAACACCTAGAGGAATTGTATATTCACCCTCAGGGACTTCACCTTTATCACCATACATTTGCTCACTTTCCATAAAAATAACTGGATCGTCATCTCTGATAGCAGATTTCAATAAGCCTTTAGCATCATACACATTAGAAGGCACAACTACTTTTAAACCAGGTGTATTGGCAAACCAGCTCTCAAACGCCTGAGAATGTGTAGCTGCCAATTGACCAGCAGAAGCTGTTGGACCTCTAAATACAATTGGACATTTAAACTGTCCACCAGACATCTGTCTTATTTTTGCAGCATTATTAATGATCTGATCAATTCCAACCAAGGAAAAGTTAAAGGTCATGTATTCTACAATAGGTCTATTACCTGTCATGGTAGATCCAATGGCAATTCCCGCAAATCCAAGCTCCGCAATTGGTGTATCAATAACACGTTTAGCTCCAAACTCATCTAACATGCCTTTAGACGCCTTATAGGCACCATTATATTCAGCTACTTCCTCGCCCATTAAATACACACTTTCATCTCTACGCATTTCCTCACTCATGGCTTCTGCAATAGCTTCTCTAAATTGAATTGTCTTCATTGATTTCATTTTAATACGAATAGCAAAAATAGGTATTATTCACAACAAAAATACTAACACTAAAACACTTATTTATTACAGATTTTTCGTACATTTAAGTTTATTCCTCGTTTTAATATGAAAAAAAACTACTTTTTTATAACATATTTCCTATTCCACATTTGCATTTCCTTGGGTCAAAATTATGTTTTATGTAGTATTCAAAACGATTATGTGATAATTGAAAGCACAGACAATATTCCTGCCATATCAGATAATGGTGATGGGACTATAACATTAACACACCAAGACCAAAATATCACTGATATATTTGCTGAATATACTATTTACAACTTCTATCAAGCCTTTCCTGAATCTAATGGAGAATTGTTCAAGTATTATGTTATTTCACATGGAAACAAAACCTTATTGAATACACTTTATAATGATGTATCATCAGATATTTTTTTTATTGATCAAGAATATCCTAGCATTACTATGAGTTCTAACCTGATTAATTTATTACACAATAAGACATACAAACTAATTAAATATTGCAGTAATATTCCTGAAGATGGGCAATATTGTGAAGATAATGAGCAAAATATTCCTGATGGATTTGAATTGAAGATAGCATTCAACTATGATATTAACGATGATATCATGTACGCTGAATCCGTAGGGCTTTCTCCTTGTGGAAACTCATTTTCAATAGGTTTAAAAGGAGGGCATCCAGATTTTAATGAATTTACAAATGATAAGCTTCAATTATGGAAATCAACTGAAAGTGTATCTAGTGAATCTAACTTTAGCGACCCTTGTCACTATATAGAAGAAATGCTGTATAGCATGCTTGATATTGGATGTTTAGAATTCCACGTTGGAAATCTTATAATCTATAATGGAATAGAAAATGGTCAAATTATATTAGAAAGAGAAACTGGTATTTTTTCAACTGACTTTATGACTTTTGAAAACCATAATTTATCCATTAATGAATCTACTTTGAGGCAAATAAAGTTATTTCAACTTGAAGCCAACCCATATTTGCAAATTTCTGGTTTAGAAAACCAATTAATTTCAATTGAGATTTTTAATGTTTCAGGTCAACGCATAGTTAGCGAAACACCATTTGAAATTAATAGTATAAATATCTCAAAATTCAAAAAAGGGCTTTACTTCATTAAACTCTCAACTTCTAATAATCAGCAAAGCGTAGTTAAGTTCTTAAAGAAATAAGAGTTGCTAATTCATAGTAGAGTTTTTTAATATTTACTATGCGCGCATAGTAAATATTTCAATTAAAATAATTACCTTCGTAACCTCAAAAAAATATACTTATTTAATCTCAAAATATTATGAAAATTTTAGTGTGTATCAGTCATGTACCTGACACGACTTCAAAAATTAATTTTACTGAAGGCGACACCAAATTTGACACAACTGGTGTGCAATATGTAATCAATCCTAATGACGAATTTGGCCTAACACGCGCCATGTGGTTTAAAGAAAAACAAGGCGCTTCGGTTCACGTAGTAAATGTTGGTGGTCCAGAAACTGAACCTACATTACGCAAGGCATTAGCAATTGGTGCTGATGGTGCAATTCGAGTTAATACGGCTGCTACTGATGGATTTGCAGTTGCAAAACAATTAGCCAATGTGGTTCAAGAAGGTGGTTACGATTTGGTTATTGCAGGTCGAGAATCTATTGATTATAATGGCGGAATGGTACCTGGTATGTTAGCGGCTCTAACTAATGCTAACTTTGTGAACAACTGTATCAACCTTGAAGTAGATGGTACAAATGTTAAAGCAATACGTGAAATTGATGGCGGAAAAGAAACGGTTTCAACTTCTCTTCCACTTATTATTGGTGGACAAAAGGGATTGGTTGAAGAAAGTGATTTGCGCATTCCTAATATGAGAGGTATTATGATGGCGCGTCAAAAACCTTTAAACGTTTTAGAGCCTGTTGATGCAACTGAAGAAACCACTTCAGTACAATTTGAAAAGCCAGCACCAAAAGGCGCTGTAACTTTGGTATCACCTGATAATTTAGACGAATTAGTAAACTTACTTCACAACGAAGCCAAGGTGATTTAATTAACCTTCAAAACAAAAAAACATGTCAGTTTTAGTATATACAGAATCAGAACAAGGAACATTCAAAAAAGTGGCCTTAGAAGTCGCTTCATACGCAAAAGCAGTAGCAACTCAATTGGGTACTACTGTCACAGCTGTAACAATAAACGCTAACAATTCTTCAGAATTAGGAAACTATGGTGTTGATAAAGTATTAAATGTAAACAACTCACAACTCGATAAATTTAATGCACATGCCTATGCGCAAGTTATAAAACAAGCTGCCGAAAGCGAAGGCGCAAAAGTAGTTATTGTCAGCTCTAGTGCAGATAGCAAATATTTAGCCCCTTTATTAGCAGTTGGATTAAATGCAGGATATGCCTCAAATGTTGTTGAAGCTCCTTCAAATACGTCTCCATTTACAGTAAAACGTACTGCTTTTACGAATAAAGCATTCAATATGACAACAATTAATACTGACGTTAAGATTGTTGGTGTTTCTAATAATTCATTTGGTTTAGTAGAACAATCAGCTGGAGCAAGTTCAGAAGACTTTTCACCTTCAATTCCAGAATTTGGAGTACATGTCGAATCTGTGGATAAAGCCAGTGATAAAGTAAGTATCGCTGATGCGGAAATTGTAGTTTCTGCAGGACGAGGGCTCAAAGGCCCTGAAAATTGGGGAATGGTAGAAGAATTAGCTGAAGTTCTAGGAGCAGCAACAGCATGTTCAAAACCTGTTTCCGATCTTGGCTGGAGACCACATAGCGAGCACGTTGGTCAAACTGGAAAGCCAGTAGCATCTAATCTCTACATAGCAATTGGTATTTCTGGTGCTATTCAACATTTAGCTGGTATCAATGCATCAAAAGTGAAAGTTGTCATAAACACGGACCCAGAAGCACCTTTCTTTAAAGCTGCAGACTATGGCGTAGTTGGAGATGCCTTTGAGGTTGTGCCGAAATTGATTGAGAAATTAAAAGCGTTTAAAGCGCAACAATAAATTATTTTTTATAAATTGTATTTATAAAAGGGCTGTTTTAATTGGTAATTTTCACCTTATCTGCCTTAGGTAGTTGGTAAAGTCTTAATTAAAACAGTTCTTTACGTTTTAAAATCTATGAGTTTAGTTCGCTTAAATATAAAAGGAATCTCCTATAGCCAAACACAAAATGGTGCTTATGCGCTGATTTTAAATGAAATGGATGGTGATCGAAAATTACCTATCGTAATTGGTGCTTTTGAAGCACAATCAATTGCTATCGCTTTGGAAAAAGAAATTAGACCTCCTAGACCTCTTACGCATGATCTTTTTAAAAATTTTGCCGACCGTTTTGATATTGTTGTTAAACAAGTCATTATTCATAAATTAGTTGATGGCGTTTTTTATTCGAGTTTAATTTGTGAGCGTGATAAAATTGAAGAAATTATTGATGCACGTACAAGTGACGCTATTGCATTGGCACTTCGTTTTCAAGCTCCTATTTTCACCTATAAAAACATTTTAGACAAAGCAGGGATTTATTTAAAAGTAAACCCAAATAAAGATGAAGAACAAGACAGTATACTGGTTGATGATTTGGTGATTGAAGAAATTGAGGCAGGTGTACAAGAAAGTTATATTGACAAAACTCTTGAAGAACTGCATTCCTTATTAGATGAAGCAGTAACTAATGAAGATTACGAAAAAGCGGCGAAACTAAGAGACGAGATCTCTAAACGATAATTTATACTTATGAAACATTTTCTTCTAGCTGTTATGGCTATTTTTTTTGGAATTACAACTTTAGTAGCTCAAGATCTAGAAAAAAAATGGCAGTTTGATGGAATTCAAAATGAAAATGGTAATACTTTAATTGAAGTCACAGATGAGGATTCATTCGAATTAAATAAAGGTGAATTTAATTATTCTTTAAAAGCTAAAAACAATCTTCAAGCATCTGGTGATTATATATACCAAAACAGCTTACTGATATTTTATTATAATCAACCTTCGGACACTATACGAAAATATAAAATAAAAGAACTCACCGATTCCACATTGGTCTTTTCAGAAAAGGATGTTATTTATAAATTTAAAGTTCAGAAAAAAACAGAAGAAGTTGCCTTAGCAGTAACATCTACAGATTCAATTATACCTAGTCAAGGCTTCTCGTTTAATAGTCTATGGAGGGGTGTTTTAGGAATGATTACGCTTATATTCATTGCATTTTTATTCAGTAGTAATCGAAGAGGAGTTAATTGGAGAACTGTTGGAATTGGGTTGACTTTTCAACTTATAATTGCCATTGGAGTTCTCAAAATTGAGTTTATAAAAACTGCCTTTGAAGTGGTGGGAAAAGGATTTATTGAAATACTTGGATTTACTCGAGCTGGTAGTGAATTCTTGTTTGGAGGTATGCTTGATGTGACCTCTTTTGGATTTATTTTTGCCTTCCAAGTATTACCGACAATCATTTTCTTTTCAGCGTTAACCTCAGTTTTATTCTATCTAGGTATCATTCAAAAAGTGGTAAAAGGAATGGGGTGGCTTTTAACAAAAGTATTAGGGATTTCTGGAGCAGAAAGTTTAAGCGTTGCTGGTAATATCTTTTTAGGTCAAACAGAAGCACCTCTCCTTATTAAGGCCTATCTAGAAAAAATGAATAAGTCTGAAATATTGCTAGTTATGATTGGTGGAATGGCTACTGTAGCTGGTGCCGTATTAGCGGCTTATATTGGATTCTTAGGTGGTGATGATGTTGAATTACAATTATTTTACGCGAAACATTTATTAGCAGCATCAGTAATGGCTGCTCCTGGTGCTATTGTGATATCCAAAATATTATTTCCTCAAACAGAAAAAGTAAATACAGATGTATCTGTATCGCAAGAAAAAATTGGCACAAACATTCTAGAAGCCATTGCTAATGGAACAACAGAAGGTCTTAAACTTGCAGTTAACGTTGGCGCAATGCTACTAGTATTTGTCGCTTTTATTGCAATGCTGAATGGGATTCTTGGAGGGATTGCCAGCTTTGATGGAATTAGAATTGCTTATATCGATATGAATTGGCATTTTACGTCATTAAATGAAATAATTGCCGAAAACACACCTTATGAGAGTTTATCATTAGAGTTCATACTTGGATATGTATTTGCGCCATTAATGTGGCTTATGGGAATTGCAAAAGAAGATATGGCACTCATGGGACAGCTCCTAGGAATTAAACTTGCGGCTAGTGAGTTTATTGGTTATATCCAATTAGCAGATTTGAAGAATGTCGCCAATGCTACCCATTTAAAATTTGAAAAGTCTATAATTATGGCAACTTACATGTTATGTGGATTTGCAAATTTTGCGTCTATCGGAATTCAGATAGGTGGCATTGGATCTCTTGCGCCTGGACAACGTAAACAATTATCAAAATTTGGTATGAAAGCGTTAATAGGTGGAACCATCGCGTCTTTAATTTCGGCTACTATTGCCGGAATGATTATCGGATAAAATAACACCTTCCGTCATTACGAAGGCTATTGAATTTAAAATATATTTTGAATGAAGATACTAAGCGAAGCTTACGACTTTGATAATCTCATTCAGATTTAATTAACTACACTAAGAAACACTTTAACCTTTTACCTTTCACCATTTATCTTTTTTAGTTGATAACTTTTAATATAAATCAAAGCCATAAGAATTAATTTTTATGGCTTTTTTATATTTTCGCTTTACGTCATGCTGAACTTGTTTATTCATTATTTGTTATTCTAAATAATGTATTCATGAATCATCGATTTCAGCATCTCATCCCAAATAAATTTAAGTCGAATTTAAAAAGACACCCTCTTTCGTAGGACATATTATGAGACAATATCACGACCTAGTAAAACACGTTTTAGAAAACGGAAATGAAAAAGAAGACCGCACAGGAACTGGAACAAAGAGTGTTTTTGGGCACCAAATTCGATTCGATTTAAGTGAAGGGTTCCCGATGGTTACTACGAAAAAACTACACCTTAAATCTATAGTTTATGAACTACTCTGGTTTTTAAAAGGAGATACTAACACTAATTACCTTACAGAGAACGGCGTTCGTATTTGGAATGAATGGGCAGATGACAATGGAGATTTAGGACCCGTTTATGGTCACCAATGGCGTAATTGGAATAGTGATGAAGTCGATCAAATCAAAGATGTAATCGATACTTTAAAGAAAAATCCAGATAGTAGACGCATGTTGGTTTCTGCTTGGAATCCATCTGTTTTGCCTGATACGACGAAATCATTTAGTGAAAATGTTGCTAACGGAAAAGCTGCTTTGCCGCCTTGTCATGCGTTTTTCCAATTTTATGTAGCAGATGGAAAATTGTCTTGCCAATTGTACCAACGAAGTGCAGATATATTTTTAGGAGTACCATTCAATATTGGATCTTATGCTTTATTCACTATGATGATGGCTCAAGTTTGCGGCTATGAAGCTGGAGAATTCATTCATACGTTTGGAGATGCTCATATTTATAGCAATCATATGGAACAATTGGAATTACAATTATCTCGGAATATTAGACCACTTCCTAAAATGGTTTTAAATCCTGATATTAAAGATATTTTCGATTTTAAATTTGAAGACTTTACATTGGTCGATTATGATCCACATCCACATATTAAAGGTGCAGTCGCTGTTTAAAACCAAACATCATTGCGAAGAAGGTACGCCTGAAGCAATCTTTTAAATGGCAACTAAAATTCAACAGATTGCTTCGTGCCTCGCAATGAGGTAGTCGAAGCACAAACCAACCAACGACTAGCAGTATCAAATTAGGGGAATATTCATTAAAATGTGCTTTATTTGTATTAAACATAAAACATGTTCGGTAAAAAAAAACAAATTCCTCAAATAGATAAGGAGCAATTAGAGCTCATTCAAAATGCGCAAAGCCGCATCAAACAAAAAAAGCGTTTGTATGTCCATTTCGTTATTTTTTTAATTGGTGCTGTCTTTATAATTATAGCAAATACGGTTTTAGGAATTGGTACAGACATTACCTTTTTTGGTAAAGAATGGTTCTTTTTTGTGATTGTTATCTGGCTATTCCTGTTTGTTTATCATTTATTCAATGTGTTTATTACTCATAAATTCATGGGCAAAGCCTGGGAACAACAGCAACTCGACAAATTAGTTGCACTCCAAAAAACTAAAATTAATACCTTAAAAACTGAACTCATAAAAGAAGCCCCTCATATTGCGGAAAGCGAAGTTTACAATGAAAAGCTTAATGCGAAAAATTCAGCACTAACGCTAATTGTTGCTGTTGGAGAAAATGATGCCATCGGTAAGGACAACGATCTAATTTGGCATTTAAGTGATGATTTAAAACGATTTAAATCGCTTACTAATGGCCATCATATCATCATGGGGAGAAAGACCTTTGAAAGTTTTCCAAAACCCTTGCCAAATAGAACTCATGTGGTCATATCACGTCAAGTTGATTATCAAGTTCCAGATGGCGTTATAGTGGTAAATTCTCTTGAGGAAGCTATTGATATTAGCAAAACGGATTCACAACCCTTTGTTATTGGTGGAGGAGAAATATATAAACAAGCCATGAGTCATGTAGGTAAAATTGAACTCACAAGAGTGCATGAAAGTTTCGATGCGGATACATTTTTCTCAAAAATTGACGAATCATTATGGAAGGTGACAAACAAAACGTTCCATGATAAAGACGAAAAACATGCTCATGCATTTTCATTTATGACCTATGAACGGATATGATTAAAGACATTCAACTTCGTATTACCCTCCAGGAGGAAAGAGAAAGCGAGCATTTTTTATTAAATAAAGCTTCAGAATTTTTAGCTACACCAGAATCAGATATTACAGGAATTAAAATACTTCGTAAATCAATTGATGCGCGTAAATCACGCATTATGTTTAATTACAAAGTTGAAGTTTATATTAATGAATCCTTACCTGAAAATTCAACATATGATTTTGATTATAAAGACGTCTCTAATTCTAAACCAATTCATATTGTCGGTTTTGGTCCTGCTGGAATGTATGCTGCTTTGCGATGTATTGAATTAGGGTTTAAACCAATAGTCTTTGAACGCGGGAAAAATGTTCAAGATAGACGACGTGATTTAAAAGCTATAAATCAAGATCATTTCGTAAATGAAGATTCCAATTATTGCTTTGGAGAAGGTGGCGCTGGAACCTACAGCGACGGTAAATTATACACGCGTAGTTTAAAACGTGGGGACGTACGACGGATTTTTGAAAATTTAGTGTATCATGGAGCAACTAACCAGATATTAGTTGATTCACATCCACATATTGGAACTAATAAATTACCTAAAGTTGTTCAAAACATTAGAGAAACAATTTTAAATTATGGTGGAGAAATTCATTTTGAAACTCGTGTCACGGACTTTAGTATTAAAGACAATCAAATTAGAGCCATTCAGTTACACAATGGAAACGAAATACCTTCAAGTCGTGTAATTCTGGCCACTGGACATTCAGCTAGAGACATATACTACCTACTTCATAAAAAAAATATAGCATTAGAAGCAAAATCATTCGCGATGGGAGTACGTGCTGAACACCCTCAGCATATTATTGATAGTATTCAATATCATTGTAGTTCAGAAAGAGACGAACTATTGCCAGCTGCCGCCTACAGCCTTGTTCAACAAGTAAATGAACGTGGTGTATATTCCTTTTGCATGTGTCCTGGTGGTTTCATTGTACCAGCTGCGACTGCAAATGGTGAAGTTGTAGTTAATGGCATGTCACCTTCCAAACGAAACAATGAATTTGCCAATTCGGGCATAGTTGTAGAAATTAATGCTGAAAAAGATTTGCGCAAATACGAAAAACATGGTGTTCTAAAGGGCTTAGAATTCCAAAAAGATTTAGAGCGACTGGCATTTACATCGGGAGGAAGAACACAAGTAGCTCCAGCCCAACGGTTAACTGATTTTGTTGAAGGAAAAATTTCTAACAGTTTAAATCCAACATCATACCAACCAGGATTAAAATCAGCGACCCTGCATTCGCTATTACCAAAACATATTGGTGGAAGATTACGAACTGGCTTTAAGGCATTCGGAGAAAAAATGAGAGGTTATTATACAGCTGAAGCGAACATAGTAGGTGTAGAATCTAGAACCTCCTCGCCTGTTTCTATTCCAAGAACAGATCAATTAGAACATCCTGAAATCAAAGGGTTTTTCCCTTGTGGTGAAGGTGGAGGCTATGCAGGAGGAATTATTTCAGCGGCTATGGATGGTGAGCGATGTGCAGAAGCTGCCAGTATTGGCTTATAAGTTTTAATATTATCACTATTTTTGCAGCATTAAATTTTTAAAATTATGAAGGCATATATATTCCCTGGTCAAGGCGCTCAATTCTCAGGAATGGGTTTAGACCTTTATGAGAACTCACCATTAGCACAAGAATTGTTTGAACAAGCAAATGAAATCCTTGGTTTTAATATTACAGATATCATGTTTGAAGGATCTGCTGAAGATCTAAAAGAAACGAAAGTAACTCAGCCTGCTATTTTTTTACACTCGGTAATTTTAGCTAAAACTTTAGGTGACAGTTTTAAACCAGATATGGTAGCTGGACATTCATTAGGAGAGTTTTCAGCCTTAGTAGCCGCTGGAGCACTAACTTTTGAAGATGGCTTAAAATTAGTTTCACAACGTGCTCAAGCGATGCAAAAAGCCTGTGAAATACAACCAAGTACCATGGCCGCTGTGTTAGGTTTAGAAGATGGAATTGTTGAAGCTATATGTGCAAAGACAGAAGGCGTTGTTGTCGCTGCAAATTATAACTGTCCAGGACAATTAGTGATTTCGGGGGAGATTGACGCTATAAATAAAGCTTGCGAGGCTCTAAAAGAAGCTGGAGCAAGACGTGCTTTAGTACTTCCAGTTGGAGGTGCGTTTCATTCACCAATGATGGAGCCAGCACGTGAAGAATTAGCAGCTGCCATTGAAAATACGTTATTTGGCAAACCTAATTGTCCAATCTATCAAAATGTAACTGCGAGCGCTATTACTGATGAAAACGAAATAAAAGCCAACTTAATTTCTCAACTAACAGCTCCTGTGCGTTGGACGCAATCTATACAACAAATGATTGCTGATGGTGCTTCTTTATTTACTGAAGTAGGACCAGGTAAAGTACTTCAAGGACTGGTTAAAAAAATAAACAGAACATCTGAAACTGCCACCGCAACTATAGAAACTAACGCATAATTATTTATGAAAATATCCCGAACACTAAGTATCATCATACTTATTGTAATAAACATTGCTATAGATCAAATTTCAAAAGTAATTGTAAGAGCTGAAATTAGTCCAAGAACAGACTCAAGTGTAGGAGAGCGAATTTCTATCATTGGAGATAATTTCATTATGATGAATGTTGAGAACACAGGTGCCTTTCTTGGAATGGGCAGTGATATGAGTCCAACTTTTAAGCTTATTTTTTTATTAATATTACCAATAATCGTTCTAAGCTATCTAATTTACTACATTATTAAAACAAAATCTTTAGATCGATTCAGTCTTATTGCACTTTGTTGTATTGCCGGAGGTGGAATTGCAAATGTATACGATCGTATTATTTATGGTTCAGTTACCGATTTTTTCCATATAGACTTAGGTGGTGTTTTCAGAACAGGAATTTTTAATATGGCTGATGTTTCAGTAACTACTGGAATGATCATGTTACTTATTGCAAGCTTTATTCATAAAAAAAAGCAATAAAAGAAAACACCTCAAAACAAATTCTCTCCTTTTAGAATAATAATCCTAAAACTTCTAGGTGTTAGACTTGCACATAGAAAGAATTTAACTCAGTCCCAACTAACAGAAGCTAGGGTCAAATTAGCAGAATTTTGTTTGAGATGTTATCCATAATTATTGATTAGATGATGAAAAGCATTTAAGAAATATTAAAATTCACTCATTTCTTTTCATTTAATCTTTAGTCTTCTATATCAAATTTCAAAATTGCAATTGATAAGGTAGGTCGTTTATAAATTATAAAGGCTAATTCAAATTAATAACTCACAACATATACACAAAGCTCATAGAAACCTTATAAGCATGAAAGAAACATAACACGTATATCTTACTACCAATACAATGGCATTGCAAATTAAAAATTAATCATCTAACCTATTTTAAAAAAAACTTAAAGTTTTCCTAATTGAGAAATCCTAAATAGATCTTATCTTTTTGAATACTATTTTACAATTTTCTAATTGTTTTTTCCCAGCACCATGCAGTACGCATGGCGTCATCAAGTGTAAGTTGCGATTCCCAGCCTAATACCTTGTTAGACTTAGAAATATCTGCGTATGCCGAAACTATATCGCCTTCACGTCTAGCTGTATATGCATAATTTAGTTTAATACCTGATACGCGTTCAAAAGATTCTATAACCTCTAATACTGAACTTCCTTTACCTGTACCAATATTAAATACTTCATAATTAGAATCGTTCTTTTTTTCAAGCAGTCGCTGCAAAGCTATCACATGAGCCTTAGCCAAATCGACTACATGAATATAATCTCTAATACAGGTTCCATCTTCTGTTGGGTAATCATTTCCAAACACAGAAAGCTGTGCTCTTAATCCTGCCGCTGTTTGTGTAATATAAGGGACTAAATTTTGTGGAACTCCAATCGGTAATTCTCCAATTTCTGAACTGTGATGCGCTCCAATTGGGTTAAAATATCGCAATGCGATGGCATTAAAATTTGGGGCCACTTTACAGGTATCGGTTATAATCTCCTCTCCTATTTGTTTGGTATTTCCATAAGGAGATTCAGCTGCTTTTACCGGTGCTTTTTCTAATATTGGCATCGAGTCCGCCTGACCATAAACTGTACAAGAAGAGCTAAAAATAAAGTTAGAACACTCTAAATCCAAGACAGATTTCAGCATATAAATAAGCGTATTCAGATTATTTTCATAATATTTCAACGGCTCTTTAACACTTTCACCAACAGCCTTACTAGCAGCAAAATGAATAACTCCAACAATATCTTTATGTTTTTCAAAAAAAGATACGACACTACTTTTTTCTTTTAAATCCAGCTTTTCAAATACTGGTTTGAATCCAGTTATTGAAGAAATACCATCTAAAACTTCAATTGATGAATTCGACAAATCATCAATGATCACGACGTCAAACCCTTCATTTTGTAGTTCTACCACAGTATGTGAGCCTATAAAACCTAATCCACCTGTTACAAGTACTTTCATTTATGAATTATTATTTACAAAATTGATTACCGTAGAAGTAATAAAATTAATTTGTTCGTCATCTAGCTCAGTATGCATTGGTAAAGAGATTACTTCTTTAATTAATTGATTTGTAACAACGAAGTCAGATTCAATATATCTATCATCAACGTAAGCTTTTTGAAGGTGAAGTGGAATTGGATAATAAACGCCACAAGGAATTCCATTTTCATTTAAATGAGTAGCCAAAGCATCTCGATTAACATTAATAACTTTTATCGTGTACTGATGAAATACATGACAGTTACAGCTATCAGAAAGCGCATTGCAAGAATTGCAGCCTGTAGGAGTTACAATATTATCGTGATTATTAAAATGATCGTTATATTTTCTAGCGCTTTCTCTTCTTTTGTTATTATAGGTATCTAAATGCTTTAATTTTATATCAAGGATGGCTGCTTGTATAGAATCTAATCGAGAATTAACGCCAACCACATCATGATGATATCTCACATACATTCCATGATTAACGATACCTCTAATTGTATGTGCTAGATCATCGTCATTTGTAAAAATAGCACCTCCATCTCCATAACATCCTAAATTTTTAGATGGAAAAAAAGAAGTTGAAGCAACATGCCCTATTGTTCCAGATTTCACCTTTTTTCCATTACTATATGTGTAGCTCGCCCCAATACCTTGTGCATTATCTTCAATAACAAACAGATCATGTGCATCGGCAAGTTCCATTATGGCTTCCATATTTGCACAAAGTCCAAATAAATGCACTGGTACAATGGCTTTTGTTTTTGGGGTTATTGCTCTTTTTATGGCATCTATATCTATGTTAAAATTCACAGGGTCAACATCCACTAAAACTGGAGTCAATCGCAATAATGCTATAACTTCAACAGTAGCCGCAAAGGTAAAATCTGCAGTAATGACCTCATCTCCAGGTTGCAACCCTAAGCCCATCATTGCAATTTGCAAGGCATCGGTACCATTGGCACAAGGTATAACATGCTTAACATCTAAATAGGTTTCCAAGTTTTTCTGAAATTCATGCACTCTTGGGCCATTTATATATGCAGTTGAATCTAAAACATCCAAAACAGAATGATCAACTTGATCTTTGATACCATTATACTGACCTTTAAGGTCAACCATTTGTATTTTTTTCATCCGAAGTCTTTAATCTTAATTTAAGTAGAACCTGTCAAACCAATGGTTTAACAAAGTAGCGAATTTACAAAATTCGATGAACCCAACCAATGAAAATAAGTGAAAGAAATGTATTTTAGCATAATCAAAATCGTTTATAGTGTTATATGACTTAAGTATATACTTAGTTAGTTTTCATTTGAAAATTATTGGACTTTTTAACCATAAACTTAAACTTGGTGTTGAAGGCCGTTCGAAGACATTTGAAATATTATCTAAATCTATCAATTCAGAAGATAAAGTCATTTGGTTTCACTGTGCTTCTCTAGGGGAATATGAACAGGGACTTCCAGTTTTTAAAGCATTAAGAAAGACAAATTCTAAACATAAAATTGTATTAAGTTTCTTCTCGCCATCTGGATATGAAATTCGTAAGAACACCAAAGTTGCCGACATTGTTGTATACCTCCCTTTTGACACCAAAAAAAACGCAAGACGATTCCTTGATATTGTGAACCCTGAACTTACCATCTTTGTAAAGTATGATATTTGGCCAAATTTTTTGAATGAATTGAAAAGCAGAAATTTAAAAGCTTATTTAATATCTGCTGCATTTAGGAAAAATCAAGTATACTTTAAATCTTATGGTAAAAAATTGAGAAAAGCACTCTCTGCATTCGAACATATATTTGTTCAGAATGAGCAATCCAAAACATTGTTGGAATCTATTGATTTAACTCAGGTAACTGTTTCTGGAGATACTAGATATGATAGGGTTTCAGACCAGTTGAATCAAGATAACAATCTCGACTTTATTTCTGAATTTAAGCAAGATAAATTATGCATTGTAATTGGTAGTTCTTGGCCTGAAGACGACGAACTAATTATAGAATATATAAATAACCATGTAAATCTAGATGTTAAATACATTATTGCACCACACAATATAAAGAACAATCAAATTGAATATTTAAGTTCTAAAATAAAACTCCCATCAGTACGATTCACTCAAAAGGACCAAAAAGAGCTTTCTACATATTCTGTTTTTATAATAGATACCATTGGATTATTAAGTAAGATTTATAGCTATGGAGATATTGCATATGTTGGTGGGGCAATGGGCACTACTGGCTTGCATAATATTTTAGAACCTGCCGTATTTGGAATTCCTATATTAATTGGGAACCATTATGACAAATTTCCTGAAGCTTTTCAAATGATTGATAATGCTGGTGTCAAATCTGTGAATAACAGCGAAACATTAGATTTTGAATTATCTAATATTATCACTAACAGCGAGTTACGACTAAAGCTAGGCGAATTAAATTCCAACTTTATTAAAAAAAACACAGGCGCTCTCATCCAAATTCTAAATTCAATACGTATATAGGCTATCAAACTCGAGTTAGTTTCACAAAATGTTAACAAATGTTAATTTTTTAAGGTAAAATTCGATTTAAGTTATTAATTTCGTGATATAACAATTTAACACTAAAACTATTACAATGAAAAAATTATTATTATTAGTATTGGCACTAGGATTGACCTTTACTTCTTGTAGAGATACTAAAGAGAAAACAGGTGAGGCTGTAGAAAATGCTTCTGATGCTGCTACGGATACAGCTGATACAGCTGATGCAGCTGGAGAAGCAGTTGAAGCTGCTACTGACGCAGCTGGTGAAGCTGTAGATGCGGCTGGCGAGGCAGTTGATGCGGCCAAAGATGCTGCTGGTGAGGCAGTTGATGCTGCTAAAGATGCTGCTGGCGAAGCAGTTGATGCTGTTAAAGAAAAAGGAGCTGACGAACTAAACAAGGCTGCTGATAAATTAAAAAAGGATAACTAATCCTTTAAATTATATTATTAAAAAAGGCTTAGTTTTTAACTAAGCCTTTTTTTTATACAACAATTAATGCCATAAAAAAAGCCTCGAAAATCTTTCGATTTACAAGGCTTTAGTACTCAAGGCGGGACTTGAACCCGCACGCCCCAAAGAGCACAGGATTTTAAGTCCGGCGTGTCTACCAATTCCACCACTTGAGCATTCTGGTATATTTTTAGGTTTAGAGCGAAAGACGGGATTTGAACCCGCGACCCCCACCTTGGCAAGGTGATGCTCTACCCCTGAGCTACTTTCGCGTTATAGCAATCTATTTAAATGAACGTTTGTTACAATTGCGAGGGCAAATTTAATACATTTCTTAGAAATCCAAAGCCTTTTCTATAAAAATATATCAATTTTTTTATGCGCGTTTCTTTTTCAATAACATACGCTTAATTTCATTCAATTTCATCAGCGCTTCTACAGGTGTTAATGTATTAATATCTATGTTAACAATCTCCTCTTTTATTTGTTCCAAAAGTGGATCATCTAAATTGAAGAAACTTAATTGCATCTCATCATTTAAAGATTTAACCTTATTTGTTAACTCTTCACTTGAATGTGATTTCTCTAATTGTTTTAAAATCTTATTAGCCCTATGAATAACTTGTTGCGGCATTCCAGCCATTTTCGCAACATGAATCCCAAAACTATGCTCACTACCACCTTCAACTAATTTTCTTAAAAAAAGAACATTATCCTTTAATTCTTTGACTGACACATTAAAATTCTTAATACGATCAAAGGTTTCAGTCATTTCGTTTAATTCATGATAATGTGTAGCAAACAAGGTTTTAGCTTTACTTGGATGCTCATGCAAATATTCACTAATAGCCCAAGCAATAGAAATACCATCATAAGTACTAGTTCCTCGGCCAATTTCATCTAATAAGACTAAACTGCGTTCAGAAATATTATTTAAAATGGACGCTGTTTCATTCATCTCAACCATAAAGGTAGATTCTCCCATCGAGATATTATCGCTCGCTCCTACTCGGGTGAAAATTTTATCAACCAAACCGATTTTAGCCTCTTCAGCAGGCACAAAACTTCCCATTTGAGCGAGGAGTACAATTAAGGCGGTTTGACGTAAAATAGCAGATTTACCAGACATATTAGGACCCGTAATCATAATAATTTGTTGCTGTTCTCGATCTAAAAACACATCATTTGCAATATAAGGTTCTCCTGGCGGCAACTGTTTTTCTATAACTGGATGTCTACCGTTCTTAATTTTTAAGGCAAATCCGTCATTAATCTTCGGCCTAGAAAAGTGATTGTCTTTTGCAAGTTGAGCAAATCCACAAAGACAATCCAACTTTGCAATTAAGGCTGCATTTTTCTGTACAGGTGCTATAAATTGATTGATCCAACTTATGAGCTCTGAAAATAATTGCTGCTCAATGGCTAGAATACGTTCTTCAGCACCTAATATTTTGGTTTCATATTCTTTAAGCTCCTCCGTTATATAACGCTCAGCATTGACCAGTGTTTGCTTTCGAATCCATTCTTCCGGAACTTTATCACGATGTGCGTGTCGTACTTCTATATAGTATCCAAAGACATTGTTTGACGCAATTTTAAGTGATGTAATTCCTGTACGCTCACTTTCACGCTCTAACATTTCATCTAGATAGGCTTTCCCAGAATTCGATAAATCTCTTAACTCTTTTAATTCTAGAGAAAAGTCTGAAGAAATCGTATTTCCTTTTAAAATATTTACGGGTGCTTCTTCATTTAGAGTAGCCTTTATTCGAGCTCTTAATTCGTCGCAAAGTTCTAATGCCGTTCCTAAATCTTGAAGCGCAGCGTTTTCAACTTGTGAAATTTGAGATTTTATAGGAACTATAGCCTCAAGAGCATTCTTTAAATGCACGACTTCACGTGGATTAATTTTAGCCGTGGCAACTTTTGAAATTAAGCGTTCAATATCGCCTATTTGCTTTATTTGATGTTGCGTCTTAGCATGTAAATCAGAATCGTTAATAAAGTAATCTACTACATCATGCCGTTGCTGTATTTTTTGAATATCTATCAAAGGGAGTGCCAACCACCGTTTTAATAAACGACCTCCCATTGGAGACAAGGTCTTATCAATAACATCAATAAGTGTAACCGCATTCGTATTATAAGACTGATAGAGTTCTAAATTTCTAATGGTAAAGCGATCCATCCAAACATGATCATTCTGAGTAATTCGTTGAATAGAAGTGATATGTTGTAATTGATGATGTTGTGTTTCATTCAAATAATGCAAAACCGCTCCAGACGCTACTATCCCTTCAAATAAATCTTCAATCCCAAACCCTTTAAGTGACTTGGTATGAAATTGTTTCAACAAAGTTTCATTGGCATAATCTTCTTGAAACACCCAATCTTCAAGATAGAATGTATGAAAATCATTACCAAAAGCCTCATTAAAGTCTCCGCGTTTAGGTTTAGATATTAACACTTCACTTGGTCTAAAATTTTGAAGCAGTTTATCAACGTATTCAGAATTGCCCTGAGATATCAAAAATTCACCTGTAGACACATCTAAAAAGGACACACCTATAAATGTTCTTCCGAAACAAACCGCAGCTAAAAAATTATTGGTTTTTGAATGTAAAATATCATCATTTAATGCAACGCCAGGAGTTACCAATTCGGTAACACCTCGTTTCACTATTGTTTTAGTTTGCTTAGGATCTTCCAATTGATCACAAATAGCCACGCGTTCTCCAGCTTTGACTAATTTAGGTAAATAGGTGTTTAATGAATGATGAGGAAATCCCGCCAATTCAGTTTCATTCGCACTACCAGCACCTCTTTTAGTAAGAATTATATCTAAAATATTTGCCGCTTTTACAGCATCAGATCCAAACGTTTCGTAAAAATCTCCAACTCTAAACAATAACAAAGCTTCCGGGTACTTTACCTTAATGGCATTATACTGCTTCATTAAGGGTGTTTCTTTTTTTACTTTTTTAGTCAAGGCGATTGTGATTATTAAATATTATGTTTGTAAACTCAATAAGGGTTGCTAATGTAACTAATATTTGATGTTTTTAGAAGCAGATAATCTATAAGTTATCTACAAAATTCAAGAGATTTAAACATGCGAAAACTAAAAAATAGCGAACTAGACCGATTAAGTGTTGAAGATTTTAAATCGACTCAAAAAACGTCAATTATTATAGTATTAGATAATATTAGAAGTCTAAATAATATTGGATCCGTTTTTAGAACCTGTGATGCATTCTTGATTGAAAAAATTTATCTCTGTGGTATAACTGCAACACCTCCACATAAAGACATCCATAAAACGGCGTTAGGAAGCACCGAAACAGTTGCTTGGAAATATACCGAAAACACATTAGAGCTTATTGAATTTCTTCAAAGCCAAAATGTAAAAGTAATCTCCATAGAACAAGCGGATCATGCGACGATGCTTAACGATTTCACACCTGTAGCGAATACGACATATGCATTAGTATTTGGAAACGAAGTAAAAGGTGTCCAACAAGCGGTTGTAAGTGCTAGTGATATGGTGATTGAAATCCCTCAATTTGGGACTAAACATTCACTTAACATTTCGGTAAGTTGTGGTGTCATTGTTTGGGACCTATTTAGTAAAATCCGATCAATTTAACCACAAATTTCTCCTAATATCCAAAGATAATCTTCTCTGTTTTTGACGAAATCTCGATCTGAGATATCAATAATTTTCACATTAAGTTCGGTATGGTTTTTCAAAAATTCTAAATACCCTGAGTTAATTTTATCCAAATAATCGTCATTAATTTTTTGCTCATAATCACGACCACGTTTTTTAATGTTCTCCTGTAATCTTTCGGTATTCTGATATAAATACACATAAAGCTCAGGCTTAGCAATATCCTTATACATCAAATAAAAGAGTTTGCGGTAGAGTTTGAATTCGTCTTCAGGCAATGTGATTTTAGAAAATATCAAAGACTTAAACACGTCATAATCACTCACAATAAAATCTTTAAAAAGATCCAATTGTGATAAATCATCACTTATCTGCTGGTAACGATCGGCTAAAAACGACATTTCCAATGTAAAAGCATAACGCTGCGGTTCTTCATAAAACTTAGGCAAAAATGGGTTATCAGCAAATCGTTCTAAAATCAATTTTGCATTAAAATCTTGAGCTATTTTAGTAGATAGACTGGTTTTTCCAGCACCTATATTCCCTTCAATGGCTATGTAATTATAAGTAGAAAAATGAAACTGTTTACTTGGGTTTTTTAACCAAATTTTAATCGCTTCTAGTTTACTTTTATCTTTGCATTCAGATAACAATTCAGCTATCGTTTTTTCAAATTTTGGATGCACAAGTTTTAATGCGATATCATTCAATGGTTGCAACACAAATTTACGTTTATGCAATTCAGGATGTGGAACGGTAATCAATTTTGACTTAAGTATCTTATCGTCATAAAACAAAATGTCTAAATCTATAACACGCGCTTCAAACGTAGACTTTGTACTTCGCACACGTCCCAATTTCGTTTCAATATCCAATAACTCTTGCATTAATTGCTCTGCAGGTAAAAGGGTTTCTATGTATATGCACGTATTCAAAAAATCGTCCCCTTCAAATCCTATTGCTTCTGTATTATATACTTTGGCAATGATATTCACCTTCCCAATACGTTTAAAAATAAGATCAACGGCGTCTTGCAGATGTTTTAATCTGTCGCCTTTATTACTTCCAAGTGAAATATAAACGTGGTGAGGTTGGTTCATAATTAATGCCAAAATAAAGAAAACAAAATCACTTTATCTTATATTTACAACAAGTATTTATTCACAATTATGACTTTAAAAGACAAACTTGTTGCACATCGTATTTATTTACTTTTGTCAGCATTGTTTATTACCTCTTTAGTAGTTTCCAATTTGATTTTTCAAAAGTTTTTCTATTGGTATCCTGTAGATGTTGAAGTTTTCGGATCAAAATTATTTGAATTATCCGTGGGTATTTTACCCTATCCAATTACATTTTTAATCACCGATTTAATTAGTGAAATCTATGGGAAAAAGAGTGCTAATCGGGTAGTAGTTACAGGAATATTCGCCTCTGCTTTCTCGCTATTAATTGTGTTTATATCGAACGTTGTTCCTGCAACAAGCTGGTCTCCTGTTGGAGACGACATGTTTTCTACTGTTTTCGGCAGTACTGCTATTGCTGTTTTTGCAAGCATGATAGCGTATCTACTCGCTCAGTTTGTTGATATTCAAATTTATCATTTTTGGAAGCGGTTAACCAAAGGAAAGCACCTATGGTTGCGTAATAACTTTTCTACGTTCTTATCTCAATTTATAGATACATTTACAATTCTAATTTTACTGTGTTCGTTCGATATCATAGCTTGGGAGCGATTTAATGGATTGCTAGTCGCTGGATTTATATTTAAAGTCATGATTGCAGCGCTCGACACTCCGTTACTTTACCTTGGAGTGTTCTTATTCAAAAAGCGTTTTAATCTAAAGGTCAACCAAGAGATTGAACTATTCTAACAGCCATTAAAGTTTTGCTAAAGTTTTTGATTTTATAAACTATTCCTACAATATTTACGTATATACTTACATAAACTTATTTTATGAAAAAAGCTCTAAAAATTACTGGTATTTCTCTAGTCATCATTTTATTTTTACTTATTGCCATTCCTTTTGCTTTTCAATCTCAAATAAAGGACATGGTTAAATCACTAATTAATGAAAACCTGAACGCACAAGTTGAATTCAGTGATGTTAGTCTCAGTTTACTACGAAGTTTTCCAAAAGCACATGTTGAAGTAAGTGATTTAGTCATTACCAATTTCGACCCTTTTAAAGACGAAACATTTGCAACGGTGAATTCCATTTCGTTTACAATGTCCGTAACTGAATTATTTAAAACAGCAAGCGACGAGGCAATCATAGTCAATGCTATTAATGTGAATGAAGCTTTGCTAACCTTAAAAACGGATAGTTTCGGTAATAACAACTATGATATTTCCAAACCAAATTCCGCTTCTTCAGATACGATAACTGTTGAAAGTAAGGGATTTTCATTCGAAATCGAAGACTATAAAATTAATAATAGTATACTTACATATATCGATGAAGGTTCTAATATGCACATCCATATTTCTGAACTTAATCACTCCGGACAAGGACAATTTTCAGCAACTGATTCAGAATTAGACACCAAAAGCGAAGCTCAAATAAGTGTTACCATCGATAGCACGAATTACCTCAGAAATACAAGCATAAAATTAGATGCATTAATTGGAATAGATCTCAATACTAACACGTACACCTTTAAGGAAAATAAAGGGTATATCAATCTATTGCCATTGGAATTTAATGGTTCAATTCAACAATTAAGTGAAGGTCAAAATGTTGATATTTCATTTGAAAATCCAGAATCTTCATTTAAAGATTTTCTTGCTGTCATTCCAAAACACTTATCAAAAAACATCGATAACGTAGAAACCTCAGGAGATTTTAAAGTAACTGGTATAATAAAAGGGCTTTATTCTGAAAAAACGATACCTCAATTAGATATCAACATTGTATCTAACAATGCGTCATTTAAATATCCTGAATTACCCAAACGCGTTGAGCACATTTCTATTGATACGAGTTTAAAAAACACGACTGGAAATGTAGATGACACCTATGTGAACATAAATACACTCAACTTTAAAATTGATGAAGATGTTTTTAAGTCTAGTGCCACTTTGAAAAATCTTAGCAAAAATATCTTAGTGAATGCCAATATTGATGGCATTCTTAATTTAGGCAATATCACCAAGGCTTATCCAATTGAATTAGACAAAACATTAAGTGGAATTTTAACTGCAAAAGTGAATACCTCTTTTGATATGAATGCACTAGAATCTAACGCCTTCGAACGTATAAAAAATCATGGGTCGATAAAAGTAAGTGATTTCATATTCTCCTCGGAAGATATCATAAATCCGATTCATATTTCTACGGCTGATATGACTTTTAAACCAAAAATAGTGTCTCTAAATCAATTTGTAGCACAAACTGGTGAGAGTGATTTTTCAGCAACAGGAACCATTGAAAACTTACTAGGCTTCTTACTTAGTGATCAAACGCTTCAAGGTGATTTTAATGTAAATTCTAATAATTTTGTTGTGAGTGATTTTATGGTAGAAGATGATTCCACAATCAGCGACAATAAAACGACTTCCGATTCTGAATCGCTTAAAATTCCTGCTTTTTTAGATTGCACCATTAATGCCAATGCAAAACAGGTGCTTTATGATGGACTGCATCTAACGGATGTAAAAGGTATTCTTGTAATTAAAGACCAGCAAGCCACGATAAAAAATATGAGTTCTAGTATTTTTGAAGGTCAGCTTGCTATTAACGGGAATGTTTCGACGTCCAAGGATGTCCCAGAATTTGATTTAAATCTTGGCGCAAAAGGATTCGATATTTCAAAATCATTTAAAGATCTAGAATTGCTTCAAAACTTAGCACCAATAGCAAAATTACTGGAAGGAAAACTGAATACTACTATTAGTTTGACTGGAACTTTAGACGAGACGTTTTCTCCTAATTTAAATTCTGTTTCTGGGCATGCAGTTGCCGAATTATTGACCAATAAAATTAATACCAATCAAGAAGGACTGCTCAGTAAATTAGAAGGCGCCATCCCTTTTATTGATTTTGATAAACTCAATCTGAAAGATTTGAAAACACAATTGGAGTTTGCTGATGGTAAGGTTAATATAAAACCGTTTAATTTAAGTTACGAGGATATTGGGATTGAAGTATCTGGATCTCATGGGTTCGATAAAACTTTAGCATATACTGCTGTTTTTGATGTTCCTGCGAAGTACTTAGGACCTGAAGTCAATCAACTCATTGGAAGTATAAACGCTGATGAAGTCACTGAAATTACAATTCCGGTATCAGCAAATATCACAGGCAGTTATACATCACCAATAGTAACAACAGATTTAACTAGTAGTGTATCCAAACTCACCAAGCAACTCATTGACATTGAAAAACAGAAATTATTGGATAAAGGTAAGGGCGAATTAGAAAATATACTCGGCGGATTACTTGGTGGATCTTCAAATGAAACACCCAAACCAACAGACTCTACTCAAGTAGATACAGTAAAAAAGAATACTGATCCATTAAAAGAAAGCGTAAAAGGCATTCTTGGTGGCCTTTTAAAAGGAAAAAAGAAGAAAAAAGACACAATTAATTAAGATTTATTCTTTTTTAACAATAAAATATCTTTTCTTTGCAGTCCGAAACTTTATAAAGTTAATATAATGATCAGAATAGAAGTAAAAGAAGGTGAAAATATAGAACGTGCTCTTAAGCGTTATAAGCGTAAACACAGAAATGTGAAGATCATGCAAAACTTAAGAGAAAGTCAGTTTTTCACTAAGCCTTCAGTGAGACGCAGAAAAGAAGTACAGAAAGCTGCTTACATTCAAAATTTAAGAGATCAAGAAGATATTTAATCGTTCTACTCATTACATATATTAAAAACACGCTTTAATAAAAGCGTGTTTTTTTATGCTTCAATTTTGATATCCACAACTAAGCCTTCATTAGAGCGAATGTTAAAAACGGTCTGGTCTTCAAAAATAAGATACTGCCCTTTTATACCAACCAATTTTCCCATATAACTCGGTGTTTTAATGAGGTTTAAACTTTTCGGTTTTTCAGGATACTTTTGAACCGGAAAATCAATATGAGTTTCTGTATTACTTTCAATAAAATAATCTTTGGCTTCATCTGGTATAAACTGCTTTAAACGTTCACGCCATTCGATTAAATTTTCGTCTTCAATTTCATTTTTAAGCATCTTTCGCCAATTGGTTTTATCAGCCACATGTGCTTTCAATGCGACTTCTGTTATTCCTGCCAGATACCTATTTGGAACTTCCACAATCTCGATGGCCTCATGAGCACCTTGATCAATCCAACGTGTTGGCACTTGGTTTCTTCGTGTCACACCAACCTTAACATTACTAGAATTAGCGAGATATACAATATGCGGTTGCAGTTGGGCCTTCTTTTCAAATGCCAAGTCCCGATCTTCTTTATCTAAATGTGCTGTACTCAATTCTGGTCGCATAATCCAATCTGCAGCCTGAGGAATCTTATAAAAGCATTGCCTGTCGAATCCTTGTCTAAAAATAGGCTTGTCCAAACCACAATTTAAGCATTGATACTTAACAAATTGAATATGTATGGTCTTACCAATAAGTTGATTTACATTTAAAAAGTCATTTTCAAATACAAGATAATATTGTATCGGCTCTGCAAACTCCGTCACCATTTTAGTTAGAACACCTTGGTAGTTCATAAAAAAAAGTGTTATTTTTATTTTTTTAAAGATAGAATAAATATGCCAATTCCTTTAGTAAATTCGATTGCTTCATGGTTCTTAAAAAAACGATTTCATCAAATCGAATTATTTTTGAAGTACCCTAATGAAGTGCAGGAAGAATTGCTTCTAGAATTAATTATAAGTGCAAAGGACACTGAAATTGGTAAGCAATACGAATTCGATTCTATAAAAGATTACAAGACATTTTCTGAACGTATTCCAATTTCGTCTTACGAGGATTATCAAGATGTTATAGAACGCTCTCGAAGAGGAGAGCACAATATCTATTGGCCAAATCCGATAAAATGGTTCGCTAAATCTAGTGGAACCACGAATGCTAAAAGTAAATTTATACCGGTTAGTACTGAATCCTTAGAAGACTGCCACTATGCGGCTAGTAAGGATTTACTTTGCATGTATTTAAACAATAATGAAGACTCTCAACTGTTTACTGGTAAAAGTTTAAGACTTGGTGGCAGTAAAGAATTGTATGAGGAAAACGGTACTGTATTTGGAGACCTCTCAGCTATTCTCATCGACAACATGCCTTTTTGGGCAGAATTTAGTAGCACACCTAGCAGTAAGGTGTCTTTAATGAGTGACTGGGAATATAAAATGGAGGCCATTGTAAATGAAACTATAAATGAAAATGTAACTAGCCTTGCTGGTGTACCTTCTTGGATGTTGGTCTTGCTTAATAATGTTCTCGAACATACTGGGAAAAATAATATTCTCGACATATGGCCAAACTTGGAAGTGTATTTTCATGGAGGCGTAAGTTTTCTTCCATATGTAGATCAATACAAAGCTATTTTGCCTAGGAATGAGTTTCGTTATTACGAGACTTACAATGCATCTGAAGGCTTTTTTGCACTCCAAGATAGAAATAGCTCAAGCGAATTATTACTCATGTTAGATTATGGTATTTTCTATGAATTTATACCCATGGACACCCATAATACTAAAGATCAAAAAATCATTCCATTGAGTGAGGTAGAAAAAGATAAGAATTACGCCGTTGTAATTACAACCAACGCGGGTCTTTGGCGCTATAAAATAGGAGACACCGTTCGTTTTACTTCGACACAACCTTATCGAATTAAAGTTTCGGGCAGAACCAAACATCACATTAATGTATTTGGCGAAGAGCTCATTATCGAAAATGCCGAAGATGCGCTTAAAAAAGTATGTAAAAAAACACAGTCTGAGATTGTAGATTATACTGCTGCTCCAATTTTTATGAAAGGGAGAGAAAAAGGAGCACACGAGTGGCTTATTGAATTTAAAAAACCACCAAGGGACATCAATCATTTTAATGAATTATTAGATAATGCTTTAAAGGCCTCAAATTCAGACTATGAAGCTAAGCGGTACAACAATATGACATTAAATAAACCAACCATACATATTGCTCGCAAGCAATTATTTTATGATTGGCTAAAGCAAAATAACAAGCTTGGCGGTCAGCATAAAGTGCCTCGATTATCAAATAATCGGGAATATATGGACGAATTACTAATTTTAAATTCGTAGATACTGGTATCATTTAACGATAAAAATGATTTGCTTTCCTTTTTAATCGAAATTTTAGAGGCTTAATCTAAGAGTGGCATTGAAATTTCCAGTCTGAGAATTTTAATAAGTATCGTTTTTAAGCTTTCAAAACGAATGCCATTAAAGTTTTAAAACATGGTTTTGATAATTACGAATCTGTATTCTCACCACAAAGTATGGATGAATCCGTTTATAAAGCGATATTAAAATTATCTCCGAAGATTGTATCCAATTCAAAGTAATTATTTGCTTTTATAGCGGTATATTTTATCGCTTAATGGTTAAATAAATTACGAAATTTAACAAATATCGATGAACTACATAAGAAAATCACCACATAACGAATATTTGATATGCTTCATCCAAAAGTGTGAAAAGCAGTTTTTAACTTACAATAATGAGCTTATATTTACGACGTACTAATCAAACAAAGGATGTGTATTTCGATCCTTCTGATTAAGTAAAAACAAAGACATAACACTTCCCTAGATAAGTAATAAAATTGTTTTTGCAATATTAATTTTTTGATCCCAATAAAAAACCACCCTGAAAAGAGTGGTTTTATTATTTTTAAACGTTTCTAAAAACTTAAGATACTGCTTTGAGTTTCTTTATTGTGGTTTTAGTAAGCTTATCTTCAGCATACGACTTTGTAACATTTAACTTTTTAGCATCACTACTAGGCATATGAAACATAGCGTCAGTCAGTATTTCTTCGCATAATGAACGCAGCCCTCTTGCTCCTAATTTATATTCAATAGCTTTAGTTACAATAAAATCTAAAGCACCATCTGTGATACTAAACTCAATCTCATCCATATCAAACAACTTTTTATACTGCTTGATAATTGCATTTTTGGGCTCCGTTAAAATGGCTCTCAATGTTTTTGCATCTAAAGGGTCCATATAAGTTAAGACTGGAAGACGACCAATAATTTCAGGAATCAATCCGAAGTCTTTCAAATCTTTTGGAATAATATACTGTAATAAGTTATCTGGGTCTACAACATCATCTGATTTAGAAGCACTATATCCAACAGCCTGCATATTCAACCGTTTTGAAATGACGCGTTCAATACCATCAAAAGCACCACCAGCAAAAAATAAAATATTTTCTGTATTAACTTCAATAAACTTCTGATCTGGATGCTTACGTCCTCCTTTTGGTGGCACATTTACAACGGTACCTTCTAATAATTTCAATAAAGCTTGTTGTACGCCTTCACCAGATACATCTCTGGTAATGGAAGGATTATCACTTTTACGTGCTATTTTATCGATCTCGTCAATAAACACAATCCCTTTTTCTGCCTTTTCTAGGTTATAATCGGCTGCCTGTAACAAACGTGTTAATATACTTTCAACATCTTCGCCTACATAACCTGCTTCGGTTAAAACCGTTGCATCAACAATAGCCAAAGGCACATTAAGCATTTTCGCAATCGTTTTTGCAATTAAGGTTTTACCAGTTCCCGTTTGACCTACCATTATGATGTTACTCTTTTGGATTTCAATATCATCATTAGATGCAGGCTGTAACAATCGTTTATAATGGTTGTATACTGCCACGGCCATTACTTTCTTAGTGTATTCTTGACCAATTATATATTCATCTAAAAACGTTTTGATTTGCTGCGGTTTTTTGAGCATCAACTCTGAGGACAACTCTGAATTATCACTTTGCTTAGACTCTTCTAAAACAATACCATGAGCCTGTTCTATACATCGATCACAAATATGCGCATCTAGTCCAGCAATCAATAAATTGGTTTCCGGCTTTTTCCTACCACAAAACGAACATTCTAATTCTTCCTTTGCCATTTCCTTCTATAATCTGTTTTTATAATTACTTTCGCTTCAATACTTCATCAATCATACCATATTCGAGAGCTTTGTCAGCTTTCATCCAGTAATCACGATCACTATCTTTATATACTTTGTCGTAATCTTGACCAGAATGTTTACTAATAATATTATAAAGTTCTTCTTTTAAGATTAATATTTCTCTCGCAGTAATTTCGATATCACTCGCCTGACCTTGAGCACCGCCAAGAGGCTGATGAATCATTACACGCGAATGTGTTAACATACTACGTTTACCTTTTGCTCCTGCACACAATAAAACTGCGCCCATTGATGCTGCCATTCCTGTACAAATAGTTGCTACATCTGGCTTTATAAATTGCATAGTATCATAAATTCCTAAACCTGCATATACACTTCCTCCAGGAGAGTTAATGTAGATTTGAATATCCTTAGACGCATCTGTGCTTTCTAAGAATAATAATTGTGCTTGAATTATATTTGCTACTATATCATTTATTCCTTGGCCCATAAAAATAATACGATCCATCATTAATCGTGAGAATACATCCATCTGAGCGATGTTCATCTGACGTTCTTCAATAATATTAGGTGTCAAACTTGTAGGATACATACTGCTCATTATTTTATTATAATAGGTGCTGCTTATCCCTTGATCTTTTATTGCAAATTTTTCAAATTCTTTTCCGTAATCCATATATTTTTTGAATGATTTAATATTAAATAAAAAGCGTAAAACTGTACAGTTTTACGCTCTAAATATACTAATTTATTATGTAACGATTAACTGTAAAATTCTTTAACAAAATCATCATATGTAATCTCTTTTACTTTAAGATTAGCTTCCGCTTTATAAAGGGTTAATAATTTCTGACTCATCAATTGCTCAGACAATCTTTTTACCTCATCTTTATTAGACATTATACGCGCAGCAATTCCGTCCAATTCTTCATCAGAAGGATCCATTTGACCAAATTGAGCCATTTGCGTTTTAATCATGCCTCTAGCACTATCCTTTAAATCATCAACTGTCACTTGAAGTTTATGATTTTCAATAATCTTTCCTTCAATTAGTTGGTAACGCATGCTTTTTTCAGACTTTTCGTATTCGTCTTTCGCTTGATCTGCGTCCATCTCCTCTTCGCCCGCAGTTTGCATCCAACGTTGTAAAAACGTTGCTGGTAAATCAAACTTTGTATTCTCAACTAAATACTCGGTTACGTCATTTAACAATTTTTGATCCCCTTGTTGTGCAAATTGTTTTTCAGAATCTTCCTTAATTTTTTCATTAAGCTCAGTCACAGAAGTTACTGTATCTTTTCCGAATAATTTATCAAATAATTCTTGGTCTAAATCTGCTAACTCTCTGGTATTAATTTCATTTATTGTGAAATTTACATCAACATTTAAACCATGAGCATCATCATGAGACACTTTCAAAAAGTTCATCAGGTCATGATCATCGTCAAACAACCCTTCTGTTTTTAATGTAATTACATCGCCTACTTTTGCACCTATGAATTTCTTTTCGGTAGCTTTCCCTTTAAATTTATCTAAGGTAATCGTAGCTGTATTATTGATTTCCTTTTCCTCATTTAAGAATACTCCTGTAATTTCAGCATCCTTAATTACTGTATCTTCAGAAACTATTTTTCCATATTGTTTTCTGATTTGTTCTACCTGATTGTCAAGCATTTTTTTATCAGCAACAATGTTATATTGTGTGATGGCTTTCTTTCCTTTTAAATTCACTTCAAACTCTGGTGCAAGACCTAATTCAAACTCGAAAGAAAAATGATCTGAATCCCAATCTAAATCGTCTTGAGGTTTAGGCAATGGATTACCGAGAACATCTAATTTCTCTTCGGTTAAATATTTGTTTAAAGCGTCTTGTAAGAGTTTATTTACCTCATCTACTAAAACCGCTTTACCATATTGTTTTTTAACCATCGTCATTGGCACATGTCCTTTTCTAAAGCCAGGGATGTTAGCCGATTTACGGTAATCTGTAAGAATTTTTTCTACGTTGTCGCTGTAGTCTTCTTTTGCGATATCTACTTTTACAACAGCATTTAATGCATCAATGTTTTCTCTTGTAATATTCATTGTTTTCTAATATGAAAATTGGGCTGCAAAAGTACACTTTTTTTGCAATCAAAACAAGTTTTTGATTTTCTGAAATTCTGACTATTTTTTATCCTCTTTTAAAATAGAATACAATATTGATTGAAGTATAGATAAGAGGATGCTAAATAACACCGCAGTCCAGATACTACTGACTCCAAAACCATCAATAAGTTTATCTGCTAAAAGCACTATTAATGCATTTACAATTAAGAGAAACAAGCCCAAAGTAAAAATGGTTATAGGCAATGTAAGTATTACTAAAATTGGTTTCACTAAAGTATTCAAAACAGCTAAAACCACAGCAACAATTATGGCTGTTGTGTAAGTGTCTAAACTAATTCCAGGTAAAAATTTTGCAAGTACAATAACAGCAACTGCTGTTAAAAGAAGTTTTAAAATGAGATTCATAATATAAATGTTTTTACTAATTAACTTTGGAATAAAATAGGTAATGAATAAGGCACTATTACTGGTTTACCATTTTGGTATCCAGGTTGAAGAAGCTGAGGTAATAATTTAATAACTCTAATCGCCTCTTTTTCTAGTGCTGGATGAGGTGCTCTTGCTCGAACTTGGAACACTTTGCCATCTTTTCCTATTTTAAAAATTACAGCTATACGCTGTTTTCCTGTAAGTCCATTATTTATAGCAATATTTGTATTAAATCTTTCATTTACAAATTTAGCTATTGCAGTACTCATACAATTTTTTCTTGCCGAATTCCCGTAAATAGACTCACAACCTGGAAATAGAGGCACTTTCTCAAATACACCATCAGGAACCTGAGTAGGTTCTATTATTATACTTTGATCGGAATTGGCAGTCAAACCTTCTTCGAATTTTATTTTATTTATCTTTTTTTTATTCGAATCATAGCGTGTCCATGTTTTATCAATTTTATCATTATTATAATATCCTTTCCATTCTAGATTCCCCTCTTCTGTATAGCGTTTCTCTACTCCTTTTTTCTTTTCTTTGATGATTACACCTTCTAATTTTAATTGACCATTTTCATAAAACTGTTTATATCCTCCATTCCTATATCCATCTAAATAGTTGACTTGCCATGCTATTTTTCCATTTTCGTGATACAACTTCCAAACTCCGTTTAAATCATACTTTACATAATTCGCTTCAATTTCTAAAAGACCATCTTCTCTATATTCTTTATAAAATCCCCCATCTAGCTTTCTCTTATATTTTAGATTACCACTCTCGTAATACCCAATGGAAACCATATAAGTATCCTCTATTTTTATCTCTTTTTTCAGAGTTCCATCTTTATAGAATGACTTGAATGACATTTTAAGATAATTTCCATTAGAATAAGAATACTCCTTAGATATTTGCCCACTTTCATAATAATTTATCCACTTACCATCGCGCTTACCATTTAGATATTGGCCTTCAGACTTCAATTCTCCAGTTTCAAAATAATCCTTATATGGTCCATCCTCATTTCGCTGTTGTGCAAAGGAGATTTGAAAAGCTAGTAAAAAAGTGAATATGATTAAAACTAATTTCATAACATCTAAGTTGTTAGGCTAAGATAAATATATCTGATTTTTATGGAGTGGCGAAATTTATTACTGCTTTAAAAAACTCTGATGGGTTTTCAGCATGCAACCAATGGCCTGCATTTGATATGGTCTCTATCTCAGCAGACGGAAAATGTTGTTTTATGAGTGTCTCGTCTGAACTTGCGATATATTCTGACCTGTCTCCTCGTAAGAATAAGGTCGCTTTATTAAATCTTGAATGTATTGGCAGTGCTTCACCCACTTCAGAAACGTGTTCTTTTAATATTGGTAAATTAACTCTTAATCCTAAAACTCCTTTTTCAACCCAAAATAAATTCTTCAGTAAAAATAAACGCGTTCCATGATCAGGAACATATCGACTTAAAACATTATCGGCTTCTCCTCTACTTTTTAAACTTGTAAAATCTAAACTACTTAAACCCTCTAAAATAGCATCATGATGAATTGGGTAAAAACGCGGTGATATATCAGCAACTATAAGTTTAGAAACTAATTCCGGGTAGATTGTCGCAAACAGCATGGCCGTTTTCCCTCCCATGGAATGCCCAAGGACTATGGCTTCGCTTAAATGATGAAATTCAAAATACTGCTTTAAATCTTCAACTAATACTTCATAATCAAAATTAGAATCATGAAAACTTCGTCCATGATTACGTTGGTCAACCAAATGGACTTCAAGGCCTTCGTTACTAAACTTTTTACCAAGCGTTTTCCAATTATCACTCATACCCAAAAAACCATGAAGAATTACTAATGGTTTTCCGTGACCCAATATATTTGAATGTATTTGCATTATTTTAATCTATGTAAATACATATTAATTACATTTTCAATACCTAAATATAAACTTTCAGAAATTAAAGCATGACCAATAGAAACCTCAAGTAATCCTGGCATATTATCTTTAAAATATTTGATGTTATCTAAAGACAAATCATGACCTGCATTTATTCCAAGTCCAATAGAATTTGCTAAAACCGCACAGTCTGTATATGGTTTTATAGCAGCTTTATTTCCCGATCCATATTGATGTGCAAAAGCTTCGGTATACAATTCGATGCGATCCGCACCAGTTACTTTAGCGCCTTCAATTTGTTTTAATTCAGGGTCTACAAAAATAGATGTTCGGATGTCGTTTCGATGAAATTCTTTAATCACATCAATTAAAAAATCGCGATGTACAATAGTATCCCAGCCTGCATTTGAAGTCAGTGCATCAACAGCATCTGGCACAAGTGTAACCTGAGTTGGTTTTACTTTTAATACAATATCCACAAATGAATCTATAGGATTCCCTTCAATATTATACTCAGTATGAACAACAGGCTTTAAGTCGTAGACATCTTGATATCGAATATGTCTTTCATCAGGCCTTGGATGAATGGTAACGCCTTCTGCTCCAAAATTTTGAACATCTTTAGCAAATTGAACCAAATTTGGCGCATCACCTCCTCTAGAATTTCTTAAAGTTGCAATCTTATTAATGTTTACGCTTAACTTGGTCATACCATAAAATTTAGTGAACAAAAATACAAAGTAGATAACGCTTTTTGTAGTTATTTTTAATTATTTTGCAATAGATATATAGACAATATGCAACTGCAGCAATATATAATAAACGATATAAAACCGCTTTTATTAACGGATAAGATAAGTGACTTAAAATTCATGTTTAATGAGCTCACGTATTCACATATTCCTATTCAAAATGATGGCGTGTATTTAGGCTGTGTCTCAGAAACTGATGCGCACTGTTTTGAAAATGACCACCCTATTTCTGAATTCAAATATGCAATAGAAGGTTTTTTTGTTAGATCACATACCAATTGGCTAGATGTTTTGGAAGCCTTTGCTCAAAATGCGACAAATATTATGCCTGTTCTTAATGAGAAAAATGTGTATTTAGGCTATTATGAGCTTAATGATATTATTCATTTGTTTAATGAAACACCTTTTTTTGCTGAACCTGGAGGGATATTAATTGTTGAAAAAGGCCTACAAGACTACTCATTTAGTGAAGTTTGTCAAATTGTAGAATCCAATGATGCTAAGCTATTAGGTGCTTTTATTTCAAAAATGAAAAGTGATATGATTCAAATAACTTTGAAAATTGGAAATTCAGGTTTAAACGAGGTTATACAATCCTTCAGACGATACAGTTACACTGTTATCTCTGGTCATGAAGAAGATAACTATATTGAAAACCTTAAAGAACGTTCAGATTACTTAAAAAAATATCTCAATATTTAACAAATGAAAATAGCCGTTTTTGGTCAATATTATCATATTAATACGCAAGTGAGCATTGAGACATTGCTTAATTTTCTATCCGATAAAACCGTAGATGTATTCATAGAAAATGATTTTTATAATATAATAAAACATGAAAGTGCTATTTCTTTTGAATTTAATACATTCACAAGTTTAGATAATTCTTATGATTTATTAATTAGCATTGGAGGAGATGGAACTATTTTAAGAGCCATTACTTTTGTTAGCGATTTATCTATTCCTATAGTTGGAATTAATACTGGACGTCTGGGGTTTCTAGCCACCATTCAGAGTAATGAAATTGAAAGCGCCATCAATGACATATTGAACGGTAATTATAAAACTTCCGAACGCTCCTTACTATGTGTTGAAACTCAACCAGAAAACGAAGACCTGATTGAAATCAATTTTGCATTAAATGAAGTTGCTGTAAGTCGAAAAAATACGACATCCATGATCACTGTCGAAACACATTTAAATTCAGAATATTTAACTTCATATTGGGCAGATGGACTTATTATTTCTACACCTACAGGATCTACGGGTTATTCATTAAGCTGTGGTGGTCCTGTTATTACACCAGATGCTAACAATTTTGTCATTACACCAATTGCGCCCCATAATTTAAATGCAAGACCATTTGTAATCCCCGATGATACTGAAATTCAATTAAAAATTAATGGTAGAGAAGAACATTACCTCATCTCTCTTGACTCTAGAATTGCAACCTTACATAATTCTACTAATGTAAAAATTAAAAAAGCCGGTTTTAAGATAAAAATGGTGGAGCTTATGCATGAAAGTTTTATTGATACCTTAAGAAAAAAATTACTTTGGGGAGAAGACAAACGTAATTAAACAATAAATCCAAACAATTAATGTTTATCCTTAAGACTATTTGCCTCAAATTATTAAAGGCAAATCATATTTATTATATTTGCAAACTTTAAAAATTTTATGAGGTATATAATCCTATTCGTTTTTAGTATTTGTTTCTCCCAATCTGTTCACTCTCAAATTTATGAAGTTGGTGTGTTTCTGGGAGGAAGTAATTTTATTGGTGATGTAGGAAAAACCAATTATATAGCTCCAGATGATCCTGCTATAGGCCTCATGCTGAAGTGGAACAGAAGTCCACGCCATTCTTGGAGGGTTTCACTTATTTATTCTGATTTAAAAGGCGATGACAGCAAGTCTGATGACCCTAGGAGAGTTGAAAGAAATTATAAGTTCGACTCTAATTTGCTTGAAATTTCTGCAGGTATGGAGTTCACTTTCTTTGATTTCAATTTACATGATAATGGCACCCAATTTACGCCATATATATTCTCAGGTATTACTATGGCTAGACATAATAACTATTATTTTAGCCAAAACGGAGAATATACACCTGAAGGCACAACTAGTTGGGCTTATGGTATTCCAATGGCGTTAGGACTAAAAGCATCATTAACAAATCATTTAATTCTAGGTTTTGAAGTTGGTGCTCGATATACATTTTCTGATGAATTAGACGGAAGTGTTCCAGATTCTGAAAATTTAGAAGCATTAAGTTTTGGTAACACTAACAGTAGCGATTGGTATGTATTTACCGGTTTCACATTAACTTATACATTCGGGCAAAGGCCATGTTATTGCAATTTTTAAAATGAGTAAAAAAGACCAAATACTAAAAGACAGGTTGCCAAATCATTTGGCTATCATAATGGATGGTAATGGTCGCTGGGCCAAACAGCAAGGTTTGCTTCGCGTTGTAGGTCACGAAAATGGCACAAAATCCGTTAGAAATATTGTAGAAGCAAGTGCCGAAATTGGCATAAAGCATTTAACATTGTACGCGTTTTCAACCGAAAATTGGAATAGACCAAAATTGGAAGTGCGAATGCTCATGAAGTTATTGGTGAAATCATTAAAAAAAGAAATAAAAACACTTCAAGACAATAACATAAAATTATTAGCTATTGGCTGTTTAAATGATCTCCCGAAGAAAGCACAATCCGAATTACTTGAAGTAATAGATAAAACAAAAGACAACACGCGAATGAGTCTAACCTTAGCACTAAGTTATGGTTCTAGAGAAGAACTAGTAAGTGTTGTAAAAGAAATAAGTAATAAAGTTAAAAATAATATAATTTCTGTCGAAAAAATTGACGAATCCATAATAAATAAGCATCTTTACACGCAAAATTTGCCTGATGTAGATTTACTAATTCGTACAAGTGGAGAACAACGAATTAGCAACTTTTTATTATGGCAAATTGCCTATGCAGAATTATATTTTACTGATATATTATGGCCAGATTTTAATAAGGAAAATTTATATGAGGCTTTAATTAATTATCAAAATAGAGAACGACGATTTGGAAAAACAAGTGAACAACTTAGCTAACAAGATACTTTTGAAAACATATTTAAACGCCTTTATTATTGCAATTTTGTTCCTTTTTTCAGGTACTATTTCTGCACAAGACATCAGTTTTAATAAAGGAAAAGAATACACCATTGAAGACATAACCGTTTCTGGAAACACCAATTTTAGTCAACAAACAGTAATTACTTTTTCGGGCTTAAGAAAAGGAGATGTATTGGCAATTCCCGGTGAAAAAATTAGTAATGCTTTAAAAAAACTTTGGAATTCGAATCTTTTTAGCAGCATTGATATATATTTAGTTAAAACAGAAGGCGACTTAGCCTTTTTAGAAATTAACCTTATAGATCTTCCGGAACTAAATGAGGTGATTATTGATGGGGTTAAAAAATCTAAAAAAGAAGAACTTTTAAAAGAGAACAAGTTAGATAAAGGTGTTAAAGTCACTGAAAATTTAATTACAACTACTCGTAATTATCTTACTAATAAGTATAAAAAAGATGGATTTTTAAATACCAAAGTAAAAGTAGTCACCACAGAAGTTACTGACTCTATTCAAAAGAGCAGGGTTAATATGGCAGTTACTATTGATAGAGGTGAAAAAGTAAAGATTAAGAAAATTGTTTTTAACGGTAATGAAAAGCTTTCGAATAAAAAACTTCGTAAAGCTATGAAAAACACCAAGCAAAAAAATCCAATTAGAATTCTAAAACGATCCAAATATATTCAAGACGATTACAAAGAAGATTTAGTTACACTCATTGATAAATATAAAGAAAATGGATATAGAGATGCTAGAGTTCTTTCAGATTCTATAAGTTTCAATAACGATAAATCCATAAACTTACATATTAATATGGAAGAAGGTGAGCAATATAAATTTGGTAAAATCACCTTTGTCGGAAATAGTGTTTATACTGATCAACAATTAAGTAGTATTTTAAGAATCAAAGAAGGTTCTACCTATAATGGTGTTGAATTGAGAAAACGAATTGCTGACGATTCTAAGCCTGATGCTGCCGATTTAACGAATTTATATCAAAATAATGGATATTTATTCTCAACGATTAACCCCGTTGAAGTTAGTGCTGATGGAAATGTAATTGACATGGAGATTCGAATCTCTGAAGGGAAACCTGCATATTTTAATAATGTTAGCGTTTCTGGAAATGACAAAACTAATGACCATGTAATCTATAGAGAATTAAGAACCAAGCCTGGACAGCTTTATAGTAAACAAAATGTAATTAGAACTATTAGGGAATTAGGGCAATTAGGCTTTTTTGATGCACAACAACTAACACCTAATATCAAAAATCCAAACCCTAATGATGGTACTGTTGATATAGACTATGAGGTCGTTGAACGTGGCGCGAGTCAGATTGAACTACAAGGTGGTTATGGTGGTGGTGGATTCATTGGAACTCTAGGGCTGTCTTTCAATAACTTTTCTATTAAGGACATCTTTAAAAAAGATGCTTATAAACCAGTTCCAATGGGTGATGGTCAAAGTCTTGCACTTCGATTACAAGCAAGTCGATTTTTCCAAACTTATAGTTTTTCGTTTTCAGAACCATGGTTAGGAGGCAAACGTCCTTTGCAATTATCAACATCTCTATCACATACCAAACAGTTTTTATATAATCCCCAAACAAGGAATGCAGATAAAGACAAACGATTTAATATTACTGGTATTTCGGTAGGAATCTCTAAGCGATTATCAGTACCAGATGATTATTTTCATCTTTCTCAATCTGTAAGTTTCCAACATTATAATTTAAAAAATTACAATACTGGGTTGTTTACTTTTGGAAATGGTTACTCAAACAACTTGTCTTATACAATTGGATTAAGCAGAAGTAACACCTATACAGATCCAATCTACCCTATGGGCGGCTCTAGCTGGTCTGTTTCTGCGAAGTTATCTCTTCCATACTCGTTATTTAATAATGTGGACTACGAAGCTCTAAAAGAAGAAAGAGATGGCTTAGATCCTTCAGATCCTGAAGATTTTGCCAGAATTGGAGAGATTGATCAAGAGCGTTATAACTGGTTGGAATTTTATAAAGTGAAATTAAAAGGTGATTGGTATACACGAGTGGTCGATAAGTTAGTAATAAAATCAAGCTTAGAATTTGGATTCTTAGGCGCTTACAATAATGATAGAGGTGTTATTCCTTTTGAACGTTTCTTCCTTGGAGGAGATGGTTTAGGAAACTATTCACTTGATGGTAGAGAAGTAATTCAATTAAGAGGTTATCCTAATCAATCATTATCTTCTCAAGATGGTGGCACCATATACAATAAGTTTTCTATGGAATTACGTTACCCAATAACACTAGGAGCACAAGCTAAAATTTATGCATTAGGATTTGCAGAAGCTGGGGCTTCTTTTGATGAATTTAAGGATTATAATCCGTTTGACTTAAGTCGATCTGCAGGTTTCGGTCTTAGAATATTTATGCCAGCATTTGGATTATTAGGGATCGATTTTGGTCATGGATTTGACGCGCTTCCTGGTACATCGGTGAAGCATGGTTGGGAAACTCACTTTATTATTGGACAGCAATTTTAACTTTGGCATGATATTTTCTATTAACACTGTAACGATTTAGCTTGCTGTGTTAAAATTTTTCAGAATAAATTTCGTTAATTTGAAAAACAATAATACAAATGGCGGGATTTAAATTAAATATCTGTCATTTTAAAATTTATAGATTATATCAATAAATCATAAAATTACAAACAGATGAAAAATAAAGTTCTTTTTTTAATGGTAGTAATAGGTCTGATGAGCTTTATTTCTAATGCACAACGTGGCGTTAGAATAGGTTACATTGATACAGAATATATATTACAGAATGTTCCAGAATATCAAGATGCGACCACTCAGTTAGAAACTAAAGTACAGCAATGGAAAACTGAAATCGAACAACGTCTTAGTGTAATTGACCAAAAGAAGAAACAATTAAATAGCGAAAGCGTGCTTTTAACAAAAGAATTGTATGAAGAACGTTTGGAAGACATCACTTTTGAAGAAGCAGAAATTTTGGATTATCAACAAAAGCGTTTTGGTCCAAATGGCGATTTAATGATTCAAAAAAAGCAATTGATTCAACCTATACAAGATCAAATATTTGCTGCTGTACAGGAAATTGCAGGAAATAAAAAATATGATTTCATATTCGATAAATCTGCAGATGTAGTGATGCTTTATTCAGCTGATCGATTTGATATAAGTGAGTTAATAATACGAAGTATCACACGTTCGGCAAAACGCACTCAAGCACAATCTAAAGCTGAACGTAAAGCGGCAGATAAAGAAGAGGTAGTTCCTGAAATAAATACAGGACTTGAGGAACGACAAAAAGCATTGGATGCTAAAAAAGCTGAACGCAATAAAGTCATTGAAGATCGTAAATTACAACAGCAAAAAAGACGTGATTCTTTAAAAGCAGTTGGAGACGCTAGGCGCCAAAAGACATTAGATGATAGGGCGAAATCAAAGGCAGAACGTGACAGTATTAGAGGCGTAATAACTAAAAAGCCTGCAGACAGTACTTCTGCAAATAAAACAAAAATTTCTGCAGGAAATACAGGAAAAACAGCGGCTCAAATAGCTGAAGAAAAACGATTACAGAAATTAAAGGACAGAGAAGAAAGAAAAAAAGCGCTAGATGAAAAAAGAAAGAAAATATTAGCGGATAGAGCAAAAGCAAAGAAAGAACGCGAAGAGCAGAAGAAAAAAAATGATTCTGTTCCGAATGATAATAACTAAAAACAATTAATAATTATAACACGTAATACTATTTTTAAAATGAAACAATTTAAAACCCTTTTATTTGCAGCCGTACTTTTTATTGGTGCTACTAGTTTAACTGTAGCTCAAAGTAAGATTGCACATATTAACACTGCAGACTTAGTTCAAGCAATGCCGGAGATGAAAAGTGCGCAGGCAGAAATTGAAACGTTGTCAAAAACTTATGATGCCGAATTGAAATCAATGATGACTGAATTTCAAAACAAAATGAAGCAATATCAAGCTGAAGCTGATACTAAAACTGAAGAAGAAAATATAAAAAGAGCTCAAGAAGTTGAAACTATGAAAGCTAGCATTCAACAATTTCAAGGTCAAGCGCAACAAGATCTTCAAACAAAGAATGATGCCTTAATGAAGCCTATATTTGAAAAAGCAAAAGCAGCAATCAGTAGAGTAGCAAAAGCTCAAGGATTTCAATATGTTTTAGATTCTACTCAAGGTTCTGGAGTTTTAGTTTCAGATGGTAAAGATCTTTTAGCAGATGTTAAAACCGAATTAGGATTCTAATAAGAATACTTAAATAATTATTAAAAAAGCCACTTTACAAAAGTGGCTTTTTTATTTTTGTAAAGATGAGTTCAAGACCTATTGGCATATTTGATTCTGGAGTTGGAGGCACTTCTATATTTAAAGAGATAGAAGCGTTATTACCAAACGAGCATACTATTTATTTAGCGGATAGTAAAAATGCGCCTTATGGAATTAAAACAAAACAAGAGATTATTGATCTCAGTATTAAGAATACGCAACTACTCATTGAAAAAAATTGCAAGCTAATTGTGGTTGCTTGTAACACAGCAACAACCAATGCTATTGAAATACTTAGAAATCGGTTTAACATACCTTTTATTGGTATCGAACCTGCTATTAAACCTGCGGCACTGCATACACAAACCAAGGCCATAGGAATACTTGCTACAAAAGGGACCCTTTCTAGTCAATTATTTCATGAAACCACTAATTTATATAGTAATGGTCTGAAAGTTATTGAACAGGAAGGTGAAGGCATTGTTTCACTAATTGAAAATGGTGAAGCCGAATCCGACGCAATGCGCAGTTTATTGCAAATCTATTTACAACCCATGTTAGATGCGAATATTGATTATTTAGTTTTGGGCTGTACGCATTATCCTTACCTAATGCCCTTGCTTTTGGAGCTGCTACCAAAACATGTCAAAATAATTGACTCTGGTTTAGCAGTAGCGAAGCAACTAAAGCTCATTTTGGAACAACAACATCTTCTTAACTCCAAATTGACTCATTCCAATCATCAGTTTTATATTAACACGCGTACTGACATAATAGCGTCTCTTTTAGGCAGTCAATATAAGATAGAAGCACTAGATTTTTAATGGTACTGCGTTAGCGATTAAAGCTTTGTTGGAGCTCCTTGAAAAGAGCGACTGATGAAAGCGCGGCCCAAAGGGAACGCCAATATTTTAGTCCTTAAACCATCCCGAATATTTAACATAGTTATTCGCAATACGATCAATTTCGTCCGTAATTAATTCCTGACTAATGTCTTTTATTTTCTTCGCCGGTATACCAGCATAGATACTTCCTGATTCCACAATAGTATGTTCAGTTACAACTGCTCCAGCTGCAATAATACTATTGCTTTCTACAACACAATCATCCATAATGATACTTCCCATACCTATAAGAACATTGTCCTGAATGGTACAACCATGCACTATCGCATTATGTCCTATAGAAACATTATTACCAATGAGTGTTGGCGATTTTTGATAGGTAGCGTGAATAATTGCCCCATCTTGAACATTAACTTTATTGCCCATTTTTATATAATGAACATCTCCCCTAATTACGGCATTAAACCAAACGCTACATTGGTTTCCCATTGAAACCTCCCCAACTATCGTGGCGTTTTCTGCGATGTAACAATCCTCTGGAATTTCAGGTGATTTTCCTTTAACTGATTTTATTAGTGGCATATACTTTATTTGAAATATGATAAAAAGTTAGACTTTTTAGAGGCCGAAACCATGATTTGCTTTCCATTGCTCAAGAGGAGACTTCCTCCTTTACCTTTGAAATATTTTACAACTTCATTGACGTTTACTAAATACGATTTATGAACTCTCGCAAAACTACTATCATTTAAAGCTTCTTCAAAGTACTTTAAGGTTTTGCTGACCAATTTCTTTTTATTCGTGTTTAAATAGATCTCAGTATAGTTATCGTCGGCCTTACAGTATAAAATATCAGCCGTATTAATAATTTCAAAACCATTTTGCTGTGGGATCGTTATTTTACCATTTACCCCGTTTGTTTTAGGTACTAGCACCTGGTTTTGAAGTGCATCTTCTTTCATTCTTATTTCAGAAACATAATCGACTGCCTTGATAAGTTCATCAATAGATATTGGCTTCATTAAATAATACGAAGCGTGCGCATTTAACGCCTCAACAGCATAGTGATTATATGCAGTAACAAAAACGGTTTCAAAGTTGACATCTCCTACTTTATCTAGTAAATCAAATGCATTTCCATAAGGCATTTCGACATCTAGAAACACTAAGTCGAGCTCATTATTTCGTATTAAAATTAAGGCTTCATCAACATTAGAAGCCTCACCGACAACCTCCACATTTGGACAATATTTTTTGAGATAATTATTTAGAATATCTCTACTTGTTTCTTCGTCTTCAACAATTATAGATCTTAGTTTCATTTGCTTATACTTATTTTTTTTTAATTGCCAAATGGAATATCCAAATTGATAATTCAATATCTAATACAGTGGGGCGTGTATATTTCATTTAGTCTTTTTTTAGGGTTACCACCACTTTTGTGCCAACATCTTCAGCATCTTGAAAATCATCAATACTTACATCGACTTTATCTTTATACATTTCGTTTAGAATGGCAACACGTTTTTTAATATTGCCCATGCCTTTAGAATTTTGCTTTTGTTGATTTTCTGTTTTAAGTGCATTTGATTGCTGACGACCAATACCGTCGTCGGTAATAGTTATGGTCAATTCAGTCTTGTTTTTTTGAGCCAAAGTGATATTTAAATGACCTATTTCTTTTTTATAACGTAAGCCATGCCATACCGCATTTTCAATATAGGGTTGTAATAACATCGGAGGAATTTGGAATTGATCAATATCAATAGACTCGTCAACATTAATACTATAGGCAAACTTATCTTTAAAACGGAAATGCTCTAATTTAGTATACAACTCTAACAGATCTATTTCTTTTTGAAGTGGAATAAAATCTTCTTCGCTATTCTCTAATACTGCCCTCATAAGATATGAGAAGTCGGATAAATACTTATTTGCAGTTCGCTCATCATTAGATGCTATGAAACTATTTACCGAGTTCAATGCATTAAAAATAAAATGTGGATTCATCTGACTTCTCAACGATTTTAAAGCTAATAGATTGTTGGCGTATTTTTGCTGTTTTATGTATTTAAACATAAAATATGCTGTAACTAATAAAAGAATGACTCCGCCTATTAATGAATAAATGATGAGTTGTTGACTTTTGTTACGCTCTGCGGTCAATTCATATTTACTTTCAGATAATTCTCTATCGCTCTCGAGACTGGTAATTCGATTTTGTTTTTCGGTTATATTTCTATTAAAACGGGCCAATTGTGAAATTTCTTGTTCTCTTTTAATATACAATTCATCAACTGTTGCCGTATATGCTTTGAACGTCAACAAGGCCTTTTCATAATTTCCAGCATCAACATAAACATCAGATAATTTTCTCGTAGCATCCTTTTTTACCACTAAATCTTCTTTAATGTCAGCCTCTCTAATACTTTCTTCTAAATATGGAATTGCACTATTATAATCTTTTTTTAGAAAGTAAGCATTACCTATTTTGTAATTTTGTTTTTGTGGCGTTAAAGCACTCTCGTTATCTATAATTGAATCGGATTCTATATCTTTTAAATCCTCCAATGCATCTTTACGCAATTCAATTTCATCTTCATAGGCATTTTTGGTATTTTGAAAGTCAGCTACCGTAATTTTTTCCTTTACAGCCCTAGTTTTGTTTTCTTGTTCAGCCAGGTTCAATGAGTTTTCAAAAAAGCCTTCAGCCTTATCGCGTTCTCCGGCAGCATTATAAGCCTGAGCAATTTTAGAATTTAAATCTGTAACTTTTGGTGTTATCAAATGCTTCTGTGCTATATCTAATCCTATTGTATAGGCAGTAATAGAAGCCGAATAGTTTTTGATGCTAAAATGGGTATCCCCCAAACCTTCATATAGTTCGGTGCGTTGATAATTTGAAAGTTCTTTTTTATCAATAGCCTCATAAGTTTCTAGGCTTTCTTGGTAATTACTATTGTTTTTATAGGCTTTTCCTAGCTTTAATTTGACATCATTAGATTCCATATTCTGAAGACTTATCCTATAATTTGTTACCGACAAATCATACTGATTCCAATACACATATACATCAGCTAATAGTTCGTAAGCCTCTCCACTCTGCCTCACAGAATTACTTATTGATAAGGCGTCTCCAACAAATTGTATGCTTTTTTCAGCATCCTTTTTTAAATATGTCGAAACTGAGTCCAATAATGAATTGAATAGTTTCGTATTTGATCTAAGCTTTGAAACTCCTAAATTACTTGGTTCACTGGGTTGAACTTCAATACTAATTCTATCGTCATTTACAATTTTATAATATACAGTTTCGAAATCTTTATGTCTCACAATGAGTTCATCTCCAATAGTAACTCTTATTCTAAACTTTCCATCTAAATCCGTTCTAGTATATGCACCACCATTGACTTCAATATTTACTTTTGAAATTGGTTTATAGGTATCACCTTCTCGCACAGAACCACGTACAACGAAGGTTGTTGGCTTCGTTGTGGCATCACTTTCTTGTGCAATCACAACATAATTTGAAAATGAAAAAATAAATATGAATATATATCTTAGGTGAATTCTCATAACTAATTTAAAAGAATAAACTTACATACTTTAATTGGTTAATTAAAATCAAAAAATCAGCAAATAGGCTCTTTTTCTCTCTAATATGAAGGCTTTACTCAATTGATAATATGCATTACTCATCCAAAGCAGTGGCTCACTCATTCATGTTTTTATTTAAAAAATGACTCTTTTAATTTTATAACTTGAATCAAAAAATAAAAAAAATGAAAACGATTTTAAACAAATTATTACTCTGTTTATTTCTCATAGGATTTTTGTCCTGCAATGCGAATCATAAAAACAAAACTCATGCTGAGCTTGTTATAACAGAATCTGTTAATTACACCGAATCTAAACAGTTCATAAAAGTGGCGCTCTTGTTAGACACGAGCAATAGTATGGATGGATTAATTGACCAAGCGAAAGCACAGCTTTGGGAAATTGTAAATGAATTGTCCTATGCCAAATGTCAGAATGTGAGACCCAATTTACAAATTGCATTATATGAATATGGGAATGACGGATTAAATGGCAATGAAGGGTTTATCAGACAAGTACTAGCATTCAGTGAAGACTTAGACGAAATTTCCAAACAGCTTTTTTCTCTAACTACCAATGGCGGAAATGAATACTGTGGGCAAGTCATTCAAACGTCCTTGAATCAATTAAATTGGGGTAAAAATAAAGATGACCTGAAACTAATTTTTATTGCAGGTAATGAGCCATTTACTCAGGGAAGCGTGAATTATAAGGTAGCAACAAAATTGGCCAACACTAATGACGTCACCATTAACACTATTTTTTGTGGAAACTATAATCAAGGCATTTCTAGTTCTTGGAAAGATGGCGCGGATTTAGGACATGGAAATTATATGGCCATAAACCATAATCATGAGACCATATATGTTGCATCCCCTTATGATCAAAGCATTTTAGATTTAAATAAAAAACTGAATAAAACCTATATTGCCTATGGTAAAACAGGACATCAAAAAATGGCGCTTCAATCAGAACAAGACTCCAATGCCTATGAGTACAGTAGTGAGAATGCTGTAAGCAGAACCGTGAGTAAAAGCTCACATCTATATAAAAACGCTACTTGGGATTTAGTTGATGCTGAAAAAGAAAAATCCTTTAAATATGAAGATTTAAAAGACTCCGATTTACCCAAAGAGCTGAAGGGAAAAAGCAAGGGAGAACTCAAAATTATTGTTGCTAAAAAAAGAAAAGAACGCATTACAATAACTGAAGAAATCCAACGCCTCAATATTAAACGCAAGAAATTTATCCTTAGTCAACAAAAAGACAATCAAAATGGATTGGAAAGTGCAATGATAAAAGCAATTAAAACACAGGCCAAGAAAAAAAGTTATAAGTGGTAAGTTCTTAAATTAAAAAAGTCTCGATGTTATCGAGACTTTTTTAATTAATTTACATTTGGACAATTACATTCGTATTTCTCTCGTCTACAATTGAAATTATAACCAAGCGTTATTTGATGAAAGCCACCGTTATTAAAAACAACTGAATTGGCTTGATAAGAATATGTATATGCAAAAACAAAACTATTATAATCAACTCCAACAAAAGGAGTAAAATATTGTAATTTTTGACTACTCACTCCAGAACCATCCAAAAATTCTGCACCGTCAAAACTTCTTCTATAAGACAATCCACCCCAAACTTTACCAAAGTCCATTGTTTTATATGCTTTAGCATTTATATCGATTGATGATTCTTTGGTTGCATCTCTATACATATACATAATAGAAGGCTCGTAACTCCAGTCACTTCCATAACTACTGAATGTATTTCCTAGAGAAAACAAATAGGTTCTCAAATTATCAAAAGTAATTCCTTGTTCATTAAAATTAACTCCTTCATTTTTAAGTATATTTTTAACCGTAGCATGTGCATAAAAATCTATGAAATGGTAAGAAAATCCAAAATCAATATTGAAGTTGGTAGCACTTTGTTCGATCCCTTCAATTAATGGATCGAATCCTTCATCTAGAAATGAAGTTTCATCCAATTTATATTGAACGAACCCAGCACTCAATCCAAATGATAACATATTTAAATCTATTTCATTACGAGAAAACATTAAATGATGAGCGTATGTTAAGTAAGCTCCTGTTTGTGAATGAAATCCATTAGCGTCATTATAGACAATTGCTCCAACTGCCGAGGATGTTTCTCCAATTCTTCCATTAACACTTAATGTTTGTAAACTCGGTGCATCATCAACTCCAAACCATTGCTTTCGCGCAGTCAATCTGACTTTTGCACAATTAGCAACACCTGCCATAGATGGGTGTATTAAATAATAATTATCAGTTAAATAATCAGAGTATATTGGCAAGCCTTCTTGGGCCAGACCTATTTTAGTAAATAATGCTACAATTGCTATTAAACAATATTTTTTTAAATTCATGTCTTCTATTTATCTTTTCAGTGTGAAATGGGCTTTAAATTCTTTACGTTCACCATTATTAGGTTCATTATACACAACAACAAACCAATAATCACTGGTTGGCATTAGCTCATTATTATACGTTCCA
>MAAR01000018.1:2755-9379 GCA_002162765.1 Flavobacteriales bacterium 34_180_T64 | reverse complement strand
AACAAGCTGTAAAACAGTCTAATCTAGAAGACAACATTCTGGTGTCTCCTTTAAACGAGAAGTATTTAGGATTACGTACTACAGAATTAATTTCTGTACTCACCAAAGCCATACAAGAGCAACAAGAGATTATAGAGAGTCAAAACTCAAAAATTGAAATTCAGAATTCTGAAATAAAAACGTTAACTTCAGAATTAACTGAGAATAAGAAAGAAAACACAGTTCAAAATAAAAACATTGAACAATTAATAAAAAGAATGCAACAATTAGAAACTAAAAATAATCAATAGAATCGTCATTACTAGCATAGCGAAGTAATCTCTATAATAGAAACTATAATTGAAAAGATTGCCGCGACAAATTTTCTTTTCGACAAGCTCAAGGTGACAAAAACAAATAAATTATGAAATTTTCAAAGAAAAAACATCAACTCCATAAAACATGTAAAACTATGACGCGTAAAACCAAACTTATCATTTTAACCGTATTGCTTGTTTCTTTTATAAGTAATTCACAAAACATCTATAAAAGCAGTATAGATGCTGGTGGTGCATCAGCTTCAGTAGGAGATATACAAGTATTCTATACCATAGGAGAAGTTAATGTACAAGAATTAAATTCTGGAAATATCCAAGCTTCAGAAGGCTTTGTAGGTCCAGCTTTTAAAATAAAGATTGATCCAAAATTATATTTACAGGGAGCAATGCAAAATCCTTTGGTAGCCGGACAAATGAATGACCACCTGCGTTCTAATGGTTTCGTACCAACCGTGTCACCTTACAGTGATGGTAAGACCTGCGATGCCTCTGTTTTTAATATTACAGGAGCCAATGCCATTGTAGATTGGGTTTGGGTAGAATTGCGGGCTGCTAACGATAATACCAAATTAATTAATGGTCGTTCCGCGTTACTACAACGCGATGGTGATGTCGTAGATTTGGATGGCGTTTCCAATTTAATCATGACTGCAGCTCCAACCAATTATTTTGTGGTAATGGATCATCGCAATCATTTAGGAGCAATGTCTGCTAATAGTATTGGCTTGTCAGAGGCTATTGCAACCCTAGTAGATTTTGGAAATATTGGATTTCAAACCTTTGGAAGTAATGCTCAAGTAACTTTAGGATCTGGAAATACAGCACTTTGGGCAGGTGACGTCAATAACAATGGACAAATACGGTATTTGGGTCCAGGGAATGACACTAACACAATAAAAGATACCGTTTTGGGTGATTCTGGGAATACTACGAGTAGTAATTTTTACCCATTTTCTGGATACAACAATGCAGATATAAATATGAATGGACAAATACGATATTTAGGTCCTGGGAATGACACTAATGTTTTAAAAGATATTATTCTGAGTCATCCAAGTAATGGGACCTTCTCTAATTTCTTTCCTTTTGTTTCACAAATACCAAACTAATATTATAAAACACTTTAAATTTTATAAGCATGAAAAATTTATATACAACAATCGTTCTTTTACTTTGTATTTCAATAGCTCAAGCACAGACCTTTGAGTTTAGTCTATCTTATGTAGGCATTAATGGGAGCACCAATAATCATCAGTTTGCATTTATAGCAACGCCGAATTCTACGGTTGTAAATGGTGTTACCGCAGATATGGGGTGTGGTTTTTATATCCCAAATGGATTAACTATTGGAAACTTTGTTTTAGGAAATTCCGGGTTGCCAATAAATGAATGGTCAGTGCAGTCATTGGGTTCTAGCAATGCCAATGGAGACCCTTACTTTGTTTCAAGATTAGAAGCAGGAGGTTCAAGTCTTGCTTTAAATGGGGATGGCCCTTTTGAGCTGGTTTTGTTTGATGTTATTGCAAATCCAAATCCAACTTCAGGCGATATCACCTTTGTAGAAAATAGTGATCCTGTATTTAACGAAATACTTTTTGTTCAAAATTATATTAATATTAATTTGGGATCTGGTACAATTGATGCTTACAGTCAAAACAATCCGACGGCAAATAGTGTGGAGTTTTCAACCTTATCAAATTATGATTTGAATGCTTTTTCTGATGAAATTAGAATATATCCTAATCCAGTAACATCAAATTTAATTATCAGTTCAAAATTTAAAGGTTCATATGTTATTAATACTATGAGTGGTAAACTCATTTTTAAGGGTGAATTTTTCAGTACTCAAAACACAATTGATTTAACTATGCTAAACTCTGGGGTATATTTCATTCAGATTGTTACTGAGAATAGAAAGCTTACTAAAAAAATTGTAAAAAATTAAGTATCTATCAACCATGAAAAAAGTAATTTTCTACATTTTACTGTGTGTTATATTAATGTTTACACCAAATATTCAAGGGCAAGACATTGATAAAAATGGGCTTGAAGCCAAAATCGATGCACTTGTTTCAAAGCAGGTAAATGACTCTACTCCTGGGCTGGTAGTTGGGGTTGTTCATAAAGGCGAACTTATCTTTAGTAAAGGGTATGGACTAGCTAATTTGTCTTATGGAATCCCAAATGACTCCAAAATGGTGTATAATATTGGTTCGGTGAGTAAACAATTTCTAGGATATGCCTTTGCCATGTTACATTTAAAAGGCGATTTAAGTATTGATGATCCAGTGAATAAACATCTAGAGAATTGGCCTGAATTTAAACACACAGTAACATTAAGGCATTTACTTTCTCATACCAGCGGTTATCGAGAAGCCTATACCATGTCGAGTTTAGCGGGTAGAATAATTGGTGTTGATCGATTGTCTAGAGAAGAGTGTTTAGAAGTTGTTAGAAGACAGCCAGAACTTGAATTTATTCCAGGTTCTCGATACACCTACAACAGTACGGCATGGGTTATATTAGCTGAAGTTTTAGAAAAAGTTACAGGAGTTTCTGCAGATGTTTGGGTTGAAAACAATATTTTACAACCTCTTGATATGAATGACACTCAGATTGAGAGTTATGTCGGGGAAGTGATACTTAATACGGCAGAGTCCTATACGTTTAATGAGGATGAAGGCTATGTTAATCAGGAAAGTAATCGCGCTATTTTTGGTGCTGCAGAAGTCTATACAAGTATTCATGATTTAGTGAAGTGGATTAATAATTACCGAACAGCAGAAGTTGGAGGAAAAGCGGTAAACGAATTGTTTCTGGATCCATTCATTTTGAACGATGGGATTAATTCTGAATATGCACTCGGAATACGTGTTGATGCATATCGCGGATTAAAACGATACAGACATACAGGTGGTCATGAAGCCTTTTCATCTCAGCTAAGCTACTTTCCAGATCAAGATCTAGGTATAGTTACAATATCAAATTATGGAGGTAGAGGAAGGATAGCTACAGCAAATATTGCAGATTTGTTATTAGCAGATTATATGGCTGTTGAAGATGATAAAGAACACCCACAAATTAAAATTGAAAAGGAAAAACTTGAACAATTTGCTGGCCTATATGTAATGTCTACATTTAATCGAACTCTTGATTTAACTGTTTCTGGAGACACGCTTACAATAGGAGGACGGACAAAGCTAATTCCGACATCACAGAATACGTTTCGTATTGATGGATGGGGCGGGAAAATTCGAATAGATGATCTAGCCAATGGTAAAAAACAATTAACCGCTGAAAGTGCTGCAAAAAACATATACAATAAAGTTGAAAAATGGACACCAAGTGAAGCGGATTTGAGGATTTTTGAAGGCGATTACTGGAGTGATGAATTGGAAACTAACTACCATTTAATTGTTAAGGATAAAAAACTAACTATACAACATCGTTGGTTAGGCGAAATAAGTTTAGAATCGGTTGCAAACGATTTTTTTAAAACAGATTGGGGTTATAACGTGAAATTTAATAGAACTGCCGAAGGTGAAATTTCAGGACTAAGTGTTTATAGTGGTAGAACTTTAAATGTTGTTTTTCATCGCAAAGAAAAATAGTTTAAACAATTAATTGTACTTCATTATAACCAACCAATAATCAATGAAAAACTTTAAAATTCCGCACGTCTTTATATTTCTTTTTTGGATCATTATTCTTTGTTCATTACTTTCTTACATTATACCTAGTGGAAGTTTTGAACGAACTACAAAGGACTATGGTAGTATGACTCAGACAGTTATAGTGCCAAATAGTTATCAGGAGATTCCCAAACACTATTCGTTTAAAGCAGTCTTAATTGGTGATAATGTAGAAGGAAAGTCAGCGCCAGTATCTGTACTAGGTATACTGAGTGCTATACCTGAAGGGTTAGGAGGCTCAGCTATACTTGTATTTTACGTTTTTATTATAGGAGCTGTTTTCTCACTAATTCAACAAACCGGTGCAATTAATGCATTTCTCTTTTCATTGATTGCAAAGTTTAAGAACAGACCCAAACTACTTCTTTTTTTAATCTACATGACCATTTTTTCAGGGTCATCATTCATGGGAATAGGCGCTGAAACCATAGCATTAATACCTGTTTTTCTTTTCTTATCCAAACGATTAGGATACGACCGTTTATTTGGTTTTGCTTTATTAAGTGTACCGGTTTATTTGGGTTGGAGTTCTGGTGTAACGAACCCTTTTAATGTACAGATTGCTCAGATTATTGCAGAACTTCCTATTGGTTCAGGAATAGGTTTTCGACTCGTTTTATACACAGTTTATGCAGTAGTTGGATTCTATTTCATTTTACGCTATGCAGAAAAAGTAAAGAAAAACCCTTCACGTAGTTTGATGAAAAATGATAGTTTTGATTTGGACGAATATGGATCCTTTGAACAACAAGAATTAGAAAAAAAACATATTCTAATTCTGGTCTTTTTTGTAATAGCGTATGCTGCGATACTGATTGCTGTTCAAACAATAGGATGGGGATTGATTGAAATGAGTGCCTGTTTTATTGGAATTATTATAGTCATAACTAAGATCTCGGGTATGACTGGTGATGAATCAATGGCTGCATTCACTAAAGGATTAAAAATCATGATTGTACCGGCCTTAGTTGTTGGTGTGGCACGTGGTATATCTGTTGTACTTCAAGAAGGTATGATTATCGACACCTTGCTGCATAGTGCCAGCGAAGTGCTAATGTCAATGCCAAAAATTGTTGCTGCTGAAGGTATGTTATTTTTCCAATCGTCACTGAATTTTTTCATTCCGTCCGCTTCAGGTCAAGCCTTAGTTTCTATGCCGTTGATGACACCGATGTCAGATATATTGGGAATTTCACGCCAAACTGCGGTATTGGCATACATATTAGGTGATGGAATCTCAAACCTTATAATACCGACTAATGGTGTTTTGATGGCTATGTTAGGTCTAGCCAGAGTATCTTTTGAAAAATGGTTTAAATTCGTCTTACCGTTATTTATTATCAGTATGATTTTAGCCTTGATTTTTATAGCTATTGCAGTAGTTATTGGATATTAATTTAGAAATTAAATTAATAAATAACGAATGCTCAACAGTATGGCTAATTCATAGTGCCCGATTTTACTTACGGAAAACACTCACTATTAAAATAGATATAAAAGTAAACACCCTTGAAAATATAAATTATCAAGGGTGTTTACTGATTATTTTGATTGATGCGCTATCCATTGATAGCTATATAGATGTGTTATCTCAAGATAACGCGTTTACTAACTGTAACGTCTTTTCGAATTCCAAACAAATGTTTTCGTAGTATTTGATGTCGCTGTAATTCTGTTGGTGTTTAATGTTCTCATGATGTTGTTGTTTTATTGATTGATGGTTTAATTATTTTCTATCTTATTTATACATATGATCTAAATAGTGGCATGACAGTGCTATTAGTTTTTGCATTTCTCTTGTATTTCACATCACTCATAAACCAGCCGAAACCAATGCAAGGATTAACATTTTTGATTATTTGAATTCGGCGATTCTGATTCATGATTCCTTTTTATTATTGATTGTTTATACTATATAGACGTCCTTGTTTTGAATATGTTACCGTAATTAACCCTTGTTAACAGAGTTTAACAAGTCGTTAAGGATTTGACTTAGCGTTGGGAAGCGCTTAGACCTAATCTCAATGCTTTATAAATTAAATAATGTTCTAATAATTTGGTAATAATTGTAGGAGATTTACTAAAAAAACGTAAATTTGGATTCTCCCTTTTAACAAGTTATTGTTGGCGTTTTTATCGTGAATTCAATATTATTAATTAGAAAGAAAAAGAGTTTGAATTCCCGGGTTATAAATTTTTTCAAGAGTATTTATGAGTTTGTAAATAACTGAAAATAAATAACTTCTATTTTGCAATTTTCAAAATCGTGTTCCAAAACGTGTTCAGTTTCGTGTTCACTTTTGTTAATAGTATTTGTTTGGTGAATGTAGATAAAACAGAAGAATTAGAACCGATGTTTTGTGATTAATTTTTGTTGTAAACCTGATTTTTAAAAAATAATGTTTGAACAGAAATTAGAATTACTAAATATGAGTAATTCTAAATCATGAAGAACATTTCTCATAATTAATTAAATATAAGGTATTGATTACAAGTAAATTAGTTGTTAACATTTTTTGCTTTTAAAAACAAATTATCATACTTTAAGCTCGCTTTTAATAAAGTAATTCTCCACAAGATTTTATAAAACCAAATTTTCTAATTGAATTGACTCA
>MAAR01000018.1:0-2746 GCA_002162765.1 Flavobacteriales bacterium 34_180_T64 | reverse complement strand
ATTAAATCAACATATTAATTCATACTATTAAAAACGCTCAATTATGAAAAAATCAACTTTTATTTTAGTTTTGATATTCTTTATCATAACTAGCGCATCAGCACAGAAAACTGACAAAGAGGATGAAAATGCAATTTCGCGTTCTACCGTTTCTCTCGAAACTCTCATTCAGAAGGAGAGTCCAATTTATGTAATTACCAAGGAACATGTTAGTAGAACAAGTGGTATACGACATGTTTATCTTAGACAAGCTATTAACGGGTTGGAAGTGTATGGAACTGAATCTAGTGTCCATATTGATAACACAGGTAAGACAATTGTTAGCCATAATAATTTTCTGAGTGATGTGAAATCCTCAGTTATAAGCGATTCTCAAAGTTTAACTGCAGAGCAGGCTATCTCTGCTGTTGCAAATCAAATGGGATACACACTTTCTGATATTCAGCAATTAAAAACAGAAGAAGGGATTAGCAAAAAAGGGTTGTATAATAAAGCGGGAATATCTTCTGAAGACATTCCTGTTAAATTAATGTATTACTATCGGGAAGGTGAAGGAACTATTTTGGTTTGGGAACTTTCTATTGCTGAATTAGAAACAACAGATTGGTGGAATTTTCGCATTGATGCAGCAACAGGAATAATAATTGACAAAGACAATTGGACCGAACAGTGTAATATTTTGAGTGATAGTAACCATGATTGTGGTTCCAATTTATCGGAGTATGAGATTTTAGAAATGGACATCAATTCAAATACAGAAACAACTGCTTATGCTGCATTGTTTAATGTAGCAGACGGAGTTGGTACCTATAATGTGTATCCTATGCCTATTGAATCTCCATATTTTGGATCGAGATCATTAGTTGTAGGCCCAGAGAATGCCACTGCCTCTCCATTTGGATGGCATGATACAGATGGTGCTATTGGCGCAGAGTTCACAAATACTAGAGGTAATAATGTTAGTGCCTGGGATGATGAAGATGCAAATGATGCTCCTGATGGAGCTTTTACGGACAGTCCAGGAGTGGATTTAGTTTTTGATTTCCCTTTAAATACAACCTATTCAGCAGGGGATCAATCTACAGATGCCGCTACGACTAATTTATTTTACTGGAATAACATCATTCATGATGTACTTTATCAATATGGATTTGATGAAGCGGCGGGAAACTTTCAGGTGAATAATTATGGTAATGGAGGATTAGGAGGCGATTCTGTAAATGCATTGGCACAGAGTGGAAAAAGTACTTGTAATGCCAATTTTTCAACACCAGCTGATGGGAGCTCACCAAGAATGCGAATGTATGTATGTGATGATGAGGATGGTGATTATGATAATTGGGTCATCGTTCATGAATATGGTCATGGTATTCATAGTAGATTAGCCACTACAGGCGGAGCAGAACGCATGAATGAAGGTTGGGGTGACTATTATGGTTTAATGCTCACTATGCAATCCTCAGATGTTGGTACAACTGCTAGAGGGTTTGGAAGTTTTGCTTTTCAATCCGTCTTTCCTGGGTCAGGAGGTGCTAGAACTCAGCCTTATAGTACAGATTTAGCAATTAATGACTATACTTATGACAGTATTAATACAGAAGTGTCGCCACACGGTGTAGGTTCTGTATGGGCTATGATGCTTTGGGAAATGACGTGGGAACTTATTGCTGTTCATGGATTTGATACTGATTTTTATAATGGTACTGGTGGTAATAATATCTCATTAACCTTGGTTACTGAAGGCCTAAAATTACAACCGGCTAATGCTGGGTTTGTGGAAGGTCGAGACGCAATTCTAGCAGCAGATGCTGCTATTTATGGCGGAGCTAATGCTTGTGCGATTTGGGCAGCATTTGCGAAAAGAGGATTAGGGCAAAGTGCAGATCAAGGATTGTCAACTAGTAAAACTGATGGTACTGAAGCTTTTGATTCTCCTTTTGCCCCTATAGCACTCTGTGTTGCAGATTTTGCAATTGCCTTGGATGTGAACGGAGAAGTTAATCTTACCGTAGCAGATATCGATAATGGTTCTTCTGTTACGTGCGGACCAATGTCCTTAAGTATTGATCCAAAATTCTTTACTTGTGATGATTTAGGTGAAAATGAGATTACGCTAACAGTGACAGATTCTTATGGATTCGAAACAACGTGTACCACAACGGTAACTATAGAAAAACATCCAACAACCTTAACTTATACTGGAGATTTGGATGAACAATATTCGGATGAGACGAATTTATCCGCATTATTAGTTGATGAAGGAGGTAATGGACTTGCTGGAGAAACCATTTTATTTACAATTGGTTCGCAATCGACTTCTGGAGTTACAGATGCCAATGGAATTGCCACCGCAACTATAATTATAACTCAAGATCCAACACCAGCATATACCGTTGATGTTGAATTTTTAGAAGTTGCCTGTTATACTGGTAGTACTGATTCTGATGTCTTCGATATTACTCAAGAAGATGCTATTGTAGAATATACAGGACATTTATTTCAAGCTACAGCCGTTAATTCGAATATAGCCACTGTAGAATTAAGTGCCAATATTCAAGATATTACCATCACAAATCCAGATCCACTTGCTGGAGATATAAGAAATGCAACCGTGAAATTTGTAGATCGAGATGGTGGTGTTGATATTTCGCCTTGGATTCCAGTGGTCGATCTTTTTGATCCAAGCGACCCAACCACAGGTACAGTTAGCTGGGATTGGGATGTTGATCTCGGAAATTTAACCTCA
>MAAR01000004.1 GCA_002162765.1 Flavobacteriales bacterium 34_180_T64 | reverse complement strand
GGCACACCATCAATAATAAATAATGGTTCTGTGTTACCAGATAAAGAAGACACCCCTCTTAAGTTGATTGTACTATTTCCACCTGGCTGACCATTACCTGTTGTAATGTTCAAACCTGCTACTTGACCTTGCAATGTTTGAGCAAAGTTGGCATTAGGCCGAGCATTAATAGTAGAAGATGTAATCGTAGTAGAAGCAATATTAGAAGTCTCTTTAGTAGACGTTCTATATGCCTCAATAACTACTTCTTGTAAAGATTCAATGTCTTCAAGTAATGCAACGTCGATCTTAGTAGCGTTACCTACTAATCTTTCAGCCGTTTTCATACTTAAAAATGAAAATACTAAGGTTTCATTAGCACTTGCTTTAATGGAATAATTTCCATCAAAATCTGTTTGAACTCCACGCGCAGTTCCTTTTACAATTACATTCACACCTGGCAACGGAAATCCGTCAGTTGCTGATGTAACCGTTCCTGTGACCGTTTTCTCTTGTGCGTAAGAAGTAGATACGCTAACTAAGAAGAATACCATCAGTAAAACATAGTTTTTTACTTTCATAAACTTTAATTTAAATTATTTGAGTTAGTTCCAATGCAATATGAAAAGGCCGGCGATGAAGTAGTTTTTTATTTGAAGACTAACTCAAAAAAACGCTCATATGAAATTAAAGTTAACATGGTTTAATGCATAATAAGTCACACTTACACCGCCATGCCTTTTGCAATTGCGAGTGTAAATGAAAAGCTTTTAATAGTAGGTAAAAAAAAAATGATTCCAAATAAAGGAATCTGTTTTAAACTAAATCCCAGCACGTATGAATTGATAAGATGAACATATTTTGAATCAAAACAGATAAAATATTTTGTTGTGGATCAGTTGAAATTGTTTTAAATGAAACATTAATATAAACCATTAGAGTTTAAAATGTTGTTTTTTATAATTCAAAAAGTTTCTATGAATATAATCTCTTTTGTGAATAAATTTGTTTTAACTAAAAGAAGCACTAATAATTGATGGTTACTTTAATAGCTGAAAAAAATTAATAGATAGGACTTTTAACCTACAAATCGTTAGTGAAAATCGTATCGAATAGTCCAATTAATCAAGCGTAATCTTTGAGACCTATCTGTTTAAAAAAGTTCATTCTATTAGACTGGCTTACTCTAAAAGATTCATCGTTGACCATTTTAACCTGAATTTCTCCATGATTAGCAATGGAAACTTCCTCAATCAAATCTAAATTTATTATTGTGGACCTATGTATTCTATAAAAGGTATCATCTGGGAGTTTCTTAATTAGGGAATTTAAAGATTCTCTTAAAAGATATTTTTTTTCCGACGTATGAATTTCTGCATATGAACCAGATGCCAGTATATAGTTGATATTGCAAGCTTTTAAAAGAAGTATTGTTCCGTTGTATTTAAAAAGCAATTTTTTCTGTTCTATAACGGGAGATTGAAAGTTTTCATTACTAATTAAATCAAACAATTGATTGATTTTTTTTGAGGTAATTATTGATTTATCTTGATTTAAAGAATCAATTGCTCTTTTAGCAGAATTAATAAACCTATCGTCTTTAAAAGGTTTAAGCAAATAGTCAAACGCAGAATATTCAAATGCCTTTAGAGCAAATCTCTCCTGATCGGTTATAAAAATTAATAATGGATTGATGCTATTAGGTAAACTAGATATAACGTCAAAACCAGACATGTCTGATAAATGTGTATCAATAAAAATTATGTCTGGAGTATTAGCAACAATAAATTTTATTGCATTTTCACCATTTAATGATTGTTTTATTAAGAGGATATTATCAATTTCGTTTAATAAATTAGCTATTCTTTTTTGAGTTGATAGATCACTGTCAACGACAAGCGCACGTATTTTGGAATTCTTTATCATTTTTTGATTGATGATTGATGATTGATGATTGATGAATGATTATGAAAAATAACTTAAAATAAATGATGGCTAGCTTTGATTCTCTAATATAACTCTCACAAATAGGACCTAAACTTATTATAAATATTCTAATAAATAAATTGCAAGAATTATTATAAGAGAATCCTAAATTCGCTATATAAATTAAAAAGTATTCAAATTAGGTTAATAAAATATAAATTTATTAAGTAAATGTTTTTTATTTAAAATTATTTTTTTTCAAAAACTAAATTACCCTTTTACTTTTGACCTTATGTTAAAAAAGTGTTAGAATATAAGTCAAGTATCATAAAGTTATATTCTGATTTCTGAAAACAGGAGAATTTTAGGATCCAAATAAGAGGTTCTGTTGCATCTAATAAGGGTAAATACTTATTAGCCAGGTCTTAGTTTATGCCAAATTCAGTTTTATTTCTTTTTTTAGAAAAATGTATGTGACTAAAGTTGATAGAATATCGGCAATTGGAAACGACATCCAAACACCATTTATGCCATAGAATTGTGGAAGAATAAATACCAACGGAATTAAGAAAACCCCTTGTTTTAATAGGGTTAAACATAAGGCTGGAAACGCTTTTCCGGCTGCCTGAAAATAGGCAGAACCAATGAGCTGGGTCGTAATTACTGGTGTTGCCAAAAAAGCGATAATTAAAGCATTTGGTGTTAGCTCTAATAGGGCTTTATCTTCTGTAAAAATGCCTACTAATTCCGTTGGAAATAGCATAATTAAGATAAAAATGAAAGTGGCAATTCCAGTACCGAAAATAATAGATGTATTGATTGTTTGTTTAACTCTCGCGGTATCATTGGCGCCATAATTATAGCCTGCAATAGGTAAAAATCCCTGAGTGACACCCAAAACAGGAAATAATGCAAACATCATGACCCGATTTATAATGCCATATACAGCTATAGAAAGTTCTCCTCCATATTTAAACAATGTGTAATTCAGTATAATGACTAACAAACTAATGGTTCCTTGCCTTACAATGGTGACGCCACCTAAAGCAATAATTTCTTTCAAAATGGAAGTATTAATTGCAAAGTACTTTGGAAGGATTTTTAGTTCTGAATTTTTAGATAGAAAGAACCACAATACAAATATCCCTGAAACTCCGTAAGAAATAGCAGTAGCCAGACCTGCGCCATAAATTCCTAAATTCATATATTTTATGAAAATGATATCTAAAACAATATTAGAAATGGCAGGAAAAATCATCGTAAACATGGCATAATTGGGTTTGCCAAGGGCTCTAATAACAGGGTTTCCCATCATCGCGAAAGCTAAAAAAGGTATGCCCCAAATAATGACATGAAAATAATCTGTTGCCGGATTAATAATAGCGCCATTAGCTCCAAACAGTTGTAGAATTGGAAAACAAAAGAAGGTTCCAATAAAAACAAAGAATACAGACAGCCCAACAGTTAAGCTTATCTGATTACCAAAGACTTCAAATGCCTTTGTATTGTTTTTTGCTCCTAGTAATCTAGAAATAATAGAACTTCCACCAATACCAATTCCCATTCCAATAGAAGAAATTAGAAATGCAATTGGCAATACTACCGTAACTGCTGCAATTGCCATAACGCCAATCCAACGACCAACAAAAATGGTGTCTACAATCATATTAATAGACATGACTAGAATACCAATAGAGGCAGGAATTGCTTGTTTAAGCAATAACTTACTTATCTTTTCTGTCCCTAATTCACTTACTTGTCTATTCATATTTAATTTAGAATTTTTAAATATCTGAATAATTCTTTCCAAGAGAGAGATAGAGAAGGCTATTTAGGTTATAATTAACACCAAATGTTATTTTTAAGTTAACAGTTTCGGATTAATGTTTGATTTGTTGTAAAAAGCGAATATTTAGTTAAGAAGGATAGGTGAAATTAATAATTTGAAACCTTTTTGTTTAAAATTTATGCGGACTGGTTTTGGTATTTCACCACAGCTTTTCTTAAAATCCCTTGTACGTTTGTTGTTTCTTTTTGTCTAATAAGAAATGGTTCGAGGTCGTCGGAATGAACAAGTTGATCATCGGTATCTACAAAGCCATAGCCTTGATACGTGCCATTTTTAATCATTACAAAAGCACCTTCTTCGCTATGTCTCCCTTTTTCTTTCAAGATCATGTTTTGACTGGAAGAGAATATGTAGCTAATCGCTTCGTTCACTCTCAAATTATAGACGGCTACAGATTCTTCATTTTTGCAAACACCATGACAGTTCACAATTTTAAAATGTGAACAGGACATAACGCCTTCCTGTAGATGACAATATTTTGGACACAATTCATGCTCGTTACAGATGTGTTCCAAATAACGTCTACAGTCTTGTATATTATGAAATATCTGCAACGGATTTGGCGTTGCTTTGAGAGTATTGTATGCAAGATGAATTACACCGCGTCGATCTTCATAACTAAAAATAGCGTAGGGTTTTGCTGTGCGTTTCGCGGCTTGGTTATATATTGGGAAATGATGTTTGATAGCAGCATCTTCCATGAGTAATGCAATGAGTTCACTTCCTGATAATTCAAAATCGATATCTGCAGTTTCTCGACATAGACTCAATTCTTTGTCCTTTTTATCATAGAAATGCCCTAGAACACGCTTTTTTAAATTTTTAGCTTTCCCTATGTAAATAATCTTCCCCTTTTTGTTTTTGAAATAATAAATCCCTGGTGCATTCGGAATGGATTCGAAAAGTGTACTCGATAAATGTGAAGGGAGTGTTGCTTCTTTCGATCCTTTTTTTAAAAAATTAGTGAACACAGTTTCTGAGCCGTCTTGTAACAATAGCATTTTGAAAAGAGTAGTGGTTGCTTCGGCATCACCGCGTGCTCTATGTCTATCCACAATATGTATTTGCAATGATTTGCATAGTTTCCCTAGACTATATGATGTAAATCCTGGAAATAAAACACGTGACAACCGAACGGTACACAATTTTCGTCGCCTGAAATCTATATCGATTGCTTTGAATTCATTTCGAATGACGTTATAATCAAAATTAACACTATGTGCTACGAAAATACTTTTTTCTGTAATGGAAAGAATGTCATCCGCAATCTCTGAAAAGGTGGGTGCATTGGCTACCATAGCATCATCAATACCTGTTAATGCGGTAATATAATCTGGGATTAAGGCTTCTGGATTTACCAATGAGGTGAATTCATCAATGACTTTTTCACCATCATATTTAAAAATGGAGATTTCAGTGATTTTGTTACCACTGCCAGTAGTTTCAACATCAATGATGGTATATGTAGTTTTGGGTTTTGCCATTATGCCATTCTCTGAACCGCTTCTAGTTCTACTTTCAACTCTTGAAACATGCTCATGATGCTACTAAGTTTCAGCTCTTTTTCATCATATTCTTGTGTGTTGATACAACAGGTAAATTCCCAAAGTTCTAAGACCTCTTGAATAGGAACTTCATAAGGTTCATAGAGTTTATTATCACTACTTAAACGTAGGCTTTGCCCGTTTTCAATCTGATTATAAACGCGTTTATACACTAAGCCGTCATTTTTTGTAAGCACAATATATGTTCTACCGTTTTTAACATCACTAAGATCTTCCACGTATCTGGCAACAATGAACGATCCATCTTTAACAGGCAGCATGGAATCGCCTTTTATTGGAAATGCACGATGCGTTCCTGTCGGTAAAAAGGGTAATTTTATTTTTTGAAGTTGCTCAATATATTCAGGATCAGCATAACCTGCTAAGTATCCAGCGGATGCTTTTGTGGGTACAATTTCTATAAGATCTTCATTGTCTTCATTTACGGTTACCGGAAATAAAACACGTTGGTTTCCAATTTCAATAAATGAAGTGTCTTTAGCGCGACGCAAATCATTCTTCACCAAAATATCTATGGGAATTTGAAAATAGTTTGATAAATCAATTAAACGATCTATTGGTGGTTCAGAACGTCCTTCTTCATAAGATCCAACCATAGAGCGCGACCATTTAAGCTCGTCGGCAAAGCGCTCTTGCGACATTTTTTTTAGGGAACGTAAATGTTTGATGTTTGCTTGTATGTTTTTCACTTTAACAATATTTACTACAAATATAGGCAACAATTACTACAAATGATAGTTAATTTTGTTAAATCATTATGTACCTCAATTGTCACACATATTACAGCTTACGATATGGCACCATAAAACCGGAGCTATTACTTGCTATAGCTGCTCAAAATGGAGTGCAGACTGTTGCACTTACGGATATTAATAACACCTCTGCTTGTTTAGATTTTGTACGCTTATCTGATAAGTATAAAGTGAAACCAGTACTTGGTGTCGATTTTAGAAATGGTGCTGAACAACAATTTGTGTTGATTGCTAAAAACAATGAAGGGTTTCAAAATATAAACACCTATCTGTCACAATTTTTGCATGATCAAGAATTGAAAATTCCGGAACGACCTGAAATTGCTATAGCTCATTGTTTTATTGTGTATCCATATCAAAAGGGAAAGGATTATGATTTAGAGTCCAATGCATTTTTGGGGATTAAACCTGAAGAATTGAATGCTTTGAAATTTTCAAAATGGAATGCATTGCGTCATAAATTAGTAGTGTTACAGACGGTGTCTTTTCAAAATAAGAAGGGGTTTAATACGCATCGTTTGTTGCGTGCTATTGATAACAATACCTTGTTGAGTAAGCTCTCTAAATCTGAAGAGGGTAACCCAACAGATATGATGTTGCCTTATAATGAACTCTGCGAGCGTTATCAGGAGTTTCCTGAACTTCTTAACAACACAGCATCCATATTAAATGCTTGCCAGATTGATTTCGACTTTTCTCAGGAGACTCCAAATAATCAAAGGTCGTATACCAATACTGAAACTTTAGATTATCGATTGTTAAAACAATTGGTCTGTAAGGGCCTAAATTACCGTTATAAAAATCCAGATGAAACGGTCCATAATCGTATTAATAAAGAACTGGGTATTATTAAGGAAAAGGGATTTGTGTCCTATTTTTTAATCAATTGGAAGATTTTAAAATATGCACGTAGCAAGGGTTATTTTTATGTTGGTCGTGGGAGTGGAGCCAATAGTATTATTGCTTATGTGTTGCGAATTACAGATGTTGATCCTATAGAACTGGATTTGTATTTTGAGCGATTCATTAATCTGTTTCGAAAGAATCCGCCCGATTTTGACATTGATTTTTCATGGACAGATCGTGATGATATTACCCATTTTATTTTCAAACGTTTTAAGAATACAGCGCTTATTACAGTATACAACACCTTTAAATTTAAGGCTTCTGTAAGAGAGTTAGGAAAAGTATTCGGATTACCAAAAGCAGAAATGGATGTGCTCACTAGAGGTAAATACAACATCAATCAACTCGATACATTATCGCAATTAGTGATTAAATACAGCACCTACATTCAAGGACTTCCAAATTATTTAGGCATCCATGCTGGAGGGATTTTAATTTCAGAACAACCTATTCATTATTACTGTGCGACGTTTATGCCTCCAAAAGGCTTTGCGACCACGCAATTTGATATGGTTGTAGCTGAAGATATTGGACTCTATAAGTTTGATATTTTAAGTCAGCGTGGTTTGGGGAAAATTAAAGACGCCGTGAACATTGTGAAATACAATCATCCTACAAAACCATCAATAGACATCCATGATATCAAACGCTTTAAGGAAGATGAAAAAATCAAAGACCTACTTAGAAATGCAAAGGCTATAGGTTGTTTTTATGTCGAATCTCCAGCCATGCGAATGTTATTGAAAAAGTTACAAGTCGATAATTATTTAGGATTGGTAGCAGCGAGTTCGGTCATTCGCCCAGGTGTTGCAAAGTCAGGGATGATGCGAGAGTATATTTTGCGGTATCGTTTTCCAGAACGGCGTAAAGATGCACATCCTGTATTGTTGAGTATTATGCCAGAAACCTATGGTGTTATGGTATATCAGGAAGATGTGATTAAAGTGGCGCATCATTTTGGAGGATTAAATCTAGGGGAGGCAGATATGTTACGTCGCGGCATGTCGGGAAAGTTTCGTTCACGTGATGAATTTTTAAAAGTGAAGCAGTTGTTTTTTGATAACGGTAAAGCAGATGGAAAACCGGAAGCGCTTACAGCCGAAATATGGCGGCAAATTGAAAGTTTTGCAGGTTATGCTTTTGCTAAAGGGCATTCCGCTTCTTATGCTGTTGAAAGTTATCAAAGCTTGTTTTTAAAAGCCTATTTCCCTTTAGAATATATGGTGGCGACCATTAATAATTTCGGAGGATTTTACAGAACAGAACTTTATGTGCATGAAGCGAGAATGCATCATGGAATTATTGAGGCACCATGTATTAATACAAGTTTTAATGAAACTATTATTAAAGGAAAATCCATCTATTTAGGCTTTATGTTTTTACATGCCTTAGAATCAAAAACCATCAAGCGATTACTTACTGAGCGTAAAGAGAATGGAGCTTTCATAAGCTTAGATGATTTTATAGAGCGCATTCCAATTTCTATAGAACAAATCGCAATTTTGATTAAAATTAATGCCTTTAGATTTACAGGAATAAACAAGCGAGAACTCCTTTGGGAAGCCCATTTAAAAATCAGTAAAACGGTTGTGCAAGAGGATGTATCTACCTTGTTTAAAACAGAACGCATTAGCTATAACACACCAGAATTACCAAGCACTGCTTTAGAAAATGCCTTTGATGAATTAGAACTATTAGGCTTTCCTTTATGCAATCCATTTCATTTATTAAAAGAACGTTCAACACATAATTTACGCGCAAAAGAGTTAATGCATTATCAAAATAAAGTAATACGGATTGAAGGGTATTTAGTGACTACAAAACATACTGTAACTTCAAATAAAAAGCAGATGTATTTCGGAACATTTTTAGATCGCGATGGGGATTTTATTGATACGGTTCATTTTCCTCCTATAGCTGCTAAATTTCCTTTTAGAGGGAAAGGAATTTATACAATTACTGGAAAAGTTATAGAGGAATTTGACTGTGTTAATATAGAGGTAATTAGAATGTTCAAATTAGCAGTTATTGAAGACCCAAGATATAGCGACATGAGAAAAGCAGAGCAGTATGTTAGATAAGAATCGTGCCATTGTACATATGGATTTAGATACATTTTTTGTGTCTTGTGAGCGCTTGTCCGACAGTCGTCTAATAGGAAAGCCTGTGCTTATTGGAGGCACTTCCGATCGGGGCGTAGTAGCATCTTGTAGCTATGAGGCACGTCAGTTTGGAATACATTCAGCCATGCCAATGCGTATGGCAAAACAACTATGTCCTGAAGCCATTATTTTACGAGGAAATTCAGGGGTGTATTCTAGTTTCTCAAAAGATGTTACAGATGTCATTAAGGAGAGTGTGCCTCTGTATGAAAAAACATCAATTGATGAGTTTTATATTGACCTTACGGGAATGGATAAGTTTTTCGGATGCCATAAGCTAGCTTCAGAATTACGTCAACGTATTATAAAAGAAACAGGCTTACCAATTTCTTTTGGCCTATCAATTAATAAAACAGTTTCTAAAGTGGCTACAGGTGAGGCAAAACCGAATAATGAAATCCGGGTTTTGAAGGGAAATGAAAAACCTTTTTTAGCACCATTATCTGTTCGAAAAATACCTATGGTGGGTGAGGTTACATATAAATCGCTTTGTGATTTAGGAGTCAAACAGATTAGGACCGTACAGGAAATGCCCATGGAATTGATGTATAAAGTGCTTGGTAAAAACGGATTGAGTATCTGGAAAAAAGCGAATGGTATTGATAATTCTCCTGTGGTACAATATCACGAGCGTAAATCAATTTCTACTGAACGTACATTTAATAAAGATACGACTGATGTAAACAAACTTAAAAGTATCATTATTGCCATGGCTGAAAATTTAGCCTATCAATTGCGTCGAGGCAATAAACTTACAGCTTGTGTGACCTTTAAAATTAGATATTCAGATTTTCAAACCTATACACAACAACAGCGGATACCTTACAGTGCAATGGATCATAATATTATTCCTGTGGTTTTAGGCTTGTATAAAAAACTCTATAGCCGAAGACTATTAGTGCGTCTTATTGGTGTACGGTTTAGTCATTTGGTAGAAGGCGGTCATCAAATTAACCTGTTTGAAGACAATGAGATGCATCTTAATTTAAGTGAGGCAATTGACAGTATGCGCGAACGTTTTGGTGATAGAGCTGTAATTAGTGCAGCAGGTATGGAAGCTAAATCAATTAGCAGATGGAACCCTTTTACAGGCGAACCACCACCATTATTAGCAAATAGACGACGTTAACAAAAATCCTTCAAACTTTGTATATATTGAATAAATTGTACCTTTGATTTATCCCAAATACAACGATTATGCTTAATAGCTTTTTAACTCATCTACAAGAAGGCATGTACCACGTGCTTAATTTAGGTGCCTACGATCACATTCTATTTTTAATAGTACTCGCAATTCCTTACTTATTTAAAGACTGGAAACGTGTGTTAATGTTAGTTACTGTTTTTACAATTGGCCATTCATTATCGCTCGTATTAGCAACGTATGATGTGATTAGTGTGAATAACAAGTTAGTAGAATTTTTAATACCAGTAACCATTTTAATTGTTGCCGTATTCAATGTGTTTACTTCTGGAAAAAAGGCAGGCAATGAAAAAGTGGGACTTCTGTTTTTTACGACATTGTTTTTTGGATTAATACATGGACTCGGATTTGCAAGCGCGTTCGAATCTATTGTGAAATCTTCTGAGAATAAAATTGTAGTCCTTTTAGAGTTTGCTTTAGGAATTGAAATAGGGCAGCTAATAGTTGTGTTTATTGTTCTATTTATTAGTTTTCTGTGTCAGACAATTTTTAGATTTTCTAAACGAGATTGGGTTATGGTCATTTCAGCCATTGTAGTAGGATTTTTAATTCCAATGCTATTACGAAGTGAAATGATATCTTAAAATATTAAGAAAGCAAAATAAGATTTGGTAAAACTTTAACGTTATCTAAAGTATTAGATATCAATTACATTTTGAATAATCATTACATTTGAAGCCTAGTCTATAAATTTTAAAATACCTAATGCCAAAAGAAAAACAATTACGATACGATAAAGCATATTTGAGAATAGCTAAAGAATGGGGAAAATTATCGCATTGTAAACGTAAACAAGTAGGCGCTTTAATTGTAAAAGATAGAATGATAATTTCTGATGGTTATAATGGCACACCAACAGGTTTTGAAAACTATTGTGAAGATGACGACGGGTATACGAAATGGTATGTGCTACATGCAGAAGCAAATGCAATTTTAAAAGTTGCCGCTTCTACTCAATCCTGTAAAGGCGCAACTTTATATATTACATTATCGCCTTGTAAAGAATGTAGTAAGTTGATTCATCAAGCTGGAATTATAAGAGTGGTTTATAGGGAAGCATATAAAGATTGTTCTGGAGTTGATTTTTTAAAAAAGGCTGGGATTGATTTGGAATTAATTGAAGATTTAAAAGCATAATGGGATTTCAAAAAAAATACATACCATTACTTCTTGGTGTTGCAATTGCAACGGGTATTTTTATAGGAGGGAAGTTAAATTTTACCGATTCTTCTGATCGCTTATTTACGTCAAACAGTAAAAAAGATAAACTTAACAGACTCATAGATTATATTGACTTTGAATATGTTGATGATGTCAATACAGATAGCATTGTTGATGTAACTGTGAATGAAATATTAGATAATCTCGATCCACATTCTACATATATCCCTAAAAGCGAATATCAGCGCGATGCTGAAAAAATGAAAGGAGATTTTGTTGGAATAGGCGTAAGTTTTTACACGTATAGAGATACCATTACTGTAATTCGACCTACTGAAGGAGGTCCAAGTGAAAGGGCTGGTATTAAAGGAGGTGATAGAATAATTACTGCTAATGGTGATTCAATCTTTGGAAAAGAATGGACAAATGAAGCCATAGTTCAAAAATTAAAAGGAGAAAAGAATAGTAAGATTACATTGAAGGTATATAGGCCTAGTGATAACGAAATATTGACGTTTAAAGTTAAATACACTGACATTCCTATTAAAAGTGTTGACGCGGCGTATATGCTAACTGATAATCTAGGATATATTAAAGTGAATCGATTTGCTGAGTCTACATATAGAGAATTTAAATCAGCTTTAGATAAATTACAGGATCGAGGTGCTACTCAATTAGCCTTAGATTTAAGAGATAATCCAGGAGGTTTTATGGCTATTGCTGAGCAAATAGTGGATGAGTTCTTGGTAAATAATAAGCTTATTTTGTTTACGAAAAACAAATCCGGAAAAATAGAGAATAGCTACGCGACTCGTAAAGGTGATTTTGAAGACGGAGACATTTATATTCTCATTAATGAGAACTCTGCATCAGCGAGTGAAATTGTTGCTGGCGCGCTTCAGGATAACGATAAAGGGACCATCGTAGGAAGACGAAGTTATGGGAAAGGATTAGTACAGCGACAAATGGCTTTAGGTGATGGCAGTGCAGTACGATTAACGGTTGCTAGGTATTATACGCCAACAGGACGCTCAATACAGAGGCCTTACAGTAATGGTGATAGTGACTCCTATTATAACGAATATTATAAACGGCTAAGTAGTGGAGAGTTTAATAGCGAATCGAGTATACAAATTGCGGATTCCTTGAAATTCATAACACCTAATGGTAAGGTAGTTTATGGTGGAGGAGGGATCATTCCTGACATCTTCGTGCCTCTAGATACGAGTGTTCAAAATGAAACATTAAACTACATTAAACAACGAGGATACATCAGCAATTTTGTTTTTGAAGAGTTGGATAAAGATCGGAGCGTTTATAAAGACGTTTCTGAAGCGGATTTCATAGCCAATTTTGAAATTAGTGATGACATAGTAATTCAGTTTCAAGATTATTTGAATCTGAAAGAACGTACTAAAATAACGTTTGTAGCCTATCATGATGTTATGAAAAAACTAATCAAAGCAGACTTGGCAAATCAATTATATGGAAGTAATGCTTCAGAACAAATTATAAATGCTGCAGATGCTATGATTGAAGAAGTAATAAAGTTAAGTAAGACTCAGCTTACTGAGCTTTAAACCTTGTCATGGATTTTTGTTTGCTTTCCATTATTCCATAGGGTTAATATGTCTGTAGCAACATGAGCACCGCTTCCAGAAGCCATTGCAAATTGACTACGCCAACCTGCCAAAGTTCCAGCTACATATAAGCCTTTTTCAATGAGATGATCATCATTTTTTAACCAAACACGTTGTTTCTCCGTAGCAGTCCTGGGATGTGGTTTTATGTATTGTTCCAATCCTTTTATTGTTATCAAATTTGTATAACCAACGGCTACAACTACAATTTTTGTGGTATATGAATTTTTATTAGTAGTAATACTAAACCCTGAAGAAATGCGAGATATTTCACAAACCTTTTCCGCATCTATTTGATCGACATGAGGATATTGCGAGGCTAATTGTGTTTTACCCTTTTCTAATATAGACAGTCCTGTTGTTCCAGGGTCTAGCCCTAAAACATTATTAAATAACGCGCTTTGAAGGTGTGATGTTTTTTGATGCGTAAATATGCCAATGTGTTTATCAACAGCAAATGATTTTTGACTGGCAGATCCTAGAACTAAGGCACATGACATACCAGCAGCGCCTCCTCCAACAACTAGAACATCATACATAAGTACTTATTTTTTAGATTGTTTTTCGATACGCTTTGAAAGTCTAAAAATTTGTAGCAAAATGATGCCACATAATGCTGTGAAAATCGTAATTAATGCAATCGTGCTATCACCTTGAAATGGTGCATCAAAATTTATTTTAGTAATGTTGAAAATAATAAGTGCTAGTGCAATTATTGTAAAAACTATTGTGAATATTTTCATAATTGATTCTTATGCGAGTTCAAATAAGGCCTTGATATTATGAGCAAATAATTTAACAGCTATAGCTAATAAAACAACGCCAAATATCTTTCTAATAATACTAATACCATTCTGACCAATAAGCCGTTCTATTCGTGCTGAGGTTTTTAAAACAATATAGATAACAACTACATTTAAAATAACAGCTACTATAATGTTCTCTATACTAAATTCAGCTCTTAATGACAAAAGTGTAGTTAAACTACCAGGTCCTGCAATTAATGGAAACGCTAATGGAAAAACAGAAGCCGTCATTGCAGTATGTTCATCATCTTTATAAAGTGTGATTCCGAGAATCATTTCTAATGCTATAAAAAACAAAATAAATGCACCAGCCACTGCAAAGCTATTTACATCTACACCAATAAGGCTCAATATACTTTGACCTAAAAACAGAAATAAAACCATAATTACTCCTGCTATTAGCGCAGCCTTTTCACTTTGAATATGACCAGCTTTTTTACGTAAGTCAATAATTATTGGAATATTGCCAATAATATCTATTACAGCGAAAAGTACCATAAAAGCTGTAAATATTTCTTTAAAATTTAATTCCATGAGATTTGTTTCAAATACTACGCAAAGTTCGGAATTTAATTATTAATACTAATATTATTCTATTGTAAAATTTATGAGCTAAATCAACTAGTTTTTTTGATTTAATATCAGTTATCTTTGCGGCATGTTTCAACTAGGAAAAACTATAGTTTCAGAGGATATTATTGAAAAGGATTTTGTTTGCAATCTTTCGGCATGTAAAGGGGCGTGCTGTGTTGATGGAGATGCAGGTGCACCATTAGAAAAAAATGAAGCCTTAATCCTTGATAAGATTTATCCAAAAGTCAAACCTTTTCTACGTAAAGAAGGGATAGCGGTTATTGAAAAAGAGGGCACTTTTATTACTACTAAAGATGGGGAACTAGAAACACCCTTAATTAATGGAGCAGATTGTGCCTATGTGAATTTTGATGATAAAGGTGTTGCGCTTTGCGCCATTGAAGAGGCTCATAATCAGGGTGAAATTGATTGGAAAAAACCAGTGTCTTGCCATTTATACCCAATTAGAGTAAAAGATTACAGCGAGTTCTCAGCTGTAAATTATCATAAGTGGCAGATTTGTGATGATGCGTGTACGCTTGGGAAAGAACTTCAAGTTCCAGTTTATAAGTTTGTAAAACAGGCTTTAATTAGAAAGTTTGGAGAAGATTGGTATATGGAGCTAGAGACTATAGCGAGTAGTAAGTTTGACCGTTAAATTACACGGTTTTTAAAACAACTGAGCGAACAGGGATTTTTAAAGTCACCTTTGTTCCAATAGTTTTTTTATTAATATCCATTAAATCTACGATATCCATTTTATAAAGATTCGTGTAATTTTTTGAGAAGTTTGCCAATCGAGCTTTTGTTAATTCAATTCCAACAGATTTTCTCTTCAGAAATTTTTGTTTATTTATTTTTTCAGATTCGGTTCTTCCTATTCCATTGTCAATAATCGAAATTGTTACATAGTCATTGGTTAGTTCAGACACTTTTAAGTCTATCTTCTTTTCTGCTTGTTTTGAAGACGATAACCCATGCCATAGTGCATTCTCAATAAAAGGTTGCAAAATCATTGAAGGCACTTTAATGCTTAATGTATTTATATTTTCATCTACATTAATAGTGAAATCAATTTCATTAGAGAAACGAATGTTTTCGATGTTCATATAAAGTTGCATTGTTTCTAATTCATCTTCAAGAGACATTTCTTTTTCGGTAGAAGAGATTAGGATCTTTCTAATGAGTTTTGAAAATTTATTTAGATAGTAAACAGCATTTTCCTTTTCATTATTGATGATATAAAGCTTTATTGAATTAAGAGAATTAAAAATAAAATGTGGATTCATCTGGCTTCGGAGCATATCTTGCTCTAGCGTTAGGATGAGTTTGTCTTGTTTGAGTTGACGATGTCTACTAAAGGAAATAAAAGCGCCGCCAATAATTACAAGACCTAATAAAGCAATCCAAAACGTTTTTCGGTTTCGATCCAATTTTGATTTTACAATTTCATTTTCGTTGGCAAGTGCTTTTATTTGGTTGTTCTTAATTTCGTTTTGATATTGCACGATGATATCATTAACGTATTGTAAATTCCTGTCGTTAGATATTGTGCCCTCTAAATCTACAGAATTCTTATAATAACTCATGGCAGTTTCAAAATCTCCATTTTTGCTATATAATTCTGAAAGATGCTTATCGGCTTCTACAATTGCAGATTTTAAACCATATTTTTCAGCAATATAACGGGCCGTTTTTAGATTAGATTCTGAAAGTTCATCTAGATTTAATCGATTTTGAACCCAACCTAAATTAATATAAGATGAAGAGATATAAAATTGATCACCAACCTTTATAGCCTTTCGAAGGGCGTCTTCAATAATCAATTTTGCGTCTTGATATTTTTCTTTTTTGATATATATTTTTCCAATACTATTATAGCAAATTACCCGACCTATTTCGGAATCTATTTCTTCATTATATTTTAAGGATGTTTGATAGTCAACTAAAGCGGCATCAAGCAGGCCTTTTGCTTCTTTAGCATAGCCTATATTTTGATAATTAATAGCAAGTCCCAGCTTATTATTAGATGCTAATTCAATGCCAAGGGACTTGCTAAACTGACTAATAGCAAGATCATATTGTTTTAATGTTAAGTAGATGTTTCCCATACTATTTTGAGAAACTGCAATGCTTTTTTTAATTTCTTGCGTAGGAGATTTAAATGAGTTCGCAATATCTAGTGCTTTTTTATGATAGTCTAATGCAGGTTTAACTAAATCCATTCTACGGTAAACCACACCCAACATGTTTAAACTTATAACTTCTAATTCTATGTTTTTTGCCATTTCTGCAGCCAATTTGGCACTTTGATGGGTTGCGATTGCTTTATCATATAAAGATAAATTTCTGTAGATAGCTCCTAAAGCATTAAGAGCATAACTTTCGCCTTCTAAATAACGCATCGAAATGGATTTAGACGCTAAGTGTTTCATTTTAATGCTGTCATATTTGAACTTAGAAAATAGGCCTTCAATCGTTTCGTAGGTATTTGGTTTTTGTTCCAAAACCTCACTAACTTTCGAATTAAAAGTTACCGCTTTATCCTCTTGAGCAGTTAAAGCGCCTATTTGGAATATAAATACTATAGCAATAATAAAACGCATTGGCTCTAATCTGAATTTATAGTTATGTACAGGGCGATTTGGCATATTATAATTTCTCTAAAAAATCGGATTTACGCTGCCTTGCCACAGGAATTTTATGATTAGATTGCATGATGACATAACCTTCATTTTTTATGAATTCTTTTATTTTATTAAGATTGATAATATATGAATTATGAATCCTAAAAAAATAGAGATCAGGAAGCATAGCATTAACTTCCTTTAACTTTTTTGTCATAACTAGCTTTTGATTATCTGCCATAAATACAGTGCTATAATTGCCATCTGATTCAACAAATAAAATATCATCTACATTTAAAAAAATGAGTTTCCCATCCGTATTTAAGGTTACTTTTTTCTGCTCTAATTTAGAATTAAAATCAACTAAAACTTCTTCGATTTTTGAAGAATTCATCAATCGAGAGTTATATTTTTTTATCTTTTTAATGGTATCATGAAGATCATCAGAATCTACAGGTTTTAGTAAGTAGTCAATGGCTTCATGTTTCAAGGCTTTAATTGCATAATTATTATAAGCTGTAGTAATGACTACAGGGAAGTCTTTATTAGTAAGTTTATCTAGAAATTGAAATCCATCCATGGTTGGCATTTGAATATCTAAAAACAGACAATCAGGTGTATTAGAATCTAGATAATCAATAGCGTCATTCGGGTTGGAAAAAGTTTGTATAATTTCTATTTCCTCACTGTAATTTGTGAGCTCCCAAGACAGGCTTTGGATCGCTTTTGGCTCGTCATCAACGATTACTGCTTTTATCATAATTTCAAAGATAGCGATATATTTATTTGATAATCGTTTTTATGTATGGATAGCTTATTTTTTTGTGTAATGAGCTTATTCGCAATAATTACTTTCTGATTTTTGAAAACGAAACACTACCGATTATACAATTTTTCGTACCAACCATACAAATGAATTGTTTTAGTTTAAACTAATTTATCACTTTTGTATCCTGTTTTAGAAATAACCTATCTAATGATAGTTAAAAGTATAGAGTGATCGTGGGGATTCACTTTTGATTAAATGCTATTAGTCAACAAAAAAAGTCAGGTTTTCCTGGCTTTTTTTATTTCGCCACAAAACAAAAAGTTAACTATATTCTTTTTTTATTAGTTTTAGTTAGTTGAGTTAATTATTAGGGAAAAAGAGAGCTGTTTATGCTCTCTTTTTATTTGTATATTTTTTAGTTTTCTTAATGAGTTTACATAGTGTACATCGGGATTTAGCATTATTTGCATAAGACATTTCTTACATATAAATTTTATAAATATTTTAAACAAACACCTGATAGTTAGGTGATTACAATTAATTTTGTATTTCGGCTTGCCTGTAGTTTTTTTTTCTCTTTTGTTAAAAACTTGTTAACAATGTTTATAAAATTAGCTTTCTTTTTCAATCTCAATTATCAATATTTGTTAGTTCCAAATTGCACTAAAATATTCGTCTAATTTTATATAATAAAACAACCAATAATGTCTCAGGCTATAGAACCAATTTTACAAGAAAACAAAGATAGATTTGTTATTTTCCCAATTCAACATCATGATATTTGGGATTGGTATAAAAAGCAAGAGGCAAGTATTTGGACTGCTGAAGAAATAGACCTACATCAAGATATAACAGATTGGAATACTAAATTAAACGATGACGAACGCTATTTTATAAAACATATTTTAGCTTTTTTCGCAGCTAGTGATGGAATTGTAAATGAGAATTTGGCTGAAAATTTTGTTTCTGAGGTTCAATATACCGAAGCAAAGTTCTTTTATGGATTCCAAATCATGATGGAGAATATTCATTCTGAAGTCTATTCTTTATTAATCGATACCTACGTTAAAAACGATAAGGAAAAAGACGATTTGTTTAAAGCAATTGATGTTTTTCCTGCCATTAAGGAAAAAGCTGATTGGGCTCTTAAATGGATTGATTCACCAAGTTTTGCTGAACGATTGATTGCGTTCGCTGCTGTTGAAGGCATCTTCTTTTCAGGAAGCTTCTGTTCTATATTTTGGTTAAAAAAACGTGGTTTATTACCTGGGTTAACCTTCTCAAACGAATTGATTTCTAGAGATGAAGGATTACACTGTGATTTTGCAGTGCATTTACACCAAAATCATATTGTAAATAAAGTTCCCAAAGAGCGTATTACGGCTATTTTGACAAATGCATTGGATATTGAACGTTCGTTTATAACCGAGTCTCTTCCTGTTAGTTTAATTGGAATGAATGCGAAATTAATGACACAATATTTGGAGTTTGTTACAGATAGACTCTTATCAGAGTTTGGTTGCGATAAAGTATACAACGCATCAAATCCTTTTGATTTCATGGATATGATCTCATTACAAGGGAAAACAAATTTCTTCGAAAAACGTGTTTCAGAATACCAAAAAGCTGGTGTGATGAACAAAGAAGAAGATAAAGACAAGTTCAGCTTTGATGCTGATTTTTAATTACAAGAATTAATCTAATTGATTTTAAATGAAGTGTTTAATGAATTCCGAAATATCGGAAGTAGCTAGCTCACCTTTAAAATCAAATTGACCCTCAAAATTTTGAGTCCTAACTTAAAATTTTAACTAACTAATTAACTAAATTTTCTGAAGGTGTATCAGGAAACAAAAAACGTGTAGCAATATGTATGTACTAAAAAGAGACGGAAGAAAAGAACCGATGATGTTCGATAAAATCACTTCTAGAGTGAGAAAATTATGCTATGGATTAAACGAGCTCGTGGATCCAGTAAAAGTGGCAATGCGTGTGATTGAAGGATTATACGATGGTGTAACTACCAGCGAACTAGATAATCTAGCCGCAGAAGTTGCAGCTACTTTAACTACTGCTCATCCTGATTATGCTCGATTAGCAGCAAGAATTTCTGTTTCAAATTTACATAAAAACACAAAAAAGACATTTAGCGAGGTAATGCACGACCTCTATACTTATGTCAATCCTAGAAATGATAAAAAAGCACCATTATTATCTGATGAAGTTTATCAAGTCATTCTAGATAATAAAGAAAAATTAGACTCTACAATTATCTATAACCGTGATTTCGGATATGATTATTTTGGATTTAAAACTTTAGAGCGTTCCTATTTATTAAAACTTAACGGAGAAATTGCAGAACGTCCTCAACATATGCTCATGCGTGTTTCTATTGGAATTCATTTAAATGATTTAGATGCAGCCATTGAAACTTATGAGCTGATGTCTAAAAAATATTTTACACACGCTACACCAACACTATTTAATTCTGGGACACCAAAACCTCAAATGTCATCTTGTTTCTTATTGACGATGAAAGATGATAGCATTGACGGTATTTATGATACACTGAAGCAAACTGCCAAAATTTCACAGTCAGCAGGAGGTATTGGTTTAGCAATACATAACGTTCGTGCTACAGGAAGTTATATTGCCGGAACAAATGGGACGTCAAACGGAATTGTTCCTATGCTTCAAGTCTTTAATGATACAGCCAGATATGTAGATCAAGGAGGAGGAAAGCGTAAAGGAAGTTTTGCTATATATATTGAAACATGGCATGCAGATATTTTTGACTTCCTTGACCTTAAGAAAAATCATGGTAAAGAAGAAATGCGTGCTCGTGATTTGTTTTATGCGATGTGGATTTCAGATTTATTCATGAAACGTGTACAGGAAGATGGACAATGGACGTTGATGTGTCCTAATGAATGCCCTGGATTACCAGAAACACATAGCGAAGAATTTGAAGCACTATATTTAAAATATGAAGCTGAAGGAAAAGGGAGAAAAACTATAAAAGCGCGTGAACTTTGGGAAAAAATATTAGAATCTCAAATTGAAACGGGGACGCCTTATATGCTTTATAAAGATGCGGCAAACCGTAAATCGAATCAGAAAAATTTAGGAACAATTCGTTCTTCAAATTTATGTACTGAAATTATGGAGTACACATCTCCTGATGAAGTCGCAGTTTGTAATTTAGCTTCGATTGCCTTACCAATGTTTATTAAAAATGGTGAGTTTGATCATAAAGAACTTTTTAAAATTACGAAACGCGTTACTAAAAACTTGAATAAAGTAATTGATAGAAATTATTATCCTGTTAAGGAAGCAGAAAATTCTAATTTCCGTCACAGACCAATAGGTTTAGGTGTTCAAGGATTGGCAGATACTTTTATTAAATTACGGATGCCATTTACGAGTGATGAAGCTAAAGCGTTAAATCAAGAGATTTTTGAAACACTTTATTTCGCAGCTTTAACAGCTAGTATGGAAGAAGCTAAGACAGATGGACCATATGAAACGTATAACGGATCTCCAATAAGTAATGGTGAATTTCAACATAATCTATGGGGAATTAAAGATGAAGAATTAAGTGGACGTTGGAATTGGGTAAAACTTCGTGAAGATGTACTGAAGAATGGTGTACGTAACTCGTTACTTGTTGCTCCAATGCCAACAGCAAGTACCTCTCAAATTCTAGGAAATAACGAATGTTTTGAGCCTTATACCTCTAATATTTATACACGTCGTGTGTTGTCTGGTGAGTTTATTGTTGTGAACAAACATTTATTGGAAGACTTAGTTGAGTTAGGTCTATGGAATGACAGTTTAAAGCAAGATATCATGAGAGCTAATGGATCTGTTCAAGACATTGATATTATTCCTCAAGATATAAAAGAACTTTATAAAACAGTTTGGGAATTGAGTATGAAAGACATTATTGATATGTCTCGTCAACGTGGTTATTTTATTGATCAATCACAATCTTTAAACTTATTTTTGGAAGGTGCGACCATGGCTAAACTAACCTCAATGCATTTCTACGCATGGAAAAGTGGTTTAAAAACAGGAATGTATTACTTAAGAACCAAGAGTGCAGTTGATGCGATTAAGTTTACTTTAGATACGACTAAAAAGGAAGAGCCAGTAGCGGAAACTGTTGAAGTTGCGGAAACCGTTGAAGTTGCCAAAACAGTAATAGCAGAACAAAAAGAACAAGCCGCAAAAACGGCGGCCAAATTTGCCCAAGAAACTACCGAAGCTGAACCAATGTCAGCAGACGAAATGAAGGCCTTAATTGCACAGGCAAAAGAAGCTGAGGGCGATGACTGCTTAATGTGTGGGTCCTAATTAAAATTAATCATTGCATAAAAAAAGCACCTCGAAAGAGGTGCTTTTTTTATGCAATGAGAAGAAGATTATTCGACTACAATCTTCCGTATGGTTTCTCTTTCTCCGTCACTTACTTTTACTAAATACAATCCTGATTGTATCGCATTTAATCTAATAACTTGAGAGAAATTAGATGCGTTATCAAATTGCTTATCGTAAACTGAACGCCCTCTAATATCATAGACATCAACTTTTATTTCGCTATTAGAATTTGAGTTAAGTTGAATCGTAAATGTTCCATTATTCGGATTCGGATACATATTAAATACGTCAAATTCATTATCTGATAAAGACAGAGGAGGGGCAACACAAACATCTAATGACCAAGAATTTAATTGCCCACCATCCTGAGTTGCGTCATCAACAATTGTTAAAACCCAATCACCTGTAGCATCTTCATCATTCAATGTAGACAAATCACCTTCAGGCATAAATGTCCCAGTAAAAGGAGCCGTTCCATCTGTAATTGCGGTAGCCGCATCTTGATCAAATACAGTATTTACATAATTATCGCCTTGGCCTCCATTATCCGAAGTTAATTCAACGACTGTGCCAGTTGGACTTGTAAGCGTGATATCTAAATCATCATCCCAAGTATGCGTAATATTTATGGTGACATTAACATCAGTAACGGTGCCATTCTGTGGAATGTTTATGGTAGAAGTATAGGATTGTCCTCCAGTTCCATCGGATATTGGAATGACTGTCGTATTTGCTACTGTTGTACATGCAGGACAATCATCGCCTTGCACTACAGTTATGAAATCCGTTATGGTTTGAGAATCTGTCCCATTAGTATTGGTGGCAGATAAGGTAACATCATAAGTTCCAGGAGCAGCATAAGTTACTACTGGGTTTTGATCTATAGATGTTCCAGGAGTTCCGCCTTCAAAAGTCCAAGACCAAGATGTGCCTGCTGGCGCAGAATCATCTGTAAAGTTAACCGTGTTACCATTGTCTAAACATAATGTTGTAGTATCAGCGCTAAATGCTATAATTGGTGGACCATCTAATGGCGGCAATGTATAACCGCAAGCAGTTAAAGATGCATGAATTGCTGTGACTTGAGGTGTTGTATACCCTAAATTCAAAGCGGCTTGGTATACCGCGTTTGCGGCATCGTTTTGACCTGTAGTTCCTGCAGTCATTCCAAGACCTTCCCAAAATATTTTATCCATTTCTTGCTGACCAATTTGATCCCAAATTCCCATCAAACAACTTGCCCAAATTTGACCATCTGCATGAATAGAGCCTGTTAATCCTCCTGGATACACAGCGCCATAATTCGTGACTCTACCAGGCCAACATTCGTTATGTCCATCCCAATTATAGACCCAATTGTAAGCTGGATCTGCAGGTGTCCAATTCCCAAGACTTCGGTTATAAGACTGTGCAACATAATCACCAGATCCTTCACCAAGTCCTTCAGCACCACTTCCACCACCAGCAGTTACCCAATCATGCAAACCATGACCGAGTTCGTGATGCACAACATCCGAATCTTCAGCATCATCAACACATCCTTCTCCAAAACTTAATTGTCCTGTACCTGGAGAATAGAATGAATTATCGGCGCCATCAAATCCATGAGGATCATATCGAACGCCACCAGCATATTGATAAGGAAGCACATTACAGCCTAAATCGTCATTTATATATCCCATCATAAAATCAATATGGAAATAACAATTTACAGCTTCAAATCCTTGATCTTGTCGCGTAAAACTAAAGTCGGGAGACGCTTGTGTGAATAGACCTGTATTTGGTGTGTCAAAATCTACAATCTCTGCACGAGGGCCTTCTAATTTATAAACACCTCCAGTTAAATCGATATCTCTTAAAGTAACACTAACTCTTGCATTGTTAAGTTGGGTTGTTGCGGCATCACCACCATCAACATATCCTCCACCATAACCAACAGTATTAGAGGATAAAGGATCTGGATTAAAAACAAATCCTGTTCCATCAACAGGCACTAAAGCACTATTCTCTGTAGATGTATTCTCTTCATCTTCATCATTATAATATTGAGCCATGTTAACGACCTTAAAAATCTCTTGTGATTGAGCATCCACAAATACGTGCCATTCACCAGCTGGAGAGTTCGTTAATATAGTAACCTCATGAGCCAAGCGTGTTATTCTTGTGTTTTTATAAACCATCAATCTGTTAGCGTTGTACATAACAGGGCTGCTTACATTTAAATAATTATAAGCAAGTTGATAGGCTTCATTCACGGATAAGGTCGGTTGTACGTTTGTCATATTTGTATTTGACATATAACTGTTCATTACAAATACAACTTTGTTTTGAGGAGAAATACTAATAGTAACTTCATTTTTATTCACAGGATAATTCCCTGAGTATTGTCGATATCTAACAACTGATCCAGCATCGGTAGTTCGTGTTGCATGATGTTGAAGATTTTGTAAATCATCTTCTGGGATTCCTAATTGTTTTGATTGACGTTCAAGATAATACATCGCCATTGATTCTGGTGAACCTGCAGGAACGTCAAAATTAAGACCATATAGCGCTACAGGTTGTTCGGTTTCGCTATTGACTCGCATGTTGTTTTTAATTTCTGTGCTAATAGTTTCGTCTGCTTCGAGGCTAATTTCAAACGATCTTGTTGGCATTGGTTTTTGAGATTGTGCTGTAAATTGGCACAAGAGAGCTACTAAAAAGGCAAGGCAAAGCTTGTTTTTAATAACCAAGAATAGGGAGTTTTTCATGGTTAGTTTTGTTTAGTGTGTTATTAAATAGTTGTAAAAATTTACGAAAGATAAGGAGTTATTGTAAATAAATCTCTTATAATTTTACGAATTAATGAGCTATTTATTCGTGAGGCTATCAGTTCCTAAATAGCCATCATCTTTATTATAATACCAAGCTCTATTTTTAGGCATTTTAATACCAGAGATAGGAACTTCATTAGAAAGCAAAATATATTCACCATCATTTTTACTTTCATCATGAAAAAACTGATAAACCTCCATTGCATAAGTTTCAGGATTGAAGTAAAAATACCAAATGTCATTTCCTACAGCTTCGTCATAAGTTACTTTTAAAACTAAATAGTCTTTTCCCTTAAAAGATTTACGTTCAACCACGTCATGAATTTTAGTTCCTTCATCTTTTAATTTCATGGGTAAACCATATAAATAGCTGTAATAATTTTTATACATGTTAGCCCGTTCACAGCTTAAATTATGAGATTTAAGCGTGTCTTCATCAAGATTAGCGCTCCCGTTTAAGAAAATTTCACATTGATCTTTATCTAATTTGTATTCAGTGGTTATACTATCTCGAGTTGCTTTTATATAGAACTGTTCGGTAGGAAGATTAATATGTATTTGACTCTCTCGAGTAGATCTTTTAGGCGATTTCATCGTGACAAATAGCGAATCATTAAATGTATCCCAATTGGAATCTGGATCGTGGTATTTAATGGCTTTATTTAAAAGTTCTTGAGCAGATTGTATTTGACTAAAACTACTTGTACTAATTAAGCACAAACCAATGAGAGCATAAATTATTTTCATAAAATTCTATTTAAAGATCAAATATACAAAACAAAAAAACCACCTCAATCGGGTGGTTTTTAAAATAATATGTGAATCAATCTTATTTAGAGTCTCCTTTTTCTTCAACCGCATCAATAACGTTAATAGTTGCAGGTTTAATAGATCTATCGTGAGAATCATGATACTCTTCTAATAAGTTCATAGTTGCACTAATAAGATCTTTAGTTTCTAATAAGATGCTAAAGTAAAGCGTTGTGTTTTTTGGGCTCGATTCCTCTGTACGCGTACGTTCAACTTGTTTGCGAATTTTTTCTTTCACCAAATTATAAACTTCTGTTCTTTCATTTAAAATAGCGCCTATTTGTTCAAACGATCTAGATTCAAAAGCAACTTTTGTGTCATCAAATAATTTCTCAAGTTTATCATCAACTACTTTAAGCTCTTTAATTTGACTAAACTTAAGTTTTTTGTGATTATTGTTAATGTGTTTATGACTCACTTTAGATATATATTCTAACGACTGAGACATGTCTTGAAGATAACCTAGTATATTAATATAAAAATCACTTGCACTAATACTTGATTCGTCTAAGTTTTTAATAAAATAAAAGATGTTGTCACGTAGGTCGTCAATTTCATCTGATAATTTAACGACTTGTTTTTTATTCTTTTTAAGCAAAGCTAAATCTTGTTTTGCAAGACCTTTAATTGCATTGGTGTAAATTCTATTAGTTCGTTTTACAACATTAGCAATATTGCCAGCACTTTCATGAATTACACCTTGAACAGAACTACTTTCTGCTCTAATTAAGCTGTCTTCAGCTTTAACTTCTTTAGTTTTCTTCCTATGTGCAATATAATTTCTTATTAATAATGCAAATGCCACTACCAATAATATAGGAAACATGACGGGTAAGTTTAAATTTAATAAGTATGCCACTAATGCTGCAGCTGCAAATGCACTAAATGCAGTAAAGAACCAGCCCCCAATAACGTTCAATACTCCTGCAACTCTATATACAGCACTTTCTGCTCCCCAAGCTCTATCGGCAAGAGAAGTTCCCATTGCTACCATAAAAGTAACGTAAGTTGTGGATAAAGGTAACTTGTAAGACGTAGCGATTGATATTAAAACCGCAGCCACCATTAAATTCACAGCAGCTCTAACCAAATCAAAAGCAGGTAGTTCATGAACTTTATCTCTAGATAATTTAATTACTGGGGTTTCAAATTGTTTTTCAATTTTAACTTGCCATGATTTTGGTAAAATATAAGATGAGATTTGAGATACTCCCATAGCTCCCCTTACAAATCCTCGAGATAAAAAGTTTGGTTGGAAACGCTCTTTAGTTTCACCTTGACTCGCCAAATCTAGAGATGTCTTTACAACACCTTTGGCTTTTGTTGAGAACCATAAGGTAAGTACCATTATCATTCCTGCCCCAAATAACAACCAATTATTGGTTGGAACTTTTTCAGCTAATATGTCCATTGGGAAATCTGTAGCCGACATCCCTGAAGCCGCCCAGTGCTCAAATGCGTTAAATGCAGCTATAGGTACACCAATAAAGTTGACAAGATCATTTCCAGCAAAAGCTAATGCTAATGCAAAGGTTCCTACTATAATAATGAGTTTATAAATGTTAGTTTTTAGAAATGAGATTAAGGCATATGACAATAAAGACCAAAATACAGAACTCACAAGGACAATTGGTAATACTTGAGATTCTAGGAAGTCCTTCATCGTTCCTCCGCCTAAAATGCCAAAGGATTCTTTAGCGTATGATGTGCCTTTTAGACCTTTCATAAATATAAAATAAGTAATTGCTGTCAATGCAACACCACCAAATAAGGCGCCTACCCAGTGCGCTTTCTTTTCGAAATTATAAGATAACAATAACCTTGAAAACCATTGAACTAAAGCCCCAATTGAAAAGGCGACAACTACCGAGAGCAGTATGCCAAATATAATTTGGGAAGCCTTTGAGGTGTTGATGTAATTAATGACATCTGATAAGTCACCACCATCATGTCCAATCTTTATTAATGCCATAGCAACTGCTGCACCTAACAATTCGAATACAATAGAAACTGTAGTGGACGTTGGCATCCCTATGGTATTAAAAAAATCGAGTAAAAGAATATCTGTTATCATTACCGCCATGAAAATGATCATGATTTCATTAAACATAAATTCTCCAGGATTAAAAATCCCTTTTCGTGCAACTTCCATCATTCCACTAGAAAACACAGCTCCAACAGCAACTCCTACACTTGCAACAATCATAATTGTTCTGAATGAGATTGCTTTAGAACCGATAGCTGAATTTAAAAAGTTTACGGCATCATTACTCACACCAACTACCAAATCTGCTATTGCAAGAATGGCAAGGGCAATAATCATTAATAAGTATAAATTATCCATAATTTAATTTAAATTAGTTTGCAAATATCAATAGTCTATTTTTCAATTATGTTATCTAATTGTTATGTTTTTAAAAGTGGATATCAAATTGTAATCTCCACATTAATTCATTGTTTCCGCCATTTACCTCTAAATGACTTATATCGGTTTGAACTTTCAAGCTGTGACCAACGATGTATTTAGAAACACCAAGTGTATATTGATTTTGGGCAGTTTTCCCAGTAATGTTTTTATCTAGTTCAATAGTTGTGAAACGTCCAGTTACTTCCCAATCGTTTTTACATAAATATCCTGTCATAAAATTAAATCCAGAACCAACTTGAACTACATCACCTGTTAGGCTATCGTCAGAATTTTTGGCAAATGGATCATCGGCATCTCTATCGGCATATTCAGCCATTAATGAAAACCCTTTGTATTTGAACATGGTATCTAAGAATAACGTAGTGATGTTTGTTTCATGAAATCCTATATCCGTTGCCATATATGACCCTTGGTTAGATCTATTTTTAACGGCATTATTATTGAAATCGTAGGTGGCTGCAATTGAAAATTTAGCAGAGGGTTCACGTTTTAATGCACCGCCTTTATAATCGCCTTTTCCAGAAAATGTTCCAAAAGGTAAAAGTTCTATACGACCAGTATATTGATGACCACCTAAATTTCCAGTAGTTACATTTCTACCTTCACCTTGTGAAATGGAGATGGCTTCCCGAACTAAAAACGTATCAGAGATTTTGAAATGATGTCTCAATTGAATTCCTAAATCACGATCGATATTAAATCTACTGTTTAAAAGTGAACGATCTACCAATTGAAGATTTGCAGAAGAGATGACGCGTTCTCTGTTACCAGGAAGTTTTGTTTGTCCGAACCAAAGCACGAAATTTTCATGAAAATTCCACTTCATAACTGCATCTAGAATATATCTTGGTGAATTACTAGTAAATTCAGAAGCACCAGAAATATCTCTGTTTGATAAACCTAATTCTAGTTTATACTTTAGCTTTGGAGTAAACGCATAACCATCAAATTTTAATCGAGAACGTCTTAACAGGAAATTTGATTCATTGCTTTCGCCATCTTCCCAATTTGAGATTGCTAAGAACTGCATTCTTGCACCAATTTTCATAGTCCAAGTACTATCTTGTCCTACAAGATTAAAAAGACCCTTACCAAATTTAGGTGAAGTGATTTCCTGGGCATTTATGCAAAATGATGTAAAAAGCGCTATAGTAGCTAAAGTAATCTTAAGTTTCATTAGTATTAGTTTTTGTCACTGCAAAGAACTAATTCTAATGTTAACTTAATGTTTCCAAATGATTATATAATAAATAAAAAAACTGCCTTGGCCAAAGGCAGTTATTAGAAATCATGATAATGTAGTCGACAAAAACTAATAGATTATATGAAACTAATTTGTCTTATAAGATTACTGTAAATATAAACCCATTATATATTTTAAATGTAATCCCAATATTAACTAATCATTAAACTAGGCTAAGTTTTATTGCTGAATTGTCCAGTTTGCACCCCAAGAAGCATAATCCGTTGAGGTTCCATTTCCATCACCTGATATAAAATCGGCTTCCGAAAATGTTTCGCCAGTATCATTTTTTAATTTTGTAATTACATCAGAAAACGTAACATTTACTGCGCTTAAGTCGCCAGTTAAAACTCCTGTTCCGGTTGGGTTGCCACTTGAAGCACCAGCGTCACCATCTAAATCAAATCCTTCTTCAAATCCTTCTATATACACATTGGTAAAGACACCTTGTGTGCCTGCTCTTAAGCGTATAGCTTCGTTGCTGGTAGAAGAGCCATTACCTATAATTGTTAAATTAGTTACAGATGGCATTGACCAGAATACTGGTGACGAATTATTGCCTATATCCGTATTGTAGCCGTCTGCTTCAACACCTTTGTCATGCTCAGCACCATGTTTGACATAAGCGTTAGTTATAGTTCCAGAATATCCTTCAGTCCAATCAATAGAGTCATCTTGTGCGTTTACAATTGATAGAAAGTTTACATTAACAGTACCACCAAAGAATTCAATACCATCATCTTTACCTTCAAAGGCTTGAATGTACTCAACAATTGTTTCGTTCCCAACACCGTAAAAAGAAAACCCATTATTTTCTGATTGACCATCTGCAGCACCTCCCGAGTAATCGACTCTTACAAATCTTATAATTCCTGAATCATCAGCAGGATCAATTCCACCATAAGGTAAACTTGCAATTTCTGATGTTGAAGTAGCGGTCCCAGATACAGAGTTAATTGGTGCGTTTCCTAAAACAATTAATCCTCCCCAATCTCCTGCTGAAGGCAAAGACGCATTTGATGTTAAAACAATTGGATGGTCTGCTGTTCCATTTGCTATAATTTGTGCGCCTTGAGAGATTGCAATATATACATTTGAACCTGCGGCAAGTGCTCTAATTGTCATTCCTGCTGGAATCGTAAGCGTTGTGCCTGAAGTCATTATTAATGATCCATTAAGTATGTAAGTCTTGTTTGCGTCTAAGGTAAGATCTGTAGTATATGTTCCAGATAAATAAATGGTGTCAGGGTCAGTACTTCCATTTCCGTTTCCATTGTTGATAATACTATTATCATTAATGATAATTTCTGCTGTATCATCTGAAGTGCATGAACTAAATAATAAAGTTGCCAGTGCAAATCCTAATAATAAATTGTTTTTCATTTTTTTGAGTTTAGTTTAATTTTTATGTTTTGATTATTAATTGTGTTTAAAATTTGTATTTTAATTGTAGGCCAGCATCAATTCCTCTTCTATAATTGGAGACGCCTTTTGCATTTGGTGATGTTACTACGATTTCACCAGCAGAGGTGTCTCTTACATATTTAATAGTTGGATTTAAAATGTTTTTAACTGCAATATTGAGTTCAAGATTTTCAGTAAGTTGACTTTTAAAAATAAAGTCTAATGTTGGAATTCCTTTTTCAATGACATTTTCTAATTGTCCGGAGCCTAGAGCATCAATACGATTGGAGAAATATGAGAATACTAAATTGGCAGTTGGCTTATAGTGACCAAAAGTTGGTGAATAGTTAATGTCAGCGTTAATAAGAATTTTTGAAGCGCCTTGCAATTCTTCAGTGTCATTTCTGAAACTCACACTATAGGTTCCTGAGATGTTATTATATAAATCTTGTTTTGTGTGCATATAGGTGAAGTTAAGTCCGCCTGAAAGTTTTGAATCTTCATTTAGTATAAAATTCTTTCTTACTTCAGTTTCAAAACCTATTATTTGTGCTTTTTCTCCAGTTCTAAAATAACGCTGTGTTCCGGTAGCATCAAATGCTACAACTTGGTTTACTGGATCTTTAATTTGTTTGTAGAATAGTCCGAAGGAAAGTATTTCAGATGTACTCATAAACCATTCATATTTTAAATCGATATTTAATATTTTAGAGTAGGATACATCTTTAACATTAGTGTAATTGATGCCAGCTTTTCTACCTATCAAATCTGGATTTCCACCAATGCGTTGCGAAATACTTTCGTAAACAAAAGGCGCAACTTCCTTAAATTCTGGAAGTGAAATGGTTTGGCTTGCAGAGAATCTTAAGTTTTGAGCATCGGTTAAACTATATTTCATACTTAAACTTGGTAACACTACTGTTTCAGAGGAAGCCTTACTATCTGCACCGGAGTTTCCTAAATTGATTACATCATAATCAATAGATTGTTCAATAGTTTCTAATCTAATTCCTGGAACTATTAACCATTTTTCTTCGTTAGCTTTTATTTCAGCATTGATATATCCAGCATAAATATCGATTTGACCGTTGTACATGTTTTCACGTAAACCTGGTCTATTCGTATTACTTAAACCAGGAATACTATTGATGACTTTAATTTCGTACAAGCCATTGTCTTCTTGATTTGTATTGATATTGTCTAGTGAAAAAATACTATTGTAATTAGTTACATCTGAAACTTCAACATTGCTATTTATAAAATCATATCCATATCGGATGTTGTCGAAACTCCGTTCTTTAGTTCTTCCGTTATAACCAAAATTTAGCTTTAGAGTTTCTGATGCTTCGAATGCTACATTAAGTCGACCATTCAATTCGGAATCATCTATGTTTTGGAAGTAGCGTTGGTTGTCAAAAGCAACATTGCTATAAAATGTGGGATTTGTTAAAGGATCATTATCTAGGGCAAATTGATAGTTTTCTAAAGTAATTCGTTTTCTATCTGGCTCATGAGCATTCACTAAATTATAACCAATTCCCCATTCAAACTTAAATTTATCAAAGTTGTGTTTTCCTAAAAGCTGGTTTACATATGTAAGATTCTGGTTAAATTTTACTTCCATTTGGTAAAATCCTTTATCAGTATTGTTAATCGCATCTCTACTTCTTCCATTACCATCAATACCAAAATATCCTACAACATCAGAAGAATTATTGATGAATAAGGAATTGAATTTGAAGGCGTTATTTCCGTCGATTTTATAGTTTAATACCGCCATTGCAGTGGTCTTTGTTCCATAGTCAAATTCTTCTGAAACTTCAAATGACTTCTTTTCGACATTTGTATAATCTGTAGCTGATCCTTTTCTATATTCAAAACTATTTGCAAATGAGCCAGTGGCATAAAAGCTTAATTTACTACCGTTCTCAAAATCAAATGATTTACCATAAGATCCACCAAAGTCAATCGTGATGGGCGTGTTCAGCTCCACAGGATCAAATCCGTGAGACAGAATAACTGCAAAAGGATTATTATCATATCTATTGTAGAATCCAAACTTGCTCGTGCCTTCACTTTTCAGGAAAGTTTTATCCACTGCATTTGAGTTCATAGAAGACCCAATATGAAAATCGAAAAATCCTTGTCCCGTATAATTTTTAGAAGAGATATCAACATTTCCTGCGGCAAAATCACCATAAAATCGAGATGCATAGGCTTTACTAATTGAGACATTTTCTATAACATCTGAAGCAAATAAATTTAAATCAATATTTTTCTTGTTGACATCATTAGAAGGTAAGGATAAACCATTCATGGTAGTATTTAAATAGCGATCACCTAATCCTCTTACATAGACATTACTTGAACCTTCTTGTTTAGATACTCCAGAGATTTTTGCTACAGCTACTGCGGCATTGTTTATTCCTTTTCTAGATAATTCTTCTGCGCCAATACTTTGTTTTATCTCAGTTGCTTTTTTCTGATCTAATAATAACGCAACTTCACTCTCTTTTCTTTTTGTAGTAGTAATAATTACTTCATCTAATGAAGCCGCACTAGCTCCCAAAATAATATTAATTTCAGTTACTTTTCCTGCAATAACTTCTACATCTACTTCTTGTGTTTCATATCCTACGAAACTAAAAACGAGCGTGTATTTACCAGAGTTCAAATCTTCAAACGTATAAAAGCCATCAAAGTCCGAAGTCGTTCCATTGGTGGTACCTTTTATAAGAATGTTAGCAAATGCCAGCGGTTCGTTATTAAAGTCTTTATCAGTTAATTTTCCTTTAATTGAGCCTAGTGTTTGAGCAAAAGCGCTAGTAGAAAGAAAGAAAATAAATAGTAATGTAAATTGTTTCATCAGTTGTTTAAATATTTGCTGCAAAGAAACTGACGAAGTGTAAAGTCAAGGTTAATTCGTAGTTAAACGATAATCATGAAAAAGTTATCTCAATGTTATGAGAATCCATATACTTTTTGATTTAGAAACAATGGCTTAACATTAATTTTTATTGAGATGTTTTAATTTTTATTTAACAAAACATTGGACTAATAATGTATCTTTGCATTTGAAAAAATTTAATGTGATGTCAAGAAACAAAGTTTCTATATTTTTATCGCTGTTGTTTGTGTTGTTAATTTCCGCACCAACAGTGATATCTATTGTGGGTGACTCCATTGATATTGCAGTCTTTTTTGATTCATCAGAGGAAGAAGAAGAAAAAGGACAAGAAAAAAATATTGAATTGGAACTATTATTTTCAAATTTAGATCATGAAGATTTGAATATTTCGTGTTCTGAAGTAGGTGATAATTTAGGCTATTACTTCAAAACATATCCGAAACCTCACTTAAATATCGTTTCTCCCCCTCCCGACCAATACATATTATAATTCGGTTTAATTATTAGGGTAATCAGCCCTATTTATTTTCTAATTACCCTTGATTTAAAATAATCTAGGGTTAATATTATTATAATATGTTTAAATATATTAAAAATGACCTACCGGCGAGTATGGTCGTGTTTTTTGTGGCCTTACCTTTATGTTTAGGTATAGCACTTGCCAGTGGAGCCCCTCTTTTTTCAGGAGTAATAGCAGGAATAATTGGCGGAATTGTTGTTGGAGGACTTAGCGGATCTAAAATTGGTGTTTCTGGTCCAGCAGCGGGATTAGCAGCCATAGTTCTTACCGCAATCGGAGCTTTAGGAGGTTATGAAAACTTTTTAGTAGCGGTTGTCTTGGCTGGTGCCATCCAATTATTGTTCGGATTTTTAAAGGCAGGAATTATAGGGTATTACTTCCCTTCTTCAGTTATTAAAGGCATGCTTACTGGTATTGGAATCATTATTATTTTAAAACAAATCCCGCATTTTTTTGGTTATGATGCGGATCCCGAAGGTGATTTTGCTTTTATGCAGTTAGATGGTGAGAATTCTTTTTCGGAACTCATTAATATGCTTGGCTATATTACACCAGGTTCATTAGTAATAGGTCTTATAGGTTTAGCAATTTTATTGTTTTGGGATAAGGTATTGTCTAAAAAAGGAAAAATATTTCAGGTAATACAAGGGCCTTTAGTAGCTGTTATTTTAGGAATTATTTTTTATGTAATTACGAAGTCTAATGATGCATTGGCTATTGCACAATCGCATTTAGTTAGTGTTCCTGTGCCCGAAGATGCTGCGTCATTTTTCGGACAATTTAGTTTTCCAAACTTTGGCGCTATTTCAAACCCAGATATATGGATTGTGGCTTTTACAATTGCACTAGTCGCAAGTTTAGAAACCCTATTATGTGTTGAAGCTACAGACAAGTTAGATCCACATAAAAATGTAACGCCAACCAATAAAGAATTACTTGCACAAGGTGCTGGAAATATGCTTTCTGGATTGGTAGGAGGACTTCCAATTACACAGGTTATTGTGAGAAGTTCGGCTAATATTCAATCTGGAGGGCGAACCAAATTATCAGCTATTATTCATGGATTATTGTTATTAATTTCTGTGATTTTAATTCCTAGATTATTAAATATGATCCCTTTATCTGTTTTAGCAGCAATTTTACTTGTAGTAGGTTATAAATTGGCAAAACCAGCGTTATTCAAAAAAATGTATGAAATGGGTTGGAAGCAATTTGTACCTTTTACGGTAACCGTTTTAGGAATAGTATTCATAGATTTACTATACGGAATTGGACTTGGTTTAATGGTTGGCATTGTAGTCATTCTTTTAAAAAGTTACCAGAATTCACATTTCTTGCATAAAGAAGACATGAGTAATGGTGTTCAAAAAATGAAAATGACTTTAGCTGAAGAGGTTACTTTCTTTAACAAAGGGGCTATTTTAAAAGAATTAGATAGGGTAGAAGAAAATTCATTTTTAGAATTAGATGTTAGAAAAACAAGATATCTAGATAATGATATCATTGAAATTTTAGAAGATTTTGCTTTTAAAGCAAACGAAAGAAACATTACAATAAAATTAGTTTCAGAACGTGGAATCGTTGAAAATCCACCGAGTTATATTGATTTTTTTAAATTAAGACCACTCACAGAACAATTTACAAATTAAAACACACACACAAATTATGAAAGCATATACAAAAGAAACACAAGCAGCAATGACACCTGAGACGTCATTACAAGAGTTAAAAGAAGGAAATTTCAGATTTCAAAACAATTCAAGAGTAGATAGAAATTTGCAAGAACAAGTCAACGATACGAGTACAGGTCAATATCCATTTGCAACTATATTAAGTTGTATTGACTCAAGAGTATCTTCAGAATTGATCTTTGACCAAGGTATTGGTGATATTTTTAGCGCAAGAGTAGCAGGCAACTTTGTGAATCAAGATATCTTAGGAAGCATGGAATTTGCCTGTAAGTTGGCAGGTACAAAACTAGTGGTTGTTTTAGGGCATACAGCATGTGGCGCAGTAAAAGGTGCTTGTGATGATGCAAAACTAGGGAACCTTACTGCGATGCTGGATAATATTAAACCAGCAGTTAATGCGGTAACGATTCCTGAAGATCCAAGTTTGAGAAATTCTTCTAATATAGAGTTTGTAAATAATGTTGCAGAGAAAAATGTCAACTTGACTATTGAAAGAATCGTTAGCGAAAGCCCAGTCTTAGCAGAAATGCAAAACAATGGAGAAATCAAAATTGTTGGTGGCATGTATGATATCCATACAGGAGCGGTAAATTTTTACGAATAAGAAAATAGTTCGTTTTAATGAAAAAGAGTAAAGTAAGTCTGGCGGCATTAGTCATAGCGTTAATGCTGCCAATCCTTGCCCAAAGCCAAGACAGTAATTTTGGGAATTGGTTAATTTATATTGGGAATAAAAAGTTAGACCAAAAATGGGATATACATACTGAGGTACAATATAGAAATTACAATGCTATTGGAGACCTTGAACAATTACTGATAAGAACAGGTTTGGGATATTCATTTAACGAAAGCAAAAACAACCTGCTTTTAGGGTATGGTTATATTCTGTCTGAAAATTACATAGGAATCTCTGATGAGAAAGTTTCGGTCAATGAGCATAGAATCTTTCAACAGTTTACATCAAAACAAGTGATTGGAGGTGTAAAATTAAACCATCGCTATAGATTTGAACAGCGCTTTGTTGAGAATGATTTTAAAATGCGATTGCGTTATTTTTTAGGACTAAATATTCCAATAAATAAAACTGAAAAAGGAGATTATAAGTACTATGTTTCGGCATATAATGAGATTTTTTTACATACAAAATCATCAGTATTTGATAGGAATAGGGTTTATGCAGGGATTGGATATACTATTAATGCCAATATTCGTATAGAAGCTGGCTATATGAATCAGTTTTTTGAAAGCTCTAGTAGGGATCAATTAAATATAATATCGTTTATACGCTTCTAGATATTTCACACTAAAATTCTTAAAAAAAAGCCAATACTAATGTGTTGGCTTTTTTTATTATCTTTTAAATCTTACTTTCGAATTTTAATTTTTAAAACATAAAATGAAAAATTTATTTTCTAATATAAAAGGCGATGCTTTTGGAGGAATTACCGCTGGTATTGTTGCTTTACCACTAGCTTTGGCTTTTGGAGTGTCCTCGGGATTAGGTCCCAGTGCTGGTCTTTATGGTGCAATCTTTTTGAGTTTTTTTGCGGCACTGTTTGGTGGAACAAACACTCAAATATCCGGGCCAACAGCACCAATGACAGCTGTAAGTATGGTGGTTATTGCAGGGATCATAGCTTTAAATGATGGCGACGTCACAAAAGCGTTACCTGCTATTTTAACCGTATTTATTCTTGCAGGACTTTTTCAAGTTGGGTTAGGAGTACTAGGATTAGGTAAGTATATCAAATACATCCCGTATCCTGTAGTGTCTGGTTTTATGACGGCTATCGGACTTATTATTCTGATTACACAAATATTACCAGCGGTTGGGTATTATCCGAAAGAAGATATTGAATTTGTCAATCAGTTTAAACCACAAGCTGAGGAGCTTATTTTAGAGAATATATTAAAGGAGGAAGCAGGAGAAGGTATTTTGGTCTTAGAAAATTTCAAAGAAACTATAGACAGAGCACAACACATAACTTCAAAACAAATTCTTAACGAATCAGAATCCTTGGCTTCAAATGAAGCATCAGGTGTTTTAGGAGCCATAAAAGTGGCACCAAGAGCTTTAAGTAACATCAATTGGTTAGAACTTATGTTAGCATTGGGAACAATATTAATAATATTTGGATTTAAACGGATTACAAAGGCTGTTCCAAGTACATTAGTAGCGTTAGTAGTGATGTCAGGTGTAGCTGTTGGTTTTGGATTGGATTATAGACCTATTGAAGAAATCCCATCAGGGATACCCATGCCAAATCTAGAAATATTTACAAGTTTTAGTGTCGTTAGTATTACGCCTTATATTTTCACGGCGCTAACTTTGGCATTGCTAGGGTCTATAGATTCATTGCTAACTAGTGTAGTTGCGGATAACATGACAAAGACTAAGCATAAACCGAATAAAGAATTAATTGGACAAGGTATAGGAAATAGCATTGCAGGGATATTTGGTGGAATTCCAGGAGCAGGAGCAACCATTAGAACGGTTGTAAATATAAACTCTGGAGGAAAAACAAAATTGTCAGGAATGATTGCAGGAATTATCCTGCTGTTTATTTTATTAGTACTTGGTCCTGTTGCTTCTAAGATTCCTGCCGCAGTACTAGCAGGTATATTAATTACTGTTGGTATTGGTGTTATGGATTATAAAGGCTTAAAAGTTATTCCATGTCTGCCAAGGGACATGAAGATTGGGCCTTTTAAAGTTAGTTCGGAAGTATTAGTCATGATTGTTGTGTTATTACTTTCTACTTTCTGGAATTTAGTTTATGCTGTTGGAATAGGGCTTGTAATTGCCTCTTTAATGTTTATGAAAAAAATTGGAGATTTAACGGCTGAACGCTCGGATGTTAAACCACTCAAAGAAGAAGCCTGGAAAGATGAAATTAATTTTCCAGAAGAATTAAAGAGTGAGGTGTTTATCAAACACCTTAAAGGACCGTTGTTTTTTGGCTCAACGAACGACTTTCAGCAATTATCGTTACAGATTCCAGATTCGGCCTCGACAGTAATTTTGAGGTTGGGACGAATGCAGTATATGGATCAATCTGGGCTATATGCTATGGAAGATATGCTTCAAGATTTAAAAGCAAAACAGGTAGACGTTCTTTTTGTAGGGCTATTGCAGCAACCTAGATATATGATGGAACGTATAGATATCATTCCAGATTTTATTTCAGAAGCATGTATATTTGATAGTTTCAAGAATTGCGTGCAATGGATTAAGGACCACAATGAATCAAATTCCTGAAATTAAATTAAAAAAAAGCTGAACTATAGATGTTCAGCTTTTTTTTAATTGAGCCCATAATTATTTTTTAATCGATTCAAAATATGAGTTTAGTTTGATGTTAAAATAAGTATCTTGCAGGGACTAATTTTATACTATGAACTGGGAACAATTACTCTCTTTAAAGCGCTTTGGCGATACCAATAAACGCATTCGGAAAGAACAAGATGAAACGCGTTTAGGATTTGAAGTCGACTATGATCGCGTCATTTTTTCTTCGGAATTTAGAAGTCTTCAAGATAAAACTCAGGTTATTCCTTTATCTCAAACAGATTTCGTGCATACACGTCTTACTCATAGTCTTGAAGTTAGTGTAGTGGGTCGATCATTAGGTAGAATTGTAGGTAAAAAAATATTGGATAAGCATCCACATTTACAAAATATACATGGCTATCGAGCAAATGATTTTGGCGCTATTGTTGCAGCGGCAGCTTTAGCTCATGACATTGGAAATCCTCCTTTTGGTCATAGTGGAGAGAAAGCAATTGGTGCTTTTTTTAAAGCAGGACAAGGACTTGATTTTAAAGATAAGCTTACTCAAAAAGAATATCAAGATTTATGTGATTTTGAAGGAAATGCCAATGGATTTAAAATTCTTACAGAGAGTAGACAAGGGAGAGAAGGTGGTTTAAGATTGAGTTATGCTACGCTTGGTGCTTTTATGAAATATCCAAAAGAGTCATTACCTAAAAAACCAACCAATCATATTGCAGATAAAAAATATGGATTTTTTCAAAATGAAAAGAATGCGTTTCAAGAAGTTGCTAGTGAATTAGGAATGCTTAAAAGGGGATCTGAAAATGATCTTAGTTTTTCAAGACATCCATTAGCATATTTAGTAGAAGCGGCAGATGATATTTGCTATACCATAATTGATTTTGAGGATGGAATTAATTTAGGACTTATTCAAGAAGAATATGCTCTAGAGTATCTTATTAATTTAGTTAGAGATTCCATTAATACAGAAAAATATCATTCTTTATTGAATACTCAAGATAGAGTAAGCTACTTAAGAGCACTAGCAATAAACACATTGATTAATGAAGTGGTCAATTTGTTTATGACAAATGAAGAAGCAATTCTTGACGGGACTTTTTCTAAAGCATTATTAGATCATAGTAAATATGAAGCCCAAATAACCGATATTATTAAAGTAAGTATCGAAAAAGTATACCAATCTTCTGAAGTAGTAGATAAGGAAATCGTAGGTTATGAGGTTATTAATAAATTATTAGAAGTATTTACTAACACTATCCACAATAAATTTAATGGGAGTTTGTCTAATTATGATAAGTTAATTTTACAAGGATTTCCTGAGACTTTAGAAATTGACCATGAGGATTTATACTCTAATTTACTGTCAATTTGCAACTATATCTCAAAATTATCTGATAGTAATGCCATCTTAACTTATAGAAAACTCAAAGGAAATCATTTATAGAGATGATAAGCTGACTTCGGAGTTATTAACGATGTGTTGATAAAAACTGAAATACTTTTTAAGAGATTTAATGAATTATGCCTTATTTTTAAGGTCTTAAAAGTAAGCTGGACATAAGTTTTTTATCAAATTTATGCAGTTTATCGAATAAATTTGCAGTTAAACGTTTATTTAAGTATGTTTGAGTACGTTTAACCCAAAACTATCATGATGAAAAAGAATCTATTAGGAGCCATTGTCATCTTTTTTGTAACATTAGCTTTTTTGCTAATGATAGATGATATTACCTCAAACAAAAATGCCCAACAGCAAAATACTGTTGAGAATTATGACGTAAATCAACATTCGGATATAGCTATTATTGACGAGGTTGAATAAGTTTTTGTATTGTGTTTTTTATATGTGTCACATTTATTTTTGATAAATGTTGGAGTTCTTGTGTCGTTCCATGCTCAATAAATTCGTCTTCTATACCAAGTACTTTTACGGTGTTTTTATAATCGTGTTCTGAAGCGAATTCTAATATAGCACTGCCAAATCCTCCTTTTTTTACACCATCTTCAATCGTAATAATAGTCTCGTAAATTGTAAATATCTTGTGAAGAAGCACTTCATCAAGAGGTTTAACAAAGCGCATGTCGTAATGTGCTATGGCATTGGAATTAGATAATTCATGTATTGCTTGATCCACATGTCTTGCTATAAATCCAATACTTAAAATAGCAAGATGTTTACCTTCTTTAAGCTGAATACCTTTTCCTAATTCAATTTTTTCAAAAGGTTTTTTCCAATCTATTATGTTCCCTCTTCCTCTAGGATAGCGAATTGCAATTGGGTGATTCAATCCCAATTGTGCCGTATACATAATATTTCTTAATTCAATTTCATTTCTAGGTGCAAATATGATGAGGTTTGGAATGCATCTTAAATACGCCAAATCAAAAACACCATGATGTGTGGCTCCATCTTCACCTACTAAACCAGATCTATCTAAACAAAAAATAACTGGTAAATTCTGCAAAGCAACATCGTGAATGACTTGGTCATAAGCACGCTGAAGAAAAGTAGAATAGATATTACAAAACGGAATCAACCCTTGCGTAGCCATTCCCGCTGCTAATGTCACCGCATGTTGTTCTGAAATACCAACATCGAACGCACGGTTTGGATACCGTTCCATCATAAATTTTAAGGAGCTACCAGTTGGCATTGCCGGGGTTATTCCAATAATCTGAGCATTACTTTCAGCAAGTTCAACTATAGTTTGTCCAAATACATCTTGAAATTTCGGAGGTTTATTTTCATTAGACTTCTCAATTAAATCTCCAGTTTTAGCATCAAATTTTCCTGGAGCATGGTATTTCACTTGATTGTCTTCTGCTTGTTTAAGCCCCTTTCCTTTAGTCGTTATGATATGAAGAAATTTTGGGCCCTTAACAGTTTTCAATCGTTCTAATTCAGTTATAATTTTGATTATATCATGACCATCAATTGGACCTGAATAATCAAAATTTAAAGCTTCAAAAATATTATCTTGTTTTTGAGTGCCGTGCTTAACATTGGTTAAATATTGTTTTAACGCACCAACACTTGGATCTATACCAATAGCGTTATCATTTAAAATAACAAGTAAGTTTGCATCAGTAACACCTGCATGATTAAGACCTTCAAAAGCCATTCCGCTGGCAATTGAAGCATCTCCAATTATTGCAATATGATGTTTGTTTTCACCTTTTAAATGAGAAGCTAGAGCCATTCCTAATGCCGCAGATATAGAAGTTGAAGAGTGTCCAACTCCAAAAGTATCATATTCACTTTCACTTCGTTTAGGGAATCCGCTGATGCCATTTAACTGTCTGTTGGTGTGAAAGATGTCTTTTCTACCAGTCAATATTTTATGCCCATAAGCTTGATGACCTACATCCCAAACTAGTAAATCATCTGGCGTATTAAAAACATAATGCAATGCAATAGTTAGCTCAATAACGCCCAAACTAGCTCCTAAATGGCCTTCTTTAGTTGCAACAATATTGATGATATACTCACGCAATTCCTTTGCAAGAATTGGTAGTTCACTTACATCCAATTTGCGTAATTCTTGTGGAGAATTTATAGTATTTAAGAAACCATCAATCATGTGCTTTAATTATTACGTAAAAGTATTAAAAAGGCAGTACCAACTATCATTATTGTATAATTTTAAGATAATGTTATATAATCGATAAGCTTACCTATATTTGTGCGACTAAAAAATAATTTCTAACCAACAACTAAAAAATGAAGAATAATTACCTAAGGTATTTATGTTTTTTTGGACTTGTTTTATTTTCTTCAATAAGTTTTTCTCAAAACAATCTCAACGACTCACAATATGGATCCATCATTCAAACGTATTTGGATCAAAATAAATCTTCTTTTAACTTGTCTACAGTAGATATAGTAGATATTTCAGTTAGCAAAGAGTTCTTTTCAAAAAAGACGGGAATCACACATGTCTATATAAATCAAAGACATCAAGGAATTAACATTTTTGGAGGCCTTTCTAGTGTCGCAATAAAAGACAATGCGGTTTTTTATTATGCAAATAATTTTATTGAGAATATTATCGAAAAAGTGAATGCTTCTAATCCACTTATAAATGCAGAACAAGCCATTCAGATTGTGGCTTCAGAATTTAATTTGGGTAATCTTGAGGGCTTAGAGTTGTTAGAATCAAATAATAGAAAACAAATATATTCGAGTGGCTCAATTTCACAGACCAATATTCCAGTTGAGTTAGTTTATTATGCTGCCAATGACGGTGTCTTAATGCTAGCTTGGGATTTAAGTATTCATACAAAAAATGGGAAAAATTGGTGGAGCGTTAGGGTTAATGCATTATCTGGTGAAATATTGAATACTACAGATTGGATTTTATCCTGTAATTACGGAGAGGCAAATCATACTTCACATTCATATGAACATAATATTCTAACTAATTTTAACTTATTTAGTAATAATTCGCTATTGCCAGATGGTTCACAGTATAATGTATTTGCAATTCCAGTTACAGCTCCAAATGATGGGAATAGAAGTTTAGTCATTGATCCTGCAGATATTAATGCCTCTCCTTTTGGGTGGCATGATATTGATGGCGCTGATGGCCCAGAATTTACTACTACAAGAGGAAACAATGTGTGGTCTCAAGAAGATAGAGATGGAAACGATGATGATATGGGATTCTCACCTGATGGTTCAGCAAGCTTGAATTTTGATTTTGCATTAGATTTAAATCAGCCTCCAGCTTTGTATGAGGATGTTAGCTTAACAAATTTATTCTACATGAATAACATCATGCATGATGTTTGGTACCAATATGGATTTGATGAACCAAGTGGAAATTTTCAAGAAAACAATTATGGAAATGGTGGCACAGGTGGTGATTTTGTTTTTGCTGATGGTCAAGATGGCCTTGGTTTGAACAATGCTTCATTTGGGACTCCTCCTGATGGCACAAACCCTGGTATGACCATGTTTTTATGGTCTGCATCTGGAGATATTGGAGATCCATTAACAATAAATAATGGACCGTTGACAGAGGATTACGCTGGATTTCCAGCAACTTTTGGAAATCCATTATCGTCAACGCCAATAACAGCAGATTTAGTATTAATAGAAGACAATAATATTGGTGGATCAGCATCAACAGACCCTATTGATGGTTGCAATTTTATAATAAATGGAACTTCTCTGGTAGGAAAAATTGTTGTTATAAGAAGAGGCGCTTGCGAATTTGGATTAAAGATATTAGCTGCTGAGAATGCCGGAGCTATTGCCGTAATTATGGTAAATAATGTTGCCGGAGACCCTATTCCAATGGGAGGTGGAGCGCAGGGAGGGAATGTTTCAATTCCTTCTATAATGGTGAATGATTTTGATGGAGAAGCCATCATCGCAGAATTATTGGCTGGAGGAACAATCAATGGAACACTCGTGGATGCAGGACCATATCAAAAAGATGGTGATTTTGATAATACTATAGTAAGTCACGAATATGGGCATGGGATTTCAAATAGGTTGACTGGTGGCGCAAATAATGTGAATTGTTTAACAAATGCTACACAAATGGGTGAAGGATGGTCTGATTGGTTTTCTTTAATGTTAACTATGAAGTCTACAGATTTACCTGAAACGGGAAGAGGCATGGGAACTTATGCTATTGGACAATCAATAGCTGGAGGTGGAATTAGAAATGCACCTTATAGTACAGATTTTGCAGTAAACGATTTTACGTATGCCGATACGAATGACGAAGCAAATGTGTCACAACCTCATGGTCTTGGATTTATCTGGGCTACTATGTTATGGGATTTAACCTGGGCTTATGTCGAAAAATATGGCTTTGATGAAGATATCTATAATGGAACAGGAGGAAATAATAAAGTAATGCAACTCGTTCTGGATGGTTTAAAACTGCAACGATGTAATCCTGGTTTTGTCGATGGTAGAGACGCGATTCTTTCTGCGGAAATGGCGTTAACAGGAGGTGAAGATCAATGCTTAATATGGGAAGTGTTTGCGAATAGAGGTTTAGGTTTTAATGCTGATCAAGGAACGATTTTTAGTCGTGCGGATCAGACAGAAGATTTTAGTACACCTCCAGCAACAGATCCGACACTTATGAATTGTAATAGTTTAAGTGTAAATGATTTTAAAAACAATGATTTTAAAATCTATCCTAATCCTACAAACAGCACCATATATATTGCGACTAATAAGAGTTATGGAGACGTACTATTAACGTTAACTGATATTAATGGTAGACAAGTTATTTCGAAAAAATTAAATTTATTTGGAGAAGTGTCTATTGATATTAGTCAGCTAGATGCAGGATTGTATATTCTTAATATGAAAGGACAATCTATTGATGCAAATGAAAAGATAATTAAAAATTAAAAATTTTAATAAATAAATACAGAAAGGCAACTCATTATTTGGTTGCCTTTTTTATTTTTATGGATATGGAAAACATTTTTGATGATACCTACTTTATGAAAAAGGCTTTACAAGAGGCAGAGACAGCCTTTGATAAAGGAGAGATTCCAGTAGGTGCAGTTATTGTAATTAACGATAAAATAATTGCAAGAGCTCATAATTTAACTGAAATGTTGAATGATGTTACAGCACACGCAGAAATGCAAGCAATTACTGCCGCAGCTAATTTTTTAGGAGGAAAATATCTTACTAATTGTACCTTATATGTAACTTTAGAGCCATGTCAAATGTGTGCTGGTGCTTTATATTGGAGTCAAATTTCAAAAATAGTATATGCTGCTCGAGATGAAGAACGAGGATGTATTAAACTAAAAACGAAGTTGCATCCAAAAACAAAAATAATAGGTGATGTTTTAGCCGAAGAAGCATCGGAATTACTTAAACGATTTTTTATCGAAAGGCGAAACCTAAATTAAGCATCCTTGTCATTTTCACGTTCTCGCATTTTATCTAAGTTTTCTTTGGTAAGCATATAATCTTTTAGATTCTTGTCTTTCCATCTATGATAAGAAAATAATGGAAACACTATTAAGAATATACCAACGACTCCAAATCCAATGAGTTTTTCTGAATACATAGAATCCATAAAGTAACCGCATAGAATACTAGTTAAAGATGCTAAAAAGAAAAACCAAATGACGTACTTCATGGATATTTGAATTTAGGATGTAAAATTAATCAATTCACGCCTATACGCAGTTAGAAGTTTAGATTTAGATACAAAACCAAAGTATTTTCCGTTTTTAATTACAGGTAGATTCCAAGCTCCAGATGTTTGAAATTTCTTCATAACGCGTTGCATAGAATCTTTATTATAATCAATGTAATCGGGTGGTTTTATCATAAACGTTTCTACAGATGTTGAATTGTATAACGTTTGGTCGAACATAACGGTTCTAATATCATCAAGTAATATAATCCCAACAAGTCGCTGTTCATCATCTAAAACAGGAAATAGATTTCGACTCGATTTAGAGACACCCTGATGTAACATATCTCCCAGTGTCATTTCTGGACGCAAGACGGTGAAATTTTGTTCAATCACACTATCTAAAGACATTAACGTTAGAACACTTTTATCTTTATCATGCGTTAATAATGCGCCTTTCTCAGCAAGCTCCTTGGTGTAAATAGTATGTTCTATTGCATTTTTCGTAATAATAAAAGACATTGAAACTGTAATCATTAGAGGTACAAACAATTCATATCCTCCAGTGATTTCGGCTATTAAAAATATTGCCGTTAATGGTGCATGTAGCACACCTGCAATTAAGCCTGCCATTCCTATCAGAGTGAAATTTGCTTCAGAAACTTGAAATCCTAATTGGTTTATAATTTTTGCAACAACATTTCCTAAAGTACTTCCCATGACCATAGTAGGAATAATAATCCCCCCTGCACCTCCAGCAGCAAGCGTTGTAGTCATTGCAACGGCTTTAAAAATAGTAACTCCAATTAGCAATGCAATGACCACCCAAATATTATCTAAGTATTCGTCAAAAGGAGTTTCGCCTAATGCATGTAGATGATTTCCATGGAGCAAATCGTTAATAAACCCAAACCCTTCACCGTAAAGTGGTGGAATGAAGTATAACATAACACCAATGGCTAATCCTCCAATTATTAATTTTTGACCATTTGTTTTAAAGCGATTAAAAAAGCCATAAATGGCAAAATATATTTTAGAAAAGTAAATTGAAGCGATTCCTGTACCAATACCTAATATTAAATAAAACAGCGTGTCTTTAATCGTAAATTTTCCTGAATAAGTAAAATTAAATAGGACATCATCACCCAAAAAGAAATACGAAGTTAAAACTGAGGATACTGATGCAATTAAAAGCGGTAATAATGAAGCAAAAGTTAAATCCAAACTGAAGACTTCAATGGCAAAAATAATAGCTGCAATTGGGGATTTAAAAATTGAAGCGATGGCGCCAGCTGAAGCACAACCAATCAATAAACTTCGCGTTTTTCTGTCAATATGAAATAATTGGCCAATATTTGAACTTATTGCTGAAGCTGAAGCTATTGCGGGTCCTAACAACCCAACCGAACCTCCAAATCCTACTGTCAGTGGCGCAGTTAGTAATGGGACATAAATTTTACTTCGATTAATTATTCCGCTCTTTTTAGACAATGAAAATAAAATGCTTGGTATAGCATGTTCAATTGGACGTTTAGAAATGTGTTTTACAAATAAATAGACCAACCATAGACCTAAAAGCGGAAGGATAAAGTATACGCCATTTTGTGATAGAATGATACTCTTTTCTAGAATCCATTGTATGAAAAATGTAATATTTTTAAGAGTTACAGAGACTAATCCCGAAAGCAAACCAATAAGCATACTTAGCAAAAAGACAAAGTTTTTTTGCGAGATATACTTATATCTCAACAGAAGTATCCGCTTAATAAAAGGTTGGTTAGGCATAAGTTAAAACTAATAAAAAAATCCTGCATTTCGCAGGATTTAAATTTATGATTTTAGATTAAGCTTTAAACTTAATTCTGTAAGCTGTGCATCATCAATAGGAGCAGGAGCATCTATCATGACATCGCGTCCTGAATTATTTTTCGGAAATGCTATAAAATCTCTAATGGTTTCTTGACCACCTAAGATAGCAACTAATCGATCTAATCCAAAGGCTAATCCGCCATGAGGAGGCGCACCATATTCAAACGCATCCATTAAAAATCCAAATTGAGCTTTAGCGTCTTCAGGAGTAAATCCTAAATGTTTAAACATTATTGCTTGTGTTTCTTTGTCATGAATACGTATAGATCCTCCGCCTATTTCATTTCCATTTAACACTAAATCATATGCGTTAGCTTTAACCGCGCCTGGGTTGGTGTCTAATAACTCCATTTGACCAGGTTTAGGAGATGTGAACGGGTGATGCATAGCATGATAATGATTCGTTTCTTCATCTAATTCTAATAAAGGAAAATCCAATACCCAAAGTGGCGCAAACTCCTTAGGATCTCTTAACCCTAAGCGTTCAGCCAATTCCATACGTAATGCACTTAATTGGGCTCTTACTTTATTAGCATCACCTGAAAGTACACAAACTAGGTCTCCTGGTTTTGCACCAGTAATTTCCGCCCATTTCGCTAAATCGTCTTGGTCATAAAATTTGTCTACAGATGATTTATAAGTTCCATCTTCATTACATCTAGAATATACCATACCTAGAGCGCCAACTTGTGGTCGTCTTACCCAATTAATAAGTTTATCTATATCCTTTCTCGTATAATTATTTCCTCCTGGCACTGCTATCCCTACAACTAATTCAGCAGAATTAAATACATTAAATTCTTTGTGTTGAGCAACTGCGTTTAGTTCTCCAAACTCCATCCCAAATCTAATGTCGGGTTTGTCATTACCATAACGTTGCATCGCTTCATCATATGATATTCTTGGAAATTCATCTATCTCTACACCATTGACTTCTTTTAATAAATGTCGTGTTAGACCTTCAAATGCATTTAAGATATCTTCTTGTTCAACAAATGCCATTTCACAATCAATTTGTGTAAACTCTGGTTGTCGATCTGCGCGTAAATCTTCATCTCTAAAGCATTTTACGATCTGAAAATATTTATCCATACCACCAACCATTAGTAGTTGTTTGAAAGTTTGTGGCGATTGTGGAAGTGCATAAAATTGGCCTTCATTCATTCTTGAAGGCACAACAAAATCTCTAGCGCCTTCAGGAGTCGATTTGATTAAGTATGGCGTTTCAACTTCAATAAATCCATCACTAGATAAATAATTACGAACTTCTTGCGTGACTTTAGCTCTGAATATCAGGTTGTCTTTCACAGGATTTCTTCTAATATCTAAGTAACGATACTTCATTCGGAGTTCTTCACCACCATCAGTCTCGTCTTCAATAGTAAACGGTGGTAAAATGGATTCATTCAGGATCTCTAACTTAGAAACTAATATTTCTATATCCCCAGTACGTATATTGGAGTTTTTTGAAGCACGTTCAATAACTTTTCCTTGAACTTGGATAACAAATTCTCTTCCAAGTTTTTGAGCTTGCGCTATTAAAGATTTCTCAGTGCGTTCCTCATCAAAAACCAATTGAGTAATTCCATAACGATCCCGTAAATCTACCCAAACTATAAACCCTTTATCACGAGATTTTTGAACCCATCCTGAAAGTGTAACTTCTGTATTTATATGTGACGTTCTTAATTCACCACAATTATGACTTCTGTACATAGAAACTATTTTAATGTGCAAATTTAAGATTTAAATTTGCACATTAAATAATAATTGTGAAAACAATTACCGCTAATTATTATTCAAATATATAGCAATAAAAATATCAAATTGTTAATTTTTATGTTAATAATATTATTATATATTTAAATTCGTTATTGTTTTTTCCCTTTCTTACGCCCAATTAACCAATACAGTTAGAATTATGATTAAAAATTACGTAATCCTTTTGATGCTTTTTTTTGGAGCTTCAAATTTTGTTAATGCACAAGTTTCAGGTACCGTATCTGACGATAATTCTCAGCCCTTACCAGGAGTTTCTGTAATTATTAAAGGAACTGCTACCGGGACAACCACTGACTTTGATGGAAAATATACCATTAATGCAAGTGATGGAGATGTTTTAGTGTTTTCTTATGTAGGTTTTGAAACACAAGAAGGAACCGTTTCTGGAAATACAATGGACATTAAGATGCAATCTGGTGTAGCACTAGATGAAATTGTGTTGGTTGGCTCTAGAAATCCAAGTAGAACAGCCATTGATACTGCTGTTGCTGTAGATGTAATTGACGTTACAGCTTTGGCTGCAACTGGACCACAAACATCAATAAATGAAATCTTAAACTATGTTGCGCCTTCATTTACGTCGCAAGCACAAACCGTTTCAGATGGAACAGATCATATTGATCCAGCATCTTTAAGAGGATTAGGACCTGATCAAGTATTGGTTTTAATTAATGGAAAACGGAGGCATAATACGTCACTTTTAAATATTAATGGTACAGTTGGTGCTGGTAGCGTTGGTACAGATATGAATGCTATTCCTACAGCTGCTATAAAAAGAATTGAAGTATTAAGGGATGGTGCTGCAGCACAATATGGATCTGACGCTATTGCTGGAGTTATAAATATTGTATTAAAAGAGGCGACAGGTAAGTTAGATATTGCAATAACTACTGGTGCAAATATGTCTTCAGGTAGTAATCACCAAGATGGAGGCGTTGATGGAGAAAAAATACAGGTTGATGCAAATTATGGATTACCATTAGGTAATGAAGGAGGATTTATTAATTTCTCAGGATCATTTGCTACAAGAAATCCAGCATTAAGAAATGAGACTAATTTAGAACAGATTTATGATATAGCAAATGCTGTAGAGAATGCGTTTATATCTGCAAATGGAGGTTCAATTGCTGATATGACAGCTGCCGATTATCAAGCGGGTGCTGCAATGTTAGGCTCAAACTATATTAATGCAGGAGATCAGGCTTCTATTGCAGCTTTAGATTTAACTGTAAATGGAGAAGGAGATTTAATCACACCAGGTGATTTAGACCTATTGAGTGGGTTTTTACCAAATGGAGGTACAGGAGAGTTTGCTACGTATCAAGAATTAGATGATGCACAGTTTGCTTTAAGAGGTCAGGAAAGAAATGACTTTAGATTTAAAGTTGGAACGTCAAAGTTAAGAGAAGGAAAATTCTTTGCTAACTTAGCTATTCCGTTAGCTGAGAATACAGAATTATACTCTTTTGGAGGATTGTCTTACAGACAAGGTCTAGGATATGGATTCTTAAGAGAGCCGTGGAGACCAAAATCTAATACAGCTGTTAATCCTAATGGTTTTTTACCAGGGATACAATCAGATATTTTAGATAAATCTGTAGCAGTTGGTATTAAAGGAGAGACTGAAAAAGGATGGAATATAGATTTTTCGAATACCTATGGCTCAAACTCTTTTGCTTTTACCGTTGTTAATTCTACAAATGCCAGTTTAGGCGCTTCTTCACCTTCTAGTTTTGATGCTGGGTCTTTTGAATTTACCCAAAACACTACAAATTTAGATGTTAGTAAGTTTCATGATGATATATGGTCAGGATTGAATTTAGCTTTTGGAGCTGAATATAGAGTCGATCATTTCATAATTGTTGAAGGCGCTGAAAATTCATATGCAACTTATAATAATTTTGGAGTTCCTACTGTTGGTGGTGTTGGAGGCGCAACTAATGCGCTTGGCGAATCGCTACCTGGAACATCACAGGTTTTTGGAGGCTTCACTCCACAAAACGCTGTAGATAAATTTAGAAACAGTATTGGTGTATATACTGATGTAGAAGCTGATATTACTGATAATTTATTACTGAGCTTAGCACTTAGATATGAAAGTTTTTCAGATTTTGGATCGACCTTTAATTACAAAATTGCTTCACGTGTTAAGGCTACAGAGAATATAAATATTAGAGCTGCATTTAATACAGGGTTTAGAGCACCTTCTTTACATCAGCAATTCTTTAGTAGAAGTAGTACTATTTTTAATGCGGCTGGTGTAGCAGAAGAAGTAGGATTATTTAGAAATGATAGTCAATTAGCAGGATTATTAGGAATTCAGAAACTTGAAGAAGAAACATCTCAAAGTGTGAGTATAGGAGCAACAGCTAAATTTGGTGGATTTACTTTAACAGTTGATGCGTATCATATTACTATTGATGATAGAATTGTATTAACAGGAAAGTTTAGTCATAATGATGATCCAGTACTTGAGCCTATTTATATAGCTGCTGGAGCCGGTCAAGCACAGTTTTTAGCAAATGCTGTTGATACTAAAAATCAAGGTATAGATATTGTTGCGGGATACAAAATTAATGAGTTGTTTAAAGATTTCTCATTAGATAATACTTTGGCTGCAACATTTTCTGAAACAGAAATTACTAATATTAACGTACCTACACAAATCGCTGATGCTGGTTTAAGTGGTGACTATTTTGACGCACAAGAAGAGGCCTTTCTAATAATTGCGCAACCAAGAACTAAACTAAATTTAACACATATTCTTCAAAATGATAAATGGACATTCTTATTAAGAAACGTGTACTTTGGTGAAGTAACAGATCCAGATGAGTATGCTGGACAAGCTAGAGTTGATGGAGCATCTGTAAATGACAATGCTGTTTATGGTGGTAAAATAATTACGGATCTAACGGTGTCAAATCAATTATTCGAAAACACAATGATTACAGTTGGAGCCAATAATTTATTAGATGTTTATCCTGATGATAATAGACCAGGAAGCCAATCTAACGCTTCTTTTCCTTATTCTAGAAGAACATCTCAATTTGGATTTATGGGAAGATATGTTTTTGCGAGATTAAGTATCACTCTTAATTAGTAAGTATATTAAGCTCTATACAAAATGTATAGAGCTTTTATTATAATTTATGTCGATGATTAAAGTGAATAATAACATTTATAGTGCGAAAAACAGAATTTAATACTTGTTTGATATAAAAAATGGTAATTACTCAATATTTAGGTCTTAATATTGCGTAATCACTACATTTAAATATTTTTTTTTGCGAAGTTGATAATTTTATTAGATATTAGTGTCATTAATTCAAAAATTCGAACATTATGAAAAAAACATTATTGTTAAGAATGCTATTCTTTTCACTGTTAATTTTTCCGTTAGTATCATTTGCGCAGCAAGTTACTGGAACGATCACAGATGAAGCGTCTAGCTTACCAATTGCCGGAGCCAATATTTTGGTTAAAGGCACCACAACTGGAGCTACTTCAGATTTTGATGGGAACTATGCTATTCAGGTTGATAACTTTCCTGCAGTGCTAGTTGTTTCGTATTTAGGGTATGAAACTAAAGAAGTAAATATTACATCAGCAACAACGGTTAATATAACTTTAGTTGAAGCTGCAACAGCTTTAGATGAAATTGTTATTACGGGTTTAGCGACTTCGGTTAAACGTAGTAACGCTGCAAATGCAGTGGCATCTGTATCAGCTGAAGATTTAGCTGGTCGAACTCCACCCCAAACATTAGATGGAGCTTTAGCCGGTAAGTTTGTTGGAGCTCAAATTACTGCCGCGTCAGGAGCGCCAGGTGGTGGATTTTCTGTAAAGTTAAGAGGAGTAACATCCATTAATGGTAATGGACAACCGCTATATATTATTGACGGTGTTTATGTGAATAATAATAGTGTCTTTGCTGGTGGATTGAATGATGTTTCAAACGCAGCTGGAGGAGGTGCTTCATCAACAGATTCTCAGGATAATGCGTCAAACAGAATTGCTGATATTAATCCAGACGATATTGCTAACATTGAGATATTAAAAGGAGCTTCTGCTTCTGCAATTTATGGATCTCGTGCAGCAGCTGGAGTTGTTATTATTACAACAAAAAAAGGTAAACAAGGTAAAACTAAAATTAGATTTTCTCAGGCTGTTGGATGGAATGAAGCAGTTAATTTGCTTGGACAAAGAGATTGGGATGCTGATTTAGCAGAAAGTGTATACGGCGAAGGTGCATTATATACAGCAGCTCAAAACGCCGGAACTTTGCGGGATTATGAAGATGAGATTTATGGTGAAAAAGGATTTATTTCTAACACAAATATTAGCTTATCAGGTGGAAATGATAAAACGTCATTTTTCGGATCATTTACAAATAATGAAGAAGACGGAATTGTAAAAAGAACTGGAGCAGAAAAGAAATCGTTTAGATTAAATCTTGATCATAAAATAAATGATAATATTAAATTGTCTGTGACGAGTAATTATATAAGATCTAGTTCTGATAGAGGGTTTTTTAATAATGATAATACAAATACTACCATAGGAGTATCATTATTATTTACAAGACCATGGGATGACTTATTTCCTGATTCCAATGGAAATTATCCTGATCACCCAGCAAACTCTTCAAATCAAATTCATACACGCGATGTAATGACTAATAATGAGTTTACAAGTCGTTTAATTGGAGGCGGTTCATTGGATGTTAATTTATTCAAAAACGATAAGCATAATCTAAAAATGATCTTGAGAGCTGGTATTGATACCTACACCCTTAAGACTACTGTGTTTTTCCCACGAGATTTACAATTTATGGACCCAGCAGTTGGTGGTGTGGATGGATTAACTTCTGATGGTACAACATTTAATACTGACACAAATTTTTCTGCGTTTTTAGTTCATAAGTTTAAAACGAATAATGATGTTGATTTTACAACTCAAGCGGGTGTTACTAACGAACAATTCTCACAGAACACAGTTCGGGTTACTTCGACAGGATTGATTGCTTCTGAAGAAAATGTAGATCAAGCTGCCAATGTTGGAGTTGATCAATTTAGATTAGAACAAGAGGATATGGGATTCTTTGTACAGGAAGAAGTTAATTATCAAGATAAGATCATTGCTACTCTCGGATTAAGAGGAGATAAATCATCTAATAATGGAGATGCTAACGAATTCTTCTATTATCCAAAGGCTTCGGTTGCATTTAATCTTCAGAATTTTGGATTCTGGTCTTTTGATAAAATAAATCAATTTAAACTTAGAGCTGCTTACGGTGAAGCGGGTAATTTTGCACCAAATGGCGCACTATTTACAACGTATACGAATTCGTTAATAAGTGGAAATGTTGGGATAATTACTCCAACAACTTTAGGAGATCCTTCTATACAGCCTGAACGTCAAAAAGAGTTCGAAGTTGGGTTGGATATGGGATTATTTAATAATAGAGTGACATTAGAGTATACCTATTATAATAAAAAAGTTGAGGATCTAATTCTTCAAGCCGATAATGAGCCTTCTTCTGGATTTAGTTTTAGATGGGCAAATGCAGGATCCTTAGAGAATACAGGACATGAAATAGGTTTAAATGCCAATGTGTTTGATACAGAAGACTTTTCATGGGATACAAGTATTAGCTGGTTCAGAAATAAATCAGAAATCACGGAGCTTACAGTAAACTCTTTTGATACTCAAGGATTTGGTACTGGATTAGGAACATTTAGAATTGAAGAAGGTAAAAGCGCTACGCAAATTGTGGGTAATGATTCAAATGGAGACGTTGTGGTTTTAGGTGATGCCGAACCAGATTTTCAAATGTCATTTATTAATAATTTCAGATATAAAGATTTTACGTTATCTTTCTTATGGCATTGGAAAAAAGGTGGCGATAATGTTAATTTGAGTAGATTACTTTCTGATTTTGGAGGTACTAGTGCAGATTATGACGCAACAGATTTAGATCCTTCGGGAACTCTTAATAATGGAGATTATAGAATTGGTGCATTCCTGGGAGGTAATGCTGAACCATTCGTTGAGGACGCTTCTTATTTGAAACTAAGAGAGATTGGATTATACTATACGCTTCCAGCGAAAGCTATAGATAGAATATTCAAAGGAAATGTAACCGATATTAAAGTCGGATTATCTGGGCGCAACTTAATTAACATTTTTGATTATAATAGTTATGATCCTGAAGTGTCGAATTTTGGTTCAGCTGCGGCTGGAGTAGGAATAGAAGTAGCACCATTTCCATCCTCAAAGAGATTTATGTTTCATGTGTCAATAGGACTCTAAAAAAAAGAATAATATGAAAACTTTAAATAAAATAAAAGCAATACTCTTCATCTTAACCTTATTGGTTGGATACTCCTGTAGTATTGAAGATGGAAGAAATTTAAATGGTCCGCAAACCAACTCTATATCTGGCGGATTATCTAGACCTGAATTACCACAGGTAGTTTCAGGGATCTTAGCAGACATGAGAGACCGATTACACACTCAGAGAGATGCAATGTCGGTAGTTGGACGTGACTATTGGAGACACCAAAGTTCTGACCCAAGATGGACTGGAGATTTAATGACAGGAACTTTGGATGATAACGCGTTTTATATCACTACGCCGTATGCAGGGAGATATGCCGTTGTTAAGGAATGTAATTTGTTATTGCAGGGCTTAGAAAATACAACAGAGTCATTTACAGATGCAGAAAAAGCGGCAATTAGAGGATTTGCTAATACGATTAAGGCTCATGAATTGCTAACGGTTTTAACAATGTTATACCAAAACGGGATACGAACAGATGTAGCTGATACTGAAAACTTAGGAGATTTTGAGAGTTATGACGGTGCATTAACTAGTATAATTAATTTACTAAATACGGCTGCAACTGATTTGACAAGTGGTGGAGATGTTGCTCCTAATACACTTGGTGTTTCTTATTTAGAATTTAATAGAGGGTTAACCGCTAGAGCAGCAGCTTATCAAGGAGACTATAACTTAGTGTTAAGTGCGCTTTCTGATTCTTTTATGGATATGAGTGGTGATTTGAATGCTGGAGCTTATTTTCAGTTTGCAGCTGCAGGAGGGGATGCTTTAAATCAATTGTTTTTCGCTCTAAATTCTACAGCAGCAAATGCGAGAATTGCGCATCCAGATTTTGTGAATTCTGCAGAAGCTGGAGATGCTAGACTTGATAAAGCAGTTTTTAGAACATCAGGACCTCTAGACATTGCCGATTTAACACCAGGTACTCATGATGTTTATATTTATCAATCAAGTGTAGATCCAGTTGGAATGATAAGAAATGAAGAACTGATTTTGTTATATGCAGAAGCAAATATGATATCCAATCCAGGGGATGCGGAAATGGCAATTAACGTTGTTAGAAATGCAGCTGGCTTAGGAAATGTTGCTCCTGGAGGTGTAGATGAAGATAGATTATTATATGAAAGACGTTATTCTCTTTTCGCTGAGGGTCATCGTTGGATTGATTTAAGAAGATTTGGTAGATTAAATGCTGAAATCATAATAGATCGTCCAGGAGATGGAATAGTAACTGAATTTCCAATTCCTCAAAATGAGGGCCAAGAATAGCAATTATATACCGACATGATTTAATTCAAAAAGCCTCAACATATGTTGAGGCTTTTATCGCTATTAATCAACCCATTATTATTAAGAAATAAAGGATTCTTGTTAAACAACTTCTTTAGGGAGTTGTTTTAGTTTTAGAACTTAATCTAATTTTTTATTGATAGTATCAACTTCCTGAGGGATAAGTTCATCTGAAACCGAACGTCTGCGGATCCATAATTTTAATTCCATCGTTAAATAAAATAAAACTGGTACTACAATTAGGGTTAGGAAGGTTGCAATAAACAAGCCGTAAATTACGGTCCAAGCTAAGGGTCCCCAAAAGATCACATTGTCACCTCCAAAATAAATATTCGCGTCAAATTCACTAAACAAGGTAAAGAAGTTAATGTTCAATCCTATTGCTAACGGAATTAATCCTAGAATGGTAGTAATTGCCGTTAATAATACTGGACGTAAACGTGCCTTTCCTGCTTTTACAATGCTTTCATACAGATCGTTGTTTTCTAAGTATTCGGTTTCACCCAGTCCTTTTTCAGATTTTTTCCTATCAATGAGCAGTTGGGTGTAATCCAAGAGTACCACCCCATTATTGACTACAATTCCCGCCAAGGAAATAATTCCCATCATGGTCATCATGATGACAAATGAACTCCCAGTTAAGACAATACCACCAAACACACCAATAAGACTTAAAAATATGGCGAGCATTATAATTGCTGGTTTCGACACGGAGTTAAATTGGAATATCAATATTAAAAAGATGAGTCCAAGCCCTGTAAAAAATGCACCCATTAAAAAAGCCATTTGCTTATTTTGCTCCTCTATTTGGCCTGTAAAATCTATTTTAATGTTTTTCGGTAATTCATTAAAATTCGTCATTTCATTTTGAATCTGTCTTACGATCGCACCTGCATCGGTAAATCCGGGAGCTAATGCCGAATAGACTGTTACAACACGCTTTTGAGCTTTATGCTTTATGGCACTAAACCCAGAACTGTTAGATTGTGTGGCTACCGCTGAGACAGGGACCTCCTTGATTTTTCCTGAAGCAGGGTCTCTAAACGTTATTTTTTGATTAAAAAGAGCACTTGTGTTATACCTGTTTTCTTCATTAAAACGCACATAAATATCATAGTCTTCACCAGCTTTTTTATAGACACCAGCTTTAGATCCAAAAATTGAGCTACGTAATTGCTGTCCAACTTGTAATGCATTAATACCTAGTTCGCCAGACTTTTCTCTATCAATAACCACTTGCATCGCAGGTTTATCCTTATTGACATCAATCTTTAATTCATCGATGCCTGGGATGTTTTTAGAATTAATATACTCACGCATCGTTTCAGCAGCAAGAATTAACTCAGAATAGTCGTCGCCTTCTATTTCTATGTTAATTGGGGACCCAGCAGGAGGGCCGTTAACATCCTTTTCCACCGAAATTAAAACCCCAGGATAAATACCAACTAAAGCTGTTTGTACTTTTTGACGGAGTAGTTCACTGTCCTCTCCACGACGGTATTTATACTCACGCATAGAGGCTGTGATTTTACCTTTATGAGGCATCTCTGCAGAAGAACCACCATCTGTTTGAGGATTTCCAGCACCTTCACCAACTTGAGATACAGCACTTTCTACTAAAAAGTTATAACCATCATCAACATAAGTATCATCATTAAGAACTTCATACACTTTTTTCTCAATCTCATTAGTGATCAAATTTGTTTTCTCAATATCGGTCCCTTGTGGATATTCTATGTAAACAATAATTTGATTTGGTTTGTTATCCGGAAAGAACTCCACTTTGGTACGCTGACTAGCAACAGATGCTCCAAAGCCTCCAAATGCAATAAATAAGAGAATGACTGTCCCAATACTAATAGCAAATGGTTTCCAGCCTTTTAAAGCGCCACGTAATATTTTTTCATAAAGCCTTTCTAACCATGGGAGTGCTTTTGTTTGAAATGTGTTTGCCCATTTTCTTAAAAATAATCTATAGACCCAAAGCATGACAGCTGTAAAGATCATTACACTACCGATGGCTCTGAATTCACCTCCTACTAATAAAATTAATGCGCCAATAATAGCGACAACTGATGAAATCATTGCGATACGTTTTAAGGGCATATCCTTATCTTCAGTCGTCATAAATTGTGATACCATGACAGAGTTAAAAAAGATGGCGACAAAAAGTGAGGAGCCTAAGACAACTGATAATGTTATCGGGAAATAGATCATGAATTGCCCCATAACCCCCGGCCATAATCCTAAAGGAATAAATGCGGCAACAGTGGTTGCTGTGGATATAATTATAGGAAATGCAATTTCACTAATACCTTTTTTGGCGGCTTCAACTCTCGTTAGCCCTTCTTCATCCATAAGGCGATACACGTTTTCGACCACCACAATACCATTATCTACCAACATCCCTAGTCCCATTATGAGTCCAAAAAGAATCATGGTATTCATAGTATAGCCTAACATGTTTAAGATCATAAGCGACATAAACATAGACATAGGAATTGCAAACCCTACAAAGAGGGCGTTTTTGAATCCTAAGAAGAACATTAAAACAGTCACTACCAAAATGATTCCGAATAGGATATTGTTTACGAGGTCGTCTACTTGACCAATGGTTTTTGAAGACTGGTCATTAGCGATTGTAACTTTTAAATTCGTAGGAAATACATTTTTAATGGCATCATCTACAATCACTTGAATTTGCTCAGCAGCAGCAACCATGTTTTCGCCAGCTCGTTTTTTTACATCTAGCATGACAATGCGATCCCCAAATTCTCTGGCGTATGTCGTAATATCTTTGGGTCTAAAACTTACAGTGGCGACATTTTTCAGGTAAATTGGATTGCCTTTTTCAGATTTGACAACAAAGTTTTCAAGTTCCTTAGGGTCTTCAATTTCTCCTAAAATACGAATGGTTCGTCGTTGCCCACTTGTAATAAAATTACCAGCCGACATGGTTGTGTTTCCGTTATTAACGGCGTTTATGATGTCGTTAAAACTAACCTTGGAAGCCATCATTTTGTATATGTCTACGGCAATTTCAACTTCCTTTTCTTGAGCACCTCTAATGTCAACTTGCTTAATTTCTTGAAGATCCTCTATTTCATCTTCTAAATACTCCGCAAACTCCTTTAGCTTTTCTACAGGGTAATCACCCGAAATATTGATGTTTAATATTGGCATTTCTTCAGACATACTCAATTCAAACACATTGGGTTCTACTTTAGCACCATTAAAGGTGGGCCAGTCTTCACTCGAAGTTTCTGAATCAATTTCATCTTTTACCTTTTGTTTAGCTTGATCTACCGTAATGGATTCATCGAACTCAACAATCACCATAGAGTAATCTTCTTGAGATGTTGAGGTTATTTCAACAACATTACTTACGGTTTTTAGCTTGTCCTCTAAGGGGTCTGTAATTAGTTTTTCAATATCTTCAGCAGTATTCCCAGGGAATAATGAACTTATATATATTTTAGTTTCCTTAATTTCCGGAAAACTTTCTCGTGCCATACTGAAATAGGCAGAAACACCTAAAAACAGGATCATGATCATCATGACATATATGGTCGTTTTATTATTTATCGCCCATGATGATAAACCAAATTCTTTGTCTAGTTTCCTTTTTTTATCTGTCATAGTTTTGGCTTATTGGTTGATTACTTTTACAGTTTGACCATTTTTGACACTACGTGCGCCTTCCTGAATAATTTCTGAACCGTCGCTAACACCCTCCAGAACTTCAATAACATTACCCTGGGTTTTTCCAGTTTTAATAATAACGCGTTCTGCGATTGCTTCGTTGTTACCGTTTTTATCCTTTATAATATAGATATATTGTTCTCCATTTTCATTTTCTGAAATAATACTTTGGGGAATCAATACTGCATTATTATTGGTGTAATCGTTAATTTTGAGTTTCGCAGTTAAGTTTGGTTTTATACTGTTATCTTTATTTGGGATACCAATTTCAATTTTAAATGTCCGGTTGGCAGGATTTATAAAATTACCTGTTTGTCTTATTTTGGCATCCATCGTTTTTCCTAAAACTGGAAATTCTACCAGAACATTTTTGTTAGTAGTAACATTAGTAATATAGTTTTCTGGAACATCGGTTTCAATATACATATCGTCTAAATTCACAATAAGCATTAATTGTGTTTGTCCCCCTGCAACGACAGTACCTTGTTCTGTGATGACATCATCGATAACACCTGAAAAAGGAGCTCTAACTGAAGTTTTAGCTAGCTGACTTTGCATTTGATTCACTGCTTTTTGTTGTGCTTCATAGGTCGATTTGGCCTGAAGATATTGAATTTCACTACCAATTTTTTGGTTCCAAAGACGTTCTTGTCGCTCAAAAGTGGTTTGCGCTAAATCGGCTTGAATTTGTAATTGAGCAACCTGCTGATTTAAACCACCATCATCTATTGTAGCTAATAATTGTCCTTTGGTAACTTTTTGACCCTCTTTTACATAAACTTTTGAGAGTATCCCGGAAAACTCAGGGTAAATTACCAGTAAATTTTTAGTATTCACATTGCCCTGAAGTTCTAAATAGTGATTAAAGACCTCTGCTTTAGCTTCAAAGGTCGTAATTAATGGAATTCTTTTAATGGTATCTAAGGTTGCTATTTTTGCATCAAGCAGGCTTATTTGTTCTGCGATTTCCAGTTGTTTGGCTACAACCTCTCCGCGTTTTTCACGAATGCTTGTTAGGTTGCCTTCTTCAATAATGTCTTCAACAGATTTTTTCTTATCTCCTCCACAGGATACTAGAATAAGAGTTGCTATTAATAAAGTTGTTATATGTTTCATTGTGTAATGCGTTTTAGTGTTTGTTTTGATTAATTGATTGAGGTTTGATTTAAGACCGTTTCAAGAGTTGCCTTTTTATTAATTACGTCTAGCATTGCTTGTAAAAACTCTTGTTGAGCCGAATATAATTGTGTTTGTGCCTGTCGTAATTCAAAGCTAGAAGCAATTCCTTCAAAAAACTTGGTCTGATTTTTTTGCTCAATACGCTCCGAAAGGTTGAGGTTTTTCCTTTTGTTATCATATTCTTCAATTGAAAATTGATAATCACTTTTTGCCGAAGTAATTTGAAATTTGAGGTTTTGTTCTGTTTCTGTTAAATCGTCTTGCGCTTTTTCGAGATTTATTTTTGCACGCTGTGTAGCTGCACTTCTTTCACCAGAACTAAAAAGAGGAATGTGCATGCTCACACCGAATAATGAGGAACCAAACCATTGTTGATCTTTTTTAGAAAAATCAAAACTATTTGCATTGCCAGAATAAGCGCCATTCACAAAGGCATTCAAAGTTGGAAGTGCTTTGCTTTTTTCTAGTTTTAATAACAATTCTTTTGAGACCTTATCATTGGATGCAATTTTGTAGTCTATGGTGTTTTCTACAGCTTCGTCAGCATCTAATAAGGATAACACAATATTTTGTGTGGTTAAGGTTTCCAGATTATCCGTTAAAATAGTGTTTGTATTTAAATCTGTTCCTAAAGAAATATTAAGCATTTGATAGGCAAGTACTTTTAATCTTGAGGCATTGTTTAAGCTACTACTTAATCCAGATAAGGTGATTTGTAATTGCTCCACGCTTTCTTCTTCCTCTAATCCGTTTTCATATATTTTTGTGGTTTCATCCAAGTTTTTTTCTAATACATCAATATTACGCTCTAGAATTTTTATACTTTCTTCTGCTAATAATACATTTCCATAGGCATTAATTACGGTCTTTCTAACTTCTAGATCTGTCTTTTCTTTAGCGTTTTTAGAAATTTCCAGAAACACTTTAGCCGATTGTAAACCAACCAGATAAGAACCGTCAAATATTTTTTGATCTAAGGTTACTGTAGCGTTCATGGTTTGTTTTGTTCCAAAAGCGACCTCGGCAAATTCTCCTGGATTACCGCCAAAAAATTCAGCAGGAAGCAAGGATACTTGTTGTTTTATCCAATTTTGATATTCGATGTTAGCATTTATTTGTGGAAGACCTGTTGCGGTAGTTTCCCATTTTTGTTGTTCTGCAGCTTCAATATCTCGAGCCGCATTTTTTGCTGTTCTATTATGCTCTAATGCATAGTCAATGGCTTCTTGCAAAGTGAAGCTACGCGTTTGATCTTGGCAATAAACAACTGAAACAACAAATAAACTTAGTATAGTAATGAGTGTACGTCTCATATTAAGATTGATTTTTTTTAATAAATTGATTTAATATTTTAAAGCCTTGTTCCGTCACAATAGCTCTAAGGTGGTACTCCAAATAACTCTCCATTAAATATTCAACGGTGAATATTTCTCTAGGGAAGATTGCTTCATCCTTAATTCCAGTCATCCCATTAAAATACATTCTAGAAATAAAGTCAAGATCGATATTTGATCTAAATAGATTGGTCTCCACACCATGTTTGAGGCTTGTTTTTACGGACTCGTGCATTTTTTCGAATTGCTTAATTCGAAGTGTTGCATAGATTTGTGGATAATACTTTCTAAGTTGAAATTGAGGTGAAGTGCGCTCGTTTTTTAAGTGATTCATTACAAACATTTTGATTGCATACAATTCCTCGATAGGATTTGCTGAACTCTCACAAATTCCATCAATACCATCACATATGGTTTCGAAGAGTTCGAAAGTTACCGATTCAACAAGTTTCGTTTTATTAGGAAAATGGACATAAATAGTCTTCTTTGAGATCCCTAATTCGTTAGCAATGTCATCCATGGTGACGCTCTTAAAACCTAAAGTTAGAAAGAGTTCAGCTGATTTATGTATTATTTTATTTCTCATAATCGAGGGCAAATGTACTACAGGAAACTATAAAAACCTAAAAAGTTTCCTAAGTTTTAATATTTTTTTAACATTCGATTAAAGTGTTTGTAATAGTTCAGGCATTTACATTATTTTTGCTAAATGCAAAATATTACCAATTATCAAAATGCCTTTGATGCATATTTGTCAACTTTTACCACAACTAAAGAACCATTAGCACTTTATAGTCCTATTAATTATATTTTAGGTCTAGGAGGTAAGCGATTACGTCCGGTTTTGACTTTAATGACCGCTGAAATTTTTAATTGCGATCCTCAAAAAGCTTTAGATGCAGCATTAAGTATTGAGGTGTTTCATAATTTTTCACTTGTGCACGATGATATTATGGATGATGCGCCATTAAGACGTGGTAAAAAAACAGTGCATGAAAAATGGGATATTAACACTGGGATTCTCTCAGGAGACGCCATGTTAATTATGGCCTATAAATTATTTGAGAATTATCAATCTCATACATTTCAAGCTTTGGCAAAATTATTCAGTAAAACAGCACTTGAAGTATGTGAAGGCCAACAATATGATATCGATTTTGAAACTAGAGATGATGTTACGATATCAGATTATTTAAAAATGATAGAGTATAAAACTGCGGTATTGGTTGGTGCTGCAATGCAAATGGGAGCAATAGTCGCCGAATCCTCTATTGAAAATCAAAATAGGATATATGAGTTCGGAAAAAACTTAGGAATAGCCTTTCAATTGCAAGACGATTACTTAGATGTTTTTGGAGATCCGAAAACTTTTGGGAAACAAGTTGGAGGCGATATAATCGAGAATAAAAAAACATATTTATATTTAAAAGCACTCGAATTTTCGAAAGCTGAAGATCGATTAGAATTGCAACATTTATTTAGTTTAAGTCCGCCTGATCAAACGAATAAAATTGAAACTGCGAAACAAATTTTTATGGCTAGCGGTTCGGCAGATGCAACCAAACAAGAAATTGAAAAGTACACGAACAAGGCATTTTCTATACTAGAACTACTCGATATTTCAGAAGATAATAAGGATTTATTGAAAGAGTTTGGAGAACAATTGATGAATAGAGAAGTTTAATTCTGTGAGATGCTAGCATTAAAAACACCACAGGATATATTAGATGCATCTTTAAAAAGCGAATTGTATCAAAAATTAATTCAACAACTAAATAAAGATTTTAGATTTGCTAATATTTATTTTGAAGTTGAAGTAGATGTATCGCCACAAGTTTTAATTACTCAATTACATGAAACTGTGTTTCGGTTAATTCAAATTAATTTCACCGATTATTTAAACCTACTTTATATTATTGATGTTTCAGAAAAACTAATTAAGGAGTTAGACGGGAGTGATGCCTTAAAATTATCAGAACAAGTGGTGTTTTTAATATTGAAAAGAGAGTGGCAAAAAGTTTGGTTTAAAAACCAATTTTCTTAAAAATAAACTCTAAAAAAAGGAGCCCAAGGATCTGCATAAATACTTTTTGTTTTGTCGTAAAGAAGATCATATCTAATCCCAACTATAACATTTCTACTTTGATATCCCAATCCCATAAAAAGTGCAGGATACCAATAGTGTTCATTTTCAATTCCTAAATCATTTTCCCAATTTCTATGAACATTAAGCTCTTCGAATTCAGTAGAAAGTTGAATCTCCGGAATCGGATTAAAAAGACCAATTATACTGGCTCCAATAATTGTAGAATTATAAAAATCTTTTCGTTCATTATAAGCTCCATTTAGGCCTAATCCTAAAGCAAATTGAGTATTGAAATCATAGATGGCACTTGGAGCTAGAGTTCCACTAAAAAAACCATCACCAAAACTGAGTCCTATGCCACCTCCAAAACGTACATTCTCCCAGAATTTATTGTTTTTTTCTTGAGCAGTTATCGAAGTAAGAATTAAAAAGAAAACTATAATTAAACAGGTGATATTTTTGTCGAAGATTTTGATGAATTTCATAATCATATAAATTGCGGAGGTACTATGTTATAAATATAATAAAAGCATCTTTAATTTTAACAAAAGTTGTATTTTTGAAGAAATTTTGTTGAAGCGAGAACGTCTTATACATTGTAATGGATAAATATTCCTTTTTAAATGCAGCGCATACAGCATACTTTGCTGATTTATACGACCAATACTTAAAAACCCCTGATTCTGTAGAACCCAGTTGGAGAGCCTTTTTTCAAGGTTATGATTTTGGTAGCGAAAACTATGGGGTTCAAGGTGAAGTTATAGAAGGTGTTAGTACACAAATACCCGAAAACGTACAAAAAGAATTTCAAGTTGTAAAGCTTATTGATAGCTATCGAACTCGTGGCCATCTTTTTACAAAAACTAACCCTGTAAGGGCTAGACGAAAATATGCACCTACTTTAGAGATTGAGAATTTCGGCTTGTCAAAATCTGATTTAGATACGGTATTTAATGCTGGAGATATTTTAGGATTAGGAGCGCAATCACTACGTGAAATTCGTAATCATCTTGAAGCTATTTATTGTAATTCAATTGGTATTGAGTATATGTATATTCGGAGACCAGATGAATTGTCATGGATACAAAACAAACTAAATGTAAATGATAATCAGCCTAGTTTTTCTGTTGATGAAAAGAAGCATATTCTTAAAAAATTAAATGAAGCTGTTTCCTTTGAAAGTTTTTTACATACCAAATACGTTGGACAAAAACGATTCTCTCTAGAAGGAGGCGAATCTTTAATCCCAGCATTAGATGCACTCATTGAGAAAGCATCTGAATTTGACGTTAAAGAATTTGTTATGGGAATGGCACATCGAGGACGTCTAAGTACGCTTACCAATATTTTTGGAAAATCTGCGAAAGATATTTTTAGCGAGTTTGATGGTAAAGATTACGAACAGGAAATATTTGATGGCGATGTAAAGTATCATTTAGGATGGACTAGTGATCGTATTACAGATACAGGTAAAAAAATAAATTTAAATATAGCACCAAATCCTTCACATCTCGAAACTGTTGGAGCGGTTGTTGAAGGCATTGCCAGAGCTAAGCAGGATGATAAGTATCCTGAAAATCCATCACAAGTTTTGCCTATAATAGTGCATGGTGATGCTGCAATTGCAGGGCAAGGATTGGTTTATGAATTGGTTCAAATGGCACAGCTGGATGGCTATAAAACAAATGGAACAATTCACATTGTAGTGAATAATCAAATTGGTTTTACAACGAATTACTTAGATGCGAGATCAAGTGTTTATTGTACTGATGTCGGGAAAGTCACGCTATCCCCAATACTTCATGTTAATGCGGACGATGCGGAGGCAGTAGTCCATGCGATGTTATTTGCACTTCATTTTAGAATGAAATTTAAGCGCGATGTCTTTATTGATTTATTGGGCTATAGAAAGTATGGACACAATGAAGGCGATGAACCGCGTTTTACACAACCAAAACTATATAAAGCGATTTCTAAGCACAAAAACCCGAGGGACATATATGCTGAAAAACTAATGGCTGAAGGTGTTATTGATTCAAATTATGTGACACAATTAGAAAAAAATTATAAAGATTCTTTAGAGGAGAATTTAGTGGATTCTAGAAAAATTGAAAAAACAGAAATCACGCCATTTATGCAAAATGAATGGGTTGACTATGTCTCTGTTGATGAAGATAAAATGATGAAAGCTATAGATACTACGTATTCTATAGAAAAGCTTACAAAAATTTCGGATATCATTTCAACGTTACCAAGCGATAAAAAATTCATTAGAAAAATAGAACGCCTCGTGCAATCAAGAAAAGCTATGTTTGATAATGACAAACTTGATTGGGCAATGGCAGAACATTTAGCGTATGGAACTTTACTTGAGGAAGGATTTGATGTTCGAATCTCAGGTCAGGATGTTGAACGTGGCACGTTTTCACACAGACATGCCGTAGTTAAAGTTGAGGATAGTGAAGAAGAAATCTTGTTACTTAACCAAATTAGTGAGAATCAAGGGAAATTCTTTATTTATAATTCATTGCTCTCAGAATATGGTGTTGTTGGTTTTGATTATGGTTATGCAATGGCTCGCCCAAAAACCTTAACAATTTGGGAAGCGCAATTTGGAGATTTTGGTAATGGAGCACAAATAATGTTAGATCAATATATTTCTGCAGCCGAGGACAAATGGAAATTGCAAAACGGATTGGTGATGTTATTGCCTCATGGTTATGAAGGTCAAGGAGCAGAACATTCTTCTGGGAGAATGGAGCGATACCTTCAATTGTGTGCTAAGGACAATATGTTTGTAATGGATTGTACAACTCCAGCCAATATGTACCATTTGTTGCGTAAACAAATGAAAGGAAATTTCAGAAAACCACTTATCGTATTCACACCTAAAAGTTTATTACGTCATCCTAAAGTAGTATCTTCAGTTGATGAGTTTGCGAATGGTAGTTTTCAAGCTTTGATAGATGATGAAAATGCGAAAGCAGATATGGTGAAAACCTTAGTTTTTGTAACTGGAAAATTCTATTATGACTTGTTAGAAGAACAAGAACAATTAAAACGGGATAATGTAGCTTTAGTAAGAATCGAACAGCTTTTCCCTTTACCAGATGCAGCTATTAAAGACGTCTTGAAAAAATACAATAATGCGGACGATGTTGTTTGGGCCCAAGAAGAACCTAGAAATATGGGTGCTTATAGTTATATGCTAATGCATTTAGAGGAAGCAAAAACATTTAGATCAGCAACAAGAAGAGCGTATGGCGCTCCAGCTGCTGGAAGTAGTGTGCGTTCTAAAAAGCGTCACCAAGAAGTTATAGACTTCGTATTTGATAAAACAAAAAACAACCAACGATAATATTAAAATATCGGAATAAACTAAAGTAGAGCAAGATGATTTTAGAAATGAAAGTTCCTTCACCAGGAGAATCTATTACAGAAGTAGAAATTGCAGAATGGTTAGTTGAAGATGGTGATTACGTAGAAAAAGACCAAGCCATTGCCGAAGTTGATAGCGATAAAGCAACCTTAGAACTTCCGGCAGAAGAAAGTGGAACAATTACACTCAAAGCAGAAGAAGGTGATGCCGTTGCTGTTGGTGCTGTTGTATGTTTAATTGATACAAGTGCTGATAAACCTGAAGGTAAGGCTGCGAATAACATAGAAAAAAAGGAAGCTGTTATTCAAAAAGCATCAGAGCCAATAGTAGCTAAAGAGACGTATGTAACTGGAAGCACAAGTCCTGCAGCAAAGAAAATTTTGGCTGAAAAGAGCATGGTTTCAAATGAAGTAATAGGCACTGGTGTAAATGGTCGAATTACTAAAGATGATGCTGTAAATGCGGTGCCTTCAATGGGGAAAGAAATTAATGTTGAGGGTAGAGGAACGTCAAGAAGTAAAATGTCAATGTTACGTCGTAAAGTGGCTGAACGTTTGGTAGAAGCAAAAAATACAACGGCCATGTTAACCACTTTTAACGAAGTAGACATGTCACCTATATTTGCATTAAGAAAAGAGTACAAAGAAACATTCAAAGAGAAGCATGGCGTAGGATTAGGTTTTATGAGCTTCTTTTCTCTTGCTGTTGTTCGTGCGTTGAAAATGTATCCAGCGGTTAATTCAATGATAGATGGTAAAGAAATGCTTACTTATAATTTTGTTGATATTAGTATCGCAGTTTCTGGACCAAAGGGATTAATGGTTCCGGTAATTAGAAATGCCGAAAACCTAAGCTTTAGGGGAGTTGAAGCGGAAGTTAAACGATTGGCTATTAGAGCTAGAGATGGTCAAATAACGGTTGATGAAATGACGGGAGGTACATTCACTATTTCAAATGGAGGAGTATTTGGTAGTATGCTGTCAACACCAATTATTAATCCGCCTCAAAGTGGTATTTTAGGAATGCATAATATTGTTGAACGTCCGGTAGCAATTGATGGTAAAGTAGAAATAAGACCAATAATGTTTGTGGCTTTATCTTATGATCATAGAATCATTGATGGAAAAGAAAGTGTTGGATTCTTGGTAGCAGTAAAAGAAGCATTAGAAAATCCAACCGAATTATTAATGGATAATGATATTAAAAAAGCTTTAGAATTATAATTTTTAAAAGCCTAATAATTAAAAGCGCAATTTCTTAAAATTGCGCTTTTTGTTTGATACACAATACATATCTAATAGAAAATAACAAGAATATTTACGGATATAATTATAATGGCGCTTAGTATTAAGCCTATAATTAATAATTTATTTATGGGACTATACTTGTTTTTCATGAATAGTTTAAAAATGATTTAAATCAAAAGCTCTGAACCTATATGATCCAGAGCCTTCAAAAATTCTCCCTAAGAACTAATTAATAGCACCGTAAATTTCCTAATTATATCAATACCATACAATACGTAACGTTACGTATATTTCTGAAATCTATTTGAGTGTAATTGATAATGGAATCAAAAAAGCTCTGGGTCAATGACAACCCAGAGCTTCAATAATACATAATTCTCCCTAAGAATTAATAGCAATGTAAATATCGGTAATTATATAATACGAGACAATACGTAACGTTACGTATATTTTAATTTCTAATAAATTAAAAAAGGCGTATTCAAAAAATATGAATGCACCTTTTTATAACTAACTAAAATTAACAAGAATATTTATTGTAATTATAAGCATCGAACTTATAATTAAACCAATAATTAACATGGCGTTAAATAAATTGACTTTATTTTTCATAAAAAAGTTGAACCCAAAAAGAGCTTAAAAAAAAGCTCTAAATCACTGACAATTTAGAGCCTTTGATTTCTCCTATATTGAGAATTGATTAATAGCACAGTAAAGGTCGTTATTAATTCAATATCAAACAATACGTAACGTTACGTACTTTTCTAGAGTAAAAATTCTTGATTTTCCTTAACCCAAATTAATAGGCTATTTTGAATGGGCTCAATATTCAATTTCTTTATTATATGACTCTTGTGTTTTTCAACAGTCCTACCAGAAATAAACATGTGTTCGCCAATTTCCTTTGCGGTTAGATTTTGAGCTATCAGCTTTAAAACATCTCTTTCAGTTGGCGTTAATAATTCCAACTCTTTAGGGGTTTCAATATGATTTAAGTGTGCAATCAATTCTGGACTAAAATATGGTGTATTATTTAATACAGAAGAGATACAGTTTTCAATTTCGGTTAAGGCAAACTCTTTTAGGACATACCCGTAAGTGTTTAGAGCTTTGGCCTTGAAATATAAAGTCTCGTCTTTTTCGAAAGTAATGAACACTATTTTAGTGGCATATTTTTCATCTTGACATTTTTTTGCAATCTCCAAACCAGTTAAAAATGGCATTTGAATATCTAAAATTGCGATATCAGGTTGGAGGTCTTCAATTAATTGAAGCGCTTCTTTTCCATTTACCGCACTTGCCAAGACATTGTAATTTTTTTCCAATAGAAAATCATTTAGACCTTTAAGTATAAGCGGGTGGTCATCAGCGATAATAATAGAATTCTGCATGAAAATTAATTACTAGGGATTAGTATATAAATATAATGACAATTTCTTAAATGAGTAAAAAAAATACTACATTTTTAGATATAAATAGCGTTTTTCATAATCAATAATGGCCTTTGATTTTTTTAGTATATCGGCTCCAATAATTCCATCTACAGGTTGGGCGTTATGTGTTATTAAGGCGGTGTTTACATGTGTTAAGTTAAAAAGAATTAGTGCTACTTTTTCATTTTTCCATTTCCCAATTTTAAGAACATTTTTTTTAGCCACTTGAGTATCCATGTCAATTGCGCCAGCGCCTGCAGCCTTAATTAATGATTCCTTAGCATCAAGCTTAAAAGTATCAACGGCATCAAAACCAACGCATGAACTAGATGCTCCCGTATCCAAAATAAATAATCCTTGTACACCATTTAGTGTTGCTTTTATTTCAAAGTGATTTGTTTTGGTGAGTTTTAGTTTGACCTTTGTATATCCTTTTTCTAGAAGGAATTCTTGTAAAGTTTCCATATTTTGATTTTATACAAATATAATCCTATAAAACAATTATTTTTGTTGCATGACAATAACAGATACACATACCCATTTATATAGTGAGGCCTTTGAAGAGGATAGAGATGCAATGATAAAACGTGCTATTGATAACAATGTTACTCGGTTTTTTATACCTGCAATCGATTCAACTTATACGAAGGCTATGTTACAGCTTGAATCGGATTACCCTGAAAATGTTTTTTTAATGATGGGTTTGCATCCTACTCATGTTAAAGATAATTATAAAGGAGAATTGAAACATGTGGAAGAGATGCTTTCTAAACGTATTTTCTATGCAATAGGTGAAATAGGAATTGATTTATATTGGGATAAATCTACGCTAACTATTCAAAAAGATGCTTTTAAACATCAGATTCATTTAGCGAAACAGTATCAGTTGCCAATCGTTATACATTGCAGAGAAGCATTTGATGAGATATTTGAAGTATTGGAAAGTGAAAAATCCGATGCTCTATTTGGGATTTTTCACTGTTTCACAGGAACTTTAGAACAAGCAAATAAGGCAATATCATATAATATGAAACTAGGAATAGGAGGTGTTTCAACATTTAAAAATGGAAAAATTGATCAATTTTTAAATCAAATTGATTTGAAACATGTCGTATTAGAGACAGATGCTCCCTACTTGGCTCCTAAACCGTTTAGAGGAAAGCGAAATGAAAGTAGCTATATTGTTAAAGTGCTCGAAAAACTTTCTGAAATTTATGAAACGCCTAAGGAGATAATTGCAGAAATTACTACTCAGAATTCTAAAGATATATTTAAAGTATGACTATGAATACACACCAACCGAATATTCTACTAATATATACAGGAGGAACTATCGGGATGATAAAAGATGCAGATACAGGCGCACTAAAGTCTTTTGATTTTGAAAACCTAATTGATCGGATTCCTGAATTAAAATTATTAGATTGTGATATTAAGACTATTTCATTCGATGAACCCTTAGATTCTTCAAATATGAGTCCCAATTATTGGATTCAAATTGCTGAGATTGTAGAACGCAACTATGAAGAGATTGATGGATTTGTAGTATTGCATGGTAGTGACACCATGAGCTATTCAGCTTCTGCATTAAGCTTTATGTTGGAAAATTTAGATAAACCAGTAATATTTACAGGCTCTCAATTACCAATTGGTGATTTACGAACAGATGCTAAGGAGAATTTAATAACCTCTATTCAGATGGCATCCTTACAAAGGAATAATAAGCCCGTTATAAGAGAAGTGGGTTTGTATTTTGAATATAAATTATATAGAGGAAATAGAACGACTAAAATTAATGCTGAACATTTTGAGGCTTTTGAATCTTTAAACTATCCTCATCTCGCAGAATCGGGAGTGCATTTAAAGGTGAATCAAGAATTTGTATTAAAACCAAATTCAAGAAAAAAGCTAATCCTTCACAAAATGTTTGACAACAATATTGTTTTGATAAAGTTGTTCCCAGGTATTTCTGAAACTATATTAGTTCACTTACTCAATGCACCTAATATAAAAGGTGTTATTCTAGAAACGTATGGTGCAGGAAATACGACTACCGAAACATGGTTTATTACTATTTTAAAACAAATTATAAAAAAAGGAATACATATAATAAATGTAACTCAATGTCCTGGTGGTAGCGTTTCAATGGGTCAATATGAAACCAGTACGCAACTTAAAGCTATCGGCGTTATTTCTGGAAAAGATATTACTACTGAAGCCGCTATTACTAAATTGATGTACCTATTAGGAGAAAAAATTTCAGCTAAAACCTTCAAAACCATATTTGAAACGCCCTTGAGAGGAGAAATGTCATAAAATTAACCTTTAAAGTTTTAGTCTTTAAAGAATTTTTTGTTATTTCAACCGCTATTTAAAATTTAAAAATAATAGAGAGGTGGCCGAGTGGTCGAAGGCGCACGCCTGGAAAGTGTGTATACGCCAAAAGCGTATCGAGGGTTCGAATCCCTTCCTCTCTGCAAAAGCATTTATCAGGAATAATTACATTTATAAAACAGGCATGAATATTGTAGCAAAAACTATACGCATCGCTATGTTAAGTGACGTAATTTTTATTTTTTAATTGCATTTTTTTTATATCTTTAACACTTTAACTAATAAAATTAAGATCAAGAACGATGAAAAGACTATTTTCTATCCTAGCCATAGCCGGAATCATGGCATTTGGAACTGTTAATGCAAATGCATACACAACAACAAGCGCTGCAGCTATTGTGGCTACAGTAACACAAGCAGACCCAGCTACTGCTGATGAACTTGGATTCCATCAAGAACTGAAAAAACGTTTTATTGAAGGTGGACCAGGATTCATGGGAATTGTTTTACTATGTCTTATTTTAGGACTAGCAATAGCAATTGAAAGAATTATCTTTTTAAATTTATCTACAACTAATACTAAGAAACTAACTCAAAACGTTGAAGATGCACTTGCTTCTGGTGGCGTTGAAGCTGCAAAAGAAGTTTGTAGAAATACAAAAGGACCTGTTGCTTCTATATTCTATCAAGGATTAGATCGAACTGATGAAGGTATCGATGCGGCTGAAAAGGCTGTAGTTGCTTATGGAGGAGTTCAAATGGGGCAATTAGAGAAAAATGTGTCTTGGATTTCGTTATTTATTGCATTAGCACCAATGTTAGGGTTCATGGGAACTGTAATTGGTATGATTCAAGCATTCGATAAGATTGAAGCGGCAAATGACATGCAACCATCTTTAGTGGCTGGTGGTATTAAAGTTGCACTTTTAACAACAGTATTTGGTCTTATTGTAGCAATTATTCTTCAAATATTTTATAATTATATTATTGCAAAAATTGATAGTATTGTAAATGATATGGAAGATGCATCAATTACTTTAATGGACTTATTAATTAGAAACAAAAAATAATAACCCACAATAATTTTATAATTATGGATTTACATAAAATTTTAAAAATGCTTGTGGGTGTTCTAGGTTTAGCAGGAATTATATTCCTTATTAGAATTATTTCTAAAGGAGATGAGGCTATTAAAGCTGCTGCACTAGATGGAGATACCGCAATTGTTGAACCAATGGCAATTGTTGCTTATATTATTCTTGGAATGATATTATTATTTGTTGTGTTTTTTGTATTGAAAAATTTAGTTACAAATACGGGTTCATTAAAAAGTACATTAATTGGATTAGGCGCATTTGTTGGAGTTCTAGTGATAGCATATGTGCTTTCAGGAGGTGATACAAATGTTTATAAATACAATGGAATTGAAGCAACTTCGGGACAATCACAAATGGTTGGAGCAGGATTAATTGCCTTTTATATATTAATATGTGCATCTGCAGTAACGATGTTGTTTTCAGGAATTAAAAAAATGATAAAATAGTATGGCAAAACGAGCAGCACCAGAAGTTAATGCAGGCTCAATGGCCGATATTGCATTTCTACTTCTTATCTTTTTCTTGGTGACTACCACCATAGAAGTTGATAGCGGGATAAACCGTAAACTCCCTCCTATAGAAGAAGATCAGGAAGATGTCATTATTAAGCAAAAGAATATTTTTACCGTTTTAATTAATGGTAAAAATCAGTTACTTGTTGAAGACGACGTCATGGAATTAAAAGATTTGAGAAAAGCGGCAGTTGAGTTTTTGGATAATGGTGGTGGAACTGGTGAAGATGCTTGCGATTACTGTAATGGTAAAGGCAACCCGAAATCGTCTGATAATCCAGACAAGGCAATCATCTCTTTAAAAAATGATAGAGAAACAACGTATGCTACTTATATATCTGTTCAAAATGAGTTGGTAGCAGCTTATAATGAACTAAGAGATAAGAGAGCACAAATACTTTATGGTTCTTCTTTTAAAGAAATGGAAATGAATTATAAGGACGTGAAATGGATAGGAAATAAGACCAAACTCAAAGAGAAAATTGATAAGATAAAACTTGAGTACCCACAAAAATTATCTGAAGTACAACAATAATCTGGAAAACAATAAAGGATGTCTAAATTTAATAAGAAAAAATCAGGCGAGTTACCTGCGGTAAATACTGCATCGTTACCGGATATTGTATTTATGCTATTATTCTTTTTTATGGTGGCTACGGTAATGCGAGACAATACACTCATGATTGAAAACTCATTACCTAGTGCTGATCAGGTTGAAAAACTTGCAAAGAAGGACTTAGTTATGTATATCTATGCGGGAAAACCTAGTGGTAGATATCAAAAAAAATATGGTACTGAATCGCGTATCCAATTGAATGATAAGTTTGCAGATATTAGAGATATCGCTCCATTTATAGCTGCAGAACGCGCTGCTAAAAGAGAAGAGTTAATTCCATATTTAATTACAGCTTTAAAAGTAGATAAAGGCGCTAATATGGGATTGGTAGGTGATATTAAACAAGAGTTGAGAAAAGTTAATGCTTTAAAAATTAATTACACCACTCGAGAAGGGGATATCTCCAAAAATAAAAATTAAAATTATATTTTAAATTATAAAAAAAGCATCCTTTTAAATTCAGGATGCTTTTTTTGTTTCTATTTAAACTGAAAGCTGTTTAAACGATATATTTGTAATATGAAATTTAGATTAACACTAGTATTCTTTGTTGTACTGCAATGTGTATTTGGACAACAGACAGTTGATACTACTTCAATTGATTCTAATTATAGAGAAGATCAATTTTACGTCTCAATTGCGTACAATTTATTGAATAAGATACCTGATGGTTTAACGCAAAGTGGATTTTCTAGTGGATTGCATTTAGGATTTATTAGAGATCTACCAATAAATAAAAAACGTAATGTAGCACTAGGTATTGGTATGGGATTATCCTCTAATTCATTTAATCAGAATATGTTAATTCAAAAAGAGAATAGTGAATTCATCTATTCGATTATTGATGAGAGTGAAACTTCATTTACAAAGAATAAATTCACTATGTATATTCTAGAGATGCCAATTGAATTTAGATGGCGTACCTCAACAGCTTCAGATTATAAATTTTGGAGACTATATCCAGGTTTTAAATTTGGGTATGTATTTGCTAATTCTTCGAAATATAGTGGCTCGCCATCAGATATAAAAGTTTCAAAGAATCCTGATTTTAATTCCCTTCAATATGGATTAACTTTAAGCGCTGGATATGATACTTGGAATGTGCATTTCTACTATGCGCTGAATCCAATATTTAATAAAGATGTTAAAATTGGTAATGAATCTTTAGAGGTTTCAGTTATCAAAATAGGCCTCATTTTTTATATTCTATAACCAATAATTCAGCATAATAAGCTGAGGTATAATCCCAATGAAAAAGCCAATTATCAACTCGTTACTAGTATGTGCTTTAACATGTAGTCGCGATGTTGCAATGGCACCTAAAATTACACACATTAATGCCAATGTGCCATTTATATTGATTTTAAAATGAATTCCTACAGCTATCGCAAACATAAAGAGGCCAGCAGAGCCAATCATGTGAATACTCGCTTTAAATTTTAATAATGCCAATATTAAACAGGCTATTGTAGATCCTAAAATCCCAATAAAAAAGAAATAAAGTTCTGGAATCTCGTTAAAAGTTAATACTCGTATAATAACGAGGATGTTAATAGCAGCATTTAAAACAAGTGGAATAATACGTTCATGTGTTGTTTCAAGATAAAAAGTTTTTACTTTGTGAAGCGTCTTTAGAAGGTAGTAAAGCAAAATGGGTAGGACTACGGTTAATATGGTGATGGAAAAAACCTTTGCTTGTATGATCGGATCTGGAATGAATCGTGGTGATTTTGAAAAATAAAAAAGAACACCTAATAAAGGCATAAAAAGAGGATGAAATATAAATGATATGCTTTTTAGAATTTTACTTATCATATCTTTTTACGTAATCTTGCTACGGGGATATCTAACTGTTCTCTATACTTAGCAACGGTTCTTCTTGCAATTGGATAGCCCTTTTCTTTAAGAATCAGAGCTAGTTTTTCATCAGTTAATGGTTTACGTTTGTTTTCATCTTCAATCACAGTTTCAAGAATTTTCTTAATTTCTCGAGTCGATACTTCTTCGCCTTGATCGTTAGTCATTGATTCTGAGAAAAACTCTTTAATGAGTTTTGTACCATAGGGTGTATCAACATATTTGCTATTTGCAACACGTGATACTGTAGACACATCCATTTCTATTTCATCTGCAATATCCTTAAGAATCATCGGTTTTAACTTACGCTCATCTCCAGACAAAAAGTAGTCACTTTGATAATGCATTATTGAACTCATAGTCACAAATAGCGTTTGTTGCCGTTGTTTAATGGCTTCAATAAACCATTTAGCTGCATCTAATTTTTGCTTGATAAATAATACGGCATCTTTTTGCGATTTACTCTTATCTTTAGCCTCCTTATAACCTTTCATCATGTTACTGTATTCTCTAGATACATGAAGTTCGGGAGCATTTCTACCGTTAAGAGTTAATTCTAGTTGGCCCTCAACAATTTTAATGGCAAAATCTGGAACCACATGCTCTACCATTTTATTATTTCCTGCATAGGATCCGCCAGGTTTAGGATTGAGGCGTTCAATTTCTTCAATAGCATCCTTTAACTGCATTTCAGTTATATCAAACTTTTGAATTAATTTCTTATAATGCTTCTTAGTGAATTGTTCAAATGCCTTATCAATAATGACTGTTGCCAATTCAATATCTGGTTGTTTCTCTTTTCGATGCAATTGAATACTCAAACACTCTTGTAAATTACGAGCGCCTACACCTGCTGGATCCAATTGATGCACCACATGCAATACTTTTTCTATTTTATCTTCAGTTGTAAATACATTTTGAGTGAAAGCCAAATCGTCCATAATATCTGATAGTGAACGTCTGATATAACCGCTTTCGTCAACACTTCCAACTAAGAATTCTGCTATGTCACGTTCCTCTTCACTTAATCGAAACGTGTTTAACTGGTTATTTAGGTGTTGCGTGAAGGACGTTCCTGCGGCATAAGGCATAACTTTTTCTTCATCATCACTACTGTAATTGTTGGCATGTGTTCTATAATCTGGAATATCGTCATCACTCAAATATTCATCAACATTAATATCGTCAGCATTTATGGATTCATTATCATTTAACTCATCTGAAGAGTTGTCAAAGTCATCAAAATTATCTTCGAATTCATCTACAGTTTCTTTACCATTCTCTAAAGCCGGATTTTCCTCCATTTCTTGCTTTAATCGTTGTTCAAATGCTTGTGTAGGCAACTGAATCAATTTCATCAATTGAATCTGTTGTGGCGACAACTTTTGTGATAATTTAAACTGAAGGTATTGCTTAAGCATGTTTTAAATTTGGTTCTCTATAAAGTTAAAAAAAAACAATCTATATTATGGGTAAACATAGATTGTTTTAAATTAATATTGTCATAAAGGCGTATTAAAATTCCGCATTTTGTGGTGTTCTAGGATAAGGAATTACATCTCTAATATTTCCCATACCAGTTGCAAACATCACCAAACGCTCAAATCCTAAACCAAAACCTGAATGTACAGCTGTTCCATATTTACGTAAATCTAGATACCACCATAACTCCTCTTCATCTATATCTAGAGCTTTCATTTTTTCCTTTAACACGTCTAATCGTTCTTCACGTTGAGCACCTCCAATCATTTCACCAATTCCAGGGAATAATATATCCATAGCTCTTACCGTTTTACCATCTTCATTTAAACGCATGTAAAAGGCTTTAATATTTGCAGGGTAATCAAATAAAATCACCGGACATTTAAAGTGTTTTTCTACTAGGAAACGTTCGTGCTCACTTTGTAAGTCTGCACCCCATTCTTCAATAATATATTTGAATTTTTTCTTTTTATTTGGTTTGCAGTTACGTAAAATTTCAATGGCTTCGGTGTAGCTGACACGTTTAAAGTTGTTATCTACTACGAACTTTAATTTTTCAATTAAGCTCATTTCACTACGTTCTGCTTGTGGTTTCGTTTTTTCTTCATCCAATAAGCGCTTTTCAAGAAATTCTAAATCTTCTCGATTATGATCTAAAACATAACTCAAAACAGATTTCATGAAATCTTCTGCTAAATCCATGTTTCCTGCCAAATCCATGAACGCTACCTCAGGTTCAATCATCCAGAACTCCGCTAAATGTCTTGAAGTATTTGAGTTCTCAGCTCTAAACGTTGGCCCAAAAGTATATACTTTACCAAGTGACATCGCATAAGTTTCAGCTTCTAATTGCCCTGAAACTGTTAAATTAGTTTCCTTGCCAAAGAAATCTTTTTTGTGATCAATATCGCCTTCAGCATTTAATGGCGGGTTTTTAGGGTCTAATGCACTCACTCGAAACATTTCACCAGCACCTTCGGCATCACTTCCTGTTACAATAGGTGTGTGCATATAATAAAATCCATTCTCGTTAAAATACTTATGAATTGCAAATGATAACGAAGAGCGTAAACGCATAACGGCGCTAAACGTACTGGTTCTGGTACGTAAATGAGCATTTTCTCTTAAAAATTCAAACGAATGTTTCTTTGGTTGAATAGGATAGGTTTCCGGATCAGAATCTCCCAGTATTTCTAAAGAGGTGACACTTATTTCAACACTTTGACCTTTGCCTTGACTTTCAACTAATTCGCCTTTAATATGTACAGCTGCACCAGTAGTGATTCGCTTTAGAGTTTCTTCATCTGTATTTTCAAAATTTACTACACATTGAATATTGTTTAAAGTAGAACCATCATTAAGAGCAATAAATCGATTGGCTCTAAATGTTCTTACCCAACCTTTAATGTCTACTTCTTGTAATTTGATGTCTTTTGCCAGCAATTCAGCAACTGTACTCGTTTTCATGTGATTAAAATTTTGAATGCAAATATAATTTTTTATAATTAGTCTTCGATAGATTCCCTAAGGTCTTCCTCAGGAATGATATTAATAGAAGGTTCTTTTAAAACTTCTTTATTGGCAATACTTCTTTCTAAAGACAACAGCAAAGAAGGGAGAAGTAATAAATTAGAAAGCATAGCAAACAATAAAGTAATTGAGACTAGTGCTCCTAAGGCTACTGTACCTCCAAAGCTGGAGATGATAAATACGGAAAATCCAAAGAATAGAACGATAGACGTATAAAACATACTAACTCCTGTTTCGCGTAACGCAGCATAAACAGAAACTTTAATTTTCCAGTGATTGGCTTGTAATTCTTGTCTATATTTTGCTAAAAAATGGATGGTGTCATCAACCGATATACCAAATGCAATGCTAAAAACTAAAATGGTAGATGGTTTTATTGGAACACCGAGGTAACCCATAAGACCAGCCGTAATTAATAATGGTAGTAAATTAGGTATTAGTGATACAATTATCATTCTAAACGACCTAAACATATAGGCCATGAATAGCGAAATAAGGAAGATGGCAAGAGATAATGAAATTATCAAGTTTTTAACGAGATACGTCGTTCCTTTTTGAAACACGAGAGCCTTTCCAGTCATCGTAACTTCGTAACGGTCTTTTGGAAACTCTTTATCAATTTTAGCTTGAAGATTTTCTTCAATACGTTTCATTTTATCAGTACCAATATCTTTCATAAAAGTGGTGATACGTGCATACTGCCCCGTACTATCCACAAAATTGTTCAGCAAACTCATATCTGATGATGAGTTTTTTGCATAGGATAAAATAAAACTATTTTCTTGACTAGTTGGTAATTGATAATATTTTGGATTGCCATTGTAGTAAGCCTGTTTGGAATATTTTACTAAGCTTACTGCAGAAATTGGTCGAGATAATTCTGGTATTTCATGAATAAGCTCTTCAAGAGTATTCATACGTTTTAAAGTGTTGAGTTTCATAACACCTTTTTTACGCTTGGTATCTACCATTATTTCGAGTGGCATTATTCCATTGAATTCCTTTTCAAAAAAACGAATGTCCTCAAAGAACTCTGTTTTTTTAGGCATATCTTCAATTAAACTTCCTGAAATTTCAATTTGATACATTCCAATTATACTCGCTACTAATAAAATCAATGAGGTCGCATAAATTGCTATTTTGCGCTCTTTCACCATACGTTCCATCCAATTCACAAAACCACCAATCCAGCGTTTATTCAAATGCTCTAGATGACGATCTTTAGGGTATGGTAAAAAAGTATAAATGATAGGGATAATTAAAAGGCATAAAATAAATATTGCCAAAATACTAAGTGAGGCTACTATACCAAATTCTTTGAGGAGTTTACTTTCTGTTAATATAAATGTTGCAAAACCCGACGCAGTAGTTACGTTAGTCATTAAGGTGGCATTACCAATTTTAGTAATTACTCGCTGTAAGGACTTAACTTTATTACCATGTAATTTTACCTCGTGTTGATATTTGTTAATTAAGAAAATACAATTTGGAATACCAATTACAATAATCAAAGGTGGAATTAGTGCCGTTAGTACTGTAATTTCATATTTCAACAAGCCTAAGATACCAAAAGTCCACATGACACCAATACACACGACTATAAGCGATATGAACGTTGCTCTAAACGATCTGAAAAAGAAAAAGAAAATAAGAGATGTAATGCCTAAGGCAAATCCAATAAAGAGCCCAATTTCATCCACAATATTTTGTGAATTTAACGTTCGAATGTAAGGCATTCCAGAAACTCTAACATCTAAATCACTAGAACTTTCAAATGCTTTTATTTTATCTATTAACGTAATTAAAATAAAGTCTTTTCGAGCAGGTGTATTGACAATGTCCTTTTTTAAATAGATGGCAGTGCGGATGGTTTTGCTATCTTTATTAAATAGAAAGTTGTCATAAAATGGATACTTTTCGAATAATTCTTCTTGTAAAAGCTCAATATCTTCAATAGAACTCAGAGAATCTTTTATAAAAGGTTCCAAGTCGAAACGCTCTTCAGATTTATTTTTAACAAGTTTTTGTAAATCTTTTATGGATACAACTGTTTCAACTTCCTCATAGTGTTTGAAGTCGTCTGAAAGTTGATTCCAGGCATTTAATTTTTCAACTGTAAATAGTGTAGAATCCTTTACTCCTAGAACGATTAAGTTTCCTTCTTCGCCGAATATTTCAAGGAAATCATTATAAGTAACATTTACCTCATGCTCATCTGGTAATAAATTAGCCTCAGTATAAGTGAAGCGCATGTGTTTCCACTGATAACTAAAAAAAAGAGTAGCTAATAATACGCCAATTAGAATAGCAATTTTGTTACGCAATATAAGACGCGCAACAACTTCCCAAAATCCTGTTGTAAATAATTTTAACATAAGCCTATAAAAGGAAGCGCAAAGGTAGAAAAAAGCGAAAGATTAGCTGCTTAAATTTAAGGATATTATTAGCCTTAAAAGGAAACGTTGAACGTAAATTTAAAAGCGACATTATCTTCCAATTTGGGCAAATGATATGCGCCATAGCGATATGCAAAACTGAGCCCAAATCCCAATACGAGATTGTTGATTTCAAAACCCGATTCGTTATAACCTTTGTTTAATGTATTAAAGCTTATATTTTGATGGCGTTCAATATTGTCCATATTTCCAATGGCATATTTAGTAATAAGTACCAGTTGTGGCTTAAAACGATTAGTAATATTGAATCTATTGAAAAAATGTTTGAATTGTACTGTAGTAAAACGATCTGAAAAGAACTCATTAAAATACATCGTTTCGAAACTCTTAATACCAGCAACTGAGAAACGTTGCATAATTGTTTCCTTCCTTATATTGTTAGGGTAAGCATGATACATGTGTGTTATAGGTGTATTACCATTGGTGAGACCTCCAGTAATAATTAGCTCAGAAATCGCACTGTTTTTGTGTTTAGTTTGAAATATAGATCTGAAATCCAGCTTCGAAAAATCAACATTACTTTTGAGTACATTTTTAAAATTCTTAGTATACTGCAATGTGAATTTTGGATAACCCACTTTTTTTTCAAAGATTCCATTTTTTGTGTTTTCAAATTCACTGAAAGGGGACCATTGAAAAGCGATTTTAGCGGTTGTTAAACGAAACTCCTTATATGTTGTATTGTTAGTGGCAAACACATAATCATAAGTAGGATTAATATCACTGACTGCTAATTGTAATTCAGAAAGAAAGGTGTTACTAAATTGATGCTCAATATTCATAGCTTTGGTGACATGCCAATGAAATAGATCGATATTTAAAAGACGAGGCTCGAAAAATGAAAAGAAACGCCTATCAGATAAAAAAGCTGAGCTTCCAGTTTCTTGTAAATCATCAGTATAAGATAAGTTTACCCAAGTGTTTGTTTCTGGTGCTATTCTAAATCCACCACCAATACTATATTTATAATTATGATCTCTAAATCCATAGACTAAGTATCCATTAATTCTATATTTTTTTGAGAAATCCTCATTTGTTGTTCCCCCAAGCCCAGTTCTAAATCCTTCGTACTGATTAAATTTTATCAGATAACGTAAATCAATATTTATGTATTTTGTTGGAAAATAACCATTCCCCAATTGTTTTAAAAAATCCACTTTTTTAATTGAATCTCTAGTCGTTTTAACCGAATCTTGAATTTTACTTTGAGATTGAGACTGTGAAGTAAACGTGCAGTAGAAGAAAATAATTATGACACAGTACTTTAACATTAATGTTTTTAATTAGAGGTTTTTAAGCTGAAAAAAGCGACTATAAGTCGCTTTGATTATTATACTGTCATGATTTCTTTTTCTTTCACATCTAGGACATCGTCAATTCTTTTAACGTAAGAATCTGTCATTTGTTGCACATCAATTTCTGCATTCTTTTGAATATCTTCAGAAGCATCATCAAGTTTTTTGATTTCTGAATTCGCTTCTTTACGCGCACTCCGAATTGCAACTTTTGCATCTTCAGTTTCTGCTCTTGCTTGTTTCGCTAAATCAATTCTACGTTCTTCAGTTAATGGCGGGACATTAATTATAATGGTTTCCCCATTATTCATTGGATTAAATCCTAAGTTGGCATACATGATTCCGCGTTCAATTTCTTGAAGCATCGTTTTTTCCCAGGGTTGCACAGTTATAGTTCTACCGTCTGGAGTATTTACATTTGCCACTTGACTTAATGGCGTTTGCGAACCATAATAATCTACCATTACACTACCAAGCATTGAAGGGCTTGCTTTCCCAGCTCTAATATTGTTAAGTTGCTTTTCAAGATGCTTTAAGGAATTATCCATCCCTTCTTTTGTGCTATCTAGTATAAATTGAATGTCTTCGTTCATCGTTAAATTCTTTTATTATTTATAGCTATTCAAAAAATAAGCCAAACAGTTACTATAGATTAACTTTTGTTCCAATTTTTTCACCAGAAACAACCTTAAGTAAATTCCCTTTTTTGTTCATATCGAAAACTATAATTGGTAATTCGTTTTCTTGACTTAATGTAAAAGCAGTAGTATCCATTACTTTTAATCCTTTTCGTAAAACATCGTCGAATGTAATATGATCAAATTTTACCGCAGTATCATCTTTTTCAGGATCTGTATTGTAAATACCATCGACACGTGTTCCTTTTAAAATAACATCAGCTTCAATTTCGATAGCACGTAAAACGGCGGCCGAATCGGTTGTAAAATATGGATTTCCAGTTCCACCTCCAAAAATAACTACGCGACCTTTTTCTAAATGACGCATCGCTTTTCTACGAATAAATGGCTCTGCAACCTGATTGATATGAACGGCAGATTGTAATCGTGTAGGTACACCAGCGTCTTCTAACGCGCTTTGAAGTGCTAATCCGTTAATAACGGTTGCTAACATGCCCATGTGATCTCCTTGAACTCTATCCATTCCGTTACTCGCCCCAGCAACCCCTCTAAAAATATTTCCGCCTCCTATAACTATTGCAACTTCAACACCTGTATTGGTGATGTCTCTAATGTCCTTAGCATATTCTGCTAGGCGTTCCGGATCTATTCCATATTGACGTGTTCCCATTAGGGCTTCACCAGATAATTTTAAAAGAATTCTTTTATATTTCATTTTGTCTTTGAAAGTTTAGCAAATATAATCAATATCTTTTTTTAGAAACCTAGAATTTTTGATAAAAAAAAGCCACTCATTAAGAGCAGCTTTTTGTATTGATATTTTAAAATGAATTTAACCTACAGTTGCACGTTTAAACCCTGTAACTGAAACATCACCATATGAATCAACATATTTGGCAACGGTTAGTTTTTCATCTTTAATGAATTTCTGGTCTAATAAACATTGCTCTTGATCAAGCGTTGTATTATCAGAAATAAAACGTTCCATTTTACCAGGAAGAATTCTATCCCAAATTTGTTCTGGTTTTCCTTCTGCTTTCAATTCAGCTTTAGCAGCTTCTTCAGCCGCAGCAATAACTTCTGGAGTTAATTGTGCCATTGAAATAAACTGAGGTACGTTTTTAAGAGTTTTTCCTAAACGCCCCAATTCAATATTATCTTTTTCAATAACAGCAATTCTTGCTTCCGTTTCTGAAGCCACAAATGCAGCATCAAAATCTTTATAAGATAATGAAGTCGCTCCCATTGAAGCAACTTGCATCGCGATATCTTTAACTAATGCTTCAGCGTTATCAGCTTTAGTAGATAATCCAACTAAAGCAGCAATTTTATTGATATGTACGTACGAACCAACAAAAGTGGCTTCTAATTTTTCAAAAGCAGTAATGTCTAATTTTTCACCAATTACTCCAGTTTGCTCAATTAACTTTTCAGCAACTGTCATTCCACCGAAATCAGCAGCTAAAAACTCATCTTTAGAGTTATAATTTAAGGCCACTTCAGCAAATTGGTTTGCTAAAGAAACAAAATTTTCGTTTTTTCCAACAAAATCAGTTTCGCATCCTAATACAATTGCTACTCCAGCAGTTTGATCTGCATTGATTTTTGCAATAGCAGCACCTTCAGATGAGTCTCTGTCAGCTCTTTTTGCGGCAACTTTCTGTCCTTTTTTACGTAATACTTCGATAGCTTTATCAAAATCCCCTTCAGCTTCAACTAATGCTTTTTTACAGTCCATCATTCCGGCTCCTGTTGCTTGTCTTAGTTTGTTTACTTCTGCGGCTGTAATTTTTATAGCTTCCATATTGTTTTAATATTTAAAAAAGTCGTTCAATAGATTTTCAAAAGAGAAAAGAACTAAACGACTTATTTGTGTTGTACTAATGTTATTTATTCTTCTTCTTCAGCAGCTACTTTAGCTTTTGCAGCCGGTTTAGCTTTTGCTTTAGTTTTCGTTTCAGTAGGAGCTTCAACTTTAGCTTCAACTTTAGCTTCAACTGGAGTTTCCACTTCCGCAGCAACCGGAGTAGCTACTTCTTTTTCCGCTTTAGCATCTTTTTCAGCCTTCTCTGATTTTCTCTCAGCAAGTCCTCCAGCTACAGCTGAAGTTACAAGTGAAAGAATTTTATCGATTGATTTTGAAGCATCATCATTTGATGGTATCAAGTAATCCACCTGTCTAGGGTCAGAGTTTGTGTCAACCATTGCAAAAATTGGAATGTTTAATTTTTGAGCTTCTTTAATTGCAATATGTTCTCTTTTGATATCCACTACAAATAATGCACCAGGTAAACGTGTCATGTCAGTAATTGAACCTAAGTTTTTTTCTAACTTAGCTCTTAAACGATCAACTTGTAAACGCTCTTTCTTTGAAAGCGTTAAAAATGTTCCGTCCTTTTTCATTCTATCAATAGAAGCCATTTTTTTAACCGCTTTTCTAATAGTAATGAAGTTAGTTAACATTCCACCAGGCCATCTTTCAGTAATGTATGGCATGTTTACAGCACCTGCTTTTTCAGCAACGATGTCTTTGGCTTGTTTTTTTGTAGCTACAAATAATATTTTCTTTCCTGAGGCTGCAATTTTATGAAGCGCTTGAGAAGTTTCTTCAATTTTAGCTGCAGTTTTGTAAAGATTGATGATATGGATACCGTTACGCTCCATATAAATGTAGGGCGCCATGTTTGGATCCCATTTTCTTGTCAAGTGACCGAAATGTACACCTGCTTCAAGTAAGTCTTTTACTTCTACTTTTTCCATTTTGTAATAGTTTACGTTCTGTTGATTAGCAATGATTAAGTGGTTGCTTTACGCTCGCCTTTACCATTTAGATGCTTAACTAAATCCTGACTCTAAAGTCATGGACAACAATAACTGGTTTAAATTTTTAATAAACGATTTGAGCATCTCGCAAGGAGATCCCAAATCATGTTTGGGATATTAACGTTTAGAGAATTGGAATTTCTTACGCGCTTTCTTCTGTCCGAATTTTTTACGCTCAACCATTCTTGGGTCTCTTGTTAATAATCCTTCTGGTTTTAGTATCAATCTATTTTCTGCATCTAATTCGCACATTGCACGAGAAATTGCTAAACGGATTGCTTCAGCTTGACCTGTAATACCACCTCCAAATACATTAACTGTAATATCAAAGTTGCCATCATTGTTAGTCATAGCTAAAGGTTGGTTTACCTTATACTGCAATGTTGCAGTAGGAAAATAAACCGCCATGTCTTTTTTATTCACTGTTATGTTACCTTTTCCTTTGGCAACATATACACGAGCAACAGCCGTCTTTCTACGGCCAATTTTGTGAATTACTTCCATTAAATAAATTCGTTTAAGTTAATTGTTTTTGGTTTTTGAGCCTCATGCGAATGGGCTGCACCAACAACAACATTTAGATTACGGAATAACTCAGCACCTAATTTGTTTTTAGGGAGCATTCCTTTTACTGATTTTTCTACGATTCTTGCAGGATCTTTTCCGAACAATTCTGTCGCAGTTAAACTTCTTTGACCACCTGGGTAACCTGTGTGACGGATGTATGATTTCTCCGTCCATTTGTTACCTGTTAAGTTGATTTTTTCAGCATTAATAACTATTACGTTATCTCCGCAATCAACATGTGGTGTGAAGTTAGGCTTATGTTTGCCTCTTAAAAGTTTTGCAACTTTAGAAGCTAAACGACCCAAGGTTTGACCTTCAGCATCAACTAAAACCCACTCTTTATTTACAGTAGCTTTGTTGGCTGAAATCGTTTTGTAGCTTAATGTGTCCACACTTATTAATTTTCTTTATTAAACATTCCTCTCTCAAAAAAGAGTTTGCAAATTTACGATTATATATTTGATTACCAAATACTGTGAGCCTATTTTTTATATAAGAATATTAGGAGCTTAACACCTTATTATATGCCATAATAAGATTGGTTCAATCTTTTGAATTATAGATAGTGGGAAAATTATTACTATATTTATAATCTCCCTTGTTTAATTTTAAATTCATAAATCATGAAATCAAAAAGAATGAACAAGCCCTCAAACCAACCTCTTTACTGTCTATTATTTAGTTTTTTATTCGTGTTTTCTTCGACAGTAATACAGGCACAATCAGTTGTTTCCAAGACCGAGTATAATGGTCAGAGTGATGTACCTGTTAATATAGTGGTAACAATACCAAAAGGTAAACCAGTAAACGCATCAGTTAACGTTGGTCAACGATTCGAATCGGGAACTATGTTTCAAGTTCCAGCATATACCACTTTGTATTTAACGAGTAATGGCAATACTCAACGTTTGGGGCCTGGTTCTAAACATTTGGCTCAGGCTGGTCCAAAGGGTGAAAAGCATAAAACATTTTTTGGTAAGGTTAAACATTTTGTGTCTAATAAACTGAGTTTTTATAAAACCAGTGGTCCTAGCAATAAGTATCAAGGGGCAGTTGAAGGAACTGAGTTTACGATAGAAGCTGTTGGTAAGGATGTGAAATTTTACACAACTGAAGGGAGTGTTGAGATTCAACGAAGAGTGCCAGTAAAAGTGAATCAAGCGTCTGCTGTAAACAGAACGAAAGAGCGTGAGCTCTATACTATAAAAAAGTCTTATGTGAATGCCGGAGACCCTGAAGCTTTCTACGATTATAATGCTTATGAAGAACCAGCAAGCTATGACTCATACGAAGAGGCAATCAGTGAATATAAAAATCAGTTGGATCAAGGGTATTATAATGGTGAGGATCCCTATTTTTTAGCAGATGAATATTCTCTTTTAGGAGGATTGTATTTGGATGGTGGTGACCCATCAGGCGCGATTGAGCCTTTAAATAAAGCACTTAATTTATGGTTAGAGATAGATCCGTCGGATCCCTTAATTGCTGAAAATTATTTGGATTTGGCTGAAGCACATTATTTATCAGAGAATTATGATTCAGGTGTTCAATATTGGGATTATGCGGTTCGTATTATTGATGAAGCTTATAAGTTTAATCTCGATGAGTACAATTATTTTTACGATTTGAGAGATTATGATACGGCTTGGGGTTTTGGAATTGATTTAGTTTCTATGTATGAAGGATTAGGATATGCTTATGAGTTAAGACGGAATCTAGGAGGTGAAATAGAGTATGAGTATCAAAATCCTAATTATTGGTATGGGCAAGCTGATCATTTAAGTTCAATATTGGCACAATTCTAATTTTCTATGACTAAATTAAATAAACCTAAAAATATGGCGACTCTCAGTCGCCTAGGCCATTATCTATTTCTCTTTCTAATATCTTTAATTCTGATAGGATCATTAACCAGTTTCTGGAAGTCTATTGACTATTATGTTTATAAAACGTTTTATTTAGATAGTCCTGAAAGTGTTGTATTAAAGAAGAAAATGAATCTAATAGATTTACCTTATTATGCGGAAGGATCTAATGTATTTGATAAGGGTAATTATAGAAAACGTCTAAGTAATTTACTAGATTCCATAGGCGTTCAATATGCATCCAATAATCGTCCAAAAGCTGTTGTTCTTGATTGTTTTTTCAGAAATGATAAAGAAGAGTTAGAGACAGTTAAACAGGCGTTAAAGCGCTTGAAAGATTCTGGGGTCAAGGTTTACGCTGTTTATGACATGCGTGATTATGACAAAAAATATTTCGAGAAACACGATGCAAAACAAGCACAGGAATTTTATGAAAACTATTTTGAAGGATTCAGAATTCATACGGAGTTTATAGAAAAAATGGGAGTGCTTAGCTATACTTCGGAATTAAAGTTTCCAAATGAAAATGGAGGTTTTCAATATATTGAAGCGCTACCACTGAGAGTCGCTCGGGATATTCTTGATGAGGACTCTCCTCCAACCGAACTACGCGATTATATTTTACCAATTGGAACGGAGTCCAATATTAATTCGCAAACTATTACTTTCAATCATAAAGTAAATCAAACAGGAGGCGGAGAGTTTTCAGAGCCAATTAATATGGCTGATCGTATACTAATTATAGGAAGTTTAAAAGAGGATCAACTCGTTGGAATAAATAAAACTGGGACACATTTAGTGGCATGGGCTCTATTAGATCAATTGAATCATAATCAACTTGCAAAGCAACCTCTTGAAAGTACTGCAGTAATTATTGGATTAATTTTGTTTTTCGGAATATTTACCACTTTGATTTTCGCTTTGTTATTTAAATATGTAACGTCCATTCAAACGAAACCTCTAATTATTGCAATATTGGCTTTTATAATAAGTTGTGGACTTCTTATCTTACTCGGTCTAGCTATTTTATCGACTGGAAACATTCTTCCAGTAGGTTTAACTGTTGTGTCAATTGGAATCGCAGTAATCTTAGCTTGGCGTTTTGCTTATAAATTTTTGGTTACAGGAATTGCGGAAGGCGCACAAAAATATGATGTGTTTATTAGTTATTCTCATGGGAATAGTGCTTGGGTTAAGAAAAATGTATTTGAACCCTTAGATGCTTTTAGAAAACCAAATGGAGATAAACTAAGTATCTTTTTTGATGTAAAAAGTATTGGAATTGGAGAGGCCTTTACCTCTAAATATATGTGGGGAATTGTAGATTCGAAATTATTTGTGCCAGTAATGTCTGAAGAGTATTATGGAAAAAACCATTGTAAAAATGAGATGGATTTGGCATATAAGCGCTCAGTTGAAAAATTGCTTCATATTATGCCGATTGCCTATACATTTGATTGTGTGCCTGAAATTTATACGCATATCAATATTGCAGATATTACTGTTAATCCAAATTTCATGGATGCCATTAAAAAGGAGCTGTCTAAAACAGTATAGATTAATTTGTAATAGAATAGGTGTTATTCCCAATTGAACTGACGCGATATTCCTTTAAACCACAGGGTTGAGGGTTGTTAAGAGATTGGCCAGAAAAAAGGCTGTATGTATTGGCGTCTTCACAACCACAAATTCCTTCTGCTCCAACGATTTCTAAAATCGAACAATTTGAAACCATATGGTTAGGGTCAGTCGCATCCCAAGCTCTAAAATTTCCGCCACCTGTATTAATTACAATAATACCACCATTCCCCTGATTCGGGATATAAACTGAGCTACTAGTAAACTGCAATTGGCTGAATTCAGGAAGATTTAAATTTACACTCGCATTTACACCAGCGTTGACTAAAAAATTACAATTATTTGAAGAATCACTTTTACTACAAGAGGATAAAATGATTAAAATAATTGACAAAAAAAGGTATTTCATGCGCATAAAATTGTGATGCAATTTACAACAAAATAAGCGTTGCATTAAATATTTTGTATATTTGTATTAGAATCTCGTGTGAGCGGGATTTTTTGTGTTTTATTCTGAGATCAGTTGTTTAATTGATTCATTTATAACACAAAGTAAGTAGAATATAAATGATAAAGTTATGAGTAATATATCTTATTATACGGAAGAAGGATTAAAGAAGTTGCGCGACGAGTTAAAACAATTAAAAGATATTGAACGCCCAAACGCATCTAGAGCTATCGCTGAGGCGAGAGATAAAGGCGATTTAAGTGAGAATGCAGAGTATGATGCTGCCAAGGAAGCCCAAGGAATGCTGGAAATGAAAATATCTAAACTTGAAGAAACTTTGGCTGGGGCTCGTTTAATTGATGAGTCGCAATTAGACAGTTCTAAAGCATTGGTGCTTTCAACGGTCAAAATAAAAAATCAAACTAATGGTATGGAAATGACCTATACTTTAGTTGCTGATGGAGAAGCTGATTTGTCTTCTGGAAAAATATCGGTAAACTCTCCAATAGGTAAAGGGCTTTTAGGTAAGTCTGTTGGTGAAGTCGCCGAAGTTCAAGTTCCTAATGGTGTTATGAAATTTGATGTACTAGAAATTAGTAGATAGTCAGTGAATCAATAAAAATCTAGAAAAGATTCCACTACCATGTGGAATCTTTTTATATTTACAGAGATACTAAAATTATAATGGCTTCTATATTTACAAAAATAGTTAATGGTGAAATTCCTTGTTATAAGGTTGCTGAGACGGATGACTTTTTAGCATTTTTAGATGTAAATCCTAATGCAATTGGTCATACACTATGCATTCCTAAAACTGAAATTGATAAACTTTTCGATCTTGATAAAGACCTGTATACTGGATTAATGGAGTTCTCGAGGCAAGTGGCAATTGCTCTTGAAAAAACAGTGCCTTGTAAACGCATTGGTGTTTCGGTAATTGGATTAGAAGTGCCGCATACACATGTACATTTAATTCCTTTAAATACTATGGAAGATGTGCGATTTATTCAAAAAGTAAAACTAGATGATGAAACGTTTAAGGCGCTTGCGAAACGTATAAATTCAAATTTGGGTTAGATTCAAGTATCAAATAATCCGGCCGTATAGAGTATTATGCCTGCTAAAACAACTGCAATACTTGTAATAAGTATCCAGCTCAGCTTTTTTAATTTAATAGAGTTCGTCTTTGGAGTTGCGGCTCTTTTTTGATACGCCACTACTTGATCAATGTCATTTGTCCATCGTATTGAAAAGATCTCAGTTTTACAAGTGTAGCAATACAGTTTTTCAATTGTTTGAGTAGTAATTGCTTTGAAGAACTGATTTTCTATAAATTTTTGAAAAAAAGTCAATTGCAACCCTTCGCGTGAATAACATTCTGGACAATTATTATTGAGATTTACCTCTTTTAAAGTGAAAAACTTCGCGTCCATAATCCAATTTTATTGTATTAACTTTAATGAAATTTGCATGGTTGTTCCTTTATCAATTTCCGAATTTAATACTCTTATTCGACCATTGTGGTAGTCTTCAATAATACGTTTCGCTAATGATAATCCTAAACCCCAACCACGTCTTTTGCTCGTATACCCAGGCTCAAATATTTTGCTAAACTTTTGTTTGGTAATCCCTTTTCCAGAATCAATAATGTTAATTTTAACGAATTTATCATCTTTTAAAATTTTAATTTTTAATTGACCTTTTCCCTTCATGGCATCTATAGCATTCTTCACAAGATTTTCGATGGTCCAACTAAATAATTGGGAATTTAGATTTACATAAAGAATATCGCTTGGAGCACTAATTTCAAAATCTATTAATTTTGACGAACGCGCTTTTAAATATTCATAAGATTCTATGGTTTCAGTAACAATATCCTCTTTTTTAAGCGTTGGAACGGATCCAATTTTACTAAATCGATCCGTTATTGTTTGCAAGCGATTAACATCTTTTTCAATTTCTATGAGATAGTCGGGATTTACATGTTCTGACCTTAATATTTCTGTCCAACCAACTAAAGATGATAATGGTGTTCCAATTTGATGTGCAGTTTCTTTTGCCATTCCTGTCCACAATTTATTCTGTGCAGCATTTTTAGAGCTCCTATAAAAAAAGTAAGCGACAGCTGCGAACAAGAAAATGATAAGTAATAAGGCCAATGGATAATACTTTAACTTATTGAGTAAAGGAGAATTTCCGTAATAAATTGTAGAATAAACACTGTCTTTGTACCGAACTTCAATTGGTGTGTTCTCATTTTTAAATTTGGAAATTAGGCTTTGAACATATAATGAATCATCAATTTTGGTTTCATCAATGTTATTAGAACTCCCTAGACTTCCATCTTTACTTATTACTAACATTGGAGTTGTGGTATTACTATTTAAAACCTGTAATGTCAAATCTAAATTTGTGTCTGTGTCAGATTTGATGAATTCGGTTTGCGCAAATGACCAATTCTGCATTTTAGAACGCTCTTCGGCCTTAAAGTTTTGAAAGAATATATAAGTATTCCACAGAATTAACGAAATTATTACAAAGGATGCCAAGGTGATAATCCAACGTAGAATATTTTGATTTATGGGTACTGCCATAGATTTGTTTTTTTAATTTTAAATATAATGGAATTATGTTAATAATATTGTATATCAAGCTGAGCAAATTGTTTTTATAACTTTAGTAATATGGTTACATTTGCATCTTAACACATTATAAAAATGATATCTTTTAATCCAAAAGACCTTTCAACAGGAAAACTTCATGGTTATTTATTAAGTGCAGTAGCTCCAAGACCTATTGCATTTGCAAGTACGATTGATGCCGAAGGCAATCCAAACTTATCTCCTTTTAGTTTTTTTAATGTATTTAGTGCTAATCCACCAATTCTTATTTTTTCTCCAGCTCGAAGAGTACGAGATAATACAACGAAACATACCTTAGAAAATGTAGAAACGGTAAAGGAAGTTGTCATAAATGTAGTGAACTATGACCTCGTTCATCAAGCATCATTAAGTAGTACAGAATATGCTAAGTCGGTGAATGAGTTTGACAAAACTGGACTAACAATGCTCGAGTCTGATAGTGTTAAACCATTTCGAGTTGCGGAATCTCCAGTTCAATTTGAATGCAAAGTGAATGAGATTATTAAGCTTGGTAACGAAGGTGGAGCTGGAAATTTAGTGATATGTGAAGTTGTAAAGTTTCATATTTCTGAAGATGTGTTGGATAGTGATGGAACTATTATTCAAGAGAAATTGGATCTGGTAGCACGTGCTGGAGGAAGTTATTATAACAGAGCTAAAAAAGGATTTTTTGAAATCCCAAAACCACTTCGAACAATAGGTGTTGGTGTAGATGCTATGCCAAATGAGGTTAAAAACAGTATGATTTTAACAGGAAATGATTTAGGGATGTTAGGAAATATTGAAGCCTTGCCATCTAAACAAGAGATCACACAATTTGTTGATAACGTAAGTGAGCGCTATCCAAATATTACAAAAATGTCTCATAGAGAAAAACATAAAATCGCACGAAATTATCTCAGTTATGGAGATATAGACAGTGCCTGGAAATTATTATTAAGTTAAATTTTGAATAGAAATAAATAAGAAGCAATGGAAGTACAAGGAAAAATTAAAATGATAGGAGAGACTCAAACTTTTGGAAGCAATGGGTTTAGAAAAAGAGAGTTAGTTGTAACAACAGAGGAACAATATCCACAACATATTATGATAGAATTTGTTCAGGATAAAACAGATTTATTAAATGACTATCAAGTTGGTCAGTCTGTAAAAGTAAATATCAATTTAAGAGGTAGAGAATGGGTTAATCCACAAGGAGAAACTAAATATTTTAATTCTATTCAAGGTTGGAGACTAGAGAATGCTCAAACAGCTGCAGATAATATGCCTCCGGTTGCACCAGCAGAAGCCTTTGAACCTGCAACAAACTTAAAAGAAGAAGATCATGATGATCTTCCTTTTTAAGGGATAATAGTTTAAATATAATTTTAAACAGCCTCAATGTACACATTTACATTGAGGCTGTTTGTTTTTAATAATAGCTAAGAGTTAATCCATAGAAAATGTGTTAGTTCTATTGAAACAAAAGGTTAATTTTACAGAAAGGATATATTTTTGAATGCATATTTTAACAGATAAAATTGAATTTCCAAATCCAATAACGGCTTCTAATGATGGATTACTTGCCATTGGAGGTGATTTGTCTTCAGAACGTTTGATTCTTGCATATCAAAATGGAATATTTCCATGGTTTGATAGTGATGAACCTATTTTATGGTGGTCGCCAAATCCACGTTTTGTGTTGTTTCCTTCTAATTTAAAAGTTTCAAAAAGCATGAAGCAGATTTTACGTAATTCAGATTTTGAAGTTACTATAAACAAAGCTTTTATTGATGTTATTGAACAATGCCGTAACTTAAAAAGAGACGGACAAACTGGTACATGGATTACAGAGGAAATGAAAAAGGCCTATATTAAATTACATAAATTAGGTTATGCCAAATCGATAGAAGTTTGGCGAGATCATAAACTTGTAGGAGGGCTTTATGGAATAGATTTAAACAATGGCGTGTTTTGTGGGGAAAGTATGTTTAGCAAAGTTAATAATGCCAGCAAAGTTGGATTTATATCGTTCATTCAAAACACAAATTATAAGCTTATCGATTGTCAAGTTTATACCAATCATTTGGAAAGTCTAGGTGCTGAAGAATTGTCTCGAAACGAATTTTTAAAATATTTATATTAAACTTCGTTATATCTAAAACAATTCATTTCATGATCGTTAACCATTCCGGTGGCCTGCATATGAGCATATACAACTGTTGAGCCAACAAATTTAAACCCTCGTTTTTTCAAATCTTTACTTAGCGCATCGCTTAAGGGTGTATTTGCAGGTGCATTATTTGCGCTTTTTAAGCTGTTTTTAATAGGTTTTTCATTTACAAATCCCCAGATGTATTTTGAAAATGAGCCAAATTCATTTTGAATGGCTATAAATGCTAATGCATTTGATACAGTGGCATTTATTTTAAGTTTATTTCTAATAATACCAGCATCAAGAAGCAAACTATCTATTTTACTTTGATCATAATTAGCAATAGTTTTGTAGTCGAAATTATCGAATGCTTTTCTAAAATTCTCTCTTTTCCGAAGTATAGTAATCCAGCTTAGACCAGCCTGAAACGTTTCTAAAATTAAAAATTCGAATATGGTTTCATCGTCAAACACTGGAACGCCCCATTCTTTATCATGATAAGCTTCATATAAGGTGTCTCCAACACACCATCCGCATCTATGCTTTGTCATATTAGTTTTATTTATTTCAAGAATTATGCTTTAAAAGGCTTTGTATATCAACGCCTAATTTGAATTGTTAGTTTATATATTAAAGATAGACATAGTTATGATAAAAGTCATCTTTTTTAACGAATTAAGAAACTACATTTGGGCATGATAAAAGATAAAATTGAATATAATAAGCAAAAGAGCGTATCCTATAAAGCATATAGAGATATAGTAACTCAAATGGTTGATGAACAATCAACAACAGGTAATGATAAGTCTGAGGCAATGGTGAATTATACGATGCTAAATAATAGACGTATGAAGCGATGGGATAAAACCATCAAAATATCGCATGAATCTAGAGAAAAGATTTTAGATTTTAGAGGTGATGTCACTTGGTTGGTTATTACTGAAAGTTGGTGTGGTGATGCTGCCCACGTTACTCCAGTCATGAATAAAGTTGCTGAACTAAATCCAGGTATTGATTTAAAACTGGTTCTTCGGGATGAAAATGATGCTTTAATGAATCAATTTTTAACAAATGGTGGACGCGCCATTCCGAAATTAATTATGATTGATAATTCTACTAATGAGGTTTTGAATACTTATGGACCACGTCCGAGTGAGGCAACTAAATTGGTTGCTGATTATAAAGATTTACATGGTAGTCTTTCACCTGAATTCAAAGAAGACCTACAACATTGGTATAATAAGAATAAAGGACAAAATATAATTGACGATTTAATAAAATTAATTGAATCTTAGTTCTTTCCTTTAAAATAAAAGCTAATTGAACCTAGTTGCGAATCATTACTTGAAGCGCTAAACTGGACAGATTTGGCATATTCAATTGCGTGTTCAATCAAACATTCATTTTCTGATGTTGACGATGTGTTGATATAGGATTCTGTGACGTTTCCATTTCCGTTTACAGTTATATTAACAACAATTATTCCGCTGTTTTCACATAAATATCTAGGCGTATCATAATCTAAAATGTCTCTATCTTTTAACGAATATGTAAGTGTGCTATTCGCATTGTTGTTGGTGTTTTTTGCTCTTTTTTCTTCTGAACGCTTTGCTAATACAGCATTGGCTTTTTTAAATTTATTTAAGGCTTCTTTATCTACTGAATACCCATTAGAACTAGTATAGGATGAAGATGAGGAAACAACTTCATCTGGAGTTTGTGAGGCTTCTTCTTTAAGTTTTTTTGTTGTCTTATCAAAGTCGTTGGAAGACATCGATTTGAAATTTTTCATCATTTCTTTGAATGCCTTATCCTCATTAAACGCTTGATTTGTTTTTGTTAATGATTTTTCTAGAGCTTCTAACGCCTCGAGTTTTTTAAGTTCTTCGATGGTTTGAGGTTCCATTTCATAATAGCTTTCAGCAATGAATTCACTTTGTTTTGTAATATGAAAACTAAACATAGCGAAAAGCATAATTCCTGTAAGCAAGAATGTAATTATTAGTGCTTTATGTTTCTCAATCAACTCCAAATTTGATGTGTTTATCTAAACATATATACGTCAAAATAAGCGAAAAAGATTAAAACACCATAAATTCTAAGAAAATAGATACACTAGAAAGCTTTTCTGTTTGCCTAAAGCCAAATCGTTTTCGACTAAAATCAAGTCCAAATAGCACTGCGTTTTTGAAGTTGTCATCATAAGCACGATAGCCTATTCCGACTTTATAAAGTGTTCCTTTTTCAAAACGCGTTCCAAGGTTTAAGAGTTTTCCATAGCCACCTCTTACAAAAACGACATCATCAAAATCAAAAATATTATAAGTAAAACTTAAATGCACAGGAAAAAATTGTAAGCCGCTTTCAGAATGCCAATTATATTCGGTGTTTAGTCCTAAAGATGAACGCTCATCAAATTGATAGCCAATAGTATTATTTAAAAAAATAGCGCTAGGCCTAATTAGATTTTTATTATCCTCTTCGGATAAACTGAAATCTTCATTAATACCTAATGTTGTCGCTAAAGAAATTTTATAAAAAAGACCTTTTGTTTTTGTATTATCTTGGGAAAAAGATGGAAGATTTATTAATAATATGAAAATAACAATAGCTTGCTTCATAAATTGAAAAGTTTGAAGCAATATGTTTATCAATAATTATTCCGAAGCGAGTTGTGTAATAAATTGTTCTGGTGTTATGGCATTTGAAACGTCAAATTCACCAATTTTTGTACGACGCAATGCCGATAAGTGTGCTCCCGACTTTAATGCTTTTCCAAAATCGTGAGCTAATGAGCGAATATAAGTGCCTTTACTGCAAACGACTCTAAATGAAATAGTATTGTCAGCAATATTTGTAATTTTAAATTCTGATATATGTACAGTTCTTGATGGGATTTCAACGGCTTCACCTGCTCTGGCATATTCATACAACCGCTTTCCATCTTTTTTTAAAGCTGAAAACACTGGAGGAAATTGTTGAATTTCTCCTATAAATTGTTTGGTAGTTTCTTTAATCAAAACTTCAGTAATATGTTCAGTGGAATAAGTGCGTTCAATTTCAGTTTCTAAATCATATGAAGGTGTTGTACTTCCTAAAACAAAGGTTCCTGTATACTCTTTTATCTGTCCTTGAAACGTATCAATTTGCTTTGTCATTTTCCCAGTACAAATCACAAGTAAGCCTGAAGCTAAAGGATCTAATGTACCTGCATGGCCAACTTTTATTTTTTTAATATTGAAGGCTTGACGAATTTCCCATCGTAATTTATTGACAACTTGAAATGACGTCCAATGTAATGGCTTGTCTATAAGTAGTGTTTGTCCGGAAAGAAAATCTTCTACAGTAGGCATATTCTTATTTTGATGCGATTGCAATCGCGATTAAACCAACTATTAAACAGTATATTGAAAAATAACTCAACTTGCTTTTCTTTACTAAACTAATCATCCAAGTACAAGCAAATAATCCCGCAATAAATGCTGCGACAAAACCAGCACTTAAGGAAGTGAAATTAGCACTGTCATAGGTTAAATCACCACTAAATATGTCTTTAGAGATTTTCCCAAGTATTAAAGGGACAACCATTAAAAACGAAAATCGGGCAGCTTTGGTTTTATCATTTCCCAATAATACTGAAGTAGAGATTGTAGCTCCAGAACGTGAGATTCCTGGGAGCATCGCAATTGTCTGTGCAAAACCAATTACTAATGCATTTTTAAAAGATATTTTTTTGGAAGTATCTTTCGCTTTATCAGCGAGGTATAATAATAATGCTGTTAGAATAAGCATAAAGCCTACGAGCTTAATATTGCCTCCGAATAATTCGGCAAGCTCATGTTCGTAAGTAAAACCTATAACAGCCGCGGGTAGCATTGATAAGGCAATTTTAGAAGCAAATTGAAGGTCTTCATTCCATTCAAATTTTAAAATCCCTTTAACAATATCCCAAATGTCTTTTCTAAAGACAACAATTGTACTTAAAGCCGTCGCGAAATGAAGTACTACGGTAAACATTAAACTTTCTTTTGGAATAGAATCATCACCAAGGATTGCCTTACCCAATTCTAAGTGACCACTAGACGATACAGGAAGGAATTCTGTTAGTCCCTGAATAATCCCTAAAATAATTGAATCAATGATTTCCATGAGGCAAAAATATTAAAATAGTCATTCCAAAGAATAAAAGGGGACCGTAATTTGAGATTATTTTTTAGTAGGATTTAAAAGAATAGCATAAACTTCAATAGCAAAACCGATAAGTACTAAAGTAGGTGCTAATCGAATACGTCTCCAATTAAAAATTGATTCATCAAATACATTTGGGTCGTCACTACCGCCACCAGACATTAAAATGAATCCCAAAGCTATACACCCCAATCCAATTAGCATGAATTTGTAATTCTTTTTTCCAAAAACAAAGTTGTTATTATTTGTTTCTTTACGTTTTTGTTCTCCCATTTTTAATCGAATTCGGTAAATATAATCTCATCCTCAACTGCAAGACGCGCAATAGATTTTGATCTGTCAAAAATTAATTTTGGCAAATGCAAAGTAACAGTTTTATTTAAAACTTTAGCGTTAAGACTCTCTAAATTTAATCCGTGTTTTATTCCTTTCTTAAAATAATAAAAGTATGTCCCATCATCATGAAACACAATATCAATCAAATGTCCTTCTTTGATTTGGCTAACTTTTAATAATATAATTGATCGGTTTTCAGATTTAGGAATCGCTGCGTTGCAATAAAGGTGCTAATCCAAGTAATTAGGATTCCAAGCAAAAAGATTCCAACAAAAAGGGAAGCGACTAAAATCGGGTTTTGCATAAGCTCTAATTCAGGGAAGGTACGATTGAGATAGTACAAAGCAATTGCCATTCCTATAAGCGCAACAATAGCACCTACGACACCTAATTGAACACTTTTAAAGACAAATGGTCTTCTTATGAACGTCTTAGTTGCACCAACCATTTGCATTGTTTTTATAATGAATCGCTTAGAGTAAACGGCTAATCTAATGGAGCTATTAATAAGTAAAACTGCAATTAAAGTAAACAAAGCACTAAGTATCAAGACCCAAAACGTAATTTTTTTAACGTTGTTATTCATGAGTTCAACTAAGTCGTTATCATAACGGATGTCATCAATAAACTTCTTATTTGATAATTCTTCAGTGATGCCATCTAATGTTTCATTCGTTACATAATCGGCTTTTAGAATAATATCAATCGAATTCTGAAACGGATTATTACCTAAAAATTCCATGAAATCTTCGCCAATTTCTTCCTTCATTAATTCGGCCGCAGTCTCTTTTGAAACATATTCTGTAGACTTTGTATAATCAGCCATAACAAGACTTTTTTCGAGCTGTTTTATTTCTACATCTTTTGCAGAATCACTGAAATAAATACTTACTACCACCTGTTCTCTAAAATGATCAGCAACCTTTTTAGCATTCAAGACTAACAGACCTAGACAGCCTAATAAAAAAAGCACCAGAGCAATACTAATTACAACGGAGAAGTAAGAGGAAATTAACTTGCGTTTTTGGTATCTATCAAAAGATGCACTCATAAATTATGGATTGATAATGTAAAAATAAAAAAGAAAACGAGTTCTCTACGGTTTACAACGTTTAAATTTTAATCCTGTTGTAATAATTTTTCTTTTGGCTTTTTACTAATTAAATACACACCAGAAACCACTAGCATACAACTTAATACTTTTACGAGATTGATGTCTTGAGCGTACTCATCATGTCCTAATAAAAAGGCATAAATACTCACCATAATAAAGCTTACCGCAGGCTGAACATAAACATAACTTCCAGTTACTGATGGAGACACATGGTTAAGCGCATAAATATTAAATAAATACGCAAGAAATGTAGTGCCAAAAATTACAAACGCAATAACCAGATAAGTATTCAATGAAAAGGCCTCATAATTTGTAGTTAGTACATCTTTAATTCCAAAGGGGAACATCCAAACAAATCCGAATAGGAAAACCCAACTGATAACAGTTATAGAATTATATCGTTTCATTAGTGGTTTTACAATTACTAAATACAGGGCGTAAGAACACGCATTTATAAAAATGAATAAATTACCTAAAGCCGAACTTGTCCCTCCAGAAGATTTGCCATACCATACTAAAAACACAGCTCCGATGCCTCCAATGGTGATGCCTAATAATTTATTTTTTGTAATCTTTTCATTTAATAAAAAGGCACTAAAAATTAATACCATAACAGGTATTGATGTTATAATAATGGAAGCGTCTATAGGAGAGGTTAAATTTAAGCCATGAAAAAATAACAATTGATTGGTTGCCACACCTAGTAAACCACATAATGCTAGAATACCAAGGTCTCTTTTTGATACCTTTTCTTTTACAAAAGACTTAATAATCCAAAATAATAAACCAGCACCTAAAATTCTTAAAAACACAAATGCTGAAGGACCAATTTTTTCTGGCATGACACCTTTAGCAATTAAATAATTGGCGCCATAAATGATGTTAGCTCCAAGTAAAGCAAGGTGTGCTTTTGTTGTATTTTTCATGAAGTTGTTCGTCTAAAAACCGAGGCGAAATTACAAATTGAAATTGAAAGAGAATTTAATTCAACAATATTTAAAATCAATTGTTGCATGCTCTTAATTAATTAGGAGGATTCGTTTTACTGTTTTATGCAGAAACCGTAAATTTGCGCTTTTACAAGCGGAAAATATTACAATGAATTACCATTTCAACGACATAGAAGCCAAATGGCAAAAATATTGGGCAGAAAACAAAACCTTTCAAGCTCAAAACCAAAGTGATAAACCCAAGTACTATGTACTTGATATGTTCCCTTATCCAAGCGGAGCAGGTTTACATGTTGGACATCCATTAGGTTATATTGCATCTGATATTTATGCACGATATAAACGTCATAAAGGATTTAATGTGCTACATCCACAAGGTTATGATAGTTTTGGTTTGCCAGCCGAACAGTATGCGATTCAAACAGGACAGCATCCAGCATTGACTACAGAAACGAATATTAAAACCTATAGACGTCAATTAGATCAAATTGGGTTTTCGTTTGATTGGAGTAGAGAAGTGCGAACCAGTGATCCTAACTATTACAAATGGACCCAATGGGTGTTTATTCAATTGTTTGAATCCTGGTATAATAAGGATACAAATAAAGCGGAAGCGATTACTAAACTGATTAGCGTATTTGCTTCTGAAGGTAATACAAATGTTAATGCGGCTTGTGATGATGCAATTGAAACGTTCTCAGCTGAAGATTGGAACAGTTATTTAACAGAGCAACAAGAAGCGATATTATTAAAATATAGATTAACCTATTTAGCAGAGACTGAAGTCAATTGGTGTCCTGCCTTAGGAACCGTTTTGGCTAACGACGAAATTGTTAACGGCGTTTCTGAACGTGGTGGACATCCTGTAGTTCGTAAAAAAATGACCCAATGGTCGATGCGTATTTCTGCTTACGCTGAACGTTTATTAAATGGGATCGATTATAATACAGATAACTTAGAATGGACAGAATCTCTTAAAGATATACAACGCAATTGGATTGGAAAATCGGTTGGTGCTTCAGTGACTTTTAATGTGAAAATGACAAGTGAGATGCTGAAACTAGTTCAGCATGACGAAACCGAACGTCATTCCGAACTTAATTCGGAATCCAATCCTTATAAGATTGATGTGTTTACGACACGACCAGACACTATTTTTGGTGTGAGTTTTATGACTTTGGCACCAGAACATGAATTGGTTACTAAACTCACAACAGAAACTCAAAAAGTTGAGGTTGAAGCCTATATTAAAGCGACTGCAAAGCGTAGTGAGCGAGATAGAATGGCTGATGTGAAAACGATATCTGGAGTATTTACAGGTGCTTATGCGGAGCATCCATTTTCAAAGGAACCAATTCCTATTTGGATTGGAGACTACGTACTAGCTGGCTACGGAACAGGGGCAGTAATGTCTGTACCTTGTGGTGATCAACGTGATTATGATTTTGCAAAACATTTCAACATTGCCATTCCTAATATTTTTGATGGCGTTGATATTTCTGAAGAAGCCTTTGCTGATAAAGACAAGACGGTTATTGTAAATAGTGATTTCCTAAATGGTCTTAAGTATAAAAAAGCGGTTAAAACTGCGATTTACGAATTAGAAAAATTAGGACAAGGCGAAGGGAAAACAAATTACAGATTGCGTGATGCTGTATTTTCTAGACAACGCTATTGGGGCGAACCCTTTCCAGTATATTATGTGAATGGATTGCCTCAGATGATTGACGCGAAACATTTACCGATTACCTTACCAGAAGTTGAAAAATATTTGCCAACTGAAACTGGTGAGCCACCTTTAGGAAACGCAACAGTTTGGGCATGGGACGCCCTCAAGGGCGAGTTGGCAAAAAACAAGGACATTGATAATGTTAATATCCATCCTTTAGAATTGAATACCATGCCAGGTTGGGCTGGAAGTTCACAATATTTCAATCGATATATGGATCCGCATAATGAGAATGAAATCTTCTCAAAAGAAGCCATTGATTATTGGAAGCAGGTCGATTTATATATTGGCGGAAGCGAGCATGCAACAGGACATTTATTATACGCCCGATTTTGGCAAAAGTTTATGTTTGATATGGGCTTAGTGCCTGTGGACGAATTTGCTAAGAAACTGATTAATCAAGGGATGATTCTGGGGACAAGTGCCTTTGTTTATAGAATGGAAGGAACGAATACTTTTTTATCAAAAAGTTTAATTAAAAATAAAGATGTTCAACCAATTCATGCAGATGTGTCTTTTGTAAATGCTTCTGATGAGCTAGATATTGAGGCTTTTAAAAACTGGAGAACAGATTTCAAGAATGCCGAATTTATTACTGAAGAAGATGGTAGCTTTAAAGTAAGTCGTGAAGTTGAAAAAATGTCCAAGTCTAAGTACAATGTAGTTAGTCCTGATAATATCTGCGCTCAGTATGGAGCTGATAGTTTAAGATTGTATGAAATGTTTTTGGGGCCTTTAGAACAAGCGAAACCCTGGAATACAGCTGGTATCACTGGTGTTCACGGCTTTCTGAAAAAATTATGGAAATTGTATTTTGGTGAAAACGGTCTTACTGTAACAGATGCAGAACCATCAAAAGACAATTTAAAGACACTTCATAAAACCATTAAGAAAGTAGAAGAAGATATTGAGAATTTTTCTTTCAATACATCAGTATCCACCTTTATGATTGCAGTTAATGAACTTACGGCTCAAAAATGTACGAGTAAGAACATACTTGAACCATTGCTAATTCTATTATCGCCTTATGCACCACATATTGCTGAGGAACTGTATAGTCAATTGGGGCATGACAAATCAATTTCTACCGCACCTTTTCCAGAGTTTGATGCAAGTCATTTGGTAGAAAGCAGTAAGAATTATCCAATCTCTTTTAATGGAAAAATGCGCTTCACATTAGAATTGCCATTAGATATGAGTAAAGAGGATATTGAAGCAGCTGTTATGGCACATGACAAAACCAAAGAACAATTGCAAGGGCGTCAGCCTAAAAAAGTGATTGTCGTTCCGGGGAAAATCGTGAATATTGTGGGTTAGACCTGACAAAATTTCTTAACTCAAATTTGGCTTATTTTTTGCTATTGATGTTATATATTTATTAAATAGAATTAAAACATATGTTTGGATATTATATACTTATTGGAGTCATCGCACTTGTGAGTTGGATGGTGAGTAATAAATTAAAAAAGAAGTTTGCACATTATTCAAAAGTGCAGTTACGTAATGGGATGAGCGGTAGAGAAATTGCCGAAAAAATGCTTGCCGATCACGGTATAAGTGATGTTGAAGTGATTTCGGTAGCAGGACAATTAACGGATCATTACAATCCAAAAAATAAAACCGTAAACTTAAGTGAGGCTGTATATAATCAGCGTAATGCGGCATCAGCAGCAGTTGCAGCTCACGAATGCGGTCATGCGGTTCAGCATGCGCAAGCGTATAGTTGGTTGCAAATGCGTTCTTCATTAGTACCAGTTGTTTCAGTAACATCTGGAATGTCACAATGGGTAGTAATTGGAGGTTTAATTTTAGCAGGTGCAGCAGGAGTTGGGTTTGGACAATGGGTTGCAGTTGCAGGATTGGCCATGATGGGATTTGCTACAGTATTTAGTTTTATCACACTACCCGTTGAATATGATGCAAGTAACAGAGCTTTGGCTTGGTTGAAGAATAAAAACATGGTGTCACAAGAAGAGTATAAAGGTTCAGAAGATGCGCTAAAATGGGCCGCAAGAACATATTTAGTGGCAGCAATTGGTGCTTTGGCATCATTATTATATTGGGGAATTCAAGTGTTTGCAGGACGAGACTAATACCTAAAATAGATTTATAAAAAAAAGCCTCTGATAATTCAGAGGCTTTTTTTTATATCTTAATTTGTCTATCAATTTGCTGTGCCAAGGAAATGAATGTTTCGGTTCGAGAAACACCTGTTATAGATTGAATATCATTATTTAGGAGATGCATTAAGTGCTCATTATCTCTACTTAAAATCTTAATAAAAATACTCCAATCTCCCGTAGTATAATGACATTCGATCACTTCTGGGATTTTTTTTAGTTGTTTGACTGCATCAGGATTGCTAATTGCTTTGTCCAAATAAATCCCAACAAATGCCATTGTAGTGTAACCTAGTACTTTTGGATCAATCACAAACTTAGAACCTGATATCAATTTAGACTTTTCAAGCTTTCTTAATCGCTGGTGAATGGCGGCTCCAGAAATTCCAACTTGACGGGCAATTTCGAGAATTGGAGTTCTTGCATCATTCATTAAAGCGCGAAGTATCTTTTTATCAATACCATCAATCTGTATGTTCTGATTTACAATCTTCATGAGTGTTTTCTGTTATAAATAAAAGATAAAAGTACTAAAAGGTTTTAAAATTGTAATTCTAATAAGGCAGATTTAGCGGTTTTATCTGAGCTCTCCTCTCTTCAAAGGTTTAGTGGATTGTAACCTAAATACGAAACTTCTTTTTCCGTAAAGACAATACCGTAATCTTCAAGTTCTTTTAATATTGGTTCATAAACTTCTTTAGTAATTGGAATTTGAACTCCTGGTGTTGTAATTTTCTTATTCAAAATAGCTAATGTGGCTATAGCAACTGGTAACCCGACAGTTTTTGCCATAGCAGTATACGTTTGATCATCACCTTTTACCACCATAGTAGAATCAATCTGGTGATTTTTACCATTCAATTCATATCCAAATTTATGATACATTACAATCATATCTTTATCATTCTCTTCGAGCGTCCAACTGTCTTGTAGTATTTTTTGAAGAATTTGAGCAGGAGATGCTTTTTTAAGCTCAACCATCTTTTTAGAACTAAATAGGTTTAACTCTAAAAGTTTGTCCCAAACAATATCATCTTGGTCAATTTTCAAAGCATGTCTTAGTTTTAATTCTACTGAATCCGTTGGACTGTAGGGTAAAAATGCATTTACAAAATCGCGATAGCTCATATTTTCACTATCATCTATAGTATAGCTGTCTTCAGTCATTCCAAGTTGTACAAAAATATTCCAAGCACGACCGAAACCAACACGACGCATAGTTCCTCGATATAATGTCTTTACATAATCAAGTCCGTAGGCACTTTGGTAGTTCAAAGAATCGCGATTAGCATAGGCTTCAAAACGGCCATATCCTTCAATATCTAAGAATTCAGTTCGTCTAAATAATCGGCTATAAGGAATATATTTATAAGTGTCTTCTTGTAAAAATTTAGCGGCTCCACCTTGACCAGCAAGAACAACATTTCTTGGGTTCCAAGTAAATTTATAATTCCATAAATTATTATCGCTTTCAGGAGCTACCAATCCACCAGTAAATGATTCAAACAAAATCATTTTTCCTCCTTTTTCTCGAATTCTATCAATTACCTGCATGGCACTCATATGATCAATACCTGGATCAACACCTATTTCATTCATAAAAACAAGACCCTTTTCACGAGCTATTTTATCAAGATTTTGCATGTCCTCGCTAATATAGGATGCGGTCACCATATTTTTATTGCAAGCTATGCAGTCTTTAGCAACGTCAATATGAAAACGCGCTGGCAACATAGATACTACAATGTCTGCGTTTTTAATGGCGTTGAGACGAGATGTTTTATCAAATACATCAAGCATTATGGCCTGTGCATTCTTATGATCTCCAATTAATTTTTTGGCATTATATATTTTTATATCACCTACAATAACGTGTAAGTCTTCTTCGATTGATTTGTCTAATAAATATTTTATGAGGTAAGAAGTGGATTTCCCAGAACCTATAACTAAAATCTTTCGCATAATGAGATTTGTTGAGTAATTTTGTTTCGTTAGTTAGCACGAATGTAATAAATACAAAGGGTTAAAAAAACTGAAATTATATAATTATATGAACAAAGCACTATTAATTACAGCCGCACTTTTGGGAGCCTTAAGTGTTGTAATTGGAGCATTTGGAGCTCATGGTTTAAAAGCATTAATTTCTATTGATGCTCAACAAACTTTTGAAACAGGAGTGCGTTATCAAATGTATCATGCCTTACTGCTACTTTGGGTTGGTAACACAACGTTTATTTCTCAAAAATCGAAAAAAGCTATCTTTTATTTGGTTGTATTTGGTCTCGTCTTATTTTCTGGTTCCATTTATGGTCTGGCGACAAATACTTTGACTAATTTTAATTTTAAAAGCATTGGGTTTATAACACCTATTGGAGGGTTCCTTTTAATTCTCTCATGGATTTTATTGTTGATAAATTTTTTAAAAATCAAAGTTGAGAAATGATGATTTTAAGTGTGTACTTTAAAATAAAGTTTTAATTTTGCACTATAAACAACACACTTAAATTATGGTAGAGCATACCCAAGCATCGAAATCGATTTCGTTAGAACCATACGGAATTAAGAATGCTAAAGTACAATATCAACTATCCTCAGAACAACTTCAAGATTTAACAATAGAAAAAGGCCAAGGGGTTGAAACAAACTCGGGAGTTTTAGCTGTAAATACAGGAGAATTCACTGGACGATCTCCAAAAGATCGATTTATTGTAAAAGATGATATCACTAAAGATCGTGTTTGGTGGGGAAATATTAATATTCCTTTTGACTCAGAAAAATTCAATAAGTTATACACTAAAATAACAGGCTATTTATCTGATAAAGAAGTATTCGTTAGAGATAGTTACGCATGTGCTGATCCAAACTATAAATTGAATATTCGTGTTATTAATGAATATCCATGGAGTAATATGTTTGCGGATAATATGTTTATACGTCCTACAAATGAAGAACTTAAAGATTTTACTCCAGAATGGACTGTAATTAATGCACCTGGTTTTATGGCAGATCCTGAAATTGATGGAACACGTCAACATAATTTTGCGATTTTAGATTTTACTAGAAAAATTGCAATTATAGGGGGAACAGGTTATACAGGAGAAATTAAAAAAGGAATTTTTTCTGCATTAAACTTTATACTACCTGTGTTTAAAAACACATTGCCAATGCACTGTAGTGCTAATGTTGGTAAAGATGGAGATACGGCAATTTTCTTCGGATTATCAGGAACAGGAAAGACAACATTATCTACAGATCCAGAACGAAGTTTGATTGGTGATGATGAACATGGATGGACTGATGAAAATACTGTTTTTAATTTTGAAGGCGGTTGTTACGCAAAGGTTATTAATTTATCTAGAACACAGGAGCCTGAAATCTATGAAGCAATTAAAAAAGGAGCCATTTTAGAAAATGTTATTATAGATGCTAATGGTGAAGTAGATTATGAAGATACTTCAATTACTCAAAACACTCGAGTTAGTTATCCTATACATCATATAGACAATATAAAAGAGCCTTCTATTGGTGAAAATCCTAAGAATATTTTCTTTTTAACTGCGGATGCATTTGGAGTATTACCTCCAATTTCTAAATTGAGTCCAGGTCAAGCTGCTTATCATTTTATTTCAGGATATACGGCTAAAGTGGCAGGGACTGAAGCAGGAATTGATGAGCCTCTACCAAGTTTTTCCGCTTGTTTTGGAGCACCATTTATGCCTTTGCATCCAACAAAATATGCAGAAATGCTCAGTGAAAAAATGAAATCTTCTGGTGTTAATGTCTGGTTAATAAATACAGGTTGGACTGGAGGACCTTATGGCATTGGGAGCAGAATAAAATTGAAATATACGAGAGCTATGATAAGTGCAGCTCTTAATGGTCACTTAGATAATGTAACACCTGAAACATTTAGTACACATTCTGTTTTTGGATTATTACAACCAAGAACATGTCCAGGTGTTCCAGACGAGGTTTTAAGTCCGAGATCTACGTGGAACAATGACGAAGGATACTATAAGACAGCATATAAACTTTCAGAATCATTCAGAGCGAATTTTAAACAGTTTGAAGAGTTTGCTAATGAAGAAATATTGGCAGGTGCGCCGAATGTGAAATAAACGAATTCCAAAGCCATAAAAAAAGCGTGATAAATTAATTTATCACGCTTTTTTTTAATTTTAATATGGAGTATTATTTTCCTTTATTGGCTGCCTTAATATATTTCTCCAATGCCATGGTCATTGAAGGTGTCTCAGGAGTTGGTGCGGCTATGTCTACTGTTAATCCATGTGCTTCAACGGCTTTGACGGTTGTATTTCCAAATACAGCGATACGCGTATCATTTTGCTTGAACTCCGGGAAATTATGCAATAATGATTCTATTCCTGAAGGGCTAAAAAATACTAAGATATCATAGTACACATTTGCTAGATCAGAAAGGTCGCTAATTACAGTTTTATAAAATATCGCCTCTTTCCATTTTACATTTAAACCATTAAGTATTTCTGGAACCTCTGGTTTTAATTTGTCTGTTGTTGGTAATAAGAAGCTTTCGTCTTTATATTTCTTAATTAATGAAGACAAATCTTCGAACGTACGCTTGCCTACATAAATTTTACGCTTTCTATATACTACATATTTCTGTAAGTAATAAGCAACGGCTTCAGATTGGCAAAAATATTTCATTGCATCTGGTACTTTGAAGCGCATTTCTTCAGCAACTCTAAAAAAATGATCTACAGAATTTCTACTCGTAAGAATAATAGCCGTGTACTGAGTTAAGTCTACTTTTTGTAGTCTGATATCTTTCGCTTCAACACCTTCTACATGAATAAACGGTCTGAAATCAATTTTTACTTTTTGCTTTTCTTGAAGATCGAAGTAAGGAGAATTTTCGATTTTAGGCTCTGGTTGAGACACTAAAATGGTTTTCACTTTCGTCATAGGCTGAAAAATAGATTAAGCTTTGTTATCAATAATTAACTTGTATAAAATTAGATATGGTCCAATTTCGAGTGCGCAAAGATACAAAATAAAATAGAATAAATTACTCATAATCAACTTTTGATGATTTTTAAAAGATGTTATAAAACCAATTAAATTAATGATTGTAATTAAGCCTATTACTATATAAATGATAGCTATTGAAGGGGCTATTGCGTAAATTAATAGGATGTTAATTGGTAACAAAACAAAGCCACTAAAATTTTTATAACTGGTTTTTTGAAATAGGTATGAATCTATAAGAGTGTCTATTTCAAATAAGCTTCCGATAAGACGTTCAATAAGTATTTTTATAAGTACAATAGCGCCTATTCCAAATAAGACTTTAAAAAAGACAAAAAGATCGAATGTTTCTAAGCTAGCTAAAGTAGAGTAGGCTAAAAATGAAAATACCGATATTGATAGTATTAAATTTAGAAATAGAAGAGAGTCAAAACCATCTATAAATTTTTGATCTCTCGCATATATTTTTAAATATTTAGAATTTCCTAAAACAGTTATAAAATCATTGAAACGAGAAGGGAATACATATTTAGATAAGGTGATAGATGCCAATCCCAATACAATGAAAATTGTAAACCATTCGTTGGAAATTAGTTCTCTTAGCATATTGCTAAATTATAAAGAAATTTTATCTAAATCATTTTATTTTACCTTTAATGCCATCAACCATTCAAAAATCTAAATTCGAATAATACAATTAATTAATTAACATTGTTTATGAGTAATTCTATTAGAATTATCTTCTAAAAAACTTATTTTTGCTAAAATTAGAATACATGCACGACGCGATTGTCATTATACCCACTTATAATGAAATAGAGAACATTGAAGCTATTATTAGAGCTGTCTTTTTTCAAGAAAAGGGTTTTCATATTCTTATTGTCGATGATAATTCTCCTGATTTAACTGCTCTAAAAGTAAAAGAACTTCAAGATGAGTTTCCTGAACAATTGTTTTTATTAAATCGTAAAAACAAAACAGGATTAGGTACTGCATATATCGATGGATTTAAATGGTGTTTGAAATTGCATTACAATTACATTTTTGAAATGGATGCAGATTTTTCACATAATCCAAAAGATTTGATTAGACTGTATAATACCTGTCAAGAAGACGAAGCTGATGTTGCTATTGGTTCGCGTTACATTGATGGTGTTAATGTAGTTAATTGGCCTTTGGGGAGAGTGTTATTGTCTTACGGAGCATCAATGTATGTACGGTTAATTACAAGAATGAAAATACATGATCCTACTGCAGGATTTGTATGTTATAAACGACAAGTTTTAGAAGCCCTCGATTTGGATAATGTCAAGTTTGTAGGGTATGCTTTTCAAATTGAAATGAAATTTAAAGCGCATTTGCACAAGTTTAAAATTGTTGAAATTCCTGTAATTTTTACCGATAGAATAAGAGGGAAATCAAAAATGAGTGGAACTATAATTTCTGAAGCCATTTTTGGAGTATTAAACATGAAAATTAAAAGTCTATTTGGAACATAATATGGAAGCAAAAACAACACTTATTAAAAATGCTAAAATTGTCAATGAAGGCCAAATTATTGAAGGTGATATTCTTATAGAAAATGAATACATAAAACGTGTGTCGGAATCGATAGATGACGTAAATGTAGAAACCATCATAGATGCTATGGGAAATTATGTTTTTCCAGGAGCAATTGATGATCAAGTGCATTTTAGAGAGCCAGGTTTAACGCATAAGGCCAATATTGAAACTGAATCTAGAGCAGCGATTGCGGGTGGTATTACATCATTTATAGAGATGCCGAACACGAATCCTCAAACTACCACGGTAGAAAAATTAGAAGAAAAATTTAGTATCGCAGCACAATCTTCATATGCAAATTATTCGTTTATGTTTGGTGGAACGAATGATAATTTAGAAGAAATTTTAAAAGTAAATCCCAAAACTGTGGCAGGTTTAAAATTGTTTTTAGGCTCTTCTACAGGAAATATGTTGGTCGATGACCCTGAAGTTCTGGAGACTATTTTTTCAAGTACAGATATGGTGATTTCTGTACATTGTGAAGATGAAGGTACCATAAAAGCAAACCTTGAGGCGCATTTAGAAACCTATGGAGAGGATATTCCAATGCAGTATCATCCTGTAATTAGAAGTGCTGAGGCGTGTTATTTATCGTCTTCAAAAGCAATTGAACTCGCGAAAAAAACTGGAGCGAGATTGCATATTTTTCATTTATCTACTGGGAAAGAAACCAATTTGTTCACAAATGATATTCCCTTAAAAGATAAAAAAATTACTGCTGAAGTTTGTGTGCACCATTTATGGTTTAGCGATGCTGATTATGAAGAAAAGGGAACTTTTATAAAATGGAATCCAGCAGTTAAGTCTGCTAATGACAGAGCGCAATTATGGGAAGCACTTTTGGATGATAGAATTGATGTAATTGCTACAGACCACGCACCACATACGCTTGAGGAAAAGCAAAACATCTATACTAAAGCACCCTCTGGAGGTCCACTTGTGCAGCATGCAGTTGTTGCAATGCTTGAAGCCTATCATAGCGGAAAAATAACCTTAGAAAAAATAATTGAAAAGATGTGCCATAATCCAGCGATTTTATTTCAAATCGAAAAACGAGGGTATATCAAAGAAGGCTATTATGGTGATTTGGTTATTGTAGATCTTGATAATCCTTGGACAGTAAGTAGAGACAACGTTCTTTATAAATGTGGTTGGTCTCCATTTGAAGGAACTACATTTAAATCAAAAATTACACATACTTTTGTAAATGGCTCTTTAGTGTATAAGAATTCTGAAGTATTAAACGTTAAAGCTGCTAAACGATTAACATTTAATAGATGAAACAGGTAATTGTCATAGTAATACTAGTCTTCTTTTTAGCTTGCAATAATTCAGGTCGTCCTAAAAAGCCCGATAATTTAATTGCTCAAGATAGAATGGCTAATATTATCTATGATGTATTTATTTTGAATTCTGCAAAAGGGATTAATAAAAAAACTTTAGAAATTAACGGTATATATCCGCAGGAATATATTTATGAAAAATATAAAATTGATAGCCTGCAGTTTGCTTCAAGCAATAATTATTATGCTTTTGATACCGAGACTTATAAATCAATAGTAGATAAAGTTAAGTCCAAGTTGAAGATAGAAAAGGAAATTTATGAGGCCTTAAAGAAAAAGGAATTTGAAGAAGAAAAGACTAGAAAGAGACTTGAAGATTCTATAAAAAGATTATCCGATACCATCAAAAAAACGAAAAGAAGAGCTCGTGTTGATATGCCAACCGATTTGCCAGCCAAAAAAAAACACTAAAAAGGAATAAAGCAGTTATATTATTCTAGATCGGTTTTAAAATAAGTGCAGACCTTTTGAATAGAGTTGTCTATTGAGTTAAAATTGTAGTCTAATTCATTAATGAGCTTAGAACTATCATAAAAGTTGGAAGTTCTTGCAGTTTTAGCGACTTGTTTTACAAATAGCCTACGTTTACCTAAAAGCTTATGTCGTAGCCAATCTAATCTCCATCCTATTTCGAGATGTAAGGTGCTTGCTTCTTTTTTACCCGGTTTTACACCTAACGCTATTGCCACTTTTTCTTGAAAAGTCTTAAAAGATAAATTATCCGAAACTAATATATAGCGTTGATTTTTTATTGGATTTTTCATAAGCAATTGCATTATTTCTACAACATCCCAAACATCTACGTATCCTGTAACACCCAAAGTATAATAGTTAAATCCAGAATACACTTTTTTTATGAGTGAACAACTACCAGCTCCTCGCCAAAATCCAGGGCCAAGAATAATACCAGGATTAATAATTACAGCATTAACCCCTTCTTGAGTTCCTCGCCAAACTTCCATTTCAGCACCATATTTTGTAATGGCATAAACACTATTGTCATCTTCTGGGTTCCATGACGTAGATTCGTTAATTAATTTATTCGAATTTTCATTATGACCTATAGCTGCAACAGAACTTACATAACAAAGCTTTTCAATAGCGTTGGAAATACATAAATTAACAATATTTGCTGTTCCTTGAATATTGATTTGCCGTAGTTGATGATATTTATCTGGTTCAAAAGATACGAATGCTGCACAATGATACACATGAGTTATGTTTTTAAATGCGACCTCCAAATCTGTGATGTTGGTGATATCAGCTTCCACCCAATTTATTTTGTTGAAAAGCACATTAGCATCCTTTGAGTAATAGGAAAAGACATGCTTAACAGCTTCAAGTTTATGCTTTCGTCTGTAAATTGCCGTAACCGATTCATTACTACTTAAGAGTTTATAAAGTAAATGGGAGCCTACTAGTCCTGTTCCGCCTGTAACTAAAATCATAATGCTAATGTAGTCTTTTTTCTAATTGTCTTTTGTCATTAGGCTTATAAACATATCTTTGCCAAAATTAGTTATCAATACTTTAATTATGACGAATAAATTTGTGGAAGAATTACGTTGGAGAGGGATGGTTCATGATATTATGCCAGGAACTGAAGACCAACTAAACAAAGAAATGACCACCGCCTATATTGGATTTGATCCAACATCAGATTCATTACATATTGGAAGTTTAGTGCCAATAATTTTGTTGGTTCATCTTGAAAAAGCAGGCCATAAGGCTATTGCTTTGGTTGGAGGTGCAACTGGAATGATTGGCGATCCATCAGGAAAAAGCGATGAACGTAATTTATTAGATGAAGCCACTTTAGAATTTAATGTTTCAGGAATTAAAAATGTTTTATCTCGTTTTTTGAATTTCGATTCTGATGCTGAGAATGCTCCTGTTTTAGTCAATAATTATGATTGGATGAAAGATTTTACATTTATTGATTTTGCGCGAGATGTCGGTAAACGTATTACTGTCAATTATATGATGGCAAAAGATTCAGTGAAGAAACGATTATCTGGAGAAGAAGGAAATGTTGGGATGTCATTTACAGAATTCACGTATCAATTGATTCAAGGTTATGATTTTTATCATTTGCACAAATCTCACAATTGTCTGTTGCAAATGGGAGGAAGTGACCAATGGGGAAATATAACCACTGGAACCGAATTGGTAAGACGTATGAACGTTGGAGAAAGTGCTAAAGCATTTGCAATGACTTGCCCTTTAATTACTAAGGCGGACGGTTCTAAATTTGGAAAAAGCGAAGGTGGTAATATCTGGCTTGATACTGATAAAACATCCGTATATAAGTTCTTTCAATTTTGGATCAATACTTCAGATGAAGATGCTGAAAAATATATTAAAATATTTACATTTTTAGATAAAAATGTTATTTCTAATCTGTTAATTGAGCACAATGAGAATCGTGGGCTCAAGATTTTACAAAAACGATTGGCTGAAGAAGTGACTACATTCGTACACTCCAAATCTGATTTTGAAAATGCCCAACGTGCTTCCCGAATTTTATATAGCAAATCTTTTAAGGAAGATATAAAGACCTTAGATGAAGCTACTTTTTTAGAAGTGTTTGAGGGTGTACCACAATCGGAAATAGCTCAATCTGAATTTAATGAAGGATTAGATATGATAGCTGCATTATCTGCCAAAACGAATTTCTTAGCGTCAAATGGAGAAGCGCGAAGAGCATTAAAGGAAAATTCGGTATCAATAAATAAAGAAAAAGTAAATGAAAGTTATCTATTAACTTCTGAAGATTTAATCAATAATAGATATATCATTTTAAACCGCGGAAAAAAAAGCACTTTTATAATTAAAATAGTTTAGAATATTGAAACGCCAGATTCATCAATCTGGCGTTTCACAATTAACCAACCAATTCTTGAAGCTAATTATTCTTTTCCATAGAATTTAATCTAAAGTAATCGCTTCCCAATTTTGGTCGGCTTTTTTTATCAAACCTTTCACATTTTCTTTTTGCCATAATTCGAGCGTATTTGTTCCCCAAGAATTATAAAACAAATAGAGTTTACCATCCCTTATTTCGAAAGTGTCAGGATTTATTTTTACTTTTTTTGATTTGACAGCTATCGCATAGGCACAAAAACCGCCATATTGAGGTGAATATCTATCTGGTTGAGATAGAAATTGCTTCAAATTAGTTTCAGAAATAAACTTGTATTTCACGCCATTATGAGTTGCAACATAATCAATTGACCCTTCAATTGCTTGATTATTGAAATAAGCAACCACATCATAACCTTCGGCAGCAAACCCTTTTTTTGTATTGAAATCACTTTTTTGTGAGACTACAGATGTGCTTATGAGAAAAAGTGTAATTAATAATTTCATGCTTTGAATTTAGCCTTGAGTCGAAGATTATTTGTAGACATTACAACGGAAACAATGCTATAGCGCCATTAAATTGCAACCTCTAATATCGGAATTATCAAAACGTCCAATAATTTCAAATGAAGTGTCCTCATATACGCGACCTAAATCTTGAGTCGCAATAAATGCACATGAATTGATATTTGCCAGATCGATTATATTGATGCCTCCAGTTTTTCCAGGACTTTGGATACTTAAAGCATCTTCTGGGTCTCTTGTTAGAACAGACATCCAGTTTGGGCTTTTGAAAAGGCCATTCCCTTTTGAATACGCTTGACTTAATAATTCAGTCATTCCATATTCACTATGAATCTGTCGCACACCAAATCCTTTATTTAGAACCTCATGAAGTTCAGTTCTTATTAATTCTTTGCGCCTTCCTTTCATACCTCCAGTTTCCATTACTGTAGTATTCTTGAGGTTGAAGGTTGATAATTCTACTAAATCCATCAGAGCAAAGGAAACGCCAATGAGCAAGATCTTTTTCTCTTTAGCTTCTAATTCAATAAGGTGTTTTTTTAATTCGGATAAATTGTTTAGATAGAATCCACTTTCTGGTTGTTTAGATTGACTTATTAAGTATTCAACCATATACGTTAATGAAGACCCTTCACGTTCCAAATATGAAGGTAATAAGGCTAGTACTACATAATCTGTAATGTCGCCATAAAAGGCCTTAAATCCTTTGGAAAAGCTTTCTTCGTAGATTGAAAGATCTGTAATATGATGTTTACTTGGAATACGTCCTGTTGTCCCAGAACTTGAAAAGCTTTTTAAAATTGGTTTTTTTGAACTTAAAACGTCTCGTGTCTTAAAAAATTGAATGGGAAGAAAAGGGATGTCTTTTATCTCTTTTATATCGCTTGGATGTTTATAGAGTAAATCACAAAAGGAACGATATACAGAATTGTTTTCAAATTGAAATTTAAAGACTTTTAACGCCATAGCATCAAATTGGTCTTTGTTTTGAATATTAAAAATATCGCGAGTATTTATCATTAGGACAAAAATAGAGAAAATAAAAAAGCGTTGCCATTGGCAACGCTTTTAAATAGTTTAAAAGTGAATAATTATCTAATCACTAATTTTTTAGTTACTGTCGCATTTCCTTGAGATATTTTCATCAGATATAAACCAGTGTTTAAACTAGAGACATCTAAACGCTCATTAGAAACAGTTTTATTTATTACTTGCTTACCTAAAATATTATATACTGCAACACTCATAGCTTCTCCTGTATTACTTTTAATATTCACATAACCTAACGACGTTGGGTTAGGGTAAATGTTGAAGCTATTAGTTTCGAATTGATCAGAAGACAAAGTTGGACAACCTCCAAAAGCATTTAATGCTACATTAGATAATGACCACGCTGAATATCCATCAACTCCATCATCAAGATATTGTACACCAACATACACGGTTGTGCCTGTTGCTGAAGAAATATCAATATTAAATGTTCCTGAATCAGTAATTGTTCCGACTGTTGTCCAAGTAGAACCTGCAGGCGTTCCAGAATAAGATTCTGTATAAGAAACAGCTAAATCTGTAACTCCAAAATTTTCAGAAGCATCAAATGCTAATTCTAAATCACTAACAGATGTCATATCTAAAGGTCCAAATACCAGCCAACCTTCTACTGGTTCAACACAGCCACCTCCACAATATCCATTCGCTGCATAAGTTCCAGAAGTATTTGTCCACATACCCATGTTTGTAAAACCATTATTAGGAGTAACATTTACTAAATCAAATGGATTTGCACCATTGCTAATATCTATACATGTGCTAGGTAATGGGTCACATTGGTCTGCAGGGACTGTTCCTGAAACTGTAGTTCCATCACAATCACCACCATTTAATATTACATCCCAAGCATCACCTTCCATAAGACCAGTAATTGTAATTGTTCCATCAGAAACGGAAGCAGGATCATCGCCACTAACAGAACCAGAACCAGAAGTTACAGAAGTAATACCAGCATCAGAATTTGTATATGGAATATTAATAGTAACACCATCATTATTGTCTCCTATTGTATTTGATCCACAAGTAAAAGATACGGCTTCAAAAGCTACAGTACATGCTGGAACTACATAAACCAGAACATCATCAAAAGTCTGTCCAATCATTAAATCATCAACACGAACAGTCTCATTTTCTGAAGAATCAGATTGGCGAAGATCAAATGAATCAATACTCGTAGCGCCATCTTCAGTACCAGAGATACTAGTACTACCAGAATTTACAGGGTCGATCCAAAGTTCTGCTAAACCAAGATCTTGATCATACCTTACAACAGCGCGATAGGATTGACCAAAGGTAAGATCGGTAGCCCAAATTGCTTGACCAGCCGAAGATGATCCAATGCCTACAGTATAATCTCCACCACTAGTTCCAGGTCCAACACTAAGGCGAGCTCTGAAATTAACGTGAGAAAAATATTCATTATCACTTCCAACGTAAGCAGCACCTAAATCATCTACAGAGAAATCTAGTGCATAATAAATGTCTCCAGAAACCGATGAAAAGGTTTGTCTAGCATCCTCACTAGGAGTACCATGTTGAACCACAGCTTGACCAGATGAGACTAATAGGTCTCCAGCTGTACCACTACCTGTTGTCCATCCGCCATTAGGAACAAGACTTCCATCTGCATAAGAAAAATCATCTTGTGCAATAACTTGTCCAAAAGACAAGCTTGTCATTAAAAGTGTTAAAAATAAAAAGTAAATTTTTTTCATAATTGTTTCTATATAAAATTAAGGATAACAAATATAGTAAGAAATTACGTCAAATTGATAAATCGAAAGGACGAATTCACTATTTTACAGTATAATAACATTGGAATTCAGTATAATAACATTGGAATTGTAGTTATCTAACAACCAGCTTCCTAGTGGCAGTAATACTATTCTCAGTAATTCTTAAAATGTAAATACCCGGTTTGAGAATAGAAATGTTTAATTCAATTCCTAGGAGGGAAGAAGTGTGTATTTCCTTACCGAGGACATCATATATTTCAATATGCTTTACTAAATTTTTTAATGTAGAAATGTAAACTAATCCATTGTTCACCGGGTTTGGATGTACTAATAGACCCTCTATATTGGAATTTGAAGTATTTGATGGGTTAGCCTGTCCAAAGCTCAAAAGTGATACCATCAGAAAAGTGAAGATTAATAGTGTGTTTAAGTAATTTTTTTTCATAAATTAAATAATACTTAAATTTAATAAATTAATTCAAATGTTGTACCAAAGTCCTGTTAATGTTTAGTGTCGTTTATCGAAAGTTAAGCCATTGTATTCTCTAAGTTATGCTAATGTTATTTGTTTTATACGTTGAATTTGCTGAATTATTAATTTTATCTTTACAGCAGAAGTGTGTTTTAAAATTTAAATATGAAGAAAAAAGACATTAAAATATTACTGGTCGATGATGAACCTGATATTCTTGAAATTGTTGGTTATAATTTGTCTTCTGAAGGCTATCAAATTATAACAGCTGAAAATGGCGTTGAAGCTGTTAAAAAAGCAAAGGCGGAAAAACCACAATTAATTATACTCGATGTCATGATGCCTGAAATGGATGGTATTGAAGCCTGCGAGTTGATAAGGAAAATACCAGAATTGAGCCAAACTATAATTACTTTTTTGACAGCAAGAGGAGAAGATTATTCTCAAGTTGCAGGTTTTGATGCTGGAGCAGATGATTATATTACGAAACCAATAAAGCCAAAAGTGTTAGTGAGCAAGGTTAAAGCACTACTAAGACGATTAAAAGACGAAGATTCATCAGTCGGGGTATTGAAAATAGGGAGTCTTATCATTAATAGAGAAGAATATAAAATTACGAATCATGGTAAAGAAATTCTATTACCTAGAAAAGAATTTGAACTATTATCTTTGTTAGCAGCAAAGCCTGGAAAAGTATTCAAACGAGATGAAATCTTGGATAAAGTATGGGGAAGTGAAGTGATTGTTGGAGGAAGAACTATTGATGTTCATATAAGAAAACTTCGAGAGAAAATTGGAGATGAAAGCTTTAAAACGGTTAAAGGAGTTGGCTATAAGTTTGTAGATTAATGCAAAATAAATTAAAGAAATCGTATAAATTTGCTATTAAAACATCGTTTTATATCACCCTTTTTTTATCACTCTTTATAAGTATTTTTTTAGCATTCTCAAACAGTTTTAATTGGATATTGATCGTGGCTTTTGCAATTTCTTGCTATGGCATCTCATTTTTTATTATTCAATTTAGAGTCGAACGCTTTATTTATAGACGTGTTAAAAGAATATATGATGATCTTACACTTTTAGAATCGGCGTCCATACGCAAATACCCAGTAACTACTGATATGGCTACTCTAACACAGGAGATTGATAAATATGCAAGAGACAAAAAACTTGAAATTGAAACTTTAAAAGTTAGAGAGGAATATCGCAAAGAGTTTTTAGGAAATGTTTCTCATGAGTTGAAAACACCATTATTTACAGTTCAAGGTTATATTTCTACGCTCATTGATGGTGGCGTTAATGATGAAAAAATTAGAGAGAAGTATTTAGGTCGTGCCGAAAAAGGTGTTGAACGCCTTATTTATATTGTGAAAGATTTGGATATGATAACGAAGTTGGAAGTTGGCGACTTAAGTTTAACCATAGAAAAATTTGATATTGTAGAGCTTATAAAAAGCGTTTTTGATTTACTAGAAATGAAGGCTTCAATGAAAAACATCACGTTAATTTTCGATAGAGTCTATAAGACTCCAGTTTACGTAAATGCTGATAAGGAACGCATTCAACAGGTGTTGACTAACTTGATTGTTAATTCAATAAAATATGGACAAGATCAAGGGACAACAGAAGTAAATATTGAAGATTTAATTAAAAACAAAGTGATTGTTAGAGTTACAGACAATGGTGAGGGTATTGCTAATGCCAATATACCTAGATTATTTGAACGTTTTTATAGAGTGGATAAAAGTGGCTCACGAAAAGAAGGAGGATCAGGTTTAGGTTTGGCAATTGTAAAACATATTATCGAAGCGCATGATGAAAGAATTTATGTAGAAAGTGATTTTGGTATTGGCAGCGAGTTTTCATTCACACTCGAAAAGGCGAAATAAATCGCTATAATCTGTGTCGAAGTCAAATGTTGATAAACCCTTAAATTTCTTGATTTCTTTTAGTTTTTCAAGCGTAAATTCGTTCTGATTACAACTAGGTACAATGTGTTGATCTTTTAATCGGTTTGCTAAATATTCTTGTTCAAATTGTCCAGGTGTTGGAATAAAATAACAATCTTTTTTCATTTTCGCCAAATCCATAATACTCGTATAGCCGGATCGAGAAACAACTATCTTGCTCTTTTGAATTGCCTTTTCAAGATCCAAACTTGTCATAAAATTATAGGAAGTAATGTGCTTTTTTCGTGTTATAAGTTGTTTTTTTTCAACCAAACCATGTACAAATAATACCTCACCATCATAGTTTTCGAATGCTTCCAATAGTTTTTCTTGCAATAAAGAGCGTTGAGGTTCGGGCCCAGATATCAAAACAAGGACATCAAATTCTGAATTGTATTTTTGCTTTTTAAAACGACTTAACGGACCTATGTATTTTAAGTTGATATCAGAAGTAATTGGATGACCTAGTTTGCCGCTTAAGTTAATGTCACCACTATAATCTGGAATCCAACATTCGTCAAATTTTTTTATAATTTTTTTATGGAGCGCTGTACTAATCCATGTTGTGTTCCCACTTAAAACTTGAACTTGATGTGTTAAGAAAACAGATGGTACCGTATTGCCACGAACACCAAATCTATTGTCGGAAATAATTCCTTTAATGTCGTATTTATCTATAATTGATTGGGTTGCATTGTATTCTAATTTTATCGTCTTTACAATATGTGGCGCGTTTCTTAGAAGTTTCCATTTTAAACCTGAGGCTTTTTTTGAATATTGAATATTGTATGACGGTAATTCAATGGTTTTTAGTTTTGGAAATTCCTTTTGTAAAAGCTTTAAAGCACTGCCATCAGAAGCTATGACAGGTTCGAAATTCTGATTTATCAAAGCATTGATGATAGGAATACACCTCGTAGCATGGCCTAATCCCCAGTTTAAAGGTGCAACTAAAATTCGTTTTCTAAAATTCATGAAATTCAAAGATAAGGATATATTCGCTCTCATATATTTCATTAATTTTACCAAAATTTTAAAATATAGTGGGAAGCAAAAATAAATTGAAGCGTTTTAAAGATAATGAGGTTTTCGAAAACGTGTTTCAGCCTTCAAGAGAAGAACTGGTTTCTGATGATTATGAATTAAAAGGAAATTGGAATTCTACAGTGTTTAAAAATAATCAGCCCTTAGTGCTTGAATTGGGATGTGGCAAAGGAGAATACGCAATAGGTTTGGCAAAAAAGTATCCAAATAAAAATTTTGTTGGTATTGATATTAAAGGGGCTCGGTTTTGGAGAGGTGCTAAAACTGCTATTGAAGAGGGTATTCCTAATGTGGCATTTCTTCGAACTCAAATTGAACTCATAGATTATGTATTTGCTAAAAATGAAGTCGATGAGATTTGGATAACGTTTCCTGATCCACAAATAAAGTATAAACGGACTAAGCACAGAATGACAAATGAAACGTTTTTAAAACGCTATAAAAGCATCTTGAAGCCTGAAGGAGTGGTGAACTTAAAAACAGATAGCGAATTTATGCATGGCTATACCCTCGGATTACTCCATGGTGCAGGGCATGAAGTTTTATATGCGAATCATAATGTCTATAAACAAGAAGGAAGTCCAGAAGAAGTTACAAGCATTCAGACCTATTATGAATCGCAATATTTAGAGCAAAACAAACCAATTACGTATATTCGGTTTAAAATCAAATAGATTTGAGTATAACAGTTATCTTTTTTTTAGGTTTAATCATTGCTTTTGTAGGAGTTATTCCACCTGGATTATTAAATATGACAGCAGCAAAAATCAGCTTAAAGGAAGGTTACAGCAGAGGTGTTGTGTTTTCACTAGGGGTTTGTGTAATCGTATTTTTGCAAACCTATATTGCGGCAATGTTCGCAAGATATTTGACCAATCATCAGGATGTCGTAGAAATTCTTCAACGTGTTGCATTTGTAATATTTGTATTAATTACTATTTATTTTTTACTAATTGCTGAAAAACAACCAAAACCCAATATAGAAGCCAATTCAAAAAGCAAGCATAGTCGTTTTTTTCAAGGCATGTTTTTATCTGCAATTAATGTATTTCCAATTCCTTATCAGGCATATATGACTATAACCATTGCTTCTTTTGGTTGGATGAAATTTGAAAAAATAAGTATCATTACTTATGTTACTGGTGCTGCAATGGGAACATTTGTGATGCTTTACTTATATATATTCTTTTTTGATAAGATTAAAGACAAAAATTTTACATCTCAAAAAAACATGAATTATATCATTGGAACAATTACAGGTATCATTGCTGGTGTGACTCTTATTAATATTTTAATGGAATTGTAATGCAGCAAAAAACACTTAATTTTTTTGATAAAGTGTACGAAGTGGCAAAATTAATTCCATTCGGAAAAGTCACAAGTTATGGCGCGATTGCGAATTATCTTGGTGCCTCAAGAAGTGCTAGAATGGTAGGATATGCTATGAATGGTTCTCATAATAAAGATGTGCCTGCACATCGTGTAGTGAATAGAAAAGGTTTATTAACCGGGAAACATCATTTTGATGGCACCAACCTTATGCAACAGTTATTAGAAAGTGAAGGGATTGAAGTCATTGATAACCAAATTCAAAATTTGGAAAGCATTTATTGGGACCCGTCCAAGGAGCTTATATAATATTATTTAAGATTGTAATTCTACTATTAATCATTTCAATCATTGCACTTCAAAATTTAAACATTTCGCTGTATATTTGCACTTTAGAATGATTCTTAATAAATAGATTCTTACCAATAGGAATAGATTAGATATGAAATTAAATAAACAAGATATATTAGATGCGCTTAAAACGATAACAACTCCAGGAGATGGCGTAAATATGGTTGATAGTGGTGCCGTTAAAAATGTAGTAACTTTTGCGGATGAAGTGATCGTTGATATTACAATTACAAATCCAAGTTTACAAGCTAAAAAACGTACAGAAGTCGATATCATGAAAACCATTCATGATAAAGTATACGAAAAAGCTAAAATAACCGTAAACGTAAAAGTGGATGCGCCTGCTAAACCCGCAACAAATGTAATAAAAGGGAAAGCTATTCCTGGCATTCAAAATATTGTAGCTGTAGCTTCTGGTAAAGGTGGTGTTGGAAAATCAACTGTTACTGCTAATTTAGCAGTAACTCTTGCCAAAATGGGATTTAAAGTAGGTATTCTAGATGCTGATATTTATGGGCCTTCCATTCCTATTATGTTTGATGTTGAAAATGAACGTCCACTAGCTGTAAATGTTGATGGGAAATCTAAAATGAAACCGGTAGAAAATTATGGTGTCAAAGTACTGTCCATCGGGTTTTTTACACAACCCAATCAAGCGGTTGTTTGGCGTGGACCAATGGCTGCAAAAGCATTAAATCAAATGATATTTGATGCAGCTTGGGGAGAGCTTGATTTTATGCTTATCGATTTACCTCCTGGTACTGGAGACATTCACCTAAGCATCATGCAATCTTTGCCTTTAACTGGAGCTGTAATTGTAAGTACACCTCAAAATGTAGCTTTGGCTGATGCTAAAAAGGGAGTTGCGATGTTCCAGCAAGAAAGTATCAATGTCCCTGTATTAGGAATTATTGAGAATATGGCATATTTCATACCTGAAGAGTTACCAGAAAACAAGTATTATATCTTCGGAAAAGAAGGTGCAAAAAATTTAGCTGAAGATTTACAGGTGCCATTTTTAGGTGAATTGCCTTTGATTCAAAGTATTAGGGAGGCTGGTGATATTGGTCGTCCAGCTGCATTACAAACAGCAACAGAACTAGAAGTTGCTTTTGAAAACTTAACGCAAAATGTTGTGCAAGAAGTGGTAAGACGTAATGATGACTTACCACCAACAGAAGCGATAAAAATTACAACAATGGCTGGTTGTTCAGCTGTTAAAAAATAACAAAAGATGACTGCAGAAGAACTAAGATTAAATGTAGAAAGAGCTCTGGATGAGATTCGTCCATTTTTACAAAGTGATGGTGGAGATATTTCTTTATTGTCTATAGAGAATGATAACCTTGTAAAAGTACAATTAGAAGGCGCATGTGTAGGTTGCAGTGTGAATCAAATGACTCTTAAGTCTGGTGTAGAAATGACCATTAAAAAATATGCGCCTCAAATAGAACAGGTGATTAATATTGAATCTTAAAAGCTGATTTTTATCATACACTTAAAGAATATTTGATAGTAATTTTGTTTCCAGAAATGTACAATTCATGATTAAAACAGATATATTAATTATAGGCGCAGGCCCTACTGGGCTATTTACAGTTTTTGAAGCTGGTCTTTTAAAATTGAAATGCCATCTAATTGATGCTTTACCGCAAGCAGGCGGGCAATGTTCGGAGATTTATCCGAAGAAACCAATTTATGATATTCCAGGATTTCCAGAAATTCTTGCTGGAGATTTAACTACTAATTTATTAGAACAGTGCAAGCAATTTCAACCGGGTTTCACCCTAGGAGAGCGTGCAGAGACTATTGAAAAACAAGACGACGGCAGTTTTATTGTAACTACAAATAAAGGGACTAAACACAATGCTCCAATAGTCGCAATTGCTGGCGGATTAGGGAGTTTTGAACCTCGAAAACCCCTGATTGAAAATATAGTCTCTTTTGAAGATAAAGGCGTCGAGTATTTTATTAAAGACCCAGAAGTTTACAGAAACAAACGTGTAGTAATCGCGGGAGGAGGAGATTCTGCTTTAGATTGGAGTATTTTTCTTGCTGATATCGCTAGTGAGGTCAATTTAGTTCATAGACGAAATGAATTTAGAGGCGCATTAGACTCGGTAGAAAAAGTTCAGGATTTAAAGAATAAAGGAAAGATCAATTTAATCACTCCAGCCGAAGTGATTAACATAGTTGGTCATACTAAGGTTAAAGGTGTTGTCATAAAAGAGTCAGATAATGTTCATATAGACAAAGAATATGTACTAGAAACAGACCATTTTATTCCTTTGTTTGGATTGTCACCTAAGCTCGGCCCTATTGCAAATTGGGGATTAGATATTGAAAAGAATGCCATTAAAGTGAACAATGCTCTAGATTATCAAACCAATATTCCTGGTATATTTGCCATAGGAGATGTGAACACGTATCCAGGAAAGTTGAAATTAATTCTTTGTGGCTTCCATGAAGCGACCTTAATGTGTCAAGCTGCGTATCAAATAATCAATCCTGGCAAGAAATATGTTTTGAAATATACAACCGTAAGTGGAATTAATGGGTTTGATGGGTCTAGAAAAGAAGCTCCCAAAGCGATCGTTAAGAAAATAGAGTAATGGAGCAAGATGTAACTATAAAGATAACCGATAGAGATGGTAAGACACATGAAGTGCTTGCACCGACGGATATGGCAATGAATCTGATGGAGGTTGTACGTTCTTATGAGTTAGCACCTGAAGGAACTATTGGTGTTTGTGGTGGTATGGCAATGTGCGCTTCGTGTCAATGCTATGTAAAAAGTGATGTCGAATTGCCAGAAATGCAAGATGATGAAGAAGCAATGTTAAGTGAAGCGTTTTATGTAAAAGATAATTCTCGATTGGGATGTCAAATTCAAATCACTCAAGAGATGGAAGGTTTGGAAGTGGAATTAGCACCAGAGAGCTGAGAATTGCGTTAAGGAGTATACATTGGTTAATATTTTATAGTTCCGAAATCGTGAATGCAAAGCATTTGCAATGGTATTCTTTTTAAAACAAATGAAATTGTTATTGTGAATCAGGCTAAAGCGTGATGTGGCAATCTTTTTGTTACTACAAGATTAATACGTCGTTTCTTAAAAAAAAACGCCTCATGATGACAATACGTTTTAAAAAGATATAATAAAAAAACCTGACCCTTTTTGAAGCTTGTAAGCGAAATAAGGAAACGCCCAAAACAATTTTATTCCGCTTTATAATCAATTAAATTTCGTGGAGGAGCAACGTAGTAATCTACTTCTGGTTAACGTCATTGCGAGGTACGAAGCAATCTTTTTGTTTTTAGTTTAGATTTAAAAGATTACTTCAGTCATGCTTTCTTCGTAATGAAGGCTATTAGTTTCACTCCGTTATATAATCTAATAGCTTACGAGGTCCTTCAAGCAAAACTCTAACAATTTTAAGCGTACCATCTTCAGTGGTAGCAATTTGCCATTTAATCAAAGATATATCTCCATTTTCAATTTCTATTCCTGTTATACTCCGAGGGTGAACACAGCTCCCATCATTAAAAAAAGCAATATCACCAGGTTTAGGGAAACGCGGTCGATGCGTATGACCTACAATTGTGATGAGGTTATTGTTTTCAGCAATCCACTTTTTTGTACGACGTTCAACTTTAATAAGTTCTTTGTAGTTTTTTGCTGGACTAGTAGGATCTGCAATACCCATAACATTTAAAGGTTTCCATAAGAAACGAACCATAAATCGACTCCATTTCCAGAACAGATAATTCCACCAATCTGCTTGGTGACCATGCGTTAAAAATAATTCTTGTCCAGAGTCAGTGTGTTTTAAAACAAGGCCTTCATGGTATTTAATATCACAAAACAATTCCACGTCTTTACCTAGTTTTTCATCGAAATAAGTAGACAAATGTTTTTCCACATATTCAGGATCTCGATACACCATATCATGGTTTCTCCAAATCATGTGTAAACGGTTGGAGTTGTGAAAAAGCCGCATCAACATATACACATTTTTATGTGCATCGAGGATTGAATCAAAAGACGAATTTTCCCAAAGTTCATCGCCATCACCAACTTCACAGTATTGGAACCCTTCAGCGAAATAGTGTTTTAAGGCATGAAAATATATGTTTCTATTGTTTGCAAAATCATCAGCAAAGCTATTATCGCCACGATGACAATCACTAAAAAGAATAAATTTACTAGAGTCATCAAATGAGATAACTTTAGCGTTTATATAAGCGCTGTCTAATCGTTTTTTAGATGAAAACATGAAGTAAATGTAATCAAATTTCAATAAAAAATGCTTCCCAATTATGAGAAGCATTAGTCTAAATTTATTCCACACATCGATACCGTGTGAGTGAGATAATTAAATGAGCCTTAGGCTCTATTTGAAAGCATTTAAGCCAGTCACGTCTAGACCAGTTATTAATAAATGAATATCATGTGTGCCTTCATAGGTAATTACACTCTCTAAATTCATAGAATGCCTCATGATAGAATATTCACCTGAAATCCCCATACCGCCTAACATTTGTCGGGCCTCTCTAGCAATGTTAATTGCCATATCAACATTATTACGTTTTGCCATCGATATTTGAGCTGAGGTAGCCGTTCCATTATTTCGCATGACTCCTAATTTCCAAGCCAATAATTGTGCTTTAGTAATTTCGGTAATCATTTCCGCTAATTTCTTTTGTTGCAATTGAAATTGTCCAATAGGTTTACCAAATTGCATACGCTCTTTGCTATATCTCAAAGCTGTATCATAGCAATCCATTGCTGCTCCAATTGCGCCCCAAGCAATACCATAACGTGCAGAATCTAGGCAGCCTAATGGTGCGCTTAAACCAGATTTGTTAGGCAGTAAATTTTCTTTAGGAACTTTAACATTGTCAAAAATTAATTCCCCAGTTGCTGATGCACGAAGAGACCATTTGTTATGTGTTTCTGGTGTTGAAAAGCCTCCCATTCCACGTTCTACAATTAAACCATGAATGCGTCCGTTTTCATCTTTAGCCCATACAACTGCAACTTGTGCAAACGGTGCATTTGAAATCCACATTTTGGCACCATTTAATAGATAATGGTCTCCCATATCTTTAAAATTGGTTGTCATTCCAGAAGGATTAGATCCATGATCTGGTTCTGTTAATCCAAAACAACCCATCCATTCTCCGCTAGCTAGTTTAGGTAAGTATTTTTGACGTTGTTCTTCGTTTCCATACTTCCAAATTGGATACATCACTAATGACGATTGTACCGAAGCAGTACTTCGAACACCTGAATCTCCACGTTCTATTTCTTGCATGATCAATCCATAAGAAATTTGGTCTAGACCTGCACCACCATATTCTACTGGAATGTAAGGACCAAATGCACCAATTTCTGCTAGACCATTAATAATCTGAGTTGGAAATTCAGCCTTTTGAGCATACTCTTCAATAATTGGAGAGACTTCGCGCTTCACCCATTCTCTAGCTGCTTCACGCACTAATTTATGTTCTTCAGTTAAAAGTTCATCTATATTATAGTAATCGGGAGCTTGAAATAAATCTGGTTTCATGGTATAAGTTTTAGTGCACCAAATTTAACTAAAGCAAGCGAATCATTTAGGCTTTTAAAGAAGTATTTTAAGCGTTTAAAAAATTACTTAATAAATTATGAAAATGATGTACACCTTGCTCTCTTGTGGGTGAAAATCGTCCAGCCTTATAAAAAGAAGACCTAACACCTTTTTGTACGTTCTCAACTACAAATTCATCCTCACGTTCAACTTTTTCCAAACCGCTTCCAGCACCTTTGTCGAGTTTAGATGGATCGTAGACATAAGTGATAAATGAAACTTTGGTTCTCCCAATGTCTAATGGTTTTACAACATTTACCGAAAGGCCCCAAGGGTAAAAATTGAACATCATATTAGGGAAAACCCAGTAATAATAGGCAGCAACATTTTTGCCATAATCAATATGGTCTTTGGGTAAATCAAAAATTTCTGTTGCGGCATCCGTATAACCTATTTGTAAATTGCAATAGTCATAGGTTTCGGTTTTATAGCTTCCATAATCTAATACCGCATTTAAGTCTTCATGCACAAATGGAACATGAAATCCTTCCAAATAATTATCACAATACAATGCCCAATGTGCATGTACTAAGAAGTCTTTAGAAAGTGCATGATTCATTATAAATTCATCAATAGGTAGAAACCCAACACGTTCCTTCATTTTATTTATCACTTGTTGAAAATCGAAGGAAGGATTTAAACCCGCAAATAATAGCGGACCCCATTTCCTAATTGGGAATTTATGTAAATTGTCACATGGTCTTGGAAAATTTTCTGCTTCTTCGAATTCTGGCATATGCTCAAATTCGCCTTTAAGGTTGAAGCGTCTCCCATGATACATGCAGGTTAATTTTTTTGATTTTCCAGGGTGCAATGCCACAACATTTCCGCGATGTGTACACACATTAGTTAAACAACTTATGACATCATCTTTATCGCGTGTAAGTAACATAGGTTCGGTTAAGAATGAATCTAGAAGCACAAATGGATGAACAGATTGTGGTAGTCTTACCAGATTTTCATCACCAATAAATTGCCATGATTTAAGAAACACTTCGTTTTTTAAGGCTTCAAAAGTGTTACTATCTTTATAAAAAACAGCAGGAAGTGTTTCAGCTTTTCTAATATCTCGATCAATAAAGTAGTTCTTAGCCATTAAAAATATAATTGTACATTCGTTCGCGCTCCTAATTTACATAATTAATGCTTATCTCCTTTAAAACTATAAAATGAGTTCAAACAAGCAAAAAGTTGGATTAGTAACAGCAACATCTTTAGTTGTTGGTAACATGATTGGAGTTGGTATTTTCGTTTTACCTGCCGTATTGTCAAATTATGGAAGTATAAGTCTTTTAGGTTGGGTCTTTACAGCGACAGGGGCATTAATTTTAGCAAAGATATTCAGCAACTTTAGTAAAATAATTGCCAGTAAAAGTGGAGGGCCTTATGTCTATACCAAGGTTGGTTTTGGTGATTTCACGGGGTTCCTTGTAGCTTGGGGATATTGGATAGCTTGTTGGATAAGTAATGGGGCAATTGCTATTGCTGTTATTGGTGCAGCAAGCTTTTTTGTGCCCGAATTAGCCTCAAATTCTATATTGTCTGCTGGTTTAGGTTTATCGTTAATTTGGGTATTGACTTGGGTGAATTCACAAGGCATAAAAGAGTCAGGTAAAATTCAACGTATTACTACGATCATAAAAATATTGCCATTAATTTTTATTATAATATTTGGAGCTTTCTTTTTTGATATTGATAATTTCCCCAAATTTAATTTAACTGGTGAAAGTGATTTTTCAGCCATTTCTGCGGTAGCGGCCTTAACCTTATATGCGTTTCTGGGAATAGAATGTGCTACAATTCCTGCGGAAAACATTATGAATCCAGATAAAACAATCCCCAAAGCCACCATGTTAGGAGCTATTTTGGTAACCATCCTTTATATTTTAGGAACCGTGGTTTTATTTGGCGTATTGCCTATAGATATTTTGCAGAATTCTCCGGCTCCTTTTGCGGAAGCTGCTAAAATAATAGGCGGAGATTATGGTGGTTATTTTGTAGCAATTGGTGTGATAATTTCGGGCATTGGAGTTTTAAATGGTTGGATATTGATTACGGGTCAAATTTCATTAGCTACAGCAAAAGACGATTTGTTTCCGCCCTTCTTTAAAAAAGAAAACAAAAAAGGGACACCTGTTGTTGGTTTCGTTATTGGTGGCGTACTTTCTTCTATAGTCATGTTAATGAATTATTCGGAAGGACTCGTAGAACAATTTGAATTTATTGTTAGACTTACGGTTCTTGTAGCATTAATGCCGTATTTGTTTACAGCTGCTTCTTATGCCTTAGTTGTCATAGAAAAAAAGTTACATACTGAGAGTTGGATAAAAACTTTTGTGTTATCAATACTTGGTTTTGCATATTCGCTTTGGGCAATATATGGCTCAGGTCATGATTCTGTATTTTATGGATTCTTATTATTACTCATTGGGATTCCTATTTATATATACATGAAATGGCTTAAATCTAAATAGATATGAATACGACCTATCATTCAGAATATTTAAAATTGCAATCCGTCTACTTCAAATCAGTTCAAAATGCATTTATTTCTCAGGATAATTTAAATAAGCAATGGAAAGACTTAAATTATTTATCGGCACCTAGTTTTGACATTGCCATCAATGAGTATCAAGAATTTGAGACTTTGTTTAGGGACCCCCAAATAGACTTGAAGTATTTTCCTTTTAGTAGTTCCGTGAAAATTGATTCGATGTATTGTAGAGATGCTTCCATTGCAACAGATTTTGGTATGATTATTTGTAATATGGGTAAAGGAGGGCGAATTAATGAGCCTGAATCGCATAAGCATGAATTTCTTGCAAGTAATATTCCTGTCTTTGGCGAGATAAAAACACCGGGGACTTTGGAAGGTGGTGATGTAGCTTGGTTAGATGAAAAAACAATAGCCGTTGGTCATACTTACAGGACTAATGAAGCTGGGATTTCTCAATTGAAAGCATTGTTAGAACCTAAAGGAATAAGAGTTTTAATTGCAGAACTACCACATTATAGAGGAAAGCACGATGTGTTTCATTTGATGAGCATTTTAAGTCCAGTTGATAAGGATTTGGCGGTAGTATATTCATCATTAATGCCAATAAAATTTAGAAACGAATTACGTAATCGAGGATTTGAATTTATAGAAGTCCCTGAAGATGAATTTGAATCGATGGGTTGTAACGTATTGGCTATTGCTCCTCGACAATGCATAATGGTTGAAGGTAATCCTAAAACTCAAAGATTGTTAGAGTTGGCAGGGTGCAAGGTTTCTGTGTATAATGGAAATGAAATTAGTGTAAAAGGAGGCGGAGGGCCCACCTGTTTAACACGACCTCTTAGGAGAGTTTATTAACTACATTTTTAAATAGAAATCATTTGTCAAACTGATGTATGCTTCCGTATATTGATGCCTCGAAGTTTCAATAATAAGAGTCTCCATTTTAACAACACATTGAATACGTGTAAACTCAATCAGACTTCTTTTAAATTCAGATTTTGGAGTGCCTTTTACATTTAAAATTCGCTTTGGGAAAAGTCCCGCCGCTAATGCTAAAGATTTAAAATTTGATTCCTCTTTATATGGAATGACTACTGAAAACAATCCATTTTCTGAAAGTAATTTTGAAACACTATCTAATACATGTTCAAAAGGCATGGCATCGGTAAAACGTGCTAAGTCTCTCGGCGTATTTTCGGTTTTATAATCTTCAGAATAAAATGGAGGGTTCGAAATAATAAGGTCGTATTTGTCTTCAATCTCGTTTGTGAACTCTTCTAATGAAGCATGATAACAAAAGAGGCGATCCCCCCAAAGCGATTGCTCAAAATTTTCAACACATTGCTCGTAGGCTTTCGCATCAATCTCAATAGCATCAATAAGCTCTGCATCACTTCGTTGTGCTAACATTAACGAAAGGATACCAGTTCCTGAACCAATATCTAAAACGGAAAAGGGTTGATGGACAACAGATGTCCAAGCACCCAGTAAAACACCATCTGTCCCAATTTTCATGGCACATTGATCTTGGTTTATACTAAATTCTTTAAAGACGAAAGGCTTTTGTGACACGACTATTCTTCTAAATATAAATCAATAAGGCCTTCAGGAGTTTCTACTAGTATAATCTTATTTTCTTTATCAACTTTTTTAATAAAGTGATCGTTCATTGGAATTAAAATCTCAATGCCATTTCTATCAATTTCAAATAAAGATTGGGAGGTTGTATCATTAATTCCAGTAATGACTCCTACTTTCCCAAAGTTTGTATCTTCAATTGTAAATCCTATTATTTCATGAAAATAAAATTTATCGCCCTCTAATTTTGGAAGGGCTTCAAGAGGCAAGTATATGTCTGATTTCAATAAGGAATCAGCATCCTGTTCGGAATCAACTTCTTCAAATTTAACCCTGAGAAGTTCGGATTTATGAAGTTGGCTAGACGCAATAAAAAATGGAATTAAATTATTTCTTAAGTCGACAAAAACGGAGTCTAAGTTTTCGTAGATATCAGGTTCATCGGTGTCAAGTTTAATGAGGAGCTCCCCTTTAAAGCTATATTTTTTAACAATTTTCCCGAGATAGAAACAATCTTTCTTTTGCATAATATTAAAAATAAAAAAACTCCGATAAAAATGCTATCGGAGTTTAAAAGTATAAAAAAATTATTTTTTATTCTTCGTCTTTTGCAGCTTCAGTTTCTTCAGATGGAGTTTCAGCAACAACCTCTTCGGTAGCAGCTTCTTCTTCAACAGGAGCATCAGCAGCGGCTTTTTCAGCTTCAGCGGCAGCTTTTTCAGCTTCGGCATCTGCTATAACTTGAGCAGCATCTGCTTCACGCTTAGCATTAACTTCTTTTTCTGCTTCTAAAGCTTTGTTTTTTACATCAGCCTCAGCTTTTGCTAAACCATCTTTTTTAGCATCAACTTTTCCTGCTTTATCTTCTAACCAAGTATTGAATTTTGCTTCAGCTTGCTCTTCAGTTAAAGCTCCTTTTCTTACACCACCAACTAGGTGATTTTTTAGCATCACGCCTTTATAAGATAAAATAGCTTTGGCAGTATCAGTTGGTTGTGCACCATTCTGTAACCATTGTACGGCACCATCAACATTTATTTCAATAGTTGCTGGATTAGTGTTTGGATTGTAAGCACCTAATTTCTCTAAGTATTTACCATCTCTCTTTGATCTTGCATCTGCTGCAACAATCCAGTAATAAGGTTTACCTTTTTTACCGTGTCTTTGTAATCTAATTTTAACTGACATAAAAATTAATTAGTGAGGTTCTCGACCTCGATTATTAATAAGGCTGCAAAGATAATACATTTTTTTAATTCACTTACCTGTTTTATAGCTTTTTATTGAATCCTGGTGCTTCATGAATAGGATTGAGTCACAGGCGCTTTTTTTTCGCGTTATTTATCAATGATTTTTGAACATTTTATTTGAAATTAAGTATTATTGATTTTTTATTATACTTTTGGGAATTCTAAAACGTTATGTTAAATCTAAATTAGCCTCATAATTTAAATTTAGAGGAGCAAAATTTTAACCAATGAAAAAATTTACGATACTACTTTTAACCACTATCATTTTGGTTAGCTGTGGAAATGAAATTGAGTTTAATTCACCAGCCTTACAAGGAAATAAAAACTATGAGCTTTGGCGAGCAAATTACTATGCCGCTGATATTGATTTTGGTGGGTTTTTAATTGAAGGCGGAGATAATATTGAAACCGTTCAGCTAATTACACAAAATGATGTTAGAGGCACTTTTGAATTAGGAGGAAATAGCTCCAGTGTTGCTATATTTAGAGATGCAAACGGCATTGTATATTCTACTGCCAATGCTCCAGATCCAAGTGTCTCTGTATATCCTGCTGATGGACAAATTATTGTTGATGACATTTCTAATGCAGATCCAAAAGGAGTAACAGGTTCGTTTTGGTTCAATGCGTATTCTGCAGACGGTTTAAATTACGTTAATTTTAATGAAGGTGTTTTTTATCGAGTTCCTCTTGTCGGTGGTCTAGTGGCAATTGATAATGGAAGTAGCTGTTTACAGGCATCGCAACAAACTGCACAGGCTTTAAATGCTTATAATGCGACGGATATTAGTATGCCTGAATATACCGATCTTTGTAATGCATATAAGCAAACATTGATAGCGCAAATAGCAGAGTGTGGTGACACAACAGGTGCGTTGCAAGCTATTATTGATTCTTTGGGAACATGTGTTCCTTAGGAGAATTGACTTTAAAAATGATTATTTAGAATAAATACTATATTGAAAAAAGTAGCCAATTTGGCTGCTTTTTTTGTTTATAACTGTTTATAAGTTTGACTGTTGAAAGTCTTATTATTTACTATTTTTATAGTTCCTATTTTTCAGAAAAAACACCTTTATGTACTTAATATTTGATACCGAAACCACAGGTTTGCCAAAACGTTGGGATGCACCAATCACTAATACTGATAATTGGCCGAGATGTATCCAGATTGCTTGGCAATTACATGATGAGCTTGGCAACTGTATTGAACATCAAGATTATTTAGTGCAACCAGAAGGGTTTAATATTCCTTATGATGCTGAAAAAATTCATGGCATTTCTACTGAATTAGCCCAAGAACAAGGAATTCCTTTAGCTGAGGTTTTAGATAAGTTCAACACGGCATTAGGTAAAACAAAGTTTGTGGTTGGTCAAAACCTAAAGTTTGACCTTAATATAATGGGAGCAGAGTTTGTTCGGCAAGATGTTGCCAACAAATTGCAAGAACTACCAGTATTGGATACATGTACTGAGCAGACTGCTAGTCTGTGTCAAATTCCTGGAGGGCGTTATGGTAAATTTAAATTGCCAACACTTACTGAATTACATCAGTTTTTATTCAATGTGCCTTTTGGGGAAGCGCATAATGCTACAGCCGATGTAGAAGCAACTACGCGTTGCTTTTTTGAACTTGTTCGATTAGGAGAATACACAAAAGAACAATTGGATGTGCAGCCTGATTATTTTCAAAATTTTTCGGAAACTAATCCAAAAGAAATTCAATGTATTGGATTAAAGCATATCAATTTAAAAAAGGAGAGTGCTAAAATAAACGAGCGCATTCAGAAATCTCAAACCATTGAAATCTCTGATGATGTAATCAAAGAAAACATATCGGAATTAGCCGATGTGGATTTTGTGCATTTACATAATCATTCGCAGTTTTCTGTGTTACAATCTACGATTAGTATCCCAGATCTGGTTGCTTCAGCATCAGAACATCAAATGCCAGCAGTGGCGTTAACTGATCATGCGAATATGATGGGTGCGTTTCATTTTGTAAAAGCTGTAAACACTCACAATAAGAGTGTGAAAGCACAACTCAAAGAAGCTCAAGAAAAAGGAGAGGAGTCTCAATTAAAAGAGATTAAGCCTATTCTAGGGTGTGAATTTTTTGTTTGTGAAAATCACTTAGATAAATCAAGAAAAGATAATGGCTATCAGGTGGTACTGATTGCCAAAAACAAGAATGGGTATCACAACTTGGCAAAATTATCTTCACATGCATATACAGATGGTTTTTATTATGTGCCGAGGATTGATAGAAATTTAATTGAAAACTATAAAGAAGACCTTATCGTCTTAACGGGGAACTTATATGGCGAAGTACCAAGTAAGGTTCTAAATATTGGTGAAAACCAGGCCGAAGACGCTTTGATGTGGTGGAAAGACCAGTTTAAAGACGATCTATATATTGAATTGATGCGACATAATCAAGATGATGAAGATCGTGTTAATCCAGTATTGATTGCCTTTTCTAAGAAGCACAATATAAAATTAGTTGCCACAAATAACACCTATTACTGTAAACAGGAAGATGCCAATGCCCATGATATATTATTATGTGTTAAAGATGGTGAAAAGCAAGCAACTCCTATAGGTAGAGGACGTGGTTACCGCTATGGAATGCCAAATGAGGAATACTATTTTAAGTCGTCTGACGCGATGAAGAATAAATTCAAAGATATTCCCGAGGCGATTTCAAATATTCAGGAGGTTGTCGATAAAATTGAAGCATTCGAGTTAGCAAGGGAAGTGCTACTTCCGAAATTTGATATTCCTGAAACTTTTGATAATGAAGATGATTATTTGCGACATTTGACTTATGAAGGTGCTAAAAAACGATATGAAGACATTACGCCAGAAATAGAAGAACGTCTTGATTTTGAGCTTGGTGTTATTAAGAATACTGGATATCCAGGTTATTTTTTAATTGTTGAAGATTTCATTCGTGAAGCTCGAAATATGGATGTATCAGTTGGTCCCGGTCGTGGATCGGCAGCGGGTTCGGTTGTAGCGTATTGCTTATGGATTACAAATATAGACCCTTTAAAGTATGATTTGCTTTTTGAGCGTTTCTTGAATCCAGATCGTGTAAGTATGCCCGATATTGATATCGATTTTGATGATGAAGGTCGTGGTCGTGTGATGGATTATGTGATCAATAAATACGGAAGTAATCAAGTAGCTCAAATTATAACCTATGGTACTATGGCTGCTAAATCGTCTATTAGAGATACAGCACGTGTTTTAGATTTACCATTATTTGATGCAGACCGAATTGCTAAATTGATTCCAACCATGTCTAAGCTCGGAAAGATTTTCGGGCTAAACGAAAAAGAGCTAAGTAAAAAATTTAGAGCTGAAGACTTAGAAAAGGTAAATCAGCTATTAAATATTTCTGAAGGTGATGATCTTGAGGCCAAAACTATAAATCTTGCTAGGTCCTTAGAAGGTTCTGTTCGAAACACCGGAATTCATGCCTGTGGAGTGATTATTACACCTGATGATATCACCAATTTTGTTCCTGTTGCGACGGCAAAGGATTCCGATTTATACGTCACTCAATTTGATAACTCCGTTGTTGAAGATGCGGGCTTATTGAAGATGGATTTTTTAGGACTGAAAACACTTACTTTAATAAAGGATACGGTTAAAATAGTAAAGGCGAAACACGATATATTATTAGATCCAGATAGTTTTCCATTGGATGATGAAAAAACGTACGAACTTTTTCAAAAGGGAGAAACTGTTGGGGTTTTTCAGTATGAATCTGCTGGAATGCAAAAGCATCTAAAGGATCTTAAACCCACAGTTTTTGATGATTTAATCGCCATGAATGCATTATATCGTCCAGGTCCGATGGAGTATATACCTAGTTTTATTAGACGTAAGCATGGCGATGAAGACATCGTTTATGATCTTCCTGATATGGAAGATAATTTGAAGGAAACCTATGGAATTACGGTGTACCAAGAGCAAGTGATGTTATTATCTCAGCGACTGGCAAGTTTTACCAAAGGTGAAGCTGATGTATTACGAAAGGCCATGGGTAAAAAGATATTTGCTTTACTTGAAAAATTGAAACCTAAATTTTTAGATGGAGGTGAAGCCAATGGGCATCCAAGAGCTGTGCTAGAAAAAATATGGAAAGATTGGGAAGCCTTTGCGAGTTATGCATTTAATAAATCGCACTCCACATGTTATGCATGGATTGCCTATCAAACGGCCTATTTAAAAGCGCATTATCCAGCTGAATATATGGCAGCTGTTCTGTCTAATAATATGAACGATATTAAATCGGTAACCTTCTTTATGGAAGAGTGCAAGCGCATGCGTTTGGACGTATTGGGACCAGATATTAATGAATCGTACTATAAGTTTTCCGTAAATCAGGATAATGCCGTTCGCTTTGGGATGGGAGCGATAAAAGGTGTTGGACATGGTGCAGTAGTAACCATTGTTGAAAACAGAAAAAAGGATGGTCATTTTAACTCCATATTTGATTTTGCAAAACGTATTGATTTACGTGCCGCGAATAAGAAGGCCTTTGAGAATTTAGCTTTGGCTGGAGGGTTTGACGGTTTTGGGGTTACCCATCGTGCACAGTACTTTCATGATGATGGGGATGGCATTACCTTTTTAGAAAAAGCTATTAAATATGGCCATAAACACCAGGAAAATGAAAACTCGGCTCAGGTGAGTTTATTTGGTGACTCAAGTGATGTTCAAATTGCTGAGCCTGAAGTGCCGCCTTGTGAAGAATGGGGTACTATGGAAAAATTGGCAAGAGAGAAGGAAGTGGTTGGCATCTATATTTCTGGGCATCCTCTTGATGATTTCAAGACTGAAATGAAAACCTTTTGCAATGGGAATTTAGCGTTGTTTAGTGATATGGAAACGTATGTTAATCGTGAATTAACATTCGGTGGCGTGGTTACTGATATCCAGCATCGTGTAAGTAAACAAGGGAAAGGCTGGGCGCTTTTTACAGTTGAAGACTATACCGATAGTCATGAGTTTAGAATTTTTGGTGAGGACTATTTGAAGTTTAGACACTTTTTAGTGCAGAATTCATTTGTGTATGTCAAAGCATTTATTCGAGAGGGCTGGGTAAACAAGGATACTGGTAAAAAGAGTGATCCACGTTTACAGTTTAACAATTTTCAACTGTTACATGATGTCATGGACACCTATGCTAAAAAAATATCCATACAATTGAATATTTCAGATTTACATGAAGACAAAATTACCATGTTGCAAGATTTGTTTAGAATGCATCAAGGTGATCATGCACTTCATTTTGTGGTGTATGATAACGAAGAAGAAATCAAATTACAAATGCCAAGTCGAAAGCAAAAAGTAAAAATCTCTCAAGAATTACTCACGGAGCTTGAAAACGAAGATGTGTTTTATAAGTTGAATTAAACCGACGTGTTTTTTGAGTGGAGGAATTTTTTCAAATGCTTTTCTATATACATGTTCCATGTTTTGGAACAGACATCAAAGCAATCTGTTTCTGGAGTTAATCCAAAATGCGTTAATTGGATATACGTTGATAATTCAGATGCTTTTATTTCCCAATGCAAGACATGACCAATCCATTCTTTGTTAAAGTCTGGTTCTCCATCAATACATTTCCAAACCAGTTCATGATTTGGTGTGTATTCCATAATTTTAAAAGTCCACCAATATCCATTTTCGAAATGTACGGTAAAATGACCACCAGTTTTAAAATTATGATTCGTTGTTTTACCCCACCATAAATGAAGATTCTCAGTTAATGCTTTAAAGATTAAAGTGCTATTTGCATTGACTTTAATAGTCTTGGCGTAATTATTAGCAGTATCAAGCATCTTTTGAGGCATCTAAATAGTTTCCTAAATCCTTAAGAGAATCATCCCAAAATTGTGAATAGAACTTAAGCCATTTGTTGAGGTCTTTAAGTGGTTTTGCATTGGCATTGCAAAAGCGTTCTCGCCCTTGCCCATTAATATGTACTAATCCAGCATCTTCTAAAGTCTTGATGTGTTTTGTGACCCCTTGTCTGCTCATTTCAAATTGATTTGAAATTTGGGTAATGGATAATGCTGAAGCCGCAATTACTAAGGCGTGAAATATGTCACGCCTTGTTGGATCTGCAATGGCTTTAAAAAGTTTGGTGATATTATCCTGCATTAACTTCCTGTTTTAAATAATCGGTTAATAGTTTTATGCAGCCATCCCAGCCACCATTGAAACTCTCAAACATGGCAATAGCAGTTTCTCCCTTATAATTTGAAATCCCGGAATGCTCTAAGTACAATTTAGTACCATTTTCGATAGACTCCAATTCCCATTTCACTATAGTTTCAACATTTGTGTCGGCAACAATCCATGAATAAATAAGTGTATAAGGGTTGGATTGTTTCACTTCGCCACGAATTGTTGTACAGCCTTTTTCGTTGGGCTTTGAAGTAAAGGTATACTGATATCCTGTTTCAGCTTTAAAATCGGCTTGAATAAACCAAGCTGTTAATTCTTCGCCTTTGGAAATGGCATTCCAGATTTTTTCTATGGAATGATTGAATACTTTTTCTTTTTTTATACGATCGTTCATAAGGTGTGATTTTAATTAATATGCAACTTTACGATTGCTAATTTAAAACAATTATATTTATTGCGCAACTTTTGGGTTGCTTAAATAAATTGTATGTTGTTCTTTAGTCTGCACAAAGGATTGCAGTGTTATCCTTTTTTGTAAAAAAAGATTTAGCGGAAAGCCTGGTTATTTTGAAATCAAAATAATGGGCCCAAATAACTACCATAAGGTCAGATAATGAGACTATAAGCAAAACAAATTGTGTGTATGTAAGCTTTGGTAAAATTTTTGACTAATATTGCATATTAATAAGAAGTAAAACACAATTAAATTAAATATTATGGCATTAGAAATAACAGATGCAACGTTTGAAGAGACAGTATTAAAAAGTGACAAACCCGTATTGGTTGATTTTTGGGCAGCTTGGTGTGGACCATGTAGAATGGTAGGACCAATCATTGAACAAATTAGTGAAGAGTATGCTGATAAAGCAGTTGTTGGGAAAGTTGATGTAGATGCTAATCAGGAATTTGCTGCCAAGTATGGCGTGCGTAATATTCCAACAGTTTTAGTATTTCAAAATGGTGAAGTAGTGGGTCGTCAAGTTGGTGTTGCACCAAAAAACGCGTATTCTGAAGCGATCGATGCGCTTTTATAAGATATAACGTGAAAGAAATGATAAAAGGTTTGCCATTATGGTAAACCTTTTTTAGTTTAGAGCACTTATGGATTTACAACAGGAACTCAATAAAACAGGCGGATTTAAGAATTTAGAACTACTTGCAAAGCAGGTGGTAGAAGGGTTTATAGCAGGGATGCACAAGAGTCCGTTTCATGGGTTTTCTGCTGAGTTTGCCGAGCATAAAATTTACAATCAGGGCGAAAGTACACGTCATATTGATTGGAAGTTGTATGCGAAAACAGATAAATTATATACGAAGCGCTACGACGAAGAAACCAATTTGAGGTGTCATTTAATTATTGACAATAGTAGCTCGATGCACTATCCACAGCTTAAAGAATTTAATCTGAATAGCTTAAATAAGATTGCGTTTTCGGCTCTGGCATCGGCTTCATTAATGCATATTCTTAAAAAGCAACGTGATGCTATTGGATTGAGTATTTATAGTGATGCCTATGATTATTACGCTCCTGAAAAAGGGAGTGAGCGTCATCACCAAATGTTGTTAAGTCAATTGAGCCAAACGGTCGTTTCTAGACCTGTAAACAAACAAACAGAAACGTACACCTATTTACATCAGATTGCTGAGAACATTCATAGACGGTCCTTAATTTTCTTTTTTACAGATATGTTTCAAACGTCTACGGATGAAGTGAAATTATTTGAAGCGTTACGGCATTTAAAGCATAACAAGCATGAAGTGGTATTGTTTCATGTGTTCGATAAGGAGAAAGAAATGAAATTTGATTTTGATAATACACCTAAGCGTTTTATAGATGTTGAAACCGGTGAACACATCAATTTATATCCCGATACTGTAAAGGCGAATTATGAGGCATCAATTTTAAACTACTTTAATGAGCTTCGCATAAAATGTGGTCAATATGGTATTAAATATGTAGAAGCTGATATTGGAAAGTCATTTGATAAAATACTGACTACCTACATGGTAGAGCGTCATAAATTTGCTTAGTGTAAATTTTTTTAAAATTATCAGTAAAATGTTTGCGTTATAAAAAATGGGGCGTATATTTGCAACCGCAATAATGCAACGGTTTGGTAGTTCAGTTGGTTAGAATACCTGCCTGTCACGCAGGGGGTCGCGGGTTCGAGTCCCGTCCAGACCGCAAACATTGCTAAAAGCTCCGAGAGATTGGAGCTTTTTTTAGCAATATGATTTAGTTGTGTTGTTTGACAAGTGTTGTGCTTGTCAATGGTAGAGGTACCCAATCAAGTTGAGTACTAAACCAATGGAAAGCTTTCCTTTTTTCTTTAGAGAAAATTGGGATGCTTTTTTGTTTTGGGAGGTATCCAAAGATTAGGGTATCTATTACAACTATAATAAAGTTGTGGCATGAATTAATTTTAATCTTCTTCTTTTACTGCTTTTTCTTTTTCAGCTGCTTCTTGAACTGGCAATGGTATATTAGAACTAAATATATCCCTGTCAAGCCTCCATTGGCCATCAATATTTTTCCATATGATTATGTATTTGCCTTCATCCAGCTGATTGCTATTAGCATCAAACAATCTATAGGCTCCTTCTTCAATGGCAGTGTTTTCAAAAGATTCAACATGCACGGTAGTCAAGGTTGCGTTGTCTATTCCCATACCAAATACAGCATTCCAAAATTGACCAATAGCTTCCTGCCCTTCAATTACAGGGCTATTAGAAGGGAATAATCTTCCTTTTTCTGTATAGAGTTTACCTATGTTCTCACCTTTATGAGCATTAAATAAATCTGCAAAAACCTCATTGGCTTCTACAATTTCGTGAGTCACATCCTTTGGAGGTTGTGAACAATTAGTAATCCAAATGGAGACAAATAATAGAATAAAAAATGATATGATTTTCATGATACTAGAATTGATTGGTTAAAAATTTGTGTAATCAAAAAAGTTCACAAAGAAGAAAGGACTCTGTAAGATAGTGAATTTTTAACGCGCATGGGTTAAAACGCTCTTTGTGTTATCTGGCTACTCAAATCACAATGCTAAAACCTCTAAGATATTTGTACTTTTTTTAGCAATATGATTTAGTTGTGTTGTTCGACAAGTGTTGTGCTTGTCAAAAGGTTTACCTAGATTAAACCAATGGATAAGGGTTCCTTTTTTCTTTAGAGAACATTGGGATGCTTCTTTGTTTTAGGAGGTTTTATTTGAAATTGATTCCTTTCAACTAGAAATTCAGGTTTTTAACTAGGAAGTGTTAGATTAATTAATTATTCAACTTATTTTTCTAGAACCATAACATAAGTAGGTTAAGTTTATGGTAGATTTGGGTAAAAGAGAGAATTTTCATTCTCTCTTTTTTTATGCCATGATTTTAACTCACAAAATAAAATTAACTTCTAATGGTGTGCTATAAGGTGTGTTTTTCATGCTTAGTAAATGCACACCTAATTTTCTAATAAATTAAAAATCAATCAAAAGAATAGATATAGCATAAGAGTGTTATTCTTATTAGCTAATAATAGGAGTACTAAAATGAACAAGTGTGTAGTTAAATGCAGAACCACTTATAATAAAGAACGTAGAGAAGACCGTAAATAAACATGAAAGAAAGGGTTTGTCGGTTTTCAATCTAAACAGTTTTATCTGAAATATCAAAAACTCTATAAGTATATAAATAATTGGTTATGAGGTTATTGTTTATTATATTTGGGTAAATACGTTATTTTGGCTTCTAAGTTCTATCGCTGATTCTTTTTAATTTCCTACCTCTATAATTTTAATATATTGAGTTGTTATGGTATCATGAAAGCAAATATTTTCATAACATATTAATTATTAAACTATGTTAGAGCAAACTACAATTCAACAATTTTCTCAAACCTTAGTTAAACCATTAATATTGCCTTCAGATTCAGAATTTGATGAGGCACGTTCTGTGTGGAATGGAATGATTGATAAAAAGCCTGCGATGATTGCCATGTGTACAAATGTAAATGATATTACCAACTGCATTAATTTTGCTCGTAGGCATAACGTATTGGTGTCAATAAAGGGAGGTGGTCATAGTGTCGCTGGAAGGGCGGTTTGTGATGATGGACTTATGATAAATCTTTCACAAATGAAATCTGTAGTTGTTAATCCAAATGCTAGAACAGTTAGAGTTGAATCTGGTGCTAAAATAGGAGATTTGGATAAAGAAACCCAAAAGTTTGGACTTGCGACTCCAGTTGGAATTGTTTCACAAACAGGTATTGCCGGTTTAACATTAGGTGGAGGTATTGGCTATTTAGGACGTAAATATGGATTAACATTAGATAATTTAATTTCGGCGAAACTAATTACAGCCGATGGCAAATTAATTAATGCCAGTGCGCATGAGAATTCAGATTTATTTTGGGCACTTCGAGGCGGAGGAGGAAACTTTGGAGTGGTTTCTTCATTTGAGTTTAAAACATACAAGGTTGGACCAGATGTTATGGTTGCACAAGTGTTTTATCCTATTGAAGACGCAAAAGAAGTGCTTCAATTTTATCGAGAATTTACTGCAAAAGCACCTGATGAACTTGCAGGTTATGCATTAGTCGTGAATGTACCTCCCGTTGATCCTTTTCCGAAAGAATTACAAGGAAAAACAGCAATTGCCATAGTTGCTTGTCATTCAGGAGTTTTAGAAGACGGAAAAATAGCCTTATCATCACTTGAAGATTTTGGAAATCCATTTCTTAAAGTAATAATGCCTATGCCATTTGTGGCACTACAGACAAATTTTGATCCCGGAGTACCAAATGGTATGAGGTACTACTGGAAATCTCATTATATGGATACACTATCTGATGAAGCTATAGATGTTTTTGTAAATCATACAAATCGTCTTCCTGGACCGCTTTCGATTGTAGGCTTTGAGCCATTAGGAGGAGCTATATCACGAGTTAATGAACAAGATACTGCTTTTCCACAGCGAAGAGCTTCCTATGTTTTAGGTATTTGGTCTGGGTGGATTCAGCCTAGCAATGATCATTATGTAATAAGCTGGACTAGAGAATTACATGATAAGATGAAGCCATACACATCGGAGGGAGTATATAGCAATTATCTCGACCAAGATGATGAAGACCTAATACGTTCTTCATTTGGAAAAAATTATAATCGTTTACAGGAAGTGAAGAAGAAATATGATCCCAATAATTTCTTTAAATTAAATCAAAATATTATACCAAATTCTTAATTATTTACAACTATTATTATTTAGGAAAATAAATAATAGCTGACTAAAGAGTGCTGTGAAGCCTGCAAAGATTGCTTAAAGAGCTTCAATGTAATTTGGAGATTTTTTTAGCAATACGATTTAGTTGTGTTGTTTTTATCGCAATGAATAATTGAGGTAAAATGTAGGAGATACTCAATTGCGTTGAGTATTACAATGGAATGCTTTCCTTTTTTATTTAGAAAACATTGGGATGTTTTTTTTGTTTTGGAGTGGATTGTAGTCTTCTATAATATGCCAACTTGCCAAGTTATTTCTTCTAAAAAGGCACTGTTTTATATTATTATGAAATGTCGATGGAAATAGTAAGTACTTAATTAGGGTTTTAAAGTGTGAAAATTACTTACGAAAATAAAGTATAGCAGGAGAAGATTAGTTCGGAGATGAGTAAGTTAAAAGAAAAAAAACAAACTTATTCTAAGCCTAAACGACTCAATATTAGACTTTAAATAATATGAATGACAGCGTTATTTTGTATATTTAGACTTATTAATATTAAAACTAATAGTCATGAAAATGTTAGTTAATGTAACCTGTCCAATTGAGCCTTTCAATTCAATGGTTAGGAATGGTACAGCTGGGGAAATCATTGGTCGTGTAATTGATGATATTAAACCAGAAAGTATTTACTTTACAGAGCAAGATGGTCATCGAGGAGCTGTTATGGTAGTAGATGTTCCTGCTGCTTCAGACATTCCATCTATTGCTGAGCCTTGGTTTCTGAATTTTGAAGCTATTTGTGAATTTAGAATTGCCATGACACCTGATGACTTAATGAAGTCAAACCTTAGTAAGCTTGCAGAAAAGTGGAATGAAGTTCAGGTGAATTAATGGTAATTGAAAATTATGAGAACCACTTCGCAAGCATTGAAGTGGTTTTTTTATGTGTTATTTAGAAGGACATAGCAGATAATTAAGAATAGAAACAGCAAGTTTTTACAAAATAGATTAGTTTCAGATGGCTTCTTACGTAAAGCAAAACATGGTGAATACCATTAAAGATTAAAATTGGAGACAGTCTCCCTAAAAACAATTTAACTTGTAGAAAAGGGCGTCTAAAAGGTGTCCTTTTTTATTGTCAAGGCGACAGTTTTGTGAGTACTGTATATAGGCGCTTTTAGCAATAAGATTTTGCTGTGTTGTTTGACAAATGTTGTGCTTGTCAAAAGGTTTACCTAGATTAAACCAATGGATAAGGGTTCCTTTTTTCTATAGAGAACATTGGGATGCTTTTTTGGTTTATGGCTATTCATATATTTCACTAAATGTTAAAGAAAAGTGTATTTCAACGAATAAATAAGCGTTTTGTAGATTATTTTGATAATATTTATATATTTGACCTGATTATATCTCTAACGAAACGTACAAAACTAATAGCATATGTAAATTAAGTTGGAAGAGTAACTTTTAATTAACCGCCCCATGAAAAACTTAACCCTCGAAGTAAGCGCTAAAATAGTATTATTTTTAGTCTTGATTTGTGCTTTTAACGCAAATGCACAAATCATGCAGTTGGAAATTACAGGTGGCGCATTAGTTACTGAAGGCTCTACTATTTCTATTGCTACTGGTAACAATATTCAATTCACAATCACTAATATTGAAACTAATAACTGTAAAAAATTAAAGATTAAGGATGTAGATATTTCGAATACAATTGATTTTGATATCAATCCCAATAACCCAAGACGCAATATAAAACCAGCAACCTGTAATGGAGGGATTAAATTTCTGGATTTTGATATTACGAATATAGGAGGTAGTTGTAATCTTGCCTCTACTTTAGTAACGATAGAAATTAAAAATCAACCCGACTTTACGTTTACACTTGAATTTACGGGATCTCCAGAAATCTATGTGTTAGGTGGTGATCCATTAGCCGATATATTTAATAATGATGTTACACCTGAAGAAACAAGCGGAACATTTTATGGTGTAATCGACGAAGGTGCATCAGTTACGAGAACATATATAGTTGCAAATATTGGTAGTTGCCCTTTAGACATCACAGCATTAAGTAGTTCTAATACAGACTTTGTTGTGTCTTCACCTTATACAATACCTTATTTAGAGTTAATTCCTTATAATTATATAGTCTTTGAGGTTACTTTTACAGCTCCTATTGCTGGTACGGGAACTCAATCTTCTACTATTACCATTAATAATTCAGATACGACAACCTTCACATTTCATGTTGCAGCAGAAATGTTTAATGAAAATATTCCTGGACCAGGTGGTATCACTGCCGATTTTAGACTTTGGTTAAAAGCTAATAGGGGAATTACTGAAACAGGATCTAAAGTCTCTACATGGAAAGATCTTGGGACTAATGATAAAAGCGCGATTCAGCCTGTTTCGGCAAATCAGCCAACTTATCTTGATAATCCAGATGTTAATATCAATTTTAACCCTGTAATTGAGTTTGAAAATGATGGCGCTTCTACTGAGCAATTTTTATATAATGCTACAAATGGATTTTATAGTCAGGATATCTTTATTGTAATGGTACCTGATACAACTCTAAATAATACGTCTACAAGAAACACAATATTCGCAGGTATCTCTAGTGGAAATGCAAACGATATCACTGGTGTTGGTATAGGTGATTATTCTACAGAATTTAACAACGAAGTCTTGTCTTATAACCAAGATGTAGCAGAAGGTGGAAACTATAATGGCTATGCAGAGTTGAATTCTACGTATTCCAGTGCTGGAATTATAAATATTAGAAATAATGATTCTACTACACCAACGGGTCAAGAAATTCTATACAATTCAAATAGTCTTACGATCTCCAACATTGACGATATTGCCTTTGCTAATGTTGGTGCTCCTGGACCACCAGCTATTTTAGGTACACAGTATTGGGTAGGAAAGAATTTTGACCAACAAGGAAGTCTAAATGGCTATGTTGCAGAGATATTCACTTTCGCAGAGCGTGTATCAGATGATGATAGAAATAAAATAGAATCGTATTTAGGTATTAAATATGGAATTACTTTAGGTCTTTCAGAAGAGGCTAGTAAGGATTATATCAACTCTTTTGATACTAAAGTTTGGGATGTGGTTGCTAATAGCGGCTATAATTTCCATGTGGCAGGTATTGGACGTGACTCAATATCAGATTTAAATCAAAGACAATCTAAAACTTTAAATAATTTAAATGAAGTTACTATTGGATTAAATAATATTTATTCAAAAAACAGTGATAATCCCAATGAGTTTAGATATGACGGTGACTTTTTAGTCTGGGGAAGTAATAATCTTGCCTATAGCGGAAGTAGTACAAATACGCTTGATTTAGATAATGGAATTACGACAACGTTGACAAGAATAGACAGAAAGTGGAAGATTGTAGAAAGTAAAGAGAATATTAACGGTGATGTAGACTTTGTTTATATTTCAATTCCAGAAACTTCTTTCTCAGGATTTGTAAAAGCAAGTAATGAAGAATATGCGTTAATAGTGGCATCTGAGGACACTTTTGCAGATGATAAAATAATTGATGTAATCCCAATAAAATCTGATGGCAATGGTAATTTTCAAGCTTGGTATGATTTTGATGGGACTAACTATTTTACTTTTGGTAAAACTCAGCAAACTACAGATAATTATGCAATGACTATCAATTCTGGAAACTACTTAGTAGGTGAACCGAATCTGAATCTTAATAGCGATAATTTTTCAATTTCAGCATGGGTAAAAAGTAATCCCACAAATCAAATAAGGACTATTATGTCCAAAGGAGATAAGTTACAATTAAGGTTAAATACTTCAAACGAAGTAGAGGTGCTCATTGATGATGCAGCAACACCAAAGTTTACATCTACGATTCAAATTAGTGATAGTAAATGGCACAATATAACTTTTGTATATAAGAGTGGGACTATGTTTTTATATATCGATGGTATATTGGATAAAACGGAACTAGAAGTTGCAGCCCCTTCACCTAACTATAACAGGTTTGCTGTTGGCGCCTTATATATTGACAAAAATAATATTTCAAACCATCTTCTTGGTGATATTGACGAAGTCTATGTTTGGGATAAAGCCTTAAGTCAGGATCAGGTTAGATATTTAATGAATCAAGAAGTAGAACGATTAACTATCTCGGACGTCGATTATGTTTCTGGGAAAGCACTTCCTGCAAATTCTGTAAGTAATCTGGTTATAGATGTACCCTGGAGTAATTTAAGAGCATATTATGATTTTAATTCATTTTATGGATCAACTATCGAAGGACAAACAGATGCACGAAATTTTCTTCGATTGAATTATTTATTGACAGATAAAGCCCTTGTTAATAGTCAAACAGCACCTCTACCATACGTTACTACTGCGGTAGGAGCATGGGATAGCCCATCATCTTGGGCAAATAATACAGTTCAGCCAATTCCAAATTCAATTGGTTTGGATGGCCTGACTCTTATAGATTGGAATATTGTTAAAATAAATCATGATATTTCATCAGGAGACAGGGATATTAAATTATTAGCGCTTACAAATACTACGAAGTTAACTATAGCTAATCCTAATGAGACCTTAGATGAAACTAATTCAGGACATTCATTAACAATAACAAACTATTTAGAAATTGATGGTATTATAGATTTAGTTGGTGAATCTCAACTCATCCAAACCGAAGGAAGTATCCTAGATGCGGATAGTGGTGGTTATATAGAACGTGATCAGCAAGGGACAGCAAACAGTTTTAATTATAATTATTGGTCGTCTTCTGTAGGGCCAATAACTGGAAATAATATGACAAGAGGATCCGGTGTTCCTCTGGTAAGCCAAAATTCTAATTTAGATGATATCATGTTCGATGGAACCAATTCGTCATCGTATCAAAATATAAATTTTGGTTCTTCTGCTTATGCGGCAGATGGTGGTGTTTCGAGCCCAATAGTTGTGAGTACATACTGGTTATATAAATTTTATGGTTCTACCAATGGTTATGATTCTTGGAGTTCGATGAACGAACTTAGTAGTTTATTACCTGGTGAAGGGTTTACAATGAAAGGATCATCTGGAGCTACCGATATCGTAAATGATTTTCAAAATTACATCTTTAAGGGGCTTCCAAATAATGGTGATATTACATTGCCATTAAACAAAAATGTAACGGCAGAAAACCCATCTGGGAATGTAGATCGATTGGTCGGGAACCCTTATCCTTCAGCGATAGAGGTTACAGATTTTATTTTGGATAATATGAGTGTAGCTGATGGAGGTAACAATGAAAATGGAACCATATTCAATGGTGCGCTTTACTTTTGGGATCATTTTGGTGAAGAGAACTCACACAATCTTGGTGATTATGTTGGTGGCTATGCCACGAGAAACTTATTAGGTGGTGTTGCGGCAATTTCAAATGATGGATTAATTAACAATACTTCAGATGGAGGTAATCCTGCTGTGGGCACTAAAATTCCTGGTCCCTATGTTCCGGTAAATCAAGGTTTCTTTGTGTCTACAGCATTAGATGGCTTTGATAATGAGAATGGAACCACCTTACTATCCGTTGATGGTGGTGATATTGTATTCAAAAATAGTCAACGCATATTTGAGCGTGAAGCCATTAATAACTCAGTTTTTCTAAGAACGGCTTCAACTTCAGCCTCAAATATCAATATAGATGATACAGCAATGATTCGGTTAACTTATAATTCTCCATCAGGGTTTAAACGTGAAATTGCTATCGGGCTTAGCCCAGATGCAACTAATAGCTTCGATTTAGGCTATGATGCTTTTTTAGCCGATTTAAACCAAGAGGATATGTACTGGCTTATTGAAGATAATAAGTTTGTTATACAAGGGGTTAGTAATTTTGATGCCGATCAAGAGTTTCCATTAGGTTTGAAAATTTCTGAGCAAGGCGTATTTTCTATTCAATTAGAAAGCGTTGAAAACTTAGATTCAGATTTACCAATTTATATTAGAGATAATGCAACTAATACAACGCATCAATTAAATACCTCTGCTTTTGAATTACTATTAGATCCAGGGAATTATGAAAATCGATTTGTACTGACCTTTGTGAATCAAGAAAGTCTCTCGATAGATGATGACGTAATAATCGATGACAGTGGTATTCAGCTTTATTATGATGATTCAGTAGAATCTTTAGTCATCTTTAATCCTCGTAATCTAAGACTTGATGAAGCTGTAGTATATAATACTGTTGGTCAAGAAATATTAATGGTCAAACTAAATCAATCAGAGACAAAGTACTATATGGATGTCCGTGTTCAATCAGGAGTTTATCTGGTTCAGTTTAAAACGGATATAGGAACAATAACCAAAAGAGTCATCATTAATTAAATCGAACTGATGACATCATTTTAAATACAAGTAATTGATGAAATCATAAATTTATTCTATTTTATATTTCAACTATTTAACAATATAAAAGATTAAATAGTAATGAAATCGCCATAGGTGACTAGTGGCATTCATGCTAGACCATTGGATCGGCTTTCCTTTTTTCTCATGTCCACCGAAACTTTTATGAAGGTGAATTAGAGAACATAGGGATGCTTTTTTGTTTTAGGGAGGTTTTATTTGAAATAAATCCCTTTCAACTAAGAAATACAGTTTTTTAACTAAGAAGTGCTAGATTAAGTAATATTCAGTTTATTTTACTAGAACCATAACATAAGTAGGTTAAGTTTATGGTAGATTTGGGTAAAAGGGAGAATTTTAATTCTCTCTTTTTTTATACGATGATTTTAACTCTTTGATAGGTGATATGTATAAATAATAGATTTACAGAAACGATCACAAGAATTTATCACGTAAATGTATTTTATGAGTAAATAATAGGAATTATGCCAAGAGGTCACGCAACATTTAATGTATACTCATGATAAAATTCTTCCGTAAAACAGTAAATAATTACTTGCTTAGTGAATGTGTAATAACCCTTTTCTGAGATTAGAATAGCCTGTATATCTAATTTATTTAGAGTCAAATACTAATGGCGCAGGATCGGGTAAATTCAATTCTTGGATAAGCTCCAGGAAACGAGGATTTTTTAGCAAATCTGTGTTTTTTGCATAGACCCGAATCCACGGATACCAACCATGTTTACTATCATGACTAAACCATTTTATGGCATTGTCAAAATCACCTAATTCTGTATACATTAAACCTAAGCAAAAAGCACCATAGGCTGTTATAGGCATGTTTTCTAACTCTTTGATTATAGCTTTCCCTTCATTTAGATATCCAGATTGGATTAAGGCAGAACCGTATCCAAAATATTTCCAACCTGGGTTTATATCAGAAGCTTGTTTCAATATTTCCAGACCTTCTTTAGTCCTCCCTTGATCCATAAATATTCTTCCTTTAACTAACATGCTTAAAGCATAATCATCGTGCATTTGAGAAGCTTTATCTGTTTCTGCCAAGCCTTCATCATACAGTCCGACCATTCTGTATAATTCTCCTAACCACGCCGTGTGTAAAGGGGTAAAAGGGTCGAGTTCCTGCGCAAGTTTATGCTCATCAATGGCCTCGTTCATCTCACCAAAAAGGGCTAAATACCAAGCTCGGTGATAATGATTATAAGCCATATTAGGATTTAACTCATTAGCGCGATTAAAAGCATATTCAGCGAGCTCCCAATCCCAACCAAAATACGTGTGATAATGAGCCAGTGCAGCCCAACCTTCGGCATTTGTGGAATCTAATTGAATGGCACGCTGTGCTGCTACGTTTGCCTTTGGAAATACATCTGGAGGCGGCGCAGGACCATGACCTAACATGACATAGCCTTCGGCCAATCCAGCATAGGCATATGGGTCACTCGGATTTTTATCTATAGCTTCTTCTAGATAAACAATGCCGCGTGACCAATTCTTTGGAGTTGATTTATTCAAAAAGTGTTTTCCTTTAAGATATAATTCAAAAGTTTCAGGTTTTACGGATCGAAGATTTAACCATAGATTCGAATTTTCTTGCTTAACAACAATACTCATTTGTCTTGCCAAGTCATGAGCTACATCAGCCCATAAGCGCCTTACTTCGGTGATGTCTTTTGTATACTCTTTTTTCCAAATAGCTTCAGCAAGGGATGACTCTTTTAGCTCAATATGAATATTTAAGGTGTTTAATTGACGGTTAACAGATCCAGAAATAAAATAATCAATTCGACGGAGTTCATTTGAAACAAGTAGATTATTAGGACTAAATCCAGCTGTGAAAACTCTTGTAGACGCCTGGTCAATTACGGTTAGCTGATCTACTTTGGATAATTCAGCAATAAGAGCATCTGTCATTCCGTTTTTAAAATAATCTTCTTCACCTTCATCTTTCTGTATAAAAGGAATAACTGCAACGCGCTTAGTATCTGGTATTTTGAGTCCTTCATTCCAACGCGAACCCGCCCAAAAACTAATACCAACAAGCAATAATACTGCAATCAAAAGGGAGACAGCAATAACCTTGTTCAACCGTTTGTTTGATAGCTGAATGGTCTCTTTGTCATAGATGATATTCTTAGTTTTTTGAAATCCCTTGGACGTGTAATCATAAACCCATGAGAAACCAATCCAGAATGGCAGGCCAATTGACATAAGGTAAATTAAAACTTTAAGAGAGTAATCAGGAAGCTCAAAAGCAGGTAAAATAATAGAGGCAATTTGCAGTAATACCCATGCAACAGCTAAATAAGCAAGAACTGATTTAAAGACATTTCTGCGACTAAGCTCTGATATTAATTTTTGAAACTCCATAAATTATATGGTGTAGACTTAAAGATAATGAATTTAAGTGAGAATGTATAACAATACTTTAGTTGTTAAAATTGAGATTTAGAAATTCTGTATCTAAATAAATATTCTGTATCTAAATAAATAATAAAAGGGATACATAACAAATTCAATATAAAAGGTGCATTAAATTTTGACTTTTATATGTTATACTATTCCTTTTCGTCCACTTTAAATGGGCTGGAATCTTGATGGATTTTTATAGCTTTACGTGAAATAATATACCCTATAATTAGTGACACAATAGCGCCAATCCAGAGACCAGGTACAAAGGATATAAATAAGAAATAATCATATACTCCGTGAGCAAAAATTGCTGCTACTATAGCAGAGATTGTATTTAGACCTGTATTTGTAAACTCAAGTTTGGATTTTCCAAGAAAATATCCCATTAATACAGCAAATAAAGCATGGGCAGGGATAGCAGTAAAAACCCTGACAATAGCAGTGCCTTCATGGCCATTTAGTACATAAATAATATTTTCCGTAAGTGCAAAACCCATTCCAACCATTACTGAATAAACAATACCGTCATAGGGTTCATTAAAGTTTTTATTTGAGTATAGAACACCTCTGATAAATAAAAACTTAGCGCCTTCTTCTACTAGAGCAATAACAATAAATGCTTTGATGGCCATGTCTGAAAAACTCTCCTTATTAAAGTGGATGTTTTTATAAATGAGATAGGTTACACCCGTAGCCACTAGCATACTTAGAACACCAAAAATAAAACTAATTACAAGCTGACGTATCGGTTCAGGTTCATGAATGTCTTGCAGATAAATATATAATATGATAGCTAAAACAGGACTTAATGTAAGTACAATTAATATGAAGGTTTCCATCTATTTAAGTAGTTTTAAAGAAATCATCCACTCTCCATAAGAATTGTCGGTGTTTAAGTCCCAAGCTTTTGCATATCCAACAGAAAGGGTAGATGGTAGCAAAGCAAACATTACAAATCTTGTATCTAACTGAAAACCTAAATTTATAAATTCCCCACTGTTTGTAAGGATATCATCTGTTAACAGAAATGAACTGAAAATGGTGGGTTGCATCCAGTTTGCGAAGAAATTGAAGCCACCTAATTTTCTAAATCGTATTGGAGGTAAGACCAATTCTGCAGTATGTTTACTAAATGTTCTTGCCACTATCGTGAAGTCTTCATTATAGCTTAATCCTGGATAAGAGAAAGGTGTTCTATATCTTCTAAATGATCTGAAATCTACATAGTTGTTTCCAAATGACGCAAAACCATACCTGGTAAATGGGTTAAAGTCTTCACTAAAAGAATGTCCTATAGCATTTCTAAACCATAAAGCTGCGTGATTGAAGGGTAATTGAAAACCATAGTCTAGTGTTGCCATTGCTCTAGGGAATAAATTACCAGACGATAAAGTCATTGAAGTTCTAAGAGAAGCACTTATTCCTTTTTCATGATCTACTGCTCCAAGTGAATTTCTAAGATTACGATATGAAAGGCTGGCATCAAAATCATAGAAAAATATTTGATCGAACCCATCGGTATCAATTTGTTGAAACTCTGGAGATTGATCTAAGCCATAAAAGCCTCCTGCACCAAGACTAAGATCTAGGTTTTTTGGAGGATCCCAAACAAGTGTATGATCATATCTAAAGTTCAAAGAATATCCTTTTCTAGAAAACTTAGTAGGGCCAAACAAGTCGTAAAAATTGGCTTCATTATAGCCACCATTTATGGAATAGTTATTCAACTTGAGGTCAAATGAAAAATGAAAAACCTCATCATCAGCTAGAACTGAAACTAATGGATCTGATTTATTCGTTAGTTTGTTGTTCCACGATTTTGGAGTATAAGCTACTGAAAAATTAAAGGATTTAAAATTAAATGGATCAGAGATATTGACTTGATATCCTAAACCAATATTATCTTTGTACCCAACAATTATAGGATATCCAGAATTGACACTCATTAATTTTCCAGCTTTATATTTCCCTGTGCTTATTGTAATTGTATCTACATCAATGTCTTTTGCGGTGGGAAATGGAAGTTCCCAATCTTTCAAAGCGGGATGTTTTTCAAAAGCCTCGTTCCCCAAGAACTTTATAGCAGAGACTTTTTTTACCACTTCGTTTTTTATATAAGCAGGTTGAAATCCTTTGCTACTATAATTAAAAACAAATATGTTTTCATCATCAATAATAAGCGGTCTAAATAAGCCTGTAATGGCATTACTCATGGGTTTGATATCTCTTGTCTCCATATTGACGCGATAGATGTTACTGACCCCAGAATAGTAAGAGCATCCTGTTAGATATTTCCCGTCCTCTGAAAACCTAAAACTTTGAGGAGATGATACTTCAAAGTTGAAAATGGTATCTTCCATGGCTTCATTATTTTCCAAAGCATCAATATCGTATAAAATTAATGATTGATTTCCCTGAAGATCTGTAACGGCTGCACTTAACTGTTTGCCATCAGGAGAAATGTCAAGGTCAAAAATATCATGTCCATAGGGTAAGGTGTATTTTTGCTCCCAAGTGCTATAATCATTAGTTTGTGGGATTTTAACAATAGTCGATAGGCCGTTGAGGTGTTTTATTCCCCAAATAGACTGGTCGGTTGTATTAAAGACAAGGTCTCCTGTTCTGAAATCTTTCTGGAGTAATGAATTTTTTCCAGTATTTAAATCATAGCTATTAAGATCTCTCCACGAGTCATTATCGGTGGTGTAATATAAAATATTTCGTTTTGCATCAAAGGTCAAGGATGATACATAAAAGAGTGCAGCACCTTTTATATCCGTTAGCTTTTCCCAAGCCCCATCTTTTAAGTTTAAAGCAGCTAAATGAGGAATTTGTCCTGGATAATTAACAGCAATATAAATTTTGTTTTTAGATTTATCATATTGAGGGTATGACACTGAACCTAGAATTTTATCGGTAATAAGTTCTGGTTTCGTTATTGGGTTTTCCTGAAGGCGTTTAATATTTTCATTCTGCCAGTTGTTCTCGAAAGCAATCCAATCCTCCCAAGCCGCGTCAATTGGCTTTCCAAAGACATGTTTGAATTGTTGTGAAAAAGATTTTTTGCTGTCTTCTCCTCTTTTAGCCCATTCAATAATTTTATTTGGAGCATAGTGATAGGACAGATACCCCATAAATCGAGTTCCGTAGAGATAAGAATTAGATCTTCCTTGAAAATCTGATGTCACTCCTTCCGATTCTAATCCCTGTGCACTGTATATACGGTCTTTCTCTAATACCTTAGTACGAAATACCATTTCGTCATAATTACCAAGAGCCAATCCAAGGCCTCCACTCATCCACGTTTCTAGGTATGAAGCTAAACCCTCGTGATACCATCTTGGAGAATATCTTCTTGGTGTGGTCAGGTAACTATAAAACATTGAAATTGGATTTTCTTTTGTAGGCTCTACTTTTCCTAAAAATAATCCTCTAAAAAAATTATCGGATCGTGCAGCATTGTCTAAAGCGACAACATGAATCAATTCGTGATTCATCATAGAAAACACGCGTTCTCCAGCAGGATTGGTTTCAAATGTATAGCTAAACGGAGACAAGCCCATACTGATAGCATTTTTGGGTACTGCCGTAGCACCAGCATTGCCATAATCGCCAAAATCCTGAATCAGGATAGTTATTTTTTCTGAGGGTGTATAATCAAACAGTTTAATGTGAAATGCAAGAGAATTGTGAAAGCAACGTGTTGCATGTGGCAATATATACTTGTGACCAAAATCATAAGTCACTAATTTCATCTCTTCCGTTTCAATAAGATCTAGCTGAGAAAACCCTTTGAGAGAAAGCAATAAAAAGAAAAAAGTAATTGCTCTGGTCATGGTTGGAGGTTATAGCAATATAATATTTTCTATTAAGATAAAACATAACTGGCTAAAATCCAAGAGGTTCATTGCTCAATATCAACAAGTTGTCTTTTCTTTCTAAAATAAATAAAGTGAATCAAACTAAGTCCGATTCACTTTATTCATTGCATAGTTGCAAGTTTTAACGCCTTGCTTTTTTTTGAAGATTTTCAAATTGTGAACTTCTCATTAACTGATTGAACGTACTATTTTTCATCAATTTTGCGAAAGAAGGATTCCTAGCGAGTTTATTAAATGTAGCATTTCGAGCCATACTTATAAATTGTGGAGATTTCGCTAAATCCATAAACTGAGAGCTCTTCATCAAACTCTTAAATTGCGCTGATTTTGCCATATTAATAAACGAAGGCGATTTTGCCAGATTTATATAATTAGGGTTCTTTGCAATTGCCTCAAAGGCAGGATTTTTAGCCATAGTTATAAAAGAAGGCGATTTTGCCAACTTCATAAACATTGGATTTTTAGCCATCTCGATAAACGATGGGTTTTTAGCTAAAGCCATAAACGAAGCATTTTTTGCCAAGCTTAAATACTGTGAATTCTTAGCCAACGCAATAAAATTCGGATTTTTAGCTAACGCTTGAAATTCTGCATTTTTCGCTAATTTGGAAAAAGAAGCATTTTTAGCCAGTGCCGAAAATTCTGCATTTCTTGCCAATTCCATCATGGCAGGATTTTTAGCTAAAGCCATAAATGAAGCATTTTTAGCTAGATTAAAATACGCTGAGTTTTTCATTAAATTGGTGAACGCTGAATTTTTGGCTAACGCTGCGAATTCAGCTGATTTTGCTAAGCCTATAAATTCAGAGGACTTCATCAAGGATGAAAAAGAAGCCGATTTAGAAAGTTCTGCAAATGTTGACGACTTTGTCAAGCTCATAAAGTCTGGTGACTTCATAAGTTCTGTGAAAGACGCATTTTTAGCAAGTGCTGCAAACTCTGCATTTTTTGCCAATTCCATCATTTCAGGATTTTGAGCTAAAGCCAAAAACTGAGGATTTTTTGCGAGAGCAGTAAATTCGGAAGACTTCATTAACGACGTAAAATTATCATTCTGTATTAGCTTTTGAAAATCTTGGTTTTGAAGAATTTGTTGCACATCTTCACCATCTAAGTCTATTGCAATTATAGAGTTGTCACTTTTTTGTTTTTCAGCCTTAGTGACTCCGTCAATAGTGGATCCTGCTGCATCATCTGGAGAAATATTAAATGATCCTCCATTCACAAAATAACCCACAAGAGCCACTACTATAAGTATTACTATGGCTCCAAAAAGTTTCCTAGTGTTTTTCATATTTATTGGATTTAATTAATAAAATTATAATCTTTAAGATACAAAATCTACGGAAATAGTTGTTAATAAATTGTAATCGAATAGTTATCTAATTGTTATAATTATATGCTTAACACATTCATAGCTATATACTTGAACAGGAATTAGGAGTGCTTCATTAAGGAATAGTTGTAATAATTGATGCTTTTGCAATTGATAAAAGTGGTAATAAATAATGATGTCGAAATCATTACAATTAACAGATTATTTGATTTAGAAGTTGTTGATTAAGATTGTGTTTTATTAAGTAGCAGGTAAGTAAAACGGTCCACTAGACTCCGACCAGTGTAGTTCTTTCTTTTTTTCTTTAGAGTAAATTGGATGTTTTTTTTCATTCAATACTTTCTTACATATCTTCTATATAGAATTCATGGAAAAAACGTGACATACTTCTTAATTTAATCCTTTAGTAATCAAGAACACTAGTTTTGTTGAAAATAAATAATTCAATGAAAGACATTTTTTTTAAAATGACTTTTTAGCATAACTTTTAATTATGAAAACAAAACTACTTTTTATTACAATGCTTTTTACTTTTTCTACCTCGATTGTCAACGGACAAATATTTGAGGTGAAACCAACAGGCACAACTCATTTGTTATATGATTTATCAATTCCTCCAGGACAAAACCTTGTTGCTTATGCTGCTGGTTCACAGTATACTGTTGGCGGTTATGGAGGTGTTATTATAAAATCCATAGACGGTGGAGAAACTTGGGAGACAGTATATTCTCATGAAGTAAATGCTTTTCTTCAGGTTGAGTTTGTTAGTGAGACTCGAGGATTTGCTTTAGGATTTGCTGGAATTATGCTTAAAACAATTGATGGAGGGGCAACTTGGGATAGTATAACACTACCTGTTGAGAGTGGGTATCCTATTTATGAATTAACCGTTCTTGATTTTGTAGATGTTAATAATGGATTTATTGCTGGCATAACAGAAGACCCTAGTGTAAATAGCCGCATTGGTTTTACAACTTCTGACTCTGGTGAAACTTGGGTACCTGTTTTAAGTACAAGTGGAATGGCGCATTTCTGCGGAGATTTTGCAGCACCGAATATTATCTATACTGCTGGTAAAGATCATGAATGGAGTAAATCTATTGATAACGGAGGAAGTTGGACACAAATAGATTGGGATGGTGGTCCTTCAGGACAATACTATTTTGCTATGAAATTTAAAGACCAAGACAATGGAATAATCTCAACTGAAGATGGCGAATTGAGGATAACTCATGATGGTGGAGGGACTTTTAATACGGTGTTGGATACAGGATATCAAAATTTTTACGCACTAAGTTATAATGGAGATGTATTATACGCTGGAGGTACCGACTTAGATATATACAGATCTATGGATAATGGGTTTACTTGGACGCTGTTATTTGATGGCGCTCCGGTATCTACGCTTTACACAATCGAATTCTTTGATAACGGAGATGCGTTAACTTGTGGATCGGGCGGGACGATTTTGAAGGCAACTGCTAATGATTTATTAGGCGTTGAGGAATTTAATCAAGTCAATACAGGTTTGAGCCATAGTTATAATTATATTGATAAGACTTTGTCAATTAAAACAACCAATGGACTACTTCTATCAAAATATAGTATTTATGATACTACTGGAAAATTAGTAGTAATAAATCAAAATCTAGCTACGAATAATATTGGCATTGATGTTCAAACATTGTCGGATGGTATTTACATAGTAAAATGTGTTGTTGAAGATAGGATAGTGGCCTTTAAATATGTGAAACATTAATTATTTAGTTTGATCTCGAGAAATAACGAGTTTGTGGTTTTGACTCAATAATATGATGATGCAGCGCTTAAATTACGCTTTGACATATCGCTAAATTTAATCTTTGCTCTTTTTTTTAGACTATTTTTAGATTTCTTCGGTGTTAAACATTCTAATTGTTTTTTCCTAGACATTATTAGTATACTATTTGATTTAAAAGGGATTCATCCATAGAAATAGTGTGACATTTCTGGATTTTTTATGTGAATAGGGGTTGTAAATGTAGTTTTGACCAATTAAAAAAAACAATTTAAATTATATTACTATGAATAAAAATTACTTTTTACTTCTTTTTGCATTTTTATGCTTAACGGGATTAAATGCACAAACAGTACATTGGTCAGAAGATTTTAGTACTGGCATACCAGCAGGATGGAATAATGCAGATGAAGATCTGGATGGTCAGTTCTGGGTAGCAAACTCTGGTTTTATATCATCATTTTCTGCTGATCCAAATAATGGTTGGAATCAATTAAACCCAGATAACTGGTTGGTTACTGATGCAATTGACTTGTCAGCTGTTTCAGGAAGTATTACATTAAAATGGGATGTACAATGTCCAGCCAATTATGGTTCTGAACAGTACGATATATACGTTGCTACAGCTAATGATTTAGTTTCATTGGCAGTTTCGCCTGTAACTTTTGGCGAAAACCCACAAAATACTCAAGCTTGGGAAGGAAGAACTTTGGATATTTCAAGTTTTGCAGGTTCTTCTACAGTTTATGTGGCTATTAGACATCATGATACAAATTGGAATGAAGAATTGCAAATTGATAATTTTTCAATTGAATCTCCTCCTTCAGCACAATATGAGATTACTTATAATATAGGTCAATCATTATCACAGTCAAACAGCTTTACTTGTGGTCCAAATGATAGAGTAGCTAGACATTTTGATTTAGCAGATTTTGGTATACCAGGTGCAATTGAACTATTATCTATAGACCTAGGAATTTGGCAACATGATATAGAAGAAACCATTACAGTTAATGTTTACGAATCAGATGGTACTTTTGTGGGTGGAAGTAACCCTGCACCAGAAACACTTATTGGTACCGAAGATTTCACTTTAGACATAGTAAACTTTCAAAACTCTAATTTTTTGGCAGAAATGAAAAGTTATGCCTTCACAACTCCAATAGTTGTACCTTCTTATGTTACTCACATTATTGTTGAGTATATAGTTCCTAATGCTGTAGGGGCTAATTTTAGCCCAGCACAAGGAGTAGGATTGGGTGAACCTGCTTATTATGGAACAGATGGATGTGGTGGTCCTCATCCATTGAATACTCCCGATTTTTATGGCTTGCCATTATATGAATATTTTATTTCTCTTGACGCCAATGATGGTGAAGATCCTTTACCTTCAACTACAATTCTTATAGAACAAACTTTTAATGATACTGTAACATCTTCTGTCTCTACAGCGCAATGTACAAATGGTCAAAATGCATATGGTAGAAATTTTTCGATGGATGCTCAAGGATTATTAGGAACAGCATGGTCAGTTGAATATGTCGATGTAGGAATTTATAGAAATGATGCACCTCAAGATGTTGAGATTAGAATCTGGGATTCAAATTTTAATATGCCAGATAGCGATCAAGTAATTAATAATCCAGCTAATTTATTAGGTCAAGAAACATTTTCATTGGGCGTATTTGATGGAGGTCTTATCAAGAATTTTGTATTTAGTTCCCCAGTTACAGTCCCTTCGATCTCGACACATGTTTTTATAGAAATAGTTTTTCCAAATCCGGGAGCCGTATACTATGAAATGGCTAATGTTGCCGCCTTTGAATTTACAGATTCAATATGGCAAGGTGATTGTAACGGTCCGGACTATGAATGGGCTTGGGAGATATTTGGTTTTAATCCTCAAGGCTATTTAATTAGAGCCTATGGAAGTCAAACGTTATCAAATCCTGATTTTATAACGTCAGAAAATGAAGTAATACTTTACCCTAATCCAACATCTGATATTTTAAATATTAAATTAAGTTCAAATAATACAATTGTTAATGTAACTGTATTTGACATGTTAGGGAAAGTTCAAAATGTAAATTCAACTAATAATCAAATCAACCTTTCTTCGATTAGTAGTGGTGTTTACATCCTACAAGTTGAAACAAACAACGGTTTAATTTCAAAGCAAATTATTAAAAAATAGGTTATTAATTGTTTTGTTTAAGTGGTTTAGCGAAAGCTAAACCACTTTTTTTATGCAATAGTTTATAGAAAAATAAAAACATTTAAAATTAGTTATATTTGAATAAGAGTAACAATGGTTTTATGAAGTTTCTATTGAGTTTTCTTTTATTGCTAACCCAGTTTGTCTGTATATCTCAAGAGTCTGAAAGAGCCCTTATTGAATCTGGGGTAGAAGCGATGATAGCGAATGATCATGAGAAATCTTTAGAGTTACTAATACGAGCGAAAAGTTTAGCAGAACAAAACGATAATCAAGAAGAGTTATTTTTGGCAGTCAATAATATTGGAGCTAATTACTATTCGATGTTGGATTATGGGGAGGCAATTTCAAATTATTTGGAAGCATATGACATTGCAATTAATCATCTGGAACCGACTCATGAAATGAGTGTTCTTAACAATATTGCGATACTTTATTCTAAAGAGAAGAACTTTGATAAGGCAGAAGAAAATTTTAGAAAAGCGTATCGTATAGCCGATAAGAGTAAGGACATAATAAAAAAAGGATTGTATGCAATAAATTTAGGAGGTGTATTAAATGAAAAGAATGACCTAATTACAGCTCAAAAATTTTTAAAAGAAGCTCTTCAAATTTTTGAAACTGAGCCAGGAATGCTTATAGAAGCTAAATTAGTCTTGTCAAGTAATCATATGTTGAGTGGTAGATATGATGAATCCATAACGTTGTCATTTCAACTAGAGCCGCAATTCAGAACAGAAGAATATATAGAACATAAGATTTCGAACTATTTAACAATTTCAAAGTCTTATCATGGTTTAGGGGATTTTCAGAAAGCCATGTTTTATGCGGAAAAAGCCCTCGAAGACAATATAAATATAGAAAACAAAATAAATGTTTACGAGCAATTATCCGATCTACATATTGAACAAAATAATTTTCAGAGAGCACTAGCTATTAAAGACACTTTATTAATAGCCCAAGATCGTTTGAATAACATTAAAAATGGGAGATTGTTCGAAAATAATCGAGTAAAATTTGAGGTTCAAAACTATCAGAGAGAATTACTTTATCAACAAGAAAAAATTAAGGATCAGAAGAAGCAATATTATATTTTATTAATTGGTTCAATTCTAATTGTTATTATTATTGGCTGGGCCTTACGAAATAGTTTTGTGAAGAGTAAGCAAAAAAAAATATTACATGAAAAGGCCGAAGAGCTAACTAATTTAGAATTAGACAAAGAAAAAACAGAAAAGCTATTACTTGAAAAACAGTTGAAAGAAAAAGAAGCATTGTCATTACTACAGCAGGAAAAATTAAAAAATGAAATAGATTTTAAAAACCGAAAATTGTCTGCAAAAGCGTTATATCTGTCAGACAGGAATAGTCTGGTAAATAATATTATTGAAGATTTGGATAAAATTTATCATGTCAGGAGAGACCCTGAGTTAAAAAGTCATATTCAAAATTTAAAAGGACTGTTAAAGACTGACAACGAATGGGATTCTTTTATAAAACACTTCGAAGAAGTTAATCATGGATTTATTAATAGATTAAAAACGGAATATTCATTATTAAATACAAATGATATTAGGTTTTTGTCTTATATCTATATGAATTTGTCAGTAAAGGAGATTTCTCATATTTTTAATATTACTCCAGAGGCCTGTAGAAAAAGAAAAGAAAGGGTTTCTAAGAAACTTGGCCTTACCCATGGATCGTATTTATATGATTATCTATACCAGATGAATTAATACTATTTTTTCAGCATGTCACGTTTTTTCCACGTCTAAAAAATTTTAATAAGCGTACTAATTATACTTTTGAAAAAATTAATATGCTTAGTAATGAAGAAAATCACGTATTTAATAGTTGCCGTTTTATTTGTTTGTACTAATTCAAATGCACAAATCACTTTAGAAGGAGATGATGATTTTGGAAGGTTAGAGGATTTAACATATCATCCCATGATTCAAAATAGACTGTTCGCCGTCACATTAAAATCTCATATCGTAGTTTCAAACGATAATGGGATCACTTGGGATTTCTTTTATTCGTTTCCAGATGAAAATGCACGAATTCAACAATTGGATTTGTTAGGCAATGATTCTCTATCTTTCTTCGTTACACAAGTTTTTCCCGAGAACAATGTATATGTTTTAGATATTAATACCGCTACTATAACCAAGGAATATCTAGGCCCTGTAACTTCAAATGCCACTCGAGAGTGGGTTAAAAATTATGATATTTATGAGGCTGACTCAGATGTTATTATTATTAATGAAGCTTATAATATAGGAGGTTCTGTTCACTACATTGTATATTATTCTACTGATGGTGGTGGAGTTTGGCAGGCCGTATATAATGGAGATTTAAATAACTCTATATCGGTAAATAATGTCGCAATAAATCCTGATAATCCAGATAATTTTTATATTTCTAGAGGAGCTGGACCAACAGAAGAAGATGGAGGTGTATTGGTTTCTTTTGATTCTGGAGTTAACTTCGTAGAAGGATTAGTAGATATTGAACTTAATGCTTTTAAATTTCATCCTTCAAACTCAAATATTATGTATTTGGGAACTGGTTGGGGTGGAAATTCTAATGTATATAAATCGGTTGATGGAGGTGTCAATTGGACCGCTGAACCAATTACTTGGGATAATTCAGGGCCTTTAAAACAAGTAAATTATATAGCAATAAACCCAACAAATAGTGATTACATGATTGTTTTAGGTGGAGATGAAACTGCCATTACATCAGATGGTGGTGTTAGCTGGACGACTAATGTATATGATATTGATCTACTTTCAGATCTTTATGTATACGGTATGAAAGCCTCTTATAACCCCTTTAATGCTGAAGAAGTGAAGATTGCTACAGACCGGTATCCTGTAAATTCGATTGATGGTGGAGCGACTTTAATACAAATGGAAAACCCTTTCTTTCTTTCAGAATTTGTAAGTTATGACCATAGTGACGGCGGGCATTTATATTATGGCCTATTACAAGGTATTGTACATAAAGATATGACTACAGGGATACATACGGTAAACCAAGAAACACCACTTGGCACGTTCACAATAAATCCCAAAACATTTTTCCCAGATCAATATGTTACTGGGAGATCATATATGAGACGAGCATCTGGAACTACTGCGAATTTGTTATTACTCGAAAACCATGGTGCCAATCTTACAGGAGCCTTGTTTGTGAATTTTACTTCAAATTTAATTGATGTTGAAACAGATCCTAATGATACTGATGATATTTGGGTTTCTTTTGATGATGGTACTACCAGGCTATTCAATACTTCGATAAATACGTCATATGTAGACATAGCACTTCCAGTGGCAAATCCAGATCCAACGTCTTCATTAATATTGCATTTTACAACATATATTAATCCGGAGAATTCGAATCATGTAATGATTGGGCAAGGTGGTAGAATTTATGAAAGTTTAGATAGAGGATCTACGTGGGTAGAAAAAAGCGCTGGTATCGATTTATTTTTAAATGCTGATTTGGATATTGTATATGATATAGAGCAAAACCCATTCAGTCCTGATGAATTTGTTGCCTCAACGAGTCAAGGTATATTTGAATCGATAGATTTTGGTGATAATTGGACAAAGGTTTATGAAGGAGAATATTTAAGAAAAATCGGATATTCCACGACGGATTCTGATACTATAATTGCATCGGTTTATTCGTCACAAACCACAGAGTCTCATTTAGTTTATTCTATAGATAATGGATCAACTTGGACTGTGATTCCACCTAGTGTATTAGAATATGTTGGTTCAGGAAGTATGACATATCAGTTTGAAAGTGGCTTTGTACATGTATACGTATCAACTTATGATTCTGGAGTTGTCAAGTACAGCATTGATTTGAATAATTTATCTGTTTCAGATTATACATTGGAACAGAATATGTTGATTTTCCCGAATCCTGCAAGTTCCAGTTTTAGTGTTGTTTTAAATGAAATGACAGGTTTAGAATCTATTATAATTTTTGATGTAACAGGTAAAAAAGTATTAGAAACTCAAAGTCAAGAGAATATTAATATTCAGAATTTAAGTCAAGGTGTTTATATTGTTAGAATGAAGGATGCTAACGGAACTATTTACATAAAGAGACTTGTGAAAAAATAATTACTTAAAACTTGAATCATACTCAAATGATTGAATCTGGAATTGTTGTAGTTGTTTTGGTAATGATAAATTTATTACTTCTAAAATTTAGTTGTAACAAATAGCTAGAATAAAGTAGGTTATTATTTTAAGCTAAGCATCCCTTTTTCTTTATAGAAAATTGGGATGCTTTTTTGTTTTATTAATAAATGAATCATTCGAGCTATTAACTTTTCATTTTTTGTTTTAGCTCATTTATTTCTTGTTTTAATGACTTAATATAGTCTTGCTGTGACAAAAAGGAATTGTTGATTTCGTCAATGGTGTATCGAGGTGTTATGTGTTGAGGGCAATTCCAATCGTAAGCCTCTATATGAAACACGATCATGCGCTCTGGTCGGAATTTATAGTCATCTAAATCGAGTAATTCATATAATTCTGGATTATTCTTAAGCTCAATGACTTCAGATTTGGCATATATTTTAAGTCGAGTGCGCGTTGGATAATCAATTGTTATAAATGATACATTATTATTTGTCGTCATATTACCAACGGATACATATTGCTTATTTCCGACGAAATCAATAAAACCAATTCGCTTATTGTCAATTACTTTAAGAAACCCTTTTGGACCTCCACGATGTTGAATGTATGGGAATTCGGTTGTACCAACAGTTGCTAAATAGAAACTATCCTGATTTTTGATGAATGTTTTTTCGTTTTCTGTAAGTCCATCTTGAATATTGAACTTTTCCATACGTTCGTAGCTTCTTCGACTACCATGTATTTCTTGTAGTCGTTTAGCAGCATCTGTAAATGCTATCTCTGCAAAATTCTTGGCCATATTATTTGATTATTTAGATCAGTCAAAGTAGAAAATCGCCTCCTTTGACTGATAAAAAGGTTATTTAGATTTTTAAAGATTTTAAATCGTATTGAATTAAAAATATCAACGGAATTGCATACGCTAAATGGCGAATGATAGTTATAATTGGCATCATAGGAGACATATCTAAGCCTGCAACACCAGCGCCTAGAAGAGGTAACATAAATAACCACACTAAGGCTACTGTTTCTGCAATGACGAATATGATGGCTCTTAACCATTTTGGTCCCCAGAGGGATGGTGCTATTCCTGCGAATAAAATTGCTAATAAAATTCCGTTGCTATAATGTGCAATTACTCCATAGGCTAATCCTAATCCAGTTTTAGCTCCTAATATTTCTGGGATATCCCACCATGTTCCTGTAAATGCTAATCCGGCTAAATCAAAAAGAATAGTTCCTATAATTCCTGCAATGATTGCATTTTTCCACTGTATTGTTTTCATTTTTCTATGTTTTCTATGTTTTCTATGTTTTTGTTTGTTAATTTGAGTGATTACCAGTTTAAGATTTGCTATTAATCTTAATTTTTAGAACACTCAAACTGGCTTAAAAACTAATAATCACAGTCCTATTTAATATTGTTATTGTTTAAAAATTTTAAAATATAATTCGAGATAACATCACCTTTTTCTTCTAAAGCGAAATGACCAGTGTCCAATAAATGAAATTCTAAGTTTTTCAAATCTCGTTTATAAGGATAAGCGCCATCAGCAGGGAAGATGTAGTCATTCTTTCCCCAAACAATTAGAGTAGGCGGTTGATGATCTCTGAAATATTGCTGCCATTCTGGATATAAAGGCACATTAGTTCTGTAGTCATAGAACATAGCGAGTTGAATCTCATTGTTTTCTGGCCGTGTTAAATGTTGTAAATCGATACTCCAGTTGTCAGGACTAATCTTGGCTTCATCTTGAACCCCATGTGTGTATTGCCATTTTAATCCATCCGGTGAATGAAATCCTTCTAATGGCTTTCCGTTTTCTAGGGTATAGTCATTCCAATATTTTTTCATAGGAATCCAGAAATCTTTTAAGCCTTCGTCATATGCATTCCCATTTTGAATAATTAAGGCTTCAACACGTTTTGGATATTTTGCTGCAATTCTGAAGCCTATAGGTGCGCCATAATCCATTAAATAAATACTGTATGAATTGATGTTCTTTTTTTCTAAAAAGGCTTCAATGATTTTTGCCATATTATCAAATGTGTAGTCAAAATCTTTAATTAGAGGCTGATCACTTCTTCCAAATCCAGGATAGTCAGGCGCTAAAACATGATATTGAACTGACAAGTCTGTTATTAAATTTCGAAACATATGAGATGACGTAGGATAACCATGCAATAATAAAATAGTTGGTTTGCTGGTATCTCCAGCTTCCCGATAAAAAACATTGACGCCATTGATGTCAATATTTTTATGGAGCGTATTGTATTCAGTTTGATCTATTTTACGAGTTGATTCTTTTTCTTCTGGAACATCAAAAGAAACAATTCCGAAGGCTAGTACTGCAATTAATGCTACGCCTAGAGCTGATTTTAATTTTTTTGTTTTCATAATATTAATTTATAATTGGTTAGTGTTTAAGATCCATTTTTAATGGAACGATATAGTTTTGTCGTTTATTAATAATTGTGTGAGTCAATTTTTTATAGTTTAAACGTTCCTTGATAAAATAGTCTAACTCGTCATTTTCTGAATCTACAGCTAACACCACGATTTCGTTATTTTCATTAAATCTAATCGTAATTCTGGCATATTGATTTTCGTCAATTTCAAAGCTTGGATCTGTTAATAGTTCCTTCACTTCTTTAGTAATAGATGCTATTTCATTTTTAGAGGTTGAATTAAAAGCCGTTGCCGATATTGACAATGTTATCAGCATAATTCCTAATACTGATTTTGTTAATAGTGTTTTCATTTTCTATTTAATTTATCTGTTATACCGTTTGTAAATGTTCTAAGTTTTGAGCTTTCGGAAAATCAATTTCAAATCCGCCGTTATGAAAAACCGTATTTGTAATTGTTGTTAATGAAACAATTGCAATTAATTCTGCAAAAGCAGATTTGTTATATCCTGCTTCAAAAAAGTTCTGAACGCTAGAATCTGAAGGATGTCCTTTAGTGTTTACAAAAGCACTAGCTAAAGTTACCAATGCATTCAATTTCTTGTCAGCTATTGTATTCGTTCTTAATGCGATAGTATCTGCTTCAGAGAAACCATTCATTTTTCCAATAGCTGTGTGCGCTGATAAACAATAGGCACAGCCGTTTGCTTGTGAAGTTGCTAAAGCGATAGCCTCATATTCTTTTGCTGAGAATTCTCCACTCTTTAGCAATTCAGTGAAACTCAAGAATCCACCTAATAATTTGTCTGAAACACCCATAGTTGCATATAGATTTGGGAGCATTCCAATTTTACTTTTAATTCCTGTGAAAATTGCTTGTGAATTTTCGTTTGCTTGTTCCATTGTTAATGGTTGTAATGTATTCATAATGTTTGCTTTTTAGTTTATTTAAGATTAATGTGGTACGATAAGATGTTCTTATCTGTAACGTCTTTTGCTATTCCAGTTGGTTAGTCTTGTTTGTTGTGTTTTCATTTGTAATGGTTATTTAAATTTTCTATCTGTTTCTTCAATATTAATGTCGTTTGCACTCATATCTCTTATTTGCATCAGACCCTCAGTATCAAACTCCCAGTGCTCGTTGCCGTGAGTGCGTTTCCATTGACCTGATTCTGAATCTTGCCATTCGTATTCAAAGCGTACAGAGATTCTGTAATCTGTAAATGACCACAAGTATTTTTTTAATTTATAGTGGCGTTCTTTGTCCCATTTGTCCTTTAAAAATTCTGCTATGGCGCTTCTACCTGTAAAGAAGAGTTCTCGATTTCTCCATTGTGAGTCAATAGCGTAGGCCATAGCTACTTTATTTGGGTTTTTACTATTCCAAGCATCTTCTGCAGCTTGTACTTTTGCAACGGCTGATTCTGCCGTAAATGGTGGTGTTATTTTTTTCATCTATTTAATCTTGAACAGACAAGTCTGTTTATTTAAGTTTTAGATCGTTCATTATTATTAGTAGCACTCTAGATTTTAATGCTCTTGGCAATCTTTCGAATTGGAAAAATCTAGTTTTCTGTCTTTAGTTTAATAATTTTATACAAGCATTTTTTGCTGCTGTAATAGGCCAATTTTCTTTTTGGATTTGTGATAGGATAATTGCGCCTTCAATTAATATAAAGACTTGGTCTCCTAATTCTTTTGCTTCATCAGATTCGACGTTTTCATCTTTTAGAAGTTGATCATGCACCCAACGTCTCAATTCATTTTTATGATATTTGGCCTGGTCTTTAATTTTGACATGATCACAGGGCAAATCAGTAATGATATTTTGCCATCCACATCCTCTAAAATCAACTTCAGTTAACCATTCAATTAAATAATTAAAACAGCCTATAACTTTTCCTTTACCGCTTGAATCTTTTGAAATACAAGCTTCTAATTTACCCATCCACATACCATGTCGAGCTATTAAATAGGCTACAGCAATATCCTCTTTAGATCTAAAATGTTGATACATGCTCGCTTTTGCAACACCGGCTTCCGCTATAATTTGATTGATACCTGTTTGGTTATAACCTTGATTATAAAATAAATCTGATGACGTTTCAATAATGCGTTCTTTTACTCCTAATTTTATCATGGGACAAATATATATCAATATTTGAAATAAACAGACTAGTCTGTATAAAATTAACATGAATTTAACATTTGTTAATGCAATTGAATAGTCGAAATCAGATTGTAATTTTCTTAAAATCTTTAAGAAACTACTAAAAAATAATCATTATGGGATGTTTCAATTCAGTTGTAATCAATGCCTCAGCAGATAAAGTATTTAATACTTTAAATAATTTTCATGATTTGACATGGTCTAAAAACGTTATCACTAAAGTTGAGGTTATTGGTGATAAATCAGCTCGAGAAATTGTCGCGAAAAGAATATTGAATGACGCGTTTCATGAAACCTTAGTATCAGTTGGTGTTAATAATAGACAGTTCACATATAGTATAGATGATGGTCCTGGTCCAGTAGCTACGGAAGATGTTGACGGTTATGTTGGAGAAGTCTCTGTTATTCCTAAAACCGAGAATGATATTGCATTGGTTATTTGGGCATCCAAATGGAATGCTTCTAAAAGTGGTGGTGTAGCAGATTTTTGTAAGCCACTATATCACGCTATACTTTAAGATTTAAAAGCACACTTTGCTTTGACTGATTAATACGTACACCAATATCAAATATTCCTTTTTTTTCTGTACTGAAAATTGGGATGCTATTTTTTAGAACCTTTTGTAATATTTTAGAAGAAGGGCGAGTTAGGAGATTCTGCTATTGAATGTTCCTTATAGGTTATTCTCATTAATTTATAAAAGTTACCATGAGATCTATTTTTTTGTAAGAATATAAGATAAAAGACTATTTTATCTTATATTTATTACAAACTAAAGTTTATATTATGAAAAAAATTCTACTTCTACTATTCGTTTTTGCTATTAATCAACTATTTGCTCAATCATTTACGACACCTTTGCCTATACCGCCAACATTAAGCGGACCAGTTTTTAATTTGAATGTAGGCCCTTCGATTAAGCAATTTAAACCTGGAACCATTACGAATACCTATGGCGTTAACACGAACTATTTTGGGCCAACGTTATTAATGAATGCAGGAGATTTTGTAACTATTAATGTAACCAATAATTTATCAGAAACCACAACCATGCATTGGCATGGTATGCATATTCCAGCTATTGATGATGGTGGACCGCACTCTCCAATTAGTCCAGGAGCTACTTGGTCACCAGATTTTACGGTCATGAACAAAGCTTCAGTTTATTGGTATCATCCGCATACAATGGGTCTAACTAATATTCATGTTTCTCTGGGGATTGCAGGATTCATAATTGTATCAGATCCTGAAGAAGCTGCCTTAACATTGCCTCGTACTTATGGTGTTGATGATATACCATTGGTAATCCAAACAAAATTATTGGATGCAAACAATCAAATTCAAATTTCGTCTCAAATGGATAGCATTTCAATGGTTAATGGAGAGATAAAGCCATATGTAAATGCTCCAAGACAAATGGTGCGCTTTAGGGTGTTAAATGGATCATCATCACGAACCTTAAACGTTGGTACAGATGACAATAGAACACTATACCAAATTTCATCTGATGGAGGATTATTAGAAAACCCTGTTCCATTGACAAGAATTCTATTGTCTGGTGGTGAACGTGCGGAGTTTTTGATGGATTTAACGGGAGAAAGTGTTGGTAATACATTTCAGTTTAAAAGTTATATGTCTGAAATGCCCGGAAATATTGAAGGTGGTGCTGGTTCTGCGGGACATCCTAATCCACTATTTGGTACTGATTGGAGTTTTATGGAAGTGAAAGTTGTTGCTCAAACTGTAAGTCCAGTTACAAGCTTTCCTGGCACAATGACAACCTTAACTCCATTTTTAGAGGGCGATGCCGTTGTAACGAGGCCTATGGAATTATCAAATAATGCTAAAATAAATAATGTTAGTATGGATATGAATGTTATTAATGAAGTCGTGGAGCTTGATGATATTGAAATTTGGACGATTACAAATATAACTTCAATGGCGCACCCTTTTCATGTGCATGATGTTCAGTTTTACATTCTTGATAGAGACGATGGTGGAGGCGCTGTGCCTCCTTCAGCTACTGAATCAGGGCTAAAAGACACGGTTTTAGTTGAATCTGGTGAAACGGTCAGAATTATTTCAAAATTCGAAGATTTTGCGGATGCCGTTGTTCCATATATGTATCATTGTCACAATTTGATTCATGAAGATAATGGTATGATGGGACAATTTACAGTAGTAGATTCAACCCTTGGACTCACTGAAATATTAAACCAAGACATCGCTATGTTTCCAAATCCAACCAACGATTTTTTAAATATTACTATTCCAGATTTTTATGATGTCGAAAGCGTTATTGTATATGATGTAAACGGAAAAGAAGTTCTTAATTTCAAGGTCAAGTTATCTAGAATTGACCTGGGTGATTTGGATTCGGGAGTGTATATTATTAAGATGGTTACTAATCAAGGAGAGATTTCAAAAAAAATATTAAAGGACTAAAGTCATTTATAAATGTGGTTTATGATTTTACAACCAATTTTCTGTGATATTACTTTAGAAATTGCAGTTTATTTATAAAGAATTGATCTCATTTAATAAAAAAGTAACGGCTTAGATATATAGGTGATAATGTTTCTTTTTAGAGATCCTGAATGCCTTTTGATTCTTTGGACTTACTTTATGTTTCATTACCTTAACGTACTCTAAGTCGTTTAATAATAAGACACAGTATTTATGAAAGGGTCACATTTGTGAACTAATTTCTATTATAGAACTTCGGTATAATTCAGATAATAGGTGATGAAATACAGTCATATTTGCTTTTTGTCGATAAAATCGCGCATTTTATCGTATTTATTATTTGTTAACAATCTTTTTAACATATATTCGAAGTTCTTAAGTAAGCCCCAAAATCACTTATTCAAGAAAATTTTAATCCATTTAACATCAAGGCAATAATGTGTGCCTTAAAACTTCCCTCAAAGTTTAATACAATATTGAGCAATTTTTTATGCTCAAAAATTAATAATCCATTCTTCCCTCCAATGGCATTTAGTTATGCCTTGCAATTATTAATTAACAAAACAACATAATTATTGACTATTGTATAACCCTAAATTGATTAATATGAAAACTTTAAAAATTACATTCATGCTGTTGGCAGTCTTACTTTTAACAGTTTCAGGACAGAGTAGTGATACTTTGACAAATGACAACGCACCTACATATGAGACTCAATCTCAATATGACTTATTAGCTTTAGCAAAAAAGAAGAAAAATTTAGAGCCTCAAGGATAAAAATCCGAAGTTGTAAATTGAATGTATATAGTCTTCATTATTTGTTAGTGAGGACTATACGTATTTGATCTTTTTTATTTGTTATGCTTAATTTTTAGCATAAATTTGGATTGGTATTATTTATATTAACTTAGCTTAATGCGATTACTAATCTTTTATGTATTTCTGTGCTGTTCTACTATTTTCTTTGCACAAACTAAAAACCCTATTTCTAAGTTAGATAGTACTTTATATTATCGCAGCTTATCAAAAAAATCTAGTCTTTCTAAAGAAGAACGCTTAGCTCATGCTATTAAGTCTTCAAATCTTGCGAAACGCACCAAAGTCGATTCTACAATTTTAAGTTCGAATAGAAACCTCTCTGTATTATATTATATAACGCGTAACTTTAATTTATTTAAAAAGATAAATCAGGATAATTTAAGATTGGCTGTCAAGCTTAAAGATTCTTCAGCTTTAGTTGCTGCTAATAGAAATTTGGGTGTTTATTATGATAACAATTCTCAAAATGATAGTGCATTTTATTATTATTCGAAAACCTTAAAATTATATGATAATCTTCAGCAAAGTTTAAAGAAGGTCGAAGTACTTGTTAATATTGCTGATATTCAAGAAACTGAAAAGGATTATTTTGGGAGTGAAGAAACCGCAGTGGAAGCAATAAAGTTACTCAATACATTACCTAAAGATGAAATCATTTTAGATCAATTATGGATTCTAAATAATCTGATAGGGATCATCTCATTTAAACTGAAAAAATATGATAGATCATTAGAATATCATAGTAATGCTTTAGAAATTAGTAATAGGATGGACGATGGTTATTTTAATAGTCTCTATTCAACCAATAACCAGGCGTATGTGTATCGATTAAAAGGCGAATTAGATACTTCTATTTCATTATATCAAAGTGTTTTAGATACAAAGAATTTGTATGAAGAAGATCCTTTGTTTTATGCTTTAATATTAACCAACACGACTTATGCTAAATCACTTAAGGAGAATAGAAATATTGCAGAGATAGAACAGTCGTTTCAAAGAGCATATAAAATAGGTGATAGTCTTAAAGATCCAATGACCAAACTTGGAGCAACGATAGATTTTTCAAAGTTTTATATAGATATTGACGAAAAAGAGAAAGCATTGGCATATGCTAAAGAATCTTATGAATTAGCAAAGGAAACGTCCTCAAATGACATAGTGCTAGAATCTTTGTTATTACTTTCAAAATTAAAAAACGGGGAAGCTGCTAAAAAATATCTTAACGAGCATATTAAGCTTAGTGACAGTTTGTTAAATGTAGAACGTGATGTTAGAAATAAATTTGCACGAATTACGTTGGAAACTGATCAATTGGAGGCAGAAAACGAACGCATTACACTTCAGAAAATCTGGCTTTCGATAGTTTCAATTGTACTACTTCTCACTTTATTTTTATTATATATAATCATAACGCAACGTGCAAAAAACAAAGAGCTTAAGTTTAAACAAGTTCAGCAAGAGGCTAATGAAGAAATCTATAACCTGATGTTATCGCAACAAGATAAAGTTGATGAGGCTAGAGCTGGAGAGAAAAAACGAATTTCCGAAGAGCTACACGATGGAGTTCTTGGTCGCTTATTTGGCACAAGATTAAGTCTTGATAGCTTTAATTTTAATGAAGGAAAAGAAGCCGTTGCGAATAGATCTAAGTATATCAATGAACTTAAAATTATTGAAGAGGATATTAGAAAAATCTCTCATGATCTAAATACCGATTTTGTCTCTGGTTCAGAATTTATTGATATTCTTTCGGAGTTAATTGAAAAGCAAACACTGGCGTATCAGCTCAAATTTGATTTTAAACATACCGATGATATCAATTGGGAAAGCGTTTCGAATAAAACTAAAATCAACATTTATAGGATTATTCAAGAATCGCTTCAAAATATCTATAAACATGCTAATGCGGATACTGTAAAAATTAGTATTCGATTGAAAAATGATGTAATTTGCTTGATCATTACAGATGATGGTGATGGTTTTGATATTAATAGAAGCAAAAAAGGTATTGGTCTCAAAAATATATCATCTCGAGTCGATGAGTTATTGGGAACTGTCGATTTTGATTCTGAAATAAATAAAGGAACAGCAATTAAAATAAATGTTCCGTATTCAAACAATTAGCTATTATGCAACACATTAATATTTTAATGGTGGATGATCATCCAATTATTATTGAGGGTTATCAAAACACTTTAATGGCCACAAAACATGATGACCAAACACTTTTAATTGATACTGCAAATGACTGTGATTCAGCCAATGATTTGCTGCAAAAATCAGCTAATGAAAAACCTTATGATATTTGTTTTTTCGATATAAGTCTGCCTAGTTCTTCTGATGGTGCGATTACTTCTGGTGAAGATTTAGCTAAAATTGCAAGAAAACTACTTCCTAATGCTAAGGTGATTATACTAACAATGTTTAATGAATCATATCGTATTCATAATATAATAAAGGATATTAGCCCAGATGGCTTTCTTATTAAAAGTGATTTAACGTCTAGCGAGTTGGCTGAAGCTTTTCAACATATTTTAAATTCACCTCCATATTATAGTAGTACAGTCAATAACTTCTTAAAGAAATCTGTAACAAGTGATATTTATATAGATGATATAAATCGAAAAATACTTCATTTATTATCTCAAGGTATTAAAACTAGAAGCTTAAAAGAATATATCGATTTGTCGATGAGTGCTATTGAAAAACGCAAAAAACAAATGAAGTTATTGTTCTCTGTTTCAGACGGTAAGGATGAATCTTTGTTGAAAGAAGCCCGTGAAAAGGGGTTTTTATAGAAAAACTGTTAAAGTTTCACTTTTTGCGAAAACTCAAATTTCTCTTAGACAGTATTACATCTCAATAGTACGGTTTTTCCACATCAAGTTTACGGTTTTTCCGTAACTATAAGTGACTCATATGACATATATTTGGAGAGTCAACAAGAATTAATTAATCCCTCTAAGTATTTTGTTGAATTAATAGCAAAGAAACAACCTAATAACTATCAGTTATTAGGTTTTTTCTTTTTTATCTAAAATAGTGCTTCTTGATATTCGAAAAATTTCACGATATAAAAGCCTAAAAAGATCATCGCCACTATAAATTTTATAAATGCAGAAGCAATAAACCCTAGGAATGACCCAAATGCTGCTTTTAGGGCTTTATCAAATTCACTTTTATTAACTAGTTCTCCAATAAGAGCTCCAAAAAAGGGGCCAACTATAATTCCAAAAGGACCTAAAAATATAAGTCCAATGATTAAGCCTAAGATTGTTCCTATCATCCCTGATTTACTACCACCGAAGCGCTTTGTTCCCATGGCAGGTATAACATAGTCTAATACCCAAATAGCTAAAGCCACAACTAATGTAATAATTAGAAAGGTCCAATTCATTGGAACCGCATCGGTAAGATGTAATATAAGTAAGCCTACCCAACTAGTTAGAGGTCCAGGTAGAATCGGTAAAAAACTTCCAATTATTCCTAAAACCATAAAGATGGCTGATAGCAATACTAAAAAAATATCCATTTAATGATTTTAAATTTCTGTTAATATGACGGCAAGTAATAGGATTTGTTACATTACATACTATTTTTGAAAGAAGTAACTTACAAAATAAATACATTATTTTATCATATGACTAAAATTTGGATTTCTATTATTTTCATTACCTCCAATATTTATGCGCAGGATTCTAATATAAATATTGCAGATAGTTTATATGTGAATGGCAATTACAGTAAAGCCATAGTAGCATATAAGAAGCACAATAACCAAGCAGTTGTTTTGGAAAAAATTGCTAAAGCATTTATCGCTCTAGGTAATTATGATGCAGCTCTTTTGCATTTCAAAGAAAGTATTAAGGCGAATCCAAATAATGGATTATTGAAATATGAGTATGCAAAATTGCTGGCCAGAACTAAACATTATAAAGAAGCCTCATTGTTGTTTGAAGATTTGGTTTATAAAGATTACAATAATCCAAATTACCATTATGAACTTGGCGTTGTACTAGCACATCTAAAAGATTCCTCAGCTGTGAATCGATTTCGTACTGCTTTTAATTTAGATTCGACCCATCAAAAAGCAATTTATAAAATTGCAAAATATAATTTGGTAAAAAGAAAACATGAAATTGTAGAGACTTATGTCAATATCGGTTTAAAGACTTATGAACGTAATATTGAGCTCATAAATATAAAGGCACTAAATTATTATTATATGCATGATTACTTAAATGCAGCAAAATGGTTTGAAAAACTAATTGAACTTGGTGAATCCTCGGAGTTTATACATGAAAAACTGAGTCTTTGTTTTGAAAGAGAATATGAGTATGAAAAAGCTTTAATACATCGAAAGAAGGTCTTGAAATTTAATCCTATGGATGCAACTTCCATGTATGTAATCGGAACGTACTATCAGAAATTAGAGGATTATGTAAATGCCGAAAAATACATCAATCAAGCATTATTGTTACTTGATGTGCCAATAGATGACGAATATCAAAAATTGGGCACGGTTTTAAATCATCAAAAGAAGCATAAAGAAGCAATAATTGCATTTCAAAAGGCAATTAAGGAGAATCCAGAGAATATAAGTTCGCATTTTTTCTTAGTTCTTACTAAGGACAAATATTATAAAGATGTGGCTGCAAGGATTGTACTTTTTGAAGATTTTATTGAAAAATTCCCTGATAGTCCTTATGCCCAATTTGCCAGGATGCGATTAATCGAAATTAAAGAAGCGCAGTTTTTAAAACAAGATTAAAGTCTAAAGCTAAAAAAATTGTACTTTTCGGATACAGTTTAATTTAAATGAAGCGACTATTACTTTTAATTAGTGTTGTTTTAATTACCTCATGTAATTATTTTGAAAATCAAAAAGTGAATTCTAAAGATCTTCTTGAAGAGGAGTTGGAATCCTTTAGCTGGAATGATGTTGACGAGTACCCTAGTTTTGATTCTTGTAATTCTATGTCTGGAAAACTCGATAAAAAAGTATGTTTCGAAAACACATTAAGAAACATATTGAACACAAATTTATCGCAACTAAATATTGTTGTAACTGAAGATGTAATTGACACAATTGTATTAAAAATAACGATTGACAATCTAGGGAAATTTGAAATAAATGAGATTATAAGTAAGGCACAAACAAAAGCTCAAATTCCTACAATTGATAGTTTACTCATTCATGGTTTTGATAACTTACCAAAAATTTATCCAGCAATTAAACGAAGTCAACAGGTATCAACTCAATTCAACCTGCCTGTTATTATAAATATTAATTAGAAACGTATTGCGAATTTTTGCATTAACCTTAATATCTCAACATATAGCCATACTAGAGTAAGGAGTAGTCCCCAAGTAGCTAACCATTCTTTGTGTTTTGGAGCTTTATTTTTATAGCGTTCGATATAGTCAAAATCTAATAAAAGCGAAAATGAAGCCACAATAACAGCAACTATATTAAATACAATAGCCAACCAAGATGTTCCCCAGATATAGGATTTAATATCAAAAAAACTGAGAACAATAGAAATGATATAAACCACAAAAATACTAGCTGCAGCCGTAATAATTACACTTCTTAATTTCTTGGTAACTAGAATTAATCGTGTTTGATACAATACAAGCATTACAAAAAACGTAATGATAGTGACCCCAATTGCTTGATATGGTAAATCTGGAAAATTTGTATGTGCAAAAGAAGAAAAACCACCTAAAAAGCAGCCTTTAGCAATAGAGTATAGTGGAACTAAAATATGTGCCCAGTGCTTTCGTACCGAAATAACGATGCTAATAATTATTGAAGCTAGCATACCACCTAAGGTAATCCATCTTACTTGCATACCGTTTTCGTGAAGTTTCCAAATGACTACAGTAATTGCCGATATGATAAAAATTAAAAATAATGATTTAATAAAGATTCCAGTAACAGACATGGTAGCAGTTGAATCTTTGCCGCCATCCCAAAAATAACCGCTAAAAGCAGGATTTGATGTTTTGTAATTAGATAAACGCATTATAAATTAAATTTATAACCAATGGTGAAATCAGTTGGAAAGTTTCCCTGATTATCTATTAAAAGAGCGAAAAGTTCATTAAATCCTAACGTAATAAAGCTGTTTTTAGTAATTCTAATATCGGCACCAACACCAAATATAAAAGGAACATCAAACGCCGCTTCACTAAGGTCTTCAGTAATTAAAACATCAGATTCATTAAAGTAATTAATAGTCGATTTTGAAAAATTGACCGTTGCAAATTTCATATTTGCATACAGACTAAAGGCTTTCGTATTTACAATTCTAAATCGATATCCTAATCCTACCTCTGTTGTTGAGTATTTCCCAAAATCACTTTCTGTAACATGTTTAAGTTGTAGAAAAATAGCATGTCTCGAATTAATATTAGATTCTTGAACCTCTAACTCAATTCCAAATTGGGCTACTTTTTTATTATCAGGATTCTTAACAAATGGATTATTGGTAACTCCTCCAAAACCAGCTAGGCGAAGTTTGACCACACTTTTAGTGACGGAAGACTGATAATTAACATCTACTGAGCCATTATAATCGTCAATAAACCCTTTCAAACTATAAAGTGTTAGATTTAATTTTTTTGTAGATAAATTAGAGTTTTTTGTAAGATTCTCTAGTGTAGTTTTGTATTCTTCCTGATATTTATTTTGCGCATTTTTAGTATTTACCAATTCAGTAATTGTAGCATCACTAGTACGTACGAAATAGCGGTATTTCCCTTCTATTATATTCCAAAGTAAATCGAGTTTTCCATTTACTTCTGTTTTTAACTCAAGAGTTTCCCCATTAACAGTATAAGTATCTTGAGCATTAAGAGATGTGAAACTCAGTATTACGCATAAAACAATTATTAGTTTTTTCATTTGAAATTGGAATAAGTAGTTAGGTAAAACTAACAAAAATAAATGAAAACTGCACTATTTTGAATATGCGCGGTCTTTCCATTTATAGCCTTTAAATACTGAAACGAATGCAACAAACACACTGAAAAACGGATATAGAAAACTGGCAAAAATAAATGAAGGGAGGTGTTGTCCTTGCTTAAAAAATCGAGCTGTTTTAAAAATCAAAAGAAAGTCTATACTTATTTTTATTATGAAAATATAAAGAAACAAAGTAAAGGGGATTGAACGTGTAAACGCCAATACACCTAGACCAATTAAAATGGCATTCATTAGGAGCACTAAAAGCCCAATTAGTTTTGAAATAGAAGTCTTATAATATTTAATTTTTGAAGCCCAGCGAACGCGTTGTGTAATTAAAGCACTAAGATTAGACTGTGGTTTGGTGAGAACTAACGATTTAATATTTTTTAAATACATAACCGACTTTGGAGCATTTTTAAGTGCTTTTTCTAACAAAAATAAATCATCACCACTTGCGATATGTAAATTGCCCTCAAATCCGTTTAATTTATTAAAAAATTCACGGTCATAAATTAAATTGGCGCCGTTACAGAGCAGCGGTTTTTGTACACCAAATCCGCCGATGGTTACCCCTTGTAGACTCATAAAATCTATCAATTGAAAACGGTCTAAAAATGATTGTGCTCTGTTAATACTTACGGGAGCAACTAAAAGTTTACAAGAGTTATGTTGTAAAAAACAATCAATAGTATCTAGCCAATATTTTGGTACAATGCAATCTGCATCTGTGGTTATGATCCATTTATGTTTTGCGTTTTTTATAGCAAGAGTAATTGCATCTTTTTTTGGAGAAGCTGAAGCTCTATTATTCGACAGCATGTGAATATTCAATTCATTATGAATTTTTGAAAAATCATTGATGATTCTAGCAGAATCATCGGTAGATTCATCATCAATAAATAGAATTTCAAACAAATGCTTTTCATAATTTAGAGATTTAATTGATTGTAAGAGGGCAGGCAAATTTTCAGATTCGTTTCTAAAGGGGATTATAATTGAAAATCTGGTGATTGCCGGCACATCTTCAAGACTAAAATCATTAACCCTATCAAACCCAATCACTAGACTTCCGATTAGAATCAGATAGAATATTGTAATAATAGTAACAGCAATGATCATAAATTTTTAGACGCTTTACTAAAATTGAAATTAATAACATAGTAACTACCGAACAGACTTGGAAGCACAAAATTTAATAACCACATAATCGTGATAATTGATAATATGGTAAGTTCATTTACACCAACTATTGAGAACAAATATACAGCTACACTGCCTTTTACAACGACATCAAAAATAAAAATTGTTGGAATTATAGATGCTAATAAATACATAGATGTAATGACTGTCATTGCTTTGGTGTAAAAAACATCAACTCCAAATATGTGTAATAAAATATAAAATTGAAAAGAGAAAATTAAATACCGAATAACAGATAATAATTCAGCAACTAGAATGGTTCTTCTGGATATCTGAGATATAAATTGCCTTATTTTTTCTAAAGGTAATCCTCTAATTTTAAAGCGTTTTTGTTTTATGCCAAAAAAAGAAATTGCCATAACAACTATCAGTATTGCTATGAATCGAATCACTTTATAATAGTCTATGTCGAAATCATATTTACTTGCAAAAAAAACCATTCCTATAAGACCAAATAATACGGTCACACTCATTTGAGTCATATTGCCTAGCAAATTATATAATAGAATACGTTTTCTTTGATGGGAAGAATAGTAGGCCGCCTTAGCTCCATATTCGCCAATTCTATTCGGAGTTATTAAAGAAGCGGTTAGTGCGCCTAGACTCTGTTCAAATGCATTTTTAAATGAAATATGTTTTACAGCTTTTACCAAGTATTGCCATTTTAGGATTTCAAAAAACCAATTAAAAAGGGTTAAAATGAGTAAAAAGCAAACATATTTAGTCGAAAAAACGTCATTTTCAGTCAAAAACGCGATAAACACCAAAATGTCTAAATTTTCGTTATGTGTCAATTTTTCATAAATAAAGTAAAAAGCACCAACAACTATGCTTAATTTAATAAGTACAAAAAAGAATTGTTTAGTTTTGTATGAGAGACCACCAAGAAGCATAGCACAAATTAAGTGAATAATACGATATGACCTCAAATATTAAACTACAAATACGCATTTCTATATTGTTTTTATGCTTAGTCGTATCATCGGTAAGTTTGGCGCAACGTGCAACTAATAAATGGAAGGCTCAAGTGGCAATTGGTCTAAATTATCCAATTTCAGATGGTTTTGTAGAGCCATTTTATGGGAAATCCGTGAATTTTCCAACGGTAAATTTAGGAATACAACATATGTTTAAAAAAGAATTTGGTGCAAAACTAGACTTTGGTTTTAATCGTTTCGTAAATGGAGATGAAATACCTGATTTTAAAATTAATTACACAAGGTTGAATGCGCAATTCGTTTATGATCCTACTAACAAACTTCATTTCTTACCGGCAAAAATGGGAGTTGTAGCTCATGGAGGACCTGGATTATCTTTTGTGAAACCTTTAGGGACTTTAGGTGAAAATAAGCAGACCTTTTTAAATGCTATGATTGGTGGAGAAATTCATTATGGATTAACTCAAACCTTATCAGTTTATATAGATGGTTCATATATCTATGGATTTACTAGTCCAGGAGATTATGATGACCCAATAGAGGGTTTAGGGGCTTTTAATGGAAGTTTGTTAACTGTCACTTTTGGGATTACATTTTCCTTAAGTGGTTGTCAATATTGCGATTAATGAAGAAAGAAAAAATAATATTAGGAATTGATCCCGGCACCACAATAATGGGTTTTGGGCTTATCAAAGTTGTTGGTAAAACCATGCAATTTATCCAACTTAATGAACTAGATCTTAAAAAGTATAGCGATCATTATCTCAAGCTCAAACTCATCTTTGAGCGTACTATTGAACTCATTGAAACACATCATCCAGATGAAATAGCAATTGAAGCGCCATTTTTTGGTAAAAATGTGCAAAGCATGCTTAAGTTGGGAAGAGCTCAAGGTGTTGCTATGGCCGCAGGATTGTCTCGTGAGATTCCAATCACAGAATACGCGCCTAAAAAAATTAAAATGGCCATAACTGGTAATGGTAATGCTAGTAAAGAGCAAGTAGCTAAGATGCTTCAGAGTTTATTAGGATTAAAAACGCTTCCTAAAAATCTAGATGCAACCGACGGACTTGCAGCAGCAGTGTGTCATTTTTATAATGAAGGCAGAGTAGAAGTTGGTAAAAGTTATACAGGATGGAGTGCTTTTGTAAAGCAAAATGAAGATCGCATTAAGAAGTAGTCATGTCTGGAATCTATATACATATCCCGTTTTGTAAACAAGCTTGTTACTACTGTGATTTTCATTTCTCAACATCACTAAAAAAGAAGAATGAACTTTTAAATGCACTAGTTAAAGAACTGGAATTACGTAAAGATGAATTTCATGATCAAGTAGTAGAAACCATTTATTTTGGAGGAGGAACACCTTCGTTATTAACCCTTGAAGAACTTCAAACTTTATTGGATGCTATATACAAGAATTATGTTGTATGCGAACATCCTGAAATCACTTTAGAAGCAAATCCCGACGATTTAACAGCGCATAAAATTATGGAGTTATCTCAATCAGAAATTAATAGATTGAGTATTGGAATACAATCATTCTTCGATGACGATTTAAAACAAATGAATCGTGCTCACAATACAAATGAAGCCCGAAATTGTTTGGAAATAGCAACTAAATATTTTGATAATATCACTATTGATTTGATTTACGGTATTCCGGATATGAGCCTTGAAAAATGGAATGAAAATCTAAAAATTGCATTCAATTATGGTGTAAATCATATATCGAGTTATGCATTAACTGTTGAACCTAAAACGGCCTTATCTGCATTTATTAAAAATGGCAGTTATCCTCCAATTGATGAAGCCTTGGCATTAGAGCATTTTAATCATTTGGTTGATGAAACACAGAAGCACGGATTTGTTCATTATGAGATCTCTAATTTTGGGAAACCAAATTATTTTTCAAAACATAATACAAGCTATTGGAAAGGATTGGCATATGTGGGTATTGGTCCTTCAGCACATTCATTTAAGAATTCGAAACGATCTTGGAATATTTCAAATAACAGCAAATATATTCAGGCTATTCATGAGCATCGATTGCCAAATACAGTTGAAGTTTTGTCAATTGAAGACCAGTATAATGAATATGTAATGACGGGCTTAAGAACAGTCTGGGGCATTTCTTTAAATGAAATTGAGGAAAGATTTGGATTAAAATTTAAAACACATACTTTAGATTCTTCTGAAAAATTTATAAAAGAATCATTATTAAGTCTTGAAATTAATGATAGTAAAACAACGATTAGAACAACTAAAAAAGGCAAATTTTTAATTGATGGCATTGCCTCCGAACTCTTTATGATTTAGTATCTTTGAATATGATCGCAACTATTGAAATTAATTCTAAGAAAGTGAAAATTGATTTATCAAAACCTCTCGATATATCAATTCCCTTAAAAGCTTCAAAAACCAATGTGAATGCCTGGTATTTAGATCAACCAAGAATTGAACCAGTACAATTAGATTCTTGGAAAGCAAGTGTGAAAGAAGGAGCCGCTGTTAATTTTAATGACATTTATTTTAATCCTCATGCCCATGGAACTCATACTGAATGTGTAGGTCATATTACTGAAAAATTTCATTCAATAAATAAAAATTTAAAGCAGTTTTTCTTTTTTGCCGAAGTGGTTACTGTAGCTCCAGAAAAGCTTGGAGATGATTTTGTAATTTCTCAAAAGCAGCTCCAGTTCGCTCTTGGCAATAAAAAAAGAGATGCTATTATTATAAGAACTATTCCAAATACGAATGAAAAATTGTCAAAGCAGTATTCAAATACGAATCCAACATATCTATTAGAAGCAGCAGCTGAATATTTAAAAAAGAAAGGGGTTAAACATTTACTTATTGATTTGCCAAGTGTAGATAAGGAAAAGGACGACGGGAATTTATTAGCTCATAATGCATTTTGGAATACAAAAGGAAAACTAAGACTAGACGCAACAATTACCGAATTTATTTTTGTACCAAATGCTATTGAGGATGGGAGTTACTTTTTAAATATTCAAATTGCACCTTTTGAAAATGATGCCTCTCCAAGTAAACCTGTATTATATCAGCTCATCCAAGAATGAATATAGAAGAGCTAAGAGTCTACTGCCTAAGTAAAAAGGAAGTGACGGAGGAGTTTCCATTTGATGCAGATACATTAGTGTTTAAAGTCTTAGGAAAGATGTTTGCGCTTTTTCCACTTGAAAATTGGGAGTCTGGGAAAGGTTTTGTGAATCTTAAAGCTGATCCGGAATATTCAGAAGAATTGCGTGCTGACTATCAAAGCATTCGTCCAGGGTTTCATATGAGTAAAAAACATTGGAATTCTGTATATATTTATGAAGGTGAATTACGAGCTGAATTTATAAAAGAACTCATTGATCATTCTTACGAAATGGTCGTAAAAGGCATGCCTAAAAAACTTCGAGATACATTTGAATTGTAAATCCATTCACCGACACTTAAAGGTTATTCATCGACATTGAAATACAACCTAACGAAGTGTATGAGGTGTTTCAGCTAATTATTCTAATTTAACTTTATAATATCCACTCGATAATGAATAATAAATTAAAAGTTCTTCTCATAGAAGACGATACGATTGAAGTTATGAAACTAAATAGAACAGTTTCATCATTACGACTTCATCATGACATAAATGAAGCTAAAAATGGCGAAGATGCACTTGAGATATTACTGAAAAAAGGGCAGCTGCCAGATATTATTTTGTTAGATTTAAACATGCCAAAAATTAACGGTATTGAATTTTTAGCAGTGTTAAAAAATGATGAAGCTTTAAAATATATTCCGACAATTGTTTTAACGACGTCTAATAATAGAAAAGATTTACTAGAATGTTATAAATTAGGAATAGCAGGATACATTTTAAAACCCCTAAAATATGAAGATTATGTATCTAAAATTGAAAGCTTATTAGCTTATTGGAGTATTAATGAGTTGATAAAAAGATAGTTATTAATTGTTTTCGTTTTAATAGATGAGTAAAGATGAAATAGACATACTAGAAGAAGCCTTGATCCGAGAAAGAGCGGCAAATAAACATACCGAAAAACTTTTGGAAGAGAAGACCATTCAATTACGAGCGGTTTATGAGAATATTTCTGATGCCTATATTGTCATGGATCTCAAAGGCGATGTCTTAAAAATGAATACACCTGCAATAGCACTTTTTGGATATAATATTAATAAGGAGAAGTTGAATGTGACTAACCTAATATATAAAGAAGATTATGATTATGCCATGCAATCTTTTAAAGAGTTATATAAGAAAGGTGTTTTTACAAATTATAAAGCTAGGATTATAACCAAAAAAGGTGAGGTTAGATGGGTGCATATTAATTCTAGCGTTTTATTTGGCAAAGGTAATAAGCCTCTGGCAGCTCAAGGTATTATAAGAGATATTACTGAAGCAAAAAGCACAGCTGAAATTATTGAATCCCAAAAAAAGCAGTTAGATATTATTGTTGAGAATTCATCTCTCGGAATTGCATTAACTCATTTAGGGACTTTTTTGAAAACTAATAAGACCTTTCAAGATTTTTTGGGCTATTCAGAAAAAGAATTATTAAAGTTGACTATAAAGGACGTTTCGTTTGAAGAAGATTATTCTCAATCCAAAGAGAATTTAATTAAAATGGATACAGGTGAAATAGATAATTTCGTTATTGAAAAACGATATAAAAGAAAAGGGGGTTCAGTGGTTTGGGCCAAAACCAATGTAAATGCAGTAAGAGAAGAAAATGGAACTATTAAATATCAAGTAGCTCTAATAGAGGATATCACAAATGAAAGGGAGAAAACATTAATTATTGATATGATTAATGATGTGGCTAAAGCCATACTTGGAAAGATGGATATTTATGAAATAGCTTGGGAAATCGCAGATAATATTGCTGAGTTTTTAGGGGCTAAAGATTGTGTGATCTATTTGGTTGATAAAGATGAGAAGACCCTAGAACAAATTGCAGCATACGGTAAAAAAATAACTAGTGATCATCATATAATAAATAAAATTGTTCTCCCAATAGGAAAAGGAATTGTAGGTACAGTGGCCAAAACAGGCATTGCAGAAGTTGTTCCAGATACTTCAAAGGATGAACGTTATGTTATTGATGATAAAACGAGGTATTCTGAAATTACCGTGCCAATAATTTCTGATGGAGAGGTAATTGGAATTATTGATTCAGAACATTTCGATAAAAATTATTTTACAAAAGACCATCTGCTAACCTTAGAGAATATTGCTAGACTAGTAGCCATGCAGTTAAAAAATGCCATTCTTTTAAGAGCGCGTCAAAAAGTTGAAACCCAAAATAGAAATCTACTCAAACAACTAGAAAAAAGTAATGATGAATTGCAAGAATACGCGCATATTGTGTCTCATGATTTGAAGTCTCCGTTAAGAAGTATTAATGCATTGGTAAGTTGGATTAAAGAAGATAATAGAGGAAAGTTAGACGAGGTTAGCTTACAAAATTTCGGACTAATTGAAACAACCTTAGAAAAAATGGAACAGCTTATTGCTGGGATTCTTAGCTTTTCTAGTATTGATTCAGATGTAGGTAAAAATGAAGCTGTTGATTTAAATTGTATCGTCAATGATCTAAAAGGGATATTATTAGTTCCTGACCATATTAGCATAACAATTCTATCCAAGCTACCAACAATTGATGGCGATTATATCAAATTGCAGCAATTGTTTCAAAACTTAATAGGCAATGCCATTAAATTTATTGATAAAGAAAAAGGACTAATTGCGATTGACGTGAGCGAGCATAAATCTTATTACCAATTTTCTGTAAAGGATAATGGTGTAGGGATTGAAAAAAAATACCATGATAAGATATTTAAAATCTTTAATTCTCTTGGTGATAGTAAAAATTCATCCGGAATTGGGTTGTCCATTGTTAGAAAGATTGTCGATTTATATAATGGAGAGATTTGGATCGATTCTCAAGAGGGAGAGGGATCAACATTCTATTTTACAATAAAGAAATAAGCCAGATGGAAGAGCCAAACTTATCATATATACATTCACTATCTGGTGGAGACAAGGTCTTTGAAGAGAAGATATTAAGTGTCATTAAGTTAGAATTCCCTCTAGAGAAAGCAGTTTACTATAAGAATTTAGAAAATAAAAATTATATGAAAGCTGCCGAAAATGTTCATAAACTTAAACATAAAATTAGTATTTTAGGGCTTGAGAGAAGTTATGAAATCGCAATACAATATGAAAATAACCTGAAGGCTAATAACAGCAGTCTAAAGACGGAGTTCAATACGGTTTTGCAAATCATAACTAATTATTTGAATACGCTCTAACTAAATTTTATGAATTGTATAATAATAGATGATGAAACAACAGCAAGGATTGTTATAAATCAATTGTGTTCTAATAGTGCGGGTCTTACTGTTATTGATGAGTTTTCAAATGCCATTCAGGCCATTAAATATTTAAATCAAAATGAGGTCGATCTTATTTTTTTAGATATTCATATGCCAGATTTTACTGGTTTTGACTTTATTCAAAGTGTAAAGAATCCTCCTAAAATAATATTGACAACTTCTGATACAAATTTTGCTATCCAAGCTTTTGAGTATGATTGTATTGTTGATTATCTTGTAAAACCAATACTATTACCTCGTTTTGAAAAGGCCATTCAAAAAGCCGAGAATGCAAGCCTTAGAATGAATGATTCTTTGTCTGTTGATAAAGTAGAAACGACTTCAGGGAATGATCTTTATGTAAATATAGACCGACGTCTTATTAAAATTGATATGCCTAGTATTTATTTAATTGAGGCTAAAGGCGATTATATTAATGTGAAAACTGAGGATAAAAATTATACTGTACACTCTACACTGAAGAAGATAGAGGAAAAGTTGCCAGATTATTTATTTTTAAAAATACACCGTTCGTATATTATCAATATTAAAAAAATAATTGATATTGAAGATAACAGTGTGCTAATTAAAAAGGATGTAATTCCTGTAAGTCGTTCTAAACGACCTGAGCTTATGAAACGATTGAATTTATTGTAATTTAAGTATAATCGAATCAATGCTTCCATTGGTCTACACTTAATTTGTATCTATCGAAAAATAGCATTTCAACTAACGACTTAAATTAGATTTGTGGTATAAGCCAAATACCATGAAAAGTACTCTATTATTATTAAGTTTAGTAGCAATGACATCACTCAATGCACAAAATTATCAATTTTTAGGCAGTTATACGTCAAACGGAACACCGCTATATCTAGAAAACCCTGGAGATGTTGTGTCTGCTGAAACCCTTGAAATGATTAGTAATTCTTTGCCTGAAAGTTACCCTGTACCAGATTATAATCCACATTATATTTCTTCAGGATATGATACAGATGTTATATTAACACAAGCAGCAGAGGTTTGGGTCACTTTTATTAGTGAAGGTGCAGGATATAGAAATGTACTCGGATTTTACACTTACGATGTTACTAGCCCTTCATCAACAGCACCTCAACCAGAAGATGTAACCATCATTTTCCCAAATGCTTCAGCATTGGGAAGTGGAGGAGGATTATTAGTAGGTGATAAGGTTAAAATAGGAACATTTCCTGCAGGTACGGGAATTGGATGGGTTTTATTAGCGAATGCATGGAGCTCTGGTACTAGTTCGGTGGGTTATGGTCTTTGGCAATTATATTCTAATCCAGATTATAATCCAGAAGCAGACCCAAGTTTAAGGTTTCATAATGTACTATTAAACGATCCAGATAATGAACGTGTCATTTTAGGATTTGAAGATATAAGAAGAGATTACAGCTCATGCGATAATGATTTCAATGATGCAGTGTTCTATGTGACGGCAAATCCTTATGAGGCTATGGCTACTACTAACTACGCTGATGTTGATAGCGCAACTGATGTGACCTCTGGTAATAATGGAGGATTGGAAAGTAATGGAAGGTTGGCAAACCTCATTGCCAAGCGAAACTTTAAACGAAAAAAAACTCGAGTTAAAACCAATGATAAAAATTTTCAGCATATCTATAATAAATCAGCTCAAATGAATCGATATACCAATGCGATTTCATTAGAAGACTATTTTCCAGAAACTGGGATGTTTGGAACTGAAACAGCATATATATCTAGTCCAGAAGATTTATTGGATATCACTAATGCAAATGCCGTTTTTTCTGTGGACTATTATATTAATGACAGTCGTGTTTCTGCAGCATTAGCCACCGCAACAGAAGGTTCAATTTATGACCATTCCAAGGTGATTTGTGACCGTCTTAATGGCTCAAGTTTAGAAGATATTAGAACTGTTTTAGTAAGAGGGCATCAATTGATAAGCTCAGAAATTAAAAGAGCAACTGGTGAAACAGAATACACTTTAAGTTTTTCTGTGAAACAAGGAGCACTAAACAATGAACTCTTTAGTTTCTGGAATATTGCTCAATATCCAGAAGGAGATTATTTTAATTTTCAAATATGGGGCGGCTCATTTTCTCAAGTATTTACTATTGCAAATTATATAATTGATACACTTACTTCCGAGAAACCTTTAATAAGCATTGCAGTTGAAGATGTGATTCCTGTTGTGTTCGTAAAATCAGGATTTTATTCAAACGGAGCTGTTAATTTAAACATCATAAATAAAATAAATGCCACATCACTTACTTTTGACGCTAGTATTGCCGAGACTGAAGTGTCAGAAAGATTTAATATGACCGAACAAATAAATTTGAGTGGAGTTTGGAATGATTCAGTAAGTATTTCAACAGGACCCTTATTTGATATTGGATTCTCGTTAAATACTGCTGAATCAATTCAACAGGATGCACTCTACTTAGCAGATGGTCCTTGGGGAATTGACTACCTTGAAGATTATGCAACAATTGCGATTTTTGATGTGACAAATGATACAATATCGTATTCGGATGTGATCTATGAAGTAGAAAGACAACCTAGTGTTTCAGGACAGGTTAAAGGAAATGTAAATTTATTTAGGCATTTATTACCAGGAGATCAAACCTTAAATGTTACCGATTTTAATTCGATTCAATTTAGCATAATTAATAACCAATCTATTGAAATTGTATTAATGCCAGAAGATTTAGTAGAGTGGAATGGCCGCTTACGCTATACAATTCCTGCACAAATCACAGAGACTTTTTACCAGATTCCATTTCAGGATTTTGTTGATGATAATGGTGTTTCTGCAACCATAAATGATATTAAAACAGTCGTGTTTTCTGTAGTTGGAAATTATACAACATTTGTTCCCTTTTCTATTGAAATTAATGATTTGGCTTTTGCAAATGAAGAGTCTTTAGCACTAACAGACACCAATTTAAATTCAGAATCTCTGAGCAATTACCCTAACCCTTTTAAAACTGAAACCATAATTAAATTACAAAACTTGACAGCATATGTGAATCTAAAAGTTATAGATATGTTAGGGCGTATTGTTGATGAGCAATATATTGAGATAACATCAAATACTAAAAAGGCAAGTTACAAGACAACAAGTCTGTCAGCAGGAGTATACAAATATATTCTTGTTGATGACTCAAATGAAAAATATATAGGTACATTTTTACTAGAATAATTGATAGCAAACTATTCTTCAGATAAAGGCAAAAGAATTATTTCTTTTGCCTTTTTTGTTTTCATAAATATAGGTTGTGAAAAGAAGTACCACTTAAAACGCAATCCAATTTCGGTAAAAGTGAACCCTGTTGCTGTAGCTGAAGCAATGTTACTATGCAAACCGTAAAGATTAGCAATACATCGATTAGAGAATTTATAGCCAAATTCCCCTTGAAACCTATAGGTCCATTGTTTGTCATCATCTTCAATAAATTGAAATCCTGAAGCAGCTGTTAATTCATAAAACCAGTCGTTGGATTCTGTGGTTAATTCGTCTTTTAAAAAGTTTACAAAGAGTTCTGTTGCCTTAAATTTTTTCGGACTAAAATAGAGGTCTGGGACTTGGTTCTTAAATGTGATATATTGATAATTGAACCCGGCTTTTAGTATGGGTTTGTTTAAGAAGTTGTAATACAAGGATGTAAAAAATAAATTACGATAATTGTTATCAGTTTGAGAGGTGTAATAATATTGCATGAACCATCCAAGTTTAAAATTAGTACTCAAATTATAATTCAAATAAAAATTATTCTGAACAATTTCATGACCTAATAGTTCCGCATTAAAATTTTGCAATTCCCGTTTATAACCAATATCTATGACCTGAAGTTTATAGGGTTTAATATTGAATGAGAGATCGGCTAATAATTGGGTGTAATTATCATTATCGGTTTTTGCTGAAATTGTGCCTGCTATACCTTTAAATGTAATTGCTGGCAATACTTGATAAGACAACCCAAATAGTGCAGCGTTTGACGTCGCTTCAATATTGGTGATTGAATTTGAAGTTTTTCTATAGCTATATTTGGTGAGTAGTTGGAATTTAGTAGATAATGGAAACGCAATATTAGTTATAAATGAGAAGGCCTCATTATTTCCATTATCAAAATTATATGGTGTTTTAACATCTAAAAAGGGCGTGAAATTTGTATTTAGGGCTTTAATAAAGTTAACAGCATCTTTTTGATTTGTATAATAATCTAATGTTTTGTCTGCATATTGATAAGCTTTATCATAAAGACCTAATGCTTTAAGAGCATTTGCTTTTCCTAAATTCCCATCAAAAGAAGTGCTGTCATTTTCTAAAATGCGGCTATAATCTGTAATGCTTTTTTTAAAATCACTTTTGTAAATATTTAGAGTAGCGCGCAATGCCAAAACCCAATTCTCATTCGGGAAATCAGTAATTAAATAATCGATCAGTTGTTCTGATTTTTTAAATTTTCTATTCCAAATTAAAGCTTGAATATAACGTTCTTTGGTTTGGTTTGAAAGCGCAGAATCTTTAACGCGGCTCACAGTATTATATGCTAACTCACTAAGTTGCATGGCCTCTTTTTCTTTCCCTTTTAAATGCGCAACTAAGGCTAACCCATTGAGCGAAACAATACTGTCTTTAGATGTTGTTGTAATTGTTTTATAAGTAGTCTCTGCCTCGTTTAAACGATTTGATATAATATAAGTGTTAGCGATATTTAAAAGCGTTTCTGTATCGTTTTCAAATAATAATAAATTCTTGTTTAAAAGCCTAATAGTCTCGTCATAATTTTGAGCTTGTAAATATTGATTGGCATAACCCAAATAGATATACTTTTTAGAAATCAGTGCGTTTTTATTTCCAGGAGAAATCTCTAAAGCCTTATCAACGTAAATTAATGCATGGTCAAAAATTTTTAGATTAGACAGGGTGTTAGCATATCCTAGAATCGCTGGAAAACTCTTGTTGTTTTCGGAAATTAAACCTTCATAATAAACCTTAGCACTTGTGTAGTTTTTATACCATAATAAAGATTCGGCATAGTTTAATTTTATTTCAAAATCATTAGGGTACACGTTCAATAATTCGGTAAATATTGAAACAGATTTTTCAGAATTACCACTAAGTCCTACAGCTCTTCCATAGCATAATTTAGCAGTCCTATCATTTGGGTAATCCTTCAATATGGTTTCAAAAAAAGACTCAGCTTCCCGGTATTGTCCTGTTTCTAAGTAGTTAAATCCTTTTTGCATGTTTTGTGAAAAACTAAAAGAAACAAAACAAAGGAGTGAGAGTTTTATATAAGATTTAGTTGTCATGATTTGTTTTTGCTTATTAGGCAAGTTAAGTATTAAATCTATTCATTCACCTATAGCAATCTACTTCTGAACGAAATCTTACTTAAATTATGAATGTTCTCAATGATATTTGTATCAAAAGGAATAATAATTTAAAAACTGGAAACTATGGCACTTACAATTACAGAAAACAACAAGACCTTTTACTTAAGTGGAAAATTAAACGAAGTAACATCTGACTCACTTATCATGCATATTAAATATTTAATGAAAGTATATGATGAGTTGACTTTAAATATTGATGAAGTTAGCGAGATTGATGCAAATGGAGTTAGAGCTCTTAAAATGCTATATAAAAATGCGTTAATAAATAATGATATATTTCATATCGTAGGTTATGGTTGTAAAGAAGTTTATGATGAATTAAGACACATTAATGCCGCATAGTTAAACTCAAACTATAAGCCCTAAACCAATAATTATGGAACTTCAAATTGTAAATAACAAAGGTGTTTTTGAAATACATGGACATTTTGTAATGGAAAATTCAAATCAAGTTAAGGACTATTTTAACACCTTATTAGACACCTATTATGAAATAGTTATTTGTCTCAAAAAAGTAAAGAAAATTGATGATGCAGCTTTAAATGTCATGAAATTTATATCTGACAAAGCAACTAAAAGATGTAAGGTGTTATTCGTTTTAGGAAAAGAAAATAAGAAGATTAAAAGAAAGTTTAGAAGAGCAAATTTGAATACTATTTTCAGAAATGAATACACTAGTTAATACTTTAAAGAAAAGGATCTCTTCAGAACAATTTTTCATGTTCAGTATTTTACTCGTAAATGGAGGGAATTATTTATACAACATTGTTTTAGGACGCATTTTAGGGCCAGAAAAATTTGCAGATGCTGCGGTTCTAATCACTTTTTTATTAGTGTTATCTTTTTTAGCAATGACCTTTCAATTAGTAACTGCAAAATTCTCAGTATTGTTTGAGATGCTCGTGTTAGACAATTTTATCTCTAAAGTTTCAAATTATGCATTTATAGTTGGAATTGTTCTAGGCTTGATAATTGTGTTTTTTTCTTCAGAGTTGCAGCAACTGTTTAATACCTCGTCAGCAACCATGTTCATAGTTTTTGGTTTTGGAGTGCCACTATATTTTTTAATGAGCGTGAATAGAGGTGTGTTACAAGGGAAAAAAGAATTTAGAGCATTGTCATTGACTTACCAGGCAGAAATGCTAAGTCGTTTGTTGATTACCATTAGTTTAATTTTTGTTTTAAATATTGAATCTTCAACAATAATCGCTATAGGTATTTTAATGTCTTTAGGATTTGGCTTATTTCCTTTCAGCATTAAAAATAGACTTTATAAGAAATCAACACCCTTTAATAAGGATCAAAAGCAACAAATAAGTGTTTTTTTTATGTTAACCGCGTTTTATGAAGTCACACAAATAATAATTAATAATAGTGACATTTTATTAGTCAAACATTATTTCGAACCCTATGAAGCGGGGTTATATGCATCTTTAGCATTAATTGGACGTATGGTTTATTTCATAGCTTGGATGTTTGTAATGTTGTTACTACCTACCGTTGTGCAACTTAAAAAAGAAGGAAAGTCTACGGCCCCTATACTCTTTAAGTATCTTGGATATATTGCAATGATAGCATCAGTCATTGTGTTGGTATGTGCAGTGTTTCCGGAACTTATGATTACTCTTTTATTTGGTGAAAGCTACTTGGCAACTGCTTCTCTGTTGTGGAAATATGCTTTAGCAACAAGTTTGTTTGCTATCTCAAATATCTTTGCATATTATTATTTATCCTTAGACAAGTACGTGCCTGTAATCATATCCGCTGTATTTGGTTTTCTACAAATGGGATTAGTCATTTTTTACCACGAAAGTTTAGAACAAGTCATATTTATGCAAATCATTAGCATGTTCCTGTTGTTTCTAGTTCAGTTAGGTTATTTCCTTATAGAGCATAATAAAAGAAGATTGATAAAACCTAATCTATAGTAAAAAGCCATTCGTCTTTAGTAAATAGTATCCTAGCTTCATTCGACTTATTTCTAGTTAATAAATTTCAGATTTGTATTATAATTAAAAAACAATATTATGAGATTAGCAATCGTAACATCATTTCCACCAAGTAAAGTGACTTTAAATGAATATGCATTTCATTTGGTAAAGCACTTCAGACAAAAAAGAGAGCTTACAGAGCTTATCTTGCTAACAGATAAAACGAAAGAAGAAAAAGTACTATCATTTAATGAATCAGGTTGCAAAATTACGATTAAAGAATGCTGGACGTTTAATAGTTATTTAAACTTAATAACAGTAACAAAAGCCATTAATAAAGTTCAACCTGATGCGATTTTATTTAATTTGCAATTCATGAAGTTTGGAGATAAAAAAATTCCTGCTGCACTTGGATTGATGTTACCTTTGGTATGTCGATTAAAAAGGATTCCAAATATTGTTTTATTACATAATATTCTAGAACAAGTCGATTTAAATAATGCGGGTTTTACTGCGAACAAAATACTTCAGAAAGGGTATGAATTTATAGGCACAATATTGACGAAACTTATTTTAAAAGCAGATCTAGTTGGATTAACTATGCAAAAATATGTGGGTATTCTAGAAGAAAAATATAAAGCTAAAAATGTTGTATTTATACCTCACGGTACTTTTGAAATTTCGAAAGAACCACAATACACATTAGATAATGGACCATTAAAAGTGATGACTTTTGGTAAGTTTGGAACTTACAAAAGAGTGGAGATGCTAATCGAAGCGATTCAAGAAGTGCGTAAATCAACCCATAAAAATATAGAGGTGGTTATTGCGGGGACCGATAGCCCGAATGCCTTGGGTTATTTAAAGTTTGTTAAAAATAAGTACAAACATGTACCGCAAATAAATTTTACAGGATATGTAGATGAATCTGATGTTCCTAAAATTTTTCAAGAGAGTGCTGTTGTCGTATTTCCCTATACGTCTACTACTGGTAGCTCAGGTGTGCTTCACCAAGCAGGAAGTTATGGAAAGGCTGTTATTATGCCAAATTTGGGAGATTTAGCACTATTGGTTAAACATGAAGGATATCGAGGAGAGTTTTTTACGCCAGATAGTATAAATAGCTTAGCCAAAGCAATAGAAAGTATTATTTTAGATGATGCCTATAGAATTCATTTAGGGATGGCTAATTATAGAGCGGCAACTGCGTTTCCAATGTCTAAAATTACAGAAATGTATTTGAATAAGTTTCAAGAGATCATTTCAAATAAAAACACAATAAGTCGATTAGAACCACAGAGGACTAGTCACTAGAAATATATTTAAACGCCCCTTTTTTGCGCCCATTTTTATCTATAAACCCGAATCTTTTTTGCGCATTTTTGCGCCAAGGAAGCCGTCCAACGGCTTCTTTTGGTATATTATTAAAATCATACAAGGTCCATGACATGTACTGAATATTAAGTGCGTCAAAACTTTCTTGCATTATCTTATGGTAGCTGGCTTGTGCTTCTTCTGAATGTCCAAATGGGTTCCACAACCCTCGATAGGAAGATAAGCCGAATTCACTTAGTATAATGGTTTGGTTTGGAATATCAATTTTTAGTTGATTGAAAACAGCTTCCAATTGGTCAGGATCCTTATAATAATGAAATGAGACAAAATCGACTTTGTCTTTTAATAGATAAGCACTTTTCGCATCAGACCAACCAATGGTAACAGCATGTGTTGGATCAATCGATTTAACCAATGTAATCATGCTATTTAACCAAGCTAAAACCCTTGTTTTACCTCGAGATTTAAAATCTAAATTGGGTTCATTTTTAATGTCCCATGCCAGTAACGCTCTATGATTTTTAAATGTTGAAACTATGGTTTCGGCATGTCTTTGATTTAGCGTCCAATTTAAAACAGAGTAATCACCATAAAAGTCAAAAAGTGTTATAACTACTTTGAGCTGGTGTGTTTCAGCAATGTCAAGAACCTGTTTCAGTTTTTCAAGTTTACCATGAGTCACTTTTGTCTTGCCAAAATCGTCATAAGGAATAAAAATTCTTAGGGAGTTTAATCCAGCCTCTTTTATAATTTTAAAATCTTTAGAGATTATCTCGGTATCAAATAATGACCCGAACATATCCCATGGGGACTCTTTTGGATAGTAGTTAATGCCTTTAATCATTAAATTAGAAACCTTAGCTTTGGCTATATTATTGGTGCTGGAAGACAGGGCTTCTTTTATTAAATGTCTAACTCTCCAAAAACCATCCTCTAAAAGAAGTATAACTTTATAGGTGGTAATTTCTGTGGTTTCTAAAATGATTTTATTGTCCTTGTAAATACTTTTGTACTCAACAACATCATGATCTGTTATCACGGCTAATTGACCATCTTCACTGAAAAATTCTAAGGTTGGATGATGCAGTAATGATGTTGATTCTATATGGATTTTTTCTTTGGTATTTCGTGCAATATGATTAAATAAATTTTCACGGGCGCTTTCTGTGTAGTAATCAGGAATCCCTGTGGAGGTATTTGTTTTGTATGCTAAGTGTTTAATATACCAGGCATCTAAATAATCATCCTCAATATCATGTAATGTTTGTGTATCGATTGGTCGACCTTCATTTGCTAAGGGAGCCCAAATAACTTTTGGCAAATATTGGTCTGTCTTTTTAATTTCTGTATGAAGCATTTTATTCCGATCAGCTCCCATATTAAGATAACTGTATATGGCACTTATTCCGTAAATAAGTAATGTAATAACAACGATGTATGAAAGTATTAATGCGGCTCTTAATATGTTCTTGTTAGTACTTACCATAGTATTACAGTTTTAAAGGTCTTTTCTAAACCTGCTACTTTAATTTTTAATTCATAAGATCCGTTTGTAAAAGAATCTAAATTTAAATTGAAATTTGAATATCCCAGATTTGAGTTCTTAATAATTGTTTTAATTAATTGATGATCTTGATAAATCAATAACTTGACCTGTAGTCCTTCAGGAATCATTTGCTTCATAAAGCTTTGTAAAGGGCCAATGGTTATGGATCTGTTATTTTCTGAAAAAGCGACTTCAAAATCTTTGATTGCTTTCATATAGTTGAGAGTAACAGTATTACTCTCTGCGATGCCATCAATAAATGCTTTAATGATCCATTCTGCTCCATGATCTGGATGTAGCATTTTTGCAGTAGCAACACCCTGAATGGTGGAGCCAAAGGTCATTAATATATTGCCATTTCCCGTCGTAATATAGAATTCAACATAAGTTCCATCGCTAACTATGTTCCCGAGTTTGTCTTTGAGTACGGATGTTTTAAATGTCGTAATTTGATTGCCATCAGCATAATGGTGATTGCGATTTGCAGAAATACTAAAGTTTGTTGGGAGTCCCGCCATGACTTCAACACTGTATTCTTTTGAATGTACATTTAAACATTCTGAAGCTATTAGTATACGTCCTTTGCTCTGTTCAGAATAAATGTTCTTGTAAGCAATGCAATGTTTTGTCCATATCTGTTCACTTTTTTCATTTGATAAAAACTGATGCTGAACCTGAACTAGAGTGTTGTTTTTTAATGGATTATCAAGTGTGTCTGTTGGAATGACCACAAGCATTGTATAATCAGTTCCGCCAGCTCCAATATTTGGAGGTCCAATATAAGTTTCTAAATGAGCAACATGTTGTTTTGAAGTAATTTGAAATTGACCCAAAAGTGACGCGTCTTTATCGACTAACGTCCAATTGACCAACCCAGATTTATAACTTAAGTGTGAAGGAATTTTGTAATGAAGTACATTGTTCTCTAGCGTAGGAATAATTATGGTCGATCCATAACTGTTAGAACAATATAAAGGAGGTGTTGTTTCAGTCGAAGAAGAAAACTGTAAATCAATTTGACTTCCTGCTTCATAGCTTATATCTGTGGTTAAAAGCATTAATGTCCTTTTCTCTTCTAAATCATCAGTAGACATAAAAGAAAAGGAAGATAATAATAGCAACCCTAGAATAGCCATATATGTAAGTTTATTAGTCATCAATTCAAATTTCCGATATAAGTGTTTAGTTCTATTTTTATAAAAGGATAAACGGTATGATTAATTTGTTGTAAAACAGTATTGGTATGGTCTTTAATTCTATCAGGAACATTTTTATTTGATATGGCATTATTTGGAATTCCATTGACATAACAATTGGTCATGTCATCATTAATAATGGTAACTGTACTCTCGTCTAATAATATATAGTTAAAGTTTTGTTTTCGTTGCTGTCGAATGCCATCTTTTAAGAATTGATGATCTACCCAAACTAAGGTTTTGTTACTATCGTAATAACTAATTAAAAGTTGCGGCACAGTCACTTCTTTTAATCCACTATTAAACAAGGTGCCTTCGATGGTGTTATTATTTATATTAATATCGTTTAAGACAACTGCTTTATAAAGGTCAGACCCAGACACATTTCCTGCAGCTTGAAGGTTGAATTTTGTTGGTTGCTCTTCAAAATCAAATGGCGTAAATTCATCAGGATTAAAAGTTTTTGGAATCGAATCTTCAGTTTTGGTCCAAGCAATTCCTTCGAAATTAATTTTAAAACTACTAACTTCTTTAGGCATTAATTTGTGCTTTACATGATATTTTGCATTATAGCTTGCCAATTCTTTGTTTTCATCATTATAGAGTGTTCCTTTTAAGACTACATCTGCAGGTACATTGTCTATATTCTGAACTTCACCAACCACTGCATAATGGTTGTTGTAACGAACTAGTTTTGCGGATAGAATCTCTAAAACAGGCTGCTTTAAAACATCTTCATGATAGGTTTGCTCTGTTGTTATTCTTCGTCTTCCTTGATTAAAATAATTAGTAACATTATTTGAATATAATTGGTCTGGTGGTAAATCGGCATCCAATGGATCTGGTTTTAAAAACCATTTCCCATCATGCTTTGTTAATGTTTTATAATGAGTTTTATCTATTTTCTCTAAAGGTGTTATCCAATGAGTATTAACAATTGCAGTTGCGAGACTGTCATTTTTACTAGTGATGTTAGTCTCTAAATGATCTAATTTTGCATAGGAGCTTAGTAGCCCATCTGTTACAGAAATTTCTAACATATACTGAGCCATTGTAACATTGCTTTTTGGGTCAATCAAACGATGGGCTTTTTCAAATTCTTTAAAATCTAAAGCATCGTAGTAGGCCATAATGGTGTTTTCTGGAGAATGATGCGTATCATTTTTGATGTAGAAAGAATAGAGACTAAAACATAAAATAATTGCTATTAACGCAGACCATAAAAACGTGATTTTTAAAAGTGGGGTTGAGAACCCGGTATATTCATTTTTGAAAAATAAATACTCCGGAATAATTTTCACTTTTAGTTTTAAAGCTCTAACCCATAACATTTGAATGTTTAAGAAAAAGGCGATAATAAGACTTAGAAAAGGGATAGTTCCCCAGACTGTTTTTTGCCATGTTGGGACATCTTCTTTTGGTAAAACTGAAGACAGTGGTTTGACGTTTAATTTTTCCCAAACCATAATGCCATTTTCTAGCTGTCTCAATCGTTGCCAGCCACAGAAATAGAGAATTGGGTCATAAAACTTGTCGTTAGAAAATATAAATTTAAGGTTATACTTCTCTGGGACAGTTAAAAATTGCTGTAAAGAGCCTAAGCCTTCAATTCCTTTAAATTTCGAATTCTCTAATCGCTCAATTGCTCTAGTCGTCAATTCGGGAAGTCGTCTTGCAGAATGATAGTTTCCATCAACTGTCATGGCATTGGTTTGAGAGGCTAACCAGGCCATTTGATCTCCAAAGCCAAGTGTTAAATAACGCCATTGATCATGTTGATCTTGATTTAAGAAATTAACAATTGGGAGCATTTTAATTTTTTGTGGCTGCGAGGGTCTAAAATAACCAAGACTTATTGTGAAGATAGTCATAAATATAAATAACCCAGCCAAAGCACCTCCAGTAAGTCTGTGAAATATAGCGCCAAAACGGTCTTGGACGAGCGTTTTTAGATCGCCTTGAACAAAACGATATATAAACTCTCCAAATATAGGTAAAACCATTATTGTAGCCCATAATGTGAATCGATCTAAAGTTAAAATATTAAATGCTGTTTCTCCAAGAACGAGTCTGGGAATTGGTGTGGTGTCTCCAGTTCCTAATATGGTGAGTATGGCGAATGAAAGGCCAAAAAACAAGTAGCGTTTATTAAAAAGTCTATAAAATATATAAGGTAGTATAATTAATAAAACACCCCAAGGAATTATAAAAAAGACCAATCCAGAGGAAGTTACTTCAAGAAAGTTATCACGCGACCCATGAGGAATAGGGATTTGTGTGATTGGATTGTTTTTACTGTTGATCCAATACGGTAGAATACACCCAATAATGATAATTAAAGACAGCAGGCCAAAGCTAGCAATACGCTTGAAAAGCTTTAAAAATGTATTAAAAAACACTTTAAAGGTTATGAGCTTCATCGTTTTCACCTGCGTTTTAGCCATGTCCATAATAACCATGCCTATTAATGGAAAAATAAAAAAGATCATTCCAAAAATTGGTGTAACATGATGGGAACAAACAGTAACAGCAAGTAATGACAATGAAGTAAAGAGATAGCGATACTTCCCTGTTTTTATCCATAAATAGATTTCAGGGAGTGCATGCATTAGAATTGAGATTCCAATAATGCTTGGTAATTGTCCAAATAGATGAAGTGTTTCTACAAAAGAACTCGATAATACAGCTAAAATAGAGGCATAACCTGCAACAGTTCTGTTTGCGGTTATTAACAAAGAAAACCGATAAACTCCAGTGATAAATAGGATGACACTTAAAAGAAATACAGTAAATAATCCAAATTTCAACCCTGCAACCAACGATAACATAGCAATGACTTGATGTACTAATGGAGGATAACTCATTACAGTAAACCCGGTATACCATTTAAAATTCCAAGGTTCAAACCAACTGTGAGCATAATGATCAGCAAAAAACAAATGAATCAAAGCATCATAAGTGCCTTCTAATGTAAAAAACATTGAAGCACCATGAAATGCAATAGCTATAAGTAAAGCTGTAATTAAAAATTTATTAGAGGTTTCTTTCATCAAAAGCTCAGATTATATTTTATGATTTAAAGATATAACAAAGTTTGGTTTCGGCGAATGGAAGTTGTCGAAGCATTAATTTCATTCATCTACACAAATGCTCTAGTCACCGAAATACACCAAAAATAGTGGCAAATCGCACCTAATTTTATACTAGAAACCAAACAAATGTTATTATGAAAACTGGAATTATTATACCTTGTTACAATGAAGAAAAGCGATTAAATGTAAATACTTTTGTTGAGTTTATTCAAACTCATAATCAGTACCATTTATGTTTTGTAAATGATGGAAGCAAAGATAATACATTATCTGTTTTAGAAGAAATTAAAAAACAAGCTAAAACAAAAATAAGTATTGTTGATGTAAAAAAGAATGCTGGTAAAGCTGCAGCTGTTAGGTCTGGTGCTCGTTATTTGTTTAATCGACAAGATGTTGATTATATAGGTTTTATAGATGCAGATTTATCTACCAATTTTAACGATTTTAAAAAATTGGTTGAAACATTACATAATAATGATCAATTTTATTTAGTTTATGGTTCAAGGGGAAAAGGAGATGGTAGGATTGAAAGAAATTTAATTAGAAAGGTCTGCTCTGCTTTTGTGAAAATGATTGTGTTTCTAATTTTAGGGTTACCAATAGAAGATACTCAATGTGGCGCTAAAGTGTTTAGAAGACAGATTATTCCAGTTGCGTTCGATAAGAAATTCCTAACAAGATGGTTGTTTGATGTTGAAATATTTATAAGGATGAAAAAATATTTTGGATCTAAGCAAATCATGAATAGAATGTATGAACAGCCATTAGAACTTTGGGTACATGTTGAGGATTCTAAATTAGGACTAAAAGACTCATTAAAAATACCATTTATGCTTATTAATATTTGGTACTCATATCGTATAGCGCAATTGTTTAGTGATTCAAATACTGTAGATAATCAAGTGGTTTTTGAAGAAGTAAATATCATATCAACAAATAATTCAAATCAGCAAATAGCGGCTTAACATTGGAAAATGTTTTGTATAATTGATTTATAGCTAAGGCTCCAACAATCTAGTTGGAGCTTTTTATATGGTCTGATTATTTAGAGTCGTTTTAATACGTGTATTATTATAAAATCAAGTATAAAATGATGAGTTTCCATTTGATTTGGATCACATTATAGATTTTAAATAGTATACACAGATTTATGTTTTTAGTATTTTTTTTGTATCTTAGAAACACTAAATTTTTTCATCTTTCCCCTAAAGCTAATAGCTAGCAAAATTAAATATCTCCCCAAGATTGATTGTCCCGAATAATCGATGTAATTAATTAATCAATTATACTAATCTTTAATTTTATTAAAATTATGAAAACAACCAACAAATTTTTAATTGTATTCGCTGTTTTAGCGATGCTATTTAACACATCAACTTTTGCGCAAGATGCTCCGGCAGGTCCTCAATATTATGTGATCACCACCTTACATTGGGATATGGATTATGAGACTGAAGACTCTTGGGAAGACATCGAAAAGGAGTACCTCAATAAGGTCACAATGAAAAATGACTACGTTATGGGCTCTGGGTTTTTTGTGCATCGCTGGACAGCCGATAATAGTGAACTTAGATATGTTCAGGTATTTGCTAATTGGGAAGCCATTGATAAAGCAGGTGAACGAAATGCTGAACTAGAAAAAGAAGCTTGGCCGGATGAAACAGCTAGAAAAGCCTTCTTAAAAAAACAAGGGGCATTTTATTCTGTACATCATTCGGATGAAATTTATGCGGTAATGCCTGGAGCAAAACTTATGGATCCTAAACCAACTGAGGACATGATTTTGTATTTGTCGACTAGACATTTTGCATATCCTGATGATGGCACAAATGAAGAATTTAACAAGCTAAGAATGGAATATGTTGAAAATGTGCTTCACAAAAATGAGCTGATTAAAGCTTATTATCCACACAGACATGCTTGGGGAGCAGATCGAACGGTTTTTATGGAGGCTTATTTGTTAGATTCTATGGAGGATCTGGAAAACATGGGTGACAAAAATGGTGAGCTGTTTAGAGCACATTGGGCAGATGATGCAGCAAGAAAAGCTTATTGGCAAAAAGCAGGTAAATATTTTAAACCTGGGCATGGTGATGAAATATTTACAGCAATAGCCGGTTTAGGTAAATAAAAGTAATACAAAGTAAAAGGGAAAGGATGTCTTTAGACGTCCTTTTTTTATGAATCATTTGATTTGTAATCCCTAGTATTAAACTGTATTTTCGCAGAATACATTATAAATTATTATGAGCATCGAAAGAGAATTAAAAAAGAGAAGCGATTCCAAATGTGAATTGTGTAGTACTGACGAAAATCTGCAAATCTATACCTTAGCGCCAATCAAAGATAAAAGTCTCGAAAAATCTATTATGGCTTGTAATATATGTATCGGACAAATTGAAGACCCAGAAACTACAGATCCAAATCATTGGCGTTGTTTGAACGATAGCATGTGGTCTGAGTATCAGCCAGTTCAAGTTATGGCTTGGCGCATGTTATCACGTTTAAAGGCTGAAGGATGGCCTCAAGACTTGTTAGATATGATGTATTTGGAAGAAGATGTGTTGGAGTTTGCAAAGGCAACAGGTGAAGGTGAAGATGCTTCAGATAAAATTGTGCATAGAGATGTTAATGGAGTTATCTTGAATACAGGAGATTCGGTGGTGTTAATTAAAGATTTAAAAGTAAAAGGCTCTAGTTTGGTAGCTAAGCAAGGAACTGCAGTACGACGCATTTCTTTAGATCATAATAATGCTGAATTTATTGAAGGTAAAGTTGGTCCAACTCAAATCGTCATTATTACTAAGTATGTCAAGAAGTTATAAGTTAATTTATAGCTCTAAATGACGAAGGTTTTTGTTTTTTAATGCCTTTAAACTGTCTATTAAAATTTGATATATTATTGAACCCAGATGCTTCTGCAATCTCTGCAATCGAACGTTCCTTTTCTGTTCTAAGTAGCTTGCATGCATGTTCTATACGAAGTTCAGATAAAAACTGAATATATGTTTTATTGGTACGCTTTTTAAAATATTTGCAGAAAGCAGTTTTAGTCATTGCCGCAACGTTTGAAATGGAAATCAATGAAATGTCCTCTTGAAAGTGTGTCATTGTATATTCGAAAACATCTCGCATACGTTTCCCTTCATTAATGGTAAATGATTTGTCATATATAAATGAAGACAAACTTTTATAATTAGCCTTTGAAGCAAATTGAAGTAGCTCTAATAAGATTATAAAACGGGATAGCTTAGATTCGTTTTTTAGTTCATTAAACAATCGTGTCATCATCTTTTTATGTGACATGATTTTAAAACCTTGTTTCGATCGTTTAAAAAATAAATGAAGTTCTTTAACTTCTTCTAATTCGAAAAAGTGTTTGCCAAAAGAACGTCTTGTGAAAAACAGCGTCAACATATGGGCCTGTTGATTTAATTTAGGATCACTTTTAAACACATGGGGCAAGTAACTTCCAATTATTAATATGTCTCCTTGTTTGTACTCATTTACAGTGTCTCCAACTACTAAAGTGCCTTCGCCTTCAACTATTAAACTCATCTGTATTTCCTCATGTTGATGTAGTTTGTCAAATAGTATTTCGCCTTTATCTTCTTGAAATATTAATGCATGCAATTCTGGTTTTGGAATTTTAAACGGAAGCACTTTCATAATACAATAATACGCAAAAACAAGTTCATATATATGATTAAGGATAATATAGTATCATATATTGATAAGAAGACATTAGAATTATAAGTAAAGTCACAGTAGTTTTGTGTTCTAAAATAATTATTATGAGTATTCAATGGAAAGGCGTTATGCCAGCAGTCACGACTAAATTTACTGATAAAGACACTTTAGATTTGGTGAATTTTGAGGTCAATATTCATGCGCAATTGGCCGCAGGTGTTAATGGGATTATTCTTGGTGGAACGCTAGGCGAGGCTAGCACACTCACGGATGATGAAAAGCGGATTATTGTTAGAAAAGCAGTTGAAATTGTGGCTGGTCGCATTCCAGTTGTGATGAATATTGCTGAACAAACAACTACGGCAGCCATTGAAGCTGCTAGAAAAGCCAAAGAGGATGGTGCATCTGGTCTTATGATGTTGCCTCCAATGCGCTATAAAGCTGATGATAGGGAAACCGTAACTTACTTTAAAAAAGTAGCAAACTCTACCACATTGCCAATTATGGTTTACAACAATCCCGTTGATTATGGCATTGAAGTTACTTTAGATATGTTTGAAGAATTGTCAGAATGTGAGAATATTCAAGCCGTTAAGGAATCAACAAGAGATCTTTCAAATGTTTCAAGAATGAAATCCCGTTTTGGAGATCGCTTCGCCATATTAAGTGGTGTTGATACATTAGCGCTAGAAAGTATTTTAATGGGAGCCGATGGTTGGGTAGCAGGATTAGTATGTGCATTTCCTGCCGAAACCGTAGCTATTTTTAATCTTGCGAAAGCCGGGAGAACACAAGAAGCAATAGAAATTTATCGCTGGTTTTTACCATTGTTAGAGTTAGATATAAATAGTAAATTAGTACAGAATATTAAGCTTGCTGAAGTCGCTACCGGAATTGGTACAGAAAATGTACGTGAACCGCGTTTACCTTTAATTGGTGCCGAACGTAAGCATGTGCTTAAAGTTATTGAAGAGGGCATAAAAAATAGACCAGCTTTACCAGATTATAAAAGTTTATAAATTAATTTGGGTGTTCCCACACTTTGTGTGTGGTCAGGCTTTACGCTATATCTTTTTTGCTTGTCACCTTGAGTGCAGTCGAAAGGTCTTTTAAAAAAGCAAAAAAGGATGTCGCTGCAATCCTTAACACAAAATAAAACGAATTGTTAGAAATCAGACCAACTTGCGAAAACTGTAATAAAGCGTTGCCTTATGATGCACAAGACGCCATGATTTGTACTTTTGAATGTACGTTTTGCGAAGCCTGTGTTGAATCAGTTTTATTACATGTCTGTCCTAACTGTGGTGGAGGATTTGAAAAACGACCTATGCGTCCAAAGACACTTTTAAAAAAATACCCAGTTTCAATAAAAGAGGTGTACAAACCAGTAAATATTGAAGCACACTTAAAAAAAATTGAAAAAAAATGATTACAGGAGAAAATTATATTGGAAATCAACGCTCAGCGACTGGGAATAAAACTTACAAAACGTTTAACCCTCAATTAAATATTGAAAATGAATCTGTCTTTACAGAAGCAACTACAGAAGAGATAGACAAGGCTGTACAATTAGCATCAGAGGCATTTAAATCGTTTAGAATAATGTCTGGTACTAAAAAAGCAGAATTCTTAAACGCCATTGCAGATGAAATTTTAGCTTTAGGTGATGAGTTAATTCAGACCTATTGTTCTGAAACTGGATTGCCTGAAGGTCGTGCAAATGGCGAACGAGGACGAACTGTTGGCCAGTTAAGATCTTTTGCCGATTTGGTTCAGGAAGGATCTTGGGTTGAAGCTACTATAGATACTGCTCAACCAGAACGTCAACCAATGCCAAAATCAGATATTAGAAAACTATTAATACCTCTTGGTCCAGTTGTTGTTTTTGGTGCAAGTAATTTTCCTTTGGCATATTCAACTGCTGGTGGTGACACTACGGCTGCCTTGGCGTCAGGGTGTCCAGTTATAGTAAAGTCGCATCCAATGCATGCTGGAACAGGTGAATTAATTGCCTCTGCGATAATAAAAGCTGCTCAAAAAACGGATATGCCTAACGGTGTATTCTCAAATTTGAATAGTAGTGGTATCGAAGTAGGTCAACAATTGGTTCAGCATTCAGGAGTAAAGGCGGTTGGATTTACAGGTAGTATTAAAGGAGGACGTGCACTATATGATTTAGCCGCACAGCGTGAAGAACCAATACCCGTTTTTGCCGAAATGGGAAGTGTAAATCCGGTCGTGGTTTTACCAAATGCTTTACAGTTACGAGGTGCATCATTAGCTGCAACATATGCCAATTCAATTACATTAGGAACTGGACAATTTTGTACAAAACCAGGATTAATACTAGGAATTAAAAGCAATGATTTAAATCAATTTATCGAGACGTTGTCTGACGAAATTGTTAAAATAGAACCGTCTTGTATGCTGCATCCAAATATTATTGGAGTCTACGAAAACAATAAGGAAAAAGCATTATCGCAAAATGATTTGACAATCGTAGCAAATTATGAGGCTGAGGTTAAACCTAATTATGCAAAACAGGCCATAACTACAGTTGAAGGTAACACGTTTTTGGAGAACTCAAACTTACATCATGAAGTTTTTGGACCCTATTCAATAGTTGTTCAATGTGAAGATTCGAAGCAATTGGAACAAGTAATTTCTGCCTTAGAAGGCCAACTAACAGGGACTTTAATTGCTGATAATAATGAAGCTTCTGAATATCTAGGAGTCATTTCAGCACTTCAATATCGTGTGGGACGCATTATTTTTAATGGTGTTCCAACTGGAGTGGAAGTTTGTCCATCTATGGTGCATGGAGGTCCTTATCCGTCTTCAACAGATAGTAGATTTACCGCTGTTGGTATTCATTCTATTAAACGTTGGGTACGCCCTTTTAGTTATCAGGATTGGCCTAATAATCTTTTGCCAGATGAACTTAAGAATGATAACCCATTGCAGATTTCGAGATTATTAAATAACACGCAAACAACAGAAAAAATATGAAGTATTTAAGAATTGTATTAATCCTGTCATTAATTTCTGTAATTGGTTGTCAAGAAAATGAATCTAGCGATTCTTCTGCTAAATTGGATGAGATTATTACTGAATATCAAGATCATGAGAGTTACGATAAAGAAAAGTATCCTTTAGGCCTTTATTCGAAAGAATATTACAAGTCTATTGCTGAGTATGCACAGGCTACTTTAGATAAATTGAAAGAGATTGATGCTGACGAATTGAGTGAAACGGAAACCATTTCATTGGAGTTATCAAAATTTGTCTTTGAAGATTCAATAGCATATTATAAATTCGAACAGTACTTAAATCCAATATTATCTGATTATGGATTCCATAGTAGTCTTACTTATAATGTACGACCGTTAACAAATTATAAAGAGGTTAAGCAATATTTAAACAAGCTAAATGCTATTCCTGAATATGTGAATCAGCACTTTGTAAATTTAAGAGAAGGATTGGAAAAAGGAGTGTCTCAACCTTTAATAATTTTTAAAGGTTACGAGTCTACTTATGATAATAATATTGTAGATAATTATAAAGATAGTTATTACTATTCTCCTTTTAAGAACTTACCAGAAATCTTGACAAATGAGCAAAAAGATTCAGTTTTAAAAGTTGCTAAAATTGCTATTGAAACTAATGTTACTCCAGAATTTAAACGAATCAAACAATTTTTTGAAACAGAATATTTCCCACAAACTAGAACGTCAATTGGTGTTTCTGAAACTCCAAATGGTGAGGCGTTCTATCAAGACAGAATCAATTTCTATACAACAAGTACCCAATATACTGCTGACGATATACACCAAATAGGATTGAGTGAAGTGGCTCGAATTAGAGCAGAAATGGAAAAGATTATTACAAATCTTGAGTTTAAAGGTAGTTTTGCAGATTTCTTTAAATTCTTAAGAACTGATGAGCAATTTTATCCAAAATCTGGAGAAGAATTATTAATGATTGCTCGAGATATGGCTAAACGTGCAGATGCGCAATTACCACGATTCTTTAAAACATTACCAAGAAAACCATATGGCGTAGCTCCTGTTCCAGATGCTATTGCTCCAAAATATACAACGGGACGCTATATTGGAACAACAAAGGATAGTAAAGATCCAGGCTATTATTGGGTAAATACCTACAACTTGCCAAGTAGAACATTATATACAATGCCGTCTCTAACCGTTCACGAAGCAGTTCCAGGACATCACTTACAAGGGAGTTTAAATAACGAGTTAGGAGATAGTATTCCTCAGTTTAGAAAGGATTTATACTTGTCTGCTTATGGCGAAGGTTGGGGATTGTATTCAGAATTTTTGGCAGACGAAATGGGAATGTATACAACACCTTATGAGAAATTTGGTCAATTAACTTATGAAATGTGGCGCGCTTGCCGATTAGTTGTCGATACTGGAATTCATGCAAAAGGATGGACAAGACAACAAGTCGTAGATTATATGTCTTCTAATACGGCTTTATCTTTACATGAAATTAATACTGAAACAGATCGATATATTTCATGGCCAGGTCAAGCTCTATCTTATAAAATAGGCGAATTGAAGATTAGAGAATTAAGAGCAAAGGCTGAAAAAGAGTTAGGCTCTAAATTTGATATTCGTGAATTTCATGAAATTATATTGGAACAAGGAACAGTTACGCTTGCACTTATGGAGCAACGTGTTAATAATTATATTGAGAAATTAAAAAATGACTAAAAGCACTTTTGTTTGTATCGATGCACATACCTGTGGTAATCCTGTTAGAGTTGTTAAGGAAGGTGGCCCAAAATTGATAGGTGACACGATGAGTGAAAAGCGCCAGCATTTTTTAAAAGAGTTTGATTGGATTCGTAAAGGTTTGATGTTTGAACCTCGTGGGCATGACATGATGAGTGGGAGCATCTTATTTCCACCTCATAATCCAGAAAACGATTTTGCAATACTATTTATAGAAACCTCAGGCTGTTTACCAATGTGTGGTCACGGCACTATTGGCACCATAACTATTGCAATTGAAGAAGGACTCATAATTCCAAAGACACCTGGAAAAATTAGAATGGAAGCTCCTGCAGGACTCGTTGAAATCGAATATCAACAAACCGGAACTAAGGTAGATTGGGTAAAACTTACGAATGTCAAAAGTTTTTTAGCAGCAGAAAATCTAACAGTCGATTGTCCAGAACTTGGAGAAATTAATTTTGATGTAGCATATGGTGGAAATTACTATGCCATTGTAGACCCGCAATCCAATTTTTCAGGGATTCAAGAGTATTCTGCAAGTCAAATTATACAGTTTTCTCAAATTGTTAGAAAACGAATCAACCAGAAGTATCCAAATCGTTTTATTCATCCAGAAAATGAAACAATTAGAGATGTATCACATATGTTATGGACAGGACAACCTATAGACCCAACGTCTTCAGGGCGTAATGCTGTGTTTTATGGTGATAAAGCTATAGATCGTTCTCCCTGTGGAACTGGAACCTCAGCAAGAATAGCGCAGTTACATGCTAAAGGAAAACTTAAAAAAGGTGAAAAATTTATTCACGAAAGTTTTATTGGGAGTAAATTTATTGGTTGTGTAGAGGAGGAGACAACTATTGGTAGTCAATTAGCCATCATACCAAGTATTCAAGGATGGGCCAAAATTTATGGTCATAATACAATTACGATTGATTCAGAAGACGATCCATATGCATTTGGATTTCAAGTGATATAAAAAGAATTAGATGAAAAGATTATCCCTAATAGTATTTGCGATTTTTATGATATTGCCAATGCAATCTCAAAATATTACTATTGAAGACTATAATCGGGCCGTAAGTTTTAGGTATGCAAACTATAATAACAAGACTGCATTTAATTTGCATACTACCGTAAATTGGTTTGAAGATAAATCGGGTTTTTGGTTTGTAGATTTTAGTAAAGAAAGAAAAGCGTACAAAATCGTAAATTTTAAAGATAGAAAAGTTGAAGATCTGTTTGACCATGAGCGTTTAACCAATGCTCTGAATACTATTCAAAATAATGAAGTTCATGCCAATAGATTAGAACTTTCAAACTTCGAAATCAAAGCTAAAAATGAACTTTTATTTAATTTTAAAGGGGATGCTTATACTTTAAATTTAAAAACGTACCAACTGCAACAGGATGAAAAGAAATCTAAAGAAGATGAAAACGAATTTGAAACCAAATCACCTGATGGAAAGTGGATTGCTTATGCTAAAAACTATAATCTTTTTATAAAATCAATTGAAACTAATGAAGAGCATCAGTTGAGTTTTGCTGGAAGAAAAGGCTTCGAATATGCGTCTTGGTATGGCTGGTATGATAAAATTGAAGGCGAAAATGGCGAGCGCCCAAAACGATTCTATGTAGATTGGTCTGATGATTCTAAATGGATAGCTACTAGCATTGTTGATTTCGATAATGCTGAAAAGATGTATATGCTAGATTATAGTATCGACTCTCTTTATAAACCTAAATTATTATCATATTATAGAGGTTCTCCTGGTGATACTACCATGGTACATATTCAACCAGTTTTCTTTAGCATTGAAGCTAAAAAAGAAGTGAAAACGAATCTGCCAAAAGGCACACATATTAATTTTGTTTCACCGCAATGGATGAAACAATCTGGAATGATGATTGCGTCTTATCTTGAACGAGGATTTCAAAAAGGGTTTGTGAAACGCATCGATTTAAATTCAAATTCGGTACAAGCTTTAATCAAAGAAGAAAGTCAAACTAACATTGATAATTTTGAATACAGAGTAATTGAAGAGCAAGAAAAACTGGTGTTTTTGTCAGAAAGAAGTGGCTGGAGACAGCTGTATTCAGTTGATTATAAAGGTGAAGTAAATGCCTTGACTAAAGGCGAATTTTATGTGAATTCTATAGCTCATATTGATGAAAAAGCTGGAGTTATTTTTATTCTTGCCTCAGGTAGAGAAGAGAACAATAATCCGTATCATCAGCAATTGTATAAAGTTAACCTTGAAGGAGAGCTAACGTTATTAACTCCTGAAAACACACATCACAGCGTTTCTTTTTCTAAAGATGGTTCTTTTTTTGTAGATAATTATTCAACAATTAATACGCCTACAAGAACGGTTTTATGTTCCGCAGACTCAGGGAAAATAGTTTGTAACTTAACTACTACAGACACTTCGGAAGCGGAAGCTATGGGTTGGACAAGTCCCGAAGTATTTAATTTAATTGCTAAAGATGGTAAAACAACAATTTATGGTGCAATATGGAAACCTACAAATTTCGATGCATCTAAATCATATCCAATAATTGATGCGACTTATACAGGGCCACATACCCAACAATTCCCCAAGTCATTTAACAGAGGGTTTCAAAATCAGGCTTTGGCTGAGTTAGGTTTTATTATAGTTAAAATTGATGGATTAGGGACTTCTGGTAGATCAAAAGAATTTCATAATCATTCCTATAAAAATATGGGAAATAACCTCGAAGATCACGTGTTAGCCATTAAATATTTGGAAAAAAAACATACATGGATTGATATCACACGAGTTGGAATATATGGACATTCAGCAGGAGGTTATGATACAGGTAGAGCAATGTTAGCGTTTCCAGATTTTTACAAAGTTGGAGTAGCAAGCTCTGCGGATCATGATTTTAGAATGGAAAAAGCTTGGTGGCCTGAAATGTATCAAGGATGGCCAGTTGATGAATCTTATGAAGCTGTTTCCAATATTACAAATGCTGCTAACTTAAAAGGGAAGTTACTATTAGTTCATGGAGGGATTGATAATAATGTGAATCCTTCTGCAACTTTTAAATTTGCTGAAGCATTAATACAAGCAGATAAAGATTTTGATCTGTTAATATTGCCAAGCCAACGTCATGGATATCGTGGTAAAAGTTTAAATTACTTTGTGAAAAAACGTTGGAACTATTTTGTGGAGCATTTATTAGAAACAGAGCCAATATGGGATTTTAAATGGGAATAGAACATGAGTAAAAATGTTGCAATTATTGGAGGAGGAATTATTGGGTTATGTACTGCATATTACCTTCAAAAAGAAGGACATCATGTCACAGTTATTGATAAGTCTGATTTTTCAAGTGGCGCATCTTTTGTAAACGCAGGCTATATAACACCTAGTCACTTTATACCATTATCTGCTCCTGGAATGATTACGAAAGGATTGAAATGGATGTTGAATGCTTCTAGTCCATTTTATATAAAACCTAGGCTCGATGTAGATTTTATAAAATGGTCCTGGGCCTTTAAAAAATCGGCAACTAAAGAAAAAGTTGAACAAGCAATACCCATCCTTATCGATTTTAATGTGTTCAGTAGAGATTTATATGAAGATATAAAGGCGTCACAAGAATTTGATTTTCATTATGAAAGAAAAGGCTTATTGATGTGTTACAAATCGGATGAAGTAGGCGAGGAAGAATGGAAGATTGGACAACGTGGAATTCAAGAAGGTCTTGATGTTAAACATTTAAGTGCTAAAGAAGTAGAGCAGATTGAGCCTAATGCAAAATTGGATATCAAAGGTGCAGTGTATTTTAATTCTGATGCACATATGACGCCTTCCGATTTTATGCCACAAATGATCGCGCATTTAAAATCAGAGCAAGTGACGTTTTACGCTAATGAAACTGTTGATGATATTGAAGTTTCAAATGGAAATATCTTAGCATTGAAGACTAATCACCGCACTATACCAATCGACGAGGTTGTTCTTGCTGCTGGTAGTTGGAGTCCATTTATTGCGAAAAAACTTGGAATAAATATTCCTGTTCAAGCTGGAAAAGGCTATCGCATTAATGTTGAACGCGACACACAAATCACTATTCCAGCGATACTCTGTGAGGCTAAAGTTGCCGTTACACCTATGCAGGGTTTTACACGATTTGCAGGCACCATGGAAATCGGTGATATTAACCACGATATCAGCCCTGTACGGGTCAATGCAATTGCATCTGCAGCAGAAGCTTACTATTCAAACTTAAAAATTAATACGCTAGAAAAGAACAACGCAGATTGTGGATTAAGACCTTGTTCACCTGATGGATTGCCATATATTGGCAAATCTTCTAAATGTAAAAACCTAACCATCGCAACTGGTCATGCTATGATGGGATGGAGTTTAGGACCTGCTACTGGTAAATTGGTTTCTGATATTATTTGCGAAAAACGACCCTCTTTGAATTTAGATCCATTCCAGCCAGATCGGAAATTTTAGTTTAGTCAAAATCTAAATCTTTTATGTTCAATCTCATATTAATCAAATGCTTTTTAAACCCAACTTTTTCATACGCTTTAATTGCTGATGGATTGTTTTCGTATACATCCAACTTAATTTCAAAGACACCTTTAGATTTGCACCAATTAAGTAAGGCGTTGGTGATTTGCTTGTTAAGGCCTTTTCCACGATGTTCTTCTGAGACAAACATGAATCCTAAATAGCCTTGTTTATCATGTTTTAAGTAGGGCCTATCAGTTTTAATCTTTGCATATCCTGAGGCTACAATTTCACCATGTATTTCAACAACATATAATTCAGAATTTTCATTCTTAATGAATTCGGAAAGATCATAGTAACTTATTTTTTCTTCTTTTAAAGTAGGATCCATTGGGCGTTCAGCTTCAATCAATCTTTGTTCAAACTGTAATAAGATTGGAAGGTCATTTAATGTGGCTATTCTTGTATGATACATAGCTGCAATTTAAGTAAATTCTATCAACTCCTTAAGAAGTGATGAAGCCGATTCTGCGGTAATATCACGCTGTGGTGATCCAAACATTTCATAACCGACCATGAATTTTTTTATTGTCGCACTTCGTAATAATGGCGGATAGAAGCTCATATGCCAATGCCAATGCTCATTATTTTTGTTATTTGTTGGCGCTTGATGAATTCCACTAGAATAGGGAAACGCACAGTTGAAAATACGGTCATATGCCTTGGTGATAATGGAAATGGCCTCAGCAAAATGAAGTGATTCATCCTGTGATAAATCTTGGATTGAGGACTGATGAGCTTTCGGAATAATCATGGTTTCAAAAGGCCAAATTGCCCAAAATGGAACTAAAATAACAAAATGTTCATTTTCAAAAATAACACGTTCTTTTGCTATTAATTCTTGCTGTAAATAATCACTTAAAAGTGATGTTTTAGCAGTTTTAAAATACTCTAATTGATGTGTGTCTTTTTTTATAACTTCGTTTGGGAGTGAAGATTGGCTCCATATCTGACCATGAGGATGCGGATTGCTACAGCCCATGATGGCACCTTTGTTTTCAAAAATTTGCACATAATTTATAGTATCTAATTTTCCCAAATTAATATACTCTTGTTGCCAAACAGTTACAACATGAAGAATGTCATCAATCGGCAATTCTGCTAAACTTTTGGAATGATCTGGACTGAAACATACTACTTTACAAATGCCTTGTTCGCTTTGTGCTTGAAATAAACCATCTTCAATTTTAAATTGCTTTGAATTTTTTTGAAGCGCAGAAAAATCATTAGTAAAAATAAAGACATGTTGGTAATTAGGATTAACCGCTTCATTTGCTCTTGTATTTCCTGAACATAAAAAACAGTTTGCATCGTATGATGGTCTTTCATTCGGAACATTAGATTCTTCTTGACCTTGCCAAGGCCGTTTTGCACGATGAGGCGAAACCAAAACCCATTCTCCTGTCAAAATATTGTAACGTTTGTGCGAGTAATCTTGTATTTCCGAAGTCATATTATTGCTGTATTACGTGAGTACCTTCAGAAAGTTCAACGGTATAAAATGAACATGTTGTATGAAAGTTTTTATTGAATTCTTCTAGCATCTTTTCTTTGAAAGTGTGGACGAATGTTTTTTCAATAATATTTAAAGTACATCCTCCAAAACCGCCGCCCATCATACGAGACCCAATAACTTGTGGATGCTTTTTCGCTTGATTTACTAAAAAATTTAATTCATCACAGCTTACCATATACTGATTTTCTAATCCATGATGAGATTCATAAATTAAATTGCCCAAAGTTGCGATATCACCTTTTTTGAGAGCTTGGAAAGCGTTTTGTACGCGATTATTTTCTTGTATTACATACAGGGGTTTTTGAAAATCTTCTTCAGAAATTTGATCTCTAATACTATTGAGATTGATTTCAGTAGCATCTCTTAAGCTATCTATGTTAAGCAATGCTGCTACGTTCTCACAAACCTCACGTCTATTGTTATAAGCACTTTCAGCGAGACTATGTTTAACATTGGTGTTAATTAATAATAATTCATGATTGGTAAAATTGATAGGGATTTGTGTAGCAACAAGAGTTTTGCAATCGAGTAGCATGCCTTTATTTTTTTGTCCATACATGCTGGCGTATTGATCCATGATTCCACATTTCACACCAACATAGTTGTGTTCAGCCAATTGGGAAATATGAATCATTTCATTTTTTGTGAGATCGAGGTCAAATAAAATATTCAAACTAAAAACTATACTGTTTTCTAAAGCTGCTGATGAGGACAATCCGGCACCTTTTGGAATATCACCTCCAAAAATTAAATTAAAGTTGCCGAGTTGTCTTCCTGTTTTTTGAATCTCGGCAATCACACCTAAAACATAATTTTTCCAATTTCCATTCTTAATGGGATGTATATTTTGTAATGAAAATTCAAATGCTTCATTAAGATCTAGGGCAATCACTTTTGATACTTTTACTTCGCTCTTTTGTGAAGCAGCTACTATGCCCTTATCAATGGCAGCAGGAAATACAAATCCATTATTATAATCCGTATGTTCTCCAATGATGTTGATACGTCCTGGAGAAAAAACTAAAAGCGGTCTGTCTCCAAATTTTTCTAAGAAGTGCGTATTTAGACGGCCTATTAAAAGCGTGTTCATTTTGCTATATAAAGTAAATATAGATTCCTATAACTAGTGCACAAATTGCAATCCCTACTGTTCTCGTATGTTTCCATGGTGCAATATCAACTTGATTGGTGTAATGTTGTACGTATGGTTCTTTTCGTGGTTTGTATTTACTTATGACAAGCATAATTAGAATATTTAAAACGAATAAAATAGCCATAACATGTAAAAAATGAGGATAATTATCAATCCCAATAACATAGGGTTTAAAAATAAATTGACTAAAACTATATAGAAGTACACCAGAAATGATAGCTACTTTAGCGGCGATGGCGGGAACATATTTAGTAAGGTATCCAACGACAATAATTGTTAAAATAGGAATGCTATAACAGCCATTAACTTCTTGTAAATAACCAAATAATCCGTCTGGTGCATTTGCAATTAGAGGTGCAATACACATCGATAATATACTTAATATTATACCGAAAGATTTACCTGCGAATACGGTTTGACGTTCTGTAGCGTGTATATTGATATGAGATTTATAGATATCGAGTCCAAACAAGGTTACTGAACTATTCAGAGCAGAATTAAAGGAGCTTAATATGGCACCAAATAATACGGCTGCAAAAAAACCGACTAATGTTGCGGGTAACACTTTTGTTACTAACATTGGGTAGGCTTGATCTGGATTATCTAAACTATCGCCAAACATATGAAAAGCTATAATGCCTGGAAGCACAACGATTAATGGACCTAATATTTTTATGAAAGCGGCTAACATGAGGCCTTTCTGTCCTTCTTTTAAATTTTTGGCACCGAGAGCACGTTGAATTATTGCTTGGTTGGTTCCCCAATAAAATAATTGTACCAGCATCATTCCTGTGAATATGGTTCCTACTGGAATAGAAGACTGTGAATCGCCAAGAGATTTAAATTTTTCTGGATGTGAATTAATTAGGGTTGAAATTCCATCGCTTATGCTTTCATTTCCAATGGCCCATAATCCAAATAATGGAATCATGAGTCCACCTACTAATAAACCAACAGCGTTAATGGTATCTGATACGGCTACAGCCTTAAGTCCACCAAAAATGGCATAAATTGAGCCTATAATTCCAATTCCCCAAACCGTAATCCATAATGCTGTATTGTCAGAAACACCCAGTAACTCTGGTACATCAAACATGGTATTAATTGCTAAAGCTCCAGAATACAAAACTATAGGCAATAAAACGACAACGTATCCACTTAAAAACAATCCTGAAGTAATAGTTTTAGTTGTCTTATCATACCGTTTTTCTAAAAATTGAGGGACTGTCGTAATTCCTCCCTTTAAATATCTTGGTAATAAGAACATGGCTGTGACCACCATGGCAATAGCAGCAAGGGTTTCCCAAGCCATTACTAGAATTCCCTCTTTAAAAGCCGCTCCATTTAAGCCAATAATTTGTTCGGTCGAAAGATTTGTAAGCAATAAGGATCCAGCTATAACAACGCCAGTTAAACTACGACCTCCTAAAAAATAACCGTCTGACGATGATTCATTCGTCTTTCGTGTCGCTATGTAAGAAATAACTGCTACTAATAATGTAAAACCTAAAAATGTTATAATCTGCATAATGACTTAAAGTTTTGGTTCTATCGTAAACGTGTATTCATAATTTTTATCAGATGGAATCGTATATTCAGGATGGACTAATCGTCCCCAGGAGGTGTCACCACCAACTCCCATTTGTAAATAATCAATATTCCATTGCACGCCGTTTCCAGTTTTAATGTCGGCGCCATGTTTTTTTGTAACAGGAACCAATCCTGATGCCGATTCGCCAGCATCTTCACTACTAAAATCAATTTCAGTCATATTAAAAGGCCATACACTTGAGTTTAAGTTAATACTACTAGAGGCTTTTAAAGTCAATTCCTGATTAGAAACTTCTATCCAGCGTACATCTGTTTTGTTACCTGTTTCTTGTGGACGTGAATAGCGATGAATTTGGTCTTTAATTGCTCCCGAATAGACACCAATTTTTTGGGCCGTTTGTCTGTCCCAATAACTTTCATCCGGTCCTTTTCCATGCCAACGCACATCAGTAAAACTATTAGACAACGTCATATACATGCCCAAACGAGGTATATTCGACAGATTATCTTGTTTGGATAAATAGCTTAATCTGATATCAATTCGTCCAGAGGGGAAAATTCGAAAAAAGGCATCAACAATTGATTTATTATTTGGCAATGTATAGTTTACAATAAAAGATACATGACCTAGTGTGTCTTCTGGTGGAATCGCTAAATGAGCCTTGTAATCATAAGTTGCATCTTGCCAAATTTTCGCCCATTTATCCATGCCATTTCCGAGATCGTTATCTGTTGGAGGTCTCCAGAAATTTGGTTTAATAGGATTTGTAGTAACTTCTTTCCCTTTATGATGCCAAGATAAGATTTCACCTGTTTCGGAATGAATTTGCAAATCAATAACATCATTTTTTATTTGAGTGATATCCTCACGAATGATTTCTAAATCTGATCCAATTGAAGCATGATTCAGAGTTTTGGATTCTTGAAGTGCAAATTGATCCCAAGCCACTTCATGTCCCTTTGGTATGCCATAAATTGCTTCATTTTGTATAAGACTAACTTCTAATATGTATTCATTTTCAGGAATGAATAGATTAGGAATTTCAGAAAACTGAAGCGTCGTTTTTCCTTGAGGGTCTACATTTAGAGCTATATTGGATTTTAATTCTTTAGGTTCACCATTCACAAGAAGTTTTAGTGATAATGATTTATCTGATAAGTTGGAAAAGAACTGTTTATTTTTAATTTCAATGGCGCCATTCCCTAAATAATTGATCTGAACGGGTTCATAGACCTTCTTGACCTCAGATAAATGGGGATGCGGATTCCTGTATGGATCCACTAATCCATTATTTAAGAAATTTCCATCAGTTGGTAAATCAGGATGATAATCATGACCGTATGCTAAATAGGGTTTGCCGTTTTCATCTTTATATTCGAGGCTTTGATCTACCCAATCCCAAATATAGCCGCCTTGAAGGTTGTCGTAAGTTTCAATAATATCCCAATAGTCTTGAAGATTTCCGACAGAATTTCCCATAGCATGAGCATATTCAATCATAATTGAGGGTTTATCAGAATTTGATTTTCCATGATTGATAAGATATTCTGGTTTTGGATACATAGGACAGTAAATATCTGTGTAGTCTTCTTTAAATGCAGGTTCGTATTGAACAATTCGGTTGTTTTCTCGTTCCTTTAACCATTGGTATGTTGCTCTAAATATTTCACCTTCACCAGCTTCGTTACCTAAGGACCAGGCATAAATTGAAGGATGGTTTCTATCACGATAATACATGTGTTGCGTGCGTTCCATATGCGCTGGTAACCAACTCATCTCATTGCCTAATTGTGTGTCTTCTGAAATGGCTAATGGATGACTTTCTATATTGGCTTCGTCAACAACATAAAGACCATATTTGTCGCATAAATCTAACCAATACGTATTGTTCGGATAGTGTGCAGACCGTACAGCATTAATATTATTTTGCTTCATTAGCTTGATGTCTTTTTCCATTGAAGCTTTGGATACAACATGTCCTGTAAAAGGATCAGTTTCGTGTCGGTCAACACCTCTAAAATATAGGGCTTGTCCATTGATGAGAACTTGACTGTTCTTTATTTCTACACGCTTAAATCCTATGTGTTTAATGATGAATTGCTCGCTGTTAAAATTTATTTTTAAAGTATATAGGTTAGGAGTCTCTGCGTTCCATGATTCTATGTTTTCTAATACAGTTTCAGGATTAAATATGCTGGTGCTTTTTGGCTGAACTTCTATAGTCTTTGCTGTTTTGAAAAACGAAGTATGGTCTTTAAACAATTCAATGTCTATAGTTTTTGTTGCTACTTCTGAATTTGAATTATGAATTTTAATAGCAGCTTTAAAAATTCCATTCTTATAATCTTCAGTTAAGTTGGTTTCGGCATAAACATCTTCAATAAAAACTTTTGGTCGAGAATAAAGATATACATCACGCTCGATTCCGCTCATGCGAAGCATGTCTTGACTCTCTAGATAACTCGCATCTGTCCATCGATAAAGTTGTAAGGCAATAAGGTTTTCGCCCTTATGAAGGTATTTCGTGATATTAAATTCAGCTGAAGTTTTGCTGCCTTGAGAATAACCAACATATTGCCCATTAATATAAATATACACGGCTTTAATCGCTTCAAAATGAAGGATAATATCTTCCGATAGAAAATCTTGGTCTAGGGAAATGACTTTTCTGTAGGTGCCAACCGGATTATAGTCCTGAGGTACATTTGGCCACTTCGTAGTAAAGGGATAACGCTCATCTAAATAAATAGGATGTCCATAACCTTGTGTTTCCCAATTACCAGGCACTTTGATTGTTCCCCAATCAGTATCGTCATATTCTAGATGATGAAAGTCAGAAGGTCTGTTGTTTGGATTTTTAACCCAATGAAATTTCCATTCACCATTCAAACTCATGAATCGTTTCGATTGCTCCTGGTCTAAAATAGATTCATCTTCAAATGCAAAAAAAGAGGCACGAGGTTCTAAACGATTCTCCTCAAATAATTCATGATTATTATGAAGTAATTGTTCAGGAACTTCAACAAGAGGGTCTTCTTTGCAGCCGATAAAAATTATTAAGGCAATGAAAATATAATTTAGTTTCATACGATTATAGATTAGTAAAAATTTGCATGACATCTTCAGCTAAGATTTTTTTAAGATAAAATATAAGTTCCTTGGCGTTGTTTTTCGTAAATACAATAGGAGGTTTAATCTTAAGTACATTATGATCTGGACCATCTGTACTCATTAAAATACCGTGATCTTTCATGCGATTGGCTAAGTAATCCGTTTGTTTTGCTAATGGATTCATTTGGTTGTCAACTAATTCGATTCCCAAGAATAAACCTTGCCCACGTACATCACCAATGATTGGGAATTCAATGGATAGTGCTTTCAATTCTGATTTCAAATATTCGCCTATTTCTAAAGCATTATGCTGAAGATTTTCACGTTTTACAGTTCGTATTACTTCTGTTCCAATAGCACAGGACACTGGGTTTCCTCCGAAAGTATTAAAGTATTCCATGCCATTTGCGAATTTATCAGCAATGTCTTGAGTACAGGCAACTGCGGCTATGGGATGTCCATTTCCTAGAGGCTTGCCAATGGTCATTATGTCTGGAACTACATCATGCAATTGAAATCCCCAAAAGGTTTTTCCCAAACGTCCACACCCTGTTTGAACTTCATCAGAAATACATAAACCACCAGCATTTCTAACCATCTGATAAGCCTGTTTTAAAAATCCATTTGGTAACTCTATTTGTCCTCCGCAACTAATGATGGGTTCTATAATAAAAGCACCAACATTTCGACCTTTATTCTGAATATTTTTTATTTGATTTTTAACTTCATTAGCATATAATTCAGCAGTATTTTCACCTCTATATTTACCTCTAAACGAATCAGGTAGTGGGAATATGTGCGTGTGCTCTGGTGCTCCTTTCCCGCCTTTCCCATCAAACTTATACGAACTGATATCTATACACATATTGGAATTTCCATGATAACCAACTTCACTTGCAATAATATCGCGTTCACCTGTAGCAGCTTTTACCATTCGAATTGCCAATTCATTAGCTTCACTTCCAGAATTGACAAAATGAAGGACATTTAATTCTTTAGGCAATGTTTCAATAAGTTCTTTAGCAAGGGCGTTAATATTATCATGTAGATATCTAGAATTGGTGTTAATCAAAGCCATTTGATTTTGACCAGCTTTTACAACATCATAATGCTCATGACCAACATGAGCCACATTATTTATAGTATCTAAAAATCTCCTGCCAAATTGATCAATTAAATACTGGCCAGCACCACGTACCATTTTTAAAGGTGTCTTGTATTGTAGACTTAAACTTTTACCTAAATGCTGTTTTCTGTATTCAATTAATGCTTCGTTAGAAATGCTAGTCGTTTTTTCTAATGCTTTCGATTTAAAAAGTAAATTTGGATCTGGGCAAAGACTTTTCCAAACATCAAGTTGATTAAAGTAGGAAACGCCTGGAAAATCACTAGTATAATCTAAGATTGTTAATAAGACTTGAAAATGAAGATGTGGTGCCCAATTTCCATTTTCTGGGTAATTCCCTATTAAACCAATCAAATTTCCTTTTTTTATTTGATCTCCAACCTTCTGATTCGTGGCACTTGAAACAGTTAAATGTCCATATAATGTATAAAACTCGAAGTTGTCTGTTTTATGTTTTAAAACAACTAATCCGCCATATTCTTTGTCTCCTGCATCATTTACAGCAATGATTACTTCACCATCAATTAGAGCATGCACAGGGCTTTGATGAGGTAGCCAAAAGTCAACTCCTAAATGGATACTTCTACTTTCAGATCCTGAGTTACCAATTTTGTCATACTCTGATGAGGTGTAAATGGATCGTGGTTCGAGATATCCACCTGCAATAATCTGGTCAGAATTATGTTTTTGAAGCTGTTCAATTTTAAACTGAAATAATTCCAAATCATTAAATTCTATTTGATGTCCTATCCATGGACTAGACACGCTTAAATCAATATTTAAAATAGCATTTTTCCCAGTACTGGGGAATAAATCGGATACTCTAAATGGATTTTCTAAGGCCCATTTGTGGAATGCATCTTGATTTGGATGTGCCGCAAACCCGCACACTTCTCTGAAAGAATAATGCGCAAATTCAGTATTTATGGCATGCCATTTTTTTAGTAGTTCCCAAGCGGGTTTTTCGCTGATTAATAGATATTTGTTATTAGGTTCTTTAATTTTATTAATTGCTGATTTCGTAACCGAAATAACAAGCCGCATTGCGATAGCATTATATAAGTGTACCAATTCATTTTCTTCCAAAGGAAATGAATTGTGATACCCTTTAATAATAGGTAAAGCTGCATCTAACGGATCATTATGATGCATAATAGCGTAGGCACAGACTATGGCGACATCATTTATAATTTGCGTATGAATTGCATCGCCATAATCTATCGCTGCTTTGACCTTTGGATGGTATAAATCAGAGGAAACGATGACATTATTGTCATTGGCATCATTATGAACTATGCTTTTTCTTAATGCTGAATAACAGCTTTGATTTATTTCAAATTGTTGCTGAAAATATTCGAGTATTTCTTTTTGTTCTGATGAAAATAAATGGAGATGAGCTTTTGTCCATAGCGATTGGGCAATGTCCCATGCAAAATCACGTTGTGCTTCGTCATGATTAAAACCCTGCAGTGCTTGAGTCAGTAAGCCACACTGTTCACCTAGGCTAAACTGTAAATCATTTAGTTGTGGATTCACAGTACTCCAAACACGACCTGCGACCCATGTTAATAAGCGTACTTTTCGTTTATTATTTTGAGTATCCAAAATTTCAGAAATGGATTGCCCTTTAACATCTTTAATAACTTTAGGAGCAATTAGATCTTGTCCGTGTACCGAAATATATTGAAGTAAATTTTGTTGAAATTCTAAATAATTTTCATCTTCATTAGGACGTGAGATCTTTAATATATAATGATCTTCTCCATCTGAATTAATTTTAAAATTAAAATCTACTTCACCTGGAAGACTGGTAGCAGTACCTTTGATAGCAAATAGATCAAAAAGTATATTTTCAGCCTGTTCAGTCGTTATTTTGATTTGATTATAATTCATGTCAATCTTCTTCCATTAATAGCATAATAATGTGGGCAGCACTCCAACTAAAATTTTGGGCATGTAGACCTTCTCCAGTTAAAGGATGATAATTTTCGCGTATGGATTGGCCATTTCCTAAAAGCCCTTCAGCGCCTTTTAGAATTTGAATTGTGGCTCTATCTGCTTCTTCATTAAATTCATAATTCCGTAAAGATTTTACTCCAAAATAAGCTTGATCTAGCCAGTTTGGACCTCTCCAATATCCCTTTAGTGGATCAAATTTTGGATGATCAGCACTCATGGTTTGAAATGGAACATTCGTAAAAAATTTATTAGGATCCATCATTCTATTTTTAACGGCTATTGCCTGGCTTTGAGATGCCGCTTTTGCCCAAAGTGCTGTCCACCCCTCGCTTCCTTCACCTTTGATAAAAGAGTTGCCGTTTAAATTAGTATCGTAAAACCATCCATCATTTGGATCAAAAAATTGTGTCTGTATTTTTGATTTAAGTTCTATAGATTCACTTTTAAAAATTTCAACATCATTCATATGACCCAATGCTTCAGCAAGTTTTGCAAGGGATAATTTTTCGGCATATAAATAGGCGTTTAGGTCGACGCTTTCTTGATCTAAAGAATATGCACCTTCTTCGTTTTTGAGAATTTTAGAATTGTCAAAACGAATGGCATTGTCCATACCGCTTTCCCATTTTGCAGCTACTAAACTCCCATCTGTAGAACCATACTCACATAAGCCATCTTGATCGTGATCACGTTTGTTGTACCACCAATAATGATATGTTTTAAGTTTGGGGTACATGAATTTTATGAATTCTAAATCGGTATCTTTTTTATAAATTTCTGTAACGGCCCATGCTGATAATGGTGGTTTTGTATCACGATAATTATGCGCCTCAATTGTTGTGTCACGATACACGCAATCGGCAACAAATCCATCGTCATTTTGAAATTTAAACATTAGTTTGACTTGCTCTTTAGCGAGTCGTAAATCGTAATGTGATAGTCCAACAGCATGTTTCCAAGAATCCCATGACCAAAACCCATTGAACCAACGATAATGGTAGGATGGAAATAATCCTTCATGTTTAATTTCACCAGCAGGAATGCGCCAATTGTTTTGTAGTGTAAGTTGCGCTTTGGCTAAAACTTCAGCATAAATACTGTCTTTAAATTGTGACTTTCTGTGGTTGACTAATGTTTCAAGTTGTGTATTCTTTTCATGTTTTCGTGCGTTTAGCAATGAATCAAAATCTATAGATTGAATACGTTTTCGTTCTTCCTCCCAAGAATATTCTGGAAAGATAAAAGAATGGGAAACTACTATTTCTTTAGATTCATTTGGAGACAATTCAATAGTTCTATCATAGGAATAATACGACTTATTATTAAGAATGTCGATGTTGTCGAATGTATCTGAGACAGTTATATATCCAATGGCATTTGTATGTGTTGATACTAGTTTAATATACTGTTCTAGCTTACTAAATTCAATTCCGACATCATAAACATCACCTTGAATACTAGTGTTCAATTTAATAGGAGCATCAGATATATTGGTTATGTTAAATCGCTGAACAGCGGAATGTCCTGATGCAAAAACGAGCTCGGTTTTTATCTTTAAATTTTTATTTTCAAACACTTGCTCTAAGTGACTTGAATAGCTGCTTTGATTTATTAGGTCATCCTTAAAACCGATAATTTTTTCATTATGTACACCTTCACTTATTGTCAATTTAGACAGCATTTGACTACTCCACACACCATTTTGTTGTGTCATTAAAAAAGGACCGGAGAACCCTATTAAATTCTTCTCTGTTTTCGGTAAACTGTATCCAAACCAGGCACCTTGATCAGAAAACATTAATCCCGATTTGTCAATAGAATTATTAGGTGTGATTCTATAATCTAGGCGATTTTTGCTTAAGTTAAGATGGGTGAAATGCTTGTTTGGAGCCTTAGTTTCGAGTTTTTTTTGACAGCTTAAACTTGTTATAAATAACAGTAGCAGTAAATATTTGATTGCTTTATTCATCATCTAGTAATTTAATGGTCCAACTTACACGATAGGTCTCGTTAGTATTTAAAACTTGTAGCCCTAATTTATTATTGAAACTATCTGAAGGTCCAGTTATGGGTTCAATTGCGATGGTATTCTCTTTATCTGGAGTAAAAACCTGCAAATAATTTTCATCGGAGGTCGAGCTTATTTTTATTTTATAATCGGGTGTTCTAAAGCCTACACAATTGGTATTTAGAATGTAACAATCGTCAAATTGTCGATCTTTTATTTGTAACTCCTTATCCAAAATGATGTTTTTAATTTTTACGGGAATCATCACTTCATTAAACGATAATTTTCGATCACTCTTAAAAGATAAATAGCTGTTAAACAAGTCACTGCTAAAAAAATAAGGATGCCATCCCACATTAAATGGAAATGGATTAGAAGATTTATTCATAACACTAACTGTAACTATTACCGTATGTCCTCTTAAGGTATATGTTAGGCGAATGGAATATTGATAAGGAAAGCCTTTGACTTCCTGGGTTTCATCATATTCTAAGATGACACTTGCCAAGATGTCTGAAGTTTCTTTCTTGAATATTTTAAATTCTTTATTAAAAACAAGGCCATGAAGTGCGTTGTTTTCTTCTTTCTGATTGAGGTCTAAAACATATCTTTTTCGTTTAAAAGTATAGGTGCCATTTTTAACGCGATTTACAAAGGGAAATAAAATAGATGAAGCATAAGACGTTTCATAATTTAAAGGAGAGAGATCCTTAATGATAGATTTGGAATTTAAAATCAGTTCTTGAAGACTGCCGCCCAAACTAGGAAAAATTCTAAGAATCGAGCTATGATTTGAATTAGATAATTCAAGATAAGTAGTTCCTTTAGTAGTTATTTGTTCAATTGTATACATTAGATGTTATAATGAATTCCTAATTATTAAAGTGTTGGGGTTTTCAATTTTTACATGCTCTTTATTTAAGACCATTTGCGCGAGTAGTTGTCCCATTTTATTGAAATCTGTTGAAATTGTAGTAATCCCACCCTCAACTATTTCTTTTAATAACGTGTCGTTATAGGATATAATTCCAATGTCCTTACCAAGTCTCAACTTTAATTCCTTTATTTTTTTTATAATTACAATTAAGTTTCGGTCGTCTGGAATTAAATAGACTTCACCTTTTTTTGGAGCTCTTTGTTTTATAGAGTCTACAATTTCATGATCAAATGAATGCATCTTGCAAAAAATGTTAAATCCCTTCCGCATGCCTTGTGGTTGCTTATGTTCTGGGAACAACAAAACTAAAGACTGATATTTTTTTAATAAGCGGATGCCTTTCGTTAAGCTGTTGAAAATGTCTTTTTCAAAATTTTGATAGATGGCGGGATACTGAGCCAATTCAAGATGGGTTTGATCTAAGATGTATACTTTGTCTTGGGGAAGCTTATTTATGACTATATCTGTATTATCAAGATTTGCAGGCATAATGATATAAGAATTATAGGAACCTAAATTATCATAAATCAACTTGCTAAACACGTCATAATTAAAGTGATGAAAATAAATATCGACTTCAATATTAGGATCTAAATTATTTAAGAACGAATTATATAAATCTTCTTTGAACGTATTTAACTCGTCAAATAATAAAAATATTTTCTGAGCAACGCTTACATTTTCATTTATTAAATAATAGCCTTTGCCTGGAATAGATTGTATAATTCCTCTAGCTTTTAAGTCGTTATAAGCGAATAAAATAGTATCTCTTGATAATGAAAATCGATTTCGAACACTGTTAATAGAAGGGAGTTTATCTCCTCTTTTGTATACTCCGTCCACAATAGCAGTCTCTATGGATATAATTATTTGCTTGTATTTAGGGATGCCTAAACCTTCTTTAATGGAAATAACACTCATAACACAAATATAAGGTTATTTTTTTTAAACCTACTAGTACCTACTAGTAGGTTTATAGAATACATGTAAGCGCAAGTTTAACTTTTTAATTTTCAATTAATTTGAATGCATCATGAATAATAACGATGCTCTTAGAATCATTAAAATTAATGACTAATTATATTTCTCATTTCTACAACAGGATAAATTCGATATTTACTACAAAACGAAAAAATTTATATTCTACAAACTACCGTTTGTCTAAATAAAATGCATGATTTTTATATTCGTCGGTTCGAAAATTCAATTTATCGATAATTTGACGTGTTGCTAATTATTAATTTTATATTTACCTGAAAATCAATGATTAATAGCGCCAAATTTATTATTTGAACATATAAAATCTATGAATTATGGACTTACAAATTACACATCACAATAACTTCTTTAATATCAAAGGAGTCTTAAACAGAACTAACATTCATTTGTTTCAAAAGGAATTCAGACATATTTTCGAAAAATTTAATGCCTTAACTTTAAGTATTGAAAATTTGGAAAGTATAGATCGTTATGGTGTGAATGCCTTAGCTCAACTCCATAATGAATCCATCTCCAAAGGTAAAAATTTGTCTATAATTGGAATGGGTTGCGATGATTTGTTTGATCATTTTAAATCAGAAAGTGCAGCTTAGTTAAAGCGCATTTTTTTGATGTTTAAAAAATGCATCCGCCTGTAATTGCATAAGTTCACGTGCTTTTTTGCGTTTGTAATTGTATAACTCATCTTCTTCTGCAATATCATTGTAAATCTTATTGTTCAGTGACATATCAGTTTGTAGCAATATTTTACGCTCATTTACTTTTTGTTCGACCCAAGTTTTAACTGCAGTTTCTGAATCTTCTAATCTAAAGTCATACTCGCCTTTTGGAGATAATAATTTCGCAAATATTGGCGAAGTTTCGATTGCTAAAAAGAGTAAAAATATAAATAGAGAAGGTAACAATGGTAACTTTCCTAGAGCATTTACGCGTGCCATTAGACCATCGAATCCATCAATTATGGGTTGAGTCGTTGCTACTTGTGTGTCATAATTAGCCTTGAGCTGAGCAATTTGAGTTTCTGTTGCAATTATCTTGACTTTATTATCAGACTTTAATTCCTGTAACTCGGCAAGCGCTGCATCATGCTTATCTCTTTTTTCTTTATATACTGGGCCTTTTCCTAAAAGTTTAGTGCCAGCTGTACCTTCAGCTTCCGTAATGTAAGTGTTGTAAAGTGCATTTACTTCCGTTTCTTTAGTATTAATCTCATTTTTTAAATTCGTAATTTCACCTTGAAGCGAAGCGATTGTAGGTGTAAATTGATCAGCAATTTGTCCCTGATTAGCTAAGGTTAGATTATTCTTTTGTTCTAATAACACTTGGTTTATTTCTTTTTCAAAAATCTTTAATTCTAAAGGTTTAGAAATTACAACAGCAATAATAATTGCAAGTAGTATTCTTGGAGATGCCTGAATGAGTTCATCCATTATGCTGTTTCTTTTCTTGATAGTAGACACGATAAATCTGTCGAGATTAAAAATGAGTAATCCCCAAATTAGACCAAAGATTATAGACGTATAATAATTATCGAAAACAGTATATAAGGCATAACTCGCGGCTATACAAGCCATAACAGCAGTAAAGAAAACAGTGGCCCCAATGCCAGCATATTTATTTTGCTCTCCAATGGAACAATTGTCTAGAATATCTGTGTCAGAACCAGAACAGATGATGAAGAATCTTTTTAACATAATAAAGTTGATTTTGATTGATAACTATTAGAACGCAAAAAGTTATGAAATGTTACAAAAAAGCCTCGAAAATCGAGGCTTTAATATTTAAAAGTTAATTCTTTACTTTTATTTCTACCACCATGGGTTTTGATGATAGATGCACAACAGCTTGTTTTGTTGTAGAACCTCTAGATGAAATATGTATGCTTTCATTCTTTTTTACAATAGCTATTGCTTCGTCAGAAGAGATTTTTTTGCCTTCATAATAAAACTTAGCTCCTTTTTTAGACATCTCAATCACATGGTCTAATGGCGCTGGTGGGGAAGAAGGAGGTGAAGCTTCCTTAACTTGCTTAAGGCTTTTTTTATGTTGCTTCATTTTTACTGCTTTTAACTTATAGCTTTTAATCGCTTCCTTATACTTTCGTTTTTGTTCCGGTGTGGCATCAGCGGGAATTGGAGGAGGAGGTGGTAACTTCGTAAGTTCGATAACCTCGGGAACGGCAGGTGCATTTGGAGATTTTGGAGCTGGTAACTTCCTAATTTCGATAGACTTTGGAACAGCTGGAGCTTTTGGAGCTGGAGGTGGTGGAACTACAGGAAACTCTTCCGCAGATGTTCTCTGTGATTCAGACATTAAATGGTATAGATGTTTTAGACGTTCGAGATCTTTTTTCTTTATAATTAATTGATCTTTTGGCTGCGAGTTGTAGTGCTTAGCAAGTCTATTATATTCTAAAACTTGAGTCTTTGTAGCTTCTTTTTGATTCGTTTCAATGTCAGAATCAATGAGAATTGTTTTGCTGTTGCTAAAGCCATATAATGTTATGGCAATTAATGGTATAATGACTATTGTCCTTAACCAAATTGATGATTTTGATGTTGTTGCTTTCATAATTGTAAATCGTTTTTTGATTGATGAATAATTAATGGCATTTGCCAATTGTGGTTCTTGTGAATGAAATGAGAAGGATAATAATAAATTTTGATAAACTGTAGATTCAATCCCGTTGTTCAAGACAGCCTGATCAGCTAAGAATTCATGGTTCAATTTTATGGCTTTCTTTAGTAAATGAATCAATGGGTGAAACCAAAAGATGACTAATAAGATTTCGATGAATAGGATGTCTATACTATGTTTTTGTTTTGCATGTGCCTGTTCATGTAATAAAACTTCATTTGGAATTTCTTGAGCCTCAAACTTCTTTTGATTTAAAAATATATAATGGAAAAACGTATGAGGAACTTTTAAATCTTTTAAAAGAACATTAATAAATGCATAGGATTTGTATTTAGGATTGCCCTTGATACATTTAAAAATTGTAAATAGATTATAAAGAAACTTTGTGCCAAACACGACTAATCCGAGGCTGTATATGGTACCAATAAGGATAATCCATACGCTAATATGAGAAGTGCTATTATTAGTATTAACAGTGTTAAATGTCGATTGAACAATTTCGGTAGTTGGTAGTACATTTACATATTCGGTGAATGTAATCAGTGGGACTATTAAAGAAAAAACCAGTGCAGAAAGTAAATAGTAGCGCTTAATAACATGCATGCGTTCATTTTCTAAACACAATCTATAAAACACCATTAAAATGGTTAAACAAGCACTAAATTTAATGAGATAGATAAGCATGATTATTTCTTTTTTATTTCACTATCAATTAATGATTTTAAATCTTCGAGTTCTTCTTTAGACAAATTAGTTTCTTTGGTGAAAAAAGAAGCGAATTGTGAAGCGCTATCATCAAAAAAGGTTTTTATCATAGTATTCATATGCTTTGAAAAATAATCTTTCTTTCTAACTAAAGGATAGTATTCTCTTGATTTTCCATAGAGCTTATAAGCTACAAATCCTTTATCAATCATTCGTTTTAGAAGGGTAGCTACGGTTGTCGTTGCTGGCTTAGGTTCAGCATAAGAATCTAATAAATCTTTCATAAAGGCTCTTTCGAGGGTCCAGAGGTATTGCATTAATTGTTCTTCGGTTTTGGATAATTGCACAGTTCTACATGTTTAGAGTTAGTTCTACAAATGTAGAATAAAAATCAACATATCCAAATGCGACTACAGTTAAAATTATTATAAATCTGTTATATTTGCAATGAAAGCCTATAAAACCCCAATAAAATGCATAAACAAATTTCTTTTTTGATTTGTTCTCTCCTGTTTACTATCTCTACATTTAGTCAGACAATTAATGATATTATTAATCAGGTGAATTTAGATTCCTTACAACTTACGCTCCGTGAAATTACAGGTGAACAGAGCACAGTTGTTTACGGTGTTACTAAAACAATAATCAATAGACAACAAGCTAATAATGAAGATGCAGCTGATTATATTAAACAGAAATTCGAGGGCTTAGATAATGTAACAGTTACGGATCAAGCGTTTAATGCAAATGGAAGAAACATAATAGCGACACAGATTGGCAAAACGAATCCAGATGATATTTATTTAATTTGTGCACATTATGATTCCGTTACAGATTATTGTGCAGATGATAATGCCAGTGGTACTGCTGCTGTTCTAGAAATAGCCCGAATTTTATCAAAGCAATGTTTAGATAACACGATCGTCTATGCCTTATGGGATGAAGAAGAAAATGGATTAAATGGTTCACGTTTTTATGCGATTGAAGCCGTTACTAATGGCGACAATCTATTAGGCGTTCTAAATATTGATATGATGGGATATGATGGTGATAATGACGATGGTTTTGATATTGATGTGCGACAAGGAGATGCTTCGTCAATTGCAATGGGGACTGATATTGTAGATATATTAAATCACCCTAATTATAGTTTTAATTTAAATGTTAATGTTGTTAATCCAGGAACTTCAGCTAGTGATCATTCTAGTTTTTGGAATCGAGGGTTTCCTGCAGTATTAGTAGGAGAATCTTGGGAAAATAATGATCAAACACCATTTTATCATTCTTCAGGTGATCGATATAGCACTTTAGATTTTCCTTATTATCATGAATTGGCGAGATTAATAATGGGTTATATGGTTACTAAAGGAGGATTGGTTGCCGTAGATAATTCAGTCTCGCAAACAGCAACTACGCTCACAGCTAATCAGGCTTCAGCGTCGTATCAGTGGTTGGATTGTAATACGAATATACCCATTCCTTTAGAAACAAATCAATCGTTTATGCCATCTTTTGATGGTGTATATGCTGTGGAAATTACTTCTGGGTCTTGCATTGAATTAAGCGATTGCATTGTGTTTGATACGCTGGGATTAGATGCGTTTCTGCCGAACGAAATACAGGTGTATCCAAATCCTGTAAAAACAATTCTTAACATAGAAGCGGCCACAGATGATGATTACATATTTAATATTTATGATGTATCCGGTAAATTGGTGTTGAGTGTTCAATCGCAAAAAAGGCGTACCACATTAAATATAAAGACCCTATCAAAAGGTATTTACTTTTTAAATGTAAACACTAAAGAAAAATTAGGGACTTATAAGATTGTAAAAGAATAAATTAGGCTTTTAATTCAGTGAAATATTTATAGAATAAAGGAATTGTTTCTATGCCTTTTAAATAATTCCAAACCCCAAAATGTTCATTTGGTGAATGTATAGCATCACTGTCTAAACCAAATCCCATTAAAATGGTTTTGCTTTTAAGTTCTTTTTCAAAAAGTGCCACAATAGGAATGCTTCCGCCACTACGCTGAGGTATTGGTGTTTTTCCAAATGTTTCTTGATACGCTTTTGATGCTGCTTGATAGCCAATGCTATCTATAGGTGTTACATATCCTTGTCCGCCATGATGAGGTGTTACTTTTATTCTAGTGCCACTTGGTGCAATACTTTCAAAATGAGTTTTGAATAATTCTGTAATATCTTCCCAATCTTGATTTGGTACTAAACGCATTGAAATTTTCGCATAAGCTTTACTCGCAATGACAGTTTTTGCTCCTTCTCCTGTATAGCCTCCCCAAATTCCATTGACATCTAAAGTAGGACGGATTGAATTGCGTTCATTCGTAGAATAACCCTCTTCGCCGTAAACTGAATCGATATCCAAAGCAGCCTTATATCGATCTAATGAAAACGGCGCTTTTGCCATTTCTGCACGTTCATTTAATGATAATTCTTCCACTTTATCATAGAATCCAGGTATTGTTATGTGATTGTTTTCATCATGAAGTGATGCAATCATTTTAGTTAAAATATTAATAGGGTTTGCTACTGCTCCACCATATAGACCTGAGTGTAAATCTCTATTCGGTCCAGTGACTTCAACTTCAACATAGCTTAATCCTCTTAAACCAGTTGTAATTGATGGTGTCTCTTTTGAAATCATCCCAGTGTCAGAAATAAGAATGACATCATTTTTAAGCTTTTCATGATTGTCTTTTACAAATTTTGAAAGACTCACGCTTCCTACTTCTTCCTCTCCTTCTATCATGAATTTCACATTACACGGCAACTGATTCGTTGAAGTCATGAATTCCATAGCCTTAACGTGCATGTACATTTGACCCTTATCATCACAGGCTCCTCGGGCAAAAATCGCGCCTTCTGGGTGTATTTCAGTAGATTTAATAATTGGTTCAAAAGGTGCTGAATCCCATAATTCAATGGGATCTGCTGGTTGCACATCATAATGACCATATACTAAAATTGTAGGTAGATTCGAATCCACAATTTTTTCACCATAAACAATAGGATAGCCTTCAGTTTCACAAATTTCAACCGAGTCACACCCTGCTTTTTCTAAACTTTTTTTAACAGCTTCAGCGGTTTTCAACACATCATTTTTATAAGCAGAATCAGCACTTACAGATGGAATCTTTAGAAGTTCTATTAATTCATTTAGAAATCGGTCTTTATGTTCGTTGATGTAAGATTGAATATTTTTCATGAAAGTTTTTAAATTGGCTTCAAAAATACAAAAACAATGAGAACTTTTTCTTAAAAGATACGTTTGTATATTGAAACTAATTTTTATATTTGCAGTCCTTTTGCGGGCGTGGTGGAATTGGTAGACACGCTAGACTTAGGATCTAGTGCCGCGAGGTGTGAGAGTTCGAGTCTCTCCGCCCGTACAAAAGCAAAAAGCTTCTCTATTTTGAGAAGCTTTTTTTAGTATAAAAAGTAATGAAGTTAATCTTCAGATTTCATTTTACCATAAATTAAGCTAACAAAAACACCCATAATTCCGAAATGTACGATGTAAACCACAGCGTTTATAAGAGTTCCTGACAAGTCAAGTAGATTTGAAGTTGCAAAATCAATCATGCCACTGCCTAAACCCATTAAAATTCCAAGCCATATTCCATATTGCGCACCTTGCGACATACTATGTGCTCCTCTAGCCCATTTTGAATATATTGTAGATACAACAAATCCAACAATTAGACAGCCAATCACTAAATGCATAAAATCGGGTGGATCTTTCATGAGTCCTGAAGATACAGTATGGTCTTTTAAAATGGGGTCACCAATAAGCCCCCACAATAGGTAGCCTCCGAAAAAGCCCCATATCGTAGTAACCAAGGTCGACATTAAATTTGTTTTTGAAAACATATTTGTTATTTTATTAGTTAATATGAAGTTCAAGGTAAATTAAAATATAGTATTCATAATCAAAGAGTTAAAAAATTACAAACAATTTAAAATTGCAAATGGTTAACAACTAATTTCTTATTGTCATGACGTACTTTCTAAAGCCGGCAATAGTTAAATTGATAATAGAGTTTAACATTTAAAATGTAACATTAAACATGTTAGCTAGTCTTACTTCTAACGACTAAATTTAAATATTTGTAACTTTGTTTTATAAGAAAACCAACATCGTGGATATTAATCATAATATAGAATCGCCTTTTAAACTAAAAGTTAGCTTTAATAAGCTACTTAGTCATTACGAATCTTTAGCAAAAGATGGTGAAGAATTTATAGCAAAAAAAGCGAAGCGCATTTTAAAGGTTGCTAATAAGTATCCTGAATTGCGTGATGGTTTTAGTGATTCTTCAATTTTAGAAACTAGAGAAAAAGAGATTAGTATCATACTGCAAGATTCGTTTAACCCTATCTTGACAAATAATGAAATAAAAACGGCTTCTGTACCATTTCATAATCTCATATTCAATTCCTCTAATCGGTTTAAAAATATTATAAATGCAGCAGGAGATGACTTTGAATTAAGTATCAAAAACATGCCAGAAGATGATACTTATATTATTGCATGTACCATTATTCTTAAGTTTTGTTATGGTTATGATTTAGATTTTAAGCGTCCATTTTACTATGAAATTCCTGACAAGAATGGAATTATGCGGTATTATAAAATTTTATATAATGCGGATTTTACAGAAATTGTGCCTAGCGAAAATGCTAGAAAAATCACAAATAAAGATTATGATGAATTGTTAGACAATTTTGAAAACATTGAAATTTGGAAAGAAAAGTTTCCTCCTGGAAGCTACATTTTTAAGGGATTTGTGATTTCAAATATTTTTGACGTCACTGATGATCAGTCAATTTCAAATATCAAATCTAGTTTAATTGGAGAAGATAAACGTAAGGATGCTAATTTCATGGAGGATTTTCATGAGATTTTCAGATCTCTTTTAAATATTAAGGAACTTAAAGTTGGGTTCGCAATTTTTAATAAAGAAGAGAATAATTTTGAGCGTGTCTATGGCGAAGGTGTTCAAAGTTTTTTATTAGATAAATTAGATGTGAAGCATTGCTCTGATGCCCTTTGTAAAGGGTCGTATGCAAAATTGCTACAGAAAAAATCGTTTTACGCAATTTCTAATGTTGATAAAATGTATGAATTATCAAAAGGCAAAGCGCCGCAGATTGCCGCTTTGAAATCTCAAGGGATAAAAAGCGCCATTTTTGCGCCTATAGCAGATGATAATGAGTTGCTAGGGGTTTTGGAAATTGTGTCTGATAAACCAAAAGTGTTGAATAGTATTAATGCTAATAAATTGATAGATGTGATGCCAAACATCCTATCTGCTGTGCAACGATCTAGAAAAGAGGAGGAGAATTTAATTGAAGCGATTATTCAACAAGAATGCACTTCAATTCATCCTAGTGTGTATTGGAAATTTGAAAGAGAAGCTAAGAATTTTATAAAAGAACAATTGAAGGGTAATAAAGTTGCCTTTAATAAAATTGGATTCGATAATATTTATCCGCTTTATGGACAAATAGATATTAAAGGATCTTCTGAAGCTAGAAATTGGGCAACAAAACAAGATTTAACCATTCAATTAGAAATGGTTAAGGCTATTTTGAAAAAGGCTATACTAAATGAGGCTTTACCTATTTATGAGCAATTTATTTATCAAATAAATAGTTATTTAGAGGGGCTTGAGTCGCATTTTCAGGTTGATAGTGAGCAACAAATCTCTGAGTTTTTTAAACAGGATATAGATCCTTTATTAATTCATTTGGATGAATCAGAGGCATTAAAACCTGATATAGAATCTTATTTTGAAAGTATTGATGAAAAGGTAAACGTATTATACAATCATAGAAAAAATTATGATGATACCATTACTTTGATTAATAAAGAAATGTCATCGTTGCTAGATCGAAAACAAGATGAAGCACAACTAATGTATCCACATTATTTCGAGCGTTTTAAAACAGATGGTGTTGAGCATAACATGTATATTGGAGAATCTATTACAAAGGTGGATAGCTTTAATCCTGTGTATTTGTATAATTTGAGATTATGGCAATTGCAAGTTATGTGCGAAATGGAAAATGCATACTATCTTATGCGATCTGATTTTCCGATTTCCTTAGATGTTGCATCTATGATTTTGGTTTTTAATCAACCATTATCTATAAGTTTTAGAATGGACGAAAAACAATTTGATGTCGATGGAACTTATAATGCGAGATACGAAATTGTAAAGAAACGTGTTGATAAAGCGTATATAAAAGGCACCAATGAACGTGTGACACAAAAAGGGAAAATCACTGTAGTCTATTCGCAAAAACAAGACGAAATAGAATATTTAAGATATATTAAATTCTTGCAGTCAAAGCACTATTTAGACACTGATGTTGAGATTGTTGAGCTTCAAGATTTACAGGCTGTTACTGGTCTGAAAGCACTACGAGTTAGTGTGCTTTATCATAAAAATCAACTAGATAAAGAATTCTATACCTATGATGATTTAATAAAAGAAATTAAAGTCTAATTAATAATTATAGGGTCGACGCACCCGAATAATAAAATGCGACACCAAAAGAAATAACGCTAATTACGATGCCTAGCATGAATACTGTGTATGTCGATCTAAGTAAGCTGTATTTTCTATTTAGTACTAATCCCAAAAAGTATAAATCTTTAGTTAATGAGCCATATAAATAGTCTCTATCCTGCATCATTTCACCCATGGCCCATTCAAACTCGTCTAGCTTCATTTGATGAAAATTACCAAAAAAGAGTAGATTAACCTTTTTATTAGCTACATCTTGTTTATTGAACTTTCCCTGTGTTACATTTGGTCGTGTAGCTAAAACAGATAAAACTATTGAGGCAACAGTAAATAAAGTAAAAATAACAGTCGGCCAAATTAAATAATCATTCGAAGGGTTATCAAGTTTCGATACTAAATTCGATAGAACTAAGGAGATAATAATTGCGTTTACCGACAATAAAATGTTCGCCTTAGTATCAGCAATATCGCTAAGCGTAATATGGTTTCTCAATGCAACTCTAAACATAGTCTCAATCCCACGTTCAGGTAATTCAACCTTATTCTTTTTGAATTTTAATTCATCCGTTTTGTGCTTTAATTTTGAGTTGTCCTGCTTTAATTTCTTATGTGCTCTTAATAATTGTGATAGGTTTTTACCTTTACCCTTATCCCAATTTGAGGATGCAGCATCGGAATAAAATCGATGCTTTGTAGATAGAAAATTGATGTTCTCCTCTAACCATTGTTCCTCAGTTAATGTCTTACTACAATTGAGCTCCCATTCTTTCCTAAGTAATTCAGTAATATTCATGAAGTTTTTGCTGCCAATATGAGAGCAGTCAGCATCTCTTATAATCCTTTCTAGTTGATTTTGAGGCTCGTATCCCATTTTAGTAGCTAGTATCAAGGCGCTTATAACTTTGATATCAGCATCTGTAACGTTTTGGGTTTTTAAAAAATCTTTAGCAATTGCTACACTTTTATCTTCATGGTTTTCAATACTCTCTGTATAACCTGTATCATGGAACCAAGCACTGATAAGCAATAAATGCTTTTCGCGATCATTCAACTCTGAAAGATCTGCAAGCTCTAACGTGCTTTTAACTACACTTTGAGTATGAACTATATTATGATAGACAAATGTATTGTCTAATTTTTCATTTATAAGATGAATAACATGTTTTTCAGCTGCTGCTACAAGATGCTCCATAGGAATAATCAATTTTATTTAGTAAAAATACTAAACTTTTAATAACATAAAGTTTATGTCAATAAAACGAAATAATTTGTCGTAAATTTCATCAGTACTTTCATTTGCCATATGAAGTATGAAAATGTAAGGTGAGCGTTAAATTTTCGACTACATAACTCTTGAAAAGCATATTCTAATAATTAAAAACAGAAAGGAACCAATCGTATGCTTACTTGGAAAGAAGTGATTAATTTTTCCGTTAACGGAAACCCAACTCCAGACAAGCGAGTTAGGAAAACGGAAGCCGAATGGCAAGCTCAATTAACACCAGAGCAATTTAGAATTACAAGACAAAAAGGTACTGAACGCGCACATAGTGGAGCACTTTGTAGTATTTACGATGAAGGTAAATATAACTGTATATGCTGCAATACACCATTGTTTGATTCTACTATTAAATTCAGTTCAGGATCTGGTTGGCCAAGTTTTACACAGCCTATTAAAGAAAATGCAATTAAATACGAAAGAGATACTGCTTTTGGTATGGTTCGCGTTGAGGTGATGTGTAATACTTGTGATGGACATTTAGGACATGTTTTCCCAGATGGGCCAGAACCTAGTGGGTTGCGTTATTGTATCAATTCAGAATCCATGCAAATAGAAAGGATCTCTAATGACAACTAAAAATTTGCAAGTTGCCACAATTGGTGGAGGTTGCTTTTGGTGTACAGAAGCTGTATTTCAAGAAGTAAAAGGTGTCGAAAAAGTCGTGTCTGGTTATTCTGGTGGTAATGTCCCAGGCAAACCAACCTATAGAGAGATTTGTTCTGGTTTATCGGGTTATGCCGAAGTAGTACAGGTTACTTTTGATGCAAACCTTATATCTTATGAAGACATTCTCATAATTTTTATGACAACTCATGATCCTACTACATTAAATATTCAAGGGGCAGATAGAGGGACACAATATCGCTCTGTTATATATTATCATGACGCTTTACAAAAGGAAATTGCTGAAATTGTTTCGAAAGAGATTTCACCATATTATGAAAATCCAATAGTGACAGAAATCAGTCCAATTACGGAGTTTTTTGAAGCTGAAAAGGAGCATCAAGATTACTACAAAAGTAATCAAGGACAAGGCTATTGCAGTTTTGTGATTGCTCCAAAATTAGCAAAGCTAAGAAAACTTCATGCAGATAAATTAAAATAATTTGATGAAGGGAAAGTAATATGAGCAATGATATAACTTATGGAATTGCTGGATATAAAGCACACGAATTTTTAGTAGATCAATGGATTGATGGCAACGGAATGAAAACCGGACCTATAAAATTATGGGATTTAGATGAAACGTTTAAAGTTATTTATTGTTTTCAAAGTTGGTGTCCTGGCTGTCATAGCCGAGGATTTCCCGCTTTGAAGGAAATGGTTGAAGAACTTAAAGATTCAGATAAAGTTAAGTTTTTAGCGATCCAGACCGTATTTGAAGGTCATGATACGAATACCCATGAAAAACTAATTGAGACTCAAAAGCAATATGATATTAAAATTCCTTTTGGTCACGATCCTGGAGATGAAAGTTCAAATAATCGGTCTCAAATAATGTATCATTATCGAACCGGTGGTACCCCTTGGTTTATTTTTATTGATCAAAGAAACAATGTTGTATTTAATGATTTTCATTTAAACATTAAAGCAGCAATTGAATTTTTAAAAACTCAATCCTAATGAATTCGACTGAACCAACAATTACACTTTATGGCACCGAAAGGTGCCATAAAACTGATTATTATAAGAGTTTTTTGATTGAAAAAGGTCTAGCATTTGAATTTAAAGATGTAGAATTGAATCAAACTTTTGCTAAAGAATTAAGGAGTTTATACGAAAATGGTAGACTTAATTTTCCAACACTTACTATTGGAGGAAAGAGATTAAGAAATCCGAATGATAAAGACTTAAACAAGTGGTTAACTAAATTATTATGAAAACTAAAAGCATAGGTTTAGGAGGTGGCTGTCACTGGTGTACTGAAGCTGTATTTCAATCTTTAAAAGGCGTGATTAAAGTGGAGCAAGGTTTTATTGCTTCAGGAGAAAATAACATTTATTCGGAAGGAGTTATAGTACACTTTGACATTGAAACTATTTCATTAGAAGCATTGATAGAAATTCATTTGCATACGCATAAAAGTACCAGCAACCATTCTATGAGAGACAAATACCGTTCAGCAGTATATGCGTTTTCAGAAGCACAAATGCAAGAGGCCAAACGAATTATAAATGTTATTCAAGACGCTTTTAAAAATGAAATAATAACTAAAGTTCTTCCTTTTGAAAGTTTTAAACCTTCTCGAGAATCAATTCAGAATTATTATAGTAAGAATCCAGAAAAGCCCTTTTGTGAAACTTTTATAAACCCTAAATTAAGGCAACTTTTAAACCAATTCTCTAATCATGTTGAATTGGAAACTTTAAAACACTTGATTAAATGAAAAGTACAAAACTTAACATAACAAATGCTAAAGGATACGAATTGCAGGCTTATTTGGAACTGCCCGCCAATCAAAAGCCAAATTACTATGCCATTTTCGCACATTGTTTTACGTGTACAAGCTCATTAAGCGCTGTAAAAAATATCAGTAGAGCTTTAACTAATTATGGATTTGGAGTTATTCGATTTGATTTTACAGGATTAGGAAAAAGTGAAGGCGAATTTTCAGAAAGTCATTTTTCTGCGAATGTTGATGATTTAATTTCAGTGAGTGAGTTTATGACCGAGAATTATGAAACACCATCATTGTTAGTTGGTCATTCCTTAGGTGGAGCCGCTGTGCTTACAGCAGCTTCTAAGTTAGACCATGTTAAAGCCGTAGCGACAATTGGTGCGCCTTCTACTGTAGATCATGTGACACATTTGTTTTCACATGGCATTGAAGACATTAAAGAAAAAGGTGAAGTAGAAGTAAATATAGGAGGTCGTCCATTCAAAATTAACGAAGACTTTGTTACTGATTTTGGAAAAACTGACCTGCCTACGATAGTGAGAAATTTGAGAACCCCATTGTTAATTTTGCATTCTCCAATTGATACCATAGTTGGGATAAAAAATGCAGAACAATTATACCATCATGCACATCATCCTAAGAGTTTTGTGACGCTCGATAATGCAGATCACTTATTATCAAATTCGAACGATAGTTTGTATGCAGGAAACGTCATAGGAACATGGGTGCAGCGTTATTTTCCATTGCAAGAAAATAGAATGCTCGAAACTCAAAGGGAACAATTGGTTGGTCATTTAAATTTGATAGAAGATAATTTTACGACCTCTATTCAAACTAATAATCATTCGATGATTGCAGATGAACCAATATCTGCTGGAGGTGATGATTTTGGGCCTTCTCCCTATGAGTATCTTAATGCGGGTTTAATTGCTTGTACAGCCATGACATTAAAGTTATATGCTCAACGGAAAAATTGGGATTTGCAAGAAGTGTTTGTGTATGTGACACATTCTAGAAAACATAGTGACGATTTAGGGCTTGAAGTTGATAAACCTTCTTATTTGGATCACATTAGTAAAAAACTAAAGTTTGTAGGAAACCTAGATGATTCACAAAAACAACGCTTGAAAGAAATTGCTTCTAGATGTCCAGTTCATAAAACAATTGCGAGTCCAGTTGCATTTGATACTATTGTTTTAGAAGATTAAAACCTAATTAGTATCTTTAATAATAAATCCAACCTATATGAAAGTACAGTTTAAAATTTTAGTAGTCTTTGTAATACTAATATTTTTGCAAGCTTGTGCCACATTCAAGCCACAATATAAAAACGAAGTACACACTGAGCAATTCCCAGATAAGCAAATCGCACACTCATTTTATTTAATTGGTGATGCCGGGAATTCTCCAATTGGGACATCGTCAGTAGCTTTAGAGGCATTTAAAGTAGAATTAGAGAAAGCTTCAAAAAATAGTACTGCTATTTTCTTAGGAGATAATATTTATCAAAGAGGAATGCCTAAAAAAGATGACGAAAGTAGAGGCTTTGCAGAACATCAATTAAATATTCAAACCAGTGCTGTTGAGGATTTTAAAGGGGAAACGATTTTTATTCCAGGAAATCATGATTGGTATAGCAACGGGTTAAAAGGCTTAAAACGTCAAGAAAAATATATCGAAGATAAGCTTGGAAAGCATGCGTTTTTACCCGAAAATGGATGTCCGTTGGAAAAAGTGAATATTTCGGAATCGATAGTTATGATTGTTATTGATTCTGAATGGTATTTAACCAATTGGGATAAGCATCCAACTATGAATGATGAATGTGAAATAAAAACACGAGAAAAGTTTTTTGACGAATTAGAAGGTGAAATAAAAAAGGCGAGGGGTAAAACTACAATTATAGCGATTCATCATCCCATGTTTACGAATGGTTCACATGGTGGTCAATATTCATTTGCCAGTCATATGAAGCCATTACCAGTGTTGGGAACACTTAAAAATGTAATTAGAAAAACTGGCGGAGTTATAACTGTCGATATGCAAAATCAGAGATATAACGATTTTAGAAAACGCGTTATCACGCTTTCTCAAGAAAATGATAAAACAATTTTTGTTTCTGGACATGACCATAATTTGCAATATATAGTTGAAGACAACTTACCACAAATTATTAGTGGGTCGGGTTCAAAAGCCATGGCAACAAGAAACAAGGATGAAGGATTGTTTTCTTATGGGACTCCTGGATATGCGAGGTTAGATGTATTTGAAGATGGTTCGTCATTTGTGAGATTTTATTCTGCATCTGATGAAAAAATAGTTTTTCAATCAGAAGTTCTTGAAGCAGAACCCTTAGAGATGAGTTTAAATTTCAACGATAATATTGATCGTTATGCGTCAGCTTCTATATATTCTGAGGAAGAAACAACTAAAGGGAAAACATACAAATATCTTTGGGGCGATCGTTATCGAGAAGATTTTAGTAAGGAAGTCAGTGCAAGAACAGTCCGACTTGATACCTTATTTGGAGGGTTAAATCCCGTTCGCAAAGGTGGAGGGCATCAATCAAAATCCTTAAGATTAGAAGATAAAGACGGTCGTGAATATGTGATGCGAGCCCTTAGGAAAAATGCATTGCAGTATCTTCAAGCGGTTGGATTTAAAGATCAATATATAGAAGGGCAATTTGATGACACCTTTACCGAAGGATTACTTTTAGATGCATTTACAGGATCACATCCATATGCGCCATTTGTAGTGGGAACACTATCTGATGCAGCTGGTGTATTCCATACAAATCCTACGCTGTATTACATTCCAAAGCAGGAAACTTTAGGACAGTTTAATGATGAATTTGGTGACGAATTATATATGATAGAAGAACGCGCTGCCGATGGACATGGCGATAAAGCTAGTTTTGGATTTTCGGATAAATTGATAAGTACCGACGATTTAATGAAGGAGTTGTCTAAAGATGAAGATATTGTTCTAGATGAACCCGCGTATATTCGTGCGCGCCTCTTTGATATGTTAATTGGTGATTGGGATCGACATGATGATCAGTGGCGATGGGCAAAGTTTAAGGAAAACAAAAAAACGATATATCGACCAATGCCTCGTGATCGGGATATGGCATTTTCAACAATGACCGATGGCTTTTTATTCGATTTAGCCACGGCTTTAGTGCCTTCTATTCGATTAATGAAATCCTATGATGTACAATTAAAAGATGTCAAATGGTTTAATATGGAACCTTATCCTTTAGATATGGCATTTATTTCCCAGTCTGGTAAATCGGTTTGGGATGCTCAAGTAAATCATATCGTAACGAATATCACTGAAGCGGTTATCGATAATGCGTTTTCAGGTTTTCCTTCTGAAATTAATCAAGAAACTATAGCCGTTATAAAGCAAAAACTGCTTGGAAGACTATCTAATCTACAAGATATTTCGGATCGGTATTATGCACATGTGAACAAATTTGCGGTGATTAAAGGCACACATAAGGATGATTATTTTGAGATTGAACGTATCAATAACGAAACCAGAGTTACGGTCTTTAGAATTAAAAATGGGGAGAAGTCAGATATAATTCATCAACGCACGTATTCTAAAGAATATACTAGAGAAATTTGGGTGTACGGCTTAGATGATGATGATGTTTTTGTTGTTTCTGGAGAAGGTTCGGATCTTATTAAAGTGAGGATTATAGGGGGACAAAACAAAGACACTTATAACATTCAAAATGGAAAAAAAGTGAAAACTTATGATTTCAAGAAAAAAGAAAATATATATGTTACGAATAATGGGGCAAAAAAATTAACCGATAACTACGAAACGAACGTATATGACTATAAGAAATTTTTAAACAGCGGCCACAGTATCATTCCAACTATTGGATCAAATCCCGATGATGGTCTCAAATTAGGAGTAAACACGACGTTTACCGCTTATGGATTTGAGAGAAATCCGTTTACGTCTCAACATATGGTGTCAGCCGCGTATTATTTTGCAACCAATGGATTTGATTTTTCATATTCTGGCGAATTTGCTAATGTAATTGGAGAAGGAAACTTGATGCTTAAAGCACGTTTTACAAGCCCTAACTATTCAGTAAATTTCTTTGGTTTTGGAAATGAAACACTGAATCCAGAAGCGGATGAAGAGGATGGTTTGGAGGTTGATTTGGATTACAATCGTGTTAAATTAAGTACTATTGCTTTTGAACCTACTGTAATGTGGAGGGGAGACTTAGGATCCAAGACACAATTTGGTTTAAGTTATGAATCTATTGAAATTGAAGAAACGTCGGGACGATATATCAACCAGTTCATTGGAGATAATGAGGAAGTAAACAACGATTATATTGGTGTCAATGCTGGATATAATTTTGAAAGTAGAGACAATGACGCTTATCCTACTTTAGGACTGGAGTTTAATCTTCAGATTGGCTATAAATCGAATATCGATGAGTCAAAAGGGTTTGGCTATGTGATTCCAGAATTGGTCATTGATCATAAATTGTCTGCTGATGGACAATTGGTTTTAGCTACAAAATTAGCGAGTCATATTAATATTGGTGATGACTTCGAGTTTTATCAAGCTGCAACTATAGGTGCTAACAATGGACTTAGAGGGTATAGAAATGAGCGCTTCTCCGGTAAAAGTGCTTTTGTGCAAAGTACAGATTTACGTCTAAATTTGAGCAAGGTTAAAACCTCTTTAATTCCGTTGGATATCGGAATTTATGGTGGATTTGATTATGGTCGTGTTTGGATGGATGGCGAAGATTCTGATACTTGGAACAATTCTCTTGGTGGAGGAATTTTTGCGAATGCATTAGATATTTTCGTATTGAATTTATCAGCGTTTAATAGCGATGATGGATTGCGAATGGCCTTTAAAGTTGGATTTGGATTTTAATAAACTTCAAAAAATTCCGTAGCTTAGAACGACGTTTAAAACATTTTACCTTTATGAAAAAAGTATTACTTTTTCTGTTTTTACTGAGTACATCTGCGTTTTCTCAAAATAAACAAGAATATGTTATTGGAATTCTTCTTGATAATATTTCAGATGAAGTAGAACCCATAATGATTGGTTTACAAAATGAAATTAAAGCCGTAGTTGGAGAGGATGCCATAATACGTTTTGAACCCTATAGTATAAATTCAAATAATTTTGATGTCAATAATGTCAGAGCTAATTATCAACGGTTGTTGAATGGTAATGCTAATCTCATCTTGGCTTTTGGTACGATAAGTAATTTAGTAGTTACCAATCAAAATACACATGTTAAACCAACAATTTTGTTTGGTGCCGTGAATAGCGATATCATTTCCGTAAGTAATTCAGAAACAACTTCTGGTATTAATAATTTTAACTATCTAGTATCATCTCAGTCTTATTCAAGAGATTTAGAAACGTTTCAGAATCTCTATGATTTTAAAAAGGTTGCAGTTTTAATTGAAGAGTTTATTCCAGATTTAATGCCAATTAGAGAAACTTTTGATCAAGAATTCGAAAAACTCGGGGCAACTTATACCTTGGTTCCGTTTAAGACTACTAGTGATATAATTAATAATATCGGTGATGCGGATGCCGTGTATATGGCAGGAGGATTCTTTCTTAATGATCAAGAAATAAAAGAGTTGGCTAAGTATTTTAAGGCAAATAAATTGCCTTCGTTTACAGCCTCGCCTGTAGAGGATGTAGTGGCCGGATTTATGGCAACAAATCAAGCCGAAGAAAATTTAAGCCGCTTTTTTAGAAGAATTGCCCTTAATGTTGAAGCCATCGTTAATGGTACTAACGCTTCAGAATTGCCAATCTATATTGATTATCATGACAAGTTAACCTTAAATTATAATACGTTAGAACATACAGGAGTACCAATTCGCTACAAATATATCGCTACAACAAATTTTGTAGGAGACTATCAAAATGTGTTGTCTGAAAAAAGATATAATTTATTGGATGTTTTTAATGAAACCATCAAAAATAATTTGTCGCTATTGTCAGACAAAAAATCCATAGACTTAAAAACACAAGACGTAAAAACGGCTAAAAGCAACTACTTACCAGATCTTACAGCCACGGCCACTGGGAGCTATATAGATCCAAAAGTTGCAGCACTGTCATTCGGTCAAAACCCAGAGTATAAAACCAGTGGTAATATCACGCTTAATCAAACCATTTATTCTGAAGACGCAAATGCTAACATCACCATTCAGGAAAACTTGGAAAAAGCAGAACAAGAGAATTATAATGCAGCCTTATTAGATGTATTAATTAATGCATCAACGGCTTACTTCAATTCTTTAATTTTAAAATCGAATACGCGTATTCAAGCGGAAAATTTAGAAGTAACTAAGCGTAATTTAGAAATTGCTCAGCAAAATTTTGATGCTGGTCAATCTGGAAAAACGGATGTCTTAAGATTCAGAAGTGAGTATGCTCAAAATACGCAAAGTTTAGTTGAAGCCATTAATCAATTGGAACTATCATTTTATGATTTAAATTTAATTTTAAATAATGATATGAAGTTTGAGATTGATGTAGATGAGGCAGAGTTATCTGAAGGTATATTCGAACATTATGAGTATCATAAATTAAGTGGATTAATAGAAGACCCGAAATCTCGGGACGCTTTTACAGAATTTTTAATCCTTGAAGCAAAGGAAAATGCTCCTGAAATTGCATCCATAAATTATAATATGAAAGCTTCAGAGCGCTCTTTGAAATTAAATAGTTCTGGACGTTTCGTACCGACCGTAGCATTACAAGGGCAATATAATCGTGATTTTAATCAATGGGGAAAAGGAAGTACGCCAACTCCAGTTTTTGATGACAATTATAATGTCGGATTAAATTTATCCATTCCGATATTTGAGCGGAATCAGCAAAATATAAACCGTCAAATTGCTACTATCCAACAAGATCAACTCACAATTAATAGAGAAAACATTGAATTAAATATTGAGCGTAACATTAATGGGGCCGTATTAGGTATTATTAATGAAATCACGAATATAGAATTATCTCGAATTTCTGAAGAAGCTGCGAAAGAAAGCTTGGACCTAGTACAAACATCCTATTCTAGTGGTGCTGTTTCCATTACTCAATTAATAGATGCCCAACGTAACTATTTACAAGCCCAATTATCTCGTTCGAACGCCACCTACAATTATTTACTAAGTTCAATGATTCTTGAACGCTATTTAGGGAGGTTTTTCCTGCTTAGCACAGCCGCTGAAAATCAAGCGTTTATTCAAAGATATAACGATTTTCTATTAACCAAAAACTAATGTAATAACCATAAAACTCTAACAAATGAATTCAATACATAAGCTATTAACATTGCTATTCGTACTTTTTATTTCGGCATCATGTGGGGAAGAAAAAAAAGAAGAGGAAAAAGTAGTAAGACCTATTAGTTCTCAAGAGGTTGGTCTACATGGAGGAGAGAATGTAAGAACATTTAGTGGAACCTCTCAAACCGATGAAATTATAAACTTAAGTTTTAGAAGTGGTGGAATTGTGTCATTGTTTGACATGAAACTAGGCCAAGAAGTCCAAAAAGGGCAACTACTATCAAAATTAGACAACGTTCAATCACGACTTAATTACGAAAATGCAATTTCGTCTTTGAACAGTGCCGCTTCTCAAATGAATACAGCGAAGTTGAATTTGAATAGAATTAGATCATTATATGAAAAAGGAAGTTCGTCTTTGAGCGATTATGAAGCGGCCAAAAATTCGTATCGAACAGCAAAAGCAAGTCACGAATCGGCTCAACGAACAGTTGCCATTCAACAAGATCAGATTCAATATGGTTATTTATACGCACCAGCTGATGGAATTATTGCTTCGATAAGTACTGAAATTAATGAAAACGTTTCAGCAGGTCAGGTCATTGGGGTTTTGAATGTGAGTGGTGATATGGAAATTAGTTTAGGGCTACCTGAAAGCGTTATTAATAATGTGAAGAAGGATATGAAAACCAAAATTTCATTTTCTTCTATTGTAAATAAGGAATTCCAAGGTAGAGTGTCTGAAGTATCACCTTCTTTGGATAATAATACATCGACCTATCCAGTACGAATTATTGTCGTGAATCCATCAGAAGAAATTAAATCTGGGATGGCCGCGAATGTTACATTTGACTTCACCAATGAATCCGTGGTCAATGATCATATTGTCGTGCCCGCTAAAGCAGTTGGCGAAGATGATAAAGGAAATTATGTGTTTTTGATAGTTGAAAGCGAAGGATTGCTACGCGTTAAGAAACAAGCAGTGAAAATTGGGAATTTAACATCTGAAGGATTTGAAATAAGTGAAGGCTTAAAAGTTGGTCAAAAAATTGCTACAGCCGGACTTCAAACCCTACTTGATGGTCAGGAAGTGAAATTATAGTAATCGTAATCTAAAATATTATCCATGAATTTAACACAATTTTCAATAGAGAAAAATAGAATTACGCTTACCATTTTAACAACGATCATTCTCATGGGTCTCGTGCTTTATCAGTCTCTCCCTAGAGACAGTATGCCGCCATATACGGTAAGAGTTGCGACAATTGTGACGCAATTCCCTGGAGCAAGTCCTGAACGTGTGGAACTATTAGTAACGGATAAAGTCGAAAAAGTTTCACAAGAATTACCAGAATTAAAAGAAGTCTCAAGTACGTCTAGAACGGGGTTGTCTGTAGTAACAGTGACGCTTAAAGATGAAGTAAAGCCAGAAGCGTTACAAGCTGTATGGGACCGGCTTCGACGTAAATTAAGTGCATTAACAGGATTGCCACAAAACGTTACCCCTTTTTTAGATGATGATGGGATTGGAGAAGTTTATGGAGTCGCAATTGGATTGACTTCAGATGGGTATTCCTATTCTGAAATGAAAGATTATGCAGATGATATAAAAGATGATCTTATTAAACTCAAATCTGCTGCCAAAGTTGAAATTGGAGGCGCCCAGGATGAACGTGTATTTGTGGAATTTGATAATTCTAAGCTAAAGGAGTATGGCTTATCTGCAAGTAAACTTCAAGCAAGTATAAGTGCAACTAATATTCTTAGTTCGGGAGGTGAAATTAATGTAGAAGATGAACGCATTATTTTAGAGCCAACCGGGAATTTTAATTCGGTTGAGGACATTAGAAAAATGCTTATTCCTGTTGGAGATGGTACCCAAATGGTCTATTTATCAGACATCACTAAAGTTAAGAAAAGTTATAAAGAGCCTTCTACTCAAATCGTAAGAGTTAATAGTAAAAATGCAATTTCATTGCATGTTAATTTAAAAGAAAGTGCCAATATTATTGAGCTTGGCGAAGAAATCAATGTTGTGATAGAAAAGTGGCAATCACGATTACCAGTTGGATTGGAAATGACTCGCCTCGCCTCAATGGACACCTATATTGATGTAAAGATTAATGATTTTATTGGAAACTTATTGCAGTCCATTGGTATTGTTTTAATTGTTATGCTTGTGTTTTTAGGTATACGCTCAGGTTTAGTAATTGCGAGTCTTATTCCCATTGTTGTTATAATGACATTGATGATAATGGGAGTAATGGGTATTGGGTTAAATCAAGTGACGCTTGCTGCACTTATCATGGCTTTAGGAATGATGGTAGATAATGCTATTGTAGTTGCAGAAACCATTATGGTGAAAATGGAACAAGGAATTTCAGCAAAGAAAGCAGCTATAGAATCATGTTCTGAATTATTTACACCGTTACTGATTTCTACATTAACAACCTCGGCGGCTTTCTTAGCTTTCTATTTGGCTGAATCTTCAATGGGAGATATTGTGGGGCCAATTTTTGTTGTAATTACTATAGCGCTATTATCCTCTTGGATTATGGCATTGACCGTTATAACGTTGTTCTGCTATTTGTTTCTGAAAATCACTCCAAAAGCTGAAAAAAAGCCAAGCTTTATAGATAGAATTATAAACAAATTAAAAGTGTATTACAAAGATTTAATTCTTTGGGCATTGTCTAACAAATGGAAAGTTATTATTGGGATTTTTGCCATATTTTTTGTGTCTCTTTTAGGGTTTAAAAAAATTCCCTTTATCTTTTTTCCCGACAGTGATAGAAACTTAATTACAGTCGATATTAATTTACCCCAAGGCACCAAGATTGAACGTACTTCCGAAATTGTATTGGCAGTTGAAAACTATTTAATTGATTCTTTGCAAGTCTCTGAAATTCGACCAAATGGTGTCTTAGATTGGTCGTCGTATATCGGGAAAGGTCCCGAATCCTATGATCAGGGTTATTCTCCTGATGAACCTAATTCTAGTTACGCTCATATGCTCGTAAATGTATCGGATGCGATTTACAATAACGATATGATTAAAAGCCTCGATAACTTTTGTTTTAATCAGTTTCCAGATGCAGAAATCAAAGTGAGTTCATTAGCTTCTGGTGGTGGTGGAACACCGATAGAAATTAAGGTTTCTGGAGAAAATCCCGACGAGTTGTCAAAAATATCAGAGTCTATTAAAATAAGACTTTCTCAAATATCAGGAACGAAAAATGTCAAAGATGATTGGGGTCCAAAAAGCAAGAAATTTGTCATTGATATTGATCAAAACAGAGCACAATTAGCAGGTGTTACGAGTCAGGATATAGCCACGTCTTTGCAGACGGTTCTTGATGGCTTTACTACAGGGGAATATCGAGAAAATGATAAATCTATTCCAATTGTTATGCGAAGTGATGTAAGTCAACAGCAATCCCTAGAGTCTTTAGAAACATTGAATATATTTGCTCAGAATTCAGGTAAAAGTGTACCCTTACTTCAAGTCGCCAAAATTGTACCACAATGGCAGTATTCAAAAATTAGACGCTTGGATATTAACAGAACAATTAATGTCTCAAGTGAATTAAAATTGGATGGGAATGCATCTTTAATCACCTCTGAAATAAAACCTTGGCTTGAAGAACAGATTGAATTATGGCCAGAGGATTACAGCTATTCCTTTGGAGGAGATGCCGAAAATACAGCCGAAAACATGGGTGCAGTAATCAAGTATTTGCCGCTTTCAGGCTTCATAATATTATTATTATTAATTATACAATTTAATTCTATCCGTAAAATGTTGATGGTAACTTTGACGATTCCTTTAGGAATAATTGGAGTTGTTATAGGCTTACTGGTTTTTCAGGAGCCTTTTGGTTTTATGCCATTCTTGGGCGTTATATCATTAGCGGGTATTGTTATTAATAATGCTATTGTATTAATTGATAGAATTGAGGTTGAACAAAACGCATTAAAACGATCCACTGAAGATGCAGTTATTGCAGCATGTTTGCAACGATTTAGACCTATATTATTAGCAACTTTTACGACGGTTTTAGGTTTGATTCCATTGTATCTTAGTGGCGGTGAAATGTGGGAAGGAATGGCTGTTAGTATTATGGTAGGACTTCTTTTTGGTACGGTAATTACATTACTTTTTATCCCGTCGTTTTATAGTATACTGTTTAAAGTGAATTATAAGGAATATCAGTTTAATGAAAGTCTTTTAGAGGATTAAGATGATTGACAAGTTATATGAATATAGGTTTAATATTTTTTTTATAACGCAGCTTATTATCCTGTTTGGATCGCTCCTGTTTCCTCATGAATTTTTTGATAATATTTTGAGCCCAATCCTGTTTTTAGTCAATACCCTTACAGGTATATTGTTGATTTCTAAGAATAAGAAATTGATGTGGTTTTCAATTGGTCTTTTTGGAATTTCCTTGATTGCCTTTGGAAGTGGTATGTTTCAAAAAGGTTCTAGTTCTAGTGATCATCTTCTGATTCAATTAGGTATTCATTTTTTATTTCATGCTATTGTAACCTATCAAATAATATTACAAATTTGGAACGCGAAGCGGGTAAATAACACGGTTGTTATAGGGTTAATGAGCGGCTATATTTCTCTTGGATTTATTGCCTTCTTTTTGTTTAGTACCATAGAACTTATTGAACCAGGATCATTCATTGCAGCAATCATAAATGACAATCCTAACGGTACGATACGTCTAGATTCCATTATGTATTACGCTTATATTACATTGATGACCATTGGCTATGGAGAAATTGTTCCTGCAACGCCAGTGGCTCAAAAGGCTGCTATTTTAACCGGCTTGATGGGACAATTTTATCTAGTAATCGTTACGGCAATTGTCGTTGGAAAATACATTATACATTCTAAAAAATAAGAATTTTTGAAATTGTGTTTCTAATTGAGTTTTGATTTTAAACACTTCACAATGCAATTCGGTCACTTCGCTACCTAACTAGAGGGTTCAACATTTAACGTGTTTTACATTTGTGTCAAAATAAGACTAAAGTAGTTTTAAGAAACGCATAAATGAGAGTTGTATGAAATCTTTAAGGCACATTTTTGGAATAGGAGTATTGGTAATTACGTTTTTATTTTCGAATCAGATATTCAGTCAGAAAAGAAATAATGGTGCCAACGGAAACACAAGAAATGAACGTAATTTAGATAATAACCGAGTGCAGTCAACGCATCGAGCAAATGATCGATACAGAACGCAACCTGTACGAAGAAGTCCTCACTATCGCTATCCAAGACACCGCCATGTACTTAGGTATCTTCCTGTTCACCATACAACTATTGTGTTTCGAGGGTTGCCTTATTACTACCATTCGGGGATTTACTATACAACTTATGGTAATGAATATATTGTAGTTGTACCTCCTCGTGGTTTTAGAATAGCGGTACTTCCAGCTGGGCATGTTAGAATTGTAATTGGACCTTCGGTCTATTTTTATTACTCAGGAGTATATTATATAGATTCTTCTGTGAATTCTTTAGTTGTTGAAAATGAGGATAGATATGAAGTGACTTCACCTCCAATAGGCGCTGAATTAGACAAGATTCCCGAGGAGGCAGGTGAGGTCGTTATCGATGGAATACGCTATTACGAACAAAATGATGTGCTTTATAAGAAATCAGAAAACACTGATGGTAAGACCGTATATAAAGTTGTCTATAGTAGTTGAAATGATTAATCGAGTTAACACATAAATACATATGAAAAATCAAATTAGTTTAGTTGTAATTTTCGCAATTGTCTTAAATACTTTAATGTTTGGGCAAAACACAAAAGAAGCCATTCAAAATACAAAGCAAATCATTGAAGGTAAAAAAATGCTTGAACGAGACATTAATGAACTAAATGAGTTTAGTCTTAAGCTACACGAAATGAAAAGAGCGGTATCTCAAAAAGATCAAAATTCTGTAGATAGAATTTCAAAAGAATTGATTCGCGATATGACTAGAGAAGTAGGGCAAAGTGGAGCAAAGGCCAAAAAAGCAAGGATAGAAATAGCACAAAGTTCTGCTGAAGTTAGATCTGACAGGAGAGAAGTTAAAGAGGATAAAGAAGACTCTAAGAGAGGGAGATATGACCAAAGAGATGATGAAATCGATTTGGCTAGAGATAAGGCAAATACCAGAGATGATATGCGCGATCGAAGAGATGACATTGTTGACTTTAAGCGTCAAATTGAAATTGCAGAAAAACAATCAGAAATTATGGCATCTCTAAAAGTGTTTGGTTATTCGGTCGAAGCTAAAGAAAGTGCAGAATACGCTGGCAAAAAGAAGATGATAGAAACTCAATTTAAAAGTTTTGTAATTTTTTTGAAAGAAGATATTGCCATGACTAAAATAGAGTTGGCTGAAGATAATAGAGAGCGTCGAGAAGATAGACGAGAGCGTCAAGATGATAGAGACGAAAGCAATGAAAAAGAAGTAATAGGAAAGCGAAGACGTGGGTAGTAAACACTTTTCTCGGAATACAATCCCTTTACAGTAATGTAATGGGTTTTTTTATGCTTTTTAGCTATAGCCATTTTTAATATTAATGACTCGTAAAGACTTCACCTATTAAAAAGGATGATTCACTTTTAGATTTGGTTGCTTGACTGGGATTTCACTAAAGTATGGTCAGTTACCAGTGTACTTTTGTATTAGATAAAGATCAAATAAAATGAAAGGGCAAAATAGTATTAGAACTGTAAAATCAATATTAGAAAACCAATTCATTGTCGATTGGGACAATATCACAGATTTGAGTCCAGACGAAAAATATATAATGGTAATTATGTATCCATTTGAAGTATATGCTTCTAAAGTCATGTAAAGGCCAAATATTAACTTTAATAAATCACAAATTAAAAAATAGAAATCATGAAAAAAGTAATTAAAATATTAGGTGTAAATATAATCGTCTTATTAATCGTCTCATGTTCTTCAGTAAAAGTAACTGATTCTTGGAAAGACAATGAAGTTGTCAATTTAGTAGATAAAAAGGTTCTAGTGCTTAGTAAATCAAAGGATGACCTGACTAGAAAACAATTTGAAATTGATTTAGTCGATAAGCTTGAAGAAAATAATATCAACTCTGTAGAAAGTTTTAAGCTCATTCCCAAGGTTGATGTGAATGATAGTTTAACCAAATCAGAAATTGATGAGTTAAAAAGAAAATATATTGAAAAGGGTATAGATGTAGTTATAATGACTGTATTAAAAGACACACAAGAATTCGAGACAACAACAACTACGGGCGGTTCAAATTATTATTTCAGTAGTTATCCTGTCTACTACAGAAGAGGCTTTTATAGATCATATCATACCATTTATATGGATTCAAGTCCATCGAGTTATACAACTTCAAAAGGCAAGAGATTCATCTTAGAGACTATTGTTTATGATTTAAATGAGCCTGAAAATGAACAGTTACTTTCAGTAATTACGACTAAAATAGAAAACCCTGAGACTTTAGGAACAACGTCTAAGGATTTTTCAAAAAAGGTAATAAAAGAGTTAATAAAATAAGTTTGATTGATTGTGTTAGTTGATTGACTGCCGAAACGTACGCGTTATGTTATCGGCAGTTTTTTTTGAAACAGATATTAACATTGTAGATTCTTTTTTTCCTCTTAAAAGAACTTCTTTTAGGGTTTCATATTCAAATCTACTTTTGTCGTCTATAACATCGAATAATGTTTGTGATATTAAAAACTCTTTTTCAAATACTTTACATTGTGCCTGTATCCTTGAAGTAATATTTAGAGTATCACCATGATAGGCAATCTCACGTTTTAGACTGCCTACTTCTACTACTGTGACTTCACCCAAATGCATTCCAGCCTTGAAAATAGGAACCACACCATATTCCGACATATAGTATTTAGATTTCAATTCGAATTCTTTTTTATACTGAAAGAAAGCTCCGATAAGTGTATTTAACGATGTGTTTTTATGGAATTTCCATGTCAAAACCGCTTCGTCTCCAACGTATTGATAGATTTCAGCTTTTGATTTCTCAAAAACAGACAAATCATAAAAGCAATCTTGAATTAATTTGCTGTAACTAATATGTCCTAATCGTTCTGCAATTTCGGTTGACGATTGCAAATCAATAAACATAAAAACGCGGTACTCTTCTTTAGGTCTGTAAAATTTACCTGTCAGCAACTTTAATAAGTTTCCTCGTCCTAATAATTTATTGAGATGAATAATAATCACAATAATTGCATTAATGATTAGAGAGTATATAAAGTTGATAATAATTAAAGGGCTTCGTATAAAATGACTAAACTCTAGATTTGAATTTATTTTCGATAATTTTATTGCTAAGAAAATCAGTCCATAAAGAAAAGACATAATAATAAGATGACTTATAAAACTTTTAAATAAAGTTGTTATAAATGAGGACTTACGCCGAATCACAAAGTCATCATAATACTGAACACTTCCGAATGTTAATCCTGCAATTAGGGATACTAAAGAAATAAAAAGGATGAAATTTAGGCTAGAAAAATTTACATGTAAAAATACGAGATACGCTTTAATCTCATCTATTCGTAAAAGTCTCCATAATACTAATGAAATGATCCAACCTGAAGTAAAAGTTATGACATAACGTATCCAGTTTGGATTAATCATTTTATTGAGCAGCTTTAAATAAGTCAATTCGTTCTTTAAGTAGTTTTGACCAATAAGTCAATGCACCACGAGCATTTCCAAATTTACTAAATGATCTAATATAGCTTCTGTTTTTTCGATTATCTATGGCTTGCCCTAATAAAGCTTTAGTCTGAGAATCAACAACTTTCATTTCTAAAGAAGCACCTCCTTTTCCTCTTCCCGTTGCAGTGTTTACTGCTACGCCTATAGGGAATATATTCGAAGTCAACCTAGTAGGAATGATTTCTGTAATGGCAATTTGAATTTGAGCTACATCATCTCCAACTTGATCAACTAAGGTGTAATCTGTACTTAAAGCATTTATTATTTCGGCTTTAAAATATGCTGTTAATTCATCTAACTTCTCTTGATTTATTTTAAGACCTTTGGCTTTTTTACCGAATTTAGTTGTGATCTCATCCACCATTAATTTTTTGTATTTACCTTTTTCAATGTTTGGATTGATATAAGACAGCATAGTTGCATTTGCTTCACTTTCTTCGAGATTATTATAAGAACTTAGAAATCCTGACTGAGTGAGTTTTGGTCCACAACTAGAAAAAAGGAGAAATCCAATGCAAACTATAAAAGAGGTAATAAAACGTGTTTTTAACATGATTTTATAACTAAAAGTATTTATAAAGTAAAGATATAAAATTTCACAACGGTTGAAAGTCAATTCACCTCTAATTAAGGTCAATTCACCATTAAACTGTTCGCAAAGTGCAATGCTTCAGGTTACATTTGTATAAGAAATAAGTGATAATAGCTATACCAAGATTAAAGATACTAAACCAAGGATTAATAGCAATTAAAGTTTTGAGACTGTCTTTTTTGGTTTGGCAGTCTCTTTTTTTAAGTAAGATTTAATTCATATTAAAAAGACTAACTTTGGCTAAATTAGCAACACATAAATCATCAAAAAACTTATTTACTTTGGGTTTTAAAAAAGTAAGGCACTCACTAATTATTGGAATTGCATTACTCGTATCGGGTTTAATCACCTTACCACGTGTATTATCATTATTTGATATTGTAGACAGACTTTCCGATTCATTTACTACAGCATCGGTTAAGGATATACTAATTAGATTTATTTTTTTATTCATCTTCTCTTGGTTGGTTCTTCAATATAATACGAATTGGAAGTATGCGTTTTCCAATAGATCTAAATTTTTAAGAATTAGTCTTACCCTTTTTTTGAATGCGACTTTATTTTTTTCTGCTGTGAATCTTTTTGTTTCCATCTATGACTGCATTACAGGAATAGTGATGTTGAATAATGAAATTGGCTTGTTGTATTTTGTATATTTCGTTGTTTTGTTTATTCTTGTTTTCGTGTCTAGAATTCTTAGATTTCAAATCATTCATCAAGAGGATATCGTAGAAAAGGAACTTTTAAAACAGCAAAGTTTATTGAATGAGTTAGAGGCTTTAAAAAATCAAATCAATCCTCACTTTTTGTTCAATTCATTGAATTCATTAAACTCACTCATACGCGATAATAAGCCAGCGACAACTTTTGTGAATAAGCTCTCATTCATGTATCGATATATTTTACAAAGCAGAAGTCAAGATTTGGTGACAATTGAAGAAGAGCTAAAATTCTTAGAGAGTTACATTTACTTGATTAATACGAGATACAGAGATCGTTTTAAAATTGAAATTTCAATTGATAGCGAGTTTATGACTGAAAAAATTCCCGCTTTAGCACTTCAATTACTAGTTGAAAATGCGGTGAAGCATAACGAGATTTCTGAAAGTAATCCATTACTAGTTAAGGTTTACTATGAAAAAAATGCCATTGTTGTAGAAAATGTCATTCGACTAAGAACAACATTTGTGGATAGTACGGGGAATGGATTGGTGAATTTGGATAAACGTTATATGATGCTTAAAAATCAAAACATCATTATTAGCAATGCTGAGAATATATTTAAGGTAAAACTCCCATTAAATTAGAGACTATGAAAGTTGCTATTATTGAAGACGAAATTGCTGCAAGTGAAAATCTTAAATACTTAATCCACACTATTGATTCAAATATTGAGATTTTAAAGGTATTAGATTCTGTTAAATCTTCTGTGGATTACTTTTCAAAACCAAATGAAGCGGAACTTGTGTTTATGGATATTCATTTAGCTGATGGTATTTCGTTTGAGATCTTTGATCAGGTGTCCATGAATATACCTGTTATTTTCACGACTGCTTATGATCAATATGCCATAAAAGCATTCAAAGTGAATAGTATCGACTACTTGTTAAAACCAATAAATGAAGACGAGTTGAGTGATGCTATTGATAAGTTTAAAAGCACACCGAAAGAAAAATTGCAAATGAATTCTCAACTAGAAGGAATGATGCAATTACTACAGACAAAAAGCAAATCATATAAAACTACTTATTTAATTCATCAGAGAGACGAATTATTACCTATTAAAACTGATGATATTGCCTATTTTTATATTGAAACAGGAATCGTAAAAGCAACTACGTTGTTAAACAAGTCATATGTTATTGATAAAAAGTTAGAAGATATTGAAAGCGAAATAGACCCAAATACATTTCATCGCGTCAATAGACAATTCGTTATCAACAGAAATGCAATAACAAATATCAAATTCTATTTTAATGGCAAGCTTATTATAAACGTCAACCCACCTTTCTCAGAACGTATAGTAGCAAGTAAAGCCAAAGCTTCTGAAATTAAAAACTGGATGAATTCATAGTTTTAGAATTGTAATATTTATTTCAGTTTCAATTTAGGACATTTCACTTTAATAATAGGTCGGTTCACTTTATTTGCTTCTGAAAAGGCTTTGTATCAGTGTATTTTTGATGTATAATTAAAAACATATATCATGAAAACATTAAAATCAGTACTCGTAATTATTTTAGTATTCACTTCTTTCAATGTAAATTCTCAAAGTTCAAATGATTTAAAAATTGAACGTCAAAAAAATAGAGTAGAAATGTTCTCTTCTGACGAAAGAAATGAACTTCAAATTTGGTTTTATCATAAAACTGAAAGCATGCAACTTAGTGATGATGAAGACAACCTTTATCACGGGATTATTGTTTTATACATGAACAAAATGATGAGATTGGACGATATGGATCAGGATTTTACACAGGACGAAATTATCGAAAAAGTACAATTGAATTTTGACATGATTAACTCAAGTGTTCAGCCTAGACTTAGTGATGAACAATATACAGTTCATTTAGGAATGATGGATGTGCTTTGTGAAATTGTGATGCTTAAAATAAATGAAGTTCAAATTGAAACGATCTAGTATGAATAAAAATTTCTTAATTGGAATCGTCGAATGCATTGAAAAAGTCATCATTTCTATTTTATTATTCTCATTACTTTTCGTCGTTTTATATTCTAGTATCGTTTTTCTAGGATTACTATTTAAAGGCATCACATCGCAATATCAAAATTCCTTTACTGAGAATAATATACTGACTCATTTACACAAAATATTTGGTGGTTTTATGATGGTCTTAATTGGTGTTGAGTTGGTCCATACTGTTAAAATGTATTTGAAGGAAGATGTTGTTCATGTAGAAATTGTTTTGCTTGTGGCGCTAATTGGTATCTCTAGACATGTCATTGATTTAGATTTTAAAGCGTTAAATCCATTAACGATAATAGGAATAAGCTCTTTAATTATTGTGTTGTCTCTAGGCTATTATTTAATTAAAAAAGGAATGGGAATTAAGCGTCAGTCGAGTTTAAGAGCATAGAGGTTTCCGCCTTCGCCATGTGCTTTTTCATCACTTAAATAAAGCGTTTCTTTATCTTTAAAAAAGATGCTTTCTAATTGAGAATTATGTCTTAAAGGGATTTCTTTAGTGTTTCCATTTAAAAAATTACCAGAACTAAAGTTGGTAAATAGCCAAACTGATTTCGGGCTCAGTAGTGCTGCAGTTTTGCCATCGTCGCTTATATCTGCTGAGGTGATCCAGCATTTCATTTTGGGACAGGATGTGAAACTATCAACATATTCGGCAATATGCTGTCCTTGTTTCGCAGGTATTTTATATAAACTGGTTGTTCCAAAATCAGTTTTTACTCTGCTTTTTGTAAATAGGAACAAACTATCATTAAAAAAGAAAAAGGCTTCACAGTCAAAATAGCGATTCTTTTTCTTGGAAGGTATTTTAATCTGACTAGGGTATCTAAATGAAATGCGCTCAATATTAACTAAACTATCCGATTTTAAATCTGACTGCTTAACTTTTAATACTGCTAAATTAGTTCGATTACTTAAATTATTGCCAAAATCCCCAATGTATAAATTGCCTTGAGGGTCAGAGGTTAAATCTTCCCAGTCGTTATTTTTTGCATTTATATTGAGCACTTTCTTGATTTTTCCTTTCGAATTAACACCAAATAATTTAGGTGAGTTTCCGGCATCATTTACCATCCATATCATTTCTGATTTAGATGTTTTTTCCATTCCCGAAACTTCCTTTAATGATTTTGATAAATCTGCAATGACTTTGAAATTTTCTGTATTCGGGTTACAGTTGTAAAGGATTAAAAAAAAGATAAACCAAATTTTATTCATAACACTTTTGTTAATAATGCTAAATTTACAGAGATATTTTGGGTATTGAAATAATTATGAATAAAAGATGTGCCAGATAGAGTATGAAACAAAAAGATGTTATTATTATTGGAGGCGGAGCTGCGGGATTTTTTGCAGCCATCAACATTGCAGAACAACGACCAGATTTTAAAGTAGCTATTTTAGAACGTGGAAAGGAAGGATTAACAAAAGTTAAAGTTTCTGGCGGTGGACGTTGCAATGTTACGCATGCCGAATTTATACCTTCGGAACTTGCACAAAATTATCCACGTGGAGAAAAGGAGTTGTTAGGCCCTTTTCATAAGTTCATGACTGGTGATACCATAGAATGGTTTGAAAATCGTGGTGTAGATTTAAAAATTGAAGACGATGGGAGAATGTTTCCTATTTCAAATTCATCGCAAACTATTATTGATTGTTTCTTGAACGAAGCCGGTAAACACGACGTGGAAATTAACTATAATCACTCCGTAAAATCAATTCAAAATAAATCTGAGCAATGGTATTTAGAAACATCCCAAGAAGTTTTTTGTGCTAAGCATCTCATAATAGCAACAGGGAGTAATCCAAAAGTGTGGCATATGCTTGAAGATTTGAATCATACGATTTCTAAACCAGTTCCTTCATTATTTACGTTTAATATTAAGGATAATCGTATTGCTTCTATTCCAGGAGTGGTGGCTTCCAATGTCGAAGTCAAAGTTCTAGAAACAAATCTTTGGTCTGAAGGCCCTTTGTTAATTACACATTGGGGAATGAGTGCTCCGGCTATTTTAAAATTATCCGCATTCGGCGCTTTAGAGTTAGCGAAAAGAGATTATAAGTTCGATATTGAAGTTAATTTTATACACAAATCTTATGAAGATTGTTTGGCAGAATTAAAGACCTTAAAGTATGATTTAGCACGAAAAACAGTATTTAAATTTTCCCAATTTGAACTGGCAAAACGATTATGGCATCAGTTAGTGTTAGCTTCAGAAATAGAGAGTACATCTACTTGGGCAGAATTAAACAAAACGCAGCTTGAAGCGTTGGCAAATCAGCTTTCAAAGGCGATTTTTCACGTCGATGGTAAGAGTACTTTTAAGGAAGAGTTTGTTACTGCTGGTGGCATTAATTTGAAAGAGGTCAATTTTAAGACTTTTGAAAGTAAACTTCATAACAATTTGTATTTTGCGGGTGAAGTATTAAATATAGATGCCCTAACAGGTGGTTTTAATTTTCAAAATGCCTGGACAAGTGCCTATATTGTGGCTAAATCAGTAACTAAATGAAAACATACATTGCACTATTGAAGGGAATTAACGTTGGCGGACATAAAAAAGTTCCAATGGCCGAACTGCGTGAATTGTTGTCTGAAAATGGGTTAGAAAACGTGCAAACTTATATTCAAAGTGGAAATGTAATATTTCAATCTTCAGAGGTGAACTTTCAAAAACTAGAGAATAGTATCCAAATGTCGATTATCGACCAATTCGGATTTGAGGTAGCTGTTGTTGTGAAGACAAGAGCGCAATTGAAACAAATTTTTGATGATTGCCCCTTTTCAGAAGAAAAAAAGAAGACCAGTTATTTTACAATGTTACATGATGTGCCTAATATAGATTTGGTGAAAGTAGCTTCAGAAAAAGTTTATGAAGGCGAATACTATGAAATTATAAGAGACTGTATCTATTTTTATTGTGCTAAAGGCTATGGTCAAGCTAAATTTAATATGAGTTTGTTTGAAAGAAAATTGAAAACATTTGGAACCTCAAGAAACTATAACACAATGATAAAGTTACTTGCAATGTCCATGGAAAATTAAAAGAACACTGGATTTTACTTATTTTAGCAAATGATATTTGAACACATACAAAAACCTGTCTCTAAACGGTCTTTGTTTGAGAATTAATTCTATGACTGAACAACAATTTATTCCTTTAAAATATTCGAACGCTATTGAAAGTGGTCGCTATACCTGGTCTTCGCCAAGTAATATTGCACTTGTAAAATATTGGGGGAAAAGAGGGAATCAAATCCCTGAAAATCCTTCTGTGAGTTTTACTTTGGATGCATGTAAAACAACTACAACATTAAGTTTCTCTTCAAAGGAAGATCATTCGAATTTTGATTTTGAAGTTTATTTAGATGGGCAATTGAAAGAAGATTTTAAACCGAAAATTGAAACCTTCTTTAAACGGATTGAAACTTATTTGCCTTTTTTGAAGACGTTTCATTTTAAAATTGAAACAGTAAACACGTTCCCTCATAGTTCGGGAATAGCTTCTTCAGCTTCCGGTATGAGCGCTTTGGCATTGTGTTTAATGAGTATAGAAAAAGAATTAAATCCAAGTTTAGCAGAGATTGAGTTTACGCAAAAGGCGTCCTTCTTAGCGCGATTAGGGTCAGGGAGCGCTTGCCGAAGTCTTGAAGGCGATTTGGTAGTCTGGGGAGAACACAATGAAATTACTAATAGTTCTAATCTCTTCGGCATGAAATATCCATTTGAAGTTCATGAGAACTTTAAAAATTATCACGATACGATATTGCTTGTTGACAAAGGCGAAAAACAGGTGAGTAGTACTGTTGGGCATAATCTAATGCATAATCATCCGTTGGCACAAGAACGATTTAAGCAAGCACATGAAAACCTTTCTAAGCTTATCAACGTATTTAAAGAAGGCGACCTTAAGTCTTTTATTGAAATTGTTGAAAGTGAAGCGCTAACATTGCATGCCATGATGATGACGAGCATGCCTTATTTTATACTCATGAAACCAAATACATTGGAAATTATTAATAGAATTTGGGCGTATCGAAAAGAAACAGGGTCACACGTATGTTTCACTCTAGATGCAGGAGCCAACGTACATGTGTTGTACCCAGAACCAGAAGCTGAGCAAGTTTATGATTTCATTGCCAATGATTTAGTTGCATATTGCCAAAACGGTCACTATATTTGTGATAGGATTGGATTTGGTGCTAAACAACTACCAATTTAAAATTTATGAAAGGACCTCTTTTTTATTCAAAAATATTACTCTTTGGAGAGTATGGAATTATTAAAGATTCTAAGGGTTTATCAATACCTTATAATTTCTATAATGGTGCATTGAAGATGGATGATAATCCTTCTGATGAGGCCATGAAATCAAATAAAAAGCTAAAACAATTTGTTGCTTATCTTCAAGATGTTGATGTTGATTTAGTGGTGTTTGATTTTAAAAAGTTGCAGAATGATGTTAATTCTGGGATGTATTTTGATTCATCAATTCCTCAGGGTTATGGTGTTGGTAGTAGTGGTGCCTTGGTTGCTGCTATTTATGATAAATATGCTCAGAATAAAATTACAGTTTTAGAGAATTTAACTCGAGAAAAGTTGTTAAAACTCAAAGCTATTTTTTCTGATATGGAATCGTTTTTTCATGGTAAATCTTCAGGATTAGACCCCTTAAATAGTTATTTAAGTATTCCAATTTTAATCAATTCAAAAGACAATATCGAAGCAACTGGTATTCCTTCTCAAAAAAATGAAGGTAAAAATGCTGTGTTTCTTTTAGATAGTGGAATTATTGGTGAAACGGCACCTATGGTTCGTATTTTTATGGAAAATATGAAGCAAGAAGGTTTTAGAAGTATGCTCAAAGATCAGTTTATAAAACATACTGATGCTTGTGTGGACGATTTCTTAAAAGGTGATATTAAATCTCTGTTTGGGAATACAAAGAAGCTTTCAAAAGTGGTACTTAATCATTTTAAACCTATGATCCCAAAACAATTTCATGAACTGTGGAGAAAAGGAATAGAAACTAACGAATACTATTTGAAACTTTGCGGTTCTGGTGGTGGTGGTTATATTCTTGGATTCACCGAAGATATTGAAAAAGCCAAACAAACCCTTAAAGATTACAAATTAGAAGTGGTTTACAACTTCTAAAAGAACACTTATGTTTTCTCGCAAACAAAAACACCTATTACTAAAGTTTTTTAGTATGTTTTCTGTGGTTAGAGGCTATAACATTTTAATTATTGTTATTGCACAATATTTAACGTCTATTTATATTCTAGCATATGATAAACCCTTACGGCTCGTCGTTTTGGATATCAATTTATTTATGCTCGTATTAGCCTCTTCGGCGGCCATTGCAGGGGGTTATATTATCAATAATTTTTACGATTCGGAAAAAGATTTAATCAATCGACCTGAAAAATCCAAGCTTGATCGTTTGGTGAGTCAAAACACAAAACTTTCGTTTTATTTTGTACTTAATTTTACTGCAGTTGTTATGGCAAGCTATGTTTCGTTTAGAGCAGTGTTATTTTTTTCAGTTTACATTTTTGCAATTTGGTTCTATTCTCATAAACTTAAACGATTACCTTTTGTGGGCAATTTGACTTCTGCTATACTCACAATAATACCGTTTTTTGCAATTTTTATGTATTACAAAAATTTCGAAACCGTCATTTTTGTACATGCCGTATTTTTGTTTTTGATTATTTCTATGAGAGAGCTCACTAAAGATTTGGAAAATATAAGGGGTGATTTAGTTCAAAATTACAAGACTATTCCAATTGCATATGGTGAGAAAGCTTCCAAAATTATGCTTTCCATTTTATCAGTATTAACTTTAATTCCAACGTATTTACTATTGTATCGTTTCGAGGTTGGACATATGTATGTCTTTTTTTATATGAGTATTGCTTTATTGCTTTTGTTTCTCATATTATTATGGAGATCGAAGACCAAAACGCAATATTTAGTGCTTCATAACATCTTGAAATTCATTATAGTTGCCGGCGTTTTTTGTATTCTGTTAATTAATGTTGATTTGGTTTTAAAACGCATATAACATGGATGTAACTCTTAAGAAACATCAAAATTTTCACCCTGTCGGACATTATTCTTGTTCGGATATTACTAAATTAGTGGTAAATTGAGAACGACAATCTAAAACGAATTATATCGATAAATGTGCTACAATGTAGTACCTTTGCAAAAAATTAGTCAACATGAGTAGACAACAAGGCAATAGTGGAAAAGGGAAATCTTCAGGAAGTGGACATAGCAAACCAACGAATAAAAAAACTTCGAGTAAAGGAGGTGCTTACTCTAAAAGCAAAGGAGGTGATTATTCAAAAAATAAAAACTTCGTTGGAGGAAATGCGCCCGTAAAAAAGAAAGCTGTTCCTAGTAAACCCTCTAATCCGAACGAGATTCGTTTAAATAAATATATTGCTAATTCTGGCATTTGTTCGCGTCGTGATGCTGATATGCACATCTCAATTGGTAGTGTTACTGTTAATGGTAAAATTATCACTGAAATGGGTTATAAAGTGAGATTAGAAGATGAGGTTCGATTTGATGGTGCTAGAATAAAGCCTGAAAAGAACACTTATGTGTTACTCAATAAGCCAAAAGGATTTGCAACTACTACGAGTGAAGGTAAAGGGCGTACTGTAATGGATTTGGTCGCTAATGCAACGACAGCTCGTATTAAACCTATTGGTCGTTTGGGAAGGAATTCTATGGGACTGTTGTTATTTACGAATGATGAAGATATGGTAAATAAATTCACGAACTCTAAAAATGGTGTCGCTCGATTATTTCAAATTGAATTGGATAAAAATTTGAAATATGATGATTTTAAAAAAATACAGGAAGGATTTAAAATTGATGGTAAACTTGTTGCCGTTGAAGAAATTAGCTACATAGATGGAGGGTCCAAAAAAGAGATCGGTTTAAAAATAAAGAATACCGGAAACTCGATACTTCATACTATATTTGACTATTTCAAGTATGATATAATTAAAGTAGATTGTGTAGCCATTGGGCAATTAACTAAGAAGGATTTGCCTCGTGGACACTGGAAACATCTTACAGAATTGGAAATAAATACGCTTAAAATGTTATAAGTTGAATCTACATTTTGACGTTTTTTTTTAATATTGTGTGAAAACGTTTGTAAATTAGAGCTGTAATTAACCAACTTATTCCATTTAAAGTGAAAGATACAAGAAAACGTGTCATTGTAGACTTTAGAAAACTAACTCCAGAAATATTAGCGTTGTTAGTTGGGAAATATCCTTATGGATATGATGACGGCCATATTATGTCTTTTCAAAATGCAAATAATGAACTCATAGAAGCTGTTGAGGTAAGTACTAATGATACTATTTATTTAGTGAAAGTAAGTACCAAATTAGCAACAACGATGAAAAATTATGCTGAAGAGGATTATGAAGAACTTGATGAAAACAATCCTAATGCTGTTCAGGACTCAGATTTAGCTAATGATGAAAAATTGGATTAGTTTCTTTTTTTAAAAACACTTCATAAAAAAACACACTGTATACAATCAAATACTCTAAACCTATAATCCAAAGGTTTTCAGAAGTTCCAGAAGAGGCATACCCCAAATAGCTCAATATTATGACTACACTCCAAACAAGAGGATATTTATAATTAGTAAAAACACTAAGAATTAAAAGTGTCGCAACATACCATGGATGAACAGTGGTGGTCGTGAAATAATAGAATGATAGTGCAATTAACATCCCAGAAATGAGCTTTAGAGTCGTGTTGTTTTTTCGAAAAAGAGACATAATGACCACAAAAATGAGTACTAAAGCAGGAATTATTTTACCAATAATTGCAATTTCATTAAACCCTGTTATACCATAACCAATGGCTCTTACGAGATAGTAAATACTGGCATTAAACTCAAAATTTTGAAACCAAAGACCTACAGTTTCAGCATAGTTATAAATGAATTCCGTAGAGTAGAAAGGAAGGAATAAAAGTATGGTTGTTATTCCAACTATAAGATAAAATGTTATCAGTTTTGTCATTCTGAACGCTAGTGAAGAATCTCTGTTGTCATTGCGAAGAACTTGTGACGTGGCAATCTCATTCGTTGAAATAGATTGCTTCACTTCGTTCGTAATGACATTTCTTTTTACGAACCATTGATAAAATAAAGGCAAAAATAACAATGGAATTAATTTCACAGAAACTGACAAAGCAAAAATAAGAGCTGCTGAAACCCATTTTTTGGTATGTAAAAGATATAGACCCCATGTTAAAAAGAAAATCATGACACCTTCAAAATGTAAGTTTCCAGTGAGTTCAATAATGATAAATGGGTTTAAAATGTACCAAAAAATCTGATGCGTTGGAAGATTAAATAGCTTGAGTAGCTTCCGTCCAAAATATAATGTTCCGAAATCAGCTGCAATAATTAGAATTCGCATAATTATAACAGAACCAAGGACAGTATTGCCCATAAATAAGCTTGAAATTAAAAAGCAAAGTTGATTGATTGGTGGGTAATTTGTGAAATGACTTCCATTTAAAACGCCCATTCCTGTATAAAGTTCTTGCGCTTGTATTACAGGATTTAGATCTTGAGAAATAAAACTTTCAGGCGTGTATAAATACGGATTGAAACCTTCTAGAATCATTCTTCCATCCCAAATAAAACGGTAAAAGTCTTGTGATAAATTTGGAATGGCCAAAATAAAAACGGCTCTAAATATAAAGGAACAATAGATTAATAACCTAGTGTTTGATTTGTTAATTTGAATGAGTTTGTAAAACAAAAAGAATAAACTTATATAAAGCGTAATAAGTTTAAAATAATCTGTTCTTGCTAAATCATAAGCGAACGATAAGTAGAATAATGCGCTAATTATTGCCAATAAAATGGACGTTTTATTTAGCTTAAGAAACGTTGAATTCAATATCATGTTTTAGAGGTCAGTGATTTAAAAAAGACATAACCAAATCCAATTACTAACATCAGATGGAAAGGGAATAATCCAAAATCACCACCTGTATCACCAACAACAAATGCACTATAGAGCCCAAATAAGAAGTAGAGCATAAGCGCACCTTCAACGATGACATTAAGTGATAATTTTTTATTGAGATATCGGTTACCCTTCCAAGTGTCTTTTATAGAATTAACATTGAATTTAGGGGTTCTAATAAAGTCACTTCGTTTGCCTGCATGACCTTCTAAAACCGCAATCGAATTGTGCAATGAAAAGCCCATTGCAATTGAGAAAAACGTGAAAAATAATGCAACATACTTAAAAAAGTTTTTAAAGCCACTACCATACATTTGTTTGTACATAAACCAATAACATACAAAGAAAATAATCGTACTTATTATAAAAAAGCTCATAAAATAAAAATAGAATCTTAAATGAGCATATTCATTTTTAATATAAAGCATTGGGATGCTTAAAACAGCTACAATAAGCACATTGAGAAACATAGTACTGTTCAATAAATGTAATAAGCCATGAATCTTTGTTTTTATCGAAATGTTCTTGGAGGTTATAACTTTCCACATCATTTTTCTAAAATTCTCTGCGCCTCCTTTGTTCCATCTAAATTGCTGAGATCTCGCCGCGCTTATAACTACGGGAAGTTCTGCTGGTGTTTCGACATCTTCTAGATATTTAAATTTCCAGTTTTTTAATTGTGCTCTATAGCTTAAATCTAAGTCTTCAGTTAGCGTGTCTCCTTCCCAATTTCCAGCATCAATGATGCAAGTTTTTCTCCAAACACCTGCAGTACCATTAAAATTGATAAAATGCCCTTTGCTATTTCGTCCTACTTGTTCTAGAGTGAAATGGGCATCTAAAGCGAAAGCCTGAATTTTTGTAAGTGTAGAATAGTTTCTGTTTATATGTCCCCAACGCGTTTGAACTACACCAATTTGTTCATTTTTGAAATACGGAATGGTACGCTTTAGCCAGTTTTTTTGTGGAAGAAAATCGGCATCAAATATGGCTATAAATTCGCCTTTGGCAACTTTCAATCCTTCTTTTAGAGCCCCAGCTTTAAAACCGCTTCTATCTGTTCTGGTAATATGAACGATGTCTAATCCTTCCGACTTTAATTTTGTGATTTGCTCATGTGTTGTTTTTACAGTATCATCAGTTGAATCATCGAGGACTTGTATTTCAAGTTTATTTTTTGGGTAATCAATTTGTGATATGTTTTCTAGGAGACGTTCCATAACATACATTTCGTTGAATACTGGAAGCTGTATCGTTACATAGGGAATCTCATTTGGATTGGAAAAATCATAAGCTTCACATTTTTCATGCTTGGTTTTGGATGATAAATAGTTAAATAGCAGATTGAGTTGGGCTAGTGCATACATGAAAATGAGCGCAATTGCAATGGTATATATTACGATAATAACCGTTTCTAAAATCATTTTTTAAAACTGTATTTAAAAATCCAACCTAAAATCTTGATGCCAGCAAAGATAGACCCTTTTACAGTTCCTGACACTTTAGAAACACCAATTCTATTTCTGTAATTAACGGGAATTTCAACATAAGATAATTTTTGTTTTAAAGCTTTTAATTGCATTTCTACAGTCCAACCATAGGTTTTATCCTCCATTTGTAAATCCAAAAGCTTTTGATACTTAATAGCTCTAAATGGACCAAGGTCTGTAAATTTTGCATTAAACAACAACTTCATTAATAAAGTAGCCAACCAATTACCAAAAATTTGTTGAGGTGTCATGGATCCTTCTTCTCGTAGTCGTTTTACACGAGCGCCAATTACAAAATCGATATCTTCATTCTGAATAGGTGCGATCAACTTTAACAATTCTTCAGGATAATCGCTATAGTCACCATCTAAAAACACAATGATATCTGGTTTCTTTTCTTGTTTTGAAATATAATCCATGCCTTTTAAACAGGCATAACCATATCCTTTTTGATATTCTTGCAGAACAGTAGCTCCTGCATTTTTAGCATTAACTTCGGTATGGTCTGTGGAATTGTTACTTACCACAATAATTTCGTCAACTAGTTTGGGAATATCATTAACTACATGTCCAATCGAGTCTGCTTCATTATAAGCAGGAATTATAACTTTAATACTGTTCATTAGTGTTTTTAAGTAAGGCAAAAGTACAATAATACTTTACTGCAATTAGTTCTGATTTATCAGGTCCATTAAATCTATATCATTACCAAGTAAAATTTCTGTCGGATTGATACGTCCTTTCATACTATCATTTTCTAATTTTAAAACACCTCTTGGGCAAACAGCACTACAAACACCACATCCAACACAACTTGAACGTACAATATTTTCTCCTTTTTGAGCATAAGCACGAACGTCTATTCCCATTTCACAATAGACAGAACAATTACCACAAGAGATACATTGACCTCCGTTGGTCGTAATTCTAAATTTTGAAAACATGCGTTGTTGAAATCCTAATACAGCAGCCATCGGGCATCCAAAACGACACCAAGCTCTATTACCTAAAATTGGATAGAAACCAGTTCCAACAACCCCTGAAAAAATCGAACCAATATATAAGCCATAGGCTGATCGTAAAGTTCCAGAATTGAGGAAAAAGACCTCATTTGTTGTTCCTGTAAAATGCATTGCAACAAGAAGTCCGATAACTATAAAATATCCTATAGCACCATATCGAGCATCTTTGCCCAATTCATTACGTTTAAATAGCATTACAATTCCAAATACTAGAGTTAAGAGCAAACCAACGCCAATTAAAAAGACAGTTTTTGTTAACCAAAACCGTTCAGGATCATTACCTAAATACGTGTATATCATTGCTGTTGTCATCACTACAGAAAAAACTAAAACAGTATGGATTAACCAACGCTCTAATTTCCATGTAGACATTTTTTTAGATGACAAATGTCTAAAGGCATCTCCAGCCGTTTCTGCAAGTCCTCCACATCCGCAAACCCATGAGCAATACCAACGTTTACCATATTTATAGGTTAAAAATGGGGAGATGACAAAAATGGAAAGAATTCCAAAACTTAGAAATGCTATTCCAATATTACCAGATGTTAGAAGTCCATTTAAAGACCAGTCATCGAATAAGTAATAGTTCAATGGCCACATGCTTTTTAAATCATAATAAGGCAAATCAGAATTTAGTCGGTACATAAATTCAGGAATTAAAAAAGCAAAGCCTAATTGAAAGAACATGACCGAAGCGGTTCGTAATTGTTGATAGCGATTATGGCGGTATTTTAGCATGAATTTATAACCAAAAATAAAAATGGCTACCGTATAAAGCGTTCCATAAACAAACCATTGACTGGCTGGTCTACCACTTAACAGATAACTTAATGGGTCAAATAGAGACACTAAACCTGTGTTTGAAGCACCATTGACACCTAAGCCAAGTAATTCAGCTTTAAAATATAATACAATGTAAAACGTGGTCAACACCACACCAACAATCCAACCCCAAATACCTCGAGACGATATAGATTTAAACCATGTGCCATTATTTTTTATGCCTTCAGATTTTGTCAGATACGCATCATTAGCGTAAATGATTGTGCCCACTGAAACCAAACCTAATGCTAATGTTAAAAACAAAGCTCTATTCGGAAAATTAGTATTTACCAAAGCAAGTGCGAGAATAAATAAACCAATAACACCTAGTGCTAATGCTACCTTTTGTTTTTTTGAAATGTCTTGCGGATCTGGCTTCGCTAAAGACATACTTTGATTAGTTTTATGACTCATTGTAGTTATACTGTTTGAAATTGATTATTGTAACTTGAAAGAATTTGTCTTTCGAATTTGTTGTAAAACTCAGGATCGAAATTGGCTTCGGCTAAATGATTCATTACGTAATCGATAGTTCGTTTTTCAGTAAGCCATCTATCAAAAATCTCATGACGCATACGAATACCAAATGTATTAATGCCTAAAAATTCATTAGTGTTTTTGTCATAACTTATCGTAATGCTTTTAGTATCATCATCATGTTTCCAATGAAAATGTGATTCATTCTCTTTAGCCTTTGCCCACACCCAACCATATGTTTGATATTCGATATCGAAGAACTTGGCAGAATTAAACCAATGACCAGGTTTGTGTTCAATCCGGTTGTCGCAAATTGTTTGAGCCACAGTTTCTCCCATCATTCTACCTGTATACCAGACCGCTTCAATTGGTCTTCGATTCCCTATTGCTTCATGTTGCTCCGCACAATCGCCAATAGCATACACATCTTTTATGTTAGTTTCTAAAAATCGATTGACCTTAACACCACGTCCTGTTTCGATATCTGAGGTTTTAATAAAATCGATATTTGGAGATACTCCTGCTGTTAGTCCTACGACATCACATTCAATTTCTTCTTCAGTTTCGGTGATAATTACAGATTTCACTTTACCATTTTTATCAGACTTTATCTCCTTCAAGTTGACACTTAATCGGAGATCAATACCATTTCTAATAATTTCTCTATTAACCATTTCAGATTCGCCTTCAGGTAGAACACCATTCCAAAAGCTACTTTCTCTCACTAAAAAAGTTACTGGTATGTGTCGAGAATGAAGCATTTCTGCTAGTTCTATTCCTATCAAACCTCCACCAACAATTACGGCACGTTTACACGTCTTATTATCAGGAGCATACTGTTCAAGATTTTCTAAATCTTGCTTATGATACATTCCCATAACACCTTTTAAATCTTGCCCAGGCCAACCAAATTTATTAGGATTACTCCCAGTGGCTATTATCAATTTATCATATTGTAGTATGCCTCCATCCGCAAAATGAAGTGTTTTACTTTTGGTTTCAATGGCCATTACAAAACCTTTCTTAAGGGCAATTTTGTTTTTTTTCCAGAACCAATTTTCATAAGGTTGGGTATGCTGGAATTTTAGATGTCCCATATAAACATACATTAATGCAGTTCGTGAGAAAAAATAATCCGTTTCAGCGGAAACAATAGTAATTTTTTTATCTGACAATTTCCTGATATGCCTAGCAGCCGTAACGCCAGAAATACCATTGCCAATTATAACAATATGTTCCATAAATTTTTAGTTGTTGAGTCTTATGTCGAAATTAAAGGTAAGAACTTAATTTCTTATAAAGAAGGAGTAATTATTATCTTAGCTGTTCTTCTAAGCACACATTCATGTTACTATATGTTAGATAGCTAACAAATTATTTAAAAACCATAAACTTTCTTTGTAAATAATATTTAACATTGACTTAAGACTTTCGTGTGCTTGATATATGTTAATTTAGAAGTATAAAAATGAAAATCAATGAAAACGCTAAGACTTCTAATTATACTCATTGCATTGTTATTACAATCTTGTAACGGACAGACTAAAAAAATTAATGGTTTGAGTTTTGTTGCTCATAGCGACCCCATAGATGAGCGCCATACGGAGCCAGTAATTAAAGTTAATGCCAATTTTGCCGCTATTATGCCTTTTGGGTTTATTAGAGATTTGAAGCATCCTGAAATTATATTTAATACGAATAAGCAGTGGTTTGGTGAAACCAGAGTAGGGGCAAAACAGTATATCGATGAACTTAGAAAAAAGGGCATAAAAATTATGTTGAAACCACAAATTTGGGTTTGGAAAGGCGAATATACTGGTTATATCGAAATGGTTAACGAAACCGATTGGAACGTACTTGAAGCTTCCTATACTAAGTTCATTTTAGAATTTGCCGAATTAGCGCAAGAAATGGATACAGAATTATTATGTATAGGAACTGAACTTGAAAAATTCGTTGAAAATAGACCAGAATATTGGTTGGATTTAATACAACAAATACGAAAAAAATATAAAGGAAAATTGACCTATGCAGCAAATTGGGATGAGTATAAACGGACTCCATTCTGGAATGAACTGGATTATATTGGTGTGGATGCTTATTTTCCCGTAAGTGATGAAAAGACACCATCATTGAGTGCATGTAAAAAAGGATGGCAAAAGCATAAAGAACTTATTAAATCAAAATCCATGCTTCATGATAAACCTGTTTTGTTTACGGAATTTGGTTATAGAAGCGTGGACTTTTCTGGGAAAGAACCATGGAAAAGTGACAGAAGTATGAACGTTACCAATTTAGACGCACAAGTAAATACGACACAAGCTTTATTTGAGGAATTCTGGAAAGAAGATTGGTTCGCGGGTGGTTTTATATGGAAATGGTTCCATAATTATGAAAATTCAGGTGGCGAAAATAATTCGCAATTTACGCCTCAAAACAAACCTGTTGAAGACACTATTAAACTGTATTATTCGAATCAATGAAATTTTTGACTATAAGTTTTTTTTTGTTTTTTGTAATGTATGGGTTTACACAAGAAGCCGTAGTTGCCGAAGTACATGTGCAAGGGAATAAAAAACTGAAGACTTCTTTTGTGAAAAAAATTGCCTCAATGTCCTCAGGCTCACTGTTGGATTCCGTTTTATTGGAGTCTGATATTAAGCGATTAAAACGGTTGCCTGCAGTTGCACAAGCTAGTTTTGAGGTAGCGTATTTGCAAGGAGATGCATATAAAGTGATTTACCAAATCGTAGAGAATTTTACGATCATACCATCCGCAAATGTTTACACATCTAATGATGGAGAGTTTGCTTATAAATTAGGGCTTTATGAGTTTAATTTATTAGGACAGAACATGATTTTTGGAGGCTACTATCAGAAAGATATTTATAACTCGTATGGCGTTAATTTTAAAGCGCCCTATTTATTTAATAAGCAATTTGGACTCGCTTTAAACTATCAAGATTTAACAACTCAAGAACCCGTGTTTTTCGAAAATGATATTGCTAATTATAAATATAATAATACCTCTTTTGAAATATTAGCACTTTACGAGCATAATTTTCAAAATAGATTTGAGCTAGGCGTTAATTTTTTTACAGAAGATTACACCTATAAATTTGGAGCTACAGATCCTGAAGTACCATTAGAATTGGATGCCAAGAAAATAATGTATAAAGGAATTTATGAGTACAATAATTTAGATTTTAATTATCAATATGTAACTGGAATTAAAAGTACGCTGAATTTACAATATGTAACAACCAATGATGACGTATTACCAGAATTTTTAATTGGTTGGAATGACTTTTCATATTTCAAAAGAGTAGGGACGAAGGGTAATTGGGCAAGCAGATTGCGTTTGGGCTTATCGTCTAACAATGATTCGCCATTTGCACCTTTTTCTGTTGACAATAACCTGAATATTAGAGGTGTTGGAAATAGGATAGATAGAGGTACTGGTTCTATAGTGTTAAATACTGAATACAGAGAAACATTGCTCGAGAAAGGTTGGTTTGTATTACAAGGAAATGCCTTTGTTGATGCTGGGAGCTGGCGGAATCCTGGCGGGGAATTCGATGATTTTTTTAAAGCTGAAAGCGTAAGAGTTTATCCTGGACTAGGATTGAGATTCATGCATAAAAAAATATTCAAAGCTATTTTTAGAATTGATTATGGTTATGGCATTACTAAAAATGGAGCTAGCGGATTTGTTTTTGGTATTGGACAGTATTTTTAAGAAACATGTTGCTTATAGTATTGATGTAAGTTTTCAGCTGAAGCTCCGAACCACTTTTTAACATAAATGGCCCAAAAGTGATATTGCAGCTTCCAAATCCCATTTTTTTCATAACATCTAGCCGAAGTCGTTATTTTTTTCTGAATAACAACAAACTCGTTTTTGGCATACAATTTATTAATTAAGTCATTGTCTTCATAGATGATGAATTTTTCGTCAAAACCACCTAAGGATTCAAATAATGGTTTTGCTATAAATTGACTTTGGTCACCACCTCTACATGCGCGCCATCTAAATTGTGTTAGCCAACTTGCTAAACGTAACCACCAGTGTGAATGATCAAATTGCATCCTGAAACATCCGGCCTGATTGCCTTTGGTAATTTCATCAATAATATATTGATCGAAATCTTTAGGAGGAAAGGAATCGGCATGTAAAAAGTAAAGAACATCACCAGTTGCATATTTAGCTCCTAAATTCATTTGTTTGGCACGACCTTTTTCCGATGTTAGAAGTATACAAGCTTCAATTTGGCTTACAATGGATTGCGTAGCATCACTACTTCCTCCATCTACAACTATAATTTCTACAATAGTGCTCTGATTTGAATTTGAAATAATATGTTGTAATAGGACAGTTATTTGCTCTGCTTCATTAAGAGTCGGTATGATGACTGAAATTTTAGTCATTTAAATTCCAATTGTAGTCTTTATAATTTTTTTTCGCCTGTTCTGAAATGGTAATATCTGTATAGGTATTCAAAAATTCAATCAGCGTCCCATTTTGCTTAAAATCTTTAGCAAACCACTTAAAGATTTTCGAGAGTTTCAAACTGTTTTCTGAAAGACTATTTTCATTAGTGTCAGCTAAAAAAGTTCTAGTTGCATGCGTTAACTGATCATCCAATTTTGAAGCGATAAATGCTTCGTTTTGGAGTTTTGGACAAGATACCGAAGCGCAAACAATCCCAAAATGTATACGAGGATCATTCATTTTGCGAAGTATCTGGTGTTCGATTTCGTCTAAGTTATACCATTTGTTATGGAGCTTCCATAGTCTTTGTTCCCAGGGTTTTTCAATATCCTTTATGCTTTTTAAAGGATAATTTCTTAGAATTAAATCTACGGTCATTGCATTATATGCATTTATCCAGTAGGCCATTTTATCATTAGTAGACCATGAATCTTTAGGTATATTATTAGAAAGTTCAGTAATATAATTGGTGATTTTAGATCGTTCAGCTTTTAGCTCTTTATAATTTACATTCCCTTGTTCAGAAACATAAGTTTTTAATAATGCATCCCAAGTGGAATGATCAAATGCCTCTTTAGAACTCGATTCTTGATTTTCGATAAGCTCAACTTCAACTACTTTAAGAATTAATTCGTTCTCTTCATTAGAAATATTGATTAGTTCTCCTGAAAAAACGTCCTCTTGTAAATCTGATTCAACTATAGTTGCTTTTACGACAAGTTCTGATTTTGTGTTTTCCGAAATAGTATTCTCGATAGCTTGTTTTGCACTACAGCACGACGAAAACAACATTACAATTGTTAAAAAGGATAGATGCTTCATTGTATATTTTGGTTTACAAATCTTGACTTATTAGACATTATTTTTACTAGCAACATCCACCCCCATCATAATGATATGTTGATTCACTTATAAAAATATCATCTCTATTTAATGCCGCCAAAGCGCCTGCCGTTTTATCACAGATGGCGAGGGGTTGATTTTTTAGTAAAATATGGCCAGCATTATCATCTACAAAATCGTCTTCTCCAAAGTAAATAGCAGCTTTACCTGTAAAAATACATGGTCCATCAGCTGGCATAGGATCTTTAATGGCCGCGACTTCTATAGATTCAATATAGATCAATTCTTCTGTGTCATAGTGTTTAGGATCAAGAATACGATATGGTTTTCTCGCTCGAATTTCAATGGTTCCAAATCCAGCATCGGTTAACATTTTTACATAATCTGCTATTGGTAAACTTCCGCTTAAACAAAGTGCTCTAAGGCGATCGTCATTTCTAAGATTGTCATTCATGGGTTGCTCGCAAGTAGGATCACTCATTACTAACCGTCCGTGAGGTTTTAAAACACGATACATTTCGGCAATTGCTTTCTTTAAATCATCAGCCTTAAAAATATTAAATAAGCAGTTTTGAGCTGCAACATCAATACTATTGTCCTCCACAGGAAGATGCATAGCATCTCCTTTTTTTAAGTCTACGAATTCACTTTTAAACCATGGGTTTTGTGCCTCAGCCTCAATGAAATTTTTTCTTGAAGCTTCTAGCATTTCATCTACAACATCAATTCCAATGACGCCATTTTTTTGGCGATTGAAATAAGCGAATTGCAATAATTCCATACCACCTCCAACACCAACATAAAGCATTTTCGGATTATTTGTTAAATCACGCGCATGAACTGTACTTCCACACCCATAATTCATTTCCTGCATGATTTTTGGAATTTTTAAACCAGGGAGTTCCCAAATAGGATTTGTTGTACAACATAAACCAACATCTGGAGTTAATGCAGCTTCTTTATAAACGTGGTGCGTGGTTTCTAAATAATTATCCATAGATTTTAGACATTAAACGGTTGTTCTTTTGTGTCATTGCGAGGAATGAAATGAGGTGGCAATCTTTTGATGAGATTCCTTCGCTTCGTTCGGAATGACGTTAAATTGTTTTTATTAATTCTTTAAATAATGTAATCATTTCTGGCTCTGCTTTAGCCGCCATAGCAATGATTTCTGAAATATTAACAGGTTTCAAGTTGTTTGGGTCGCATTCATCTGTCAAAACTGACACCGCAGCAACATTTAATTTTAAATGATTGGCAACTATAATCTCTGGAACTGTACTCATTCCAACAGCATCTGCACCAATTATTTTAAGCATTCTATATTCTGCCTTAGTTTCTAATTGTGGTCCGACTACACTTGCGTAAACACCTTTGTGTAATTTAATATTGTGTGCTGTAGCAATATCTTTAAATCTTGAGTTTATGGTAGTGCTATATGGCTCGCTCATATCCACAAAACGTTCACCTAATGTTTCTACACCTTTAAAAGCTAATGGCGAACTTCCTTGAAGATTGATGTGGTCTTCAATTAGCATTAATTCACCTTTTTTGAAGTTTAAATTTATTGCTCCTGAGGCATTGGATACTAAAAGCGTTTTAATGCCTAATTTTTCCATTACACGTACGGGGTAAGTTACATCTTGAAGCGAATACCCTTCATATAAGTGAAACCTACCTTGCATAACAATTACATTTTTTCCAGCAAGGATACCAAAGATTAATTTTCCTTTGTGAAATTCTACCGTTGCCGTTGGAAAATTTGGAATGTGATTATAGCTGACTTCTTTTATGATATCTATCTCTTGAATAAGTTGCCCTAAACCTGTTCCTAAAATAATTCCAATTTCTGGATTTTCAAATCCTTTGTCTAGTAGATATTCTGTGGTTTCGTTAATAAGTTTAATCATTTATTTGTTGTATTCTCTGTTTTAACTTAGTATTTGAATTATAGAAATTTGAAGCTATAAGATCTTCATAAGTATCAATATCGTTTAAGGTTTCAAGTAAAGTATAAGTTAAGTTTTTTTCTTTTAACTGTTTTAATGTAACGTTTAATAAATTAGATTGACTCCAGGGTTTGTCCGTGAAAATAAAATCTTGCATATTGGATAGTCCTATCAGATAATAACCGCCATCTTCGGCAGGTCCAAATACGACATCAGAATTTACTAAAGCCTTCAAGCCATTTTTTATATGTTCTGAATTTATTTCTGGAAGATCAGAACCAATTAAAACAATATGATCATAACCATCTTCAAATCCTTTATTAAAAGCATTCTGCATACGTTGCCCGAGATCTTCGCCATTTTGAACTGTTTTATAATGGTTTTTCCATTTTGAATCTACAATAGCATCGGAGAAATAAATACGTTTATCGATGTCGATGTGTTCTGTCACGTTCTCAGTTATTTTAACGAGCTCACTATAAACCTCAAATGCAGCTTGATTACCGATGGTCTTTGCAAGACGAGTTTTTACTTTACCTAGTTTTATGTTTTTAACAAAAACAATTAGCAGTGTTTTAGTCATAAATTTTATTCCCTTTTATAAGCCATTTGCTCCATAGTGAATTACAAACATGAACATTCTCTGTTTCTTTTTCGTTTTTATCATAGACTGATAGTCCCTTGTTTTTCCATTCAAAAATACCCCCGTAAAGATTAAATACGTTAGTATATCCAGCTTTTAGAAGTTTTTCAGCGGTGTCTTCAGATCGTATGCCTAATGAGCAATACACAACAATTTTTGAATCTTTATTTGGTATTATATCAATAACTTGTTCCAAATTGAAATTAGTATATCCCACAAAAAGAGCATTTTTAAGATGACTCACATCAAACTCACTCTGTTCCCTAGAATCCAAAACAATCGTATTCGTTTTTGGCATAGCCAATTCAGGAACGGAAATATAAGGAACCGTTTTATTGTTATACGTATTTAAAACATCAGAAAGTGTTTCTTGTGCTTGTACAAAAGAAGCCGCTAAAAATAATGATATGTAGATAATTTGTTTCATACTAGGCCACGCTTCCTTGACAACTACTTCCTGCCCCAGCAGTGCAACCGTAGCAATGTTGAGAGATTATTATATTTCTGTTTTGAAGCAATTCTTCATTGTAGTCTTTGATATGTTTTACTTTACTATCAACTTTAAGATCTAGCATTTGATTAAAATCACAATCGTATAGCCATCCATCCCAACTTATTGAAATTGTGTTAGTGCACATTACATTCTCAACAGCAGCAGGATTGTATGCGTCAACTAGCGCATACATGTAGTCTTCATAATTTTCTGAAGCAATTAAATAATCTAAAAAACGACTTATTGGTAAATTTGTAATAGCGTATAAATTATGAAATTGAATATCAAAATCAGCTTTTAGCGCTTTTTTAAATTCCTTTTCCAATGACATTTGATCTCCAGGTAAAAACGCCCCAGATGGGTTATATACCAAGTCTAATTTGAGATCACTATCTGGCATTCCGTAACCAATGGCGTTTAATTCTTGTAAAGCTTTAATTGACTTGTCAAAGACTCCGTCTCCTCGTTGTTTATCTGTTTTCCCTCGAGTCCAATGTGGCATTGATGATACAACATGAACATTGTGTTTTTTAAAGAACTCAGGCAAATCATAATATTTCTTATTGGCTCTTATTATGGTGAGATTAGAACGGACAATAAAATCTTTGATTCCAGCTTTTGCAGCCTCTTCTACAAACCATCTAAAATCTGGGTTCATTTCAGGCGCACCTCCAGTAAGATCTAAAGTATGGGCTCGTGTATTTTTAATAACTTCTAAACAATGTTGCATGGTTTCTCGAGTCATAATTTCTTTTCGATCGGGACCTGCATCCACATGACAATGTTCACAAACTTGATTGCACATGTAACCTAAATTTATTTGAAGGATTTCCAGTGCTCTTGGACGAAGAGGTAATTGATTGGTTTCAGCAATTTTATCTGAGAATTTTGGCAATTCACCGCTTTTGAAAATTCCATTTGACAGAATTTCCAATTGTCTATGACTATTAGCTAAATCACTTTCTCTCTTTTTTAGGGATTTTGTTACCATTAATTACATATCTAATTTATTGACTTTATTCATCATTTGCACCGCATGTACTAGCGTTGCTCCACTTTCAATTGCAGCTCCAGCATGAACAGCTTCCATCATTTCTTCCTTGGTGATGCCCCGTTGCAAGCCATCTTTACTATAGGCATCAATACAATAAGGGCATTTTACAACATGGGAAACGGCTAAAGCAATTAATGATTTTTCACGGGCAGACAGCGCACCTTCTTCAAATACTTTACTATAATAATCGAAAAATTTAGTGCCTAGTTCTTCACTCCAATCAGTAATATTTCCGAATTTTCTTAGATCTGCTGGATCATAATAGGATTTTGCCATAAGTGTTGTTATTTGTGAGTTAATCAGACGTAAAACTCGTTAAAAGTTTACAATAAAATTACGCAATTATTGGTAAGTTATCATTTTGAATAAATCATCTTTTTTTGAGAAGATCGTTTCAACTAAAAAAGCCTTATTTTTATTGTCATTTTATGATTTATGCAGAATTGGATTGACATCTTACAACAGTATGAAGAAAAGCAAGAACCTGTTGCACTAGTAACTGTAACTAAGTGTTTGGGTTCGACTCCTTGTGTGGTGTCATCAAGAATGATTGTAACTAAATCTGGAATGATTCATGGAACAATAGGAGGAGGGAAACTTGAATTTAAAGCCATTGATGAAGCTGTCACCGCAATAAATGAAAATAGAATTATTGAATTAACCTTTACACTCGGGCCAGAATTTGAACAATGTTGCGGTGGAAAAGTTGAATTAATTATAGAACCTATGAATCAATCCCCAGAACTTTTTTTGTTTGGAGCCGGACACATTGGAGTCGAAATATGCAAGCTACTGGCCGATACACCATTTAAAGTAAATCTCATTGATTCACGTGAAGATTGGTTTTCAAAAATAGATGTACCAAAGACAATAACGACCATTTCTGTAAATACGAATGATTTTAAAACCTTTAAGGACGCCGTACGATGGAGTACTAATTGCTATGTTTTGGTATTAACTCATGATCATGCAATAGATTTTGATGTTATCTCATTGGCATTGCAAAATGGTACTAAATATATAGGACTTATAGGAAGCAAAACAAAACGTGTACGATTTAATAATATGCTCATAAACGACTTAAATATCAAAGAAGGTATGAGCAACGTAGTTTGTCCTATTGGAATCGACCTTGGGGGAAATGCACCTAAAGAAATTGCTATTAGTGTTGTAGCTCAATTATTGCAAGTTCATTACAAAGAATAGCTGTCATTCTGAACTAAGTGAAGAATCTCTTAATGAGATTCCTCATCGCTTCTTTGGTCGCTTTGTCGGAATGACAAATCATTACAATTTGGCACGTCTATCTTTTAGTATTTTGGCAAAAGAACGCGTTCTAATTTCGTCTAATGTTAATCCTGTTACTAAAACTTCGTCTATGGTAATGGCACCACTATTTAGTGCTTTTAAAAAGTAGTTAAGTAAGCCTTGTCCAGTTGCCGCATCATCAAAAGTATCACCTATTAAAGTAGCTTGAGCTGCTTTTTCAACAAACGTTTTTAATCGAACTACGGCATCATCATAGCTTTCTAAAAAGAACGCATAAACCGCTGTGTATCTCATAGGGAGTTGCGCTGGATTTAAGTCCCAACCTTGATATAAACCTTTGTATAATGAATGTCGAATGTGCTCGTAACCTTTAAGCCAAGCTCTATGAACAACGTCTTTGTTTTCTATTTCTTGAGTCTCAGTTAATTCACCGCGATGAGGTCCAATTGGCATTGTATTCGTGGCGCCATCAGATAACCAAATACCCGTATGTGCCAATGCAACTTTAGTCGTGTAATGCGCAAAATCACAAACATCGTGATCCATTTCTTGATAGCTGGCCGTAATATTATTGGAAGCTGTATAATCGTAGGTTCCAAAATGAGTAGCGATACAACGTCCTTTACTGGCTAGTATAAATCGATATAGTGGATTTGTGCCATTATGGTCCATAATGGATTGCGTAGTTTCTACCATCATTTCCATTTTTAAAGTCCCAGATTCAAGATTAAAAGAATCTTCTATAATTTCAAAAAAGGAAACCAAAGCTATAATCTGTTCCGGAATTGTAACTTTTGGTAACATAACCACAAAGTTATCCGGAAGCGTTCCTTTTGATTCTGAAAGAAGTGTACTAAGAAATAAGTCGAGCGTTCGTAAACCACGATCTTTTAGTTCTTCAGTAAAAGGTTTGATTCGAATTCCTATAAATGGCGAAAGCGTTTGATTTTGCATTCCTTTAGCGACTTCCTTAGCAGCGAAGATGGCCGTTTCATCTTCTTCTCTGTCGGATCGATTTCCAAAACCGTCTTCAAAATCGATTCTAAAATCTTCAACACCTTCTTTCTTAAGCTTTGCAATAACTTTTTGATAGATGTTATACGAGAATCCAGCAGGATGTGCTTTTAAATCTTCACTTGACAGTAATGCCAATTCTTGAGCAAGTTCTAATTGATCAGACTCAGAATTTGGTAAAGAATCGCTGCCTCTAAGATTGAATGCTTTTCCAAAATCCACAAAATTCGCTGCGTAATGCAATAAGGATTTGAGCGCAATTCCTCCTAAAACATCAGTTGTATTGGACTTAAATAGATTCGCGCCTCCATAAACAGTATGGATAGGTTGTCTGTCTTCACGATCTCCTCGGTATATTTTATTGAATGCAAGATTAGCCGTTTTTAAATCGCCAAAAATACTTGATTTATTAGTCTCTGAAATACTTAAATTCATAGTGTTGCTTTTTATGTCATTGCGAAGCAAATTTAATTACTGTGGCAATCTAAATGTTTAACTGAGATTACCACGTCACTTTGTTCCTCGTAATGACAATAGTTCTCAATGTATGTTTTCTAAGTTCCTCTATAGGTGGAATACCCAAAAGGATTTATTAATAATGGTATATGATAGTGACTATTGTCTGTAACTTCAAATTGTATTGATGCTTCCGGGTAAAAACCGTTTTGATTATTGTTCTTGTAATATGTTCCAGAGTCGAATGTCATTGTGTAGACTCCAGGAATTAATAATCGCCCAGAAGGGAGAATGTCGGAAATTCTACCATCGTCATTGGTAATTCCAACACTCATAGGTTTCCATTGGTTATGGCGCAAACCTTTTAAAGTGATGATCATGCGGTTTGCTGGTTGTCCTATGGATGTGTCTAAAGCATGTGTTGTGATATGGCTACTCAAATCGACATTTTCTGAAAACTTCTCAATCAATTTTGTAAGGCGTATCACTGTAATTTTATGCTGTTCATTCATCGCAACATAGATTTCATCTTCGATTTCATGCAGTAATCTTGTATTAATAATGGCCAGCATTTCTTCAGCTGATTTACCACTGGCACTAACGATAAAGATAAAACCAAATTTAGATTCGTAGTGTTGATTTGCACTAGCCAGAGCTTTAATAATGTTAATATCTGCTTCTGATACTTTGGATTGTTCATTACTAGCCCATTCTGCAGTATGCGCATATTTCTCTTTTAAACTTTCAACGTTTCCAATTTTTGGATGTCCTGTAAAAGCTTCTTCATAATCCGAAATAGAACAATCATTATACCAAATAGAAGCTGCTTTTTTAATTAGGACTTCTTCTGAATCAAAAGGTCTACTTTCTACCATTTTTGAAACCCATGTTTTTGAAACACAGCATAATTCTAATTTTGAAACACAATCTTTTTCAGATAATTCATTCAGTTGACTTAATGTTATCATAGTTTTTATTTTGGTGCGCCTTGATTTATCCAGCAATTAATCATGTCGCGTTCTTCCGGTGTCATTTCGGTCTGGTTGTTGTTAAATGGCATATTCTTGCTAACCACTACACGTTGAAATATTTTATCTCTTAAATTATATATTTGTTCTGCAGTATCATACTTTATACCATTAGGCGCAACTTTCCATATGTCATCTGTTGGATTTGACGAATGACAGGATGTACACCTGTTATTAATGATGGTTTGCACTTCTACAAATGATACTGTTTCCATACAATTTTCATATTTAGGTTTAGTAGGAGCAGTCATAAAAGCCATTCCGAATAAAATTAATATAGAAATAGGCATTACCCAAACAGAAAGCTGTCCTTTTTCTCGAATATTTAAATAGTGTTTTACTCCAGCTGTTCCCAATGTAATTCCAATAAGAATAATCCATTGATAACTATTTCCAAACGTACTTGGAAAATGATTACTGATCATGACAAACAACACAGGAAGCGTAAAATAATTATTGGTATACGAACGTAAAAATGCAGCTTTACCATCTGCAGGATTTGGTTCTTTGCCTTTTTTTGCGGCAGCAACCATTCGTTTTTGCCCTGGGATTATTATAAAAAACACATTTGCAGCCATCAAGGTTCCAAGGAATGCACCAAAATGAATATACGCAGCTCGACCACTAAATACTTGTGCATAAAACCAAGCAAATAGAACTACCAACGCAGTAATAGCAAGTGTAAAAGCAATTTTATTATTGCTAAAACGTTTACATATTTGATCATAAAGAATCCAACCTATGATTAACGAACTAATGCTTATTGCAATAGCTTCCATTGGTTTAAGGACCATTACTTCTGGGTCAATCATGTACGAACTCGAATTGAAATAATAGACAATAGCGAGTAAACAAAATCCTGAAAGCCAAGTAAAATAGGCTTCATATTTAAACCAATGTAACTGTTTAGGAATTTCCTTAGGAGCGAGTTTGTATTTTTCCAAATAATAAAATCCACCACCATGAACGGCCCATAAATTTCCGGCCAGTTCATCTCGAACACCTTCAGTTCTATTTAAGGCATTTTCAAGAAAGACGAAATAAAATGACGCGCCAATCCAAGCAATTCCAAATGTAATGTGAATCAATCGTACGGATAAATTCAACCATTCAAAAAAGTGACTTTCGTAAATAGAATCTTTAATAAACAAGTATAGTATGCCAATACCACAAACAGAAGCAAAAACAATTAAAGCATAAAACCAATTTTGAGCAGTTTGCAGTGAATCTGCTTTTTCTTCATTGTTTTCAGCCTTAAACGCTTTAATTAAATGGTGTAATTTATATGTAGCCCCAATGATTACTGTAAAAATAACAAGCCAAGCTATAAGTGAAATTATTTCTATCATTAAATCTATTTTATGGTACCTAAAATTCGTAATCTACTGATACCTCCATCAGGATAAATTTTTAATTTGACATGTGATATGGGTTGATTGATAGGTTGTATTTGTTCTTCGAAATGATGCTCTTGATCTGCGCCTAATTTCATCTGAGGAAGCAAAGGGAACCATTCATGCTCTGAATTTAAAATCTCAGATTCGTCTTCGCAATAGCAAGCATCAATAGCACAAGAATCAGGGTAATTTCCTTTAAAATGTTTAGTGTCAACTGTAATTTTTTTAACAATTCCTGGATGTCCGAGACGCAAAATTACATAATCGACATTATTAGGTGTTCTGTTACGTTTGGTTTCCCAACCGTCTCCCATATTTTTACCTGTTGTCGGTGTAATGAGATTGTCCATAACACTAAAAAACATATCGTTACAATGCAATGCCTTGCCGCAGTTATTCACAAGAGCTAAGTCTACAAGTTCATCTTCTTTTATTGTAGACCAGTCCTTAAAAACTTCTCCAAAGACTCTAAATCTAGCAACACCTCCATCAGGATAAATATGTAATCTTAAATGTGTATAAATAGCATCTGAACTGATTTCAAAAAAATGTTGACTTCCTGGATCCAATGGCGATTTAGTTAATACTTCATCCCAGTCTAAATTATCGGCATTACTCCAATGATCTAGGTCTTCTTTTAAGTTTATGGCCTCAACGGACGCAAAAGGCGGATGATTTCCAAGAAAGTGATTCGTATCTATATCGAAGCCTTTTATAACGCCATGAGCGCCTAACTTTATTATTGCCCAATCATGACCAGAGGTTCGTTTTCTTCGAGATTCCCATCCATCCATCCACTTTCCTTGTTCCGTGTATTTGTCTGGGATGAATACACCGCGTCCTTCTTTTATTAAATTTTCTTTCTCTGCGAAAAAATCATCAGTAGCAAATAAAACTTGTCCTCCAATTTGCTCGGAGGCAAGATCTGTATAGTGTAATAAAGTATCTTCTGTCATCTATCTTTTAAAAGTAATTGTCCTTGTTCAAGAGTTTTAATTTTCGAATCTTTAACCACGTGAGCGCCATTAACAAATGTATGAATTACTTTTCCAAATACGGTTTCGTTTAAATATGGTGTTGCTTTGTGTTTATGCTGAATGGTATCTTCATTAATTTTAAATTCTTTAGTGTCATCCCAAACTGTTATATCAGCATCAAACCCTATTCCTAAGGCACCTTTTTTAGAATCTAGTCCTAGAAATTTGGCAGGATTATTTGTTAGCAGTGGAATCAATTTCTCTATTGCCATTCCTCTTTTTTTGCATTCAGAAAATAATATAGGCAAGGTAAATTGTAATCCAGAAATACCACCCCAAGCTTTGAAAAAATCTCCACTTTCTAGTTGTTTGCGTTCTGGTGGAGCGGGTGAGTGGTCGGATCCTAAAAAATCAAAGCCATCATTGAGAAGAAACTTCCATAGTTTATCATTGTTTGCTTTTTCACGTATAGGAGGTGCACATTTAAATATAGGAGATTCATCCGGGATGTCTTCAGCATAAAAATAGAGGTAGTGCGGACAAGTCTCGACAGTTAATCTGTTTGTAGATTCTTTTCGTTCCGTAATCCGATTTATACCATTAGATGCAGATAAGTGAACGATGTGAACTCTGATGTCAAATTGTTTTTGAATTTCTAATGCAATATTTATAGCATTGGTTTCCCAATGTTGAGGTCGCGATTCTAAATAATTCTGATAGCTTTTAGGATTGTTTACAAATGGTACATCGTTATCGCTCACTTCACAATGTAAAAGAAGAGGGATATTATGTTTTTTTAGAATTGGAGCTATTGCTTCTAAATGGTTCTTAGATATATTAGGAAACTCATCAATACCAGAATGTGTTAAAAACCCTTTAATTCCAAAAACACCAGCCTCGATAAGTGATTCTATATCAATCGTATTAGTTGGAATAACACCGCCATAAAAACCGCAATTCACGTGTAATTTATTCTCAGAAGCTTTCTGCTTAAGTTTAAAAGCATTAACATTAGTTGTAACTGGACTTGCATTCAAAGGCATCTCTATAAGTGTAGTAACACCACCAATGGCTGCTGCTCTTGTTGCTGTATTAAATCCTTCCCAATGGTCTCTTCCAGGTTCGTTAATATGAACATGAGCATCAATAATGCCAGGCATGACGATGAGATTGTCATAGTCCAGAAAAGGAATGTTTTCTATTTTTTGAATTGAAAAATATATCTCATGAATGCGTCTGTTTTTAACATGAATTGTTGCTTCAACAAACCGATTATTGATGAAGCAACGCTTACTATATATAAGAAATTCCGTCATTAATTATTCAATATCTGATTTAAGTAAACAATAAATTTCACTATCTAAAAAACGACCATTGTAAAAATAATTCTCCCTAAAATAGGCCTCTTGTTTAAAGCCAAACTTAGATAGTAATATTTTAGAATTTTCATTTTCAGGATTGATATTTGCTTCTAGACTATGTAGATTTAACTTGCTAAACGCAAAATTAACCAATGTTGTAAATGCTTCAGTCATATAGCCTTTACCCCAAAATTCAGGTGATAGTACATAGCCAATCTCACCACGAGAATTATTTTTGTCAAATCGCCAAATCCCAAAATCTCCAATTAACATATTTGAAGATTTCTCTATTATAGCCCATGTAATACCAGTTTTATCATTAAAAGAGGATTGTATTTTCGCAATTCTCTGTTTAGAATCTTCTACAGTTACAGGAAGTGTTGTATCCATATATTTAGAAACTAAGGCATTGGATCTTATACTGAGTAATCTCTTGGCATCCTCATTTTTATAAGCTCTAAATTGAAGTCTTTCACTTTCTAATTCAGGAAAGACATCAAAAATGTTATCATTAATCTTCATATAAACTCATTAATACTTTTTCGGGTGTCATTGGCGCATGAAATTGTAATTTGTGATTCGGATTAAACGCAGTAATCGCATTTTGCAGCGCAAAATAGGCGCCAATACCATACATCAAAGGCGGCTCACCAACGGCTTTAGATTTTAATATAGCCATATCATTTCCTTCGGTTTCTACAGGAATTACCTCAATATTTTTTGGCACTGAAAAAATATCTGGCACTTTGTATGTTGACAATGCATTTGAAAGTAATTGCCCCTCTTCATTATAAGCAATTTCCTCCATGGTCATCCATCCAATTCCTTGAACTAGCGCTCCTTCAACTTGTCCTAAATCAATACCTTCATTCATGCTTTTTCCATAATCATGGACTATTTTAACCGAATCAAATTCATACGTGCCTCGTGTACAATCTACAGTAGTTGTCAATATAGCCGTACCATAAACATGATAGGCAAAAGGATGCCCTTTTTCTTTAGTTTTATCAAAATGAATTTCAGGTGTGGCATAATGTGCATTTTCAGTCAGTGCTACACGTAATAACATTGCTTTAGCAATCAATTCATTCCACTTTAGCCATGATTTCTTTTGATTTATATAGACAGATTCATTTTTTATTTGAATGGCCTTTACGGAAACTTTGAACTCACTAGCTACGATTTCTTTCAAACGCTTAAGCAGAGCATTACATGCTTTTAATGTTGCTTTGCCATTTAGATCTGCAGTTGAACTTGCTGCAGAAGGCGAGGTGTTTGCAACACGTGTTGTGTTGGTTGTTTCTATTTTTATTTTTGTCAATGGAATGGAAAACACATCCGAAGCAATTTGCATCATTTTAGTGTTAACGCCTTGTCCCATTTCAACAGCAGCAGTACTAATACCAACACTTCCGTCCTGATAGATATGAACTAAAGCTCGTGCATGGTTCATTGGAGTGTTCGTAAATGAAATGCCAAAAGTAATCGGCATAAGCGCTAGTCCTTTTTTGAATGATTCATTATTTTCATTAAATTCTTCGACCTCATTTTCAAGAGCTTCCAAATTATATATTGTTTTCGCAGAATCCCATGTGTTTTGAGCTTCAACTAATTTGGCTATTTGACCATAAGAAAACCTATCATTTTCTTTCAGTAAATTGACTTCTTGAATTTCTCTAGATTTAACCCCAATTTCCGATGCTGCTTTTGCAATTGCAGATTCTATAACAAACATGCCTTGAGGTCCTCCAAAACCTCGAAAAGCCGTATTTGGAGGTAAATTAGTTTTGCAGCTATGTACTGTTGATTTCACATTTTCAATGTAATAACTATTGGTAGCGTGAAAAAGGGTACGCTCAGCAATAGCAGGCGATAAATCTGCTGCAGCTCCTGAGTTTTGTAAAAATTCAGCTTCATAAGCTAGAATTTTCAAGTCTTTAGACAAGCCAATTTTATAACTGCTTTCGTAAGGATGACGTTTTCCAGTCATTCGTAAATCATCATGACGATTTAAAATCAATTTCACAGATTGATTCAAGTGGTAGGTTGCTAAAGCTACCATAACTGCCCATGGTGTTGCTTGATCTTCCTTTCCACCAAATCCGCCGCCAAGTCGCGTGACATCGACTTCAATTTTATGCATTGCAATTCCTAGAACTTTTGCCGTTGTTTTTTGTACCGCTGTTGGCCCTTGTGTTGAAGATGTAATTTTTATAGCTCCATTTTCTAAAGGTTCAGCGTACGCTCCTTGAGCTTCAATATATAGATGTTCCTGACCGTTTGAGAATGTTTCACCTTCAAAAACATAGTCACATTTTTTAAATGCGTCGGTTGTATTCCCTAAACTAAATGATCGTGGAGCATTAATGAAACTACCCTTTTCTTTAGCTTCTTTGGTCGTGGTAATTACAGGAAGTTCTTCAATTTCAATCTCAATTAAACGACGTGCTTGCCTTGCTATAAATTCAGATTTTGCTACAATAAGCGCTATTGGCATACCCGAAAAATGAACTTCATCTTCAGCAAATAAAGGTTCATCAGGAAAAATGCCTCCAATTTGGTTTTCACCTGGAATGTCTTTATAGGTAAAAATGTGTTCAACACCATCTAATCCTTCAGCTTTAGAATAATCAATATGCTTTATTATACCGTGTGCTTTTGGCGAATCAAAAACAACAGCATGAAATGTGCCTTGTCTTATATTGACATCGTCTACATACAATGATTCTCCACGAACATGCGTATAAGAGTCTAAGTTTTTTACACTTTGCTTTAGAGCTAAAGTCACCTCGGAGAGCTTGTTTTTTAAAATAGTATTTTGATTGTTTTTATGCATATTGGACGAAATCATTTAGTGTGAATAATTCAGGAAATAACTCGGTAAAATGTGCGTAAAATAATTGTCGTGCTAATAATCGTTTATAATTACTAGATCCACGAACATCACTAATTGGTGAAATTTCAGTTTGCAAAATTTCATTCGCATCAATGATTAGTTGAGTATTCAAATTTTTACCTTTCAAGAATTCAGAAGTTTGATGTAAATACTTTGGAATGGCAGCAACGCCACCAATGGAGACATGAGCTTCAGAAATGGTTTGTTTTTCTACAGTCAAAGAGATTGCTGAATTTACACTAGAAATGTCTAAATGGGTTCGTTTACTAACTTTTTCGAAATTAAAATAGGAGTGTTCTCTTTGAATTTTAAAATTAATGGATGAAATGAGTTCGTCATCTTTTAAATCATATGTTTTGTAACCTTGATAAAAGTCATTCAACAAAAGACTTCGTTGGTCATCATTTGAATTAGAGATCGTTATATTACTATTCAAGGCCAAAAGGAAAATGGTCATATCACCAATTGGAGATGCGTTTACTATATTTCCACCAAAGGAAGCCATATTCCTTATTTGTTCTGAAGAGACGAGTTTTAAATATTTTCTGAGATTAGGAAATTGAGTATTCAACTCCGAATTATTCCATAAATCTGTTACTGTAGCATTTGATCCTAGAATACATTCGTTTTTATCTATTGTTACTCCCTTAAATAAGTTGTTTTCAGCAATGAGATGTACATCGTTCTCAATTAAATTATCTGCCTGTTGTACATATAGATCTGTTCCTCCTGATATATATAGCGTACCGTTTTGTTGTAGAGTATCGGTTGTTAATTGGTTTAGTTTTCCAGGTATGTCCTTAAAGTATTTAGGAATAAAGTAGTTATCAATAAGCCACTCTAAAGATATTGAATCTTTATGAAGATTCAAGTTTGAACAGACTTCACTTGCAGCTTTTTCTATAGATTTATAACCTGTACATCTACAAATGTTGCCACTAATTGCATTAAGTGCGTTTTCATTAGTTTTTTCATTTTTGGAAAGTGCAAAACCAGTTAGAGATACTATAAATCCTGGTGTGCAAAATCCGCATTGTGTCGCATAATTAGATTTCATAGCCAATTGGGAAGAATTTAAGCGATTTTGCAAATTCATTCCTTCAATTGTGACCACATGTTTTCCATGAGCATTCCCTAGAGGAGAAATACAAGACGTGATGCTTTGGTAGGAAATGGTTTTGTCCTCTTTCAATGTGCCAATAAGCACTGTGCATGCACCACAGTCACCTTCTCGACAACCTATTTTTGTGCCTGTTAATCGCTGCTCATACCTGATAAAATCCGATAAGGTCATCCCAGAATTAAGAGACGTTTTAATGGTTTTGTTATTCAGGATGAATTCAATCATATAAAATCAATTAATATTTAGTTTTATCTTCTTTTCTTACCCATTCGTTAAAAGGTTCTAATGCAATGTCTCGAGCAAGTTGTTCAAAAGGAATACTACGTTGTTCATAAGGGAGTGGGATTTCTTTGTAAATGAATGCATCATCAAAACCAATATTTGCGGCATCAATTTGATTACTTCCATAGTAAACTTTATCAGGACGCGCCCAATAAATGGCTCCTAAACACATTGGGCAAGGTTCGCAAGACGTATAAATTTCGCAGCCTTCCAATTGAAATGAGTTCAAGTATTTACAAGCATCTCTAATAGCAGTCACTTCTGCATGAGCCGTTGGGTCATTAGTGGAGGTGACTTTATTGTTTCCGCGCCCAATAATTATTCCGTCTTTAACAACAACACATCCAAAAGGACCTCCTTCATTATTATTCATTCCTTTTAGCGCAGCATTTACTGCTTCTTTCATGAATTTATTTTTATTACTCATTTATTGTATTGAATTAATAGCAAAAAGCTATTGTGAATTTAAGTGCGAGAAATTAATCAAACAAGCTAATATACTATTTTTTATAAAGAATTCAGCACGTAATTGACCCTTAATAAAACCAAAAAACCCGAACTGTTTGTTCGGGTTTTAATTGTGAGGTTTTAAGAGCTTCTTAATTTAGTAATGCATCCAGTTTTTTTCTTAATTCTGATTCAGATTGCAAACCATGTGCGTGATCTACTATTTCCGAGTTTTTTAAAAAGAATAATGCAGGAATACTTCTAATTCCGAATTTTGCTGCCAATTCTTTGTTTTGATCTACATTTACTTTTTGGATTTCAATCTTGCCCTCATACTCCTTAGATAACTTATCTACGGTAGGTAATAAAGTCTGACAAGGGCCACACCAATCTGCATAAAAATCTAAAAGAACTGGTTTGTCCTGATCCATTAACTTGTTGTAATCTTCGTTATTTTCTATTGTTTTCATATCAACTTTGTTTTAATTAAACTTGAATTTTGTTATATATGAATTACGTCTACGACTGTTCCATAATGACCTTTTTGTATTCGTCATCACTTCGAAGTTTGATAAATTCGATTTGTAATTGTTTTGTTTTGCTGTTTCCATAATATATAATTGTTGTGTTATTATGAAGCAAAGATCCGAAGATAGTGGAGTTATGTGGTAGGTAAGTTTTCCTTAGTAGTTGGCAATTATTCCCGACTACATATTTTCTTTGAAAACAGATGGAGATACGCCTTCTTGTTTTTTGAAAAAACGACTAAATGCCTGAATATCATCATAGCCAATTTCATAAGCGATTTCCTGAATTTGCATATCAGAATAACGTAAACGGCGTCGAGCTTCTAGCATTTTGCGCTCATGAATATATTGTAAAGGTGTTTTAGATCCTATTTTTGAAAATATATTTGATAGGGTTTTTGGCGATTTATTTAAAAGTTCGGCATATTCAGCAACACTGTGTTTTGTTTTAAAATGTTGCTCTACTAAAAAGTTGAAATCTCTAATAATATCTATTTCAATTTTTTCTTCCGGATACTGATCTTGGGCTTTAAATAAACGTGTGCATAAAATCAAATAACGTTTTAGCATCATTTGTAACATGTCAATTTGCAGGCTGTCTTTAGACTGCATTTCAATACTAAACATAGTCCAAAGTGTCTCAAACTGAAGCAAGTCTTTTTCTGAAATTGTTATGACTGGTAATTGTGATGCGCCGAAAAACAAAAGCCCTTTACAGCCTACCTCGGTATCATGATCGATCACACAATAAAAATGTCTGTTAAATCTTAAAAAGCGTGTGGATTCCAGATGGTTTACAGTTACTTGATGAAATTCGGTTAGGAACACAATTTGATTTTTATTGAATGTATATATCTTCCCATCAATAACAAGTTCATTGGCATCACTCTGAAACCATAAAATAGTAAGGCTGCCTTCAATGATTTCTCTAAACACACTGCAGTCGCATTGCTCAAGTGTTTTTAATTGAAGATATTCATTAGTGTTTCCTATAAATTTCATTGTTATATCGCTAAAACCATAATTCATTATATATGGAATGCGAAGATACTAAACTTTAGATGTTTCTATTAAACATAAAAAAAAAGCACCAACCGTAATACGATTGATACTTTTTCCGCTATTAATCAACACTTTTTCTTCGTTAATTCCTTCCGGCAATAACACCACCATCTACATCCCAAATAGCTCCTGTGATCCAGGATGCTTTATCAGACAACAGGTAGGTAATGGCATTTGCTATATCCTGTGGTGTTCCGTTTCTACCAATTGGGTGGAAATTGTGAAACCCTTCTAAGGCTTCATCAGCGGCTTCTTTACTGCCAAATACTGAGTGATACACGGGTGTGTTTACGACTGCTGGTGACACAGCGTTAACTCTAATGTTAGCGTCAGCCAATTCCATTGCTAAATGTTGTGTCAAACTATGTAATCCTGCTTTTTGCATGGAGTAGGCAGATGAAGGTGTCGCTTTAATCGCTTGTTTGGCCCACATCGATCCAACATTTACAATAGCACCACCATTGGTCGCTTTCATTTTCTTAGCAGCAGCCTGTGTAATAAAAAAGAACCCTCGGTTTAAATCTTGATATCCATCATAATCTTCTATAGTATGTTCTAAAAAGGCTTTCGGGGCAAAAATGCCTGAAGCATTAACTAAATAGTCTAAGTTATCCAAGCTATCAATCTTCCCAATTAATTCCTGTACATCTGCTTCATTTGTAATATCAGCACGGTGCTTCACTAATTGATCTAAATCATCAACTTTATATACATTTCTACCTGCTATATGTACTTTAGCACCTCCTTCCAATAAGGTGTTCACAGTTGCAAGTCCAATACCACTTGTGCCACCTATGACGAAGGCGACTTTGTTTTTATAATTACTCATAATATCGTTTTGCTTTAAATTAATTTGGTTTTACCCATGTTCGACTTGAAAAAGCGGCATCTACCGGTGTGTTAAACACATGGTTAAAATAATTACTCATGGTTTTTACTCCAATTCCAGCAATGACACCAAGAATGTGATTTTCTGTATATCCTGCAGCTAAAAAGGCATCAATATCTTCTGGAGATGGATTCCCTCGTTTAGCAGTCATCACACGACTAAACCTGCTAAGTGCTTTGTATCTTGCATCTTCTATTTCGGTATTGTTTCTAATGGCATCGGTAACTTCAGTTGGTACCTTACTCATTTTATCTGCTACAAAACTATGTGCAGACATGCAGTAATCACATTCGTTTTCAAATGCGATGGATAGAAATATTATTTCCTGTTCTTGAGATGTAAATCCAGCATTTTCTCTAAAGGTTTTATAAGAATGGCTATACGCGTCGAACAAGGCTGTATTGTTTGCCATCGTGGCGTACATATTTGGGATCATTCCCATACCTTTTTTTGCCGCTTCTAAAATTTTAGCAGAAATTGCATCTGCAGTATCGATTGTTTTTGGCTCTAGAACCAGTTTTGAAATGGTATTCATTTAGTATATATTTTATTAATTGATAATTTGTTGTGCTACTTTTTTAATTTTTCCGCAAGTTCTTTTGTGCTATACACGTGACTAGCAATAAATCTGAAGTTCGTTTGAGCTGCAGCATTTCCATCATGTCCAGGGATAATTGCAGATGCTGTTGCATCGCCAACAACGGCTACTTCAAACCCATCTTCGATAAGTTCTCTCATATGCGCTTCCACACATAAATTACCAGACATTCCAGCTAAAATGACTTTGTCTATTTTTTGTTTTCTTAACTGTAAGCTCAAGTCATTTTGTTCAGGACCATATACTTTATGAGGTCCAACAACAGTAACAAAATCTTTTTCGATATACTTTTTATATAGTTCTAAAAAGTCGGCTCCCGAACCTTCAAAGCCTGCTGTATTTAATTGGTCACCACGATCAAACATGTTAATGTTGTGCATCAATTTTTCTAATGCACCTTCAAATTTCCAATTGTGATCATGTTTATAATAGTAATGTGGAGAGATAAATACTTTAATACCATTAGCTTCAGCTAATTTAAAAATTGTTTCCAAATTTTCTACAGTGTTGTTGGCTGTAACACTTTCACCAACAACTCCCCAAGTGACACCCTGTGGACTTAAAAAATCGTTTTGAGGATCTGTAATTACAATAGCTGTTACGCCATCGATGTCAAATTCATTGTCAGGAAGTTGTGCGAATGCACTTGTTACTCCCATAAGTAGTACGAATGTTAAAATTACTTTTTTCATGTTTTTATATTTTAATGTTTATAAATATTTTGATACAGCAAAGATGTGATGAGAAAGCGAGAAAAGATTAGGTAGAATTTCCCGAGGAGTTGGCAATTTTTCCCTAAGGTTTGTTTTGACTAAAATTTGAAGGGGTTGAGGGTGATTTTATAGTAAAGAATACTCCTTTAGACAAACTCAAGATAAAGTTTTAACAACTGTAATTTATCACAGTTATTTTCAATTGGTTCTGGTCAATTAATAAATTTTTTTAAAGTATTTCGATTTATTAACACACGAATCAGCACCTTATAAAACCAAAAAACCCGAACAATCTGTTCGGGTTTTTAGTGGTGGTGCCTCCAGGAATCGAACCAGGGACACATGGATTTTCAGTCCATTGCTCTACCAACTGAGCTAAGGCACCATTGCTTAAAGCGGTTGCAAATATAAATCCATTTTTAATATTCGCAAAAGAAAAACTAATAAAAAATGGTTTTGTAAATTTACAACTTTTACTTAAGCTATGAACTTAATAATTGATGTTGGTAATTCCTATGTTAAACTCGCTGTTTTTCAGAACTTTAAAATAAAGTCACGGAAGGTATGTGGCGTTGAAGATTTTATAAAAGAGTTTAAAAAGATTCGCAATGAATTTAAAAATATTAAAAAGGTAATAATTTCTTCTGTAGGGCGATTAGAAAGATCACAAATTGATGTCGTTAAAATATATTATGATGTGCTATGTCTTACGCATGACACAAAGTTGCCTTTCAAGAATTTTTATAAAACACCAAAAACTTTAGGTGTAGACCGCATGGCTTTAGTCAGTGCATCAGTTCAGCAATTTAAAAATAAAAATGTACTCATTATTGATGCGGGTTCATGTATAACTTATGATTTTATTTCTTATAAAAACGAGTATTATGGAGGTGCAATTTCACCTGGAATTCGATTACGTTATCAGTCGTTACATAATTTGACAGCAAATTTACCGTTATTAGAATCAAAAATACCAAAAGATATTATTGGAGATTCGACGGCAAGTTCCATTCATTCAGGTGTTCAATTTGGAATTATTAATGAAATTGATGGAGTTATAGATACCTATAAACAAAAACATGTGGATTTAACAATTATTTTAACAGGTGGAGATACAGATTTCTTGTCAAAACAATTAAAAAATGGCATATTTGCCAATTCAAATTTTCTTTTAGAAGGTTTAAACTTTATTTTAGAATTTAATTCAAACTAATGATAAAAAAACTTGTAATAGTTTTAATAGCTGCTTTTGCAATGCAATCTTATGCACAAGAGGGTACAGCGTCACCCTATTCTTTTTATGGAATTGGAAGCTTAAAATTTAAAGGAACTGTAGAGAACAGAAGTATGGGGGGGCTGAGCATATTTACAGATAGTATTCATGTTAATCTCAGAAATCCGGCTGGATACGCAGGAACAAATTTAAAAACGTTTAATAATGAAAGCCGCCCAGTTAAATTTGCGGTTGGAGCGAGTTATTCAAGTTTGAATTTAGAGAGTGATTCAGGAAGTGAGAAAGCAAGTACAACAACATTCGATTATTTTGCCTTATCGGTTCCGATGGGAAAATTTGGATTTGGTTTCGGACTCTTGCCGTATACTTCAGTTGGTTATAAATTGGAATCTATCGTTGATGGAGATGTTAAAAATAGATATCGCGGAGAAGGTGGTCTTAATAAAGCATTTACAGGGTTGGGATATCAAATTAATGAAAAATTAAGCGTGGGAGTTGAAGCAAGCTACAATTTTGGTAATATTCAAAACAGTGCGATTGAAATCCTTTATGATGATGAAGGTAATATAATTCAATATCAAACCAGAGAAGATAATCGTTCCGATTTGAGTGGATTGAACTTCAATTTGGGATTAACCTATAAGACAATGATAAGTGATAGGTTAGAATTAATTTCTGGGTTAACATACACGCCCAAAAGCACAATCAATTCAAATAATACAAGATCATTTTCTACCATAGTAATTAATGGACAAACCAATCAAGAATTTGTTATAAATACTATTGATGCCGATTTAGAAGCAGATAATCTTAAAACTACAGAGTTAACACTGCCATCGAGGTTGTCCTTTGGCGCAGGAATTGGCGCGCCAAGAAAATGGTTTTTAGGTGCTGAATATACAATCCAAAAAACGAGTGAATTTTCTAATCCAATTTTTTCTATAGATAATGCTACTTTTGTAGATGCATCAACAATAGCACTTGGAGGTTATTTTATTCCTAATTACAATTCGTTTTCAAATTACTGGAAAAGAGCCACTTATAGAGCGGGTGTGCATTTTGAAAATACAGGGTTGAAAATTAATGATGAAACAATTAACGAGTTTGGCATATCTTTTGGAGTTGGATTACCAGTTGGAGGGATTTTTTCAAATGCTAATTTAGGATTTGAAATTGGTAAGAGAGGAACAACGAGCCAAAACTTGATTCAAGAAAATTTTGTAAACCTTCAAATAAGTTTGTCATTAAACGATAGATGGTTCCAAAAAATAAAATATAACTAACGGTAAATTAATTAATATGAAGACGAAAATTACTTTAATAATAGCGGCCCTGTTTTTAAGTGTGAATGTGAGTTTTGCGCAGCAAGACGATGAATGTATGACTTGGTTAACTATTTTTTCTGATGCTGCTAAAAGCAAAAAATATGACGAAGCATATGAACCATGGAAGAAATTAAAAAATAAATGCCCTAAGTTAAGTAGAGCAATTTATCAATATGGTGAACGAATTCTGAAACATAAAATTAAGAATACCTCTGGTGCAGAACAGGTTCATTATGTTCATGATTTAATGAAAGTTTGGGATGATGCTATGCAATACTATCCAAGTAAATACTCAGCTGGAGATGTGCTTCAAGATAAAACTCAATTAAAATACGATAATAGAAAAGAATTAGGATTATCTGATGTACAAGTTTATAATGAATACGATAATTTATATAAAACACATCTAGAAAGTTTTACAAGTCCTAAAGGATTATATATCTATTTCTCTTTAGCAGTTGATTTATTTAATTCTGGTCAATTTCCGATTCAAAACGTTTTTAATAAATACGATGATGTTTCAGACAAAATTGAGAACGAGATTAAAAACTATACGGAAAAATTGAACGCTTTAGTTAAAAAAGAAGAGGCTGGTCAAACCTTAACTTCTAAACAAGGAAAGTATAAAAAGTCTTACAATAGTTATTTAGAGAATTACGATAAGATTTCAGGAAGTATTGATACTAAATTAGGGATTTTGGCTAACTGTGAAAACTTAATACCATTGTACACTAAAGACTTTGAGGAGTTTAAGAATGATGCAATTTGGTTAAAAAGAGCAGTAAGCAGAATGTTCAATAAAGAATGTACAGATGATCCATTATATATTAAACTAGTAAAAGCTTATGATGAAACAGCGCCATCTGCTGACACAAAATATTTTGTTGCTGGATTATTATTAAAAGATGGTAAGTTAAATGAGGCAATTGAATACTTTAAGCAATCTTTTGAGTTAGAAAGTGACAATTATAAGAAAGGAAAACTAGCAAATAGAATTGGATCTATCCTTAAGAAAAAAGGGAAGTATGGGCAAGCTAGAGGCTATTACAGAGAAGCTTTAAAGTTGAACCCTTCTAACGGAAGACCATATTTATCTATTGCAGGAATGTATGCCGCGAGTGCAAATAGCTGCGGAGATACAAACTTTAACAAAAGAGCTGTATTTTGGTTAGCTGCAAAAGAAGCTAAAAAAGCAGGGAATGTAGATGCTAATTTAAAAAAAGCTGCTGCACAAACGGCAGCAAATTATTTAGCCAAAGCACCGCAAAGAAGTGAAATATTTAATTGCGATTGCCAAAAAACAACCATTAGAATTGGATGCTGGATTGGAGCGAGTGTAACAGTTCCTGGTCTGTAATGGTATTAAAAAATTTATATAGAATTAAAAACTTAGTCATAGCATTTGCTGTGACTTTGTTTTTTTCATGTAATAGCAATTTAAAGGAAGTTCAGAAAATAGGTGTTCTACAAAATGAACCTATTGGAATTGCCGAAAACATTAATTTAAAATACACCGAAAAACTTGCAGATACAGGTCGCGTAATTGCTAATTTGATTAGCCCTAAAATGCTTGATTATTCGAATAGGGATTTTGCATATTCAGAATATCCCGATGGTATTCATCTTATCGTTTTTGATGACGATAATAATAAGAGTGTAATTGTTTCCGATTATGCCATTTATTATAGTGAAACCAATATCATCGATCTTCAAGGCAATGTTGTATTGTCTACTCATAATAAAGACACATTATATGCCGAGCAATTGTATTATGACCAAAAAAGGGAATGGCTATTTACGAATCGGCCTGTGACCTTAAAATTTGGAAGAAACAGGCAAAATGGAAATGGGTTTGACTCTGATTCTAATTTTAAAACCTTCGAAATTATGGAAGGTAGCGGTCTTGTGTTTTTAGATGAAACGCCTTAATGCAAATTAAATTCAAATCAAGAACAGCAGGTTGAGGTTGTTCTAAGTTACCATTACATCTAAATTAGATGCATACAGATAAATAATTCGTTATCTTTGTGGTATAATTAAAATCTACTTCAATGAAGATACTTCAGTTTTTTCAGTACATATATTTAATTTTTGCGGTGTTATTTATTTATGATGCGATTTCGAATTGGAATGATGGTTCTAATCGCTCTTATATTTCTCTGTTACTTGGAGCTTTAGCCATTTTTATGTTTTTCTTTAGAAAAAAATTCAGAAAACGATTCGAAGATAGAGGTAAGTAAGATTTTATGGATTCTACAGTCATCATAATTGTTATTTCACTTTTACTTTCAGCTTTTTTCTCAGGAATGGAAATTGCGTATGTGTCTTCTAATAAGATATATATTGAAATCGAGAAAAAGCAAGAATTCTTTCTGTCTAAAATTCTAAGAAAATTAACTGCTAAGCCTTCTAAATTTATTGCGACCATGCTCATTGGTAACAATATTGCCTTAGTAGTATATGGGTTTTTAATGGGTGATGTGTTGATGAATTGGTTTCAATCGATACTCCCTACTCAATATGGAGTTCTTAATTATCTATTGGTTGATTTGAGTTTATTATCCCAAACTATTATTTCTACTATTGTAATATTAATTACTGCAGAGTTTTTGCCAAAGGTTTTTTTTCAAATCTATGCAAATCTGTTTTTGAAAATATTTGCGTTTCCAGCCTATGTGTTTTATATACTATTTTGGTTTATTTCTTCTTTTGTGATTTGGATTTCAGATTTTATACTCAAACGGTTTTTTAAAACTGATGGTGACAAAGTAGAATTGGCAATGACCAAAGTGGATTTGGGTAATTATATAAGTGAGCAGATGGAATCGGTCGAAGCACATGAAGAAGTCGATAGTGAAATTCAAATATTTCAAAATGCCTTAGAATTCTCAGATGTTAAGGCTAGAGAAGTGATGGTGCCACGAACAGAAATTATTGCAGTGGAAGTTAATGATTCTATAAAAAATATAAATTCATTATTTACTTCAACAGGGTTGTCAAAAATTTTAGTTTATAAAGAAACCATTGATGATATTTTGGGGTACGTGCATTCTTTCGAATTATTTAAAAAACCTATATCCATTAAATCCGTAACAAAGCCTGTAGTTTATGTTCCAGAAACTATGTTAGTAAAAGATGTGCTAAATAGCTTAACGAAAAAACGAAAAAGTATGGCAGTGGTAATTGATGAATATGGAGGGACGTCAGGTATTATGACTATAGAAGATATCGTAGAAGAGCTTTTTGGTGAAATAGAGGATGAACATGATACAATAGAACTCATAGAAGAAAAGATTGATGACAGCCATTATAAATTCTCAGCACGTTTAGAGGTTGATTATATTAATGAAACCTATAAATTGAATTTACCAGAAGGTGAGAATTATGAAACTTTGGGCGGTTTAATTGTAGATGAGACAGAGGAAATACCGCAACCAAATGACAAAGTTAATATTCAAAATTACAGGTTTACTATAGTGGAGGTTTCTTCTACTAAAATTGATGTCGTGGCACTTAGCATACTTGAAGAAGATTAAAACGTTATAAAGTGAATAAAATCTGTTCTTCTGCTTTTATTATTTAATAGAAAATGGTATTTTCGCCCACTTATATTTTACAAACAAATACAATAAAATGGCAGTTTTAAATAAAATTAGACAACGTTCACTTTTTTTAATACTTATTATTGCGTTAGCATTATTCTCATTCGTATTATCTGATTTGTTCAGAAATAGCGATGCATTAACCAGTGGTTCACAAGATGTGGTCGCAACAGTTAATGGTACAGATATTAATAGAGAAGACTTTATGACTAGAGTTGAAAATGCGCAACGTTCACAAGGACCTAATGCGTCCTCTACTCAAGCAATGAATAGAGTTTATGATCAGGAAGTTAGAAAAGCGATAATGAATGGTCAGTTTGATGAATTAGGATTATCTGTTGAACAGGATCAAATGAGAGAACTGTTGAAAACAAGTTTTTCAAGTTATGCTGAGTTTCAAAATGCAGATGGTGTTTTTGATGAAAATAAATTAAATGAATTTATTGCAAATTTAAAGGCTATTCGTGGCGATGCTCAAAATAGAGCACCACTTGGAACGTTTCAAATAAATTATAACGAATGGGTTAATAACGAAAAGTCAATTGCTGTTGGTGCACAAGAGCAAACCTATTACAATATGATTAAGGCTGGTGTAAATGTAACACTTGCCGAAGCAGAAGTGGATTATTTATTGGAGAATGAAACGGTAGACTTAAAGTTTGTGAATGTGCCTTTTACTTCAATTCCAGATAGCTTAGTTGAAGTTACTAAATCAGATGTCTCTAATTATATTAATGCTCATAAAAGTAAATATGAAGTTGAGGCTTCAAGAGATATTGCATTTGTTGAGTTTTTAGAAGTTGCATCGCTTGAAGATGAAACTAATATTCAAAATGACTTATTGAAATTGTTAAATGGTACTCCCGATAATACTACAACAACTGCAGTAGACGAAACGGAATTAGGATTTAAAGATACCACAGACCATGACGGTTATTTGGCTGCGAATTCTGATCTTAAGTTTAATGATAACTTTGTGTTTAAATCTGGTTTACCTCAAGCTGTTCAAGATAGCATTTATCCTTTAGCTGTTGGTCAGGTTTTTGGACCATATAAGGACAATGGATTTTATAAAATCACTAAAGTAGTTGCTGAAAAGCAAATGCCAGATTCAGTAAAAGTTAGACATATATTAATTCCGCACCTCGGTGCTAGTAGTGCTAAACCAGATGTGACGAGCACAGTTGAAGAAGCAAAAATTATTGCTGATAGTGTTGCAGCTCTTGTGAAAGCAGATGCATCTAAATTTCCAGAATTAGTAACAGCCTTATCTTCTGATGCAGGAAGTGTTGCTAAAGGAGGTGAATATGATTTTCATGGATATGGAACAATGGTGAAGCCATTTAACGACTTTGAATTTGAAAAAAATGTGGGAGATATCGAAGTTGTAAAAACAGTATTTGGATTTCACGTTATTGAAATTTTAGGACAGAAAAATGAGAAGAAAGCGATTAAAATTGCAACTCTAGCTCAAAAAATTGAACCTTCAGATAATACAAGTAACGCTATATTTAATACAACTTCCAAATTTGAACTTGCTAGTAAAGATAAAGGATTTAAAGAAGCGGCAACGGAAAACGAATACAACCTTAAGCCTGTTAATGGTATTAAAGTGTTAGACGAAAGTATTCCAGGTTTAGGAAATCAACGTACAATTGTACGTTGGGCTTATGAAAAAGGAACTAAAGCAGGCGATTTTAAACGTTTTACAATTCCAGGTGGAGGTTATGCTGTTGTTCAGTTAGTAAAGATTAATAAGGCTGGTTTAATGAGTGTTGAAAGTGCTTCAGCTACGGCTAATGCCGAAATCATTAAAGAGAAGAAAGCTAAATTAATAAGAGCGAAAATTTCAGCATCAACTGTAGATGAAATAGCTAAAAATCAAAGTGTTTTAGCTAATAAAGCTTCTGCAGTAAATATGAAAAACCCAACTTTAGTTGGTGCGGGAAAAGAACCTATGGTGGTTGGTGCCGCATTTGGATTGAAAGAAGGTGAAAACTCAAAATTAATTGATGGAAATAAAGGCGTATTCATGGTGCAAGTAACTAAAGTTAATACGGCAACAAAATTGGAAAATTACCAGCCAATTGCGAACCGTTTAAGTGCTACTCGAACGAATGCCGTGCTTTCAAAAGTGTATAATGCACTTAAAGCTGCTGCAGATATTGAAGATAATAGAGCTAATTTTTACTAGTAATTATTTAGCAAATCATAATAAAAAAAAAGCCTCACAATTGTGAGGCTTTTTTTAGTAATAGATCATGTCGTTAAAGGAAATAACAGTAGTATACCCTTTACTATTAAAATAGGCTGTAGGGTTGTGTTTTGAGGTCACTAATATAAAATCACCTCCCCAAGCACCAAGGCTCTTAATGCTACCCTCAAAGTCATTAAACAGAATGTCCTTTATAGGTTTTTGATTAAGAAGCTTGGAAATGATAGTTTCATGTTGTTCAATCAATAATTCAAACTCAGATAATGAATAGAAATTGAGTATCTTAGATGTGATTGCGTTAATTTTAGAAATCTGATTTGTAAGGGCAGAATCGTTTGTTCTATATTTTGAAATACCATCCCGGCTATTTTGTTTTTTATTCAGATGAACGAAATAAATACAATCTTTAAACGTCGGTTCAAAAGGAATGCATTTAATCGTTCTAGAATGATTAATAATTTGATAGGTTAAAGCACTGTTTTTTTGAGCTATGGCTATATCATAACCACTACCACCAAATGTTTTATCTAATAACGTATAGGCATCTATCTCTGCCCAGTTTGCAATATTGTTTATTAATGATGAAGAAGTTCCTAATCCCCAATCAATTGGAAAGTCTAATTTAGTTATCACTTTTACGCCAGATTGAGGCATTAAAAATTCTGGATTGAGCTGTCTTGCAGTTTCTAAAATTTGAATAAGCCGCTGAGAGGTTTCAACATGTGTTGTTTGTGACAGAATAGCACCACTTTGATTGAAGAAAAATTCATCCTCAAACCAAACTTGCCCTTTTTCATCTAGACTTTGCCAAATTATTTTAGGTTCTAGTATGCTCTCAACAGTTAATGATTGTCCAAATTTTGTTGGGATTGCTAACGCTATAGCACCATCTAGAACTACATATTCTCCTGTAATTAATAATTTCCCGTGACTGAAATATGCTTTCACAATTAATTTTTTGATCTTAATGATTGAAGTGCTTCAGAAACCGTAGAATGTGAAACGCTATGCGTTTTAAAATGTTCTGTAAGCTTTATTTTTTCATCAGCATTTGCATCTAATAGATTTAAGATATTCATCAAATGCATTTTCATATGACCCTCTTGAATTCCAGTGGTAGTTAAGGATCGAAGTGCTGCAAAATTTTGAGCCAATCCAGCAACAGCAACAATTTGCATTAGTTCTTTCGCTGAAGGTTTATCCAATAATTCGAGCGCTAATTTCACTAATGGATGTAAATTCGTTAATCCGCCAACTGTTCCAAGTGCTAAAGGAATTTCCATCCAAAATCTAAAGACACCATTTTCAAGAGAAGCATGTGTCAAACTACTATAACTTCCGTTTCTAGAAGCGTAGGCATGAACACCAGCTTCAACAGCTCTAAAATCATTTCCCGTAGCCAAAACAACGGCATCTATTCCGTTCATAATACCTTTATTATGTGTTACTGCTCTATAGGGTTCAACCTCCGCAATTTTAACAGCTTGAATAAATGTATTTGCAAAGTCAGTCGCTGATATTGTTTTATCTTCTGTTAAATCCTCAATATTACAGCTTACTTCTGCCCTCACAAGACAATCAGGAACATAATTGGATAATATACTCATTATAATCTCTATGTTTTTTTCATCTTCTGAGAACAATTCAAATAATTGCGCTTCAGCTTTAAAGGTTTTAGCAAATTGTTCTAAGCAGGAATTAATAAAATTAGCGCCCATTGCGTCAAGCGTCTCAAATGAAACATGTAATTGGTAATAGTTGTCTATCGCGTTTGTTTTATTTCGCAATTCGATAGCTAAAACACCACCACCACGCTGTTCCATACTTTTTGTGATTGGCTTTGCTTCAGTAATAAGTTTATCTTTCACGGAATTAAAAAACAGTTGTAGTTTTTCTAAATTCCCATGAAACATAAAATGAACTTGTCCAATTTTTGTTGTCGAAAGTACTTCTGCTTTAAATCCGCCTCTATCATACCAAAACTTCGCGGCTTTACTGGCCGCAGCTACAACAGAACTCTCTTCAATAGCCATTGGGATAGTGTAAGATTTCCCATTGATTAAAAAATTTGGCGCGACTCCTAAAGGTAAATAGTAGTTGGTAATTGTGTTCTCAATGAATTCATCATGAAGTTGTTGCAGGTTGTCATTGGAATTCCAATATTGTTCTAAAACACTTTTAGCGGCCTCTTTGTTGGAAAAGTAGGTGTTGACAATCCAATCGATTTTTTTCGATTTCGAGAGTTTTGAAAATCCACTAATAGTTTTGGTCATCTGCTTGAATTTAAGGTTGCAAAGATACTATTCTTGACCATAAATATTTTGGTCTTGTTCAATATTGCGTATTTAACTGTTAATAGTTACGGTTTTTTGCATTTTTTTTAGTAAACTTGGCATAATTTTGTCTAAAAATCAGCTTTTATTCTTATCAAAGTTACGCTTAACATAAGTCTTGTGCAAAACAAGATTATTATAAAAAAATAAATACTAACTAATACTAAATTTTATGTCAACTACAACATTACAACCAAATCAAAAAGAACTTTGGGGACATCCAGTAGGACTTTATGTTCTATTTTTTACTGAAATGTGGGAACGTTTTTCTTATTATGGTATGCGTGCATTATTGGTTATTTATATGATTGCTCAAGCAGGTCATGCAGATGGACCAGGTCTAGGTTGGTCAAAACTTGAAGCTTATCAACTATATGGTTGGTACGTAATGTTGGTTTATGTGATATCAATTCCAGGAGGTATTTTAGCTGATAAAGTCTTGGGTCAGAGAAAAACAGTCATGCTAGGCGCAGTTATTTTGTGTTTAGGGCATGGTACTTTAGCAATTGAAGCTGATTGGGCATTCTTTACTGGTTTAGGTTTAATTATTTTGGGAGTTGGGTGTTTAAAACCTAATATTTCAACAATGGTTGGAGGCCTTTATAAAAAAGGAGATATAAGACGAGATAAAGGATTTAGTATCTTTTATATCGGGATTAACTTAGGCTCATTATTGGCTACAACTTTTATTGGACTTGTGGTTGCGAAATGGGGTTGGCATGCTGGTTTTGGTATGGCTGGAATAGCGATGTTATTTGGTTTAATGGTATATGTTTATGGACAAAAATATATTACACATGTTGGAAATAAACCTACAGTTGAAGAAAAGAAAAATGATGTATCTTTAATTAAGCTATTCTCAAATATTTTTAAATCTCCTATTCAACTAGTCATCCTAATAGTATTATTAGCATTATCGCTATACGCTGGTTTTACATTTGAAGGTGTTGATCATTGGGGTTATGGAGCTCTTTTTATCTTTTTATCTATTGTTATAGGGTTACTGATGATGATTTATAAAAGTTTAGAAAATCAAATTATGAGGGATCGTTTTTTAGTATTGCTGCTCTCTTTTTTATTAGTTATTGTGTTTTGGGGTGCTTTTGAACAAGCTGGTGGATTGATGAATGTTTACACTGAACAAAAAACAGACAGAATGCTATTTGGCTGGCTAGTTCCAACACCAATGTTTCAGGGGTTAAATGCTGGATTTATTATATTACTTGCGGTTTGGGTGGCTAATATTTGGGCTAAACGTAAATTGAAAAATAAAGAAGCGTCATCATTATTTAAAATGGCTACAGGAACAATTATAATGGGCTTAGGCTTTGTGTTTATGATTTTTGCAGTTAAAGAGTTTGAAGCAAATGGAAGTTCGGGAATGCAATGGCTAGTATTAGCTTATTTATTTCATACTATTGGAGAATTATGCTCTTCTCCTGTGTCTTTATCGTTTGTAACAAAATTGGCTCCTGTGAAATATGCATCCTTAATGATGGGATTGTATTTTGCCGCTACTGGTCTTGGAGGTAAAGTTGCTGGGATTTTGGGGGAGAAATCTGAAGCTTTTGGTGAATACACTATTTTTGCAGGAATTGTAATATTTACAGTAATTTTCGGATTATTAGTAATCGCACTGCTTAAACCACTTAAACGTTTAACGCATGGAGCAGAGGATAATGAAGTTGAAATGCATTACAATGAAGCTGAAGGCTTTGAATTAGCTGACGAAAATTAATATATAAACCCTCATTTGAGGGTTTCTTTCTTATAATTATAAACATTCTTTTTTATGAATACTGATATTGAAAATCTATTTAAAGACAAGGTAATTGGGCATCCAGCTGGCTTGTTTGTGTTGTTCTTTACAGAAATGTGGGAGCGTTTTTCATTTTATGGAATGAAAATTCTTTTGGTGCTCTTTTTAACAGCACCATTTTTGAGTGATAATCCAGGATGGGATTGGTCAAGAGAGAATGCTTTAGCACTTATCGGTACCTATTCGTCGTTGCTATACTTAACACCAATTGTTGGAGGTTATGTTGCCGATAAAATTACTGGGTATAAATGGGCTGTAATTATTGGGTGTTTTATTATGATGCTTGGTCATGCGGCAATGGTATTTGAAACAACCTGGTCTCTTTATTTAGGGTTAGCCTTATTGGTTATTGGAACAGGTTTTTTTAAGCCGAATATTACATCTATGATTTCAACGATGTACAAAGGCAAAGAGTCTAAAAAAGATGGTGCCTATACTATATTTTATATGGGCGTAAATGCAGGTGCCTTTTTTGGAATGATGTTATGTGGTTATTTAGCTGAAAACGTTGGATGGAGCTATGGTTTTGGCCTTGCCGGAATCTTTATGTTCTTAGGAATGCTACAGTTTTGGTTAGCTAAAGACTTATTTGGAAGCATAGGAGAGAGACCTTCTAAAGTACATGAGGTCGAGTTACCTCAAAATATAAATGAAGAGGCTCCAATTGAAGTAAGTAAAGACACTGAAGAGAAGAAAGAAAAATTGAACCCGTTTACCAGTATCGATAAAATATTAATCGTTTTGTCTGCTATTGGTGGTGTGTTGTACTTGTTCAATGACCCTTTATCTAAAATTGCGAATATTAATATATTGAATTTTGAAATTGGTGGTCTTGATGGTTCAAGTGCCACTGTGTTATTAGCATTGGTTTTATTTTTATATTTAATTATCTCCAGAATATTAAGATATACACCAGTGGTTAGAGATAAAATATTCGCAGTTTCAATATTCGGATTATTTACGGTGTTTTTCTTTGCCGCTTTTGAACAATCTTTAGGATCTATGACTTTATTTGCTAGAGATTATACAGCACGTGCTTTATCTGGAAATTCAGCACTTGTATTTAAAATTATTGATCTTATTTTAACAGTGGTGCCCTTGGCAATTATTACTTGGGTTCTGTATTTACTATTCAAAAAAACCTATTCTAAAATACCGTATTCAAACATTATTTTAGGAATTACATTTGCTTTTCTTTGGTATATAGTGTTTTATAAAATAAACAATGAGTTTAGCAAGGATTCAACCGAAGTTGGTGCGTCATGGTTTGGGATTTTGAATTCATTCTTCATTATTACATTAGCACCATTATTTTCAAAATGGTGGGAGAGTAAATATAATCCTAGTGCTGCGATGAAATACGGAATAGGGTTGATATTATTAGGATTAGGATTTGGGATTTTAGTTTTTGGAACTTTGGGAATTGCACCAGGAGCTAAAACTGCATCGGTTAGTATGATATTTTTAATTTTAGCTTATCTTCTTCATACGATGGGAGAATTGTGTTTGTCACCAGTTGGGTTGTCTTATTTGAGTAAATTAGTGCCAGGTAGAATGATCGGGTTTATGTTTGGTATTTGGTATCTAGCTATTGCAATAGGTCAAAAAGCTGCAGGAACCATGGGTGGAATGATTGATAAAATAACAGAAGAGTATTCTTTAAGTACCTTCTTTTTGATATTTACATTAGTGCCTATAGCCGTTGGTGTAGTGTCAATGTTATTGAATCCACTCCTTAAAAAATTGATGCATGGTGTTCGATAATCGAATATATTGTTAAAATAAACGCAAAATGCTCCATTCTTGGAGCATTTTTTGTAAGTTAGGAATAACTATTGCAACAAATGATATTATGAAAAAAATAGGATATATAGTGCTTTTAGCGCTTTTGACTTCGGTTAGTAGCATGGCACAAGAAATTAATTGGGTCACCTTTGAAGAGGCTTTAGAATTACAAAAGAAAAACCCTAAGAAGATAATGATGGATGTGTACACCAATTGGTGTGGTCCATGTAAAATGTTAGATAAAAACACGTTTCATAACCCAGATGTGGTGAAATTTGTTAATGCTAATTATTATGCGGTTAAGTTTAATGCTGAAGGGAATGATGTAGTGAAATATATGGCTACTACGTATAGCAATCCGAACTATAACCCAGATTTAGCAAATAGGAGAAATGGTGTCCATGAACTTACAAGAGCTCTGAAAGTTAGTGCTTATCCAACCATCGTGTTTTTTGACGAAGAAGCAAATATTATTTCACCTGTAAGAGGGTATCAAAAACCACAACAAATAGAATTGTACTTGAAATTATTTAAAAGTGATAAGTATAAGGAAATGACGTCTCAAGATCATTTTAATGATTACTATAATGCTTTTGTACCTGAATTTAAAGGGTAGAAGTATTAATATTGATAAATATAAGCTCCCTTTTCATAGGTATAATGAAAAGGGATTTTTTTCGTTTCACAGGTCGATTTCCAGCGTTGGACATAAGATTTGTAATTACTTCCGTCTGCTATAATTAATTGAGGCTTGATGGAGTCAATTAAACGGGTTAAATTTAGCTTCGGAGAATCTTTCAATAGGATATAATTTGGTCTGAAATACATGACATTGTAAATACCGAGACTATCAATTATCAATAAGGTTTTATCATTAAATGTATAAACAGATTCCAATTCCTCTAATTCTAAAGTTTTAATAAAGTTCTGTATGCGGTAATTCTTAATAATAGTTTCAGTATTAAGTTTAGAACTATCCATTGTATGTGAAACATGTAATGTCGAATTAATTTTATGTCCCAAAATGCTGTATCTACTTTTATTGAATATAAGAAACTCACGATTATTAGTTTCAAATTTTTGTATGATTAATGCAACTTGAAGAATCATTACTGACATTAATAAAAGCTTCATGTTTTGATAATTGCGTTTATAAAAAAATTTTAAAATAATAATCAGTATAATATAGGTTGCAAAAACATGATATATATTGAATGAAATGTCTTTAAATAGAAATGTTTCCTGCTTAGAAATCCAACTTATAATTAAGTTCATCGTGGATATAATGCTTTCGTAAGTATGCGCTATTTGCGCAGGTAGGGCATTAAAAACTGCCAAAACAATTATTAATATTCCCAATCCAAGAATGAGACCTAGAAATGGAAGTAATATCATATTTGATATTAAGAATAGTCCTGGGAATTGATGAAAATAATACAGACTAATTGGTACGACTCCAAATTGTGCAGCAATAGATACAGTGAAAATTTGCCATAAATGGGTTGTTGTTTTCCATTTTGGTCGCCATAATTTATAAAGTAAGGGATGAATAGTTACAATAGAAATAACCGCTAAATAGCTCAATTGAAATCCAATGTCAAATAAAAACAAGGGTTTAAATAAGAGCAATATGAACATGGAGACGGCCAGTGTATTGTAAATATTTGTGGGTCGTTTTAAATGCATTGCAATAGCAACAATACTAAACATGGTTACGGCTCTTGTTACTGAGGCTGATAAGCCGGCAATTACCGCAAAACCCCATAATAGGATAAGTATTATGAAAACCTTTAAAATTCTACCATGTTTAAGATACGAGATTGGAGAAAATAGTTTATTTAAAATTAATAATATAAGACCAACATGGAGTCCGGAAACAGCAAGTATGTGAATGGCACCAGCATTTACATAATCACTATAGATTTCTTTACTAAGACCCTGTCTCTGACCTAATATTAGAGCGTTAATAATTGCGAGAACATCAGGCTTTAAATTGTGTGATAGTAGTTTTTTATTAATATGGTCACGAAGTGCTCCTGCCCAGCCAAAAATGCTGTTCTTCGAAGAACTAATGGTGTAAATGGATTGATTATTAGTGTGAATTTGATGGTAGATATATTTCTTTTCTAAATAATGTTGGTAATCAAATTGATTGGGATTTAAAGGAGGATTTATATTGGTAAACTTCACTTTGGTTAGAAGGATGTCGTCTATTTCATAAGGGTTTTGTAAACTGTCATGTTTAACATTTAATAGCAGTTTTCCCGTTAAGTATTCGCTATTGATTTTTATAATTTCAACGATGTATTTGGTGTTATATGAATTTGGCTTGAGCAATTCTTTGACTTTAATAGTCATAAAATTGGTTTGCTCTATCCTTATGTTTTCGTTTTTTAAATAATGACCTTTGAAGTTTTTTTGGTCATGAAGATTATAAATCAATATACCAATTACGGACATTGTTGTAAATACAGCTAATCCGTACCAAATGGTTTTATTAAATTGATTTCTGGCGAATAAAAATAAGAGAAATACTAATAGAATTAAAAAACTTGCAATGATGAAAATACAACTAAGAGTTATGTTGGAGATATGTGCTGTAATAATGCCAATTACCAGACAAATCGTAAGCTTTATTATACTAAAATCAAAGATTTTCACACCTTAAATATAGTAAATATTCTATGATTATAAAGTAAATAATCTACAAAATACGCCTTGCTTGCACAAACGCTAAATACCAATAACGCTCGGCTAAGTTTGAAACAATAACGCCCTTGCTAGTCGTAGAATGAATAAATTCAACATAACCAGATCGGGAGACCGTTACAATGCCAACATGATTTACGCTTCTACTATTCTTTTTTGTGGCAAAAAATAACAGATCCCCTTTTTGAACATCATGGAGGTCAATCCAATTACCACTTAACACTTGGTCTCTAGTTGTTCGTGGTAAATTTATTGCTTCACTTTTGAAAGCGGTTATTACAAGTCCAGAACAATCCATTCCTTTTTTAGTAGTGCCGCCATACCGATATTTTACACCTTCAAATTGCAATGCATAATCAATGATGTTATTCGTTTTTGAATTTACTTTTTTTGGTGAATGTATTGTCGTTTTTGTTGTCCTGGGTTTTTTAACGGACTTTGTAGATTTTGAAGATTTGCAATTTACAAGACTAATACTTAACAGTAGGATTAAGGCGATTTTTTTCATTGATTTAGCGCTGTTTAACAGATTCTATAATCAATTTGGCAGTTTTCTCACTGGCGCCTTTGCCTCCAAGTTTCTTTTCTAATTCGTAATAATTAATGAAAAATTTAATACGCTCAGCATCATCTAATATATTCTGAAGTTCTTTTTTTAAGGTATTTTTATTGAACTTATTTTGAATCAATTCAGTAACTACTTCAGCGTTCATTATTAAATTCACTAACGAAATATAATCCAATTTCACGAGTCGCTTTCCAATTTGATACGATACCCAACTACCTTTATAACAAACCACCTGAGGCACTTTAAATAAGGCCGTTTCTAATGTAGCAGTGCCTGAAGTAACCAATGCAGCAGTTGAAACACTAAGTAAATCGTATGTTTCATTACTTACAAAAGATACGTTTGAATTTTTTATGAACGTATTATAAAAACTCAATTCCTGGCTTGGAGCTCCGGCAATTACAAATTGATAGGCTTTGAAATCGTTAACAACACTTAGCATAATGGAAAGCATTTTCTTAATTTCTTGCTTTCGACTTCCTGGTAATAGCGCAATAATTGGCTTATCTGTTAAACCATGTTTGGCTCTAAAGTCATATTCACTAACCTGTGGTCGGTCTGAAATAGCGTCAATAAGAGGATGACCTACAAAGGCAACTGGATATTGATGTTTATCTTCATAAAATTCTTTTTCGAATGGTAAAATGACATACATTTTATCGATGTCATGTTTAATATCCTTAATTCTGTTTTCCTTCCAAGCCCATATTTGTGGTGAAATATAATACTGCGTTTGAAATCCTTTTTGCTTAGCCCATTTAGCTATACGCAAATTAAATCCAGGGTAGTCGATAAAAATAATGGTATCAGGATGATAGGTTTCGATGTCTTCCCTACAGAAACTTAAATTTTTAGTAATAGTTCTAATATTCATGAGGACTTCGGCAAATCCCATAAACGCCAAGTCTCTATAATGTTTAACAAGAGTTCCACCAACTTGCTGCATTAAGTCTCCGCCCCAAAATCTAAATTCTGCATTGACATCAAGTCTTTGTAATGCTTTCATTAAATTGGAACCATGTAGATCTCCTGAGGCTTCTCCAGCAATGATATAATACTTCATGAATATCCTATAAAAATTTAACGGCAAATGTAAATACTGCAATTATTACTGTTGCTAAAAGTACACCTCTAGCTCTATAATCTTGTTTCTTTTTAATAAAGATAAAAAACGCAACCAAATTAAGTATGGCTCCTATGCTTACAAGTTTACTAAAAAAGCCTTCAACAATTGATTGCTGTATTGTAGCTTCTACGCCTTCACCGTTACCCAAAAATTGAATCGCTAAAAATAAACCAATGATATTGGCAACAATTCCTACTAAAAGCCCTATGCCTACTTCTCTTTTAATCATTCAAATTCCAAGTATTTAAGTTTTGTATACAATGATGTGCTGTGAGATCAAAATGTATCGGAACCACAGATACAAATCCATGCTCTAATGCCCATTCATCAGTGTCTTCACCTTTATCTAAATTAACAAATTTACCAGTTAACCAGTAATAATCTCGCCCTTGAGGGGTCATTCGTTTGTCAAAATCTTCCTTCCAATTTCCTTTAGCTTGTCTGCAAATTTTGATACCATTAATATCTGATTTGGAAAGATTAGGGATATTTACATTCAGCACAACATCATCAGAAAGTCCATTGCTAAGAACATTTTCTGTAATGCGTTTCACGTATATTTTTGCAGCTTCGAAATCTGCATTATAATTATAATCTAATAAGGAGAACCCGATGGCTGGAATGCCTTCAATCCCAGCTTCTACAGCAGCACTCATAGTGCCAGAATAGATCACATTTATTGATGAATTAGAGCCGTGATTAATGCCTGAAACACATAAATCTGGTTTTCTTTTTAAAATTTGGTTTACGGCAATTTTAACACAATCTGCCGGCGTACCAGAACAGCTGTATTCTTTTTGTTTACCATCATCTACCTTTAATTGTTCTACAAAGAGTGTAGAATTTATAGTAATGGCATGACCCATTCCACTTTGAGGGCTGTCAGGAGCAACCACAACCACATCTCCAATCTCATTCATGACCTCAATTAAAGCTCTTATGCCAGGCGCCGTAATGCCATCATCATTAGTTACTAAAATTAAAGGTTTTTCTGTCATTTGAACTCGTTTTTGAGACTACTAAAATACACAAATTACCTTTTAAAACGGATGAATATTAGCTTTAACAAAAAATTAGTAGCATTTCAGTTTATTGGCATGATTTTTTCATTTATTTTAGTGAAAAATAAAATATGAGAGATATGATGAAAAGGAATTATAAACTATTGCTATTGGTTTTACTGCTAGCATTTGCGTCTTGTAGCTTTACTAATAAAACTTTTGAAGATCCAGATAAAGATAAATTGTTAATTCAATTAGTGAGTTACGTTTTAGAGCAAGGACATTTTAGTCCGCAAGAATTAAACGATGAATTCTCTGAGTCCTTTTTTGAGCATTATATGGAACAATTAGATCCTTATAAACGTTACTTTCACGCGTCAGATATGAAGGAATTTGAAGCTTTCAAACGTGATCTCGATGATCAAATTAGTGCTTTCGATTTAACATTTTTTAATTTAACTCATGAGCGTTATAAACAGAGAATAGAAGAATCAAAGGCAATTTATAAGGAGGTCTTATCGAAACCTTATGATTTTGCAATAAATGAAGTGTATTCTACCGAATATGAAGATTTGACATATGTCAATTCTAAAAAAGAAATGAAAAGCAGATGGAGGCATCAGTTAAAGTTTTCGACCATAGCTAATTATAATGATTTAATGTCTCGTAATGACGACGTATCTAATATGTCTATGGCTGATATGGAGAAAGAAGCGAGAGCGGAAACCTTAGAATTCCTAGACGAACTTTTTGTGTATATCGATAATAGAGATCGCGAAGATTTGTTTTCAGTATTCTTAAATACACTGGTGTCAGAATCTGATCCTCATACCAATTATTATGCTCCAGAAGATAAGGATCGTTTTGACGTTGCAATGTCTGGAAAGTTTGAGGGTATTGGAGCTAGGCTTCAACCAAAAGGAGAAGCAACAATTGTAAGTGAAATTATTAGTGGAGGCCCTGCCTGGAGACAAAAAGAATTGGAAGTTGGAGATCAAATTATCAAAGTAAAACAAGAACATGAAGAGGAATCGGTGAATATTGTTGGAATGAAATTAGATGAAGCTATCAAATTAATTAAAGGCCCAAAAGGAACTAAAGTGATCCTTACGCTGAAAAAAGTTGATAAATCTATTGAAGAAATTACAATTACTAGAGATATAGTTGAGTTAGAGGAAACCTATGCTAAATCGACAACTGTTGAAAAGGATGGTAAAACATTTGGAGTGATAAACCTGCCTGGTTTTTATGATAGTAGAGAGGGCCAGAATAAACGAAGTGCATCCTCAGATGTGAAGCGGGAAATTGAACGATTGAAGGAACAAGGTATTGAAGGTCTGGTTGTAGATTTAAGAAATAATGGTGGTGGGTATTTACATACTGCTGTTGAGTTATCAGGATTATTTATAAAGAATGGTCCAATTGTACAAGTGAAAACAACAGGTCAACCAAAGGAAGTTCATGAAGATAGAGATAAATCAATAGTTTGGGATGGACCACTCGTAATTTTGGTAAACGAAAATTCGGCATCTGCTTCAGAAATTGTTGCAGCCGCAATGCAAGATTATAAAAGAGGAATTGTAATTGGTAGTAAACAAACCTTCGGGAAAGGAAGTGTGCAAACATTTTCTGACCTTAATCGTTTTGTCAGAAATAATTCTAATGGAAATTTAGGAGCCGTAAAATATACCATTCAAAAATACTATCGAATTGATGGAGGATCTGTGCAACTAGAAGGCGTTAAAAGTGACGTTGTAGTGCCAAATAGAGGAAGTTATCTTGAATTTGGAGAGCGTAATTTAGAGAATCCATTAGCTTATGATAGAATCGATGCTGCTGAATTTTCTTTATGGGATAATTATTTTGATTATGAGGCTACAGTTCAAAAAAGTAAAGATAGGATGGCAAAAAATGAGCAATTAAAACTAATTGATGCGAATGCCCAATGGATTAAAAAAATTAGAGATAAGAACTCATATTCGTTGAATTACGATGCCTATAAAGAGGCGTTAAAAATAAGTGAAAAAGAAGCTAAACGTTTTGATAAGATATCAGACTATCAGACGAATTTATCATTTCAATCATTACCATATGAATTAAAATTAATGGAACAAGATTCTGTATTACTAGATAGAAGAGATCGATGGCATAAGAGTCTTTCGCAAGATGTCTATATGGAAGAAGCATTAAATGTTTTGAATGATTTAAAAATGACGTATGGAATTAAAACCAAAGTTGCTACTACGATAAAAAATTAATATAGATGAGTACATCTAATAACTCATTAACTCAATTAGCGCTTCAAAAGTTTAAAAAAAACCTTTGGGGCGTTTTAAGTTTTTGGTTAATTGTAGGAATAGGATTAATTTCCATTTTCGCTTATGTTATTGCGCCTGATAATTCTCAGAATGCAAATCAAATGCATTTGTCAATTCATTCAGAAAAACCTGGATTTAGTGTTCAAATGTTAACGCTTCCTTCACAATTAAACGTTGAACAGTCAACGTTTTCAAAAGTTTTTTTTGGAATAAAAAATTCTGATTCTGAAATTCCAATCACTAATTATGAAGTAGAAAAAGATCAGTTGATTTATACAGAATATGCTTCCGATGGATTAGATGGTGTCGTTAAAACGGTTGATTTAAATAGATTTCCAGGTAATGACTATGAGTCGTTTATAGAGGAGAAAAAATTCTTATTTGGAACCGATAAATATGGACGAGATTTATTAAGTCGGGTATTAATTGGATCTCGAATCTCTTATTTTATAGGATTTATAGCCGTTTTAATTTCTTTAATTATTGGTGTGTTTATGGGCAGCATAGCTGGATATTTTGGAGGTAGAGTTGATGCGTTAATAATGTGGATTATTAATGTCACCTGGTCTATACCAACTTTGTTGCTTGTAATTGCAATAACTCTGGCGTTAGGAAAGGGGTTTTGGCAAGTGTTTATTGCGGTTGGTCTTACCATGTGGGTCGAGGTAGCAAGAGTGGTTAGAGGACAGATAATTAGTGTAAAAGAAATGCAGTATGTTACTGCCGCAAAAGCCCTAGGTTTTAATGATTATAGAATAATCACAAGACATATTTTACCCAATATAATGGCTCCAGTAATAGTTATTTCCGCTGCTAATTTTGCAGCCGCAATACTCATTGAAAGCGGTCTTAGTTTTTTAGGAATTGGTGCACAACCTCCAATGGCAAGTTGGGGAGCAATGATTAAAGATCATTATAATTATATTATACTAGGGAAACCATATTTGGCTATGATTCCTGGACTTTGTATAATGATTTTGGTAATGGCATTCATGCTTATTGGTAATGCCCTTAGAGATGCTTTAGACGTGAAAAGTTAGGTTTATTGTAACGTCTTTATTTGAGTATTAGTATCATCAATAAACTGGAGGACTTCATCTCTTCCAATAGATTTGCTTGATGATGTCACAAAATGTTGAGGCATTTCTTCCCAAGTTTTCAATATTTCGTTGGAATAAACTTCAATATGCTTGTCAATAGCTTTGGGTTTTAACTTATCAGCTTTAGTGAAAATTATTGAAAAAGGAATGCCCTTTTCTCCCATCCATTGCATGAATTCTAAGTCTATTTTTTGAGGTTCATGTCGAATATCTACTAATACAAATGCAGCGATTAATTGCTCGCGTTTTTCAAAATAATTCGTAATGAATTTTTGAAATTTTTGTTTGGCAGATTTTGAAACTCTTGCATAACCATATCCAGGTAAATCGACTAAAAACCAATTCTTATTTATTAGAAAGTGATTAATAAGTTGTGTTTTCCCTGGTCTTCCCGATGTTTTTGCGAGATTTTTATGCTTGGTAAGCATGTTTATTAAAGACGACTTTCCAACATTACTTCGTCCTATAAAAGCATATTCAAATCGCATGTCTTTAGGACATTTTGCAACATCAGAATTGCTAACAATAAACTCTGCAGTTTTAATTTTCATTTTCTTAAATTGAGTTTTGAATCCATCCGATTTTCAGATGCTTTTTTGATAAGATTAGATAACTAAAATGAACGTTTAATAAGCCATCCGTTTAAAATGGTATTAAATTCTTCAGGGCGCTCCATCATTGCCGCATGCCCACATTTATCAATCCAAAATAATTCTGAATCAGGTAATAATTCGTCAAATTCTGTAGCGACTTCTGGTGGTGTTACATTGTCATTTTCACCCCAAATTATGCACGTAGGTGTCTGCATTTTTGGAAGATCTTTTGCCATATTATGTCGTATTGCACTTTTGGCAATTGCCAAGGTCTTTATTAGCTTGTTTCTGTCATTTACAGTTTCGTAAACTTCATCAACTATTTCCTTAGTAGCAACTTCGGGATCATAAAAAACATCTTGTGCTTTTTTCTTTATGACTTCATAATCACTACGTTTTGTATAGCCACCTCCCATAGCGCTTTCATATAAGCCTGAACTGCCAGTAATTATAAGCGCTTTAATTTTCTCAGGAAATAATTTAGTATGATACAGCCCTATATGACCACCTAAGGAATTACCCAATAAAATCACGTCATCCAAACCTTTGAATTCTATAAAATCATGTAAATATTTCGCGAAACTTTTTACGTTGGTTTTTAGTAATGACATTGTGTAAATTGGTAGTTCTGGAATAAGAACTCTATAACCCTTCGCGCTAAAAAAATCAGTGACTGCATCAAAATTACTTAAACCACCCATTAATCCATGTAAAACAATAATCGGCTTGCCTTCACCTATCTCAATATAACTGTAATTTTTTTCTTTTTTTAAAAGGTGTTTCATGTATTAGCTAGTGAAAGTCATTAAAAACAAATATAGTTATTTCATCTGACTATTTATACTGTTTTTTATGAGCCAAATTCAATACTCTAATATTCATTCTTATAAGGGATAAAAATTTAAATGAAGTAATTTATACGCTTTATTTTTTCCTTGAAGGATATAATGCATTGTTGATTTCTTCCGCTTTGTGGAAATCGATATTTCATTAATTAACTAAACATAAGTAATTGAGATATAGTAAAATAGCAATCTATAGATGTCGTTTTTGAACTCAAAAATTAAATAAAAATAAAAAATTATTAACAAAAGTGGTATATAGTGGTAAAATGTGGGAATATTTTCAATATATTTGATTCTTAATCGTTAGTCATATAAACCAATCATTTTGAACTCATTAATAGGAACATACGAATGCAAAGCTGATGCAAAAGGAAGATTGATGCTTCCGTCTGCATTAAAGAAGCAATTGTCTTCTGTATTGCAAGATGGTTTTGTTTTAAAACGTTCGGTGTTTCAACCCTGTCTTGAATTGTATCCAATGAATGAATGGGAGAAGTTGATGCAAAAGATCAATAAGCTTAATCGATTTAAGAAAAAGAATAATGATTTTATTCGTCGGTTTACAGCTGGTGTGAAGCTCATAGAATTGGACGCATCCGGACGATTGCTGGTACCAAAAGATTTAATATTCATCGCAGGAATTTCAAAAGATATTGTCGTTTCCTGTGTTGGTGATATTATTGAAATATGGGATAAAACGAAGTATGAACAAGCTATTGATGATGCAGCACTAGATTTTGCTGATTTAGCTGAAGAGGTAATGGGACAAGAAGAAAATGATGATGGAATATCATAACCCTGTATTGCTTAAAGAGACTGTTGATGGTTTAAATATTAAACCAAATGGGGTTTACGTAGATGTTACTTTTGGTGGTGGTGGTCATAGCAAAGAAATATTAAATCGCTTAGGACCTGATGGTAAATTGTTTGCTTTTGATCAGGATAAGGACGCTCTTTCAAATAGTTTAGATGATAAACGTTTTATACTCATAAATGAAAATTTTAGATATGTCAAAAGATTTCTAAGATTTCATGGCGTTAGGGAAGTTGATGGTATTCTTGCGGATTTTGGTGTGTCATCACATCAATTTGATGTAGCAGAACGTGGCTTTTCGACGCGTTTTGAAGCGAGTCTTGACATGAGAATGAATCAAGATAATATGCTTTCGGCATTTCACGTTATCAATGAGTACGATGAAGAGCGATTGAAGCAAGTGCTTTGGCAATATGGAGAATTGAGACAAGCTCCTACAATGGCCAGAGTAATTATAGAGCAACGTGAAATTTCTGAAATTAAAACAAGTGAAGAATTAAAACGCGTATTAAAACAGTTTTTACAGCATAAAAAAGAGAATAAGGTTTTAGCACAGATATATCAAGCTATACGAATTGAAGTTAATCAGGAAATAGAGGCATTAAAAGAGTTTTTGTTACAAACGCCTCAAGTCTTAAAACCTAGTGGACGATTAAGTTGTATATCGTATCACTCTTTGGAGGATCGCTTAGTAAAACGTTTTATAAGAAATGGGTTGTTTGAAGGTGAGCCTGAAAGAGATGTTTTTGGGAATTATGAAGTGCCTTTAAAGAAAGTCGGAAATTTAATCGTTCCTGGGCATACAGAAATAAAACAAAACAATAGAGCGCGTAGCGCAAAACTTAGAATTGCTGAAAAACTATGAGAAAAAGTATTTATAGCATCCTAAAGGGGAAATTTTTAATTAGTGATGATTCTTTCAAGAACTGGAGAATGATACTATTTATATCTGCTTTAGCTATAGTTATGATCGCAAGTTCGCATAGTGCTGATAAAAAAGTATATCAGATTGCAAAAATGAAAGATGAAGTCAAAGAGTTACGATCGTCCTTCGTTGACGGGCGATCAAAATTGATGAAACTAAAAATGGAATCATCTATAATTAATAAAATGGTTGTAAAAGGAATTGTTCCATCAGAGATTCCACCAAAAAAAATAAAAATAAAATCCCGAAATTAAACGTTGGCTGTAACTGAAAATAACATATTAAACAGATTGTATTTTGTAGCTGGAATTATGTTTGTGTTCGCACTTGCCGTAGTTTTTAAATTATTTAGTATTCAATTCATACAAGGGGATCAATACAGAGATTTAGCCGAAAAATTGACAGTTAAAACAATTGAGATTCCAGCAAATAGAGGAAATGTGTATTCAGCAGATGGGAGTCTTTTGGCAACGTCCATTCCAAAATATGATATTCGAATTGATGCTGTTCAGTCTAAGCAAATCACATTCAATAAATATATAAATTCACTAAGTGATTCCTTATCAAAATATACAGGTAAAGCTCCTGGATTTCATAGGAAATCAATTTCAGAGGCCAGATCGAATAAAAACAGATATTTCTTATTAGCGCGAAATATCAGTTATTCAGATTATATAAGATTAAGGAATTTTCCATTACTAAAACTTGGAGCAATTAAAGGCGGTCTTATTGTTGAACAAACGACAAGACGAGAGCATCCAATGGGAGGAATTGCTGAACGTACAATTGGTTATGAACGCAAAGATGCAAATGGAAACGTGACACGTCCAGGAATCGATGGCGCATTTGGTGAAAAATATTTGCAAGGAGTTAATGGTGAGCGTCTAAAGCAAAAAATTGGCAATGGTCAATGGAAGCCAATCTACGATTCAAATCAAATAGAACCTCAAGATGGATATGACGTTTATACTACTATAGATGTTAATATTCAAGATATCGCTCATCACTCTTTACTTGGTCAATTAGAGAAATATAAAGCTGAACATGGTTGTGCCGTTGTAATGGATGTTAAAACTGGTGAGGTAAAAGCCATATCTAATCTAGGGCGTAATAAAAAAGGAACTTATTATGAGCGATTAAATTATGCCGTAGGAGAAAGTCATGAACCAGGTTCTACGTTTAAAGTCATGGCGCTGATGGCTGCACTTGAAGATAAGGTGATTGATACATCCTCAATAGTTGATACTAAAAAGGGTGTTAAACGGTTTTACGGTCGAAATATCCACGATTCTCATCGTGGAGGTTATGGTGAAATTTCTGCCGCTCGCGCATTAGAAGTGTCTTCTAATATTGGTCTTGCCACAATAATAGATGAACATTATTCAGATAAGCCTAATAAATTCATAAACAGAATTAAAGAATGGCATTTAGATGAACCATTAGGAGTCTCAATTATTGGAGAAGGAAAACCAGTTATTCCAGAACCAGGACATGATTTGTGGAGTAAAAATGCATTGCCTTCAATGGCATATGGATATAATCTACGGTTAACCCCTTTACAAGTACTCGCATTTTACAATTCCATTGCTAATGACGGCGAATTGGTTAGGCCTAGATTTATAAAAGCAGTTAAGGAATTTGATTACGAAATAGAAACTTTTGATAAAGAAGTTATCAAACCTAAAATATGCACGGCTAAGACCTTAGGTGAAATAAAAGAAATCTTAAAAAATATAGTTGTTAGAGGAACGGGTTCTAGGTTGTATTCTAAGAATTTCTCTATGGCTGGAAAAACAGGAACTGCACGAACAGAATATTGGATGGAAGATTGGGAAGAAAATCCTAGATACATTTCGTCTTTTGCAGGCTACTTCCCGGCAGAAAACCCTAAGTATTCATGCATTGTGGTAATCCATAAACCAAGTACCGATGTTGGATTTTATGGCGCTGATGTGTCTGGGCCGGTTTTTAAGAGAATTGCTCAAAAAATATATACAGATACACCTTTAGTTGAGGCTATTGAGACTTTGGAATTTGTAAATGAACGCGTTGAAAATAATTTTGAATCATACTACGACATTGCACAGAAATATAAAACCATCATGCCAAATTTGGTGGGAATGCCAGCAATGGATGCCATAGCCTTATTAGAAAACATGCAAGTTAAAGTTAAGGTAAAACTCAGTGGAAGCGGTACAGTTAAAGCACAGTCAATTAATAAAAACATCAAACTTAAAAGCAATCAAATAGTTGTTTTAGAGGCCTCATGAAAGCGCTTAAGGACATATTATATAAGGTCACCATTAATGCAGTAGTTGGAAGCACTAGTGTGAAAATTAATACAATCGATTTCGACTCAAGAAATATTGGAGATAAAGATGTGTTTGTCGCAATAAAAGGAGGGCAAGTTGATGGTCATGATTTTATTGAAGGTGCAATAGCTCAAGGTGCAGTAGCTGTAATTTGTGAAAGCCTTCCTCAAGATTTAGATAAAAATACTACTTATATAGAAGTTGAAAATGCCAGTAAAGCACTGGCGTATGTGGCATCAAATTATTATCATCTGCCTTCGGAAAATCTTAAACTAATTGGGGTTACAGGGACGAATGGTAAAACTACGGTAGCAACCTTGTTGTATCAATTGTTTAAGAAAGCTGGGTTTAAAGTTGGATTGCTTTCAACAGTTAAAATAATGGTAGACACCACAGAGTATAAAGCAACACATACAACGCCAGATTCTCTTACCATAAATAAATACTTAAACGAAATGAATCTCGAAGGAGTGGAATTTTGTTTTATGGAAGTCAGTTCTCATGGGATTCATCAATTTAGAACTGAAGGCCTCGCTTTTGAAGGAGGGATTTTCACGAACCTATCACATGATCATTTAGATTATCACGAAACTTTTGCTGAGTATAGAGATGTTAAGAAGAAGTTTTTTGATGAACTTCCAAGCCATGCATTTGCATTGGTAAATATTGATGATAAAAATGGCTTAGTAATGCTTCAAAATACGAAGGCTCGAAAACTTACCTATGCTTTAAAGACTTATGCCGATTATAAAGCTCAAATTTTAGAGAATCAATTTGGAGGACTCTTACTAAAAATAAATGAAAGTGAAGTTTGGACGCGATTAGTAGGAACTTTTAATGCTTACAATGTATTAGCAATTTATGCTACAGCAGAGTTGTTAGGACTTGAAAAAGTTGAGAATTTAAGATTTATAAGTGAGCTCGAGAGTGTTAGTGGGCGATTTCAGTATCTAATTTCAGATGACAAAATTACGGCAATAGTTGACTATGCACATACTCCCGATGCCTTAAAAAATGTATTAGAAACCATAAATAGTATTCGTACTAAAAATGAAGAATTGATAACTGTTATGGGTTGTGGAGGGGACAGAGATAAAACTAAACGCCCGAAAATGGGCCACATTGCTTCTGCATTGAGTACCAAAGTTATTTTCACTAGTGATAATCCTCGAAGTGAAGCTCCTGAAACGATAATTGAAGAAATTGAAACAGGAGTAGATCCATTAAACTATAAAAAAACAATGTCAATTGTTGATAGAAAACAGGCGATAAAAACCGCTTGTCAATTGGCAAAATCAAAGGATATCATATTGATCGCTGGAAAAGGTCATGAAACATATCAGGAAATTAAAGGCGAACGATTTGATTTCGATGATTATAAACTAGTTCAAGAATTTTTAAAGCAATTGCAAAAATAAGATGTTATACTACCTATTTGAATATTTAGAAAAGCAGTTCCAGTTTCCTGGAGCATCACTCTTTGGGTTCATAACATTTAGAGCCGCAATTGCCATAATATTGTCCTTGTTAATTTCTACCATATATGGAAAGCGAATTATTCGTTTTCTTCAAAAGCAACAAGTAGGGGAAACGATAAGAGATCTTGGGCTAGAAGGTCAAGTTGAAAAAGCTGGAACGCCTACAATGGGAGGATTAATAATAATCCTAGCTACATTAATTCCTGTTTTGCTATTGGCGAAGCTAGAAAATATATATATCATTTTGCTCATCGTTACAACGCTTTGGATGGGAACTATAGGGTTTATTGATGATTATATTAAGAAATTCAAAAATGATAAAGAAGGTTTAAAAGGTCGATTTAAGGTGCTTGGTCAGGTCGGTCTTGGAATAATTGTTGGAGCTACTCTGTTTTTTCACAATGATGTTACCATAAAAGAAAAGTTACCATTAGCACAACAACAAGAATTATTAGCAGAAAACCCTAATATATCACCCACTAAACTTTACAAACTAGAAGAGAAGTCTACTAAAACTACCATACCATTTGTAAAAGGGAATGAATTTAATTATGCCGATTTGATCACATGGATTAGTCCAAGCCTTGAAAAGTATGCTTGGATCATTTTTATTTTGGCTACTATTTTTATTATTACGGCTGTTTCAAATGGTGCGAATTTAACGGATGGTATTGACGGATTAGCGGCAGGAACATCAGCCATAATTGTGCTTACGCTTGGAATTTTTGCATGGGTTTCAGGTAATATTATTTTCTCTGACTATTTGAACATCATGTACATTCCAAAAGTTGAGGAAATTACAATATATATAGCCGCTTTTGTTGGTGCTTTAATCGGTTTCTTATGGTATAATACGTACCCTGCGCAAGTGTTTATGGGAGATACGGGAAGTTTAACTATAGGAGGTATTATCGCAGTTATTGCAATTGCAGTTCGCAAAGAATGGTTGATTCCAGTGCTTTGTGGAATCTTTTTAGCGGAAAATTTATCCGTAGTCATGCAGGTGAGTTATTTCAAATACACAAAGAAAAAATATGGTGAAGGGCGACGCATTTTTAAAATGGCTCCCTTACATCATCACTATCAGAAATCGGGATATCACGAAAGTAAAATTGTAACGCGCTTTTGGATTATTGGCATTTTACTCGCGATCATTTCTATAGTGACATTGAAAATAAGATAAATGAAAAGGCTAGTAGTACTTGGCGGAGGAGAAAGTGGCGTAGGTACAGCGCTTTTGGGAAAAGAGAAAGGTTACGAAGTGTTTGTTTCGGATAAAGGAACAATAAAGAAAAAATATAAAGACGTTCTTAAACATAATGAGATTGAATGGGAAGATGAAAAGCATACAGCGTCGAAAATTCTGAATGCAGATATAGTGATGAAAAGCCCAGGTATTCCTGATAAGGCATCGATGATACATCAATTAATAGCAGCTGATATTCCTGTGATTTCGGAAATAGAGTTTGCTTCAAAGTATACAGAAGCAACGATTGTCGGAATCACTGGGAGTAACGGTAAAACAACAACAGCATCGTTAACACATCACATTCTAAAACAAGATCTAGATGTAGGCTTGGCAGGTAATATTGGAGATAGTTTTGCGAAACAAATTCTTGAATATGATTATGGTAATTATGTTTTAGAGATGAGCAGTTTTCAGCTAGATGGGATTGTAGATTTTAATCCACATATAGCTGTTATAACAAATATCACTTCAGATCACTTGGATCGATATGATTATCAATTTGAAAATTATATCGCTTCGAAATTTAGAATAGCAAAAAATCAAACGAAAGAAGATTTTTTGATTTTTGATGCCGATGATAAGGTCATTACAAAATGGTTAAATGACCATCCAGTTCAATCTACATTATTACCATTTTCATTAGAAAATGTAATTAACAATGGAGCGTATTTAGATAAAGAGAATATAAAAATAACAATAGATAATAATCAAATAATTATGCCAACAGCAAATTTAGCTTTAGAGGGAAAACACAATATTAAAAATGCAATGGCTGCCTCAACAGTAGCGCATTTGTTGAAAATTAGAAAACAAACGATTAGAGAGAGTTTGGAGAATTTTCAAGGCGTGGAGCATCGTCTAGAACACGTGTTAAAGATTAATAAAGTACAATACATTAATGATTCAAAAGCCACGAATGTAAATGCAACATATTTTGCATTAGAAAGCATGGAAGCGCCTACTGTTTGGATTGTAGGAGGGGAAGATAAGGGCAACAATTATGAAGAGTTATTTCCATTTGTAAATGAGAAGGTAAAAGCAATTATTTGTTTGGGAGTGAACAATGAAAAGTTGATACACAATTTCGGGAACATGGTAGATATAATTGTTGAAACTCAATTTATGAGTGAAGCAGTTAAAATAGCATATAAAATAGCAGAAGCAGGTGATAACGTTTTACTATCGCCGGCATGTGCAAGTTTTGATTTATTTGAAAATTATGAGGATAGAGGACGTCAGTTCAAAGACTCAGTAAGAAATTTATAACAACCAAAAATTACGTAGCAGATCTAAAACATGGAAGCTGTTTTTAATAACATAAAAGGAGATCGATTAATTTGGGCAATTGCTGCATTATTAGCAATTTTCTCATTCCTACCTGTTTATAGCGCAGCGAGTAATTTAGCATATGTTGGTGGATCAGGAAACACCTTTTCATTTTTTGTAAAGCATTTTATGCATTTATTCCTAGGGTTCTCTATAATGTTTGGAATTCATAGAATTCCATATCGTTATTTCAGAGGGTTATCAATGGTCATGATGCCAATTATATTGATACTTCTTATAGTAACCATGCTTCAAGGGACAACAATTGATGGGGCAAATGCCAGTCGGTGGATTCAGATACCAATAGTTGGCATGTCTTTCCAAACATCCACTTTAGCTTCCGTTGTTTTAATGGTATATGTTGCCAGATATTTATCTAAAATTAAAGATAAAAAAGTAGCATTCAAAGAGACTATTTTGCCACTATGGACGCCAGTGTTTTTTGTATTGATATTAATACTTCCAGCAAATTTATCGACAGCAGCCATAATGTTTGTTATGATAATTATACTCGCGTTTATTGGAGGTTATCCCAGCCGGTATTTACTTGCCATATTAGTATCTGGTATAGCAGCTCTAGCATTATTTATTTTGATTGCAAAAGCATTTCCTGAAGCAATGCCCAATAGAATTGATACTTGGATGAGTAGAATTGAGAGCTTCTCTAATGGCGAAGACACTGAAGCCGATTATCAAATTGAAAAAGCAAAAATTGCAATTGCTTCTGGAGGAGTAAAAGGTGTTGGTCCCGGGAAAAGTGTGCAAAAGAATTTTTTACCACAGTCTTCATCCGATTTTATTTTTGCCATAATTGTTGAAGAATATGGATTGATTGGCGGTATGTTTTTACTGATTTTATATTCATGGCTGTTATTTAGAATTGTAATTGTATCTCAGAAATCTGACACCATTTTTGGTAAATTATTAGTCCTTGGGGTTGGTTTACCAATTGTTTTTCAAGCTTTAATTAATATGGCTGTCGCTGTAGAATTATTTCCTGTTACAGGACAAACACTTCCACTTATTAGTAGTGGAGGAACATCAATTTGGATGACCTGTATGGCAATTGGAATAATTTTGAGTGTGAGTGCGAAACGAGAAGCAGATAAAAATCAAGTAAATGAAGAAGACAACCCTTTAGAAATATTGAGCGAAACATTATAGATGAGTCATTATAAAATCATATTATCAGGTGGAGGGACAGGAGGTCATATTTATCCTGCTATTGCAATTGCAAATGAATTGAAGGCTCGTTTTCCGGATGCTGAGTTTTTATTTGTTGGTGCTAAGGATAGAATGGAAATGGAAAAAGTGCCAGAAGCAGGATATGAAATTGAAGGCCTATGGATTTCAGGGATTCAGAGAAGACTTACCATAAAGAATCTTATGTTTCCAGTTAAGTTGATACTTAGCCTATTAAGATCTAGAAATATAGTAAAGACTTTTAATCCCGATGTTGTTATTGGTACTGGTGGTTATGCTAGTGGTCCTTTATTGCAAATTGCTACTTCTAAAAGAATTCCGACTTTAATTCAAGAGCAGAATTCTTTCCCAGGAATAACGAATAAGCTCTTGGCAAAAAAAGTGGATAAGATTTGTGTTGCATATGAGAGTTTAGAACGTTTTTTTCCAAAGGAAAAAATAGTAATTACTGGAAATCCTATCAGAAAAGATTTATTAGAAATTGAAAATAAAACAATAAAGGCAAAAGACTTTTTTAAGTTGAACCATGGTAAACATACATTATTGGTGTTAGGGGGGAGTTTAGGATCACGACGTATCAATGAATTAATTGAAGATGAATTAGAGTTTTTACAAACTCAAAATGTACAGGTCATTTGGCAATGTGGAAAGTTATACTATCAAGAATACAAGGGCTATAATAAGTTAGATGATATTCAGGTATTTCCTTTTTTAGATACTATGGATTTTGCTTATGCTGCTTCTGATATAATTATATCTCGAGCAGGCGCGATTTCGGTGTCAGAACTGTGTATCGTTGGGAAACCTGTCATTTTCATTCCGTCACCAAATGTTGCTGAAGATCATCAAACCAAAAATGCGATGTCCATAGTAGAGAAAAATGCTGCGTTGTTGATTAAAGAAAATGATTTGGAAATTGACTTTGAAAATAAATTATCACAATTGGTGAATTCAATTGATAAACAGAAAGAACTAGGAGCTAATATTAAAAATTTAGCATTGGTTAATGCAACTAGTGATATTGCTGATGAAGTAGAAAAACTATTAAAAAGTAAATGAATTTAGACCGCATACATAATATCTATTTTATAGGAATTGGAGGGATAGGTATGAGTGCCTTAGCACGATATTTTGTTGCCAAGAATATGCGAGTTTCAGGTTATGATAAGACCAAAACCGAAATTACAATTGGTCTTGAGAGTTTAGGGGTTAAGATACATTTTGAAGATTCTATCCAGCTTATAGAAACCTGTTTTTTAAACCCCGAAAAGACGTTGATTGTTTATACGCCAGCAATGCCTGATAATCATAGTGAACTGGCCTATTTTAGAACTAATCAATATACCGTTTTAAAACGCTCTGAAATCCTTGGTTTGATAACAAAAGACACTTATTGTTTGGCTGTGGCTGGAACACATGGGAAAACTACAACAACGAGTATTCTAGGACATTTGCTTAATGAGTGTAATATTGAAGTGACTGCATTTTTAGGAGGTATCAGTGAAAATTATAATTCGAATTTAATTTTAAATGGAACTGAAGTCACAGTAGTAGAGGCAGATGAATTTGATCGGTCCTTTTTGACATTATCGCCCAATCTGGCTTGTATCACTTCAATGGATGCAGATCATTTGGATATTTATGGCGAAGCGGAAGAATTACAAAAGTCCTTTGTTGATTTTTCTAAGCGATTAAAGCCCAATGGCAAACTTTTTATTAAAAATGGATTGCCACTTAAAGGCATAACTTATGGGATAGAAGATGATTCTGACTATTCCGCACAACATATAAAAATTATAAACGGTACGTATGTATTTGATATAAAAACACCAAATACAGTACTAGAAAATTTTAAATTTGACCTACCTGGTAGACATAATCTGTCGAATGCATTAATAGCCGTGGCGATGGCTGTGGAGTATGGTTGCCCTCACCAACAGCTCGCCAAGGCTTTAGCATCTTACAAAGGTGTAAAACGCAGATTTACCTATCAAATTAAAACTGATGAATTAGTGTTTATTGATGATTATGCACATCATCCAGTAGAAATTAATGCCGTTCATCAGGCCATAAGAGAAATGTACCCTAATCGGACAGTATTGGCAATTTTTCAACCACATCTATTTAGTAGAACTAGAGATTTTATAGAGGATTTTGCTGAAAAGCTAGCCTTATTTGATGAAATTTTACTCTTAGATATTTATCCAGCTAGAGAGCTACCTATTGCTGGTGTAACATCAAAATGGTTATTAGATAAAATTGACAATAAAAATAAAAAATTAATTAACAAATCTGATTTGATTTCAGAGGTGAAACAGTCTAATGCTCAAATTATTTTGACTATTGGAGCTGGAGATATAGGAGAGGAAGTTGAACATATTAAACAAGCTTTGAGTTTTGCGAGTTAATTATAATTATATAAAAGTCGTTGTATTGCTGGTGTTAGTGGTGTTTTTATATGCGTTTTCAAATGCAAGAAATACAACTCGAAAAATCTCAAAACCATACATACAATTTATTGGTGATGAGAATTTATACATCACTCATGAGACTGTTAGTAAATTGTTAATACAAAATCAAGAGCCTGTTACGAACAAGCCTAAAGAAATTATAGATTTGAACAGATTGGAATCTGCCCTAAACTCTAATCCAATGATTAAGGAAGCGCAAGTGTTTATCGGTATCGATGGATTACTTACCGCTGAGATAGAACAAAAAAAACCAATAGCAAGAGTCAGTACTAACGCTTCGTATTATGTTGATGACCAAGGTTCCTACATGCCTTTATCAACAAATCATACGGCAAGAGTGCCTCTGGTAACTGGAATGGTGATGAAAAATGATTTGGCAAATGTGTACGCTATTGCTAAAGCAATTCAAAGCGATGCGTTTTTAAAAAAACACGTCATTGGAATTCATCAAAATGAAAATAAGTCAATTGATTTAAAATTTAGATTAAATGATTTTATAGTTGAGTTAGGGTCTCTAACAGTATTAGATAAAAAAGTGAATAACCTCAAAGCCTTTTATCAGAAAGCAATGAGAGATAAAACACTTGATGATTATAGTGTTGTGAATTTAAAGTTTGATAACCAAGTCATTTGTACCAAAAAGTAAAGAATGGAGAATAATAAAATTTCAGTAGGATTAGATATAGGAACCACAAAAATTGTGGCTATGATTGGTCGTAAAAATGAATATGGGAAAGCCGAAATTTTGGGAATTGGAAAATCTAAAAGTTTAGGCGTTCATCGTGGTGTGGTAAATAACATTACCCAAACAATTCAATCCATTCAACAGGCAGTTCAAGAAGCTGAAGCTGAGGCTGGATTAAAAATAGAAGATGTCACTGTAGGAATAGCTGGTCAGCATATACGTAGTTTACAACATAGTGATTACATCACACGAACCAATTCCGATGTTGTAATTGATGAAGATGATATTGATCGTTTAATTAATCAAGTACATAAATTAGTAATGCTTCCTGGCGAAGAAATTATACATGTATTGCCTCAAGAATATAAAATTGATGGTCAAGCCGAAATAAAGGAGCCTATTGGAATGTATGGTGGACGATTGGAAGCAAATTTTCATGTAGTTGTTGGTCAAGTGTCTTCGATTAGAAATATTGGACGTTGCGTAAAAAGTTCTGGTTTGGAGCTTGAAGGCATAACATTAGAGCCACTTGCCTCTGCAAATGCAGTTCTTAGTCAAGAAGAAAAGGAAGCAGGAGTCGCTTTGATTGATATAGGTGGTGGGACGACAGATTTAGCGGTTTTTAAAGATGGAATTATTCGTCATACAGCTGTAATTCCTTTTGGAGGAAATGTGGTTACTGAAGACATTAAAGAAGGCTGTTCGATTATTGAAAAACAGGCTGAATTATTAAAAATAAAGTTTGGGTCTGCTTGGCCTGGAGAAAATAAGGATAATGAAATTGTTTCAATTCCAGGATTAAGAGGACGAGAGCCTAAAGAAATTACGCTTAAAAATCTTTCAAAAATCATTCATGCTCGCGTTGTTGAAATTATTGAACAAGTATATGTAGAGATCAAAAATTATGGTCATGAAGAGCAAAAGAAAAAATTAATTGCAGGTATTGTTTTAACTGGAGGTGGAGCACAATTAAAACATTTGAAGCAACTTGTCGAATACATAACTGGAATGGATACCAGAATAGGATTTCCTAACGAGCATTTGGCAGGAGATAGTGATGAGGAAGTTGCAAGTCCATTGTTTGCAACAGCAGTCGGATTAGTAATGGATGGTTTAAAACGTCAAGAACGCAAACAGATAGAACATGAAGCAGAGAATTTTGAAGAGGTGATGGAAAGTACTTCTGAAGATTCAAATAATTCTGAAGATGTTGTGCATTCACCAAAAAAAGAAAGAAAATCGTTTTTAGATAAACTAACAGAGCGAGTTAAAGATTTTTTAGATAACGCTGAATAGCGAAAAAATATATAATAAACCCCAGTTAAAGAACTAATTATATGAGCAACAAAAATGAATTAGGGAATATTGCTTTCGACTTACCAAAAAACCAATCTAATGTCATTAAAGTGATTGGTGTTGGAGGAGGTGGTAGCAATGCTATTAATCACATGTTTCAACAAGGCATTAAAGGCGTTGATTTTGTGATATGTAATACGGATGCCCAAGCACTACAAAATAGTGGAGTCCCAAATAAAATCCAATTAGGTGTTAATCTAACCGAAGGGTTAGGTGCTGGTGCTAATCCAGAAGTTGGTGAGCAAGCAGCCGTAGAAAGTTTAGAGGATTTACGTCGTATGTTAGATACCAATACTAAAATGGTATTTATTACTGCTGGAATGGGTGGAGGAACTGGTACTGGTGCAGCTCCTATTATTGCTAAGCTAGCTAAAGAGTTAGATATTCTTACAGTAGGGATTGTTACAATGCCTTTTCAATTTGAAGGAAAGACAAGAAATGAACAAGCTCATAAAGGAATTGAAACGTTGAGAAGTCATGTGGATTCTCTTGTAGTTATAAATAATAACAAACTTCGTGAAGTTTATGGGAATTTAGGTTTTAAAGCAGGATTCTCAAAGGCTGATGAAGTATTATCTACTGCTTCTAGAGGAATTGCTGAAGTGATTACACATCACTACACACAAAATATTGATTTACGTGATGCAAAAACGGTTTTGTCTAATAGTGGTACTGCGATAATGGGTTCTTCTACGTCTTCTGGGAAAGCGAGAGCTCAAGAAGCAATTATGAAAGCATTAGATTCTCCTTTGTTAAATGATAATAAAATTACAGGTGCTAAAAACGTATTGTTGCTGATCGTTTCTGGTTCTCAAGAAATTACTATTGACGAAATAGGTGAAATTAATGATCATATTCAGATTGAAGCTGGACAGTGTGCAAACATCATTATGGGTGTTGGTGAAGATGAATCGTTAGAAGAATCGATATCTGTTACAATCATTGCAACAGGTTTTGATATCGATCAACAACATGAGATTGCAAATACTGAAATCACGAAAGTTGTGCATGCTTTAGAAGAAGATAGTAATGATGAAGTTAAAGTTATAGAGCGTGAGCCAGCAATAATTACTCCTGATATTATTCTTGAGAACGCAGAGAATAACGAGCAAGATGTTGTTCGTCATACCTTATTGGAAGGCGTGGTTGAAAAAGAACTTCATGAAAATTTAATTCCTACGACGGAGTTAATTAAAAACATGAATGTTATTTATGATGAGGTTTTAGATCATAAAATTAGTCGTGAAGAAGATTTTATCATCACTCCTGTACAAGAAGTTGTTGTTGATGAAATTAAAGTTGAAGATCAAGAAGAAGAACAAATTACTTTGACTTTCGATTTGCCACTTTCTGCTACATCTGAGATAGAAGAGGAATCAATTCAAGAGGAAAAAATTCTTTTCGATTTAGAAGATGAAGTTAAAGATTTAAATGTGAATGATCATGTTGAAATCATACCCGTAACTGAAGTGAATGAAACTGGAGAAACTCGGTATGCATTAGATGATTTTGTGTCTGTAGAATCTTCAATGAACGAGACAAAAACGAAACAAACGCCAGATGTGGAAGAAGAAATTGTTTTTGAAAAGAAAACTATAGCTTCTGAAACTACTGAAGAAACAGTAAGAGAAGAAATAGATCCTATTAACAGCCCAATTTCTGAGCTACTTATAGAGCGTGCAGATGAAAGACGTCGTAAGATGAAGGACTTCAATTACAAGTTTAATAATGCGAAAATAGACGAAATAGAAAAAGAACCTGCTTATAAGAGACAAGGTGTGAATTTAGAAGAGTCTCAACATTCTTCTGATACTGATGCTTCTAGATTATCCGTTGGCACTGACGACAACGACGATATTCAATTGAGAAGCAACAATTCATTTTTACACGACAACGTAGATTAATAGCAAATTTTAGTTTAGTGTTTTCACACTTCTGTCAAACCCGAAAAGTTATATTGGCTTTTCGGGTTTTCTTTTTAAAAGTTGTATTTTTTATTTTTATCTTCGCAGTTCAATTAAAATGAAAACCAATGAGTTTACAAGTAGATATAATGACTGCAATGAAAGCAGCAATGAAAGAGAAAGATCAGATGGCACTGGCTGCGTTGAGAGCTGTAAAGTCAGAGTTGTTATTAGCTCAAACTGAAACTGGTACTAAAACTGAGATTAGCCAGGAGCAAGAAATAAAAATCTTATCTAAACTTGTCAAACAGAGAAAAGATAGCGCGGCAATATTTTCTGAGCAAAATAGAAATGACTTAGCTGAACCAGAAATAGCTCAGGCGGAAATTATTAGTAAATTTTTACCGGAACAATTAAGTGAAATGGAGATTGAAGCTGTCGTATTAAAAGCAATTGATTCTGTTGGAGCTCAGGGCATGAAGGATATGGGGAAAGTTATGGGAATAGTGAACAAACAACTCGCAGGTAAAGCAGATGGTAAAACAATTTCCACAATCGTGAAAACTAAATTAATTTAAAATAATGGCTGCGTAGTTCAACTGGATAGAATATCAGATTTCGGCTCTGAGGGTTGGGGGTTCGAATCCCTTCGCGGTCACGAATAAATAAAAAAAGCAAGCAAAATTTAAAGCTTGCTTTTTTATTTCGCGCCTTTTTCTATTTTCAAAGCGGAGCTTTGATTGAATAACGCGAGCATCGCGTTAATCATAGAGAATGCTGTGTTATTATACTTGATTGAATTTGTGAGCTCAGGTTTTTTATTTTCAAGGCGGAGCATTGAGGGAACAACGCGAAATCGCGTTAATCCTATAATAAAAAGTAGAGCTTTTAGGGAACAACTAGGTAGTGAGATAATATAGAATTCGCAGATCATTGTAAAAATAATTTTAGTGTCTTATCTTACTTTTATATCTTTAATCATTCCATTTATTAATACACTCACAACTTATACTTATATTAAACGTTTATGAAATAATGATATTCGAAATTGTTATAGAACAATTCTCAACTGGGGGAAAATTAATTATTGGAATTTTCTTTGCGGCCTTATGTCTTATGCTTATCAGTTTTACGCTAAAGATGGCTGAAATCGGCTATATGATACGTCGACGTAAACCATTTTATGTACACATGCCATTGTTTTTGAAACACCTAGATAATGATCATATAAGTATACTTGTCGATAAATTTTCATTTTATAATAAATTAGATAGTCGATATAAACGATATTTTGAGCATCGTGTGGCTTCATTTATGAAAGACAAGAAATTTGCTGGGCGTGATGGTTTGGAGGTTTCGGATGAGATGAAAGTACTGATTTCTGCAACCGCAGTCATGCTTACTTTCGGATTTAGAGATTTTTATATTGGCTTGATTACAAATATATTTATTTATCCTGAGGCCTTTTATTCAACTACAAATGACGCTTATCACAAGGGGGAATTCAATCCTAGATTACAAACCTTGGTATTGTCATGGGAAGATTTTGAAAAAGGTTATGATATCGATGATGATAATTTAAATTTGGGAATTCATGAATTTGCACATGCAATTCATTTAAATAGCATAAAAGAACGTGATGTGAGCTCGACCTTGTTTTCAGATTCATTTAAAGAACTTACTGTATTGCTCTCTAATGAAGAATCCTTACGGAAAGATTTAATTGCTTCAGAATATTTCAGAGATTATGCCTATAAGAATCAATTTGAATTTGTTGCTGTAATTATTGAAACTTTTATAGAAACTCCAGACGAATTTCGATCTCAATTCCCACGTGTTTATCACAAAACCAAGCAAATGCTTAATTTTAATTTTGCTGGCTATTAACCGTAATTGAAATTAACTTGAAATATTAGAATCCATATGATAAAAACCTCATTAGCGGAATGTCATTCACGTATCCAGCCTTATATTCATAAGACGGCTGTCATTTCATCTCGATTAATTAATGAAATGATTGGCATCGATGTTGTGTTTAAATGTGAGAATTTTCAGAAAATGGGAGCGTTTAAAATGCGTGGCGCAACCAATGCAATTATGCAATTAAGTGAGACTCAAAAAGCAAGAGGTGTCGTTACGCATTCATCAGGTAATTTTGCTCAAGCACTGTCCTTGGCAGCAAGTAGTTTAGAGATAAAAGCATATATCGTAATGCCAAATTCTGCACCTGAAGTTAAAGTAGATGCCGTTAAAGGCTATGGAGGAATCATTTCTTTCTGTGAGCCGACTATAAAAGCAAGAGTGCAAGCTTCAAATCAAATAATTCATGAAACAGACGCTACATTTATACATCCTTCAAATGATATGAATGTCATCCTTGGTAATGGAACTGCTTGTATAGAATTATTGGAGGATCATCCGGAGTTAGATGTTGTATTTGTACCGATAGGCGGAGGTGGTTTAATAGCTGGAACTGCATTGGCAGCTCATTATTATGGGAATAATTGTGAAGTGATAGGAGGAGAACCCTTTGAAGTGGATGATGCCTATCGTTCTTTACAAAATGGAAAAATAGAATATAACAAAACCACTAATACAATCGCAGATGGATTGAAGACCCATTTAGGCGATATTAATTTTCCAATTATTCAAAATCATGTAAATCGAATTATTCGAGTTGAAGAGTTTGAAATTGTTTCGGCAATGAAACTAATTTATGAACGGTTGAAAATTGTAATAGAACCTTCTAGTGCTGTTGCATTTGCAGCTTTGTTAAAAGAGAAAACAGCTTTTAAAAACAAAAAAGTAGCTGTTCTTATTTCGGGTGGAAATGTGAATTTAAATCAATTACCATTTTAAAAGCAATTAATTTAATATCTTTAGTAGTATTGGGTATGACAATTATCATGCTTTATTAGAATTTGGATACTTAACTTTAATTGTGAATTTAAATCGAAATACAATGAAAAAAAGAACGCCAATTTCAACGATTATGACTAGTGAAGTTATTACTTTAAGTAATAAAGACAGTCTAGAAATGGCTGAAAGATTATTTAAATCAAATCATATAAGACATATTCCTGTAGTTAATGGAGACGCTATAATAGGAATGTTAAGTTATACTGATTTATTGCGAATAAGCTTTGCAGACGCTATTGATGAGGATGAAGAATCTGTAGACAGTATAGTCTATAATATGTTCTCTATTGAGCAGGTTATGGCTAAAAACTTAATTAGTGTATCGTCTATAACAACAATTAAAGAAGTAGCAGAAATACTTTCTAAAAAAGAGTTTCATGCTATTCCAGTTGTTGATGACGATAAATTAGTTGGTATTGTTACTACAACCGATTTGATAAATTATTTAATAGAACAATTTTAAACTAAAAAAAGCTCCACTTTAGGAGCTTTTTTTATGAATTAGCGAGTGTTCTTAAATCTGTTATAGTCTCAAGAGGCTTATTACTCTTGAAAACAAAACTTCCTGCGACAAGAATATCAGCACCTGCCTCTACAAGTTGTTTCGCATTTTTATTAGTAACGCCTCCATCAATTTCTATTTTAGTCGAAGCGCCTTTACGTGTTATCAGTTCTTTTAGTTGTTTTACTTTACTGTAAGTGTTTTCAATGAAACTCTGTCCTCCAAAACCAGGATTTACACTCATGATACAAACTAAATCAATGTCATTAATTGTATCTTCCAAAACATTAATATTAGTATGCGGATTAAGTGCTACACCTGCTTGCATGCCTTCAGCTTTAATAGCTTGTAAAGTCCTATGTAGATGCGTGCAAGCTTCATAATGAACCGTAAGAATATTACTTCCTAAATTGGCGAAAGTTTTGATGTATCTGTCAGGGTCAACGATCATTAAATGCACATCAATAGTTTTATTTGCATGTTTTGATATTGCTTGTAAAACAGGCATGCCAAATGAGATATTTGGGACAAAAACACCATCCATGATATCGATGTGAAACCAATCAGCCTCACTTTTATTCACCATTTCAATATCACGTTGAAGATTAGCAAAATCGGCAGCTAATATTGATGGAGCAATTAGTTTTGAAGACATATGTTATAATTCTATAAGTTTGTGCAAAAATAGACAAAAAAACAAACCCTCGGTAATCAGCCGAGGGTTCTTTCATCAATCAAAAAACGAACAGTTATGTATAACTGTTTGTTACTGTTATTTAGTCGTAAATATCTTACTAACCTAAATATGTTTTTAATATTTTACTTCGTGAGGTATGTTTTAACCTACGGATTGCTTTTTCTTTAATTTGACGCACACGCTCACGTGTTAAATCAAAGGTTTCTCCAATTTCTTCAAGAGTCATTGGGTGTTGGTCTCCTAATCCGAAGTACAAACGAATAACATCTGCTTCACGAGGTGTCAATGTTTCTAATGCACGTTCGATTTCAGTTCTTAAAGATTCATGTAACAAATCTCTGTCTGGATTTGGTGATTCTCCACTTCGTAATACATCATAAAGATTTGAATCTTCACCTTCAACTAGAGGTGCATCCATTGATACATGACGACCAGAGTTTTTCATAGACTCTTTTACATCATTAATGGTCATGTCTAACTCCTTGGCAATTTCTTCTGCACTTGGAGGACGTTCATGACTTTGCTCTAAAAACGCAAACGTTTTATTTATTTTATTTATTGATCCAATTTTATTAAGAGGCAAACGCACAATACGTGATTGCTCAGCTAAAGCCTGTAAAATAGATTGTCTAATCCACCATACAGCGTAAGAGATAAATTTAAACCCTCTTGTTTCATCAAAACGTTGAGCAGCTTTAATAAGCCCTAAATTACCTTCATTAATTAAATCTGGTAATGTAAGTCCTTGGTTTTGATATTGCTTAGCTACTGATACAACGAAACGTAGATTTGCTTTAGTCAATTTTTCTAAAGCCAATTGATCACCCGCTTTTATGCGTTGTGCTAATTCTACTTCTTCGTCGGCAGTAATTAAGTCAACTTTTCCAATTTCCTGAAGATATTTATCTAGCGAAGCGGTTTCTCTATTGGTAACCTGCTTTGTAATTTTAAGTTGTCTCATCTAGTTTGCTCCTATTTTTTTAGAGTGTATTTTTATGTTACTATGTAGTTATACGTAAAAAGTGCATAAAATGTTACACAAATTGAAAAATAAATTTAAAGTTTAATCAACTTGCTGTTATTCAAGTTAATGTCGTCTAGCATTTCATTCGTGAATTTATAATGGCCACGTGTAGTAATAAATTTAAAACTATGAGACTTCATATTGCTTAATGTATTTAAAAATAACCACTTTGTTTTTAACAATTTTGGTTCTGAAGATTTAAGCCCGATTTCAAATATATGGGTTCTGCCTCCTTTTTCTGCAACAATATCTGGTGTGATTGTAAAATCACTTCCTACTTTGGAATAAGATTTTGGAGTGTCATAACCATCTATGTTTGCTTTGATGTTTTCAAAGCCTGTTTGTTCTAAATAGGAAATTGACGTGTTTAAGAAGTCAGTGTATTTTTCTATGTCTGAATTTATCATAGCTCATAAGGTAGTGAATAGATAGGAAACCGGCAAATTTATTGATAAGTTTAGTTGAATTCAAAATTAATATTTTAGAATTTATATTCAATACCACTTGATACTGAGAGTGTAAAAGGTGAATATTCTACTGATTCTGAATAAGGCTTTATATGATACTTAAACATAGGTTCTATGTTAATGTGTAATTTTTTGAAAATTTTAGCCTGAAATCCCATTCCAAGATTTACCGATAAAGTTGATTTATTAAAAACAGTATTATTTGAAACTTGTAAGCTACTATTCGATGTAGTTGAAGTTAGTCTTGCATCCTCAAGCAGCAGATAACTAAAGCCTCCAATAAAACTAGTTTTAACTTTTGTTTTAAAAGGGCTATATTTTAATTCGAACGGGAGTTCTATATAACTCGCTTTTTGTTGTAAAGTAAGAGAATTACCTCCAGTGGATGTTTGTTGTAAATTAAGTTTATGTACTCCAATCCTGATTGTAAGATCTTTTGTAGCCAAATAATTTAAATAGAGACCATAATTTAGAGTTAATTGATCATTTGTAGACTTAGCAAAGGCACCATAATAATGTGCAGATACATTTGGATAGATGCTCCATTTTCTTTCTGGTTTACTACTGCTGCTATCTTTTTTATTAATTGGAAGTTTTCTTTTTTTATCAATTTTTTTTGAAACAATTTTTAATGAATCTTTATTTTCTGATATACTATCCGTCTTTAAAGTAGTATTCTTAATGTCCTTATTATTTCGATTTGGTATAATCTCGATATTTTCTTCTTTTTTATTTGAATTTTGAGAAAATAATACATTCGATTTTTTGTTTTGAATTTGTTGGTTTTGAGAATTAATCTGACTTAAATGGACTTGATTTTTTAAAGCATCATCAGTTTCATTGATAAGCCTTTTGCCAATTTCGTTAGCTGGAATTGAATCGAATTTATGATGTGATAGATTTGATTTAGATTCTCCCGGATTAGAGGTAGATTTTATTTCAATTAAATTTGTACTGTTTAAACTTAGCATTATTAGTAGTAATGATAAAGCTGCCGTGCCACCAAATAACCAAAAGAAAATAATTTTTCTATCTTTTTTATCTTTTTTAAGTTTGGCTTCAATAGCATTCCAAACGACATCATCTGGAGATGAATGAAATCCTTTTAGTTGCTCTTCAATTGCGGAGCCAATATTTTTTTTAGTTCCCATTTGATTTGATATTTTGATTTCTATCGATTGTCTTTTGGCTTATTTTTTCCTTTAATAATAATTTAGCACGATGCAAATTTGATTTAGAAGTTCCTATGCTTATTGAGAGAAGCTCGGATATGTCCTTATGCGAATAATTATCTAACTCATAAAGGTTAAATACCAATCTGTATCTCGAAGGTAAACTTTGAATGATTTTTAAAATAGCATCTAAAGGAATCGTTATGTCTTCAGTTTTAACTGATTCATCTACTAATATGTCATCATTAATAACAATATTTATAAAGCTTTCTTTTTTGTATTTGTCTATGGCTTTATTAATGGTGATACGTTTTATCCAGCCTTCAAAAGTTCCTAGCTCTTTATAGTTTTTAATGTTTTTAAAGATGTATAGAAAAGCATCCTGTAAATTGTCTTGAGCTTCTTCTGTGTTTTTACAATACTTTAATGACAAAATATATAGGTCATCCTTGTACATTTTATAAAGCTCACTCTGAGCCTTTAAATTGTTTTTTTTACAAGCCGATATTAGTTGTTTTAGATTCAAATGGTTTACTGTTCGGAGCAATTTATTTTAATATGAATTAAAGTTTATTCAAAAGTAAAATCATAGGTAAACTTACTAAATAACTCGCCATTAGCTAGCGTTCTATAATCATTAAAAACACTAAAATTATTTTCATTTAATATGCTATCAAATTCTACCGAAACAATATCACCATAAAGAGTTGAGGAATGAGATTCAAAACAATTTGGAGAGATGTATTTTGAGTTGTAATAATTAGTGGCGTTTCCGCCATGCTCAAGGTGTTGATTTAAAAGCATTAAAAGTTCTCTTCCAAAAGTAGCATCATAAATTTGAGCTAAAGTATTTAGGCTGTTTTCATAAGTATATGTGTATGAGCGTTCATTAAAAAAACTGCCATCTTCAAGTTTAGAAAACCGATTTTCAATAACCATATTATTATTGGCGTCATAGGTGTTAGTGATAATGTTAGTTTCAAAATTAGAATAACTATATATTTCAGAATATGTTCGGTTCTTATTGCTATCTAGCACAAATTTCGCTGTAGCGAGATTGAAATCAAAATTGATGCCATCTGTACTTGCCAATGCAGTGCCATAAATAGTGTCATTGGTATGTAAAAAAGCAATCCTAATATAGGATGATAATTGAGACCCATCAATTGTTTCTTGATTATATTCAGCTAATGATCCACTGCTATTGTATAGAAATTGTTTTCGAGAGCTTAAATTTTCATCCGTATATTGCAATATTTCTGATATTTTATCATTACTGTAGTTATAGCTCCCAGAAAGGACTTGCGACGTTTGGCTATTAACGTTTGTATAGCTTTGAAGCTTATTGTTTTCTATGGTGAATTCCCTTGAATTTGTCACAGAAATAGGATCTGTAGATAGGTTATATGTTTGATAGGTGTAACCAACTACTTCTGGTATTTCATCTATGTTTTCATTTGATGGTTCGTCTGAGCACGAATTTAAATTCACAACTATAAGAAGGGATGCAATAACTTTTAGGGTTTTCATAATGTAGATTAATTTAAGTTCTATATCCTATAGTCTGAAAAAAGTAAAAAGGTTGCGTTATGAGATGATTTATTTGAAGTAATGGACATTATTCTTTAGAAATGTAAAACCATGTATGATTTTTAAAATGTTTTGGAATCCTAAAATTATTCAAAGCTAAAAGGCTCATTTGCATTAATTTGATCTCTCAATTTATTGATTTTTCTATGCATCCGATTAAAAAACAGAGTTCTGTCTTTCTCACCTGCATTTACTAATAATTTTGAATTACTCATGAGGTTTTGTAAAAATTTATACATAAGATCACATGTAGGTTGGTGGTCAATTTTAAAATAGCTCAATACCGTAAATGGTGCAAAAAACACTTTCTGACCTGGTGTTTTTACCATGATTGTATTAGAAAGTGTATGAATTTCATTTAAGTATAGATTGTAAATGGATTGATTTTTAGAGCCGATTATACTTTGTTGAATAGCCTGTTTTTCAATATGATTAAAAACGTCTCCAATATCATCACAAATATGTAAAGCCAGCTCTTTCGAGAGTAATCCTGATTCAAAATAGTAAATGACTTGCTGTAGTGTGCCGTTTATGGTTGTGTTGTTCCAAATTTCTGAGGTATTTACATTTTTATAAATTTCACCTAAATTGAAAGCGCTCTCTAGCAAACTTTCGGGTATTGTTTTTAAAAATTCATCAAAAGATATTTTGTTTTTTGCCATAGTAGGGTCTATGTCTTTAAGCCACACATAAATTTTGTATTTGGTTAGGTGCGAATCTTTTAACGTGTGAAATAGCGGGATGTCCTTAGCTGAATATATAAAGACTGAATTCTTTAATTTGGTTAGCGGATATACATTGTTTAGTGACTGCTTAAACCAACCTTCTAAATCTTCTTGATTATTAATTTGTGGTGAGAGATCGGTGAGAATACTATTTTGACCTCCGACTTCAAATAATCTATTTAATGATATTTTATAATGTTTTGCAAGAATGACACTTTCTTCTAAAGATAGATTCGTCTTTAAATTGACGCGTCTATATGCTGCGTCATACCCAATGTCCAAAACAGTCGCCACCTCTTCTATAAAGGAGGTGTTGTCGCCCGATTTCTCTCTTAAATATGTAATGAATTGTTTTTGCATTTTTTGTAAAACAATGATAGAGAGGCGAGTGCTATTTGTAGAAAGTACAAAATAAAATTGAAAATCTACTTGATTTGGTCTAATGATTTTCATTAATCGCAAATTACTTTAGCATCATATTTAATTAATTTAGTTCGTCATGGAATCACAAAAATCAAAACACGCAAAGCCAATTGTACTTTTTTTGTCTACTACGAGTTGCTCAATGCTAAAAGTATATAAGGTGAAATCTGATTTACTTAATCAAGCAATCATGGAATCAAAAAAGGTCAATGTTACGACCTATGAAAATGGGATTTTAAAATTAAAGAAAGTAGGAATTGATGCAGGTAAATATTTTGGGTTGTCAAGGATTAAAGGAAAAATGCAACGAATGTTTTTAAATATAAATGATATTAAAAAGATCACATTATTATAATTAACTAAAACCAACAGATCATGAAAATTATTAAAACAAAACAACAGATGCGATTTGTTGGCTTAGCATTGTGGCTGTTATCAGTTACTGTATTTGCTCAAAATACAATTAATAAGGATAAATTAAAGTTCAACTCTTTTTCAATAACTCCGCTTGAAGTTTTTTTAACAGATAATGACGGAGGTGCTTCTATTACAGGGGAATTAAGCTATTCTTATGGAAAGCACATATTCACTTTTTCTGCAACAGTAGGTGAGACAATCGCAGTTTTTGGGAGAGGAGATCGATTTCAACAGTTAAATATTTTATATGGAAGAGCATTGAAATTAAAAGAATGGTTTTTTATTGATACTAATGCTGGTGTTGGTCTTTTTCTTTACAATAATGGGAATAACCGTTTTTCTGAAATTGGAATACCCTTAGTTGCAAAATTTAGATTTAAAACTGGAGATAAATTTTCGATAGGGATAAAGCTTCAAGCTAATATCAATAGGATTGATAATATATATTCAGCTGGACTTTTGTTACAATGGAATTATTAGAATATGAACCCACAATTTATTTAAAAAAGGATAGCATCAGAAAAGATTTATGTGCATGATAGGTTTAATGGGAAAATGCAAAAGATATTTTCAAGTATAATGATATTAAAAATATCACATAATTATAATAAACTAAAATTAAAAATGATGAAAACGTATAAAAAGAAAATTAGAATGGTAACATTTTTTTTCACAATGCTCATACTGATGGAGAGTTGCGTTGTCTATAAAGATCATTCCGTTACTTTGAAAAGAGCTTCAATGTCTAAAAATTGGGTAAAAATAGAAACGAAAACTAGCCAGATATTTAAATATGAGCAGGTCATTTTTGAAAATGAAAAGTACTATGGTATTAATATCGTAAAAGGAGAAATTGTTAAAACGGAACTGATAGAAAGCAAAATAGCCTCGATTAATCTTGAGGAAAGGCGAAAGTCTAAAAGTCTTAACACTGTAATTCCAGTTGCGGTTGGAGCAGTTGTTGTTGGTGCACTTTTAATTGGTGCTGCAAGTAATACTAATTGGTGCTGCAAGTAATATCAAAATACTTGGAGATGGTAATTAAATGTAAAAAAAATGCCTCACAAGTGTGAGGCATTTTTATAAATATAAACAGGAAGGAATTAATCTTGTTTGTCTTCTCTAGGTTTTCTATCGTCACGTCGGTTATCACGACTACGATTATCGCGACCACGATTATCACGTCCGCCATTTCTACTATTATCTCTTGGTGGTCTTGCTACATAACCTTCTGGTTTTGGCAAAATTGCTTTACGAGATACTTTTTCTTTACGAGTTCTAGAATCCACACCGAAATACTTCACATCAAAAACGTCTCCCATGTTTACTACATCAGATACATTTTCAGTACGTTCCCATGCTAATTCACTGACGTGTAATAACACTTCATTTCCAGGAGCATCCATATATTCAACAACTGCACCGAAATCTAGCATTTTTATAACTTTAACTTCGTAAACGCTACCAACTTCTGGTTTAAACATTAACGAGTCAATCTTGGCTAATACTTGGTCAATACCATTTTGATCTGTCCCAAGAATTTCAACAATACCTTCTTCAGTAACTGGGTCTTCATTAATAACGATAGTACATCCCGTTTCTTTTTGTAATTCTTGAATTACTTTTCCACCAGGACCAATTAAAGCACCAATAAATTCGTTAGGAATAGTTCTAGTCACCATTTTAGGAGAATGTGGTTTCACATCTGCAGCAGGTTCCGCAATTGTTTCAGTAATTTTATCTAAAATATGTAAACGACCAGCACGAGCTTGTTTTAATGCATTCACTAAAATCTCATAAGGCAAGCCTTTAATTTTAATATCCATTTGGCAAGCGGTAATTCCTTCAGAAGTACCAGTTACTTTAAAGTCCATATCACCTAAATGATCTTCATCACCTAAAATATCAGACAATACTGCATAACGATCACCATCTGAAATAAGTCCCATTGCAATACCAGAAACTGGTCTTGTAATTTGAACACCGGCATCCATTAAAGCCATAGTACCAGCACAAACTGTTGCCATAGAAGACGAACCGTTAGATTCTAGTACCTCTGACACGACACGTACGGTATACGGGCAATCATCTGGAATCATTCCTTTTAATCCACGTTGAGCTAAATTACCATGTCCTACTTCACGTCGAGATGTTCCTCGTAATGGTCTAGCTTCTCCAGTACAAAATGGAGGGAAGTTATAATGTAAATAAAATGATTCTTCACCTTCAAAAGATGGCATATCTATTTTGTTAGCATCTCTAGATGTTCCTAAAGTAACAGTCGCTAATGCTTGAGTCTCTCCTCTAGTAAAAATAGATGATCCATGAGTAGATGGTAAGTAATCTACTTCACTCCAAATTGGTCTAATCTCATCAGTTTTTCTACCATCTAATCGTACACCTTCACTTAAAGTTAATTCACGTACGGCTTCTTTTTCAGCTTTACGATAGTAATCACCAACAAGATGTCCAAATTCTTCCATTTCTTCTTCAGTAAAAGAGGCTTTAACTTCTTCTTTTACTTCAGCAAATGCTGCACCACGCTCAGCCTTTGAAGTTCCCTTCTTCGCAATAGCGTAGCATCTATCGTAAGCTAAATCGTGTATTCTTTTTTCTAAATCTTCGTTTTGCTCTGCAGCTTCATACTCACGAACCTCTTTTTTTCCGAAGGCTTCCGCTAAACGTAGTTGCGCTGCGATTTGTACTTTAATAGCTTCATGGGCAAATTTGATTGCGTCTGCCATTTCTTCTTCAGAAATCTCATCCATTTCTCCTTCAACCATCATAACAGAATCAGCTGAAGCACCAATCATCATCTCTAGATCAGACTCTTCTAATTGAGCACGTGTTGGATTAATAACAAATTCACCATTAATACGACCAACTCTTGCTTCAGAAATGGCACATTCAAATGGGAAATCCGATAGTTGGATAGCCGCAGATGCTGCTAATCCTGCCATTGCTTCTGGCATTACTTCATCATCATGAGACATTAATTGAATCATCACTTGCGTTTCGGCAGTATAATCTTTTGGAAATAATGGGCGTAAAACACGGTCTACAAGACGCATTGTTAATACTTCACCATCACTTGGTCTTGCCTCTCTTTTAAAGAAACCTCCAGGATAACGACCTGCAGCAGCAAATTTTTCTCTGTAATCTACCGTTAATGGTAGAAAACCAAGGTCTTTTTGTTCGTAATTGGAAACAACTGTACATAATAACATACATTTTCCTGATTGCACAACAACGCTACCATGAGCTTGTTTTGCTAATTTTCCGGTTTCGATAGAAATTTCTCTACCATCACCAAGGTCGATGACCTCTCTAAAAACTTTTGGAATCATAAATTTTTTAATTCTAATTAAACATTGGTAGTTGTGTTGTGTAGTTGTTGTGTGGCCAATGAAAAACTGTAATTAGCTTCTTCTATATTGTGTCATTGCGAAGCAAATTTTTAATTTGCTGTGGCAATCTGATTCTATTGAAAAGATTACCACGTCGTTACACTCTTCGTAATGACAATGTAACTATGTTATTTTAAAACAAAAAACCACGCTGAAAGGCGTGGTTTTTAATGTTGATTATTTTCTTAATCCTAATTCTTTCACTATTGCACGATATCTTAAGACATCCTTTTTAGTTAAGTAGTCTAATAACGAACGACGCTTTCCTACTAGCTTTACTAATGAACGCTCGGTGTTAAAATCTTTACGATTTTCTTTTAAGTGTTCAGTTAAGTGATTAATTCTTGCTGTAAATAATGCAATCTGTCCTTCTGCAGAACCAGTGTTCTTTGCGTCTTTACCGTGTTTTTTAAAGATTTTCTCTTTAGCTTCTTTTGTTAAATACATTCCAATATTTATTTAAATGATTTTTATGTACATGAAAGTTTTTCTTTCAAGCGGCAAATATAGTAATTTTTAGTGATTTACAAATTACATTATGAGTGTTTTCTTTTTTAAAAAGACATTAAACCTTTTACTTTAATCTAAGTCTTAACACTATATTAACATTAAAAAAATAATCATGAAAAAGGAAAATGTAATGACAAAGTTTATGTTAGTTCTTATGATTTTAGGATTGACATTTACAAGTTGTAGTAATGAAGAAAGTGAAACCAATACTTCGGTGACACAGGACACTTCAGAAGTAGCATTGTCGTCTGAAGTTGATGATGTTGCAGCTATTATTGGAGACATCGTAATTGATAGTTATGAGTTTCAGGAATCCAATTCAGCTGGAAGATATGCTGAGCAGTCGGCATTACCAGATTGTGTGATGATAACTGTAGTATTGGAACAGGGGTTTAGAGAAATTACTGTTGATTTTGGTTCTGAAGGATGTATGGTTCAGGGTCACGTATTGAAAGGACAGATTGTATTTACTTATACGCGAGATCCAGAAGCACAAGAGGTGCTTATCAGTTATACATTATTTGATTTTTATTATGATGCGAAAAATGTTATCGGTAGTAAAACTTTACTTAAGCAATTAACTAATGAAAATGGAAATCCACAATTTACACATACTTTAGATTTGATGGTTATATGGCCTAATGGAGCACAGGCCAGTAGAGAAGGATTGAAAATTAGAGAATGGGTAGAAGGAATCGGGAGTGGTGTCTTCAGTGATAACGTATTTGAAATAACTGGAAGCTGGTCAACTACATTTGTAAATGGAAATACACATAACTATGAAGTCATAATTCCTTTACGACGTGAAGTTATTTGTTACTATTTTGTGAGTGGAAGCATCGCTGTAGAACGCACAAATTTTGGAGGTACTTTTGATTATGGCAATGGCGATTGTGATAACCAAGCTACATTTACATTTAATAATGGAAATGTTGTTGATATAACTCTTAACTAAAGACGTTTGTCCATAAAAAAAGCGAGCTAATTAGCTCGCTTTTTTTATGCTCTTAATGGTTGATTTTTAATTAAATCAATATAAAGGTTAATTTTATCTTTAAGATGTTTTCGATGCGATATGAAATCTAAAAAACCATGTTCTAATAAGAATTCAGAAGTTTGAAATCCTTCAGGTAATTCTTTTCCAGTTGTGTCTCTTACAATTCTTGGGCCAGCAAAACCTATTAAAGCTCCTGGTTCACTAATGTTAATATCTCCTAGCATGGCAAATGATGCAGTAGTTCCACCAGTTGTTGGATCCGTACATAATGAAATATATGGAACTTTAGCTTCTGCAAGTTGGGCCAACCTTACGGATGTTTTTGCTAATTGCATTAAAGATAATGCCGCTTCCATCATACGTGCGCCACCAGATTTAGAAATAATCATAAATGGTATCTTCTTTTTTAAGGCATATTCAGCTGCTCTGGCAATTTTTTCTCCAACGACGCTTCCCATGGAACCACCAATAAAAGTGAAATCCATACAGGCAATAACTAAGTCGTTACCTTTTGATTTACCCACAGCAGTACGAATAGCATCTTTAAGCTGTGTTTTCTCTTGAGCTGCTTTTAAACGATCTGGATATTTTTTAGTGTCTTCAAATTTCAATGGATCCTTAGACGTTAGATCAGGATCCAATTCTTTAAATTTGTTATCATCAAAAAGAATTTCAAAATATTCAGCACTTCCTATTCGTACGTGATATCCATCTTCAGGGCTCACGTAAAAATTCGATTCTAATTCTTCAGTATCTATAATTTTACCGGTTGGAGATTTATACCACAAGCCTCTGGGCGTGTCTTTCTTCTCTTCAGTAGTAGTTGTTATTCCCTTTTCTTTTCTTTTAAACCAAGCCATTAATTGAAGTTTAGTTAATTAGTTAGAGTGCAAAGTTATAAAGTATTTACATTATTAAGGTCTTCAAACGCTTTTTTTAATCGTTCTACAAAAGTGTTTTCCCCTTTTCTTAGCCAAGCTCTTGGGTCATAATGCTTTTTATTAGGGACATCGTCGCCCTCCGGATTTCCTATCTGTGCTTTTAAATAGGCTGATTTTTCACTCATATAATCCCGAACACCTGTCATGAATGCATATTGCATATCGGTATCTATATTCATTTTAATTACACCATAACCTATCGCTTCTCTAATTTCTTCAACCGTAGATCCTGATCCACCATGAAATACGAAATCTATATGGTTAGTTTCAACATTATATTTTTGAGAGATGTACTCTTGCGAGTTTTTTAAGATTTTAGGAGTTAGTTTCACATTACCTGGTTTATAGACACCATGGACGTTACCAAATGCGGCTGCAATTGTGAATTGATTACTTACTTTACTTAATTCTTCGTAAGCATATGCAACTTCCTCTGGTTGTGTATATAATTTGGAATCATCAACATCTGAATTGTCAACGCCATCTTCTTCGCCTCCAGTAATTCCCAATTCAATTTCTAAAGTCATCCCCATTTTACTCATGCGCTCGAGATATTGTTTACAAATAGCAATATTTTCCTCAATTGGTTCTTCAGACAAATCAATCATATGAGAACTGTATAAAGGTGCTCCTGTTTCTGCAAAATGCTGTTCGCTTGCATCTAATAAACCATCAATCCATGGCAATAATTTTTTTGCACAATGATCCGTATGTAATATAACCGGGACACCATAAGCTTTTGCCATGACATGAATATGCTTTGCACCTGCAACACAACCTGTAATAGCAGCATGTTGATTCTCATTGCTTAACCCTTTCCCAGCATTAAAAACACCGCCTCCATTTGAAAACTGAATAATTACTGGTGCATTTAACGCTGCCGCTGTTTCTAGCACTCCGTTCACACTACTAGAGCCAATAACATTGACCGCAGGTAATGCAAACCCTTTTTCTTTTGCGAGTTTAAAAATTTCTTGAACAGCTGTACCAGTTGCAACTCCTGGTTTTATATTATGACTCATTTTATGGATGTTTTATTAAAAAAATGTAAGGTCAAAAGTAATCAATTTTTAAATATCTGCTACCGTTTTTGAATGAAGTTCAACTAAATGATCCTGATGATGGTTTCGTTTGGATCGACAAAATTTAGAATGGATAGTTAATACCTATGTTGTACACTGCGCCAGCGAAATTGTATGTTTTAAACCACCTATTACCCAAATCATTTGAAGGGTCGTATGTTTTAAAACCAATATCTGTACGCAATACAAAGAAACCAAAGTCATATCGTAAACCAAATCCTGAACCAACTGCAATATCTTCTAATGAACTGAAACCAGAGAACGTTTTTGCATCATCTTCTTCAATGTCATATACATTCCATATGTTTCCAGCATCTACAAATAAAGCGCCATTTAGACTGCCTAAAATATTAAATCGCTGTTCAAGGCTTAAGTTTATTTTTAAGTTAGCTTCGTTGAATTCGTTACTCGATTTACTGCTTCCAGGACCAAGATTATAAGCGGTCCAAGCTCTATTGTCATTTGGTCCACCAGCAAAGAAACTTTTTGAAAAAGGGATGCTTTTAGAATTCCCATATGGTATGGCAATACCGAAATAACTCCGCATTGCGATTACATTTTTTTTACCTAAATCCCAATGCTTAACATAATCAATTTCTGTTTTCAAATATTGAGAAAAAGCAACACCGAAAATTTCATGTTGATCATTCTCGTTTATTTGTGAATTTGATATTTTAGCAAGACTGCTCAATAAATTTCCAGCAGACTCCAATTTGAATCTAAAAATGGAAAAATTGTTGTCAAAAATATTGTCTCTGTTATCTTTTATGATATTAAAACTTGAGGCAAAAATTAGATTATCTTCAGTTAGTCTGTCTTTACGCTGTGAGATGTTGTTCACGTCTACGTAATTTTGATCTTCTGGAATTAAAATGGTATTTTGATCAAGCACATCGGAAATAAAAGTATCTGCTTCATTAGGAATACCTAAAGACTCATCTGGAGAAATATAACTGATTTCCCTTGCAATGTCATTTAATCTATCATAGGAGTTTTGATAAACTCCAAAATAATTGTCAGTATTTAAATTCTTTACAAATTGAACATTAAACAAGTCTAAATTATTAGTAAATTTAGAGGAAGGACGCCAATTATAATTAAGTGAACCTGTGAACGATTGTTTGTCTAATCCAATATTTTTCTGACTTGTTGCTCCTGCTATGATACGGGAGCTTGGAGACATGTATTTAGGGATGATTTTTTCAGTATTAAATGGCAAAAATAATCTTGGGATAGTTAATTTTAAGTTCGCACCAATTTCATTGATGTCAAAAAACTGGTCATTGGCATCTGAGGCATCTTTTGATGCCCCAATAGATCCTAAGGCCGAAACCTCAAACGTTTCTGCACCTCGAAAAATATTTCTGATGATTAATCCTGAGCTGAAAGAAAATCCTAAAGTTTGAATATTACTCTGTGAAATGTCAAAGTCAAATCCTAAGTCATATTTTTTTCTAGGGGTTAAATAAATGTTTGCGGTCAGTGTTGTATCGTTTGCATTTTCTATATATTCTATATTTGGGTATTTGAAGGTTCTCAACTCACTTATATATCGATATGTTCTAGTGCGATCAATATCTCTAAAAACTTGTCCCTTGGTTATAAAAATAGCATCAGTTAGCGCTTTAGGCCTATATTTTAACTCATCAAAACTGTATAAATTGAAATTGTTGTGTTGAACCGTATCTGTGATTATAGAATTTCTGTTTTCAAATTTATAATCGGTAAAAATATTAACATCTTTAATTTTGTACACCTTAAAAGGTGTTCTTACAATAGAATCTTCATTTCTTAGGATTCGATCTTTTATGAGTAATTTAGTATTTATCTTTTTATTGGTTCCAATGGTGTCAATTTCAAAAGTGATATAATCTTGTCCAAAATGAAATAATCCAGAATTTCTCAGTTCAACCGTTAAGCGATCTCGCTCATTGGTGTAATTTGATTCATTATATTGATCTCCAATTTTTAATAAGGACTTTGTCCTTAAATCTCTATATAAAGAATCAATAACAGGTGAAGATATTTTCTCCGAAATTGAATCTAAGAGAAAAGGCTGTCCTGTAGTTATATTATATTCTATCGAAGCTCTTTGATTTTCATTTCTTGTAATTTCATAGCTTGTTGAAGCATTTAGCCAGCCATTTTTTATAAAGTATTTTTTTAATTGTTCGCTACTTTTTTTAGTTTTTTCTTCATTTACAATAACTGGAGCTTCCCCTGTTTTTTTTAACCAGCTATTTAATTTTTTTCTTGACTCAATATCTTTAACCAATTGTTTTTTTGACAAAAGTTTGGTTTTCCAAGCTGCTTTTTTTGGATCATTATAGATTTTTTCATTTAAAATTGAATCTATATTCGGACGTGCTAAATTATAGATGTGTAGTCTTAAAGGGAAACTTAATTTGCCAATACCTAATTGTGAATTAGGTTTTTGAATTAAGATGTTATCAATTACTTCCGTGTTGTTTTTTTTATCATTTACTATAACTTCATTTTCGGTAAGAAGGTGTTCGTCTTTACCAACACGTTTCATGATATTGCAAGAGGTGAATAACCCAGTTAGGATGACAATAATTACTATTTTTAAATGAGGCTTATTCAATTAGAAATAATTTGTGTTGATATGCTTTTCAAATTTACACTTTTTAATGTTGTAACAGCATAACAAAAATTAGTCCAAAAAAGTATTACTTTGTAAGCCATTAGTATCATCACAAAAGTAAAGACATTTTAATGTTAACAAAGGGACAAATAAAACTAATTAAAAGTTTAAGTCAAAAAAAGTTTAGAAATGAACATCAGTTGTTTGTTGTAGAAGGAGTCAAAGGCATTCAGGAATTTTTGAACTCTGATTTTGAACTTTTCGAATTATTTACAATCGATGCTGTTTTTGATAGCAAGGTTCAGTTAATAACTGAAATTGAACTTAAAAAAATTAGTAGTCTTACAACGCCAAATATGGCCATAGCTATATTTAAGATGCCTAAACCTAGGCCCATTAATGGTTCTGGGATAATTGTAGCTTTAGATGCAGTAAGAGATCCTGGAAATTTAGGAACGATAATTAGACTGTGTGATTGGTTTGGCGTAAAAGATTTAGTTTGTGGAGTCGATACCGTAGATTGTTTTAATACTAAAGTTGTGCAGGCAACTATGGGTTCTCTAACAAGAGTTTCAATTAATTATGTCGATTTAGATGAATATTTGGGAGCTGCTAAAGCCATAAAATTTGGAACTTTCATGAATGGGGAAACTATATATTCTCAAGAATTGCCTTCTGAAGGAATTATTATTTTTGGAAATGAAGCAAATGGTATTTCTTCAAAAGTTGAGAAATTTGTAAATCGAAAAATAAGTATTCCGAAATTCGGAAAATTAAAAGCGACAGAGAGTCTCAATGTTGCAACTGCAGCTGCAATAGTATTGAGCGAATTTAATAGATGTTCTATTGAAAAGTGAAATTTATGAAAATACCACGTGTTTTCATCGTATTAATGTTGCCTGTCCAAGGGCTATTCGGATCAACATCTTTAACTATTTCGTCATTTAAAGCGAAAACACCTCGAATTGAAGGCGTAAATTTAAACCAGTATAAATAGAAATCAACACCAAAACCAAGTTCATAAAAGATCATATTCTTTTTAGATCTAAATTGACCTACACTATTATCATCAGGATTTTCCTCATTACTTGATAAATTTATAGCTGTTGAAAATCCACCAACAATAAATGGTTTAAAATTATTAAGACGTTTGGTTGAAACTTTAAGTAGTAGCGGGAAATGGATGTAAGTAGATTTTACTTCTCTTAATAAGTCAGAATCATTATGTTCAATACCCACAAAGTAACTTTCATTGTATAGAATATTTCGTTGAGAAATAAATAAACCAGGCTCAAATCTCAAATTTAAATGATCATTTAGTCTTAAATCAGAAATCAAACCAACATTAAAACCAGAAGTAGACTCTGATAAGATTTCATCTAAATCCTCGGCATATGTAAACTGAAAATCATAGTTGTTAAGACCTAGATAAAATCCCCAAGATAAACGCGCTTTGTCAAAATTTTCGTTATTTTTTATTTTTTCTTTACTGAATAGTTGGGCAGAAACTGTTTGACTTAACAAAATCAAAGTAAAAATTAAAAGTACTTTTTTCATAAATACTATTTAGAGGCTGTATAAATTGTTGCCACACCAAATGTTTGTGGCTCGTTAATTACATTATTAAACCCAATTTGTTTCAAAATATTGTTCAATGCTTCACCATAAGGAAAAACTGATGCTGATTCACAAAGATATGAATAGGCCGATTGATCCTTGGAAAAGAGTTTGCCAATAGTAGGTAAAATATATTTAGTATAAAACTTATAGCCTTGTTTATAAGGCGATTTAGTAGGGATTGAAGTTTCTAATATTACAAATGTTCCTCCAGGCTTTAAGACTCTCAATATCTCTGAAAGTCCTTTATCAAGAGTTTCAAAGTTCCGCACACCAAATGCCACGGTTATAGCATCAAAATGATTGTCCCCAAAAGGAAGGTTTTCAGAATCGCCTAACACCATTTTAATAACATGGTCTAGTTTTTTTTCACTAATTTTTTGACGTCCGACGTCTAGCATGCCATCACTAATATCCAATCCTATAATTTCCTTAGCATTGGTCTGTACTAAATTAATTGCCAAATCACCAGTTCCAGTAGCAATATCTAAAATATTTTGAGGCTGTTTTTTTGAAATGATTTTCACAACCTTCTTTCTCCATTTAACGTCTATTCCAAAGGAAATAACTCTGTTTAAACCATCATATTCCTTAGAAATAGTATCAAACATTTTTGTGACCTGTTCCTTTTTATTGAGGTCACTATCTTTATATGGCGTTACTTTTGAAGACATTCCTTTTTTTGGCAAAACTACATAATTTTTTTCATTGAAATTTTCGAATTAACACATACTCAAAATTAGAGCAATGATTCTTTAATTTTTGATATAAAAAATAAAGATAGTATACGATGTTTGATTTAAATAATTGGAGGTCTTAATTATAAACTATCGGTTGCTGTTATTGTAATTTAAAATTGTATTATATTTGTTCATCTTTTTTGAATAGATATACCCATGAAAATAATTATTGCTGGAGCTGGTGAAGTAGGATTTCATTTAGCAAAATTATTGTCTTATGAGTCGCAAGAAATTACGCTTATCGATAATAATAAAGAAAGCTTAAGTTATGCTAATAACCATTTAGATATTAGAGTGATTAAGGGTGATGCAACCTCAATCGCAGTTCTAAAAGATGCGAGAATTAATACTGCGAAATTATTTATTGCTGTAACCTCGTCTGAAACTACAAATATTACGGCTTGTGTATTAGCGAAGCAATTAGGTGCTAAACGTACTATTGCAAGAATTTCTAATCCCGAATTCATCGAGCAAAAGGAAGAAGTTGGATTCACCAAATTTGGAATTGATGAATTAATATCTCCTGAAGGACTCGCTGCATCTGAAATTGAATTGCTTTTAAGTCAATATGCATTTAATGACAGTTATGAGTTTGAAGAAGGTGCATTAACAATGTTAAGTCTTAGATTGTCACGTACTGCTGCATTTGTTGATAAAACCGTAAAAGAAGCTGCTGAGAGTTTATCCGAAATACATTTTGTTCCTATAGCTATTCAACGATTTGGAACGCAGTATACAATTATTCCAAGAGGAGATACTAAGTTTAAGGAAGGTGATAAAGTTGTTTTTATAACGTCTAAAGGTGGTGATGAGGAGCTTTTCGCATTGTCTGGAAAGGTGAAAACTGATGTTAAAAATGTCATGATTCTCGGTGGTAGTAATATTGGACGGAAAACTACAAAAGATTTATGCGCTAGTAAGTTTAACGTTAAACTTATTGAGAATGATAAAAAAGCAGCATTTGAGCTGGCAGATGAGCTTCCAAATGCGCTAATAATTAATGGAGACGGAAGAAATGCAGAACTACTTGAAGAGGAAAATATTCGCGATATGGATGCCTTTATTTCTGTAACGGGTAATTCAGAAACTAATATAATGTCCTGTCTTGTAGCAAAATCTAGAGGTGTAAAAAAAACCATCGCTTTGGTGGAAAACATGGATTACTTCCAGCTTTCTCAATCGATTGGAATTGATACATTAATTAATAAAAAATTACTGGCTGCAAATAACATTTTTAGATACATTCGAAAAGGAGAAGTAGTGGCAATGACCAAATTGAATAATATGAATGCCGAACTTTTAGAATTTGTTGTGAATCCTAAATCTAAAATTTGTAATAAGGTAATTAAAGAGATGAAATTCCCGCGTTCAGCAATTATCGGAGGCGTTATTAGAGATGGAGAAGGTCTAATCCCATTGGGGAGTTTTAAAATTGAATCTGGAGATCGTGTGGTAGTTTGTTGCTTACCTAGAGCGATAACTCAAGTCGAGAAATATTTCTTTTAGACATTAACAAATTGAAATGAAACTCAACTATAAAATCATTTTTCATTTTTTCGGATTACTACTGCTATTCAATGGTGGTTTTATGCTCATTTCATCAATAATGAGTTTAATTTATGAGGATGGTAAAACCTTAGAATTGGTGTTGTCGGGAGTTCTTGTTTTGCTTATTGGTGTTTTTCTAATGATTATTACTAGAAAGCACAGAAAAGAAATGAACAAACGCGAAGGTTACATTGTGGTGACTTTTGGTTGGATTGTAATGGCGCTTTCAGGTACTTTGCCTTATGTGCTTACTGAAACAATTCCGAGTTTTACAAATGCCTTTTTTGAAACTATGTCTGGCTATACCACAACTGGAGCAACAATTTTAAATGATATAGAATCGATACCTAAAGGCGTATTGTTTTGGAGAAGTATGACCCATTGGATTGGTGGGATGGGAATTATTGTTTTGGCTATTGCAATATTACCTTTATTGGGAATTGGCGGCATGCAATTATTTGCAGCAGAGGCTCCTGGTCCAAATACTGATAAATTGCATCCTAGAATTACAGATACAGCAAAACGATTATGGCTTATTTATTTTGGATATACAGCAGCAGAAACAATCTTGTTGCAGTCGGCAGGAATGTCCTTTTTTGACGCAATAAATCATTCAATGTGCACACTGTCTACCGGAGGTTTTTCAACTAGAAATGCAAGTTTAGCGTATTGGAATGGACAACCATTAATTCAATACATTGTCATGGTATTTATGTTCTTAGCTGGGACTAATTTTGTATTGAGTTATTTTGCTTTTAAAGGCAAAATACAGAAAATTATAAAGGATGATGAATTTAAACTCTATTTTAAATTCATTGTTATTTTCACGATTATTGCGGCCGTTATTATATATTTCAAAGCAGATTTGTCAGTATCAACTATTGAACATCCTATGGTTTTGGGGCAGGCTGAAAGTTCGTTTCGACATGCTCTATTTCAGGTTTTATCCGTTATAACAACAACAGGTTTCGTGACTGCCGATTTTACACTTTGGACACCCTTCTTAGTCGTGTTCTTTTTTGGACTCATGTTTTTAGGAGGTTCAGCAGGAAGTACCTCTGGTGGAATTAAAGTGGTAAGGCATTTAATTTTGATTAAAAATGGATTTTTAGAATTTAAACGTGCCTTGCATCCAAATGCCGTTTTACCAGTGCGGTATATTAAGAAATCCATTTCAGGGGATATTGTTTTTAATATACTTGGCTTTTTCATTTTATATATGCTATCATTTATTGTTGGCGCATTGGTGTTTTCTATGTTTGATTTGGATTTTATCTCAGCAATTGGATTGTCTGCTTCGAGTCTTGGGAATGTCGGTCCTGCATTAGGTGATTTTGGCCCTGTTCATAATTATGCAGCACTTCCAGATTTGGCGAAGTGGTGGACTACATTTTTAATGCTCATAGGACGTTTAGAGCTGTTTACCGTTTTGATTCTTCTCACACCTTTTTTCTGGAGAAATAGATAGAAAACACATCATTTTAAAACTATTTTCAGGAACTATGAAGATTCCAGAAGCATCAATAATTATAGGTAGTTTCATTCTATTGATGGTTGATATGTAATGATTTACAGAGCATGTTACTGTAACATTTTATATAAATAAGCGTCTTATATGTATAACCAATTAAATTATTCATCATGGAATTAGTATTATCAACTCAAGATTTAGAACCCTTACCCAAACGCAGACTAGAAGTAGCTCCAATGAGACGGAAGGGCTTATTGAATTCTAACTACAAAAGTATTGTGAGATGTAATTTTTCTCACATTAAATCAAACTCTATTTTTGGTATTAAGCAACGTTTAAGAAGCAGACAATATCAATTTACTTCAAGTATTGGCACCATTTTAAAACTGTCTGTTTTTCTGATCACTTTGGCAGTTATCATTTAATTTGCTATAAACGGACCTATTCAACTGATTTTGTTGAGTCACCTCATACTATCTTTTACATTTTTACAACGAATTGACACTTGGCTTTTATAGCTAGCTTTCACAAGCGTTTTATACACTTTACTCTTTACATTTTAAAACTTAGAAATTATGGGATTTGGAGGCGTAGGTTCAATGAATGTTGTTCTTAATAACAATAAGCTGTTATTAAATAAAAATAATCGATTTAAAAAGACGTTAGGAGGTTATGATAACAAAGATTCTAATCAAAGATATGTGATGCCCGAAATTAGACCACATACATTAAGAAGAATTCGACTTAAAATCCAAAAAGAGAACCGACGAGTATTTATAAAACGATTTGTTCTTATGAGTTTATTTATCGTTCTGCTAGTAGTTGTTTTTCTCAGATATACATGAAATACCCAATTAATACATGACTTTTTTAAGGATTCTAAATTACTGAGGCCTTAATTCTCTTGATGGCTTCAATAATTTGCTCTTGAGATGCTGCATAGGAAATTCTAATACAATCGGGATTTCCAAAAGCTTCCCCAGTTACAGTAGCTACATGAGCATGTTCCAAAAGATATAATGAAAAATCTGTGGCATTATTAATTAAATGTCCATTAAGAGTCTTTCCATAATAATGTGACACATCTGGAAACACATAAAATGCACCTTCTGGTTCATTAGTTTTGAACCCAGGAATTTGATTTAGTAACCCTAAAATTAGTTCACGTCTTACTTTAAATTCATCGATCATAAATTGCACTCTAGACGGCGATTCGTTTAATCCCGTAATCACGGCGCGCTGTGCAATACAATTGGCACCACTCGTTATTTGACCTTGCATTTTATTACAAGCGCGAGCAATGGTCTCAGGGGCTCCAATATAGCCGATACGCCAACCAGTCATGGCAAATGCTTTTGAAACTCCGTTTACAGTAATTGTTCTGTCAAACATATCTTCAAATTGAGCCATGCTTGCGTGGTCTCCAACAAAATTGATATGTTCATAAATTTCATCAGAAACAACAATAATATCTGGATGATTTTGTAAAACATCAGCAATTGCCCGAAGTTCTTCTTTACTATAAACTGAGCCACTAGGATTACATGGCGAGCTATACCAGATCATTTTTGTTCTTGGCGTTATGGCCGCTTCTAATTGCTGAGGCGTTAATTTAAAATCATTTTCTATTGATGTTTTTACTTCAACAGGAACGCCTTCATTTAATTTAACAATATCACTATAACTTACCCAGTAAGGACAGGGTAGAATGACTTCATCACCTTTGTTTAGCATTACGGCAGCTACATTGGCTAATGATTGTTTTGCTCCTGTAGAAACTACTATTTGAGCTTTGTTATAGTTTAAATTATTATCTCTTTTGAATTTGGTAATGATTGCCTCTTTCAATTCAATATAACCATCAACAGGTGTATAGGAATTATAATCTTCATTAATAGCATCAATAGCTGCGTTTTTAATGAAATCGGGTGTGTTGAAGTCAGGTTCTCCAAGACTCAATCCTATAATATCAATCCCTTCAGCTTTAAGTTCTCTAGTTTTGGCAGCCATTGCCAAAGTAGCAGAAGTAGACATGTTTAAAACTCTATCTGAAAGTATGCTCATTTAAAAAATAATATTAGGCTTGTACAGCAGGGTTGTTCCCTAATGCTTTTAATTGATTGTAATGCTCAGCAATTGCTTTCCAAATCGAATGATATTCATTATAAGGTAAGCTAAATTCACCTGCAGTTTCTTTAACTATTTTAGCAATCTTTCTATAATGTACATGACTGATATTAGAAAATAAATGATGCTCTACTTGTCGGTTTAATCCTCCAGTGTAAAACTCAACTAACCAACTTTTTGGTGAAAAGTTAGACGTAGTGAACAATTGATGAATAGCCCAAGTGTTTTTCATGTTGCCATGTTCATCAGGTAAGGGCATTTCCGTATTAGGCATTACATGTGCCAATTGAAATATGACGCTAAGAATGATTCCTGCAGTATAATGCATGATTAAGAAGCCAATTAATACTTGCCACCAGCTAAATCCTACAGCTAATGGTAAAACAACCCAAATCGCATAATACAAAATCTTTCCGATGATAAGTTTGGTCCATTGTGAGGCTGGATTTGGAAATTCTCCGTAAGACAATTTCCGCTTTAAGTATTGAAACGTTTGCTTGAAATCTGTGGTAATAGCCCAATTAACAGTTAATAAACCATATAAAAAGAATGCATAATACTTTTGATATTTATGTATTCTAAGCCACTTCGTATGTTTAGAAAATCGAATGATACGACCAGCGTCAATATCTTCATCATGACCCTGAATATTGGTATAGGTATGGTGTAAAACATTATGTTGAACTTTCCAGTTGTAATCGTTACCAGCCAATATATATATGCTACTTCCCATTAATTTGTTTACCCATTTTTTACTCGAAAAAGAGCCATGATTCGCATCATGCATAACGTTCATTCCAACGCCTGCCATTCCAACTCCAACGAGCATCATAAATAGGATTTGAACCCATACAGGTAAATCAACAGTAAGAATTAAAACAAGAGGCGCAATAAGCAAAGTAAACATGACAATAGCTTTTATATAGAGCCTCCAATTGCCAGTTCGTTTAATGTTATTGTCTTTAAAATAAGAATTTACGCGTTTGTTTAAGGTTCTAAAAAACTTAGCAGAGTCTGTTCTTGAGAAAGATAAAGTTTGCTTTGTCATAAATAAGCATTTACACAGTTTAACTAAAACTGTGAGTTCATATTAAGCCGCAAATATAATTAATAAAAGCTGCCATTTCATTAATAAAATGCTAAAAATATCCACATAAATTTGCATACTTTTGTTGAAAATTTAAAATTAATGCAATTAATACATACCTACTTCCCTGATTTGACGGAAACACAGGTCCAACAGTTTGAGTCATTAGAAGCGCTTTATAAAGATTGGAATTTAAAGATTAATGTAGTGTCTCGTAAAGATATTGATGAATTGTACTTACGTCATGTGTTGCATTCGTTGGCTATTGCTAAAGTTGTTTCTTTCAAGCCTAATAGCAAGATAATGGATGTTGGGACAGGTGGAGGATTTCCCGGAATTCCATTGGCCATCATGTTTCCTGAGTGCCAATTTCATTTAGTAGATAGTATAGGAAAAAAACTTAAAGTAGTAGATGAAGTGGTTGAAGGATTAGGGCTAACTAATGTGAAAACGTCACATTGTAGGGTAGAAGACGTTAAAGAACAATATGATTTTATTGTGAGTCGCGCTGTAGCAGTAATGCCTACGTTTGTGCATTGGATAAAAGGTAAAATCGCGAAAAAGCAAAACCATAATTTGAAAAACGGGATTTTATATCTTAAAGGTGGTGATTTGTCGGAAGAACTGAAAGATTATAAAACGGCTACTATTTATGATTTGAAAGCGTATTTTTCAGAAGAATTTTATGATACTAAAAAAGTGGTGCACTTACCAATTAAATATAAAGGATAAAAAAAAGCTGCTAATATTTAGCAGCTTTTTTTTTATATAAATTGATTTTTTTAAAAGGATGTGGAAAGATTTAAAGTGAAGCCTGTGATTTCAGGAACAATTCTACAAACACCTCCTACACATAATAAACCACCACGCTGTCTTCCATAGCTTGCACCAACTCTAGTTGCGCCTCGTGAATAACTGCCTCCAAAATTATAATAGTGAATTTGTGCATCAGAATCATCATTTCCATAATTGTAAATGTCAGTTACATACATAGATACCTTCGAATTTAAATTAAACTCTAAAGTACCGCCAGCCCAATTTTTCATGTCATCATTAGTAAATAAATGCTGGGCTTCAACTCTTATGGATTTACCTGATCCAAATTTATGTGTTGCTTCACCGACTAATACTGTGGCGTTCACTTCCCCAGCGGTGTCTTCAACGAATTCTTTATTGTAATAGGTGTTAACCACAGTGAAAATTGAGGACCAATTTTTTGATATTTTTTTCCTAATTTCTAAACTCATATCTCTGTAAAACTTTTCACCAAAACCTAAAAATCCTGAAGTTTCATAAGTGCCTTCAGTTGTGTTATAGTCTCCTTTTAGACCGTACCAATTCGCATAATTAAAGGCTAACTTTGTTCCATATTTTCCACCTAAAGTAGAACCTTTTTTAATTTTGTAAAACACATCAATTTGACCGCCTATCTCACCTGCTTTACCAATTCTGAAAAGCTTAAGATTTGGTTGAGCTTGATATACATAAATGTTGGTTAAGCTATAATCATGTTGTTTGGTTAGTGCTGGCAGGTAATTAACAATTCCCTGATTAAACTGAGTGTATTCTTCAAATGCTTGATTTCTTTGTGAATAAAAGGACATGTTTTCCATGCGTCTAAACGTAGCATCAATTCCTAGACCAGATTTGGCATAACCAAAGTTTAATAATAAGGCATTTCCATCAAAATATTTGTCATCAAAAAAGGTGTCATTCTCGATAAAGACATCCTCACTTTTGGAAACATATTCAATAGAGGAATAAAAATTTCCTTCAGAATAATCTAGACGACCAGAAAAACTATTTGTTGTAGCATTAAAATCTGGATTGTCTATATCTAAATCTTCAGATCGAGCAACATAACTAAAACCAAATCCCAATCCAGTTGATTCGAATTTAAAAAGATCACTAAGGTTAATTTCAGAATTGAAACCATAAATATCACCTCTGGATACTTCAAAACCATCACGCTGTCTGCCGTATAATGCAGTTAATTCTATGGATTCTGTAGGTCTGAATTTAACATTTGCACCTCTTAAAGCGTTATTTATTCCAAGCTGTCTGTCTTCCCAAGAACGAAGTATTAAGCCACTTCCGAATTGTTCATAGAAATGACCCACAGTTGCTTCAAATGAGTTTGATTTATAACCAATGGCAAAAGTACCAATATCAGTACCTTCATATTTTGGATAATAACTAAGTAACGCTTGAGGTTCGTACGATTCAACTTGAATATTCGCGAACCAATTCTTGTAATCATAATTAAGGCGCAAATAAGTATTGGATCTAAAATTGTCCTCTTCCTCAAAATCACCTGTCTTTGCATCGTCGACGTAATATTGTGAATTAGATTCTAATCCACCACTAAGTTTGCCATAATCTTTTTTTTTATCTTCGTCTTGAGCAAGTGAAATATAAGGCAAGCACAATAGTATTGCTACTAATTTTAGTTTTTTCATGGAGATGTAAGTTGTATTAATTAGAAAATTCTTTGATTTTCTCAAAAAGTTCATCCTCGCTGCCAGGTGTATAACCAGAATGTCTGTAAAGGATTTCATTGTTTTTAACTAATAAAGTTAAAGGGATTGTAGGCGCGTTTAGCTGACGTTTTAACTCACTATTAGTATCTAATAAAATGTCGAATTCCCATCCTTTACCATACACTAAGGGTTTCACACGTTTAACTGTTCTCGAATCATCAACAGATATTGCATAGAGTTTTACATTAGTTTCATCTGTCCAGTCATCATAGACTTCACTAATAGCATCTAATTCGTTTTTACAAGGCACACACCATGTGGCCCAAAGAGAAATCACGACGAGTTGATCGTCACTTGAAATATCTTCTAAAGCAATTTTATCACCATCCAAGGTGTTTAATTGCATGTTAGGAAGTTTGTTTTGAGCAATTGAAAATGTTGCTATACTAACAACCAAAATAAGGGAGAATAGGTTTTTCATTATAGAGCTATTATTAAAATTTGAGGCAAAGTTAATTTTTTTTGAATATTACACACTAAAGACGGTTGTTTTTTATAAATAATTCGATTTTATAACACGAATAATGTTAAAAATGTTTTATATTCGTCGCTTTCAAAAAACACACACAACCCTAAAATTATTAATTATGCACAAAAAAAATGCACTTAAAATCTTTCTATTTGTAGCTATTGCTACAATTTTTGCTTGTAGTTCTTCTGAAGATAATAACGGCGATGGAGGAAATGGCGGTAATGACGGCCCAACTTCTTTGATTGTTACTGCAAGTTCTTTATTTGTTGATTTCGGTACTGAAGTCACGTTTACTGTAAAAACTAATGAAGGAACAATCGTGACTGGAGAAGCAATTGTTCTTGTGAATGGTTCTCCTATTACTGGTAACGCTTATAATTCGCCTGATACTGGTGAGTATGCAGTAACTGCAACCTATGAAGCTTTAACGAGTTCTGCAATTACTGTAAATGTTATTCCTGTATTGGAATCTATCTCAATTGAAACTGCAAATGCAGTTTATAATCTTGGAGATCGTGTTGAATATCTTGTCGTTGGTACAGATAATAATGGAGGTACTACAACTTTAACGAGTGCTTCTACTATTTTTGTTGAAAATGCAGAATCTGTTACTGGAAATATTATTATTCCTGGAGTAACTGGAACAATTGAAGCGTATGCTACGTTTAACGAGTTTACTAGTGATGCAATAACTGTAACAATTGAAGACAATGCTTCAACTCCTGGTTCATTTACTAAAAAAGCACTTATTGAAGATTATACAGGTACTTGGTGTGGATGGTGTCCGAGAGTATCATACGGAATAGAACAAGTAGAAGCAGCAACAGAAAATGCAGTTGTTGTTGCGGTTCATGCTGGAGATGTGATGTCAACGTCTTATGGGAATCAATTAATTGGTACATACAATCCTTCAGGATCTTATCCTACGGCGATTATCAATAGAACGTCAGAATGGAATTATCCAGAGCCATCTAATGTGGCACAAGTTACAAATTTGGCGACCGGAACTTTAGGAACAGGTGTTGCTATTAATTCTGCGGTTAAAGGAAGTAATTTATCTTTTATAGTTAGTGCAGGTTTTGCTGAAAATATGCCAGGAACTAAATTGGTAGTTTTATTATTAGAAGATGGATTGACATATGATCAAGATAACTACACTGACTACTATAATGGTGTTGATGTATTAGAAGACTTTGTTCATGATAACGTATTACGTTACTCGTTTACTAGTGTTTTAGGTGATGCGATTCCAGGTGGTGAAACGGTAGCAAATAATACGTATCATGCTAAATACGATTATGAAATTCCTGCTAATATATTTGAGAATGCTGCAAACGTTGAAATCGTTGCAATGTTGGTCAGTTCAAATAATCAGTTGATCAATGTAAATTCAATAAACGTAGGATCTTTTGCTGATTTTAACTAAATCATTTTAGATTTTCAATCATAAAAAAAAGCTGGCTCATTTGAGTCAGCTTTTTTTATTAGGAAAGGTTTGGTTGTTAGTCAACTATTATTTTCGATTTATAATTAAAATTTTCAGAAGTTTCAATATTCAATACATATAATCCTGATGCTAAATTAATAGGTAAGCTTGTACGCTCTGATAGCGTTTGGATAACTGAGTAGACCACTTTACCTGTAATATCTATAAATGAAATTGTTGCGTTTTCGTAAGTATTTCCAGAAATTATTGTCAATCCATTAGAGATAGGATTCTTTTCGATTTTAAATACATGTTCCTGAAATGTTACATTTGACAATGGTGGATTCAGAATTTCATCTAGCGCAAAGGCCACATTGGCATCAGTTAAAGTAACATGCTGCTCGTTATCAATTGGAACATGCGTATTCGCAAATGGACTTAAATTGGCGTCTGCTACAGCATACCAATTCGTTTCTGAAGTGATAGATAACGCGCTTAGCGAAGGGATAAAATCGAAGTACCGTTGATTTAAATTAGCCACAAATTCAGTTATTATCGGGTTGGTGCCATCATCAAAGGAATACAAGTCAAACTGTCCTCCCGGAGCACTGTCCGTACCTGAATTCATTGTAGTAGAAATAGATTCGGCGGTCGCTAAAAAACTAAAAGCTTCAACCCAAATGCCAACAAAGGCCTCTCCAACGAAATCAGTTACTGTTATGGTTTCTACATTTCTTGGTGTAAAATACGTCTTAATAATAGCACGTGTGTTAAATCCTTTAACAACTCCGGTATCAAAAATATGATCAATCAAATTCATGCCTGGAGTTCCAGATTGATGTGCTTCTCCACTTCCCATGACATCTTCTACGCCACTTCCGTTAATCATTGAAACGTTTCTAGTGTTTTGCGGAAAACCCATGGCGTCTAGTTCGTTTTGAAACGCATCTCTAAAATTTGGTGCACCTAGAGGGAATGTCATTGTGGGATCTTGTAAAAACAAAGAGCCGCCTTGTAAATGAGACAAATAATGATCAATCAACATTTGTTTGGCCGCGGCACTATTAAGGAGTCCATCCACTAATGGTGCTGCAGATACTATTTCTGGGTCTCCATTTACCATATAATTAAACATGTATTGAATACCTATAGGTACGTTCGCACCTAAATGAGGTGAGTCGAACGAAATATAGAGTCGAGTATCGTGATCTATACTATTCTGCTCCATATGTCGCAATGCATAACGGGAAATTAAACCACCCATGCTTGGTCCAATAATTACATTTTGTTCAGAACCTGTTTTTAAACCATTGATTGTTGTAATTAATTCTTCAAGGATATAGGCATTTCTTTGAATAAAATCAGCGCCGCCACTAATTGGTATATTAGCACCTCCAGGATCAGCGATGTAATTTGGGAAATTTAAAACCACGAGGTCATACCCTAAATCACGAATATCATCCGCTAAATTTGAGGGTGTTCCATTATCGTCAAAATTCATCAAACTGTACATCAATGGTATTGTTCGTGTGTCATTAGGATCAAATCCATCTACAAAAAAGATAGGCTTGTCAAGAATCCCATCAACATTATCATAGTAAATCTTATATTCGCCAGTCCCGAGAAGTGCTGTTCCTTCACCAAAACCTTGATAGGTAAGCGTAGAATTTATTGGTATTATAGGGCTTTCGTCACCTGGATCTAGAGCAAGTCTAGCGTTATAATCCGCTGAAGATAATTGTATAAAGATATATGCTGAATTTAATTTAACAGTACCGTCACCAAGCGTGATTTTGAAATCAATTTTTTTATGGCCTTCTGTGTTGAAATTGATAGTGATGGCTTGGTCATAAGTTACGGTTCTAAATCCTATAGTATCATTAAAATCAATTTCAATTAGATTGATTACTTGATTGGTAGAATTGGCAATGAGTTCAGGTAAAATTTTAAAAGCCTGTGTTAAGCCTTTTACTCGTGCTGTTAACGGTGAAGCAATAGTTCGCTCAAAAGTTTTAAATGTAGAGATATTAGAATCGGTAGTCCTAATAACATTTTGATTAGTATCCAATGTTAAGTCGCCACTTTGAAATGCCTTAGGGTTTATAATGTCGAAAACAGAATGTAAAATACCTATGGGAACATAATTATTGATAAATCCAAGTTGGGAAGCTTCCTTAAACGCAGTTATGTTGTTGAAATTAGAAGCGTAATCTGCTTTTGATAACTCAGAATAAGCTTGCATAAAATACAAGGCGTCTATCTGTTTAGTTTCGTCAGTAATATTTGCCACTTTATATGCTCTGTCATATAAAATGCTAGTTTCCATACTACTTTTGTCAAGTTGATTGAATTTGTCTTGCGCTAATCCTAACATAGGAAAAATAAGACAAATTAAAAGGTATTTTTTTAGCATAACGAATTAATTTAATTGTTTACTTACAAGATACAAAGATTCATGAATTAAATTTTTAGAATTTAGATAAACGGCAAAAAAAAACCCTCTAAAAAATTGTTTTAAAGGGTTTTACGTGAAAATTGTTAGAATTTATTCTCCTAAAAAAGGATAGCGATAATCGGTAGGTGTCACAAATGTTTCTTTAATCATTCTAGGTGAAACCCATCGTAATAAGTTTAACGCACTTCCTGCTTTATCATTAGTCCCTGAAGATCTAGCACCACCAAATGGTTGTTGTCCAACAACAGCTCCAGTAGGTTTGTCATTAATATAGAAGTTTCCGGCAGCATTCTGTAAAATGTTTGTTGCTTCTTGAATGGCATATCTATCAGTAGATAAAATAGCACCAGTTAAGGCATATTCGCTGGTTTCATCTACTAATTTTAGAGTTTCTGTATACTTATTTTCATCATACACATATATCGTCATCACAGGACCGAAAAGTTCCGTACACATGGTAGTGTATTTTGGATTACTTGTGACAATAACAGTTGGCTCAATAAAGTAACCTTTACTTTTATCATAATTACCACCGACAATAATTTCGGCATCGCTATCCGATTTGGCTTGATCTATAAACTTAGCAAGTTTGTCAAATGAACCTTCATGTATGACAGCAGTAATAAAATTACTCATATCTTCTGGAGATCCCATTTTGAATGAGCTAACATCTTCAATGACATATTGTTTTACATCCTTCCATAAATTTGATGGAACATAGGCGCGGGATGCAGCACTACATTTTTGTCCTTGGAATTCAAAAGCACCTCTTGAAATTGCCGTTGCAACTTGTTTTGCATTGGCAGATTTATGGGCAACAATAAAATCTTTACCACCTGTTTCGCCCACTATTCTTGGGTAGGTTTTATAATTGTGAATATTATTACCAATTTTTTTCCATAACTCTTTAAATATATAAGTAGATCCAGTAAAGTGTAATCCAGAAAAATCAGGACTATCCATAACGGTATCTGTAATCATCACAGGATCACCGAAAACCACATTGATAACACCGTCTGGAACTCCAGCTTCTTTAAAGACATCCATAATTACTTTTGCCGAGTAGATTTGACTATCGCTTGGCTTCCAAACAACAACATTACCCATCATAGCCATACAAGCAGGTAAATTTCCTGCAATAGCGGTAAAGTTAAATGGTGTAACCGCGTAAACGAATCCTTCTAGGGGTCTGTATTCTAAACGGTTCCATGCGTCACTTGTACTATCTGGTTGTTCATGATAGATGTCCGTCATGAACTGTACATTAAATCGAAGAAAGTCAATGAGTTCACACGATGCATCAATTTCAGCTTGATGAATAGTTTTAGATTGTGCAATCATAGTTGCCGCATTTATTTTGGCTCTGTATGGACCAGCAATTAATTCAGCTGCTTTTAAAAAGATGCCTGCACGTTGCTCCCATGGAAGTTGAGACCAAGATTTTCTAGCTTCTAATGCAGTTGAAATAGCATCGTCAACATGAGATTTTTCTGCTAAATGATAAGTACCAACAATATGTTGATGATCATGCGGAGCTGACATTGTTTTGGTATTACCAGTAGTGACGTCTTGACCGTTTATGTATAAAGGTACATCAATTTTACTATTGAACATTTCGGTGTATGCTTTTTGCACTGCTTCACGTTCTGGTGAACCAGGAGCGAAAGAATTAACAGGTTCATTTACAGCAACTGGTACATTAAAAAATCCTTTTCCCATGAGGTATATTAATTTAAAAGTTTATTCAAAAATTTGAAATGCAAAGGTACAATTTTTTAGTAACTTTTAAGAGGTTATTGCCTAATTGAAGCCTTAATTATCTTAGTTATTTTTTGTAAGTTGTTGGCTTGAAAACTGACTGAATATATTAATTGAAGATTATAATATTATCCCTTTTGAATGAAGAATAATGCCATCATCCTAACTTTAGCTTATCCCGATACTATTGTCATGATTTCAGACGAATGGTATTTGACTTATTTGCGCTTTCTTGGTGTTGGTAAAAAAAACTACATAAGAGCTGGACATGCGGCTTTAGTTTTGATTAATAAGGTCACGGGAATTTTAGAATATTATGATTTTGGACGTTACATTTCGCCTCAATCTAATGGAAGGGTTCGAGGAAAAGATACCGATCATGAATTAGAGATTTCTATAGTTGCAGAAATCAATGATGATCGCATCGATAATCTAGAAGATATCCTTAAGTTTCTCGCAACCAATCCTAAATTGACACATGGTGAAGGGAAATTGATAGCTTCAGTCTGCAACCATGTAAATTATGAAAAAGCAAGCGCATTTATTGATGAGCTTCAAGAGCAATACTTTATAAAATATGCGGCTTTTAAAAAAGAAACAATTAATTGTTCACGATTTGTAACTGAGGCACTCATTGCTTCAACAACTAATGCTAGCATTAAAAGGAAATTAGTTAAATCGAAATGGTTTACACCAAGTACCGTCGGTAACGTTATCCTATCTGATACTGAGAATTATGCATATAGTGTTTCTGATGAAGGTGTGATTTCCAAATTTGAAGGTTCAAAACATACCGAGAATTTGAGGTGTTTTTTGGATCGACTAAAATCACATGAACCAAATTTAAATGGAAATTTATATCCAAAACCAATTGAAGGTGTGCATTCTAATGCACAATGGCTTTCTGGAATTGGAGCAGGAGCATGGTTCGAACTTCATGATATAAATCACAATAATGAATATAGATTTAGGCGTATTTCGCCATATGGAAATATTGATGTGGATGGTGTCTTTGTTATTGCGGAATTGGGATTTGATATAACTAAAGACTACCAGTTTATTCAAAATTCAAATTGCAATTTTTTGCATGTCAAGCAAGACGAAAATGTCTATAGGTTTGATTATGTAAGAAAATATGACTGATTAGTTAAGAGCGAATGGAGCACTTAATTTAAATGAAGGAATTGTAACCTTGAATTTATTGGTTTTTGTCAAATTGACCATATTGTAATGGCCTTGCATTGCACCGAATGGAGATGTTAAAAGGCATCCAGAATTGTAAGTGTGAGATTCACCAGGTTTTAATACAGGTTTCTTCCCAATAACACCTTCACCTTCAATAATTTCGATATTGTTTAAGGCATCCTTAATTTCCCAATGCCTAGAATTGAGTTGTACAGAATCTTTACTTTGATTTTCAATTGTAACCTTATAACCAAATGCAAAGTGTACTTTATAGTTTTTATAAAATGTACCTTCAAAAGTAGTTTCTACAGAAATCTTTATGCCGCTAGTAATTTGCTGTACCATGTAAGGGTTGAATTAATATGCTAAAGTACTATATTTTTTAATGAGTTGTTCCGCTTTTTATGTAATACAACGAAATTTTAACACCTCCTAATAACTGCTAATCAATTTTTTATCTGTTACGAATTGTTCAATTACTGTAAAAAAAGCAAGAATATCTTCTTCTTTAAGTGACGTGTTTATAGTTACCATTCTTACAAATTCATCACCATTAAAAGTGCCATATCCTACCATTAATTTCGAGTTTTGATATAAAAGGGTACACAAATCTTGAGCAGAAATGTCTTTATAATTAAAACAAATAGAAATAGAGTCGCTAAAGCTGTATAAGGTATAATCTGGGTGTTCTTTAATGTATTTTCTGGCCACATCAGCAAGATAAAATTGATGGTCTACTATTTTTTCTAATCCAACACCACCAACAGATTTCCATAAAGTCCATAATTTTAAAGCGTCATTGCGTCTTCCGCATTGTAAAGAGGTTTTGCCTAAATTAAACGCATCATCGTCAGTTTGATATAAATACTCTGCTTCATTTGAGAAAGAATGGTGCAACTGATCTTTATGTTGAGTTACAATTATGGAGCAAGTTAATGGAGTTCCAAGCATTTTGTGGGCATTCAAACTGAAAGAATCGGTAAGCTCGATATCTTTTACCAAAGATTTGTATCTGTTACTAAAAATTACCGAACCACAATAAGCGCCATCGAGATGCAACCATAAATTGTGAGTTTTACAAACTTGACTTATACTAGCAATGTCATCAAATGCTCCTAATACTGTAGTGCCTGCAGTGGCATTTACGAAAAATGGTAAATAGCCTTTTTCTATATCCTGCTTAACGAGTCGATTTAAATCATCCGCTATCATTTTTCCATGATCATCGGCTTTAACAAGTCGCACGTTATTTCTTCCTATACCCATTAAAGAAGCGTTTTTAGAAATAGAATAATGAGAGGCTTCAGACGTATAAAGTGTCATTTTTTGATTGACGCCTTCATTTCTTACCGTAACATTATATTTGTCCCTAGCCATAATCATAGCCATAAGATTACTCATAGAGCCTCCTGGAGCAAAGGTGCCATCACTATCTGTTTTATAACCTATGATTTTACATATGTTATGAAGTATTGATTTTTCAATTCCAACTTGTGGACCAGCAACTTTGTATGTGTACATACTATTGTTTAGCATTACTGCTAATAAATCGCCAAGTGTTGCTTTGCTCAATCTTCCTCCAAACAGTTGATTAAAGAACGATGTAGAAGCTGTTTTTGGAGTGTATTTTACAATATCGAGTAAAGTCTGTTTAAAATCGGCGTCTAAAGCTGGGTGTTCATTTAGAGAAAGATCTAAAGTTTTATATAATAGATCAGTTTCAATAGGTTTTGCAACTGGATTGTTTTTTTCTTCAGATAAAAGAAATTCAACCAAATCATTGAATAATTTTAAGTCTTTATGCATAAATAATTGCTATCTTGATAGTTTTAGGAAAAGCTAGGTAAATTTATACCTATTTTAGGATTAAAGGACATCATTTTTAATTTAAATTAAATTTTAGTCGATATTGGAAACTATACTTACATTATCAGAATTAATTACTGAATTATCTGAATCTTCAAAAGATAATTATAAAAGTATTTTCAAAAATCTAAAGTTAAATGCTGATGAACTAGAAGGATTCGCAAATTGGTCTAGTCAGTCTTATATGCGTAATGGCATATATAAGGATGATTGTTTTGAACTCATATTAATTTGTTGGGAAGAAGGGCAGGAAACATCTATACATTGTCATGGCGGTGAAGAATGTTGGGTTTATCTTTTAGATGGTGAGGTTCAGGAAGTGTTTTACGGTCTTGATGAATCTGAAAATTTAATAACTATTGGCGCACGAAGTCTTCATAAAAATCAAGATTCTTATATTAATGATAGTATCGGATTTCATAAATTAAAAAATAATACTAAAGGTAGAACGATGAGTTTGCATTTGTATGCAAAACCAATTGAAAATTGTACATTCTATGATCAGGTTTCAGAAACTTTTGTAGAAAAAAAATTAAGCTATGACACCTTTAAAAATGTAATGGAGACTCAAAAAAGCAATTCATATTAGTTGGAAATATTCACTGAAGTTGCTTCGCCAAAACCAATAAGTTTGTCATAACGCGCTCCTAAATTCCGGTAATAAACTAAAACTTTATAATTGTTTTCAGTTTGATAAAAATTACCGCTTATCGCGCCTTCATCTAAATGTCCTTTACTATCAACTACAACATATTTATAATTATAAAATCCTTGTTTAAGTTTAATTGCGGTTTCATATAATCCACTTTCAATATTAAAGGCCAACATATTTGATTCTTCCAAAGCATAATTATTAAAATTCCCATATACATAAATACGTTTATCGGAGCTTAACTCCGGATGACGAAAAGCAAAATGCATCATGGTGTAGTCAGCTTCAATATAAACGTTGTCAGTGTCGACTGCAGTGATTAAAAAATTCCCATTAATATCTGGATTATAAGTATAAGGCTTGCTTGCTCTTTCAGAATTAATAAATAAATAATTGTGGTAGATGTCTTTTAAGTCTATGAACTGAACGCCAACATTTGCAGCGCGTACATCTTTATTTTCAAAATACAAATACTCGTTTCCAGCCCAAAAGCTAGATTCGGTATCATATCTGTAAATGAGTTCATTTCCTAAAGTGTATTGCGGTTTTAGATTTGAAATGGCCGTGTTTAAATTGTTGTTTTGAATGACTAAAGTTTTTATAGTCTCTGAGGGATTATTAAAATTAATTCTATTTGTTGCAATAATAAAGTCAACAGATTGTTTCTCATTAATAAACTTCACATCCCTTGATCTTTTAATAGATACGCCAACATTTACCGTTTCTTCATAGATCATAAACTTTCTCGAAAACACCAACTCATCATAATCGTTGAAAATAGAAATCATATAATTACCACTTTTTAGTAAGCCTCTCGTCTGTTCGTTTGGAATTCTAAGTTTATAATGAGAATAGATTTGATAGGCATTTAATGAATTATCATAATCCCTTATGCGCTGATTGTCAAAACCTCTTAAGTATTCAGATTTCACCAATTGAGATGGCGTCCAGTCAAAATTATAATGGTCAATCACATAGTAATAATCATCTTCATTACCATTTAATGTATCAAAGGTTAAAACAAGAGGTTCTCCAAGTCTTAAAATCGGAAGCTGACTTTCATTGGTTCGGCCTTTAAAACTAATAGTTTTAATAAAATCTGGTGGATTTACTTCTACAACTTGTCCAATTATAAGTGTTGGAAGTACTAAAATTAATAAGAAAATGAAATGTTTTGATGTCATCTATTATGCTTTGGTTGTAAAGATAAACAAATTTTATGCCCAAAAATTACACGAACCTCTGACGAATAAAATTCTCTCCTAATTATTATGAAAACTGCATTATAAATTCGTAAATTTGCACCGATTTTTATTCAAAGAAAGTCAATTTACTATAACTATTAACAAATAGATTTATAACATGTCAAACGACATTAAGATTAAAAAAGGTCTAGACATTAAACTAAAAGGTGAAGCTGAAAAAGCAATTGAAAGTGCTATTATTAGTAACTACTACACCTTGAGACCTGAAGACTTCCACAATGTTATTCCAAAATTAATTGCAAAAATTGGTACAAAAATAAAAGCTGGAGAGCCTTTATTTTATGATAAATCAAATGAAGCAATTCAATTTGTTTCGCCAGTTTCAGGTGAAGTGATTGACATTCCACGTGGTGAAAAAAGACGGATTTTAGCATTAAAAATTCAAGCAGATAAAGAGCAATCTTTTGTAGATCATGGTGCGTTTAATTTAGATGCAGCAAATGCTGAGACTGTTAAAGCGCATTTATTGTCTTCTGGTTGTTGGCCTTTTATCAAGCAACGTCCTTATGATGTTATTGCAAATCCTGACACTGCACCAAAAGCAATTTTTGTATCAGGTTATGCTTCGGCACCTTTAGCGGCAGATTATGATTTCGTGTTGCAAGGAAAAGAAGCTGAACTTCAAGCTGCAGTTACGGCTTTAGGAAAGCTTACTGATGGTCAAGTGCATGTGTGTGTTGGTAAAAAAGGAAATTCTCCTTTGGTAAATTTGTCAGGAATTACACGTCATAATGTATCAGGTCCACATCCCTCAGGAAATGTTGGAACACAAATCAATAAAATTGATCCTGTAAATAAAGGGGAAGTTGTTTGGACAGTGAATCCTCAGGATTTGGTAATTATTGGAGAGTTATTGTTAACGGGTAAATTTAATGCAGAACGTATTGTCGCACTTGTAGGATCTTCAGTTAAAAAACCAAGATATTTTAAAACCAAAATTGGTAGCGAAGTTGCGACTATGGTTTATGATAATGGTGTAGATAAAGATGGAAACGATCGTATCATTTCCGGAAATGTATTGTCAGGAAAACATGTACAACCAGATGGTAGTTTAGACTATTATTCTAATGTCATTAGTGTAATTCCAGAAGGCGATGATTATGAATTATTTGGTTGGAATAAGCCTGTTTTTAATAAAATTTCAACAACAAGAGCATTAACATTTTCTTGGATGCTTCCAAATAAGAAATTCGATTTAAACACCAATACAAATGGTGAACATCGTGCATTTGTATTAACAGGAAATTATGAAGAAGTATTTCCTTTAGATATTTTTCCAATGCAAATTCTTAAGGCATGTATGTATAAAGATTTAGATGAAATGGAAGCCTTAGGAATGTATGAAGTTGCACCTGAAGATTTTGCATTAACAGAATTTATTTGCGTATCTAAACAGCCACATCAGGATATTATAAGAAAAGGCTTGGACGTCATGATTAAAGAAATTGGATAAATTATTCATTGAGCACAGTGAATTTTAAATAGAAAAATATGACTCAAAATAATAATTACGTTTTTTACGTAGTCGAAATGAAAAATATAACATGGGTTTAAAAAGTACATTACATAACTTAAAAGAAAAGTATAAAGGTACCAAGATGGCTCCTGCGTTTAACGCGATCCATACCTTTTTATACTTGCCAAATGAGACCACTCACAGTGGGACTCATATAAAAGTAGCTGACGATTTAAAACGTACAATGAACATTGTTATTATGGCAATGGTTCCCTGTTTGATCTTCGGAATGTTTAATGCTGGATATCAGCATTTCAGTGCATTAGGAACTCCAGTAGAATTTTTGTCTTGGGATGCCTTTTATATTGGATTGATTAAAGTATTACCACTAGTTATTGTTTCCTATGGCGTTGGTTTGGGAATTGAATTTTTATTCGCAGTTATTAAAAAACATGAAGTTGAAGAAGGTTATTTAGTTACTGGAATGTTAGTGCCTTTAATTGTGCCTATTGATACACCGTTATGGATGCTCGCTGTTGCAGTAGCATTTGGAGTGGTTATCGGAAAGGAAGTGTTTGGTGGTACAGGAATGAACATTTTAAATCCTGCATTGACCATTAGAGCTTTTTTATTCTTTGCGTATCCAACATGGATGTCGGGTGATAAAGTTTGGATTCATGGAGCTGTAGAACGTGATCAATTAATTGCGGCTGGTGAGAACTTAGATGCTATTTCTGGTGAAACGGTATTAGGAAGCTTGGCTCAAAATAAAGGTGCTGGATACGAAATTATGGATATGTTCTACGGATTTATTCCAGGCTCTGTTGGTGAAACATCCACACTTCTAATTTTATTAGGTGGTTTGTTCTTAATATTTACGAAAATTGGGAGCTGGAGAATTATGTTATCATCTGTGATGGGTGCATTAGCCATGGGATTGATTTTCAATTTTGTAGTAGATACAGGTTGGATTACAGAGTCCAGTAAATTTTACGGTTTAATGAGTACAACATTCTGGCATCATTTATTGATTGGAGGTTTTGCTTTTGGAACTGTATTTATGGCTACCGATCCAGTAACGGCCTCACAAACAAATAAGGGTAAATGGATCTACGGATTCTTAGTTGGATTTATTTCGATTATGATTCGTGTATTTAATCCGGCGTACCCAGAAGGTGTGATGCTAGCGATTCTTCTAATGAACGTATTCGCACCAACAATTGATCATTATGTAGTTCAAGGTAATGTTAAGAAAAGATTGAAGCGTTTAAAATCTAAAGTTGCATAACGATGGAAAAAAGAACAGATAAAAATTCATATACAATAATCTTTGCCATTGGAATGGTATTGGTTGTAGGCTCGTTATTAGCGTATTTGGCGTCATCATTGAAGCCAAATATCACAGAAAACAAGCGATTAGAAAAGCAGCAAAATATCTTGTATGCAATGGGTGTTAATGAAAATGAAGGTACAAGTGCAAACTTTGTTTCTACAGATAAAGCCCCTCAGTTATTCACGGAATATATTAAAAAACAATTGGTCATTGAAGGATCAACTGCAATTGAAGATGATAAAGCATATTTAATAGATGTGAAGAAGGAGAAGGCCATGGCTAAAGACCCTTCCTACACAAGAAGACTCCCCTTATTTGTTGGAGAAAAAGATGGTCAAACATTTTACATTGCTCCAATTAGAGGGAAAGGGCTTTGGGATGCCGTTTGGGCATACGTAGCTATGGATGAAAATATGATCATTCTAGGTGCGTATTTTGATCATAAAGGAGAAACACCTGGTTTAGGAGCTAACATTAAGCAGCGTTTTTTTATGGATGATTTTATTGGTGAACATTTAATGAACAATGGTTCATTTAAAGGCGTTAATGTAGCCAAAGGAAATGCAGATCCAACAAATAAAGATAAAACTGATAATGAGGTCGATGCTATTGCAGGAGCCACTATTACAGGTGATGGTGTGTCTGCTATGATTAGAAGCGATTTGAAATTGTACGTGCCTTATTTTAAAACTTTAAAAACTAACTAATTATGGGTTTACTTTCTAAAAAAGATGCCAACTTAATATTAGATCCTTTAGCAGATAATAATCCAATTACAATTCAAGTACTTGGTATCTGTTCGGCCTTGGCAATTACCGCTGAGTTAGAAGCATCTATAGTAATGGCAATCTCAGTATTGTTCGTGCTTGGTGTAGGGAACGTTGTCATTTCATTAATGCGAAATATTATTCCATCAAAAATTAGAATTATCGTTCAGCTAATTGTAGTTGCAACTTTGGTGATTATTGTGGATTTAGTGCTGAAAGCCTTCGCTTATGAATTGAGTAAAACACTTTCAGTATTTGTTGGATTAATTATTACAAACTGTATCATTATGGGACGCTTTGAAGCTTTTGCTTTAGCAAATAAACCTTGGCGCTCATTTCTTGATGGTATCGGAAACTCTTTAGGATATGGGGTGATTTTAATCATTGTAGGTTTCTTTAGAGAATTATTAGGTTCTGGAACCTTATTAGGTTTTCCAGTATTAGGAGACCCAATTACAAAAACAGGATTATATGCTTTTGGTTATGAAAACAACGGATTCATGTTGTTGTCTCCAATGGCACTTATCGTTGTTGGAATCATTATTTGGGTACAACGTAGTAGAAACAAAGCATTAGTAGAAGATCATTAAAATTGTATTGTGATTCTAATACCGTTTAGAATTGCTTCAAAATAAAACATATGGAACATTTAGAATTATTTTTTAAATCGATTTTTATAGATAATATGGTTTTTGCCACTTTCCTAGGAATGTGTTCATACTTAGCCGTATCTAAAAAAGTATCAACAGCGGTCGGACTTGGAGCTGCAGTAATATTTGTATTGGCTATTACTGTGCCTTTAAACTGGTTGTTAGATCAATATATATTGCAGGAAGGCGCTTTATCTTGGCTTGGTGAAGAATATGCGAGTTACGATTTAAGCTTCTTATCCTTTATCATGTTTATTGCAACTATTGCGACCATGGTTCAATTGGTAGAAATTATTGTTGAGAAATTTTCACCATCCTTATATAATTCATTGGGAATATTCTTACCATTAATCGCAGTAAACTGTGCTATTTTAGGAGGTTCATTATTTATGCAGTCGCGTGAAATTGCATCTTTAGGATTAGCATTAAATTATGGTGTTGGCTCTGGAATTGGATGGTTTTTAGCAATATTAGCTATTGCCGCTATACGTGAAAAAATAAGATATTCAAATGTGCCACCAGCATTAAGAGGATTAGGAATTACTTTTATTATCACAGGATTAATGGCCATCGGATTTATGAGTTTTGGTGGTATGTTAACAGGTGGAGAAGAAGAAACTAAGACTGAAGAAAAAACAGTTTCAGTTGAAAAATCATCAAAAGAAAATGTCACGTTGAGCGCAGTCGAAACGTCTGAAAATAATGAGTTGGCTAACAAAACAACAATAAACGCAAATGAGTAGCATGATATTAGCAGCAAGTACATTAGGAACAATTATAGCAACAGTAGCAGCCTTTTTACTAGTAACCTTGTTATTAGTGGCGTTGTTATTAGTTGTAAAGCAAAAATTATCACCATCTGGTCCTGTAAAGATTTTGATTAATGGTGAACGTGAAATTGAAGTAGCTTCAGGAGATAGTTTATTAACTACATTAAGCGCTCAAAAAATATTTTTACCATCAGCTTGTGGTGGTGGTGGAACTTGTGTGCAATGTGAGTGTCACGTATTGTCTGGTGGAGGTGAAGCGCTTCCAACAGAAACGCCTCATTTCACACGTAAAGAATTAAAACATGGCGTACGTTTATCATGTCAGGTGAAAGTAAAACAAGACATGGAGATTACCATACCTGAAGAAGTGTTTGGTATTAAAAAATGGGAAGCTGTTGTTGTTCGAAATTATAATGTGGCCTCTTTTATTAAGGAATTTGTAGTAGAGATTCCTGAAGACATGGGTTATAAAGCAGGTGGATATATTCAAATTGAAATTCCAGAATGTGAAGTGAAATTTGCAGACATGGATATTACGGCGCATCCTGAAGAACATGAAACACCAGATAAATTTCAAGCCGAATGGGACAAATTCAATCTTTGGCCTTTAGTGATGAAAAACACTGAAACAGTTGAGAGAGCGTATTCAATGGCCTCTTATCCTGCAGAAGGACGCGAGATCATGTTAAATGTTCGTATCGCATCACCACCTTGGGATCGTGCTAAAAATGGATGGATGGATGTAAATCCTGGAATTGCATCTTCTTATATATTTAATCAAAAACCTGGAGATAAAGTAACCATTTCAGGACCTTATGGTGAATTCTTTATCAATGAGTCTGAAGCAGAAATGTTATACGTTGGTGGAGGGGCAGGAATGGCGCCAATGCGTTCACACTTATATCACTTATTCAGAACCTTAAAGACGGGGCGTAAAGTAACATATTGGTATGGTGGGCGTTCAAAACGTGAGTTGTTCTATTTAGAACACTTCGAAGCGTTAGAGCGTGATTTTCCAAACTTTAAATTCTATTTAGCATTATCTGAACCAATGGAAGAGGATAACTGGAAAGTAAAAGAAAATATTGATGCCCCTGGAGATGGATTTGTAGGATTCATTCACAATTGTGTAATAGATAATTATCTTAGTCTTCATGAGTCGCCAGAAGATATCGAATTGTATTTCTGTGGACCACCATTAATGAATCAAGCGGTTCAAAAAATGGGAGAAGACTTTGGTCTTGCCGATGAGAATATTAGATTTGATGATTTTGGAGGCTAGTTGATAATTATGATTTAATTAAAAAGTCATGCTGAACTTGTTTCAGCATCCCATAATAAAGACAAAAACCCAACATGTATGTGTTGGGTTTTTTCATTCTAAAGAATTTAATCATGTACTTATAAATAAAATTTATAATATGGATTATGGTTCTTTAAGTGCGATTTCATTTTCTAAAAAAGTTAAAAGAGAACGCATTTTTGCTTCTGTTTTTTTACCTCGATCTTGGACAGCGCTATTTTCAAAAGCAATAGCAGCTAACAGTTTAAAAAAACTAGTGTCATGTTTTAGTTTTTTATAGTCTTCGTTTGTGATTTCAAATTTGCCATAATATTTTAAAGTAGGTTCAAAATGCATATATAAGTAGCTAAGAAATATAGGTTCACTATGTAATGCATGAAATCGTAAGCGTTCTTCTTCGTATCGTTTATAATATGGGTAGTTCCTTTCATAGAGTAGTGATATTGAGTTCCTTAAACTGTCATTTGAAATAACTTCAACACCATTAGATTGTAACAGTTCATAACCACTTTTATTAGGGTCAAAATGTGGTGTAACTCTTAATATCGATAAAGTTGTAAATAAAGAGTCATTTGGGTTGTCATATTTTTCTAAATAAGTTTTAATATCTGAACACGCTTTGTTTATACTATCCATGTAAGTCACATCAAGATGAATTTCATCGATATCTAATAGTAGATTATTATGTAATTCTTTAAGTATTTTAGTTTCTAATATTCTTGTTTTTTTGCCTCATTCAAATTATTGATTTGAAGTGCAATTAGAATACCTATAACCACAAGTAATATTTCACCAATGGCGTATTTAAAGTATTTGGATGTTTTGTTTTCCATAATGAGGTTTTGACGGATTCTTCGAAAGAATTTAATCATATTATGAATTTCTATTATTTGGGTTCTACAATTAAAAAAATGGCAGTACTATCTCCAATATTTTGTACTTCGTGCCAGTCAACACCTTCACTAGTAAAGTCGGCTCCGGTTTTAATTGTCACTACCCTTATCCCAGTAGTATCTTTTATTCTGAACGTTCCTCCGGCAACAGCATAACCAAAATGTGCTTTGTGATAATGACGTTCATGACCAACACCAGGTGGAAATGTGCACTTCAATGCCCTTAAATTTTCATTGTCTTGTAAAACTTCGCAAACTGCTTTATTGTTCCAGCCAGCTTCGAGCGGATCGGGAAGTGATTTGTGTTCTACACAATTAAAAAGAAAAGACATCGCAAGAATAGTCCCTATGAGATTGAGATTCATTTTGCGTGTATTCTTGGAAAATTTAATCATCTACTTATTTTTTGAAATAGCAGAAGCTTATGAAGTAGTTTTGGTAAGTAGTTGGATTTAAAGTTAAACAATTTTATCAATCTTTATAGAAATAGTATTTTTGTATCATGAGTAAAGCATTATCAGAACAAGAACTACATAATCTTGCCATGAACCATGTTGGTAAAGAATTAGAAGAGCGAGGATTTGAATTTATAGCCATTAATAGTAAGCTAAAAAAACATCCGCAATTTGTATGTACTGATAAAAACGGACAGTACTTTTTTGTGATCGTAAAAGCGGTTATGATTCCTGCGAATCCCGATAGTTATGATGTAGTTTGGATGGAAACCTTTAAAAAACATGCTCATGAGAAAGATGCTAAAGTGCTTTATGCAGGTGTTGGTTTAGGAAATCCTGATGGTGAAGAATTGCCTGTTTATTTAGACGAAGATTATCTGCTTGAGTATAATGGAATTCAATTTGTTGAAACAAATTTGAACTAAGATGTCATTCTGAGCGAAGCGCGGGAATCTCTTATAGAGAACTTTATTTTAAAAACTGCCAGGTTATTTCATTCCTAGCAATGACAAATATTATAGAATTAAAATGAAAAAATTAGCATTTATACTACTTACTTTATTCATATTTTCTTGTGAAAAAGAACCAAAAAATATAAAGCTATCTGGTTCTGTTTTTGGAACGTCTTATTCTGTAATTTATGAAGGACATGACAACTTTGAAAAGCAATTTGATAGTTTGTTTTATGTTATAAATAAATCGATGTCTACCTATCAAGTGAATTCTGATATTTCGAAGATTAATAGAAATGAATCAATAATAATAGATGAACACTTTAAAAAAGTGTTTAATACTTCAAAGGACATTAATAAACAAACTGATGGTGCTTTTGATCCAACAATAGGAGCAGTTGTGAATGCATGGGACTTTGGGCCTGAAGACAAAATCGTTAGTCTAGATAGCTTAAAAATAGATAGTTTGATGTTAAATGTTGGTTTGGACAAAGTAACAATCGAAAATGGATCGATACGAAAATTGCAACTTGGTGCTTTTATCGATTTTAATGCAATTGCGAAGGGTTATGCCGTAGATGTAATCGCGGAGTTTTTAGAGTATAAAAACACGTCGAATTATTTGGTTGAGATCGGAGGAGAAATTCGCTGTAAAGGCCAGAATATTGAGAAGAATAGTGCATGGACTGTTGGTATTGATAAACCTAGTTTTGATGGTACACAGACGGTTATTAAAGCAATTCAGCTAACAGATGAAGCCATGGCAACCTCAGGAACTTATCGGAAATTTAAGATTGACGAAAACGGAAAACGATATGCTCACATTATTGATGCTAAAACAGGATATCCTAGCCAAACTAATTTGTTAGGAATTTCTGTGATTACTAGAGATTGTATGACAGCCGATGCATATGCAACAGCTTTCAAATCAATGGGAATCGAAAATGTGAAACATTTTCTTCAATTACATCCAGAGTTAAAAGTGTTTTTGATATTTGAAAATGAAAATCAAGAGTTAGAGACCTTGAGTCTAAATGGATTTCCTGAATAATAGTTGTCATTGCGAAGCAAATTTATTTGTTGTGGCAATCTGTTTCTTTTAATAAGATTACCACATCGTTTCACTCCTCCTAATGACAAATCACTTGCTTACTACAGGAATAATTTCACCATGTGCTAAGCAATATTTAGTGATGTCTTCTTTAGAAAGTTGAGCTGTATAATCTACCTCGTCTACTTTAAATCCGATGTGTCTTAGCTTGTCAAAATAATCAAGACCATAAACTCTCACATGATCATACTGTCCAAAAATTTTAGCACGCTCTTTTTTATCTATGATGCTATCATCTTCAAAAGTCTCCGCTCTTTGTAGGTCTTGCGGAATTTGAAAAACACCAAAACCTCCAGGTTTTAAAACGCGATATAATTCTTGCATTGCTTTAGTGTCGTCTGGAATATGTTCTAAAACATGATTGCATAATATGACATCAAAAGCATTGTCTTCAAAAGGTAGATTGCAAATGTCTGCTTTTACATCTGCCAGTGGCGATTCTAAATCGGTTGTCGTATAATCTAGATTTTTCATGCCGCGAAAACGCTTATAAAATGCTTGTTCAGGAGCAAAATGAAGCGCTTTTTTTTCAGAGGTAAAGAAATCCGTTTCATTTTTTAGGTACAACCATAGCAACCGATGTCTTTCTAATGAAAGTGTTGAAGGTGATAGAACATTATTTCGCTGGTCAACATATCCATAGGGTAAAAATGACTTAAAACTTTTACCATCAATAGGATCTGTGTGTCGATTTCCTTTTAGAAAAAATGCGAGTATCGGTCTGGCTACATAACTGAGTCTAATGAGTAGTGGTCGAGGAACGCTATTAAGTATTATTTTAAAGAGTTTTTTCAATGACATTTTTCTATTCAATAATTTCACAAACACATCTAAACCCTGTATAGTCGTTTGGGTCTTTAAAGGTAGTTTTATTTCTCCAATTATTTCCAAAAGGTAAACTGTCTATAGTGTATTCTGATAAGTTGTTTTTTAGAAACAAAGACCTTTTATACTTTCTTTTATACCTCAATCTATATGGTGAAAAAGGGATGGAATCATCACCTTTAACAGGTTTTTTTAAATACCCGAAGACTTCAACTGCTTTTAAAAATTCATCTTTAGTGGGCAATCGATAGATTAATTTTTTAGCATATTTCATTCTGTCTTTTGCTGTTTTTGAAATAATAGCATAATTGAGTAATACTGCTTTCGTTCTCCATTCACAATAAGATTCTGCCTCTGTTTTGGTGATTTCAATCGCAGGATATCTTTGGAACTTAGGATGCTGAGAATAGTTCAATATATTTGAAACACGAAATTTAAAGTAATCTAAATCTTCAATTACTGGATAAAATGGTTTTCTGTTTATCCCATAATTCTTACTGTTTTTCAAAAAGATATCCATCTTTTTCGTTGAAAGACGCTCATGGTTTTGAAAGTATTCTAAATACATTAGATTGTCAACTGGAGCCACATCAATAAATAGACTATCATTTAATTTAATTGTACCTGGCGGATTTTTATAGTCTTTAATATTTTGACATAAGACCTGTGTCATTACAAAACAAAATAAAAACGTTAATACACATTTCATTCTAATAAACCTATTGATTAACTTTATTTTCAAAATTAGATTGATTTTCTGAAACCGTTTCATTATTGATTTGTGCCATCATAGGTTCTTTCCATTCCGTATTATACAATGCGTCTTTAAGATTATACTGCATCAGATGAATCGTGTTTATTTATAATCTTCTCGAACAGGAGAAAACACGTCAGTTACCTTACAAAAAGACAAGGCTTTGGCACTGTGAATGGTATTTGAAGGAATTGTGACAAGCATTCCAGGGTTTAAAACTTGAACAACACCATCAATTGTAAGCTCCAATTGGCCTTCAAGAACTTGTGTTGTTTGCTCATGAATGTGTGCATGTTCAGGAAGCAGAGCGTTAGCATCAAGTTCAATAAAACCGATGGTATTATTTTCAGTATGAACAAAACGCGCTTTAATTCCTGGTAATAATTCCTTTTGTGGTATGTCTGAAATATTCATAATTATAAAACTAATTCGTGTTGTCTAAATTCATTCTCTTCGTTACTTTCAATTCCTAAAGCCTCATAGACATATGCAAACGTTGATAGTAATTCTGGTTTACCATTAACAATAGCTACATCATGTTCGAAGTGAGCAGAAGGTTTGTTATCTAATGTGGTTATCGTCCAACCATCGTTATGATGCTTGATGCGATGGGTCCCCATGTTTATCATAGGCTCTATGGCAACAACCATACCTTCAATAAATTTTTTACCTCGACCACGTTTGCCATAGTTGGGCATTTCTGGGTCTTCATGCATTTTTCGTCCTAATCCATGCCCTACCAATTCTCTAACGACACCATAGCCATGATCTTCGCAATACTTTTGAATAGCATACCCAACATCACCTACACGATTTCCAACTTTTAAGGCTCTAATACCAACATATAAGGATTCTTTAGTTACCTGTAGTAACTTTTCGGTTTCAGGAGCAATTTCACCCACAGCAAACGTATACGCATGATCACCATAAAAGTCATTTTTTATGGCGCCACAATCGATTGAGATGATTCCACCTTCTTTTAGAGGTTCGTCGGTGGGAAACCCATGAACAACTTGACTATTTGGACTCATACAAAGTGTATTCGGAAAGTCATATAGGCCTAAAAATCCAGGTATAGCACCTTGTTCACGAATAAATTCTTCAGCAAGCTTATCCAATTGCAACGTTGTAACTCCTGGCTTAACTTCCTTAGCAAGCATGCCTAATGTTTTGGAAACTACCAAAGCGCTTTCACGCATTAATTCTATTTCCTCTTTTGTTTTAACTATAATCATAATTCAAAAATAATGGCAAAGATACTTAAAATTAAAATTGTATTCTTTTTTAATGAAACATGATATTCGACAGCTTTTTAGAGTTATATTATTAATAATTTTGCGAAGTAAAATAGGATAGTTATGTATAAATCTGTAAGTGCAGAAAAGGCTGTAGAAATAATTAAATCAAATCATAGAGTTTATATACAAGCGGCGGCTGCTGCACCTCAAGTGTTGATTAAAGCTATGTCTGCAAGACATGAAGAACTTAGGAATGTTGAGGTTTGCCAATTGCATACTGAAGGAGAAGCACCATATGCAAATCCTGAGTTAAGCGAAAGTTTTCATGTTAATTCCTTTTTTATTGGGAAAAATGTGAGACACACTCTAAAAGCAGGAAATGGATCATATACACCGGTTTTTTTAAGTGAATTGCCTTTATTGTTCAAACGAAATATTGTCGATTTAGACGTGGCATTAATCCATGTTTCTGTTCCAGATAAACATGGTTATTGTTCTTTAGGCGTTTCTGTTGAAGCTACGCTGGCAGCAATTGATAATGCCGACTATGTTATTGCCCAAGTAAATAAGCAAATGCCAAGAACACATGGCGACGGCATTATTCATATTTCAGAAATTGACGTATTTGTTGAGTGTGATGAGCCATTACCAACTCATTTTATTCCAGAACCAACCATAGTTGAAGGTAAAATTGGAGATTTTGTTGCAAGTTTAATTGATGACAAAAGTACGCTTCAAATGGGAATTGGAACCATTCCTAATGCTGTGTTGACGCGATTAACAAATCATAAAAATTTAGGATTACATACCGAAATGTTTTCCGATGGAGTTATTGATTTAATCTTAAAAGATGTCATCAATGGAAACTACAAAGGTATTAATCCTGGACGATCACTGGCCACATTTTTAATGGGATCAAAACGATTATATGATTATGTTGATGACAATCCTTTTGTTGAAATGCGCGCATCAGATTATGTGAATGACGTCTCAATTATTAAACAAAATCCAAAAATGGTTGCCATAAATTCAGCGATAGAAGTTGATTTATCTGGACAGGTATGTGCTGATTCTATAGGCGCAAAAATGTACTCCGGAGTAGGAGGTCAGATGGATTTTATTAGAGGGGCTTCTTTGAGTGAAGGCGGAAAGGCAATTATTGCTTTGCCATCTGTAACGAGACACGGAATTAGTCGAATTGTACCAAGTTTAAAAGCTGGAGCAGGTGTTGTAACTACACGATCTCATGTGCATTACATTATTACCGAATATGGTATTGCTAACTTATATGGGAAGACTATAAAGGAGCGCGTGAAAGCATTGGTTAATATTGCGCATCCAGATCATAGAGAGACAATTGGTAAGCAATATTTTGAAATGGCAAATAGTTAGAATTAAAATCTGAAGAACCCTTTTTTCTTCTTCAATGCTTTTTTGTCTGGAGTTTCGTTTGTAATCATTTGATACACTTCTCCCCAGCCTAATACACCACCAATATTGCGATCATCTATAAATAAATCTGCGTATATTTTTCGGCTTTTGCTATAATCAAATTGTTCCTCTGGAAAACTTTTATTCACAGCATAAAACGTGATGCCATGGTTTTTACAAAATTGAACAGCTTCTTCAAGTCTAAGGCCGCTTCTATAAGTCCATAAGATTAAACGATGACCATCTTCTTGAAAGCGTTTTAAAGTTTCAAATGCGAATATGCGAGGCTTACCAATTTTTGGATAAGCATCCTCTACAATTGTTCCATCAAAATCGATGGCCAATATTAATTTATCTTGAAAATTCATATCTGGTCATTAAGCATTGCTAAAATAGCAAAAAAAAAATTCAAATATTAATCAATTAAAGCATGTTGTGTCATGCTTTCGGGTTGTTCGATTCCCATTAGTTTTAATATCGTAGGCGCAATATCTCCAAGAACTCCGTCCTTAATAACAGTTTTTTCCGAGTCGATTAGAAGTATTGGAACCGGATTTGTAGTATGAGATGTATGTGGAGAACCGTCGGGATTAATCATAGTTTCACAATTCCCATGGTCAGCAATTAAAATAGTTGTGTAATTATTTTCTAAAGCAGAAGAGATAACATCTTTCACACAAATATCGACTGCCTCACAGGCCTTAATAGCGGCTTCCATCACTCCTGTGTGTCCAACCATGTCACCATTGGCAAAATTTAAACACACAAAATCAGTGTTCCCATTTTGCAACTCAGGTATTAACGCGTCTCTCAATTCATAGGCACTCATTTCTGGTTTTAAATCGTAGGTTGCAACTTTTGGCGAATTTCGTAAGATGCGTTTTTCACCATTAAATGGCGTTTCACGACCACCAGAAAAGAAAAAAGTTACATGAGGATATTTTTCTGTTTCAGCAATTCTAAGCTGTGTTTTATTATGCTTTTCTAGGATTTCACCTAATGTGTTGTTTAGATTGTCTTTATTAAAAACGACATTAATATTATTGAACGAATCATCATAATTTGTAAGTGTCACATAATGCAAATCTAAAGTATGCATGTTTTGTTCATGAAAATCGTTTTGCGTTAAAACTTCAGTCAATTCACGACCTCTATCAGTTCTGAAATTGAAAAAAATAACGACATCTCCATCTTTAATAGTTGCAACAGGTCGATCTTCATCATCCATCATAACAATTGGTTTTATAAACTCATCGGTGATACCATTTTCATAACTTTTCTGAATAGAGTGTGTCGCGTTTTTGGAAGTCTCACCAATGCTATTTACAAGGGTGTCATAGGCCAGTTTTATGCGTTCCCAGCGTTTGTCTCTGTCCATTGCATAATAACGCCCAGTAACACTCGCGAGTTTAGTGTTGGTGTTTTTTATATGAGTTTCTAGAGACGTAATGAATCCGAATCCAGATTTTGGATCAACATCGCGTCCATCTGTAAATGCATGAACAAATGATTCCTGTACACCAAAATCTTGTACTGCATCAATTAAACCTAGCAGATGATTTATGTGTGAATGTACACCACCATCACTTAATAAACCTAAAAAATGAATAGGCTTATCATTTGATTTCGCATAATTAAAAGCATCAATTAAGGTTTTTTCTTGGGATATGGTTTTATTCTTAATGGCTAAATTAACTTTAACTAGGTCTTGATAAACAATACGACCAGCTCCAAGATTCATATGGCCAACCTCGCTGTTTCCCATCTGACCGTCAGGTAAACCTACGTGCAAACCATCGGTTCGCAACGAGGCATGAGAGTAGGTGTTATAAAGTGAATCTATAAATGGAGTATCGGCATTATCTATTGCTGAAACTTTTGGATCAGGAGACATGCCCCAACCATCTAATATCATTAAAATCACTTTTTTATTCATATTAAAACGCTTTAATGTTCAAAGATAAAAGTTTAAAAGACTAAACATAAATATCTATAGCACAAATTAATTAGGTGGTATAAATATTAAATGATTCTATACCAAATGTTAATTCTAAGACTAAAATTAATATGTTCTTAACAGATTTGATACTAAAATGTTAAAAAAATGTTATTTGTGATTTTCATGTGTAACAGTTTAGAATGAATATCGTCTCTTTATTATAATCAAAAAACAAATCAATTTAATTAAAATCTTTCATCATGAGAAAATCAGTATTAATTATCGCAATCGCATTAGGGTTCTCTATGAGCTCTGTAAATGCTAACAATTCAGTAGACAGTTCTAGCAATTTTACAATCACAAAAGCCATTTTTTCGGTAAGCCCTTTTTGTACATCTATTGCTAAAGGAGATTTAGTAACAGTTGAAAAGCTTATAGCCTTAGGAGAGGATGTAAACAGAAAATCTAATGGTATGACACCAGCTATGTATGCTGCAAAGTATAACAGAGTTGAAATTTTGAAATTGTTAATTAAAAACGGAGCGGAGTTAAATAAGAAATCGGACAGAGGTATGACCGCTGAAAATTACGCTGAATTATCAAATGCTCAAGACGTGTTAGAAGTTATCAGTAATTTTGAAGCATCTAAAAGAAAAAGTTAAACTGAGAGACTAAGACAGTTTAAAATTTAGTTAGTTAAGTATAAAAAAACTCCTTTTAAGGAGTTTTTTTATATTTAGCAATTGCAGCTCTTATTTTTTCTATTCTATTTTCAGGATCAGGATGCGTACTTTGCATTTCTGGAATCCGGTTTGGTCCGGCTGCTGTTTTTAAAATCTCCATGACTCCAATCATAGCTTCAGGATTATATCCAGCATCAAGCATAAATTTAATGCCAAGGTCATCACTTTCCAACTCGTCATCTCGACCATTAGTGAGCAACGTGTTTTGCCCAATTCCACTAACTAACCCACCAATATCACCTCCTACCGATCCAGCAGTAACTAACCCCTGCCAATATTCGCTTTCAGCTATACGCTCTGCACTATGTCTTCCTAATACATGGCCAATTTCATGACCTAAAACACCAGCCAATTGGTCTTCATTTTCGAGCTTTGAAAATAATGCGAACGTAATAAATACTTGTCCACCGGGAAGTGCAAATGCATTAATTGTATTTGAATCAGCTAACAAGTGAAATTCATATTTATAAGGCGTTTCTTTAGCAATGCTATTATTAACGAGTTTATTGCCAACGTTATCTACATAGGTTTGATATTCATTGTTTGAATGTAAACCACCATGCTGCTGAGTCATTTGAGGTTTACTTTGCAAGCCTATTGCAATTTCCTTGTCTGGCGTCATAGAAATTGTTTGAGTTCTACCCGTATAAGGATTGACTTCTCTCTGATTACATCTTTTAATTACAAAAAATAATGCAATCGCAACACCTATTAATAGTCTGTATTTTAAATTCTTACCTCTCATATTAATTGAGTTTAATAGTTTTAAATTTACAAAAGTTCCGGATTAATATCCAATAAATTTTCATTTAAGTAGCTGTCTGTAAATGCATTGGTGAAATATTCGCCGCCTAAAAGGGCTTCGTTTTTCACAAGCTGATTAAGATCTAAATTTCGATAGGCTTTAAGATAATTTGAGGATAAAGGTTTATAGCTATAATGCCAAGGTTCATATTTAAAACCTTTTCTTTTTGGAAGATTTGTGTAGACTAAATAGAAGCCAAATGAATTTGCATGCACGTCCATCCATTGTTTTAAGGGATAATAAGGGCCAATAGGCCCAAAATTACTTGGCGCTAATACCTGTTTAGGTTGATTTGCATTTGTATCAATGATGTCGATTTCGGTTCCCCAATGATGCCTTGATGTGCCAGGAATAGTGGAATATTCAATAATTTTATCGATGGCGTTCTTTGGTGTCATTCCAGTGGAAATGTATGTTTTAAATTTACGTTGCCAAATATCATTTTGATGTTTAAAGCTTCTATAACTAGACACGATTTTTATAGATACGTCACTTTTTTGAGCTTCTTTTTGCATATTTAGAAAGGCGAGATGTACTTCTAATTTGAGTTTATAACCATTGCCATAGAGTTTAGGTAGCCCTTTACCAATTAGTTCGTCATAGGTTAATGTCTTTTCATTTTGAAATGCAAATAATGGATGTACTGAAAGCGTAATCCCAGCAAGCGTTGAAAGTTTTATAAATTGTTTTCTAGTCATTTTTAAAATCAGTGTGTTCAAACTTAACCAAATTATTTATCTTCACATAAACACGTTCATAATGGAGATAACTTTTAAAATTATAAAGAAGGAGCATATTAATTCTGTTGTTCCTTTAGTTCAAAAACTTAACGAAAATAAGATTTCGTCCAAAATATTAGAACAGAGATTTTCTGAAATGGTACATCAAAACTACGAATGTGCTGGAGTTTTTGATGGAGAGACATTAATTGGAGTTACAGGATTATGGTTTTGTACACGTCATTATTCAGGAAAAAGTATTGAAATTGATCATGTTTTTCTGGAAGAATCTTATAGAAGCAAAGGTATTGGGAAGCAATTTATGGAATGGATATTTAACTATATAGGTCTAAAAGGCTATGAATCGGTTGAGCTTAATACTTATGTTCAAAATCATGCCTCCCACAAATTCTACTATAATCATGGCTTCAAAATTTTGGGTTATCATTTTGTCAAAAAAATGTAAATAATTTTAGTCTAGATTAAGAAGAAGTAATATATTTGCCGCCGGAATGCGAGAGTAGCTCAGTTGGTAGAGCGTCAGCCTTCCAAGCTGAATGTCGCCAGTTCGAACCTGGTCTCTCGCTCTAAAGCTTCACAATCGTGAGGCTTTTTTATTTTAAAGTATTTAGGTCGGAATCTGTCTTAATCTCATAGGGGGTTTTATTATATTCAAATATTCGAGCGTCTAGCGTTCCTTTTAATACAATAGAATCTCCTTTTACATGCAGCCAACTTCCTTCACGAATTCCTACAACAGGTTGTGTATTAAACTTGTGAAATTCTTGAATTCGAGTCTCTCTGGTTTCTCCCATATGTTTGCTCGTAGGATCTGGATCTAAATAATGCGGATTTATATTAAAAGGCACAAATCCAAAAGTTTTAAAACTTGGAGGATATACAATTGGCATATCATTGGTGGTGTTGATTGTCAATCCACAAATATTACTTCCTGCACTAGTTCCGAGGTATGGCGTGCCACTGTTTACCACTTCCTTGACAACTTCTACAAGTTTGTTTTTATATAACTGCGAAACCAAAACGAATGTATTTCCGCCACCAACAAAAACACCTTTAGCATTATGTAATGCGTCCTCAGGGTTTTCAAATGTGTGAATTCCTCTTGCCGTTTTTCCAATTTGAATAAAAGCTTCATTGACTTTTGCGGTATACTCATCATGACTAATACCACCTGGTCGCGCATATGGTATAAAGAGAATTTCGGTAGTATCTTTAAAAAAATGATTTAGTTCTTCTAAAAGATATTCTAAAGGACCGCTACCATGCACTGTTGATGTACTTGCTATAATAATATTCTTCATCTTGGATATTTTGTTGTAAATTTAAGTAAAGATTGCTTTTAACAAAAGTTTATATTGAATTTGCGATTTAATTAAGATTTGAAATCTTTTCTTTATTGCTTGAAACGTGATTATATGAAAAATCTAGTACTCTTATTTTTTGTTGTATTTCTGAATTTAAATACTTGGGCACAAACAACGGAGCGTATTGAAGTTAGGGGGAAAATTGTTGTAAAAAGTAATGATGTTGAAAGGATTACAGTTTATAATACCTCTTCTAATACTGGAACAATTACTGATGAAAAGGGTGAGTTTACTATAAAGGTGATGTTGAATGATAGAATTGAATTTGGAGCGTTACAGTTTCAAGATTTTAAGATTATAATTGATGAGAAAATTATGGCTTCCAAAAAGATGACCGTATTTTTGGTTGAGCAAGTCAACAAATTAAATGAAGTGGTAATTCTTCCATATGATTTAAGCGGAAATCTTGAAGTGGATGTAGAAGGTGTAAAAACGTTTAATGCCGATTTAAATGCCATTTACTTTGGTGTTAAACATTCGAGTGCCTATGAATTTCCTGATGATCAACGATCCAAAGCTGAAAACCCTGTGATGCATTCTCAAGGACAAACGATGGTTAATGGTGCGAATATTGGCAATATATTAGGCATGATATTTAAGCCGCTTTTTAAGTCAAAAAAATCAATTTATAAGGAATCGAATGTAATTACTGAGACGATTTCAGAAGATGAGATGATGAAAAAATATAGCTCTCAATTCTTGTTTGATAATTTCGGTATTCCTATTTCACAAACAGATGGTTTTATACAATATATTGAAAACAATGGACTAGATTATGGTTTGTTAGAGTATGGAAAAGAGTTAGAATTTTTAGAATTCATCAATCAAAAAAGTAAGATTTTCCTAAAACTTCACAGTGATAAAAACTAGGTTTTTTGCCCTTATACTATGTTTACTGTGGGTAGTTTATTTAAATGCACAAACCGTTTCTATTCATGGAAAAGTGTTTGCAAATGAAGATATCGAAGGCATTCATATCATCAATCAAACGGCTAGTAAATATACGACGACCGATTCTAATGGTCAATTTAGTATTCCCGCAAAATTAAATGACACTATTTTGATTTCTGGTGTGAAATATCATAAGGTTGAGGCTGTGATCTCTCAATTAATAATAGAATCAAAAGTAATGTCTGTTTATTTAATTGAAAATGTTACTGAATTGGATGAAGTTGTGGTTGGAAAGATTTTAACAGGTAACTTATTATCTGATATTGAAAATGCTGAGGTTAAAAGCGATATTAATTTTTATAACTTGGGCATACCAGGCTATACAGGAAAACGGAAAACACAGAGTGAAAGACGTTTACAAGAAGCGTCAGATTTACAGCCTTCATTAGGAGGTTCACTAGGAGGAGCAGGTGCTGCTGTGTCTTTAGGTGCTCTAATAAATGCTATTTCGGGAAGAACCAAAAGATTGAAAAAAATTATCAAATTGGAAAGCCAAGACCTTTGTATGAATGCTACGATTTCTGAATTTTCTGAATTGCTATTTAGAGATGAATATTTAGAAGCATCTCTGCAACCAGAATTTTTCTATTTTGCCGCTGAAGATGCGCAATTTTTGAAATTATGTAAATTAGATAACGAAATACAGATGTTTGAATTTCTAAAGTTGAAATTGGAAGAATTCAGAGCACAACGTATTGTTGAAGAGGATTGATAGGAATAATTTTTAGTTTGAAATTATTAACTATTTAGGTTATTATCTAAGAAAACAACTCACTATATTTGCAATGTGATACAGCAAGCCATTTTTTTATTTATTGGAACAACAGAGATTGTTTTTATACTCTTCATTGTGATTATGGTTTTCGGGGCAGATAAAATTCCTGAAATCGCACGAGGTATGGGGAAAGGCATGCGTATGCTTAAAGATGCTTCAAACGATATTAAGACTGAAATTTCAAAAACAGCAACCAAACAAGGTATTGATACAGATCTAACCAAAAATATTGGTGAGGAGATTAATAAAGTTAAAGATGACCTTGAGGATTTTACGGGTTCAGTAAAACGAAAATTTTAATTATTTTTTTCTGCTGATTGTTAAGCCATCTCTAATAGGAAGTAAAACGGTTTCAATTCTACCATCTTGTTTTAAGAGCAAATTATAGTCTATAAGAGCTTTAGTAGGCGCATCATCAGGTTTTAATTCTTCAATCACTTTTCCACTCCATAAAACATTATCGGATAATATAATTCCACCAGGATTGAGTCGATCAATTATCAGATGAAAGTAATTTGAATAATTTTCTTTGTCAGCATCTATAAATATTAAATCGAATTGCATATCTAAGGTTGGAATAATGTCTAATGCATTTCCCACATGTTGAATAATTTGAGTACTATACTTTGATTTATCAAAATATTTTCGCTGAAAATCAATCAATTCTTCATTGATATCAATGGTTTGCACAGTCCCAGAATCTTGCATACCTTCAGCCAAACATAATGCCGAATATCCAGTATAAGTCCCAATCTCAAGAATACTCTTAGGATTAACTAACTTAGAAATCATACTTAAAACACGACCTTGGTAATGGCCACTCAACATACGTGGTTGCAATATTTTTTGATAGGTTTCACGTGTTAGCTGTTTTAATAATTCAGGCTCATCTGCTGAATGATTGACAACATAATTATCTATAGCTTCGGATATAAAATGCATGGCGATTATTAATGCACACCAGACATCATTTTTTTAATTACTGGTGAAATTAGTAATGCAAATATACCAACAATCACACTAATTACACCAAAGCTAGCATATACAGCTAGGTAAGAATATAGCTGTTGAAAATTTTCACTGTTTTGTATGGCTATTTCGGGTGTAATTCCAGTAATAAATTCTACAATTTCACCAAATACGCCTTTGGTAAACATGTTAGTTTCGCCATTGGAAACCGTCGTCAGCATCGCTATTTTCCCAGCGAAATAATGACCATAAAAATTGGCAGAAAACCAGACACCCATAATAAAAGCGATATATTTTAAAGGTGATAATTCAGTCATCTTCGAAAGACCAATAGGAGATAGAAACAATTCACCTATGGTTAATACCAAGTAACCTACAACTAAATAGAGCATTGACGTTTTAGCAAATTCGTCTACACTGTTGGCAGATAAAGCAAATACAATAAATCCTAATCCCAAAAAGATGAGACCTAAACTGAATTTTACGGCCGAATTTGGATTTCGCTTACGTTTGCTTAAGTAGGTCCATAACATTGAAAATGGTATTGCAAAAAGAATAATAAAGCCTGCATTAATACTATTTGTGCCTGCTGCATCCATGCCTATTAAATTTACATTTCTGTCAGCAAATAACGTTAATGAGCTTCCTGCTTGCTCAAATATGGCAGAGAACAATGTGTAGAGTACTGTAAAATACAAAGCAACCTTTAGACGTTTTTTTTCAATCGCGCTAACCGATCTTAAAATAAATATGATGTACAGCAATAAAAGAGCAGACACGATCCAGACTAAATAGTGCTCGAATTCATGAAATTTCACAATGATTCCAAACAAAGGGACAACCAAAAAGGCACTTAGAATAATACATTTTCCTTTACTTAAGCCAAAATATTTCTGATTGTACAAGGATTCATCTGGCACTAAACCTTTCGTTCCAAAGACGTTATTCTTTAACCCGTTTTTAAATACCAATAATCCCGCTATCATTCCAATACCAGCAAGTACAAATCCATAATGCCAACCATAGGATTCTGCAAACCATGCGCATGCCAAAGGTGCTATTGCTGCACCTAGGTTTATGCCTAGGTAAAAAATAGTAAATCCTGAATCTCTTCTAGAATCTCCTTGTTTATATAAATCGCCAACAAAAGATGAAATATTTGGCTTAAAAAAGCCATTACCAACAATGATTAATCCCAACGAGCCATAGAAAAAAACCGGATGTTCAAATGTTAAGAAAAAATGCCCCAAGGCCATTAAAACACCTCCAAGTAAAATCGCTTTTCTAAAGCCTAAAATCTTATCTGCTAAAATCCCACCTATCATAGGTGTGACATATACCAAGGACATATAAGCTGCATAAACGCCAAAGGCCATATCATCAGTAAATAGCAATTGCTTAGTCATATAAAGGACCAATAGAGCTCGCATTCCATAAAAGGAAAAGCGCTCCCATAACTCGGCAAAAAATAAATAGATTAGACCTTTTGGATGTCCAAAAGCTTCATTAGAATTAGAGGTGTTCATCTGTTCTGTTTTTGATTGATTGGCAATGTATTTCCAGATCATCAAATAACAGCCTACTGTTGTAAATTATAGTAAATTATAACGGATTGTGCTTAATTGTAACTCGGTAATTATGAGTTGTAGAGTTTTTTATAGTCTTCATTTTCAGACGTATTACCGAACTCTTCTAATAGTGCCTTATCTATAGTAATGTGGTTCGGAATCATACGTAATCTGTATCTTCCTTCACCAATAAAAGTAAAAAGATCGCGTCGTTCTAGAGATTGATTCTCTAATTTGAGAATTGTATTGATGTTTTCAATTATTCTAGTAAGATAGGTTTGATTTTTAATTTCACCACCTAAACTAACCGTAATACTTTGCGATTTGCCTTCTCCAAATTTTCTGCGTATTGCGAATTTTAATAAATTCTTATACTGGGTTGTTTTTGAACCAAAATCTATGGTTTGATCAAAAACACCTTTTGTAGGAATACTAATTTTAACCAAACTCCAGTCTAAAAAACTAATCGTCATTTCGGTTGATTTCGGCATACTGGCTAACCGAATGACCCAAGTCGTCGCCAATACTAGAAACACTGATATTAATGAGGATTTAGCAATTATTTTAATCAGATTATTACTGAATTCACTGCCGTAATTTATAAAGACTTCAGATAATTGTGATGAAAACATTAACACAAGCACTAAAATTGAAATGAGTCCAACAATTTTTAAACCGCGATGCGTAAAAGTTCGGTATAAAGAAATTCCGAGTAAATAACACAAAAAACCAGATAATATTAAATCTGGAATACCACTTAGTATTAAGCCATTATACACGTTATGTTCTCCTAAAAGGAATGACAATGAAAAAGTTAAAACCGATGTAATTACTATGACCGCAAGAATGGTCTTGATGTTTTTTTTGTTATTATAAATAAATCTAGGCGCATAATAAAAATAGAATAACGCCAACAGTAAAAACATGTTATTTACAATAGAAAGTAAATGAATTCCGAATTGAAAGGAATTCCTGTTTTCAAAATTAAAAGCACTACCTGCATACGACCAAACACCTGAAAGTACCCAAACAAACATAGCGAAACTTAAATAGAGTAGACCTTTGTCTACACGTTTTTGAGTTTCGTCTTCTTCTAGTAATTGCTTAAATCGCTGTCTTATATTATGCCAAATCGCAATTAGCAATGTTGCACCAATTAAAGAGATGAAGATGTGAGATAAGAAATAAAATTGAGCAACTTCGGTCATTTTTGTTTAGCCTAATATGCGATTGACTAACTTTTGTTTTGCGGCTTTATCATCACCACACAACCATTGTATGACATTGTCTTCCCAAATAGCATCACGTTCAGTTTCAGTAATAATATCTCTTTCAATAGCCAAGTCCAATATTTTTCCAGGATATGAAGATTGCTTTTCACTTTCCATTTCACCAAGAGGGTAAGGATCGTCTAATCCCATAAGAACTTGTTTCGACGTTTGATTTTTGATCAATAAATCCAAGCCTCCAGTATCATGAACTAAGGTGTCAAAGAATATGTTTTTATGCCCAACAGCTTTCCTCGGGTGACTTTTACCTTCAAACAAATCTGGTCGACCATCAAACCCTTGAATACGACGGCCTAAATTAATTTGTGCCAACTGACCTCCATGAGCAAAACAGGTTCTCATGTTAGGGAATTTATCTTGAAAACCATTTAACGTAAGAAAATGATAGGCATCAGCACATTGTGCTAACATCCAAATCAAATGAAAACGCCATGACGTGTTTTCTAATTTTATGAATTTTTCACCATCGTAAGGATGGATTTCTACAGCCAAATTGTATTTGTTCGCAAGTTCAAAAATAGGTTCGTTTTCTTCGTCAAAAATGCAACGCCATGTACCTATTGTATCCATGTAATGCGTAGGTAAGCATAATAATCGCATATCTAATTCTTCAACACAGCGTTCAATTTCCCAACATGCTCCTCGTACAAATCCAGGATGCACTACAAATCCACAGGTGAATTTACTTGGATTTTCGCGTTGTACTTTAGCGTTAAAATCATTCTGGAATCGCAAGGCTTGTTTCATTTCCTCAACACGTAAACCGTTCCCATATAATTGAGATAAATTCAAAACTACGGCATGATCAATATTAAACCGTTCCATCCAAGCTAGTTTTTCATCCAAAAAGAAGCTAGAATCCGTTACAGGGCGGCGCCAGTCTTTTTGTAGCATGAATTTTCGGTCTTCATCAACCCAAAATATTTCTTTGTCCTTCATGAATTGAGGAATCTCCTCAGGATATGGAAGCAAGTGTGAGTGCCCGTTTATACGCAGTTTTCGTTTCATATGCTATACTTTATTTGGAGCGTCCATTTTGGTTCCACATGAATCACAAGTACATTTTTCTTCGCTGCTATAATATGTATCAAAAATTGCCGGCATATCAGTTTCAATATTATCAAGCTTGAATTTTTTTCTATACAACTGATTATTACAATTTTCGCAGTACCATTCTAAAGCATCCTTCATTTTTTTAGATCTAGGATATTCTATAACTAAGCCTACTGTATTCGCGCCTCGCTGTGGAGAATGTGGAACTTTTGGAGGTAATAAATAAATATCACCTTCATTTATGTGAATATCTTTTGGAGTATCACCTTCCATGATTTTTAGAACCATATCGCCTTCAATCTGATAGAAAAATTCTGGAGTTTCATTATAATGATAGTCTTTTCTAGCATTTGGTCCGCCAACAACCATCACTATAAAGTCGCCATCTTTCCAAACACATTTATTCCCAACAGGTGGTTTTAAAAGATGTCTGTTTTCCTCAATCCAAGCTTTAAAATTTAATGGTGATACTAAATTACTCATGTGTTTGTTATTTTGGCGTGTCCTTACAGGTCAGGCTTTTCGCTGTATCTTTTTATGTCAGTTCTAGTGTTTTGTGTTACAAAATGTATCTAGAACACATAAAAAGGATGTCACTTCAATCCTTCACGCAGTTAATTCTATAAAGTTACAAAGATTTTGTTCTTCCACCATCAACAGGAAGATTAATTCCGTTGATATAGCCTGCGGCATCACTTGCTAAAAATGTGATAGCATTAGCAGTCTCTTCAGGTTTTGCAAATCGTTTTGCTGGAACATAGCCTTTCATGATTTCTGCCATGTTTTCTTCCGAAGTATTTCCGCACTCTGCTTTAGTTTTAATGATCTGATCTAATCGGGCAGTATCGGTAAAACCAGGCAAGACATTATTAGCAGTAATCCCAAATTGTGCCAACTCTGTAGCGAGGGTTTTACTCCAATTGGCCACAGCATTTCTAATGGTATTGCTTACACCTAATCCTGGGATTGGTTCCTTTACTGACGTAGATATTACGTTTATAATTCTTCCATAGTGTTCAGATTTCATAAACTCTAGATTGGCTTGAACTAATATTTGGTTGCAAATGATATGCATCGTAAAGGCATTTGTAAATTCTTCAGTTGATGCCGAAAACAAATCGCCACTTTTTGGACCTCCAGTGTTATTAATTAAAATGTGAAATCCATGATTAGCAGCTATGTAGCTTGTTACTTTGCTTTTTAAATTATCAGGATCCGAAAAATCAGCAACAATATAGTCGTGTGCTCTTTGCTGAGGTAATTCTGACAATACTTGCTTCAGTTTGTCTTCATTTCGAGCTACTAATGTAACAGTTACACCTTCTTCAGCTAGCGCTATTGCGGTTGCTTTACCAATGCCTTGCGTACTTCCACAAACAAGCGCATATTTATTATTTAAGTTTAAATTCATAATTGTATAGTTTATTTAGTCGAGCTGTCATTTCGAGCGCAGTCGAGAAGCGAGACCTATTTTATATTAGGATTATATTTTGAATGTGTTGCATTTCTACATTCAGATAGGATTTGCAACATGTCAAATTCTCCATTTGCTAAAGCATATTTCTTTTTTGCACTCCAATTTTTAATTTTCTTTTCAAAATATATTGCTTGTTCTACATTATTAAATTCTTGCTGAAATATTAATTCTATAGGTCTTCGTTTAAATGTAAAACAATTATTAATTAATCCTTTTTGATGTTCTTCTAAACGTCTAGAAATGTCATTGGTTATTCCTGTATATGTTAAGCCATCAGAACATTTCAATATGTAAACATAATAAAGTTTCATAAGAAAACCTCTCGAGAACTGCGTTCGTATCTTCAATCAAAATATATTTTGATTTTGATAATGCTCGAGGTGACATTTTGATTTAATATTTTATACATACATTTTTTGCTTCGGTAAAAAAGCGAAGCGCTTCAAAACCACCTTCACGACCAACACCAGAAGCTTTTACACCACCAAAAGGTGTGCGTAAATCACGCATCATCCAAGTATTAACCCAAACAATTCCAGCTTGTAACTGATGGCTCATTCTCATGGTTCTGTTTAAGTTGTTGGTCCACAATGTTGCGGATAAACCATATTTTACTTTGTTTGCCATTTGCAAGACTTCGTCTTCTGTATTGAAAGGCATAATTGTGACAACAGGTCCAAATATTTCTTCTTGATTGACGCGACATTCATCCGTTGGAACCTCTATAACCGTTGGTTCTAAGTAATAACCTTTTTCATAACCTTCAACCGTCACTCTGTTTCCGCCACATAATACGGTGCCTTGTTCATCTATAGCAATGTTTATATAGTCCATTACTTTTTCCAGATGCGGTTTTGAAACTAGAGCGCCTATTTTGGTATCATTATTAGAAGGATGCCCAACTTTAAGTTGTTTTACTTTTGAAACAAAATCAGCTTTAAATTTTTCATAAATTGATGCTTCCACAAAAATACGACTCCCACAAAGACAAATCTGACCTTGATTGGCAAAAGACGAACGCACTGTTGTTGCCAACATATCATCATAATCACAATCCGCAAAAATGATGTTTGGATTTTTGCCTCCTAATTCAAGGGATAGTTTTTTGAACATCGGAGCAGCTACTCTTGCAATATGAGCTCCTGTAGTAGTTCCACCAGTAAATGAGATGGCTTTTATGTCAGAATGTTCAACGATGGCTTGACCTGTCGAACTCCCTAATCCATGAACAATATTTAATACGCCTTTTGGTAAGCCAGCTTCCGTACAGATTTCACCTAGCAAATATGCTGTCATTGGCGTAACTTCACTTGGTTTAGCGACTACACAATTTCCTGCTGCAATGGCAGGCGCAATTTTCCATGTAAATAAATAGAGTGGAAGGTTCCATGGTGAAATACATCCAACAACTCCAATGGGTTGACGTAAGGTGTAATTAATGGCTTGTTGACCAACACTTTCATGGCTTTCACTTGCAAATTGTGTAATGGCATTTCCAAAAAAGCGAAAATTACTAGCTGCTCTAGGAATATCAACGACTTTTGCTAAACTTATAGGTTTGCCGTTGTCTTTGCTTTCAGCCTCTGCAAACCGTTGTAAATTTGATTCTAATAATTCTGAAATTTTAATAAGTATGCGACTGCGTTCTTCCAAAGGAGTCTGTGACCAACTAGGAAATGCAGATTTTGCTGCGATATAGGCATTCTCAACGTCTTCTTTAGTGGAGTTGGGTATTTGACTATATACTTCTCCATTCGCCGGGCAGTAATTGTCTATCCATTCATCTTGTAAAGGATTGTGAAATGTTCCGTTTATGTAGTTTTGAATGTTCATTATTGTTTTTTATAAGCGACTACCTTTATCTCCACTACTAAATCTGGATGTGGCAATTGATGCACCGCAACGGTAGTTCTTGTTGGTCCAGACTCTTTGTCAAAAAATTCTGCATAGGCTTTATTATATCCTGCAAAATCATTCATATTCACTAAAAAGGTTGAGACGTCCACAACATCTTTTATTGAAGCTCCAATTTTTTGCAAATTAGAATCTATGTTATTTAAGACTTCGCGTGTTTGCACTTCAATATTTAAATGTTTCGTTCCCATTTCATCAATAATATCTACACCAGCAATGGTATTGTCTGGTCTACGAGAACTGGTTCCTGATACAAATATAAAATCACCAACACGTTTGGTGTGTGGATAAGCACCTCTTGGTGTTACTTTTTTGTTTTCACTCATGATTTAAATTTTTACTGTCATTGCGAAGCGAATTTCAATTTGCTGAGGCAATCTCATTAATTGAGCTTCAATTTTAAAGATTACCACGTCACTTCGTTCCTCCTAAGTTCCTGTTTTTGTCATTCTGCGCTACGACGCAGAATCTATTTTTTGGATTCCGCATCATACTTCGACTACGCTCAGTACAGGCATGCGGAATGACAATTCCTTTTTGCGTTAAGGATTGACGCGATATCCTTTTACTAAAGTAAAAGATAAAGCGGAAAGCCTGACATTGCATGGCAATGTAACGCCCAAATTATTTTAATCCAGCAATTCTATCATCTTCAAGAATTGCTTCAGTTTCTTTTTTTACCTTATCTAGAATTGATTTCAAATCACCAGCTAAATTTAATGCATTTTCAGCCAATAGATTTAAAATGGCTTTGTCTTGTGCGCGTCCTCTCAGCATAGCTTCACGATAACCAATAGTTTCATTAAAGGTCACTAATGAATATTTTGAAGAATATTCGTTAGGAAAGTTCTTTTCTAACGCCATTTCTAATTTACGCTTTTCTTGGAATATAGGATTCGCCACATGATTTTTCATTTCATGGAAATTATCAATTGCTAAATCTGCAATAGCGTCTGTATCTTTTTTACGCGTAGCTTCATATACCTTGAAAACAGTTTCCCAATCTCCATCATGCTGATCTAGTACAGCATCAAATTCTACAACATCTTCAAATGATGCATTCATACCTTGACCATAAAAAGGCACAATGGCATGCGCTGCATCTCCCATTAATAGTGTATTTCCTTGATAGTGCCAAGGAGAACATTTAACCGTTCCTAATGCGGCAGTAGGGTTTTCAAAGAAATCATTCACTAAGTTTGGCATTAATGCAAGCGCATCTTGAAATTCTTCTTGAAAAAATTCTGTTACGATTTCGGGTGTTGTTAAATTATTAAAATTGTATTTACCTTCCTTAAAACTAAGGAATAATGTGACCGTAAAACTTCCATCTAAATTTGGTAATGCAATTAGCATAAAATCACCTCTTGGCCATATATGCAATGCATTTTTATAGGTTTTATAATCTCCTGTTTCAGTTGGAAGGATGCTCAATTCTTTATAGCCGTGAGTTAAATAGTCCTGTGAAAAACTAAATAAGAATTTTTTACCTAAATAATAACTGTTTCGCATAGCTGAGCCTGCACCATCTGTAGCGAAAATGACATCAGCATCTTCTTTAAACTCAGTATTGGTCGTGTAGTCTTTAAAAAGCGCTGCGGTTTTATCGAAATTTACAGATTTACATTTTCTGTTAAAAAAGATCTTTACGTTTTCATGCTTTTCGGCTTCATCAAGAAGTAAAGCATTAAGACCACCTCGAGAAATTGAATTTATATATTCATGATCTCTTCCGCTGTAATTTGATAGCATTGTATTTCCTTCCTTATCATGTAGCATCCGTCCATTCATAGGAATGCAAAGTGCATTGACTTTTTCTTCTATACCTACAAGTTTCATCGCTTTGTTTCCACGATCAGAAAAGGCTAGATTGATTGAGCGTCCAGCACTAATATCAACTTTTCTTAAATCGGGTCGCATTTCCATAACGGTTACGTTATAACCACGTTGTCCGAGTCGTAATGCGAGTAATGAGCCACAAAGTCCAGCTCCAATAATGAGTATGTTTTGTTGTTTATCCATTCAAAATAACTTTCAATTTTTCAACCATATGATATACATCCTGATATGTATTATAAAGCGGGACTGGAGCACACCGAATTACATCAGGTTCACGCCAATCACTTATAACTCCAGCCTCAGTGAGTTTGTCATGTAAGATTTTATCCGCATTTAAAACCTGAATAGAGAGTTGACACCCTCTTTCATTTGGATCGATTGGTGTTATTATTTTTATGACATCTTCACCCAATTGCTTTAAAAGAAACTCAAAATAGCCTGTTAGACTTCTAGATTTTTCGTTTAATTTTTTCATACCCACTTCGTTGAAGATATCTAATGAAGCTTTTATAGCAGCCATAGACAAAATTGGAGGATTGCTCAATTGCCATCCTTCAGCTCCAGGTAAGACGTCAAATTCATGCCTCATATTGAAACGTGTTTGCTTATTGTGACTCCACCAACCTGTAAATCTGTTTAGGTCTTTGTTATGAGCATGACGTTCATGAACAAAGCAACCAGCTAAACTTCCAGGGCCAGAATTTAAATATTTGTAGGTGCACCAAACTGCAAAATCAGCTCCAGAATCATGTAAATTTAATTCAACATTTCCAGCGCCATGGGCACAATCGAAACCTACTATACAGCCATGTTTATGTCCAAGTTCCGTAATACGTTTTAAATCAAAATATTGTCCAGTGTAATAATTAACACCTCCTATCATAATCAAGGCAATTTCATCACCTTGAGATTCCATAATAGCTTCTAAATCTTCATATCTGGCTAACTCTTCACCTGCTCTTGCTTTCCAAAGGATCAATCCGTCTTTATCATCGTAACCATGATGACGTAACTGGGATTCTACCGCATATTTATCTGAAGGGAATGCATCCGCTTCAATAACTATTTTATAACGTGATTTTGTAGGTTGATAAAATGACACCATCATGAAATGCAAATTAGCCGTCAAGGTATTCATTACAATCACTTCAATAGGTTTGGCTCCCACAACTTTCGCCATACTTTCAGTTAAGAATTCATGATATGGTAGCCACGGGTTTTTTGCTTCAGTATGTCCTTCTACTCCTAGATTTGCCCAATCTTCAAGCTCTTGATTGATATAGGATTTTGTTGATTTAGGTTGTAAGCCTAAGGAATTTCCTGTCATGTAAATCCATTCATTTCCATCTTTATCTTTCGGAATATGAAATTGATCTCTATACGGTGCTAATTCGTCGTTTTGGTCTTGTGATTTGGCATAATCTAGACCTGATTTATAGTTGGACAACGGCTTTGTTTTTAGGTTTCCAACAAAAATAAGAATTAAATATGAAGGAATGAACACCTATAGGCGAGATAAATCGAACAAAGTTTTTTGTATATTTAATAAAATCTAATAAGGGTATGGGAAAAATTAAAGAATACAGTAATGGTGAGGTCACCATTGTTTGGGAGTCTGAAAAATGTATTCATTCTGCTTTTTGCACAAAAGGTTTACCTGAAGTCTTTCAACCTAAAGATCGCCCTTGGATTAAAGTTGATGCTGCCGCAACAGATAAATTGATTCATCAGGTTAAACAGTGCCCTTCAGGAGCATTGAGTTTTTTCATGAATGAAGAAGGCGATAAATCTTCTGAAAGTATGGAAACCAAAGTTGAGGTTATGGAAAACGGTCCTTTACTTGTGTATGGGACTTTGAACGTAACTCATAAGGACGGAACGCTAGAAAAGAAAAACAAAACTACTGCGTTTTGTAGATGTGGATTATCTGATAATAAACCCTATTGCGATGGCACGCATGTCAAAGAAAAGTTTAAAGGATAGACGCCAATCTTAGTCTTGCGTAACAATTACATCTGTAAAATTGAGATTCCAATTACGTTCAGGTTTTTTATGCGTAAGCGCTATTTTCAATCCATTAAAAGTTTGGTAATTTTCAAAGGTGCTAGTTAATGTCGCATCTTTCGAATTCGCTTTTCTAAACACCCATTCTTGAATCAAAAAATCGTCACTATAATAAATATCATAGGCATCACCAGGAGTGTAGCCGCCTTCGTTAGAATAAGTCAAGGTGATTTTATTTAAAAGTTTTTTGCTAATTGGGGCCTCAGTTTGTACAGGTTCAGTAATAGTTGTACTCTCATCCCATACCAGTTGAAAAGGCACGAGCAACCAGTATTTATCATTTATAAATGCTTTGTCGGCATTTATAGAAATACTATCTATATCGGTTCTATTATATTTTATAGTATCTGTATTTGTGATTAAAGACACATCATTAGTCTTGGGTTTCCAACTCCAAGAGCGTTCATAATGACTGCTATCGCGATCTACATTAAAAGTGAATTTTATTTGAGAGACCTTATTCCAATGTGATAAACCATGCGCATTCGCAATTTGCTCCGCAACAGTTGAAACTTTCGATTCTTTTATAACTGTTTTGTTTTTTTGACAAGACGCATAAATTAATAGTATGCTAAGTATTAGAAAATAATTTTTCATTATTGGAATTTTTTCAAAGATAGGAACATTCAAAGAGAAGTTTTATATTCGATATTCAATTTAGACTTATGGATACAAGCGACAATTTTTTTAATATAAATAAAGCGACTTGGAATGAAAAGGTGAAAGTTCATGCTAATAGTGAAATGTATGATATGAAAGCCTTTATGGCTGGTAATTCGTCACTAATGTCTTATGAAATCAATGCATTAGGTGATGTAAATGGAAAATCATTATTGCATTTACAATGTCATTTTGGTCAGGACACATTAAGTTGGAGTAGGTTAGGAGCAAAATGTGTTGGAGTGGATATAAGCGATGAAGGGATTAAACTGGCTCAAAAAATAAATAAAGAATTACAATTGGATGCGCGTTTTGAATGCTGCAATGTGCTAGAAACTTCGAATTACATTTCAGAATCATTTGATATTGTATTTACAAGTTATGGTGTTATTGGGTGGTTACCAGACTTGAAGCCATGGGGACGTATTATTGCTGAGCGATTAAGGAAAGGTGGGACATTTTATATGGCAGAATTCCATCCTATTGTATGGATGTTTGACTATTTAGATGACAAGGCCATTATGAAATATGGCTATATGCAAGACGATGCGATTTATGAAGAGTATGAGGGCACTTATGCTGATCTAATGTCTTCAATAACGAGTAAGGAATATGGATGGAATCATGGGATTGGAGAAATAGTATCAGCTTTAACTGAAGCGGGTTTACATATAGATTATTTAAGGGAGTATGATGAATGTCCATATGATGTACTTCCTAATTTAGAAAAAACGAAATCAGGTATGTATGTTACAAAAGATAAATTGTATCCATTAATTTTTGAAATTAAGGCTACAAAAATTTAGTGTCCGTCCTTTAGAAATTCTGGAAACTTTTTTTGGAATCGTTTTAGCCTAGGAACTGAAACATTTCTAATATAAGAGTTGTCAGGATGTAAGCGTTCATAATCTTGGTGATAATCTTCAGCGATCCAAAATTTTTGAAAGGGGTAGACTTCTGCTGCAATTTCTACATTTAGCGATTTAGAAAGGGCGGCTTTTTTTTCTAAAATGATTTGTTTCTGTTCTTCATTTTGATAAAACAGTATCGATCGATATTGTGAGCCTCTGTCATTCCCTTGTCCATTGACTTGTGTCACATTTTGAGAGCCAAAATACACATCGACTAAGGTAGAAAAACTCACTAGTTTGGGATCGTAAATAATTTCCACAGCTTCCGCATGCCCCGTTTTACCTGTGTTACTTAATTCGTATGTGGGATTATCTGTAAATCCACCTGAATATCCAGAAATTGATTCTTTTACGCCTTTAATACTTTCATAAATGGCTTCAACACACCAAAAACATCCACTTGCAAAATAAGCGCGAGCTAAACCATCTTGAATTAGTACTTCAGTAGGATTCGCCTTAATAACGTCTAATTGTTTTGAACTGATTTGTGCTCTATTTTGACAGCTAAATAATAAAGCTATGGCTAATACAGGTATGAGGATTTTCATTTTCAAATGCTTTCTTACAATAGACGAAAAAAAATACAATTCCTTAACAGTTGTTGTTGAGAAAATTTGAAATAAAAAAGCCTTCAGATATCTGAAGGCTTTTAATTTTATGTGTTGATTGAATTACAATTTAGAAAAAAGTTTTTCCATTTTTTCTTTTTGCTCTTCAGCTAAAGCTGCATCTACTAGAATACGACCACTATGCTCATCTGTAATTACTTTTTTGCGAGACGCAATTTCTACTTGCACTTGTGGAGGAATTGTAAAGAATGAACCACCAGAAGCGCCTCTTTCTATCGCTACTACTGCTAGTCCATTTTTCACATTCTTACGAATACGATTGTAGGCTTCAACTAAGCGCGTTTCAATTTGTTTTTGATATTCTTCCGATTTTTTAAGTAATGCAGTCTCCTCTTTCTCAGTTTCAGCTAAAATTGCGTCTAATTCACTTCGTTTATGTTTTAAGTGAGTCGTTCGGTCCTTTAATCTGTCTTTAGTTTCGGTAATAACTTCTTTTTTCTGTTCAATTTGAACTTTAAATTCTTTAATATGCTTTTCTGCTAGTTGAATTTCTAATTCTTGAAACTCAACTTCTTTAGTTAAAGAGTTAAATTCTCTGTTATTTCTAACATTCTTTTGTTGTTCAGAATATTTCTTAATCAAAGTTTTTGCCTCTTCCATTATGTTCTTTTTAGACTTGATATCATCATCAATCAATCCTAAATTGGAACTTAATTTTTCAAGTCTAGTATTTAAACCTTCAACTTCATCTTCTAAATCTTGAACTTCTAAAGGAAGTTCGCCTCTTATGTTTCTAATTTCGTCTACTCTAGAATCGATTAATTGTAAATCGTATAACGCTCTTAGTCGTTCTTCTACAGAAACTTCAATCTTTTTTGCCATAATTAAAAATACTTTACTGGATTTGTATTTGTCATTGATAAAACGACTGCAAAATTAGTGATTTTTTTTGAGAGATAGTCCGCTAAAAACCTTTTTGTGAACTGTTCGCTCTCATAATGTCCAATATCTGCTAAAATTAGTTCGTTTTCGCCAGTAAAAAAGTCGTGATATTTAAGATCTGCTGTCAAAAATATGTCCGCATCAGCTAATTTGGCGGCAGGAATGGCAAAACTTCCTGAGCCTCCAAGAACAGCAACTCTTTTTATTGGTTTATTTAAAAACTTTGAGTGTCTAATGTGCGAAACATTCATTTTAGACTTAACATAGTTCAAAAAATCTGTTGGATTCATTTCATTTTCTAATACTCCAACCATACCCATACCTATATTTTGATTGTAGTTGTCAAGTGTTGTCACTTCAAAAGCGACTTCTTCATAAGGATGCGCTTCAAATAAGGTCTGAAGTAATTTTGATTCTATATGCTTTTGAAATGTTACCGATATTTGCGTTTCTTTTTCTTTATGCATTTTGCCTTTCTCACCTATGGTAGGATTAGAGTTCGTATTGCCTTTATAGGTGCCTATACCTTCAGCATTGAAACTGCAATTATCATAATTACCAATATTCCCAGCGCCACAATTGAATAGAGCCATTCTTAATTGTTCTACATCTTTATTCGGCACATAAGTTGTTAGTTTTTTAATAGTCCCTTTTTGAGGAATTAGAATTTTTTTGTGCTTTAAATGAAGCGTATTACAAATGATATCATTAACGCCATTAAGCGCATTGTCTAGTGCGGTATGAATAGCATAAATCGCAATATTATGTTGAATGGCTTTAATAACAACACGTTCAACATAATTGGTGCCATTTATTTTTTTTAAGCCTTTGAAAATAATGGGATGAAAACTAACAATTAGATTGCAATTATGCGCTATAGCTTCATCAACTACTGTCTCTAATGTGTCTAAAGTGACTAGAACACCAGTTACTTTGTCTCGTTTATTTCCAACGAGAAGACCAACATTATCAAAATCTTCAGCATAGTTTAGAGGCGCTAATTCTTCTAAATAATTAATGACATCTTTTACAATCATATGTTAATAGTTTGCTTCAAAGATAAAATATTATATTTTCGTTGTTATGAAGTTACTTCGAAAATTACTCTTACCAATTGTTCCAATCTATTATTTGGTGACTTCTTTGCGAAATACATTGTATAATGTGGGAGCTAAATCTTCTACAAGTTATGATTTTCCTGTGATTTGTGTTGGAAACTTGAGTGTTGGAGGTACCGGAAAAACACCTATGATTGAGTATTTAATTCGATTATTAAAGTCAAATTATCACTTGGCTACTTTAAGTAGAGGCTATAAGAGAAAATCCGTTGGATTTGTTTTAGCAGATACGGAGGCCAATCCGTCAACAATTGGAGATGAACCCTTTCAGATTTACAATAAATTTGATGATATTATTGTGAGTGTTGATGCCGATAGACGTCATGGAATAGAGCAATTAAGAGCCTTAGAAATCACTCCAGAAGTTATTTTACTTGATGATGCATTTCAGCATAGACGTGTGGAAGCTGGACTTAATATATTATTGACAGCTTTTGATAATTTATATAGCGATGATATTGTGTTACCAACGGGAAATTTGAGAGAACCAAAATCTGGGGCAAACAGGGCAGATGTTATTGTCGTTACAAAGTGCCCTGACCAATTAGCTGATGCTGCAAAGAAAAATGTAATCAAGCAACTAGATCCTATAACTGGACAGGAGGTCTTTTTTAGTCATATTGGATATTCTGAGAAAATAATTGGCCTTAATGAGGAAAAGGAATTGGGAGATTTGAAAGCGAGTCAATTTACGTTAGTTACTGGTATTGCGAATTCAAAACCTTTAGTTGATTTTTTGAATGCTAAAGGATTGAATTTCGAACATTTAAACTATAAGGATCATCATGAGTTTTCTGAAAATGAGATCGAAAATTTGAAAACTAAGACATTGGTATTGACTACCGAAAAGGACTTTGTGAGATTGGAGTCTGATTTTAAGAATTCTAATACATTGTTTTATCTGCCAATAGAAGTAATCATAGACAGGTCATTTGAATTTAATAATTTAATTAGTGGTTTTTGCAAATTTTCTAAATAGAAGCAGTGCTTTTATCACTAACTAAAGCTGCGTATAGCTTTTTCTCAAAATCTTCTTGTTTGAATGGTTTTGAAATAATATCATCAAAACCAGCTTCTTCAAATTCATGCATCTTATCTTCCAGAGTAACAGCCGTTAAAGCAAAAATAGTAAGCTCTTTGTCAAAGGTTCTAATAATTTTAGTAGCTTCTATACCACTAATTCCAGGCATATGTATGTCCATTAAGACCACATTATAATTAGCTTCCTTAACACGATCTACAGCGTCTTCACCATTGTCAACAACATCGCAGTAAAGGCTCATTTTGTTCAAGATTTTTTTGGTAATCATTTGATTAATTTTGTTGTCTTCAACAACCAAAATTTTAATTGAGTTTAAGTCCAATTTGTCGAGGGTTTTTGAGTGATTTTCTTTTTTAACTATTACAGGTTGTTCAGCATAGGTAAGTGGTAATTCAAAAAAGAAGGTTGATCCTTTTCCAAGTTCACTTTTTAAATAAATTTTACCTTTTAATATTTCTATAAGTCCTTTTACAATGGAAAGCCCTAATCCGGTTCCACCATATTTTCTATTAATTTGAATCGAGCCTTGAGAGAAGCTCTCAAACATATTATCTTGTTTTTCTTTAGTAATTCCAATACCATTATCTTCGATTTCAAATCTCAAATTGAATTTGCCATCTTTTTCATTGATTTTTAGAACTCGAACCCAAATATCTCCATCTTTAGTAAACTTAATTGCATTTCCAATAAGATTAATAAGAATCTGAGATATCTTCAATTGATCGGCTTCAAAGGTGTCTGGTAAACCTTTATCATATTCAAAATGCATTTGAATATTATTATCTAAGGCTGAGTTGTTAAGTGCAGAAATTACATTCTCTACTTTTTTATTCAGATTAAATATTTCGGGATCTAACTCTACTTTATTTGCTTCAATCTTATTGATTTGTAGAATATCATTTATAAAGGTTAATAAATAGTCGCCTGAAAATTTTAAAGATTTTAAGTGGGGAATTTGATCAGGATTAGGGTTTTCATCCAATAACATATTTGTTAAACCAGTTACTGCATAGAGAGGTGTTCTGAGCTCATGTGTAACTGTAGATAAGAAATTCGCTTTAGTTTTTGAAGCTAATTCCGCCTTTTCTTTGGCAATAATTAAATCATCATGTTGTTTATGAAGCACATTATTGCTTTTAAGTCTTATGTTATTATTCTTATAAAGTGAAAGCGTTAATAATGATAATATAGTAATCAACGCGATACTTAGAATAGTAGTAATCTTTGTGAGGTTGTTTTCAGCGTCAATGTCTTCCATTTGAGCTTTTAACTGCTGACTTTCGGCATCTTTATATTCATTTATGAACTGTGCACGACGTTCTGGTGATAAATTCTCACGTTTAATATCTAAAATAGAGTCAGAAAGTTTGATGTGTTTACGCAAAAACTCATTAGAAAGTTTGTGGTTTTCTGTCTTCTGATAGATGTCACTTAACGTCAAGTAGCTCTCATTAATATTTTCAACGATATTGTTGGAATTAGCTATTTGTAACCCTTCGTTTGTAACTGTAAGTGCCAAATCGGTATTTCCTATGTTTTGTAATACTTTACCACTATTGATTAAGGCACTGCTTAATATGTTATTTTGATTGTATTTTTTAGCAAGAATAATGGCTTTTTCTAATTGTGATTTGGCTTCTTTATAGTGTTTCAGTTTGATATGTACTTTTGCTTCATTTAAGCAAACTTCAGAAATGAATTCTTCTAATCGTTCTTGTTCGAAAAGTGTTTTTGAGGATTTGAAAAGCCGCATGGCATCCTGATATTCTTTAAGATTCGATTGTATAACACCTCGTACGTTATAGGTGATAGCGAGACCAGCATAATCATTAATATCGCGTTGTAATCCAGCAGCTTTGGATAACGATACGAGCGCATTTTCAGGTTCTTCAACAATAAATTGAACTTTAGCGATTTTGGTATTAATACTACCTTCACTTTTCTTGTCACTAATTTTATTAGCAATCTCTAATGCCTTTTCAAGATTGTCTTTGGCGTTATAATAATCACCACGTTCACTATCAAATCCGGCTTGAGTAATATGGTTTTTAATTCGCATTTTTAGAAAGTCCTCATCCTCATCGGCAGTATTTTGAGCCAATGAAATTGAAGATAAAAAGACTAAAAAAGCAAATATGTAATATTTGATTTGGGACATATTTAGACCACTTTATTTAAACAAATATAATTATTTATTCGATAAAAGTGATGATTTATCCGATAAATTGCAAATTAATTCCAGAATTCTACTCGAATAACCGGTTTCATTATCGTACCAACCAACAATTTTAATCATGTTTCCTATCACTGAAGTCATTTGCGAATCAAATATACAGGAGTGTATATTTCCTACAATGTCGATAGATACAATAGGATCTTCCGTGTATTCTAGTATATTCTTAAATTGAGCTTTAGTTGAAGCGTCCTTAAATGCTTTATTAATGGCATCGATAGAAACAGTTTCTTCAACATTAAAAGTGATATCAGTTAAAGATCCGTTGGCAACAGGGACTCTGATTCCACAACCTCCAATAACATCTGATAATTCTGGAAAAATTTTAGTCAATGCCTTGGCGGCTCCAGTTGTAGTTGGTACGATTGATTGTCCAGCAGCTCGTGCACGACGTAAATCTTTATGTGGCTGATCATGTAAACTTTGATCTGTGGTATAGGAGTGTATGGTGGTTATGTAAGCTTGTTTTATTTTGCATAATTTGTTAATGACGTCAATCATAGGTGCCGCATTATTAGTTGTACAAGAGGCATTAGATATAATAGTCTCACTACCATCTAAAATGTCTTCATTTACGCCTAAAACTACAGTTTTTATGTCCTCATCTAAGGGAGGAACGGCTAAAATTACACGATCAGCGCCATTTTTTAAATGGTACGCTAAATCTGATGACGTTTTAAATTTTCCGGTGGACTCAATAAGAAAATTGACATTATAAGGTTGCCAATTAATGTCAGATGGATGCTCTTGATTAAAAAGCTTGATTTTTTTTCCTTCAACTATAATATGATCCGCATCGAATGATATGCTTTTGTCATATACACCATGAATACTATCATATTTCAGAAGGTGGCTTAATGTTCTTGCATCAGCAATATCATTTATTGCAACAACATGCATGTTTTCGTAAGCATCAATAAGCCTATACAGTCTTCTCCCAATTCTTCCAAAACCATTAATAGCAACATTAATCATAATTAATTAATGTGTTTTTGAGCTTTATATGATGATCTTACTAAGGCGCTACTTTCGACATGTCGAAATCCTAAATCTAGCCCAATTTGCTCATATTCATTAAATTGTTCGGGTAAAACAAATTGTTTAACGGGAAGATGTTTTTTGCTTGGCTGTAAGTATTGACCAATTGTTACCACATCAACATCATGTGCTCTTAAATCGTGAAGTGTTTCAATGACTTCCTCACGTGTTTCACCGAGACCTAACATTATCCCTGATTTGGTTCGTCGCTGTCCTTGCGATTTTAAATATTTAAGAACACCTAGGCTTCTATCGTATTTGGCTTGAATTCTTACATCTCGTGTAAGTCTACGCACAGTTTCAATATTATGAGACACAACTTCTGGAGCAACATCGATTATTCGATCAAGATGTATTTCAATACCTTGAAAGTCAGGAATAAGTGTTTCTAAAGTAGTCTCAGGATTCATACGCCTCACAGCTTTTACCGTTTCCGACCACATTATACTTCCCATATCTTTTAAATCATCTCTATCTACACTCGTTAAAACAGCATGTTTAATACTCATGAGTTTAATAGAACGTGCTACTTTTTCAGGTTCATCCCAATCAACAGTTTCAGGCCTTCCTGTTTTTACGCCGCAAAAACCACAGGATCGTGTGCAGATGTTTCCAAGAATCATAAAAGTAGCGGTGCCTTCTCCCCAACATTCTCCCATATTAGGACAACTGCCCGAAGTACAGATAGTATTGAGTTTGTATTTGTCGACTAAACTTCTTAATTCAGTGTATTTTTTTCCAGTTGGTAGTTTAACACGAAGCCATTTGGGTTTCGCTTGTCGTTCTGGTAATGTATTAGAAGCTATTTTTGTATCCATTATGATTGCAAGTTCAATTGACAAAGATACAAAGTATTATCTTAAATTTATCTTATAATGTGAATAGGAACCATACACTAAATCCTATCAAGAATAGAATACCTAGCCGGCCTAAAACATGTAGTTTTTTAGAAGGACGCCAAGTTTCATGTGTATGTTTACTCGAGATTAATTTATAGTTTATAATCACATAAAAAAGAGCTGTTAAAAATTCAATTGCTGCCCCTGTAAACAATAATCCAGGACCTATTCGTTTTAGATCGAATTGCATTAGTTCATTTCAATAATTTCAGCAAGTAATTTTTTGGCTCTTAAAAGTTTAACTTTTACATTATTGATGGGCTCTTTAAGTTGTTCTGAGATTTCTTTATAGCTTAATTCTTGAAAGTACCTCAGATTTATAACGTCTTGATAATGTGGTTTTAGTTTTTTAATATCGCGAAGTAATTTGGCCAGATTTTGTTCCGTAATAAGTTTGTCTTCTGGAGATGGAGATTCATCAATGATATCGTAAAACTCGTCTTCAGAATCTCGAGTTTTAGTATTAGAAATACTAGATTTTTGTTTTCGTAGTAAATCAATATGAATATTTTTGGATATTGTAATTAACCAAGTTTTAAATTCATATTTAGAATTATACGTCTGAATTTTATCAAATGCTTTAGAAAATGTACGAATCGCTATGTCTTCAGCATCATTCTCATTTTCAGTACGTTTCAGTTGAAATCCGTAAACGTCATTCCAGAATTTATCGAGTAAATAATTGAATGCACTTTGGTCATTCTCTTGAGCTTTTTTTATCGCGTCTTTTATTCCCAATGATTTGATTTTGAAAACAGATTTTTTATAAAGATATAGAATTGAATGACAATTAAAAAGAGTTCTAAAAACGGTGTCATAAATATCAATCCTTTTTCATTTAATTTTTGAATGGCTAAATGCAAGATGGATATTTGAAAAATAAACCTAAGTCCTATAAGTGCGATTACAATTTTCCAATTAAATAAAAAACAAATTAAAAGCGTACCAATTAACCAAAACAATAATTGGGAAATGTAAAACAGTGTTAGTGGTGCTTTGTGTTTTAGTTTATAGAGATTTGCTGTACTGACGTGTCTTCTTTTTTGACGAATCCATGATTTAAAAGTCTGTTTTGGCAAGGATTCAGTAAAGCTATTTTTCGATACACAAATTGCAGCATTCTTTTTGTTAGCAATCTGATTAATAAATAAATCATCATCACCAGATTTAACGTTCATATGATTCATAAATCCTCTGGCTTGAAAAAAAAGTTCTTTTTTATAAGCTAAATTTCTACCAACAGCCATATAGGGTTGCCCTAGTTTGGCATATGAGAAGTATTGAATGGCTGTCATTAAAGTTTCGAATCGAACTAGTTTATTTAAAAAGGAACCTTTAATTGTTTTATAAGCGCCATAGCCGATAACGATTCCTTTGTCATTTGAAAAATGGCAACTCATTTCACTAATCCATTGATTTGATATTGGTTTGCAATCGGCGTCAGTAAATAGAAGGAATCTATTTGTAGCGGCTTTGATACCAAGTGTTAATGCATACTTTTTATTTCCCCAAAATGCTTCAATAGGCTTGACATCTACTATTTTAATATTTGCATGTAATGCTTTAAAATGTTCCATCACCTTGAGCGTGTCATCATGTGAGCCATCATTAACCAGTACAATTTCAAAATCTGGATAATTTTGGTCTATAACAGATGGTAAAAAGGCACTTAAATTTTCGGATTCATTCTTGGCACAAATGATTACTGAAATACTTATATTTTTTTTTGTTTGTGCTTGCACATTCGCAAAGACGAATTTTCCAAATATATAGCCGTAGAAAATACATTGGATTAAAACAACTCCAAAAAAGAGATAAAATAATACTTGAAGTATCAATATTAAGAATTATGAATGTTGCGTTTCGTCACAGTTTTCAAATTGATCTGGCGTTTTTCCACAAAACCCACAGGCTTCTCCTTCTGTATTAAGCATCGGATTTTGACTCGCACATGTGCCTGCAAATTTACCATCTTTTTTTGCCCAAATTTTAATAGCTATTCCAGCTATTCCAAGGCCTAGAAGAATTAAGGTGATAAGTAAAAGTTTCATTGTTTAAAATTTTGACAAAGATACGATTTTTACACTATTTATTAATAATTGATTGTTAGAGATCATAGGTGAAATTTTAAAAATAATAAAGTGACTTCTCAAAGATGTAAGTGTTGTATTACTAATTATTCTTACTTTTAATTAACTAACTTTTAAAATTATCGATTATGAAAAAAATTTTCGCAGAGTTTTTTGGAACATTTTGGCTTGTATTTGGAGGCTGTGGTAGTGCTATATTTGCTGCAGGTTATCCCGATTTAGGAATTGGTTTTACTGGTGTAGCGCTTGCCTTTGGTTTAACTGTTCTTACAATGGCATATGCTGTAGGACATATTTCTGGTGGTCATTTTAATCCCGCCGTTTCGTTAGGATTATGGGCAGGTGGAAAATTTCAAGCTAAAGATCTGTTAGGGTATATTGTTGCTCAATTGATTGGTGGTATTGTTGCGGCTGCAGCTTTATATGTTATTGTTTCTGGGAAATCGGATTTTGTTGATGTTGGTGGTTTTGCTGCAAATGGATATGGCGATTTATCTCCTGGTGGGTTTTCAATGACTTCTGCATTAATAGCAGAGTTTTTATTAACTCTATTTTTCTTACTAATTATTTTAGGAAGCACAAATGTTAAAGCACCTAAAGGTTTTGCTCCAATTGCCATAGGTCTCGGTTTAACCTTAATTCATTTAATTAGTATACCGATTACTAATACTTCTGTAAATCCGGCACGTTCAACAAGTCAAGCTTTATTTGCTACTGGTGACTATTTACCTCAATTATGGTTATTTTGGGTAGCTCCAATTGCAGGAGCGTTGGTAGCTGGATTTTTGCACAAAGCTCTTTTTGATAAAGACTAATTTTAGAATTATCTGTATATAAAAATCCACCTGATTAGGTGGTTTTTTATGTTTTTATTAAAACTATTAATTGTTTTTTAATGTGATTTCTGCAACAGCATTTTCAACATTGGCACTATCTGTACTTCCTTTCGGTTCAATAGTAATACTTAATGCTAAGGCGTCTTCCATGTAAGGAATGTTTTTTAGATTTCTATCAACAGCGTCTAATATGCCTAAATTCACCATACGATCTTGAAGCTCTGCCCAAATTTGATATGTCTGGTCTTCTGGTAATTGGGGTAAAGAAACAACGTCTATCATTGATGTTTTATCAACTGCATTAATATAAGCAACAGTTTTTAAATCTTTAGCTCTTTCATTTCCTCTTAAAACATATTTCTCAGTTTCTGGATTATTAAGTTTCATAAACTGACGCATCACATTATCTAGTCTGCTATTGTTTTTTTCAATATCACTTCTAAGATCAAATATTTCTTCAACTACAACTTGATTTTCTTTAATAAGCGAATTGTTGTGTAGATATAATAAAAAAGCAGTTCCTGCAAAGATTAATGCCGCAAAACTTGCAGCCATGCTATACCAAGGAGTTCTTTGACTATGGTTAGGTAATGTAATAACTGGCTTTTCTTCTAATTCATTATGAATATCTTCCAAAATAAATTTTGGAGCTTCCACGGCATGTGCCTTAGCCAAAATTTCCAGGTGATCTTGTAATCGTATATATTCAGCTTCCACTTCAGGATAACTAGAAATATAATGTTCTACTTCCAGATTTTCTGAAGCAGATGTCACACCTAGTATGTATTTATCTAACATACCAGACTGAAAAAAAGAATGTAGTTTTGTTTCCATTGTCGTCATATTTAAGGGATATAGACTTTTTTTAATTCTCTTAACCCAATTTTTAATCTGGACTTTATTGTACCTAACGGAATTTCCAATTCTTCGCTTGCCTCTTGCTGTGTCATGCCTTCAAAAAACAGGGCTTTAAGCACAGTTTGATACTTCTCGTCCAATCTAGCAACATGCTCTTTTAAATCTATAACATCTTGATTCAAACTTGCTGTTGGTAAGATATATACGTTTGATTTGTCTATTTGGACTTCTTTTTCAAATCTATTGTTAAAACTTCTTAACTTATCAATCGCTGTGTTTCTTGCTATTCGATACAACCAAGTGAACAGTTTAGCCTTTTTAGAATCGTATTTTTTTGCGTTTTTCCAAACCTTTACAAATGTTTCTTGAAGCGCGTCTTGTGCTAATTCTTCGTTAAGAGTAACTTTTAAAATTACACCATATAAACTATTCGCATAATTTTCATAAAGTAAATTAATTGCAGTTTTGTCTCCTTTTGAGAGAAGATGAACAATTTGTTGTTCTATAGGCGTGCTCAAAAGTTTATTGTTTTAGATTTGAAAAAAATACGCATAAAAAAAGTTTTTTTAATCCGTTTTATACGTAAATGATTAGATGGTAAAATTACTAAAATATTACTATAACGCTAATTAGAAACAATTGTTTTGAATTTCTTCGAATTATGAGATTCTTCCTTATGATTGTATGATTGTTTTTTAAATAATATTAACCTCAGTTTCAATGGTTACATTAAAAATACGTTTTATGGTTTTTTGAATTAGATGTGCTAATTTTAATATATCAGCACCTTTGGCATCACTATAATTAACAAGTACAAGGGCTTGCTTTTTGTGAACGCCATAATTTTCAAAAGTTTTACCCTTAAAGCCAGCTTTTTCAATCAGCCAACCTGCCGGTATTTTGATAGAGTCATCTGAAATAGGATAACTTGGTATTTCAGGAAAAGATTGTTTTAATGTGTCGAATTGTTTTTTTGATAGTATTGGGTTTTTGAAAAAACTACCACTATTTCCAATTTCCTTTGGATCGGGAAGTTTCCTTTGCCGTATTGCAACTACTGCTTTTGAAATCTCTTGAATTGTAGGATGGTCTATATTCATATTTTGCAATTCAGAATTTATGTCGCCATATTCAGTATGCAGATTATGATTTGTTTTCGTGAGTCTTAAAGCGACACTAGTAATCACAAATTTCCCTTTTTCTTTGCGCTTAAATATTGAATCTCTATATCCAAATTGGCAGTCACTTTTACTGAGTTGTTGTATTGTATTTGATCTTAAATCAATAGCTTCGCAAGAGACAAAAACATCTTTTAGTTCAACACCATAAGCGCCAATATTTTGAATAGGGGCAGTTCCGATGTTTCCAGGAATGAGAGATAAATTTTCAATACCACCATAATTATGAGCCAGACACCAAAGTACAAATTCATGCCAATTCTCTCCAGAATACACTTTTAGAGTGACATGCGAATCATTTTCAGTAAGCACCTCAATTCCTTTTAAATTGATGTGTACAACAAGGTCTTCTACATCTTTGGTAAGTAACATGTTGCTTCCACCTCCGAGAATAAACTTATTTGGATAATCCTTGAGGGATAAAACTTCTTTTAAATCATCGAACTTACGTATGGAAACAAAATGTTTCGCTTTCACATCGATGCCAAAAGTGTTATAAGATTTTAATGATATGTCGTGTTGTATTTGCATTAATTATTGTAAACTCTTAGTGCTTCTTTTAAAACAGCAACGGCTTTAATAAGGCTGTCTTCATTAAGAACGTAGGCAATACGTATTTGGTTTAACCCGACGCCAGGAGTTGAATAAAAACCTGCTGCAGGTGCGACCATAACAGTTTCGCCATTTAAATCGAAAGATTCTAAAAGCCATTGTGCAAAATGATCAGCATTCTCAATTGGTAACTGAGCAATACAATAAAAGGCGCCTTTAGGATTAGCGACTTTAACACCTTCAATTTTCTTTAACTCTGAAATTAATGTGTTTCTTCGATTTACATATTCCGAGATAACAGCATCAAAGTAACTTTGCGGAGTATCTAATGCTGCTTCGCAGGCAATTTGTGCTAAAGTAGGTGGGCTCAATCGTGCCTGAGCATACTTTAAAGCAGTTTGAATTACCGCCTTATTTTTTGAAACTAAACATCCTATGCGAGCGCCACACATACTGTAGCGTTTAGATACAGAATCAATCATTATGGCATTAGCTTCGATGCCTTCTTCTTGCATTACAGAATAATGGGTATTCCCATCATAAGCAAACTCGCGATACACCTCATCTGCAATTAGAAAAAGATCGTGCTTTTTTACAATTTGAGCAAGTTTTTTTATTTCTTCTTCAGAGTACAAATATCCCGTAGGATTCCCTGGATTGCATATGAGTATAGCTTTAGTTTTTGACGTAATTAGTTTTTCAAATTCCTCAATCGATGGTAGTGCAAAATTATCTTCTATTTTAGAAATAACAGGTACTATTTTAATGTCTGAAGCAATTGAAAACCCATTATAATTAGCATAAAAAGGTTCAGGGATAATAATTTCATCACCCGAATCCATAATACTACCAAATGCAAAAAGTAATGCTTCACTTCCTCCTGTGGTGACAATTATATCTTTTTCAGATACATCAATATTGTGATTTGTATAATAATGAGCGAGTTTCTGTCTATATAATTCTGAGCCTTCCGAACGTGAATATGCCAAAACATCAATATCGATGTCTTTCACCGCTTGAATAGCTATTGTTGGTGTTTTTATATCAGGTTGACCAATATTTAAATAATAAATACTTTTACCATTTTTGGTAGCTTGTTCAGCATAAGGAACTAGTTTTCTTATGGGAGATTCTGGCATTAATTGCCCTTTTTTTGAAATTGCTGGCATTATTTGAATGTTTAGGGCGTAAAGTTCTGAAAATTATCTTAAAGTTTTTTTAAAATATGCATCTAAAAAAAAATGTTATGCTAAAGAGTTGTAAATTGTTGATACGCTAACCTTATATGTTTAAACTTTACTATGCTGAAAAAACAAATCATCACTTTTTTTTTATTAATAGTTATAACCAGTTGTTTTTCTCAGAATGAATTTAATTTACCTAATACAGAAAGTGATAAAATTAGGTTCAAACTTATTGGTAATTTAATTGTACTGCCTGTTGAACTTAACGGTGTGGAGCTTTCATTTATTTTAGATTCAGGAGTTAGTAAACCAATTCTCTTCAATATAGCAAACACAGATTCATTGCAAATTCATCAAGTAGAAACAATTTATATACGAGGACTTGGTGGAGGAGACCCTATTGAAGCATTAAAGTCTAGAAATAATTTTTTCAAAATAGGTAATGCCCTTAATATTAATCAAGAAGTTTTTGTGGTATTTAATAATGATATCAATTTCACACCGAGGCTAGGCGTTCCTATTCATGGTATAATAGGCTATGATATATTCAAGAATTTTGTTGTTGAAATTAATTATACTAATAAAGTTATAAAGTTACATAAACCAGAGACTTATGTGTATAAATCTTGTAAGAAATGTGAAACTTTCAATTTAAGTTTTCATAATAAAAAGCCATATATCGACGCAGAAGTAATGATCGATTCTATAGATATCCCTGTTAAACTTTTGATAGATACTGGGAGCAGTGATGGGTTATGGTTGTTTGAAGACGATTCTCTTGGTATTCAGACATCTAAAAATAAGTATTTTGATGATTTTCTTGGTAAAGGATTGAGTGGGAGTATTTATGGAAAGCGCACGAAAGTAAATTCATTTTCATTAAAAAGCTTTAAGCTTAAAGATGTTAATACTGCTTTTCCAGATTCTACATCTATTAGTTTTGCACGAAAGTTTAAAGAACGAAATGGTAGTGTTTCTGGTGAAGTATTGAAGCGCTTTAATATTATATTTGATTATCGAGGTTCTAAATTAACGCTAAAGAAAAATGGTAATTTTAGAGCCCCATTTTTCTATAATAAAAGTGGTATTGTTTTAGAACAAAATGGAATAAGAGTCGTAAAAGAAAAAGAAGATAGAGGTAGAATTGGTTATACAGACTCGAATGAGAATAAAATCACTATTAATTTAAGTACCTCGTACAAGTATTCTTTAAAACCGGCATTTACTATAGTGGAGCTAAGACAAGATTCTCCTGCTGCTCGAGCTGGATTAATGATTGGGGATGTGATATTAACTGTTAATGGCAAAGAATCTCATAACCTTGAACTTCAAGATGTCATTCAATTTTTTAGAGCAGAAGTAGGTAAACTCATCAGACTCAAAGTTGATAGAAATGCAGAGATTAGAATATTTAGCTTTAGATTAGAAGATGTGTTTAAATAAAAAGAACTCCTTGTATAGGAGTTCTTTTTATTATTTTATAATGTAAAGTTCTATTGATCCATTACGCTTTTATCTTTTTTCTCTAAAACGCTTTTCTTACTTGAATCTATTACTAACCCTTTTATTTTTAATGCTACAGTAGGTGTATCAGCATTAGAAATTACAGTAATTGTTTTTCTAATAGGATTCACTCTTTTTGTATCATATTTTACTTCTATTTTTCCAGTTTCTCCAGGTAAAATAGGTCCTTTTGGCTTTTTAGGTACGGTACAACCACAAGTAGATTTAACACTTGATATGATTAATGGTGCATTACCAGTATTTGTAAATTCAAAAACTCTCACGCCATTTGAACCCTTTTCTATGGTTCCATAATCAATGGTGTCAGATTTAAATTCAATTTTAGCCACTTTGTCTTGAGCTACTGCTCCTAGGCTAATTAGGCCAACAAATAAAATTATTACTAAGTTTTTCATCATTTTAATTTTAAATTGATAGTATCAAAATTACTTACTTTTAATCATTCTGCAAAATTAAATAGACGTATGACACATTATTTATAATAAATCTTAAAATAAAAGCGCATTATTCTATACAATAATTTCTCAAAAAAAGAAATATAAGTACTTTTGTCAGTTACTATACAAAAACAATACCAAAACATGGAAATTCCAACAAAATATAATGCATCTAACGTAGAAACTAAATGGTATGAATACTGGATGGAGCATAATTATTTTCATTCAACACCAGATGAAAGAGAGCCTTATACTATTGTAATTCCTCCACCAAATGTCACAGGTGTACTTCATATGGGTCATATGTTGAATAATACAATACAAGATGTTTTGGTTCGACGTGCACGTTTACAGGGTAAAAATGCGTGTTGGGTTCCTGGTACTGATCATGCATCAATTGCCACTGAGGCCAAGGTGGTTGCCAAGTTGAAAGACCAAGGTATTGATAAAAATGATTTAACACGTGATGAGTTTTTAAGTCATGCATGGGATTGGACTAACGAATATGGAGGTGTTATTCTCGAGCAATTGAAAAAATTAGGTTGCTCTTGTGATTGGGATCGTACTAAATTCACGATGGATGATGATATGAGCGAAGCCGTAATTAAGGTTTTTGTAGACTTGTTTAACAAAGGATTGATTTATAGAGGATATCGTATGGTAAACTGGGATCCTGAGGCTAAGACCACGTTGTCAGATGAAGAAGTAATTCATGTGGAGCGTACTGACAAATTGTACTATATAAACTATCAAATTGAAGGCGAAAACAACTTTGTAACTATTGCAACTACACGACCTGAGACCATTTTAGGAGATACTGCAGTCTGTATTAATCCAAATGATGAGCGATTTATAGCATTAAAAGGTAAAAAAGTAATCGTGCCTATCTGCAATCGTGTCATTCCTATAATAGAGGATGATTATGTTGATGTTGAATTTGGTACAGGTTGCCTAAAAGTTACACCTGCTCATGATATTAATGATAAGGAAATAGGAGATAGACATCAATTAGAAGTTATTGATATTCTTAATGAGGATGCCACACTTAATAGCTATGGTTTACATCATCAAGGAAAAGATCGCGTTGTGGCACGAAAAGATGTTGCTAAAGAATTAGATGAATTAGGTGTTTTAGTTAAAACTGAAGAGTTAATCCATAAAGTTGGTACTAGCGAACGTACCAAAGCTGTCATTGAGCCTCGTTTGTCAGATCAATGGTTTTTGAACATGAAAGACCTTGTGAAACCTGCTATAAAGGCTGTTTTGGAAGATGAAGATGTGAAACTGTTTCCAAAGCGATTTAATAATACCTATCGCCATTGGATGGAAAACATTAGAGATTGGAATATCTCACGACAATTACTTTGGGGGCAGCAAATTCCTGCATATTTCTATGGTGATGGTAAAGATGACTTTGTTGTTGCTGAAAGTAAGGATGACGCCTTAATGTTGGCTAAAGAAAAATCTGGAAATTCTAATTTGACTTTAAATGATCTTACACAAGATAAAGATGCACTAGATACTTGGTTCTCTTCGTGGTTGTGGCCAATGAGTGTCTTTGATGGGATTAGAAATCCGGAAAATGAAGAAATTAAGTATTATTATCCTACTAACGATTTAGTAACTGGTCCAGACATTCTTTTCTTTTGGGTAGCACGTATGATTATTGCTGGTTATGAGTATAAGGACGAAAAACCGTTTTCAAATGTGTATTTAACAGGTTTGGTACGCGATAAGCAACGTCGTAAAATGTCTAAATCCTTAGGAAATTCTCCTGATGCGTTAAAGTTAATTGAAGATTATGGTGCCGATGGGGTTCGTGTAGGATTATTGTTGAGTTCTGCTGCGGGTAACGATTTAATGTTTGAGGAAGATTTATGCCAACAGGGTAAGGCATTCGCGAATAAAATTTGGAATGCATTTAGATTAGTTCAAGGATGGGAAATTGCAGATATTGAACAACCAGAGTCATCTCATATCGCTTTAAAATGGTACGAAGCTAAATTTCAAAATGCATTAGCAGAAATTGAAGATCACTTCAGTAAATTTAGACTTTCTGATGCCTTAATGACTATGTATAAGCTAGTTTGGGACGATTTCGCGTCTTGGTTACTCGAAATTGTAAAACCTGCATACCAGCAGCCAATAGATCGTACGACCTATAATAAGATTATTACAATCTTTGAAAACAATCTGAAAATATTACATCCATTTATGCCATTTTTAACAGAGGAGATTTGGCAATATGTCAGTGAACGTACGCCTGAAGAAGCTTTGATTGTAGCTAAATATCCAATTATTGAAGGCTATGATACTCAACTAATTTCAGATTTCGAAACGGTTAAGGATGTGGTTTCTGGTATTCGAACCATAAGAAAAGAAAAGAATATATCATTCAAAGATACTATTGAATTGTCAGTTTTAAATAATGAGAATCTGTCATCTACTTTTGATGCCGTAATCTCCAAATTGGGTAATATATCTAGTATGTCATCGGTAACTGAAACGGTTGAAGGCGCGTTGACATTTAGAGTGCAATCTAATGAGTATTTTATTCCTATTTCAGGAGCAATTAATGTTGAAGAAGAAATAGAAAAATTATCTCAAGAATTAAAGTATACGGAAGGCTTCTTGAAATCAGTACAAGGGAAACTTTCTAATGAACGTTTTGTAAACAATGCACCAGAACAAGTTGTCGCTAGTGAAAAGAAGAAAGAAGCTGATGCTATGGCGAAAATTGATACCTTGAAGTCGAGCTTAGCTAGTTTAAAATAATGAATTGATACTTGTATATTAAGAAAGGGGCTTTATAAGAGCTCCTTTTTTTTATGCTTAAGAGAAGAACTACCACTCATTTATCTTATTGGAATCTAGTTTTACAAAGATAAATAGTAAAATGGTAAAGCCCCAAAGCCCAGAACCACCATAGCTAAAAAATGGGAGTGGAATTCCAACGGTTGGAATTAAGCCCATGACCATTCCTATATTAATTAAAAAGTGAATAAATAATATAGACGCCACACAATACCCATAAACTCTACTAAATTGGGATTTCTGACCTTCGGCAAGATATAAGACTCTAATTAAAAGACTTACAAATAAAATGACCACGAGCGCACTGCCTAAAAACCCCCATTCTTCACCAACAGTACTAAAAATATAATCCGTATGTTGCTCTGGAACAAACTTTCCGGTCGTTCGTGTGCCTTGTAAAAAACCTTTTCCAGTCGCTCCGCCCGAACTAATAGCCTGTTCAGATTGAAGCAGATTGTACGCCTCGCGTTTTTTCATTTGCTCTAATTTGGCTGGATCTTTTTCTAATCGCAACCATAGACTTATTCTGTTTTGTTGATGTTCTTTTAAAATAGTGTTATAAAAGGATTTGACACCCAAAGAAAATACAAGACATAAGGCTAAAATTGTTACGGATTGAACAAGTGAACCACGTTTTTTTCGTCTAAAAAAAGCAATGCCAAGTAAGATAATCGCGGCTATTCCAAACGTATATAAAACTCCAAATTTTAAAGATAAAACGGAAATCACCAATATAATAGTCCCAATGATGAGATATATTTGCTGAAGACCTTCTCTATAAAAAACAAAAAAGAATGACGCATAAACAATGGTACTTCCTGCGTCATTTTGAAGCAATATTAAAAATGCAGGAATGAGTATAATGACAATGGTTTTAAGCTGATCTCTACGTGTTTTTAAATTCGTTTGTAAATCACTAATGTATTTCGCGACGGCTAGTGATGTTGCAAATTTCGCAAATTCACTAGGTTGAATAGTCATACCGCCAATGGCATACCAAGATGTAGCGCCATTTACATTTTTACCCAAACCAATTAATAAACCAATTAAAGAGAGGATGGCGATAATATATATAATACTCGAAAAGCGTTCATAAAACTTGGCCTCTATAGAGAGAATAATGGCAATCAACACAAAGGTCAATAAGATGAAAACGAGCTGTTTCCCGTAAGGTTGACTCATATCAAAATAATCAATTACTTCACCTACATGAGAGGCAGATACAATATTTATCCATCCAAAACCTACCAATAATAGGAAAAGAACTATTGTTATCCAATCAAATTTAAAGCCTCTATGGTTCTCTCTCTGCATTTGCTGCTTTGTTAGTATCTATTACTTGTAAAGTGGTTTCTCCATTAATTTTGAATGGTACTCCAGAATAGGGTTTAGCATATTCATTTTCTAAACTATGTGTCAGAATCCAATCTTCTAAATCTGTTCTAGAAATAGTACCATTGATATATTTTTCAATCATCAAACTCGCTATTTTTCCAGCGAATCGACTTCCCCAATACCCATTTTCGACAAATACGGCGATTGCGATTTTAGGATTATCTTTAGGCGCGAAAGCGACAAAAATGGAATGATCGGTTAACTGAGTTTTAACGCTATCTATTTTAGTGTAGTTTTCAGCGGTACCTGTTTTTCCACAAATTTCAATACCTGGAACTTGTAGATATTTTGCGGTTCCTTTAGAATAAACATCGAACATTCCTTGAACAATAGGTTCAAAATGTTGTTTATCAATAGTGGTGTATTTTGGTTTAAGATATTTGCTGTCAATAGTGTCGTCTTCAATATTTTTTATAATATGAGGCGTAAAATAGTGTCCTCGATTTCCAATTGCTGCTACCATATTTGCCAGTTGAATTGGAGTTGCAAGCACTTCTCCTTGACCAATGGCATTAGATAATGTAAATGTTGTATACCATCTTTTTTCACCATAAGCCCTATTGTATGTTTTAGCAGTAGGGATTTTACCAGGTTGACCGACAGATAAATCATTGTTTAAATAATTGCCAAGACCAAAACTTCTAATATGGTTACTCCAAGCATCCATTCCTTTTGCTGGTGTTTCATATTTGTCCATGATTTTTCGATATACATTGGCGAAATATGAGTTGCAAGATTCGTAAATGCCTAAATTCATATTTGCTGGACTATGATGCGCATGACATCCCATTTTTCGGTTTCCATAGCGATATCCCATGGAGCAACTAAATTTATCTTGAGTACTAATCACGCCTTCTTGTAAACTAATAAGCGCGTTGAGAACTTTGAAAGGAGAGCCTGGAGGATACATGGCTTGTAAGCCTCTGTCGTATAGGGGCTTGGCAATAGTGTCGTTATAAAGTTTAGTGAAATTCTCAGAACGTTTTCTTCCTACTAAATCGTTTGGATTATATGTTGGAGCAGATATCATGGCTAAAATTTCTCCTGAACTTGGTTCAATAGCAATAATACCGCCGCGTTTGTTTTGCATAAGACGTTCGCCATATTCCTGTAGTATAGCATCTATTGTGATAGTAATATCTTTTCCAGGTTGAGGTAAGGTGTCATAGATGCCTTCTTTATATGACCCAATATTTCTGTTAAATCGATCTTTTTGAATGAATTTAATACCTTTCACTCCTCGCAATGTTTTTTCATAGGAGATCTCAATGCCTTGTTTGCCTATCAAATCACCCATTTTATAATAAGGTTGCCTTTGAATTATTAAATCGTTGACCTCTCCAATGTCGCCTAAAACATTAGCTCCAATGGTAGTTTGGTAATCTCTCAACGATCGTTTTTGGATATAAAACCCATCAAATTTTCGCATTTTTTCCTGCAGAACAGCGTAATCTTCTTTTGAAAGCTGAGGCACAAATACAGAAGGTAAGCGCGGTGAATATGTGTAAGATCTCGCATACTTCTTTTTAAATTCGTCTTTTGTGATTTTTAACAATGAACAGAATTCAAGCGTATCTAAAGGTTTTACTTCACGCGGAATAATCATTACATCATAAGACGGCTGATTGGCGACAAGTAATTGACCATTTCTGTCGAAAACATATCCTCTTTTTGGGTAATCATATACTTTTCTGATGGCATTATCGTCAAAGAGATTATAGGCACTTTGATCATAGATCTGCAAATAAAACAGACGCGTAATGAATACGAGGCCTACTGCAATAATTGAAATTAGAAGTAACAGTTTTCTCATCGTCGTTTTTTACTGAAAAGTATAGAGATTAACAAACATAATAGTATAGTGAAGATACTAGAAAATAACGTCTTTTGAAGGATCAAAATTAGTTTTGAAATGTTAAATATTTCCAGAGAAAAAAGAATAAGATGATGAATAAACGTCATGATAGTAAAGTATATGAGTCTATTACTTAATTCTGTATTATCAAATTTAATGGTCTGATGTTCGTAAATCATACCAAATGAAAACTTTAGTATGATTGGCCTTATATATGCAATTGTAACGCAAGCGGCTGCATTAACACCTCCGGAATCTGAGAATAAATCTACACCCAGACCTAATAAAAAACTTAATAACAGAATTAATGTTCTGTTGTTTCGTATTGGGAAAACTAGAATAAATAAAATATAAAGGTATGGATTGATATTTCCAAAAAAGTTAATATGATTTAGAACTAATACCTGTATCAAAATTAAAGCGACAAATTGTAAAACGGTAGTTACTGTTGAATTATTCATCGACTAAATTTTGTAAAGATTTTATTTCTTCCGCATTTGTATTTTCGATAATATAGACATGGCCTAAATTAGTCATATCGTTAAACAATTCGATGTCAATTGTGTATGTGTCTCCGCTAATATCAATTGCAAAGTCTTCAACAATACCTATTGGTATGCCTTTTGGAAAAATAGTAGATTGTCCTCCAGTCACAATGGTATCCGCAATATTTACTGGTGCAAATTTAGAAACATCAGTAAGTTGGACCAGTTTAGTGGAATTGCCATTCCATTTTAAAGATCCTATATGATTGCTTTTTTTAAGCTGTGCGTTGATTCTACTTTTTGTATTTAATACAGACAAAACTGTAGCATAATTATTTGAAGTATGATCAATAATGCCTACAATTCCTTTTGAAGTAATTACGCCGTAATCCTGTTTTATGCCATCTTTTAAACCTTTGTTTATTGTGATGTAATTGTTAGCTGAGGCATAACTGTTTTTATAAACAATGGCAGATTTAAAATTGAAGTGTTGATTGTAAGTCGAACTATCTATAATTAATTCACTTGGAGTTTCATTTACATTGTATATAAGTGATTTCAATTTTAGATTCTCCTCAATAAGAATTTTGTTTTCTTCTTTTAAATTAAAGTATTGACCAATACTATTTGCATTTTTATAGATTCCACCCGTTAAGAAATTAGCAGAATTAATAAATTTACTCCTATGAAATGAATGCGATTGTATTGTTAAGGCGAACGATATACCAAATAGCAACAAAAACAAAAGAAAGGTTTTGTTTCTTATAACAAAGTTTATGATTTGCTGCATTTGGGTTTACTATTTTATCAATACACTTTTAAATTTAGAAAGATTTTTTAGAGTAATTCCGGTTCCTCTAACTACGGCTCTTAAGGGGTCTTCAGCAATATAAACTGGCAAATCCGTTTTTTGAGATAAACGTTTATCTAAACCTCGTAACATCGAACCTCCACCTGCAAGATAGATTCCAGTATTATAAATATCTGCTGCTAATTCAGGAGGCGTTTGAGATAAAGTTTCCATTACAGAATCCTCGATACGTAATATAGATTTGTCTAAAGCTTTTGCTATTTCTCTATAAGAAAGTTGAACTTGTTTAGGTTTTCCGGTTAACAAATCACGTCCTTGTACACTCATTTCATCTGGAGGTAACTCCAAATCTTCAGTGGCTGCTCCAATTTGAATTTTAATTTTTTCAGCTGTACGCTCTCCAACATATAAATTGTGTTGTGTTCGCATATAGTAGATAATGTCATTTGTAAATACATCACCAGCAACTTTAACCGATTTATCACAAACGATTCCACCTAAAGCAATCACAGCAATTTCAGTGGTACCTCCACCAATATCTACAATCATATTTCCTTTAGGCTGCATGATATCTATACCAATACCAATGGCCGCCGCCATTGGCTCATGAATTAAATAAACTTCTTTACCATTAACCCGCTCGCATGATTCTTTAACTGCTCTCATTTCAACTTCCGTAATTCCAGAAGGAATACAAACTACCATACGAAGCGCAGGCGTAAATAACTTCTTTTTTAATGCAGGTATGTTTTTAATGAAAAGGCTAATCATTTGCTCAGAAGCATCAAAATCCGCAATAACACCATCTTTTAATGGCCTAATGGTTTTAATGTTTTCATGCGTTTTTCCTTGCATCAAGTTGGCTTCTTTACCAACGGCTATTATTTTACCTGAAATACGGTCTCTTGCAACTATGGATGGGCTATCAACAACAACTTTATCGTTGTGAATAATTAATGTATTTGCTGTTCCTAAATCTATGGCTATTTCTTCTGTTAAGAAATCAAAAAATCCCATATGTTATATTATTGTATAGGTTGATATTTATTTTGTTTTTGGCGTTTTGTAAATGTAATAAAAATTAATGTTTAAAATGACGCGTTCCAGTAAATACCATTGCAAGGTTATGAGCATTGCAATAATCGATACTTAGTTGGTCTTTAATTGAACCTCCTGGTTGAATTACAGCAGAAACTCCCGCATTTTTAGCAATCTCTACACAATCAGGAAAAGGGAAAAAAGCATCACTTGCCATTACTGCTCCATTTAAGTCAAAATCAAATGAGGTTGCTTTATGAATAGCTTGGTTAAGCGCATCAACACGACTCGTTTGTCCTGTACCACTTGCACATAGTTGTCTGTTTTTTACTAATACAATAGTATTCGATTTGGTATGCTTACAAATTTTAGAAGCAAATATTAAATCTTCTAACTCATTTTGTGATGGTTTATTGTTTGTAGCATAAGATAAATTATCTAAAGCATCTGTAATGTTATCTTTATCTTGAACTAGAACTCCATTTAAGCAGGTTCTAACTGTGGTTTTAGGTAAGTCAATATCTTTCAAAATTAAAAGAATACGATTCTTTTTTCCTTTTAAAATAGCTAAAGCTTGTTCTGAGAATGAAGGTGCAATTACGACTTCACAAAATAAATTGTGGATGTCTTTGGCTGTAGCCTCATCTATTTCTGTATTGCTAATCAAAATACCTCCAAAAGCTGAAACTGGATCTCCTGCTAAGGCGTCAATATATGCTTGATGTATCGTATCTCTTTGTGCAAAACCGCAAGCGTTATTGTGTTTTAAAATGGCAAACGTTGGTGTTTCTCCTTTAAATTCATTCATTAAATTTACTGCGGCATCAACATCAAGGAGATTGTTGTAGCTTAATTCTTTGCCATGTAATTTTGTGAATATGTCATCAAAATTTCCGAAGAAAAACCCTTTTTGATGTGGGTTTTCACCATAGCGTAATACTTTTCCATTTGTTTCACTGATTTTCAAAACTGCTTCATCGTTGTCTTTATTGAAATAGTTGAAAATAGCCGTGTCGTAATGCGAAGATACATTGAATGCCTTCGCAGCAAAACGCTGTCTATCAGTTTCAGTGGTCATGCCATTTTGAGCGATTAAAAGCTCTAAAAACGCACTGTAATCTTCAACCGAAGAAACACAGATTACATCTGCATAATTTTTAGCTGCAGCTCTAATTAAAGAAATTCCACCAATGTCTATTTTCTCAATGATATCAGAATGACTGGCTCCTGAAGCTATAGTGTTTTCGAATGGGTATAAATCTACAATCACTAAATCTATTTGCGGAATATCAAAATCGATTAATTCGGCAACATCACTTTCATTATGTTGGCGATTTAATATGCCTCCAAAAACTTTAGGATGTAATGTTTTAACACGACCTCCTAAAATTGAAGGATAAGACGTGACGTCTTCCACAGGTATGACATTTATTCCTAAGTCTTTTATGAATTTTTCCGTACCTCCAGTGGAGTAAATAGTGACTCCTTGTGCATTCAATTGCTTAACAATTGGTGCCAAGCCTTCTTTGCTAAAAACTGAAATTAATGCTGATTTAATGGGTTTGCTGTTGTTCATCTTGTAGTTGTGTGTATTAAAGGGCAAAAATACATATTCTTAAACAGAATTTATGCCATGCTAGAGGTGTTTATTTAAGTTTTTTGTAACAAAATATTGTTAAAAACGTCCTATCTTTAAGATTGTCAAAAAACGTCTATAATTCATGCTAGTTTACTTACGATTATTTAAGGAGAGTTTTTCATTTGCAATAAATGCTTTAACTAGCAATAAACTGCGTACTTTTCTATCTCTTTTAGGAGTTACTATTGGAATTTTTTCAATTATCGCAGTATTATCGGCTGTTGATTCTTTAGATCGAAATATTCAAGAGAATTTATCGGGATTAGATAAGAACACTATTTATGTTGCTAAGTACTCTTTTGGGCCGACAAGTGTTCCAAGATGGCAACGGGATAATTTTCCACAAGCAGAGCATGATGACTTCGAGTTTATTAGTAGAAATGTTCCAGATATAGAAGCTTCGGCCTATGTGATTTTTTCTGGAGGTGAAACTGTGAAATATGACGCTGAAACCATTGCTGGAGTGGAAGTTGTGCCAGTGTCTAATGGAATTTATGAAATTGAAGATTTTAAAGTTGAGCAAGGTCGTTTTTATACAGAATCTGAGTCCGTTTCTGGAGCTCCTGTTATTGTAATTGGATATTCTATTGCTGAAAATTTATTTGGAAACCTTAATCCTATAGGCAAACAGATTCGTGTATATGGAAGAAAATTAACGGTTATTGGAGTGTTGAAAAAGTTCGGCGCAACTATTTTTGATTCACCTGATGAAAAGGCGTATGTGCCGGCCAACTTTGTTAGACGATTTAGAAATGGAGGGTCTGACGGCATACCTGGTGCTGTAATTATTAAACCGAAGAAAAACGTAGATATTGGTGCTTTTGAACAAGTTCTTAAGCAAAAATATAGAAACTATAGAGGTTTAAAAGCAGGAGATCCAGATGATTTTTTTGTGAATAAACTCTCAGGAATGACGGATGCTATTGATGGAATTATCGGTACTATGAATGGTATGGGTTGGATTATTAGTGGATTCTCACTTTTAGTGGGTGGTTTTGGTATCGCTAATATTATGTTTGTAAGTGTAAAAGAGCGCACAAACCAAATTGGAATTCAAAAATCACTAGGCGCAAAAAACAAATTCATTTTATTTCAATTTTTATTCGAAGCAGTGGTATTGGCTGTTATTGGAGGTCTAGTTGGATTAGGTTTAGTTTGGATAACCGCAGTAATTGTCTCCAATTATACAGGAGATTTTAACTTTGTGCTTTCTGCAGGAAATATGCTCTTAGGATTCTCATTATCTACCTTTATAGGATTAGTATCGGGTGTTATTCCAGCAATTTCAGCTTCTAAATTGGATCCTGTTGAAGCCATTAGGCAAGGGGGGTAAAGGACACCTTACATTAATTCAGAAACTTTATTGCAAATATATTCTAAGAAGCGTTCGTCTTCCTTTGTAAATGGATCGATCGTATTAGAATCAATATCTATCTGACCAATGTTTTCACCATTCACAAAAATGGGAATTACTATTTCTGCCTTAACTGTTATACTACAAGCAATATAATTGTCTTGAGCGGCAACATCTGGAACCACAAAATTTTCGTTACTGATAGCAACTTGTCCGCAAATGCCTTTCCCAAATGGAATAATAGTGTGATCTGTAGGATCTCCTACATAAGGACCTAGCTTCAATTCGTTCTTATCCCCGTTTTTAAAATAGAAGCCTACCCAATTGTAATAAGATACCTGTGATTCCAGTAATTGACAGATTTGTAATAGTTTCTCATCAAAACTTAAATCTGTAGAAGTAGCTGATGTTATGGTCTCAATTTTAGGTTTAAGAGCTTCAAATGTCATTGTTCAAAAGTTTTTGCAAAAGTATTTAAAAAGTGTCATTTTCAATGCTACAATTTGTATAATTTTATAATGAATTATAAGTGAAATTATTGAAAGATCTCCTAGTAAAATATAAAGCGGTAGTTAGATTTATTCTGACATTTTTGATAGTGTATTTGTTATTGTCTGTAGCCTATAAATTTTATTTAGACCATTCAGATGGTACAAAGTATTATCCTGATTATTTCACGAATTTAGTCGCAGATCAGAGTAATTATTTAATACAGAGTTTTGGTTATGATGCAAAGGTAGTGTCACATGCTAATGAACCTTCTATGAAAATTCTAATTAACAACAAATTTGTTGCTAGAGTAGTAGAGGGCTGCAATTCTATTAGTGTTATAATTTTGTTTGTGTCATTTATGATAGCATTTGCTGGTAAATTTAAAGTGACATTTTTATATATATTGACAGGAAGTGTATTATTATATACTGTCAACCTATTTCGAATTGCTATTCTTTCAATAGGTTTGTTTCATTATCCATGGCGTCGTGAAATATTGCATATTGTGATTTTTCCTTTAATTATTTACGGGATGGTGTTTTTGTTATGGATGTTTTGGGTAAATCGCTTTTCTAAATTAAAAAGCAAAAATGACTGATCCTTTTAAATACATATTACTTCTTGCTTTATTTGGGTTATTGGTGTTAATACGAGTTTTTGAAAACGAATTATTTTACGATCCCTATTTGTTGTTTTTTAAAAGTGATTACTTACATATGGATTTTCCAAGAAGAGAGATCTTAAAACTAACATTATTCACAAGTTTGCGATATTTTTTGAATGCTTTAATCTCACTCGCAATTCTCTATTTATTTTTTAAGGATACGTCTATAATTAAATTTTCGGCTTATATGTACGCTATTGCCTTTGTAGCTTTATTGGGAATATTTTTATATTTCGTTATCAATCCAAGGCAGGAAGATTATTATCTGTTTTTCAATTTCAGAAGATTTCTCATTCAACCTATTTTTTTATTGCTTTTGCTACCTGCTTTTTATTATTATAAATTGAAGCAATGATATGTTAAGGCTTTTGAAAAATGTAATACAAATATTCATTTTTTAGTATCTTTGCATCGTGATAAAACAAGTATTACATAATGTGTTTTCGATTGCACTTGCAATTTTGGTGTTACTTTCTACAGTGTCTTTTACTATAGAAAAGCATTATTGTGGCGATGTATTGATTGACGTATCTATTTTTACAGAAGCTGAAAATTGTGGAATGGCACCTTCAGAAATAGAGCCATCTAAATTAATTAAAAAGAGTTGCTGTAAAGATGAAATTGAATTTATGCATGGACAAGACGTACTAAAATTCACCTCATTTGATGATTTTGACTTAGAACAACAGTTAATATTCACTTCTTTTATTTATTCATATATAAATCTATATGAAGGTTTGCCTAAGCAAATCATTCCACATAAAAATTATTCTCCTCCAAATTTGGTTACCGATATTCAAGTGTTGGACCAAGTATTTGTCATTTGATGTATACGTAGAATTTCATGTATTCAAGTATTGATAACTCGATACAATTTACTTACACATCAAATAAATTTTAATGAAAAACATATTATATTTTCTATTATTATGCCCAATAATGCTTTTCTCTCAAGACAGTATAAGCGGAATGGTAATGGAAGCAAATGATAAAAATGAACAGATAGGTTTGCCAGGAGCAAATGTCTATTGGTTAGATACTGCGGTTGGCGTTGTAACCGATATTGATGGGGAGTTTGTGATCCCATATAAAAAATCATACACAAAACTCGTGATAAGTTATGTGGGTTTTACAACAGATACCCTAACTATTACTGAACCAAATGTGATTCAACATTGGTTAAGACCTTCTAGTGAACTTGGCGAAGTAACAGTAACATCTAGAAAACAGGCTACTGCAAAATCGTATTTAAAAGCGCAAAATGTATTTACTGTAAGCAGTAAGGAATTGCTAAAAGCGGCATGCTGTAATTTGTCGGAAAGCTTTGAAACGAACCCTTCTATTGATGTTAATTTTGCGGATGCAATATCAGGAACGCGACAAATCAAAATGCTAGGCTTAACCAGTCCATATATTTTAATTGCTACAGAAAATATTCCATCTATTCGTGGTGCTTCTCAAGCCTATGGATTAAGTTTTATTCCAGGGACTTGGGTGCAAAGTATTCAAATAACTAAAGGGGCAGGAAGTGTTGTTAATGGTTATGAAAGTATAGCCGGTCAAATAAATGCTGAACTACAAAAACCAACATTGGACGACCAACTATTTGTAAATGCATATGCAAATGCCAATGGTCGTATTGAGTTAAATACACATTTAAATACTAAAGTCAGTAATAGATGGAGTACTGGATTATATCTCCATGGAAATCGAAGAGATAAAAAGTTTGACAAAAACAACGATAGTTTTTTAGATATGCCATTGGCGAAACAAATAAATGTTATGAATCGTTGGCAATATACCAATGCCGAAAAAGGATTCGTGAGCTTTATAAACTTTAGATTTTTGAATGATGAAAAGCAAACGGGTCAGGTTAGTTTTAATCCGGATACCGATAAATTAACAACGAACGCTTGGGGAAGTGAAATTGATACTAGGCGTTTTGAAGTTTCAGCTAAATTAGGATACGTTAACCCTGAGATCCCTTATCAGACTGTAGGATTTCAAGTCGCTTTTAGTAGTCATAATCAAGACTCATATTTTGGATTGAACGCATATGATATTTTGCATAATAGCATCTATACAAATGCTATTTATAATACCATAATTGGAGATTCTAGACATAAGGTAAAAATGGGATTAAGCTATACGTATGACCATTATGACGAAATGGTTAATACCTTGGATTATGGAAGAAATGAATATTCTGCAGGTACATTTTTTGAATACTCCTATGATAATTTAGAAGCCCTGACAGTAACAGCTGGTCTAAGAATTGATACGCATAATTTATTAGGAACCTTCGTGACTCCTAGAGTTCATGCCAGATATACACCCTGGGAGAAATCTGCGTTACGAGCTTCATTTGGACGTGGAAAACGAAGTGCCAATATTTTTACAGAAAACCAGAGAATGTTTGCCACATCACGAACTATTAATATTTTAAATACTAGTGGTGAAATTTATGGCTTAGACCCTGAGATTGCATGGAATTATGGTGTGTCATTTCTGCAAGGTTTCAATTTATTTAATCGTAAAGCAGATTTCACTCTGGATTATTATAGAACAGATTTTCAAAACCAAGTTGTCGTAGATTATGAAAATCCTCAAGAGGTTAATTTTTATAATTTAAATGGAGATAGTTATGCAAATAGTTTTCAAGCCGAGTTGAATTATAATGTTTTAGCGAATGTTGATTTGAGATTAGCATATAAATATTATGATGTTAAAACCCAGTATAATAGTGGGAAGCTGATCAAACCATTAACGCCTAAACATCGTGTGTTTGCAAATGCATCTTATGAAACCCACTTGAAAGAAGGTGAACAATCACATTGGAAGTTTGATGCCACGTTTAATTGGTTAGGTGAGCAGCGTTTTTCTTCAACCGAAACAAATCCTATCCAATATCAGTTGCCAAAGCAAACACCAACATTGGCGACTTTGAATACACAGATTACAAAAGTATTTTCTAGAAAATTTGAAGTATATTTAGGAGGTGAAAACATTACCAATGTAAAACAGAATAATCCAATTGTCGGAACAGACGACCCTTTTGGTTCACATTTTGACACAACATTTGTTTATGGTCCAATATTTGGAAGTAGTTATTACGCAGGATTAAGATTTAAAATAGAATAATATGAAAAAGATTATAGTAGTTTTAAGTGTGGTGCTTATAAGTGCCATGTCATTTGCTCAAAATAAAAATGCAAAGGCAACAATAGAAGTTGATGGTGTTTGTATGATGTGTAAAGCGCGAATTGAAAAAGCATGCATTAAAACCAAAGGCGTTAAATCGGCCGTATGGAATGTGAAAACACATGAATTAAAGCTGATTTATGATGAGCGTAAGACAGATTTAAAAACAATTCAAGCTAGTATCGTTGCTGTGGGGCACGATACAAAAGAATTGAAAGCAACTGATGAAGCTTACAATAGTGTACATGCATGTTGTAAATATAGAAATGATGAGGTAAAAGAAGAGCATAAGAATTAAAGAATATCCATTTGATATGAAAAGAGTAGTTTTATTATTTGCACTATGTTTTGGTCTTACAGTCATTGCATTTTCATGTAGAGATACTAAAAAAGAAACACAAACTGAGGCGTCTCATAATCATGAAGAAGATGAATTAGTAATGCATGATGCATATGTTTGTCCGATGGACTGTGAGAAAGGGAAAACTTATGTGGAAGAATCGAATTGCCCAGTTTGTAAGATGGTTCTTAAAAAAGTCGAAGACGCTAAGAGTGATGCTGTGCATGAAATGGAACATGACAAAGAGGGTCATCATGATCACGATAAAGACTCAGTACACGGAGAGCATTAAAAATAAGACTATTCTAAGTATTGAATTCAAAAAATAAAAAGCCTTAGATAAGTATCTAAGGCTTTTTTATATATAGGATTTAATATTACATCATTCCTGGCATTCCGCCGCCACCCATTGGAGGCATAGCAGGTGCATCTTCTTTTATATCTACTAAAGCACATTCTGTAGTCAGAATCATTCCAGCAACAGAAGCTGCATTTTCTAATGCAATTCGAGTTACTTTTGTAGGATCGATAATTCCTGCTTTATACATTTCTACATAGGTTTCCGTTTTGGCATCATAACCAAAATCTTTTTCCCCTTCTTTTACTTTAGCAACTACAACACTTCCTTCTCCACCAGCATTCTCAACAATAGTACGTAAAGGTGATTCAATAGCACGTGCAACAATTTGTATTCCAGTTATTTCATCAATGTTTTCAGTTGTTATTTTTTCTAATACCGATTTCGCTCTAACTAAAGCAACACCACCACCAGCAACGATTCCTTCTTCTACAGCAGCTCTCGTTGCATGTAGTGCATCGTCAACGCGATCTTTTTTCTCTTTCATTTCAACTTCACTTGCAGCACCAACATATAATACAGCAACACCTCCAGCTAATTTTGCTAAACGTTCTTGAAGTTTTTCTTTATCGTAATCAGATGTAGTCGTCTCAATTTGAGATTTAATTTGATTTACTCGCGCCTTAATATCAGAAGCTTCACCAGCCCCATTTACTATGGTTGTATTGTCTTTATCAATTGTTACAGTCTCTGCTGTTCCTAACATTGTTAAATCCGCATTTTCTAATGTGAATCCACGCTCTTCAGAAATTACAACACCTCCTGTTAAAATTGCAATATCTTCTAACATTGCTTTACGTCTGTCTCCAAAGCCTGGTGCTTTAACAGCTGCAATTTTAAGGCCACCTCTTAATTTGTTAACTACTAATGTAGCAAGAGCCTGCCCTTCAACATCTTCAGCAATTATTAATAATGGGCGACTTGACTGTGCTACAGGTTCTAATATTGGAAGGATTTCTTGTAAGTTAGAAATCTTCTTGTCAAATAATAAAATGTATGGATTTTCTAAATCTGCAATCATTTTATCCGCATCTGTCACGAAATATGGAGACAAATAACCTCTATCAAATTGCATACCTTCCACCACGTCAACATAAGTTTCCGTTCCTTTAGCTTCTTCAACAGTAATCACACCCTCTTTTCCAACTTTGTTGAAGGCTTGTGCGATTAAATCACCAATGGTTTCGTCATTATTTGCCGAAATAGATGCTACTTGCTTAATCTTATCTGAAGAATTCCCTACTTGTTTAGATTGCTTTTCCAAGTCCAGAGTAATTGCATTTACAGCTTTGTCAATACCACGTTTCAAATCCATTGGATTTGCACCAGCTGCAACATTTTTCAATCCTTCTTTTACAATCGATTGTGCTAATACAGTTGCTGTTGTCGTTCCGTCTCCAGCTAAATCATTAGTTTTAGAAGCAACTTCCTTAACCATTTGCGCTCCCATGTTTTCAAGAGGATCTTCTAATTCAATCTCTTTTGCTACAGTAACGCCATCTTTGGTAACCTGAGGTGCGCCAAACGATTTGCTAATAATTACATTACGTCCTTTTGGGCCTAATGTAACTTTTACCGCATTTGCCAATGCATCAACACCACGTTTTAAACCGTCACGTGCTTCTATATCAAATTTTATGTCTTTTGCCATTTTTATATATTTTAGTGATTAAACAATTGCAAGAATATCACTTTCTCGCATGATTAAATAGTCTTTTCCTTCTAGTTTAAGTTCTGTTCCTGTATACTTTCCGTAAAGTACTTTGTCACCAATTTTTACTGTCATTGGTTCATCTTTAGTTCCTTTACCAATAGCCATAACTTTACCTTGTTGAGGTTTTTCTTTGGCGTTATCCGGAATAATAATCCCCGAAGCAGTTTTAGTTTCAGCTTCAACAGGTTCAATAAGAACTCTATCTGCTAATGGTTTAATATTTAATCCCATTTTGTTATATGTTTTTGATTAATTAAAATTGTTTTAATGCTTAAGCATTAAGCTAAAAATGTGCCAATTGATTATCACTGACAAAGTTTCAGTAATAAAAAATGCCAACGTTGTAGGTTGGCATTTTTAATATATGTTATACTAAGCTTTCTAAATAGAATCACCAGATGTTGCTGCATCATCAGCAGTTGTTGGTGTTGGAGCTGGAATTGTTTGTGCAGGCACGTCACTTGTGTCTAATGCTTTAGATTCTATATCTGATCCTCCTGCTCCAGGAATTGCTAAATTAGAAGCTAATATTAATGCTAATAAGAGCGTTGCTAAAGCCCAAGTACTTTTATCTAAAAAGTCACCTGTTTTTTTGACACCACCTACTTGCTGGCTACCACCTCCACCAAATGAAGATGATAATCCGCCGCCTTTAGGATTTTGTACCATAATTACGACAACTAATAAAAATGCGACTAGCACGATAAGAATTAAAAATATTGTAAACGTATTCATTATTATTGGGTATTATTTTCTTGTAATTGATTTACTGCTTTAATTTGGTCTGCAAAGAAACCACTTTTTTCTGGATATTTCAAACTTAAAATTTTATAAGATTGAATTGCTTTATCATAGTTTTTTTGTTCTAAATAAATTCTGGCTAAAGTTTCCGTCATTAAACCATCATGTTGAAATTCAACAGGTTTTTTTGAAAGTTCTGTTGGCATTAATTCTCTGCTCGGTGTTATTTTAGGATTTGATTCTAAAAACTTATCAATCAAATCAAACTTTTTTTCAATTGAAGACTCCGATTTTAATTCCGTATTCGGTTCAATTGTACTTTCTTGCCTAACGATAGGTTTAAAGCTTGTTATTTTAAGCCACTCTGTGAAAGAATGTGTTTCTGCTTTTTGAAAATCTAATGGTTTTCCAATACTCAGCTTGTCTTCCAGTCTTTCCTGGATATTTTTAGAATCTATTTCTAGTATAGGTAATTTGGGAGCCTCATTGATATCTGAAATAAATTGCACCACCTCTTCAGGCGATACTTTTTCTTCAAATAAATTTGGATCAAGAACACCTTCCGTATTTTTAATATGTTGCTTTAATGCTTCATCAATAGTTACACTTTTATGGATAGAAATATCATCAATATCGTTGACTTCAATTTCTTTTAAATGCTCTGAATTTTGCTTTATGATTTGTGAGATTTCATTTTGATTAAAGGCTTCGGACGTTATATAATCAAATAAAACACTTCTGTCTGTTGTGTATGCAGCGGTAGTTTTTAATTCTTGATTGTATTTGAAACTGCCTTTATTTTTAAGTCCTTTAAGATATAGCGCTCTGGCCGATTGAAAATATGGGTATTCAGCAATTACAGAAGTAATGTTACTGATGTCCTCAGAACTCATAGCTTCGGGATGCAGTAATAATTGCGAAAATTTTTCTAATTCCATGTTATTAATAAATTACCATTTCGCCAATGTTGCATTAAAAATATCTTGTGTTAATCGTTCAAAAATTTCTTCAACGGCTGTGTCTTTTTGACTGCCTACGAGTTGAGCGTTTCCCGCATAATCATAGAAAAATGAGAATTGCTTTTCCAAATTTCCTTCATCATCATTTTTATCGTAAAAGCGAACATTTACACTAATACTTAATCTGTTTTGAGCCGCCGTATTATTTGCGGTAGCAGTAGTTGGTGATACACGATATTGAGTGATTTCACCTTCGTAAACAAGGTCGCCTCCTGACTTCACTAAACTTAAACTGGTTTGATTTAAAATTAAATCAGTGAGTGAATTTGTGAATTCTAAATCTAATCCAGGTTCTATTAATGGCGCATTATTTTGAAAATAATTGACTTGAAATGTTTTGGTGTCTGGAGGTATTGAGGCTCCTGTAAAGGAATACGCACCACATCCAACTATTGTTAGAGTGATAATTATTAGTACTATATATTTAAATCCTTTCATTAATATGTGTTTGGACGTTTCATGGTAATATATGCATAGATGTAACCCGCATTATCTGCCACATCAAAATCTACATTTATGACGCGATACCCTTGGTAATGTTTTTCGTTAACCAAATTTTCAGCTTCTTGTCGAATCGCTTCAGAGCTATTTCTAGAAAACGATTTCCGAATCATAAATATTTCTATTGCCTTCATGAAGTTTCTTTAAAGATCAAACTGTTTGATTTTTCTATATAGCGTACGCTCACTGATGCCTAACTCGGCAGCTGCTAATTTACGTTTTCCTTGATGGCGCTCTAGTGATTTTTTGATGAGTTCTAATTCTTTATCATGTAAAGATAAGGTTTCTTCTTCTTCAATCTCTTCAGCAAAATGATATTTATCTTGAGTATTGTCTTCTAATACAGTATTGGACTCTACAACTTGTTCAGGAATTGAGAGGACTTCAAGATTATCCATATTTGGGTCTTCATAATTGTCATTCTCCTCGCCATAAATTTTTTGAATAAGCCCTTCATTATCTTTTTGAACGTCTTGAGCATTCCCACTTTTCATGAGTTCCATGGTTAGCTTCTTGAGATCGTTCAAATCACCTTTCATATCGAACAATACTTTGTAAAGTATTTCACGTTCACTGCTAAAATCGCTTTCCGATTTTGAGGTGCTAATTACTGCTGGTAAATTACTGTCTACGTCTGGCATATATCCACGTAGTGCAGAGGCAGAAATAGTACGTTGCTGTTCTAAAACTGAAATTTGCTCAGCTACATTTCGCAATTGACGAATATTGCCATTCCATCTATGTTTTATAAGGATGCTTACCGCGTCGTCCGATAGCTTTATAGTAGGCATTTTGTATTTAAGCGCAAAGTCACTGGCAAATTTTCGAAATAACAAATGAATGTCATCTTTACGATTTCGTAGTGGTGGAATATTGATATCGATTGTACTTAATCTATAGTACAAATCTTCTCTAAATTTTTCTTTTTTAATGGCTTCAAACAAATTCACATTTGTAGCTGCAACAATGCGCACATTCGTTTTTTGCACCTTAGAAGAACCAACTTTTATAAATTCACCATTTTCTAAAACACGAAGTAAACGGACTTGCGTCGTTAAGGGTAATTCGCCAACTTCATCTAAGAATATAGTTCCTCCATCAGCGACTTCAAAATAGCCCGATCGCGTTTGTGTAGCACCAGTAAATGCACCTTTTTCGTGACCGAATAATTCGCTATCTATAGTGCCTTCCGGGATTGCACCACAATTTACTGCGATGTATTTGCCGTGTTTGCGATGTGAAAGTTGATGTATGATTTTTGGGATACTTTCTTTTCCAACGCCACTTTCACCTGTTACCAATACCGAAATATCAGTAGGAGCAACCCGAATGGCCTTCTCTATTGAACGATTCAGTTTTGGGTCATTTCCAATAATTCCGAAACGTTGTTTTATAGCTTGTACTGATTCCATAATTCTAATTGTTTTCTGAATAACCAATAGCCTCACCAATAAGCGTAGCACTCGTACATTGTGTGGCTTTCACATTTACAAAATCACCAATCTTATAATTTTCTTTTGGGAAAACGACCACTATATTTTGGGCAGATCTACCTGACCATTGCTGATCTGATTTTTTTGATTCCTTTTCAATTAATACTTCTACAACCGTATTTAGATGTTCTTGAGTTCTAAATAGGCTGTGTTTTTGTTGCAATTCAACAATCTCGGCAAGACGTTGTTTTTTTGTGGCTTCAGGGATGTCATCATCTAATTTACGTTCGGCCATAGTTCCAGGACGCTCGGAGTACGTAAACATATAACCGAAGTTATACTTGACATGTTCCATTAAGCTCATCGAATCTTGATGATCTTGTTCAGACTCCGTCGGAAAACCAACAATCATATCTTGGCTTATCGCACAATTAGGAATGATGCGTCTTATATCGCCAATTAACTTGAAATATTCCGCTCTCGTATGCAAACGATTCATCGCTTTTAAAATACGATCACTTCCACTCTGAACAGGTAAGTGGATATGATTACATATGTTGGCATGTGTTGCCATGGTTTCAACAACATCTAAGGTTAAGTCTTGAGGGTTCGACGTTGAGAACCGAATTCGCATTTTTGGTTGCGCTTGTGCACATAATTCTAATAGATTAGAAAAACTGACTGCAGTTGCTTTTTGTATGTCGCTGGCTTTTACGAAATCTTTTTTAAGACCACCACCATACCATAGGAAGCTATCTACGTTTTGACCTAACAAAGTTATTTCTTTGAAGCCTCGGTCCCATAAATCGTTTACTTCTTTAATAATACTCTGTGGATCTCTACTACGTTCTCTACCGCGTGTGAATGGGACCACACAAAAGGTACACATGTTATCGCATCCACGAGTTATGGATACTAAAGCGGTGACACCATTTGAGTTTAAGCGAACAGGCGAAACGTCTCCATAAGTTTCATCTTTAGAAAGGACAACATTTACCGCATTTCTACCATCTTCTACTTCGGCAATTAAATTAGGTAAATCTTTATAGGCATCAGGCCCGACAACTAAATCTACAATTTTTTCCTCTTCAAGAAATTTGCTTTTTAAACGTTCTGCCATACAGCCTAAAACTCCAACTTTCATCTTTGGATTGATACGTTTTACAGCGTTGTATTTTTCTAGTCGTTTTCTAATGGTTTGTTCAGCTTTATCCCGAATGGAACAAGTATTTACCAAAACCAAATCGGCATCTTCAAGATTTTTGGTCGTATTAAATCCTTCATTTGCTAATATTGAAGCAACAATCTCACTGTCGCTAAAATTCATTGCACAACCATAACTTTCAATAAAAAGTTTACGCGTATTGCCTTTCTTTTCCTGTATGATAAGGTTTTCACCTTGCTTGTTTTCGTCTATAATTTTTTCCATAAGTAAACTGAATTCTATATCAGTCAATAAGTATGCAAAGATAAGATTAATTTATGAAATATGACAAAGTGGCAGTCATAGAATATTGTTAAAAAGAATAATTACATTTGAAGCACTAACCAGAAAAACTTCATCTTAATGACATACCAAGACATTCAATCTAAAATCAATTTAAACAAAGCGCTTGATTTTGGAGATATTTTTAATAAATCTATAGCACTGTTTAAAAAGAGTTGGATAAATGGGCTCATATTACAATTGTGTATGTTCGCTCTTGCCTTACCATTTATTATCATAATTTATGTTCCCTTTGTTATTATGATGATTGCTCAGCAGGAAAGTGGTTATTCAGATCCTGAAACGTTTAGTGCCTTTTTTGCAGGATTTTCAATAGTATATTTAATATTACTATTTGTAGGAATCATGGTTTTGAGCGTAGTTCAAGTTGGAATGTACGCAGGTTTTTTTAGAGTATTAAAAGCATTAGATCATAACGAGTCAGTGAAAACATCAGATTTATTCTGTTTTTTAAAAATGAAATACTTTGGGCGTATCGTGCTTTTAATGTTAGCTTCGTTTATTATTTCCGTAATTGCTATAGTGCTATGTTATTTCCCTATATTTTATGCGATGATACCTTTATCTTTTTTCACAATAATGTTTGCGTTTAATCCGGATTTAAGTACTGGTGACATCGTAAAACTTTGTTTTAGTATTGGAACAAAAAAATGGTTAATCACTTTCGGATTGATATTCGTATCTTCAATATTAGCTTCTTTTGTTGGGTTTTTACTTTGTGGTATTGGCGCATTAGTAACTACTGCATTTACGTATCATCCACTTTATTTTATATATAAAGAAGTCATTGGTTTTGACAAGCAAGATGAAATACAACAAATAGGAAACAAATAAAATAATTTAATTTATATCTAAATGACATTCCAAGATATTCAAACTAAAATACAAAACTCAGAAAATTTAGATTTCGGAAAAATTCTTGATCAATCAATTAAATTGTTTAAAGAAGTATGGTTAAAAGGATTTTTGATGGTTTTAATGATCATTATTTTTGGAGGAATTTTAGCGTTTATATTTGTTTCTATAGGTCTCATTCCAAATCCGTATGATGCTATGGGAATTGAAGAGATTAACTTTTTAACTAATTATGCTAAAAGTGCTTTAAATAATTTACCTCAAACTGTAACTATAACGCCCATAGTTATAGGTTTACTTGCTGGGTTTTATAGAATTTGTAGGCAAGTAGATCTACAGGAACCTCAAAATGATGACTTTTTTCATTTTTTTAAAGGAGACTATTTTAGAAAAGTTTTGGCGGTTGGATTAGTTTATGCATTAATTGCTTCAATAGCACAAGCTCTTTTTTTGATACCTTATATATATGCATATATTCCTTTGTCGTTTTTTGCTGTAATTTTTGCAAATAACCCAGAACTCAGTGCATCTGAAATTGTAAAACTTAGTTTCAGTTTAGGAACTAAAAAATGGTTTATAACGTTTGGTTTAATTTTTGTTTCTGGACTTCTAGGGATGCTAGGTATTATAGCCTGTGGAATCGGTGTTTTATTCACTATTTCAATTGTTTATCTTCCAGTATATTTTATATATCGTGATGTTATTGGATTTGAGGATGACGATGAAATCATGAAAATTGGAACAGAATAATATTTTAGATTAGATCTAATTAAAGCCTGAGAAATCAGGCTTTTTTCATTTTCTGTATCGTGTGTTATTAAATTGAGTTTTCGGAAGAATTCGTATTGAAAAAATTAAAAATTAGGATGATATCTTTTTTTTCACATACATTTGTAGCCTTAAAAAACGAATAATGGCGAAGAATTTAGTGATAGTAGAGTCACCTGCAAAGGCGAAAACGATAGAGAAATTTCTAGGAAAAGATTTTAAGGTAGAGTCAAGTTTTGGACATATTTCTGATTTACCTTCAAAGGAGTTAGGTGTTGATGTTGAAGGCGATTTTAAGCCGAAATATGAGGTGTCAAAAGATAAGAAGGATGTTGTTAAAAAGCTGAAATCTTTGGCCAAGGATGCCGAAATGGTGTGGCTAGCAAGTGATGAGGATCGAGAAGGAGAAGCAATTGCATGGCATTTGGCAGAAACACTAAAATTAGATAAAGACAAAACAAAACGTATCGTATTTCATGAGATTACAAAAACGGCTATTCAAAAGGCTATTGAGAATCCAAGAGGTATTGATTATGATTTAGTAGATGCACAACAAGCGCGGCGTGTACTCGATAGAATTGTGGGTTATGAATTATCACCTGTACTTTGGCGAAAAGTGAAAGGAGGCTTGTCTGCTGGAAGAGTGCAGTCGGTTTCTGTACGTTTAATTGTTGAGCGTGAACGTGATATTCAAGGATTTAATGCACAAGCATCCTATAGAATTGATGCAGAGTTTTCAAACGAAGCTGGCCAAACGTTTAAGGCTAAACTGCCTAAGAATTTTGGTAGTAAAGAAGAGGCACAAAGCTTTTTAGAGATAAATGCTAATGCAACTTTTAAAGTTTCAGATTTAGAAAAAAAACCTGCTAAAAAATCACCGGCAGCACCGTTTACAACATCTACATTGCAACAAGAAGCATCTCGTAAATTATATTTTTCAGTAGGTAAAACCATGAATATGGCGCAACGCCTTTATGAAGCAGGTTTAATTACGTATATGAGAACGGATAGTGTGAATTTATCTGAAGAAGCGCGTAATGGAGCCAAAGCAGAAATTGAAAACACATATGGTTCACAATATAGTAAGCCTAGAAATTATAAAGGAAAATCAAAAGGAGCTCAAGAAGCTCACGAAGCCATAAGGCCAACTAATTTTTCTACGCAGTCTGTAAATCTCGAAAGAGATCAGGCACGATTATATGATTTAATTTGGAAACGTGCTATTGCATCACAAATGAGTGAAGCGCAACTAGAACGTACTAATGTAAAGATTGGCGCTTCAACGCATCAAAATACCTTTACAGCAAATGGAGAGGTGATAACATTTGATGGATTTTTAAAAGTGTACCTCGAAGGTACAGATGATGAAAATTTAGAGCAAGATGGCATGCTTCCTGCTTTAAGAGTCAATGAAGCACTTCTTAATAATTACATTACAGCAACTGAACGATATACAAGGCCACCTGCAAGATTTACTGAAGCTTCTTTAGTAAAGAAATTAGAGGAATTGGGTATTGGTCGACCGTCTACATATGCGCCTACTATTTCTACTATTCAAAATAGAAACTATGTTGAAAAAGGTGCTGTTGAAGGCACAGAGCGTAAATACACGCAGCTTATATTAGAATTAGGACAGGTGAAAGATAACACGCTTTCAGAAAAAGTAGGTTCCGATAAAGGAAAGTTAGTTCCGACTGACATTGGAATGATTGTTACCGATTTTTTAGTCAATCACTTTAAGAATATTTTAGATTATAATTTTACAGCGAAAGTAGAAGAAGACTTCGATGATATTGCAGAAGGTAAAGAAAACTGGATTAAAATGATGAAAGCGTTTTATCAAAGTTTTCATCCACAAGTAGAAGATGTTCAGGCGAATGCCGATCGTGAATCGGGAGAGCGTATATTAGGAGAAGATCCTAAAACAGGACGCCAAGTAAGTGTGCGTTTAGGGAAGTTTGGACCAATGGTTCAAATTGGAACGGTTGATGACGAAGAGAAACCTAGCTTTGCGAGTTTAAGCCCAGATCAACAATTAAATTCTATTACTTATGAAGAAGCTATGGATTTATTTCAGCTTCCTAAAAACTTAGGAACTCATGAAGGTGAAGAGATAGAAGTAAATAATGGACGATTCGGACCTTACGTTAAATTCGGGAAAGCTTTTGTGTCCTTGCCAAAAGGTGTTGACCCATTAAGTGTAGAATTAGATGATGCAATTGTTTTAATAAAAGAAAAGCAAAAGGCAGATGCGCCTATATATATGTATCAAGAATTACCTGTTCAAAAAGGTAAAGGACGTTTTGGACCATTTATTAAATGGAACAGTATGTTTATCAATGTGAATAAAAAATACGATTGGGATAACTTATCAGATGGCGATATTGTTGAATTAATAGAAGATAAAATCCAAAAGGAAAAAGATAAGTTAATTCATCATTGGGAAGAAGAAGGTATACGCGTAGAAAAAGCACGTTGGGGACGTCATAATATTATTAAAGGAAAAACGAAAATAGAGCTTGCAAAAACCATAGATGTTTCTAAATTTACGCTCGATGATGTAAAAGCGTTAATCGAGAAAAACGCACCTAAGAAAAAAACTACAAAGAAAAAAGCGACTGCAAAAAAGAAATCCTAAATGAAATGAGCTTTTCTGTGTTTTTGGTTTATTTAAATAATGAGGGCGAATTACAGATGACAAATAAAAAGCGATAAGTATCACCATATGAATTTTAATTTTCTCTCTCCTGTATCAGATGAAGTAATGGCTCATAACGAGCTTTTATCTCAGCAGGCGCTCGGAAGAAAATTAAAGATCCATTCTAAGCAAAACGGAATTCCCGATTTAGATGATGTGAAAATTGCCATTATCGGCGTTTTGGAAAATCGGAATGATATTGACTACATTGGTGAAGAATTGCAATTTGATGCGTTAAGGAAATCGCTGTATGCATTATTCCCTGGAAACTGGTATACACAAATTGCGGATCTTGGAGATATCCTTCAAGGCGATTCTGTGGAGGATACGTATTTTGCCGTTAGAACTACATTAACAGTTCTATTAGAAAAGAAAATCATTCCTATAATTCTTGGCGGAAGTCAAGATTTGACTTATGCTAATTATCGTGCATTCGATAATGTGATGCCAATGGTAAATATTGTGAATGTAGATAGTAATTTTGATTTAGGAGATGCATCCGTACCTATTAAAAGTAATTGCTATTTAGGTAAAATTATATTAGATCAACCGTTTAACTTGTTTAATTATTCTACAATTGGCTATCAGACCTATTTTAATTCGCAGGAAGAAATAGATTTGATGGAAACCTTATATTTTGAAGCCTATAGATTAGGTGAGGTATCTAATAATATGAATCTTGTTGAACCTGTAATGCGAGATGCACATATTGTGAGTCTAGATTTAAAAAGTATTAGGGCATCTGAAGTTGGTGCAAAACAGAAACATTCTCCCAATGGTTTTGATGGAAAGGAAATATGTACAATATCAAGATATGCAGGTATAAGCAACAAGGTGTCTTCGTTTGGTATTTATGAATATAAACCATCTAAGGAAGATGAAGGAACAGAAATGTTAATTGCACAAATTCTTTGGTATTTTATAGAGGGTATAAATTGTAGACTAACAGATGATGATTTTAATGATGAGAACAATCATCAAAAATTTAACGTTTTAATAGAGGATGAAGAGCTGGTATTTTATAAAAGTACCAAGACAGGTCGTTGGTGGATAGAGATTCCTTTTTTACCAAATGCTAATAATAAATTAAAGAAACATACGTTATTACCTTGCATGCACGAAGATTATGTTGAGGCGAGTCAAGGAAAATTACCAGAAAGATGGTATAAAGCGTATAAAAAGAACAGTTTTTAGTATCTTTAGGCTTTTAAAAAATTTAACACTTATTTTATCGATTAAGTGTGTTTTTTTTAGGATAAAGTGCAAAATAATTGCATAAATAATTGTTTTTATCAAAATATATAAATATGTTTACGCCCTTAAATTGTAAAGTTTAAGAAAAATACAACTAAATAATTAACCTCGAGTTTATATGAATATGAAGAAATTTGTTTTATTAACCGCTGTTTTAGCTTTTTTAGTCAGTTGTGGATCTGGTGACAGAGGAGAACTGGTAGGAGTTAAAGGAAAGAAATGGCATCCTGAAAAACCTTATGGTATGACACTTGTTCCTGGTGGAGCATTTATTATGGGTAAATCAGATGATGATTTAGCGGGTGTTAAAGATGCACCAACGCGAACGGCTACAGTTAGAGCATTTTATATGGATGAGACGGAAATCACAAATAGTGAGTATCGTCAATTTGTAAATTGGGTGAGAGATTCAATCCTTAGAACTAAACTTGCGATTTTAGCTGATGAAATTGGTATGACTCAAACGGATGGAGGAATTGGTGAATTTGCATTTAAAGATGCAGATACGGCTAACATGAGTGTTTATGAAAAATACATGTTAGACAATTACAGTGGCCTTGGTCCTACAGGTTATGAAGGAAGAAAATTAAACTCTGACATCGATTTGATATTAGATACAAATGATTATCCAGACGAGTATTATGCTGAAGTTATGGATACGATGTATTTACCAATAGAAGAATCTTATAATGGTCAACGTACTTGGGATGTTAAGAAATTTAAGTTTCAATACAAATACATGGATATTCAAAAAGCGGCAAAAGATAGAAGCTTAAGTCGTTCAGATGTTATTATTACTGAAGAAGTAGAAGTTTATCCGGACACTACTGCTTGGATTAGAGATTTTGCTTACTCATATAATGAGCCAATGCACAATGATTATTTTTGGCATGATGCTTATGGAGATTATCCAGTAGTTGGTATTTCTTGGAAACAAGCCAATGCATTTTGTCAATGGAGAACATTGAAAAAGAATGGCTACCAGAAAGGAAAAGGTAAACAACATGTAAATGCATTTAGATTGCCTTCAGAAGCTGAATGGGAGTATGCGGCAAGAGGCGGTCTTCAAGGAGCAACATTCCCATGGGGAGGCCCTTATGCTAAAAACGATAGAGGTTGTTTTATGGCAAATTTTAAACCTTTACGTGGAGATTATGCAGCCGATCAAGCTTTATATACTGTAGAAGCAGATGCTTATGAACCAAATGATTTTAACTTATATAATATGGCAGGAAATGTGTCTGAATGGGTTCAGGGATCGTACGATCCAGGTTCTTATGAATATGCTGCTTCATTCAACCCAAGTGTAAATGATCCAGATAATGAACGTAAAGTTGTTCGTGGTGGCTCTTGGAAAGATGTTGCTTATTTCCTTCAAGTAAGTTCAAGAGATTATGAATATGCTGATTCTGCAAGAAGTTACATCGGTTTCAGAACTGTTCAAGATTATATGGGAACAGAAGTTACCCAAAACGCAGCAACTAATTAAACAACAACAATTAATAATTAATTAATCAACTAAATATAAACCTGCTTAAATATTACAATATTTAACGAAACTAAAACAACAAAATTATGGCACAATCAAGAGCAAGCAAGAGATTTATGAATATGGCTTACGGACTAGGAGCATCTGTAGTAATCATCGGAGCACTTTTCAAAATTATTCATTTCGAAATAGGACCTTTAACTGGTAACGTAATGTTAGCAATTGGTTTAATAACTGAAGCCGTGATTTTCGCAATTTCAGCTTTCGAACCAGTAGATGATGATTTAGATTGGGCATTAGTATACCCTGAATTAGCAGGAGGATTAGGAAAAGATAAAAAGAAAAAAGAAGAAGCTAAAGATGCAGAAGGATTATTATCTAAAAAATTAGATGAGTTACTTAAAGATGCCAAAATTGATGGCGAATTAATGACAAGTCTTGGAGATAGCATTAAAAACTTTGAAGGTGCTGCAAAAAATATGGCACCAACTGCTGATTCTATGAATGCTACTAAAAAGTATAGTGAAGAAATGTCTTTAGCTGCTGCACAAATGGAATCTTTAAATAGCCTATATAAAGTACAGTTAGAGAGTGCAAACAGACAAGCTTCCGTAAATGAAGAAGCAGTTGAAAATGCGACTAAACTTAAAGAGCAAATGCAATCTTTAGCGTCTAACTTATCATCATTAAATGGTGTGTATGGTGGAATGCTTTCTGCAATGAACAAAAACTAATTAGAGTTAGTTCTTATATAATAATTAATTAAACTAAAAAAAACTAATTAGAAATGGCGGGAGGAAAATTATCTGCAAGGCAGAAAATGATTAACTTGATGTATTTGATTTTCATTGCGATGTTAGCATTGAATATGTCAAAAGAAGTGCTTTCAGCATTTGGATTAATGAACGAAAAACTTACGAAGTCTAATGAAGCCGCAACAGTGCGTAATTCACAATTCTTCGCAGGTTTAGAGCAGCAAGCTCAAGATAACAATTTGAAATATGGTCCTTTAAGAGATCAAGCAGCGCAAATCTCAGGATATGCAAATGCATTCAATACCTATCTTACCGATTTGAAAAGTCAAATGACGGCAAAAGTAGAAGATCCAACGGATTATGAAATAATGGATAAAGGAGATTTCCTTGATAATTCTTGGTTTAAAGGAGATAAGTTAAAACCAGAAGGTGAAGCATTTTTAGCTGAGATTGCTAAGTTTAGAGATGGCGTAGGCGCTGTTTTAGCAACTAATCCTGATATGGCTGGTATCGCCAAAGATGTAGCAGATAAATTTGCAACTGATCCTGTAAAGAATAGAGATAATAATACTATGAGATGGTTAGATTATCACTATAAAGGATTTCCATTGGTAGCATCATTAACTAAAATGACGCAATTACAAGCGGATGTAAAAACTACAGAATCTGAGGTGTTATCTTCAATGTTAGCTGGAAAGCTAAAAGTTGAGGCATCATTGACGAATTTTGAAGCTATTGTTGTGGCAGACAAAACGGCGTTTTTTAATGGTGAAAACTTTACAGGAAAGATCATCTTAGGTAAAAAAGATAATACCTTAACAGCAGATAAAGTGGTTGTTAATGGAACTGAGTTGTCAAAAGAAGCAATGAAAGCTGGAGAGACCTTTTTAGATTTCCCTGCTGGAGCTGTAGGAGAGCGTAGTGTCAAGGGAGAATTCACCTTTAAAGAAGGAGGAGAAGATATAGTTATTCCTTTTGAAAGTACTTATGCTGTAGTGCCAAAACCAAATTCTGCAACGATTTCTGCAGATAAAATGAACGTGGTATATCGTGGTGTGCCTAACCCAATGACTATTTCTTTTGCAGGTGTATCTGATAATAACGTATCAGCTAGTGCGCCAGGTTTAAGTAAAACCTCAGGTGTTGGGAAATATATTATGAGCCCTGGAACAGGTAAAGAAGTTGCAATTAACGTAACAGGAACGTTACCTGATGGAACTAAAGTAAGTGATAGAGCTACGTTTAGAATTAAAGATATTCCAAAACCAACTGGAACTTTCAACGGACAACAAGACAGTGCTAAATTACCAAAGAGTAATGTTGAAATAGGAAAAGTTGGAGCTTTATTGGTGGATTTTGATTTTAATTTACCATTAACTATTACATCATTTACTTTTAAAGTGCCAGGACAACCTTCAGTTAACGTTTCGGGAAATAGATTAAGTTCACAAGCTAAATCTGCCCTACGTAAAGCGAGAAGAGGTGATAATGTTCAGTTTATAAATATTAAAGCTAAGGCATCTGGAAATGCTATTAAAATAAAAACTGTATCTCCAGTAATTGTAGAATTATCTAACTAATACGATTATTTAATTAATTGCGTTACTAGAGTATAGGAATTATAGCCCTAAATAAAAATTAAGTAAGATGAAATTAAGAAGTTTTATATTAACCGTTTTTAGTGTATGCATTGCATCTAGCGCATTTGCTCAAGCAAATATATTAAATGCTAAAAAGACTGAAGAGATTGGTGTTAAAACCGAGGCTCAATTAGCTCTAGATAATGATAAGCCATTAGAATATGGTTATGTTGATGATAGAGATATCCTATATTCAAAAATGACATGGGAGAAAATTGTCTTAGATGAGCGTGCAAATTTTCCATTATATTATCCAGTTGATACGAATAATATTGGAAAGGACAGACGATCATTATTTGATGTGCTGTTTAAAGCAATTAAAAAAGGTGAATTAGTAAATATTTATGACGATTCATACTTTACGGCTAAGCGTACATTAAAGGATATTGAAGCAGCAATGACTAAAATTGATACGTTGGATATCGGTTTCGACCAATATAATGCTGATGGATTTGTAGATCCTGAATATATTATTAGAAGAGATATTCAATCTTTTGATGTGAGTGCATATTTAATAAAAGGACTTTGGTATTTTGACAAGCGTCATGGTGAATTAAAGTATAGACTATTGGGACTAGCACCTGCTGCTCCTGATGTAAACTTTATCGATTCTGAAGATGAGTCAAATAAGCAACCTATTCCTATGTTTTGGATATTCTATCCGGAAGCAAGAGATATTTTGCATGAAGCAAAATCTTTTAACAATAAAAATAGTGCGATGCCGGTATCATTTGATCACTTGCTAAACTCTAGACGTTTTAATGGATACATGTACAAAGAAGAAAATGTATATGGAGATAGAGAAGTAAAAGATTATGTTGCTGATAATGCCTTAATGCAATTATTAGAATCAGATCGCATTAAAGACAAAATTCGTAATTTTGAACAAGATATGTGGGCCTACTAATAAGGTCATAATCATAAAGAATAAACGCTCACTAATTTTAGTGGGCGTTTTTTTGTAATTTATTTTCTTCTTTGAAAGACTTTTGGATTGTCTGTAATTAGTCATAAATTGTTCGTCACCCTGAACTTGTTTCAGGGTCTCATCAATAAGTTGTTAATTGTCAATAGCTGTGTGATGCTGAAACAAGTTCAGCATGACGTATAAATAAGCAATATGACACAAAGCGGATATTGGCAGTATAATTTTATTAATATTACTTTTGCAATGATGAAAAAAGTTGATTATTTAATTGTAGGCTGCGGACTCGCAGGTATTGCATTTTGTGAGCAACTACGTGCTCATAATAAGTCGTACGTTGTGTTTGATAATGCATCGCAACATTCATCTACTGTTGCGGCTGGTTTGTATAATCCAGTAATATTAAAACGCTTTACTGAGGTTTGGAAAGCGAAAGAGCAATTAGAATTAACCTTCACTAAATACAGAGAATTAGAGGAATTACTATATGTAAAACTCAACTATGAACTTCCGGTGTATAGACGTTTCACTTCAGTTGAGGAGCAAAATGAATGGTTTTTAGCATCTGATAAGCCTTCATTAGAAGCTTTTCTTTCTACCAATTTGAAAAAAAATATAAACGCATACATTGATGCACCTTTCGGATTCGGAATGGTCAACAAAACGGGTAGAATTGACACGAATGCATTAATTGATGGTTATCGATCTTATCTAAAATCTCAATCGCTGTTTTATAAAGAATCATTTGATTACGACGATTTAAATATTAGCCCTTCAGAAGTAGTTTATAAAAATATAAATGCAAAACATATTGTGTTCGCTGAAGGATTTGGTGTTGTTAAAAACCCATACTTCGATACTTTACCACTTAATGTCGCCAAAGGAGAGGTTATAACTATTAAAGCGCCAGACTTAAATATTAATTTTATACTAAAATCCTCAGTTTTTCTCGTTCCAGAAGGTGATGATTTATATTATGTGGGTGCCACATATGATTGGAAAGATAAAACCGATGCTATTTCAAAAGAAGGAAGAGAAGAGTTGGTGGCTAAATTAAGTAGATTTTTAAAATGTGATTTTACTGTTGTAAATCAATTGGCAGGAATAAGGCCAACGGTTAAAGATAGAAGACCGTTAGTAGGGAAACATCCATTGCATCAAAACATGTATGTTTTAAACGGATTAGGAACCAGAGGCGTTATGATAGCGCCATATGTTGCGAAGCAGCTATATCACTTTGTTGAACATGGCAAGTCATTAGACAATGAGATTGACATTGACCGATTTACTTTTTAGCCAAAGTCTTGTCGTAGTGCATAAACATATTAATCCATAAATTTCTGGATAGACGCATGATTATAGGCGCAAACACAACTAAAGTTCCTACAATTGAGATGAAAATAGTATTGACACTAGCATTAAAAACGAAAAAACTTATCACAAAAGCAGCGACTGCAAATGCAATACCAACACCATAGCTCACATACATAGAGCCATAAAAAAATGAAGGTTCAATTCTGTATTTAGTTTGGCAATGGGAACAGTTCTCTTTTATTTTAATGACATCAGATAGTACGTACGGGTTTTTGTTCTCATACATGGATTCCTCATGACATTTTGGGCAGGATCCATAAATAATACTATATAGCTTAGTTCCCTTGTTTATCATGATAATTGTTTATTTTTGCGCTTGGAAATAAAAGAACAAAATTACGCTTTTATTCAATCATTAATTGTAACAATAGTAACAAATGCTTAATATTCATAACCTATCTGTATCTTTTCAAGGCGAATATTTATTCGAAGACATAACCTTTAGATTAGGTGCTGGCGATAGAATAGGTTTAATTGGTAAAAATGGTGCCGGAAAGTCTACCATGCTAAAAATATTAGCGAAAGAATTAGAACCAGACACAGGACAAATTGCAGCCGATAAAAATTTGAGTTTCGGATTTTTAAAGCAAGATATTGACTTTGTATTTGGAAGAACAGTTCTAGAAGAAGCATATGAAGCCTTTAAAGAGATTAAAATTTTAGAGGCAAAAATGGAAGAGATCAATCAACAATTGGTTGAACGTACAGATTATGAGAGTGAAGGGTATCATCAAATCATGGTCGATTTAAATGATGTGCAACATCAGTATGAAATCATTGGTGGTTACAATTATCAAGGAGAAACAGAAAAAATTCTTCAAGGTCTGGGATTCAAAAGGGAAGATTTTAATAAACTTACAGACACCTTTTCAGGAGGATGGAGAATGCGTATCGAACTCGCAAAGCTCCTTCTTCAGAATAATGATATTTTATTGCTTGATGAGCCAACGAACCATTTGGATATTGAATCTATAATTTGGTTAGAAAACTTCCTTAAAAATTATATTGGTGCTGTGGTTATTGTGTCGCATGATAAAATGTTTCTCGATAATGTCACCAATCGTACAATTGAAATATCACTTGGTCGCATTTATGATTATAAGAAGCCGTATTCGCAATATTTGATTTTACGCCAAGAAATTAAGGATCAACAGTTGGCTTCTCAAAAAAATCAAGCCAAGCAAATTCAACAGACAGAAAAGCTTATTGAAAAATTTAGAGCAAAAGCATCTAAGGCCACAATGGCACAATCGCTTATTAAAAAATTAGATAGAATAGATAGAATAGAGGTGGATGAAGACGATAATAGCGTGATGACTCTTAATTTCCCAGTATCTATAACACCTGGTAAAGTGGTTGTTGAAGCTGAAAATGTATCAAAGCATTATGGTGATTTACAGGTGTTAAATCATATTGATTTAAATATTGAACGCGATAGTAAAACAGCATTTGTTGGTCAAAACGGACAAGGTAAATCCACTTTGGCAAAAATTATTGTTGGCGAATTAAAGCATGAAGGGCAAGTGAAGTTGGGACATAATGTTCAAATAGGATATTTCGCTCAAAATCAAGCGGAATATTTAGATGGCTCGAAAACGGTTCTTGATACCATGATTGATGCTGCAAATGAGACCAATAGAAGTAAGGTTAGAGATATTCTAGGGTCTTTTTTGTTTAGAGGCGAAGAGGCCGATAAGTATGTAAGAGTATTATCTGGAGGCGAACGAAATCGTTTGGCTTTAGCTAAATTATTATTGCAACCATTGAATGTTTTGGTGATGGATGAGCCTACAAATCACCTCGATATCAAATCTAAAAATGTTCTAAAGGAATCACTTAAAAAATTTCAAGGAACTTTAATCCTAGTATCACATGATAGAGATTTCCTTCAAGGTCTGACCAATAAAGTTTATGAATTTAAAGACCAGGAAATTAAAGAATACTTGGGTGATATTGATTTTTATTTAGACCAACGCAATGTTGAAAATCTAAGAGAAATCGAAAAAAGAGACGTGGTTAAAGTACAGCCTAAAGAAAGCAATAAACAATCGTATGAAGCTCAAAAGAAACTTAAATCTTTAAATAATAGATTAAGTAATATCGAGTCAAAAATCAATCAACTAGAAAAGGATATTAAGACCATTGATGTTGAGATTGCCACAAACTACGACAAAACGGTTGCAGATCCTGAATTTTTCAAAAAATATCAAACAAAAAAGGATGACTTAGAGCGTCTCATGTTAGAGTGGGAGACGGTACATGAAGCCTTGGAAGAACTAAAATAACAGTCATGGATGAGCACTTTTTTCAATGCCCATATTGTTGGGAAAAAATCTCAATGCTCGTCGATATTTACACTTCAAAACAAAATTATATAGAAGATTGTGAGATTTGTTGTAATCCTATTCAACTGATTATCCACATAGAAAACAATAAAATTGTGACTTTTGAAGCAAAAAGCATAGAACAGTGATGTTTATGTAATTAATTGAATTTCAAATAGTTAGATTCGAAGAGTCAATATCATTGTGCATTTCGTCGATTATAATTGGTAATTCAACGATAATTCTATACATTCGTTGTATAAATGTGCTCCCTCACAAAATCTACTATTATGAAAACTTTGAAAACTACATTACTTTTCTGTTTGGTTACAGTTCTTACTTTTGGTAATATATCTTATAAAGAAGAGCAGGCTTTAATGGCATTGCATAATTCGACGAATGGACTTTCATGGAATACAACTTGGGATTTGGATGCTCCTGCATCAACTTGGTATGGCGTTGTTGTTGAAAACGGCGAAGTTGTAGAATTAAATTTAGAATTCAATAATTTAAAAGGAAAGTTACCAGAATCAATTGGTGATTTAGTGCATTTAAGAAAATTGAACTTTTTTAGAAATAATATAAATGGGAGTATACCGAACTCAATAGGAAATCTAACATCATTGTTAGAGTTTAATATGGCCTTTAATAAGTTAGAAGGTAAGCTTCCAGAATCACTTACAAATTTAAGATCGCTAGTGTGCTTAAAATTGTATATGAATTCCTTGGAAGGATCTATTCCAGCTTCAATTGATAAATTATATAATCTAGAAGTATTAGAATTATATAATAATGATTTTAGTGGTGAGTTACCTGATTCTATTTATAAACTGTCTAAGTTGAAAGAATTATTAGTGAGTAGTAATAGACTCATAGGAAGACTTCCTTCAGAAATTTCAAATTTAAAAGAATTAAAAGTATTGAGTGTTTTCGATAACAACTTTCTTGGAGCGATTCCTGCTTCTATTGGTGATTTAGCTAATCTTGAAGAATTAGTGTTGTCAAACAATGCATTTTACGGAAACTTACCAAATGAATTAGCCAATTTATCGAACTTGAAAATATTACTTCTCGGAAATAATGGATTTGAAGGCGATTTGGCGGCTTTAGGAGAGAAGTTTCCGAATATAATGGAATTCGATTTTCAGAACACAAACGCCAAAGGAACGATAGCAACCATAGATTCAGAGGATTAATAGCACATAATTTTAATTAGTTTATAGCTCCTAACATAAAGTTGGGAGTTATTTTTTTAAAAGCTTTCGTAATCTAAAAAAACGTATTATATTTGCAGTCCTATATCGCGGGATAGAGCAGTAGGTAGCTCGTCGGGCTCATAACCCGAAGGTCACTGGTTCGAGTCCAGTTCCCGCTACAAAGAAAACCAGTTGTTTTGCAACTGGTTTTTCTATTTTAAAAATCACCATACTTGTATGAGCGTTTTACTAAAATAGAAACGGTTAGTGCACAGCACTAAAGTTTTCCTTGGGCTGTTTTCTATTTGGTCCATTTCTTTGCAAAGCGAAGAAATGAATGCAGTTCCCGCTACTAAACAAGACGCATCATCTAATTTAGATTATGCGTCTTTAGTTTCTCTTTTAAAATAGCCCAAATAGCCGTATTTGTTTTTATAGTTATGATTTCATTTTACTAGATTTTATATTTATAGAATTGGGCCAATAAAAAATTTCATCAGCTCTAATTAACACTACTAATCAACCATACTATTCTTTAATAAATTGGAGGTCAATAATTAATTTGATGGTATCACTTACAACTATACTTCCAGCTTCTGTTATTGCATTCCAAGTTAGATTGAAGTCTTTTCTATTGATAGCGCCTGTGACTTCAAAACCTGCTTTGGTCTGACCATAAGGATCTACTGCGATACCATTAAAATCAACATCTAAAGTAACCTCTTTAGTAATGTCTCTAATAGTTAAATTTCCAATTAGCGTGCTGCCATCGAATGACTTAGACTTAAAGCTCAATTCTGGAAATGCTTCGGTATTAAAGAAATCGTCTGACCTTAAGTGGGCATCTCTATCACTATTTTTTGTATTGATAGAATTTGTTTGTGCTGTAAAGCTGATTTCTGCATCATTGAAGATTTCATTTTCAGTTTCAACTGTTGCGTTAAAATCTTCGAAGTGACCTCTTACCGTAGAAATCATCATATGTTTTACTTTAAAACCGATTTCAGAGTGAGTTGTGTCAATGTTCCATTTTGTTTTTACTATTGTTTCCATTTTGCTTACTATTTAAAAATTATTATTTGAATTATTTTGATAACCACCATAATATTTAACTGGTGACCAATTAGGGATAACTTCAGGTAGTTGAGGATTCATGGTTTGATATTCTTCGTCTCCATACACAACCTTGCCGCCAACGACTGTAAGCACTGATTTTAAATTGTTAATTTGTTTTTCAGGTATGGTGAAATAATCTTCTGAAAGAATGGTAAAATCTGCATACATCCCTTTTTCTAAAGTTCCTTTTAGATGTTCTTCTTTTGATACCCAAGCACTTCCTTTTGTGTATAGATAAAGTGCTTCTTCACGAGATAAAAGATTTGATGCTTCGCTCAGTTGTAAACCACCCACTGTTTTACCAGAGATTAACCAATACAATGCTGGCCAAGGATTATAACTTGCTACACGGGTACCATCTGTACCGGCTCCAAGAGGAATACCCATTTCCATTATTTTTTTAACTGGTGGCGCTTGTTTAGCTTTATCTGTACCATATCGTTCTACAAAGAATTCACCTGCATAAGCCATGCGCGCTTGAATTGCAATACCACCATTAAGTGCTTTAATCCGTTTTAACTCTTTTCCTGTAACTGTTTCTGCATGGTCAAACATCCAACGTTCCGAAGCTAATCTTCCATGTGTGTCTTCATTTACTTCTTCAATAACATCCAGCATATTGGCAATAGTTTCGCCATAAGTAGCGTGTATTCTAAATGGCCAGTCGTTATCTACGTGAAGGCGTATGATTTTCTTAAAATCTTCTCTCCAAGTGGGTCTGTCTTCTAATAGTGGTTGTGGTGCCAGAAAGTTTTCAAAATCTCCTGCACTCCAGGCTAAAAATTCACCACCACCTTCTAACTCATAACCGTGATCTAAATGAATTTCACCATTGTGTCCTACATTATTCGTATTCATCCATTCTTGAAATTCTACATATTCTGCACCTTTGTTTTGAGGGAATAAATAATACGATAGTCGAATTGGCATTTCTCCAGCATCGGCTAACAATTTTGTGCCTGTGTAATCTTTTGGGAATTTATGACCGCCACCACCTGCGTCAATTCCACTGGTGATCCCTAGACTATTTAACTCTCTATAAAACTGTTTTGTAGAGTTTACCATCTCATCTTCAGACAAAGCTGGTAACGCACCAATACGAGCATATAAAATACTTGGGTTAGGTTCTGCTAATAAGACGCCTGTTAATTTTCCGTTCGCTTCCTTTTCGAAGGTACTTCCTGTTGGTGCTACAGTATTTTCATCTATACTTAAAACATCTAATCCTGCTTGATTTAACCAAGCTCTACTATATAAATACAATATATAGGTTGGAACATCTCCAGTTGCTTCGTTAATTTCTTGTGGTGTAGGGAAGCGCTTTTCTTCAAATTGAAATGGACTCCATCCGCCAATGACTCTTACCCATTGTCCTTTTGGTGTTCTTGCAGCTTGCTCTTTTAGCATTTGTAATGCTGTTCTCAATGATTTTAAACCATCCCAGCGTAATTCTGCATTAAAGAAACGACCACCTCTGGTTAAGTGTAAATGAGAATCATTTAAACCAGGTATTACGGTTCTTCCATTTGCATCAATGGTTTTTGTGTTTTCATTTTTTAGCTTTAGAATCTCTTGTGTTGATCCAGTAGCTATTACTTTGCCATTCTTTACAGCGATGGCTTCTGTAATTGTTTTGTCAGTATCCATAACTGCCACCTTTGCATTGGTAACAATTAGGTCTGCTGTCTCTAAATTGCTTTTAATTTCTTGCTTACAAGAGACTAATGCTACAACAAAAATAAAAAGTAGTATAAACTGTTTCATGGTATATGTTTTTTAAAAACTCTCCACTTCATAGGAAGCAGAGAGCTTTGCTATTAATTAATTAGTGTTTTTTATCTCCACCTTCTTTATCCCATTCTCTTATGGTTGAGATATAATCGATACCTAATCCATAAGCACCACCATATCTTTTAGCTAAATTGGTAACCTCTACATATTTACCTGCTCTTGCCCAGTCTCTATGTAACTCTAACAAGTATTGCATAGAAGTAATTGGTACAACACCAGCTTGAATCATTCGAGCCACGGCCATATCGTGAGCTTCTTTAGAAACTCCGCCACTAGCATCTGTAATTGCATATACTTCGTAACCATCTTCTAAAGCCGATAATGCTGGAAGTGTGATACATATTTCTGTCCAAAGACCTGCAAGTACGATACGTTTCTTGCCAGTTTTCTTAACGGCTTCAACGATTCTTTTGTCTTCCCAAGAGTTCATAGTTGTTCTGTCTATATACTTAGTTTCATCACTATAGTATTCCCTAATTTCAGGGAACACAGGCCCACTAAAAGATCGTTCTGCAACCGTAGTTACAATTGTAGATACATTGAAAAGTTTAGAAGTGCCTGCCACTAAACCTGTATTGTTACGTAAAGTTTGAATGTCAATAGATTGTACAGATAAAGCCATCTGTCCTTCGTGATCGATCAAAATAAGTACGTGATCATCTGCATCCAAAAGAGATTTGCCTGCTAAGCTTGGATCATTGTTTGAGTTTTGAGCAAAAACGTTCATTGTTAAGGCTAGAATAAATACAAATGTTAATTTTACTGAGTTCATTGTTTTAATGTTTAATTTAATTTGTGTCAATATTGACGGTTACTAATTTTTAATTATTGTTCATTGGAATTTCTATTAAAAGAATTTCTGCATCGGTATCTGCTTTGATGTCTAATTCTGAGATATCCCATACTCCAAAACCATCTCTTTTATTCAAGGGTTGATTATTAATTGTTGTATTGCCATTAAGAACGAAGACATATACTCCGTTTTTTTCTGGATTGTTTAATTGATAAGTCAGTTCTTTTCCTTCGGAAAGGTTGGTCATATTAAACCAAGCGTTTTGATGAATCCAAACACCTGAATCTTCAGGATTAGGGGATACTACCTGTTGAAATTTATTCTTCCGATCAGCCACATTCAAAGAAATTTGATCGTAACGAGGGGTTACATTTTTCGTAGCAGGAAACACCCATATTTGAAGGAATTTGACTTCCTTATCTTTATTCTTATTATATTCTGAATGCGTGATACCTGTACCGGCACTTAAGACTTGAATGTCCCCCGATTTGATAACGGCAACATTGTCCATACTGTCCTTATGCTCTAAATCACCCTCCATAGGGATTGAAATAATTTCCATATTTTGATGTGCATGTGTGCCGAAGCCCATTCCTTGTGCAACTATATCATCGTTTAATACACGCAAAACACCAAAGTGCATTCTTTCTGGGTTGTGGTAATTGGCAAAACTGAAGCTATGTTTTGATTGCAACCATCCGTGGTTAGCATCTCCTCTTGTGTCTGCTTTGTGAAGTACTGTGTTCATGGTTTTATATTCTTTATTTGGTAAATGATTATAACCGAGCTTTTCATTTTCAATTATTGTATGGGCTTCAGCATTATTATTATTGGCTAAAGTCGCTATGCCTAAAATTGATAGTGAACCACCTGCGATTGTCTTTTTTAAAAATTCTTTACGTTTCATTGTAATCTCGTTTGGTATACAATAGGCCAATCTTGTGCCAAACACTTAAAATCCTGATAAACAGTAATTTGCATGTATGTGTTCGAATCATTATATTCTCATTATTTAGAATTTTCGATTATATGAGAATATTATTACTATTTTAGTATAGTAATTTTAAGAGATATGAATCAAGACAAGCAAGAATCGTTAGTAAAAGAATGGCTGGTTGAAGCCTTACCATATGAAGTTATGTGGATGAATGACGGTGGAAATATTGTATATGCTAACACCAAATTTTGTGACAGATTAGGCTATAAGAAGTCAGAGATCCTCAAGCTTTCTATATTCGACATTAATTCTACTGTTACCACAGAAAGTTGGATAAATCATTGGGAAATTGTAAAAAAAGAGAAGACGCATCGTTTTAAAGGAACGCATAAAAACAAGAGTGGTAAATTTTATGAAGTTGAAGTTATTGCACAGTTTTTCTCAAATAATGGAAAAAATATAGTCTGCGCAATAGTCAATGACATTAGTGAGTCTAGTTTTTATAAAAACTTAATGGATAATACGCAAACTATTGCTCATGTGGGTGGTTGGAAGTTAAACCTTCAAGATGGTTCATTAATTGCAACAACTGAGGCATTAAAAATATTTAATACGGAAGACACAAGGGATTTAACGCCTGCCAATATCTTACATTATTTTAAAGACTCCGAAAAAGTAAAAAATCTATTAAGAGGTGCTATGAAAAAGGCAGCTTCATATGATGAAATATTAGAAACTAAAGAAAATCCACCTCGTTATATTAGAGCTACAGCCAAGCCTGTACTAAAAGGGGATAGGGTGTATAAAATAGTAGGGGTTTATCAGGATGTTACTCAGCAAAAGACTAAAGAAAACGCTTTGCAATTGTATAAGGAAATAATTGACAATGCTGAGGACATGATATATGTATATAACAGAAATGGTGATATCATACACTATAGTAATTCCTTGATAAAACAGTTAGGTTTTAGTAAAAAACAATTAAGCTCCTATAACATATACGATTTAGATCCAGCAGTAACACCAGAGTGGTGGGCTTCTCATTTTGATGAGATTGTAACAAAAGGATCTTTGCGGTTTGAATGGTTAGTTATTCGAGAAGATGGTACTAAGTTTCCTGTGGATATAACGGCTAATCATTTACGCTATAACAATGAAGATTATAATTGTGCTATTGTTAGAGATGTTTCAGAGCGTAAAATTCGCGATTTGAAGCTCTATGAAGCCTTGGAGGAAATTAAATCGTTGAAAGAACGTCTTGAAAATGAAAACGAATATTTACAAGAGGAAATAAGCAGTAAGATTAATGCGGATAATATAATATATGGTAGTGATGCTTATGCAAAAGTTTTAGAACAAGTTAGTCAAGTAGCACCTACAGAGACTACGGTATTAATTACTGGTGAATCTGGAACAGGTAAAGAATTAATTGCAAGTGCATTGCACACAAATAGTTTAAGAAAAGAAAGACCTCTAATAAAAATTAATTGTGCAACCTTACCTAAAGAGTTAATAGAGAGCGAATTATTCGGACATAAAAAAGGAGCCTTTACTGGTGCAGTAGCAGATAAAATAGGAAAGTTTGCTTTAGCCGATGGCGGGACCATATTTTTAGATGAAATAGGGGAGATGCCAATTGATTTACAATCAAAACTTTTACGAGTATTACAAGAAGGAGAGTTTGATGAGTTGGGAGGTTCGAAAACTATAAAAGTAGATGTTAGGGTTATTGCAGCTACCAATAGACGCCTTGAAGAAATGATAAAAGAAGGATCATTCAGAGAAGATTTGTACTATCGTTTAAATGTTTTTCCAATATATAATATACCCTTACGAGCTCGTAGAGAAGACATTCCTTTATTAGCCCAATACTTTTTAGAAAAATATTCCGCTAAAGCTGGAAAGGCATTTAAGCGCCTATCAAAAAAAACCATTACCGCCTTAATGGCTTACAGTTTTCCAGGTAACATTAGAGAATTAGAAAATTTAATTGAACGTGCTGTCATTGTAGAAAGCGGCACAACTTTAAACCCAGGTCAATGGATGCCAAATGCAGATGTGTTAATATCTGCAGATGATTTTAAGTCTTTTGAAGCAATGCAACGCGATTATATTATAAAAACACTTAACTACACGAATTGGCGAGTAAGTGGAAATAAAGGAGCTGCTACCATTCTTAATATGAAAGATAAAACTCTTTTTGCCAAAATGAAGCGCCTTGGTATTGAAAAACAGATAGTATTGAAGGAATAAATATTCTTGAAAGCACTAAATTAAATCTGCATTTTTCAAACCAGTAAATATATTTTTTTCTAAAAATTCAGTGTTTTCCATATTGTGGCTAACGTTTATTATATGAATCGTAGCATTACATGGACGCTATGATTTCATATTTAGTGTTGTGATTTCTTTTTTACTCCTTTTCAATTGGTGCAACTATTTCTTCTTAAATTATTAGGTTAAAACTATACTTCTTCTGATAAATTCACCCAACGCAAATAGAATCGATGCGCCAATGCCAAAACAACTGTACCCACAAATAATCCGATAATTCCATGAAGCATTACACCTCCAATGGCTCCTAAAAAGATAATAATGGTTGGTGTTTGTAATCCTTTTGACAATAAAATAGGTTTTAAAAAATTATCTAATAGAGATACTATTAAAATATATACAGTAAATATGATGGTATGGGTCATATTATCTGAAATGGAAAATGCCAATGCAATAGCAGGAATTACTGCTAAAGTAACAGGTAATTGAATAATAGCGGAAAACATTACTAGCATAGTAAAAAGTCCTGCTGCTGGTAAACCAATTAATTTAAAGCCAACGAAACTTAATAAGGTTTGTATAATGGCTACTAATAAAATCCCTTTTACAACACTTCTAATTGTATTACGAGACATAATAATTATGTCTTCTCCCTCTTTACCAACTAGTTTATTTGCGAATTTCACCGAAGTTTTATAACCTCCATCTGCATTATACATAAAGACTACCGCAATAATTAAAGAGATGATTAATAATACCAATGTGCCCATAATTCCTAAGAAACTACCAGAGATTCCCTTTCCTTTTTCTAGAATAAATTCTTTATTAGTAGTTGCATACGCTTTTACATCTTCGGAAGCACTTTCCCAATTTGAATATATTTTTTCTCCCATTGGCCACTCCTTAACTTTTTCTGTAGGAGGAGCAATTTGTAATGTATTGTCTTTTAGTTGTTGTATCGTTTTTGTTGTGCTTTTTAATACTGAACTAAATATGGAGTAGGACGGTACGGCTAATAATGTCACTGTAATTAATGTAAAAAGTATAGAAACCATTTTTTTGCGTTTCGAACCAGATTTAGTTACTAATTTTTGATAAAACGGATAAATGGCAACAGCTAGAATAATTGCCCAAGCCAATACTCCTATAAAAGGTTTAACAATAAGTGATGCCCATAAAATTAGTAATACTAAGACAGCAAGTCTAATAAATGAAGTAATGTTAATTTTGCTTTTCATTGGTATTGATTTTTACTGTTAATTTTTATTTTACCATCCGCCTCCTAAAGCTAAGTATAATTTAACGATAGATTGCAGGTATAATTTATAACTATCTGATGCTTTTAACTGCGAATTAAATAATGAGGTTTGTAAGTTTATAAATTCTAAGAAAGAAGTTACTCCTTCATTATAACGCACCCAAGATAAGTTTAATGCCTCTTGCGAAAGCTGCAATTGTTCTTTTCTTATTTCGAATTCATTATGGTAAGTGTCTATTCCAATTAATGCGTCTTCTACTTCTTGAAAAGCCAATAAATAGGCTTGTTCATATTCAATAACAAGTTGATTGAATTTTTCTTCCTCTATTTGAATCGATTTATCAATACGTCCCTTATTAAATATAGGCCCCACTATATTACCTGCTATGCTACTGAACAACAAACTAGGTTTGGTAATTTGAGTTCCTAAGTCTAATGATAAAGTGAAATTAGGATAACGTAGCGCTTCGGTAGCACCAATAACGGCTAATTGAGCTTTTAGCTTTCTTTCTGAAATTAATATCGAAGGTCGTCGTTGTAACAAATTAACAGGAACACCTGTTGGAAATTTCGAAGGAAAAACCTGATTTTGTAATGGTAACCCTCTTGTAATGGATTTTGGCGTTGATCCTAAAACGGTACTCAATGTGTTCTCTAGCTGGCCTCTTCCACGAAATAATGCTTGCAAAGTAACTTCGGCTTCTTTTTGATTAATAGTTACTTGGTTTAAGTCTACTTTAGAAATAAAGCCGCCATTATAACGCGCTTCAATGACATCCTTAAATTCGTTTAACGAGTTGATCATATTTTCGGCAACGATAATCTTATTATCTACATCTCTCAAGGTAAAATAAATGGTTGCAATTTGTGTAACCAAAGTAGCTTGCACTTGGTTACGTGCCATTTCTGTTGCCAGATACGCTTGTAATGCGGCTTCGTTTTGATTTTTAATCCTTCCCCATACATCTAAAGTATACGAAACATTTGCAGCTGCAATAACATTTTGAGTGGTTGCAGATGCTATTGTGTTTTTAGTGATATCACCAGCCACACCATAGTTTACACTAGGGTATAGTTGTGTTCCTGCAATTTCTAATTGAAGCTGCGATTGTTTTATTAAACTGACTGTATTTTGTAGTGTAAGATTATTATTGAGCCCTTCTTCTATCAAAGCGACTAATGTAGTATCATTAAAAATTTCCCACCAAGATATATTTGCAAAGTTTGTACTATCAGTCGTTATATTATTTCTATAATTTGAAACCTCTTCTAATTGTGGAGCTACATAGTCTTTTTGTATTTTACAGGATGAGAACCCTATAAAAACAGTGATAATTAAACAGTATTTTAGATGTCTTTTATTCATTCAATAGTTTCGGGTTATTAAATGTATTTACAATTTTAAAAGCTATAATCACATAAAAAATAGCGAAGCCTATCTGGATTACACGTTCCCAGATCGTATTGCCTGCTTCATTTGTAGATGTAGCAATTACACCCATAATCACAAAAAAAGTATTAAAGCTAATTTTAAAGATTGGAGCTGTTTTTTTACCGGAATATAAATTGATTACAAAATAAAAAGCGACACTAATTATTAAGAATATATATAACATATAACTAGGTGCAATAACTAGAATATTATAGGCTAAAATGCCTGCTAAACCTCCAAAAACATTTGCAAAAATAAGGGCTGCTCCTTTTTTAGATTGATAGATAAAAGGGTCGAAACTTAACAGTACAACAAATACTAAGGTTAGAATGGCTATCGTGGCATTGAATAGATAGAATATAAAAATTACAGGAAATACTACGAGTAAACCATTAAAAGCTAATTTATCTAAATTAATGTTTTTATATGCAATTGGCTTCTTCTTATTTATACTTTTATCTTCTTGAGTAGTTATAGGGAAAATGAAAAATGCAATGCGAATCACACCCAAAGCAATAATCAAATTAAGAAGGAGTGCTGTTAATACTACACTACCCAATAAATTGGCTTTCATACTTATAAAAGGAATCAATACCGCAAGTATTAAAAACAGTAATCGTATTGGCTCAGGTATTTTTATTAAGCGGAATGACCCATAAATAATCAATCCTAAAAGTGGAAGTATTACTAATGGATAGTCAATTAAATAATTACCAAATATGACACCAAAATACCCTAAAATTGAAAGGCCCAATACAATACCAATTTCTTTTTTTAGACCTAATGGTTTTTTATAAGGTTCTAAAAACATTAGCACAAAAATTGCAGTTATATGAGGCACTAAATAGCCTAATGTTGTAGATACAGTTAGTGCCAAAGTTACACCGAACACACAACGCAATACTGCTGAATCTTCCTTTAAATTCCAGTAAAAGTGCTTTACTTTATCTAACATAAGATAACTTGGATATTATATATATACGTGTGCTTGCCAAAGAGTTAAGCAACCAATTGTTTCCTGTATAGACTACTATTTCCGTTTGACTACCTTGTCGTAGTTTCTGCTTAATCTCAGGATCATCTATTTCAATAATGACAGGAAAACGCTGTGGATCTCTTAGCCAACCCTGTGCTGTCATAATTTTTGGTAGGCCCCCAGTATTGGTTCTATCAGTACTTACACCATAAGAAATACTTTTTACTTTTCCTTTAAATATTTTCCCAGGTTCAATATCAAAAATCACATCGACTTCATTGCCAATATTTATATTGGATATATTGTTTTCCTTTAAATTGGCCTGAATCCAAATATTATTATTAGAAATTAAGGAGATCATAGCTCTCCCAGCTCCAGCAAAATATCCTACTTCAACATTAAAACTTTCAATAGTCCCATCAGAAGGAGCCACAATAGCAGTATGTGTCAAATCCCATTGTGCTTTTTCTAACTGACTTAAAGCGGATTTTGTATTTGGGTTGTTAGCATCTGTTGGCCCTAAAGCCGCAAGTTGTTTTTCTACTCCAGCTTCAGCTGAAGTTACTTCTTCAATAGCATTTAAATAAGATGCCTCAGACCGGTCTTTATCAGCTTCAGAAAGAGCGCCTTCGTTTTGAGCCATAACTCTTTGCGTACGCTCCCAATTTTTGGTGGCTCTATCTAATTTAACTTTAGCTTTGCTTAATCTTGCTGTAGCCGCTTTTATTGAAGAAACGCTTGCGCTAATAGATTGTGATACTTTTTCAAGATTGGATTCGGCTACCGCAACGGCAATTTCATACGGCTTTCTATCAAGCATAAATATGGTATCTCCTTTTTTTACTTCGGAATGCAAGCCTACATTTACCTTCGTAACATACCCATTAACCATCGGAGCAACAGATAGCACTAAGCCTTTTACTCTAGCTTGGTCTGTGTTAGGCGTGATTCTATCGGAAGCGATATACCATATAAAAATTAAAAATGTAAAAATTAGAGTCATCAAACTCAACTTCTTTACAGATTGTTTCTTCTTCTTTTTTGATTTAGTCATTACTTCGCGTTTATTTTTTTGTAGATATTTTGAATTAAAGAAAACATCATTGCCGTTGACCACCCAATCAGCATTATGCCATTAATGGCCTCTAAACCAGATAGTAATCGCCAATTTGAACTCAATGAAATATCACCATAACCCAGCGTAGTAAAAGTTACCATTGAAAAATATACAGTTTCAGAAAAGCTAGAGAATTCACTACTAGTTTCTGGAATGATATAGTAGCAAACTGCCCAAACTAACGAATGAATTATGTGTATTAATGTAAAAAGAAGGAATGAGAATAATAATGTTTTAAGAATGTTATTATTGCTAATATTTTTTTTAGTCGGGACTATGATTTTTCGAAACCAAAATACATTGCCTAGACCTTGTATTACCAGATTAACGGCGATAATAACAGTCCCTATAAATATTATTTTTACAATCATATTTCAACCGTCGAGTTATTCATCTAATTCACTTGTTGAGGTTTTCTTGTGTTTCTCATCCATTGTAAATTGAACAGACTAGTGATGCCAACCTCAAATAATACGATGGCAATAATTACAGCTATGAATACAATAACATTACTAAATTCGACATGAGCTCCAAATACAACATCGATCACAAAAAGTATAATGAATTTTGAACCAAACAAAATTGCCCAAGCGGTGAACCAACGCAAAAACACGTTGAGTTTACCAGGTTTGGATTTGAAATAGTTGGCCACCTTATGCTCTATCATCATTGTAACACGCAAAAGAATTTGCAAAATAAATGCCGCCAATATTGAGATGGCAAAAGAATCGATTACTACTGCATCCCAGAACTCTACAAACAGATTTAGAATCATCAAATCAATAAGAATAGCCATTAAATACCGTAAAAAAATCCTCTGACGGAAAGTTATTGTCATGTCTTTAGGGTTCTCTAATTCTAACATATCATCACTATTAAGTTTTCAATTTTATATTATTAATTACGCTTTTAATTTTAATTTATTCAAAATGGCTTGAGACAAGACGTTCATAATCTCTATATGCTGAGTAAATTGATTTTCATTAAGAACAGGCTTAATGTCTATATTTAATTTGTCAAAAATCTCATTAAACCTTTTAATCATTTCTTCTTTTGAATATCCTTTGTCTTTATCATCCAATCGACTCATTCTACCGACATGCATGTTTAGAATACTTGAATACTCATTATCGGCATTTTCAGACAAATTCATTTTTTGAACTTCATTATAAAACCAAATATGAAGATTTGCAAATTCACTATCTGAAAACAATTTCACTTTATTATTTTGTCTTTCTTGGGCTTTTATTGATTGTGCGTTTATTTGCGAAAATGAAAGAGTGAATATTAGAAGAAATAATAATTTGATGGTTTTCATAACATTTATGTTTTTAGCAAAAATTAAAAATACAATTATTAATAATCAAAGTAAAATTTCTAAAGTGATTAGTTAAATGTAATTAATCAAATTCCCAGCCAAAGCCACTGGTAAAAATATAATCGATATCATTACCCACAATTGCAGGCTGATTGTCAAAATTTAAAGTAAATCCTAATTTCAAATAGAAATCTAAAGGCATATCATACTTTAAATTGAGGTCAAAATCAGTACGTACACGTCCTTTTTCAGATAAACTAGGGTAAAACTTAAGCCCTGATTCTAAATCAAAATCTTCAATATCAAACATGTTAAATGCAGCGGAAACAAAAGCTTCAGACGAGGTTTTATTAAGAGATTTATCCACATAATTCTCAATGTTATAAGTAAATCCAGCACTTAAACCAAGGTATAATTTATTTGTGCTGACAAGAAATTTTCCCACACCTAAACTAGGGCTGATCCTTCCAGTTATTGCTTGCTCTGTATTAGATAAAAATATAACGTTTCCAATTAAATACCAGTCTTTCGGGAGAATACGATAGAATTCTAAATCAGCTGTAATACGTTTTGTTTTTTCAGCATCGTCTTGATCAGAATCTAGGACGTTCATAGCGCCTTCAACGCGCCAAAGATTATCCACATAATTGATATCTCCACCAATAGTGAATTGGGTATAACTATTCGATTTAGATAGATTTAAACCAAGATCAATAGAGCCTTCAAAGCGTTTCCAGAAATTATCATCCACTTCGTCTAATCCTATTATTTCATTGAGATTAAAACGTTCTGTAGCGCCATCTTCCAGAGTTATAACAACCATACCTTTATTATCGGTATGAACATTGCCAAAACGACGACGCCCATTGGTAAGTAATACTAGACATTTGCGTTCAATAAAAATAGAAGTCAACTTATTGAATTCGATTCTAAAGTCCTTATCACTATATACCGTTTCGATTATTAAAACCCCTTTCGAAATTTGTTTTATTTCACCTTTTAAAACACTATTGTCATTTAAACTTATACTATCATTTTGCGCATTTATCGAGCATGTGATAATAAAAAGAAACAAGAAAATACTTTTGACACGTAGTGTAAATGAATTACTATTTATTGAGCATATGGTTATTTCTTTCACAGTCTATATTTCAATGATGTCTAATAATTTAGCCTTTTCTTCTAAGAGTTGAACTTCGAGTCCCATGGCTATGTTATAAAAAAAATCTTTATGCACAACTGCAAATTATCTAGCTCTTTTAGATAAATGATCCAATTCTTTTTAGAGTTGCTAGCAACTGTCGCTTTTAATATCTTTGATACACTTAGCCAAACATAGCGCATAAAAAAAAGCAAAACTCAACTATCGAATAAATTTATATCAAAGAGGTCTGATCTAAAGTAGATGTTCGTACAATTATAATCCTAAATAAACGAATTACAATTTGAAATCCTATATCTTCGTAAATATATAATAATCATTTTAAAATTTTGTTATCGTATGAATGTTTGCGATTTATATAACGTACTATAATTCAAGCGGCATCAAATTTTCACTCTCCAATTTTGATAAGGAGAAAATTAAAAAAAATGTTATGAAAAATAAATGTTTATCAATTCTACTACTAGCGATGTGTTTAATTGGCTTTTCGGCTTTTTCTCAAACAGAGAATGAAGAACCGCTGTTAGGCTTGCCAGGTGATGACCTAGATCTTTATGCGGTATTAAATCTTTTTCAACAGTCAAAAACAATTGAAGATTTTGAAAAGGCGCTAAATGGTGATAAACCGGGAATTGTCAATTTAGACCTGAATAATGATGGTAAAGTTGATTTTATTAATGTTGTAACGGAAAAAGACGGAGATGATTTCTTATTTATTCTTCAGGACCCAATAAGTAAAAATGAAACTCAGGACATTGCCATTATGATAGTATCCAAAGATGCTGCAGGTAAAGTTTCCATGCAGATTATAGGAGATGAAAAATTATATGGAAAAGATTATGTTGTTGAACCCCGTACTGAAGCTACAGAGTCAGTAACGTCTAATCCGGCATATGTCGGCGATGATCCGGTTACAGTAAATGTTCAGGCAACGACAGAAGTTATAGTAGTTCAATCTGCACCAATAGTTCAATACGTATATTCACCATTTTACGCACCTTACTATCCACCTTATTATTATGGATACTACCCTCCCTATTGGAGTGCCGTTGCCATAATAAGTATTGGTGTTTATAGGCATCATCATTATCATCATCATCATGGTTATCATGGTGGTTACCGTGGTTATGGTCATACAACTGTCAATATTCATAGTCATAACAGCTACAACAATTACAATATCAACAAAAGAAAAACCTCAAATACCGTAAATAGAAATATTAATAATGGGAATTTCAAAACGTCAGGACAAAGAGGGTCACGCCCTTCAGTTTCGCGCAGCAGAAACGGTTCAAATAGAGCAACTACAAATAGAGCAACTACGAATAGAGCAACTACGAATAGAGCAACTACGAATAGAGCAACTACAAATAGAGCGTCAAAGAGTCGATCAACATCTAGGCCCTCTGCATCCAGATCAATGGGATCGCGTTCTTCTTCCAGTGCAGGTCGTGCAAGCAGAGGAGGAGGTCGAAGACGTTAAAATTTGAATCATATTCTGACAAAAAAAGGAGGCCATTTCATTTGAAATGGCCTCCTTTTTTAATATTACTTTATACTTTTAATCCAGAAGCATATCTGAGGCGCTCATATCTCTAAGACACACATATTGTCCGTCTCTTTTTTCAAACAAACTCATATAATTCCCTGTGTTAATAGCAGTATTAGTAGAATCAACCACCGTATAATACCCTATTTCCAACACTTGAACCCCATCTTTAGATGGAAATACTTCAGTAGTTGTAAATGAAATTTTGTTTTTATTATTTGGTGCTACATCTGTTTTATAAAATTCATATCTTTCTTCTTTACCTCTTATAGGAGCCATATTTTGATAAAAAGTAACGGCGTCATCGGCATAATAGCCAATCTTCTTAAGCTCTCCACTATTTAGTACTTCAGCAAATTGATTCTCCCTAGTTTGAATATCTATTTTTACTTGTTCTATATCAATCACTACAGAAGTTGATTTTTCAGCATTCGTATTACAAGAAGCCATTAATAAAAATAGACAACCAAATACTATTCCTTTTACAAACATGTTTTTCATAATTATCTTCATTTAAAAAAAATTGATTTTATTAATATGCTAAAAGTAATATAAAAACGGCAATTTATTTCCATCCAAAAATGTTTTTAGTTTAATTCATTTTAACCATTCTCTTAATTATATAACAAGTCACTTTATTTAATTTTAAACACCAATCCGCCACTAAAACCACCAATAAGAGTTGTACTAGAAAAACCAGCACCTGCTGAAATTCCACCAGATCCTCCACCAACATACACGCCTCCCCAATTAACAGGAAACATTAAATTCCCTTGAAGGTTAAGACCTATAGTTTCAGAAAACATAAAGTTTACACCAGCTTTGAATGAAAACGCAAACTTAGTCTCGTTACTAAACGATCCGTTAATAATATTTCTATTTTCATTACTTGGACTTAAAATAACAATACCTAAAGCGCCTCCAGCAAATGGTCTTATTTTACCATTCGGAAAATAACGTGTTCCACCCAGCATAATCCAATCTCCTGAAACATCCGCTAATCGACCTTCTGATGGACTTAAAACAACGTCACGTATATTCAATGTTGTTCCTTGATGTGTATACGATATTTCAATCATAGTATCATCAAAAGTTTCGAAACCAATTGTGACTCCCCATTGACCACTATCATCAATTTTTAAATAATTCGGACCATAACTAAGTTTACTTCCAAATTGATACCCATACGACGTCGTTATCTCTACAGATTGTGCCATACCTTTATGAGTAATTGAACTTGCAAAAACAAAAATTAATAGAAGTATTGATCGATTGATGTTTCTAGTGAAATAATATAATTTATTCATAATTTTTTTTCCTCTCTAATTCTATGTTAATTATTGTGTTAAATTCAATATTCTGATAATTTTAAATGTCGAGAACCACTTTTATTTTTGACCTATTTTGGGCATAAAAAATAAATTCAACAGTTGTTTCTCTCCGAAATGGATTCCCAAACGGACAAATAAATTGTAATTTAATAGAATCACAAAAATGTTAATTGGATTACGCTATCAATATTATTTCGTTTCGAGATGTTTAATTAAAAGTGCCACATATTTATCGGCCGTTTTATAGGAATCTTTAGGATTGTCTATATTGGTTGTCACCACCGCCACCAATTGATTCTCAGTAGCTTCATTTAAATTGTAAGCCACAGTTTCTAACACATATTTTGTATCCACATAAGTCGATGTTGAAGTTGGTATGTACCCGCCAAAAGAATTATAATACGACCCATAGGCATACGGATAACTATAATAATTGTAAAAACCACCATAATATCCAGGATAATAGTTAGAATATGAAGCACCAAAATAGACGCCGTTAGTTGACGTTCTCTCTGTTTGACTTTTATCTTTTATTACCGTTAAGACGACGGCATCAAAACCTTCGCTAGCCATTAGACTTCTAATCATCTCCATACGCTCTTCTGTAATCTCTCTATTTGGATATATCTTCGGTGCTTTGCTATAACTAACTGTAGCTTTTATACCACGCTCACGCAAGGCATCTGCAATTTCATTTTCAAAGGCTAAACGCGCTTGCGTGTTTGCTGTACGTGCTATTACCAATACATTTTTTTGTTTAAAAAGTTCTACAACAGAAGGTTCTGCTTTCCAGGCGTCTACAACTTGAGTGCTCGCACAATTTTGAAATAGGAAAAATGTGAAAAATAGTAGAATTAAATAATAGTTGTTTTTCATGTTATCGAATTTTGTGATTTATTAAAAATAATGGTATATCAAGATATAAATATAATTCATTAAAAAGCCTCCTCAATGCCAAAATAAATACCGGTATTGCCATCTTTTCCGACACCAATATCCATTCTTAAATTTACATTTTCTTTTTTATTGAACAAAAATCGTAAGCCACCTCCAAAACTATATTTTATCTCTCTTAAGCTTAAATCCGTTATTTCTTCACCAACATCTCCTATACCTGCAAAAGCAACAAAACCTAGACGCTTTGTGAAATACTGACGAAATTCCGTTTGAAAGGCCACATAATTTCGATCTCTATATCGTCCTTGAAAATAACCGCGCATCCTATTTTGACCACCCAATGCAGGTAACTCATAGAAAGGCGCATTGCTGCCAACACTTTTTAGATACAGGTTAGTGGCTAATACTTGGTTTTTTAATAATTTCTTATAATGCCTTACATCTAACTCAAATGTAGAAAAGACAAAATCACTAGGTTCTGGATACACAATAAACTTGATGTATTGGTAATGGCCTTCTGTAGGATAAAACAAATTATCTCGCCGATCCCAAACTAAATTAATCCCTAAACCAAATATATCGCCTCCGTTAAAACCATTTACCGATTCATCGATTAGATATTGATTGTCTTTAACATCAACAATAGATGTGTTTTTATAGTCTATAATAAAACCAGTACGATCGGCAAAAAATAGTACAGGAGGCACTTGAACTTCTAACTGAAATTTAAAATCTTCCCTGAAATATTCTTCATTACCAGTGTCTGATGATGTATTACCGATTCCCCAAAATTTATCCAAGGTATAACCAAAAGAAACAGGCATGTTGACAACAAGATTATTTGAGTTGAAATAAACACTTGGATTTAGAGAAAACTTGTATTGTTTATTTGTTGTATAATGTGCACCAAAACCAACTTTAGAGGGTCTCAAATTTTCATTTCTTTTTGTATAAAACAGAAAGATACCTCCTGCGCCGATCGCGGCTTGCGTTTCCGGAGAATAAAACGCATAAGGGTAGCCACTAAATACTACTTTTCTAACTTTAGTCGTGTCTTTATTACGCACGAGAATAGAATCAATAACAGCCGTTCCATCCTGGGAATAACCTAGGATGGGAAGAAGAACTAATAGTATTAAAATATGTTTATTTATGATTGTTCTATTTAATTGAACTAGTTATACATGTGTAGTGACTATGTCTAAGAGATACGAAGTCTAGATATGTCACGAACGCAAAAAACAATATATAGTACCACACTAACAATTCATATGCAATTTAATCAAAATATAGACAACTCTAGATATAGGATTATTTTCCAATTGTTTTTATTCAGTCCTTTTTTTTATTTGGACGATTTTCGTAGTGAGGCGACAAAATATCGATTCCTTCTCTGTTAAAACAAATAAGTATATTTTTATGCATTTCTGAATAAACACTAAACATTTGAGTTACAGCTGAAGTATATGCATTAAGCTCATAGACCACATAAAAATTATCAAGCTTCTTTTGCATTACAAAAGGTGGTGGTGATAATTCAATATTTTTTGCAGCCTTTGCTGCATCGATAAGTAGTTCATTTTTACTTTGGTATTGGCTTCAAAAGGCGTCTTAATAATTTAATTTTAAATCAATACTCTATTTTTTTGGAAATAATAGAATGATATTTGCTCTAATTCCCCAATCTGGATTAAAAGGATTGTTGCCATAATATACTTTTGGTCCGCCACCAAGTTGAATCATTTGCTTACCGAATTTTGTCACTTTACTGTAATATGCTCCAACAAAACCACCAAAAATATTAGTATTCCAGCTTTGGGTGTTTTCAGAGGCTATGGTATAAGAAGCACCAGTTTTGTTAGCATAGGTCATAAAGGGTTGAAAAAAAGTGGCGTTTATTTTATTGCTCCCCTCGCCGGCATAAGACCAGATATGATTTGTAAGTGCGCCATAGGTCCATTGACCATCTAATTTTAAAACCAAAACATTGGGTCCAACACCCCATTTTTTAGCACCTAAAACAGTATTGGTTGCAGTAGGAAATAATAATACGGGACCTACACCCCAAACCAAGCCATTTTTAACTTCTTTGGGAGAAAAGAAAATACTTTGTGCAATATCTCCAAGTCCTGTTTCATTAGTTCCAGGACCTGAAACATCACTTTGGGTGATTACAGGAATGATAGTTCTAGAAATCATATTCCAATTTTCACTAAGTGATATAGGAATGACGGGTTGGATGTTTAAGTTATATCTAAATCCATCAAATGGCCCAACTCCAAATTCAAAATTATTTTGTAATGGCAAGCTAATTAGTGCAGCAACTGGGTTTGCCAGTTGTTTAGCAAGTTTTTCGGCATCAGGTGCCTGTTCACTTTCATTTTCGGTCTGTGCAAATCCTGGAATTGATGAAAATAATATAAATACTAAAGTGGTTATTATTGCAAATTTAATTTTTTTCATTTTTTGGTAGAATTTTTAAATAGTATAAAATTTAATTATTTTCTTTTATAAAGACTTCTTTCAACGGATTTCCAATAGAACCAGATGGAAATTTAATATTTAAATAATTCGAAATCGTTGGTGCGATATCAGTTGGTGAAACACGCCTTGTAATTGTTTGTGCCTTGATTCCATTTCCTGCAAAAAATATAGGAACATAGGTGTCATACGCCCATGGCGATCCATGGATTGCTGCAATGCCTTCAAGCCCCATTTTTTGTCCCTCATCTGTTGAGTGTAAAAACCAATATTGTTCTTGAATCATATGGATATTACCGGAACGAACCGGGTGAAAATTTCGTCTTATTTGGACTTGCAAAGGTGCGTTTGAAATCCGCCCTTCTAGTAGATCACTCTTGGTTTGCGCATATGCTATTCCCGGGATTTTCATGACTTCATCGGCAATAAAATTTTCAACTTCTTCTAAATCTAGTTTTGCTTCTGCAATAGCAGCCATATTTAAATAGAGGTAAGGATGACTATGCGTGGCAATCAAGTCATCACGACCATATCGCTCCATTAATATCTCATTTAAAGGTCCTTGTTCTCTGAAATAAGTGAAATCGAATCGTCCCGCTTCCATGCCGATTTCTGTCATGTATTCGGGAGCTTCTGGAGCACCATGATCGGCGGATAAAACGATTAGTGTATTTTTCAATCCAACGGTTTTATCTACGTACGAAAAAAGATCAGCTAAATTTCTGTCAAGTCTTAAAATATTATCCTCAGTTTCTAGACTGGATGGTCCGAATAGGTGACCGATATAGTCGGTTGAAGAAAAACTAATCGCTAGGAAATCAGTATTAACCCCATGGCCAACATTCTCATTTTTCATAAGCGTTTTTGCAAAATCCAGGGTCAACTCATCACCAGCTGGTGAAAGTGACAATCTCGTATATAGATATTTATCGTCACCGTATTGATGTGGAAAGGTTTTACCTAAGGGTTGAAAATCGGCTTCATAAGGACGATCATCTAAATCTTTTGCATAGTATGTGGAAGGATCTTGAATTAAATCCCATGTCTTTCCTCTATATTGATCGGCTGGGCCCGAATCATTCCAGTCCTGAGCCCATTGTGGGTATTCATCATAATAATAGGTGCTCGTAACAAATTTACCTGAACTTTTAGAATACCAAAATGCTTTTCCCGCATGTCCTCCTGGGATGATGGCTCCTCGGTCTTTGACTGACACACTAAACACACGAGATTGCCCTGCATTTGAAATTACTAATTCATCGCCAATTGTAGTTGATAAAATATTGTTTGGCGAGACACCATTATGTGGTTTTTGGTCCTTACCTATTATATGATAACGAGCATCCTCTGTGTTATAAACCACATCGCCTGTTGAAGGATCAATCCAATTGTTACCGACTAAACCATGCCGTGAAGGGTCTGCTCCTGTAAAGAGTGTGGCATGTCCTACAGCTGTTTCTGTATTTGCATGTCTATAATGTGCATTTGAGTAATAGGTGCCGTTTTCTATAAGATATCGTAAACCCCCTTCACCCAAACGGTCTAAAAATCGTGTTGGCAAATCACCTCGAAACTGATCAACAGTAATTTGCAACACCAATTTTGGTCTAATAGATTCTGAGTCCTGGGCATGGCTAAAACCAAACGCAGTAATTAATAGTAATGTCACTAATTTGTATTTCATAATATTAAGATACTTATTTTTGATTAAAAAAAGGCCAATACACGTTCAATCATCCAAAACGATGCTAAGCTTCCAATAGCGTAAGGTGGTACTTTTTTAATCCAATCTGGCCAATTTATTTTCCTAAGTAGCCAAATCATACCTAATGTAATAATCACAAAAGCCAATTGCCCGAGTTCAACTCCTACATTAAAAAATAATAATGCCCAAGGGATATCTATTTGAGGTAAGCCTAGATCAACTAGGGCACGTGCGAACCCAAAACCATGTAATAAGCCAAAAGTAAACGCAACAATCCATGGAAAACGCGCTGTTAATCCTTGACGGCCATTCATATAATGTATTAGTTCGACAGCCAGAAATACAATGCTTAAGGCAATTACAGCTTCAACTGGAGCAGCAGGAAGCCCAACAAAACCTAAAGCGGCCAAAGACAGTGTAATACTATGTGCTATGGTAAAAGCTGTTATGGTTTTCAAGATCATTTTAAAACCTTTGGTAAGTAGCAATAGTGCTAGTACGAATAAAAGATGATCAATCCCAAGTAAAATATGTTCAACACCTAATTGTGAATATGTTTTAATGACACTAAACCTATCTGGTGTGACGGGAATTAAATAACGCGGATTTGAAGGTTTAATCATGGCAGAATATTGAACACCATTACTTTTTTTAATGGCAACCAATACGTCGATAAGCGTTTTATTCTGGCCATCAAAGAATAACACATTTCCCTCAATTCCATTGTTAATTTGTACAATGTAAGTTCTACGTAAATTACCTGGAAGCAAATTAGATTGCTCATCAATAATCTCCCAGTTTGCTGGAAGAACTGGATAAATTTTTGGAATGGCCGTTCCTAGTGCAGGGATTTTCCATACTACCTGATATGTGGAGTCATTTAATTGTGTAACACTAAAATATGCAGGTCTAACTTCATGCGCAAAAAGCGAAACAGACATTAAAATAAAAATTATAAGAGTGCTAATATTTTTCATCCAATTCCTTTTTTAATGAAGGGTCTTCTACATCAATTTGAATACTGTAATTCTTCAATAAAGTTGCAATCAATTCTTGTTTAAAATCATTGCTTGCATCAAAATTGTAATCCGTACTTACTTTTTCTGCTATGTCATCAAATTCATAATAACCAGCCGCTTTTTTTTCTAAAATATTCACTAAATGAATACCGAAACCTGATTGTACCGGGCCTACCCATTTTCCTGTTTCTAAGGAATCTAATGCGTTGGTAAAAACACGTCCATAATCTCTAGTTATTTTAAAAGCACTTTCATCCTTGTAGTTACTTGGTAGCGAAATGTTGTCTCCCAACTCCAAGGGGTTTTCATGGTTAAGAGCGGCAAGTGCATCGGCACTTGCATTTTCTCGTTTGTCTTCGCTAAAATAAAGGACCTGCATACTATAAATCGGAGCCTTTGCATAATTATCTTTATGCTCCTCGTAATAGGATTCCAGCATCTCCAAAGTTGGTTGTAATGATTCGGCCATGTTATCAGAAATGAATTCCATCTTTTGAGCCAATCTACGTTTTACAATTTCATCGTTATGATCGAGGTTCATGGTTAAAGCTTCCTGATATAATACTTCTTGTTCTACATACTGATTGATCATGCCTTCCATTTCTTCTAAAGTAGGACGTCTATTTCTTTTTAACTCCCATTTTGAAGCAAGCTCATTAACTAAATTATCGTCTATAACTATCTCTTGTGTATTTTGTTCTGTATTAACCATCATGTACACCAGGAATATTATGGCGCCAATCAATAAAAAATGGAATAGGGGTTCTTTAACTATTTTTTTCATGAATAAAATTATTTAGGGCAAATTAGGGTTTTGTTATATTAAACACAGTTTTATTTTCTACCTATTAAATTAATGACATATCCAACTGTACAAAAAGAAAATGCCACCAGACTGATGGGTGGTAAACCTCCATGCCAGTCAGAGGGTTCCATCCAACCCTTATATCCCATAAAAAATATATGTGCAATGGCAAATAGCATGGCCACAAGTAAAAATTTTCGAGACGTAATAAACCGAATGAATGCTTTATCTTCTTTTAGATCAGTTTTAAAAGACAGGTTCATAACCCAAAGCACTACAAAGGATACAATACCTCCTAACATACTTAACCCAGCCATTAAAGTGAGGTGCCCATTTTCTTCAAAAAATTTCCCAAACACTTCAGGGTTAAAAAGCATGAAGCTGATGAGTGCATGAATGAACACTAACAGAAAGCCGGTCATTCCTAGTGCAGCACGTGCGTTGAGCCATTGTTCCGAAACTTTGACTCCCAGATTATTCAGTGGACCCAATGCAAAATTAAAGGTGAGTAGTATAAACGCTGCTAAAGAAATTCCTTTGTTCAGAATGAAAAAAGGAAACTCACTCCACGGAACTGGACCCACAATGTGGTAACGCAAGATTGCATAACCAATTGAAAGTATACTGGTAACGGCAATGATACTACCGGCAGCATTTTTAATGTGTGATTCTGAATTCGTCATTAACTATTGTATTTATTTTGGCGTATACCAAATTGGTGATGTGTACGCTCTATCTTGAACAGTCATTGCAGTACCTTCTGGCATCTCGATGTTATAAAATTTAGCATCGTAAGCTGTCCATCTTGGAGTTGGTATTTCAATAACTCTTACATAATAAAAGGCTCTTTGTCCTGCATCGAATTCTGGGTCTGTCCATTGTACAGACATTATTGGGTCACCAATAGTATTGTCATAAGTTGCTTCTTTAATATTAACTGTTGACCCAACAGATAATTTACATCTTCCATCTTTGCCAATTGTTCGGCCATCTGAAACAGACAGATCATAAATTTTTTCGTGTTTTTTGCCTTCAGTACCAACCCAACCTTTAATCATCTGAACACGATCTAAATTTGGTCCATCAACATCTTTCCAGGCTTTCACTAGGAATGAAGGAGAATTACCATCAGCAGCGGATAAATCTCCACCCATTGGCACTCCATTGTTGTATCCATTTTTTGCAAAATCGGGTCTTGTTAAATCTGAAGATTTAAAATCCCAACCACCAAAAACTCTTACTTTTAATCGGTTGCCAGTTGTTGCATACACTTCTTTTCTTTTCATGGCATCCCAAATTGCTTCACGTGAATTTTCTGTTGCCCAAACTGCAGCTAAACCTGCTGCACTAATATCTGCTCCGAAATATGTCAAGCTATCATGTACTGGTGATTTTATTAAAGGTTCTGTTGCTCGGTGATTGCTAGGTTCCATATGTGGCATTTTAGACATATTGTTGTCTTCCCTAGTACTTGCCAATCCAGTATGTGCATCTGTTGAACCAATTAATCCAAACTTAAACGGGTTGATCCCTAAACTGGCTTCTAACAGTAATCCATCTTTTAATGCTTCACGGGCATATTCCGTTTGTATCATTTCGTTCGTTTTTGGAACTCGAGCTGTAATATTCGTTTTATCCCAAGTTTCAAAATCAGCAAATTCATCGGTAGGTGATAAAATTGGATGTGCTTCACCGTCTCCTTTCATTTGGGTTACCTCATAAATGGGTTCCCATCTTGCACGATTTTCAGCGTAAGCTTTATCAAATGGTTTTCCTTCAACTGTTTCCATCTGAAACATCATTCCATTACTCCAATTTCCGTTATGTGGAATAGCTAAAACTTGACCACCCGTTTTTTCTTCATAAGCAGCCATACCTTCCCATAGTGTTTCTGGATCTAGTCCATCCATAGATGAAATGGGTACAATTTGATTTGCCTTATCAGAACCATCTTTAAAGACAACAACTCGGTGTAAGTTATTTCCTTTTATTACTGAACTCCACTCATAACCTAAAAAAGCCGTAAATTTCCCAGGAACATTGTATTTTTCTGCAACTGCATTTGCAGCTAACCATGTTGATCTCTTTAGTCTTGGGTTTTTAATCATCTCCTCATTGGTTTCACCAGTAGAGGATTGAACTATTTCTTGAAATATTGTCATTCCACCCGTTTTAGGGTCAGCTTTGTAAGTGTCGTACCACCTTTTTCCAACAGGATCTTTTAACAATTCTGGGTTACCAACTAACAAGTTCGGAACAATACCAAAATACTCAGCATGATCTGCGATTACTAAGAAGTCTAATGGGCGAATTAATTTTGTTTTAAGTCCAGTACTTGAAACCACTTCTTCTCCAGTAGCATAACGATAAGCATCTTCTGGCCCAAGCGTAGTACCAAAAAAACCAGCATCAGGAGAATTAGAAGTATGTAAATGGGTATCCCCAAAATAGACATCCTGAGGATAATTATCACCTACATTAGGAGAGTAATTGTCTCTTTTTTCTGAAGTTAAAGTTGTTACCGTAGCATCAGATGATGTTGTTGTATTTTCCGTTTTTTCTTCTGGTGCTCCACAAGCAGCTAGTAAAAGTGCTGGGATAGCAATTAAATAGGTATGTTTCATTTTTATTATTTTTATTTTGGCGTATACCAAATTGGAGAAGTATAAGCTCTATCCTGAACAGTCATTTTTGCCTCTTTCGGCATTTCTATATTAAAGAAATTGGCGTCATAAGCAGTCCATCGAGGTTTAGGGATTTCGATCACGCGAACATAATAGAACGCCCGTTGTTTGGAATCGAAATTCGGATCGGTCCAAACACCACTCAATTGGACATCTCCGATGGTATTCTTATAGGACGCATTCTTGACATCTACGGTAGAGCCAATCGAAGCTGCTTTCGCTCCGGGTTTTCGGTCGTCTGATAGGTCTATGTCAATAACCTTTTCGTGGAGCTTACCCTCTTTATCTTGCCACCCTTTTACAATCTGTACACGGTCGAGGTTAGCTCCATCTGGGTCCTTGGTCGCCAGTACCATGAAAACTGGCGATTTTCCTTTGGGCGCACTAGATAAGTCACCCCCCATAGGGACACCCTTTTCATAACCTATTTTCGCGTATCGGGGATCATAGACATCATCGTTCTCGTAATCCCAGCCACCGAAGAACCGAACAGTGATTCGCGGACCAGTGGTGGCATAAACTTCTTTGCGCTGCATGGCCTCGAAGATCGCTTCCCGAGTGTTCTCGGTCGCCCATACGGCTGCATAGCCGGAAGCAGCTGAACCGTAGCCCATGATTTCCGTACTCTTATCTTCCCCTTGGGCTGGGATAATGGGGTGTTCTGTTCGGTCGCTACTGGGTTCATAGATCGACAATTTTCCCCATTGATTGTCTTCCTCGGCTGTTGACAGCCCTGTGTGTGAATCAGTGCTCCCAACCATGCCAAATTTGAAAGGGTTGGTTCCCAGATCTTTCTCGTGCATGAGTCCTCTTTTCAGCGCTTCCCGTGCGTACTCATATTTCAGCATGCTTTTTTTCTTGGGAGCTGACGCTTGAACATTCCCTTTGTCCCAAGTTTCAAAGTCGGCAAACTCATCCTCAGGCGAAAGGAAAGGATGTGCTTCTCCATCCCCCTTCATCTGCGAAACTTCAATTAAGGGCTCCCAACGTGCGCGTTCCTTGGCGTAATCCGGGGTCAATGGCTTACCTTTCATGTCCTTGTCCAAAAACATCAGACCATTGGACACATTGCCGTTATGTGGAATCGCCAGAATTTCTCCCCCAGTCTTCTTCTCGTAGTTGTCCATCCATGCCCAAAGATCCTCCGGATCCTCACTGTCGAGGGCCGAGAACGGCTGGACCTGATTAGCTTTGGTGGTGTCGTCTTTAAAGATGACAACACGATGAAGATTGTCTCCACTGGGTGCCGAGGTCCATTCGTAACCTATAAACGCGGTGAACTTGCCCGGCTGATTGTTTTTTTCGGCCGCATCTGTGGCCCTCAACCATGCCTTATTAAAGAAAGTTTTGTCCTTGATTTCCCAGGATTTTCCCGTCATGATCTCGTAGGCTGCCTTGATGATCGATTCGTCAGTTCCTTCCTGTAACAACCCAATCCACTCTTTTCCCTTTTTAGTAGCCATCAGGTCAGCATCAGAATCGTACAGACCTGGAGCAATACCAAAGTATTCTGCGTGATCAGTAACCACCAAAAAATCAAGTGGTCGATTAAGCTTCACTTTCATTCCATTGTGTGCCTCTACCACTTTACCCATCGCAAAACGAAATGCCTCTGTTGGGTCAATATTTCGATTCCCCATCAAACCCGCATCTGGCGAATAGGATGTGTGTAGGTGGGTATCTCCGAAATAAACATCCTTAGGGAATTTATCCTCGGCATAGGGCGAATAACTGTCTCGTTTTTCTGAGGTTATACTTTTAAAAGTATCTTCAGAACTTGAAGCTTCACCTGCAGTTTTTTCTTCTGAGCCTCCACAAGCAGCTAATAATAGCGCTGGAATGGCTAATAAATAAGTATGTTTCATTTTTATCATTTTTATTTAGGTGCATACCAAATTGGTGAAGTATAAGCTCTTTCTTGATGTGTCATTGGATATTCTTTTGGCATGGACAACTTATAGAAGTTTGCATCATAAGCTAGCCATGTAGGTGTAGGAATTTCCAATACCCGTACATAATAAACGGCATCTAATGCAGCATCAAAATCAGGGTCTGACCAATATGTTGTCATTGAAGTACTTCCTATGCTGTTATCATAGGTTGCTTCTTTTACATTCACTGTAGATCCTACAGATGTTTTACATCTACCAGTTTTATCAATAACTCTTCCATCAGATACAGCAACATCATAAATTCGTTCTTGTCTCTCACCATTGGCATCTACCCATCCTTTTATTACTTGAACTCTATCCAAATTAGCACCATCTGGATCTTTCATGGCTTGGATTAAGAAGTTAGGGCTTTTGCCATTTCCATCAGTTAAATCACTACCCATTGGTACTCCATTGGCGTAAGCATTTTTCGCAAAATCAGATCTTGTTGCATCTTGCTTGGTATACTCCCAACCCGCAAAAAATCGTACTCGCAGTCGCGTTCCGGTAGTCGCATAGGTTTCTTTTTGTTGCATGGCATCAAACAATGCTTCACGCGTATTTTCTTTAGCCCAAACTGCAGTAAGTCCTCCGGCTACCTCCATCCATGTCATAATATCATATTTTTTATCAAGTGGGGAAGGTATGAGTACTTCCTCATATCTTTCAGCACTTGGTTCTGATGAAGGAAATTTACCCATGTAATTATTTTCTTGCCATCCAGTCAACCCAGTGTGAGCGTCAGTACTTCCTATCATCCCAAACTTAAATGGATTTACACCAATTTTTTGCTTTTGCTGCAACCCTATTTGGAGAGCTGTACGTGCATATTCAGTTTCATATCTTTTCGTATTCTCTGCCGGTCCTTTGAATGGATTGATGTCCCATGTGCCATAATCTGCAAATTCATCTGTAGTTGATAATTTGGGATGCGTTTCACCATCTCCTTTTATTTGAGTAACCTCATACAAAGGTTCCCATTTCATTCTATTGGTAGCATATTCTGCATCTATAGGTTCCCCATTCATCCGTTCTACAGAGAACATTAATCCATCGGACATATTACCATTGTGAGGTATTGCCAAAACGCTACCACCATACTTTTGCTCATAATTAGACATGTACTTCCATAAATCTTCTGGGTCTTGTGAATCAAATGCAGTAAATGGAAGAATATTATTCACTTTTTCTTTACCGTCTTTAAATACAACTACTCTATGTAAATTATTACCGCCTGGCATTGATGTCCATTCATATCCAATAATTGCAGTAAACACTCCTGGTTGGTTGTATTTTTCTGCGGCATCCATTTCTCTGGTCCACGCATTCCGCATAATCTTCTCACTTTTGATTTGGTCGATTCCCTTCATTGTAGTTTGCAACCATGGTAGATAAACACCTTCCTTTCCCTTTCCTTCTTGAACTAAATCGTACCATTTCTTCCCTATTTCATTAGCTAATAAATCTGGATCGGCTTCCCATAGCATTGGTGGAATACCTAAATTGGTTCCGTGGTCTGATACCATTAAAAAATCGAGTGGTCTATTCAGTTTTGCCTTTAGTCCTGTGCTTGTAACAACTTCTTCTCCACTTGCAAAACGATAAGCATCTTCTGGTCCTAACTTACATCCAACCAATCCTGCATCTACTGAAAAAGAGGTGTGCAAGTGCAAATCACCGAAATAAACATCTTGTGGATAATCATCACCTACAAAAGGAGAGTAATTGTCTCGTTTTTCTGAGGTTATACTTGTTACAGTGGCTTCAGAATTTGAAGTTAAATTAGTTACTTTTTCTTCTGAACCTCCACAAGCAGCTAATAATAGTGCTGGAATGGCTAATAAATAAGTATGTTTCATTTTTATCATTTTTAGTTTTTAGGTGTATACCAAATTGGTGAAGTATATGCTCTTTCTTGAATTATATTTGGTGGTCCATCCTCACTTAATTCAGTTCCAAAAAACTTAGCATCATAAGCTGTCCAACGTGGAGTTGGAATTTCTAATACTCTTACATAATAAAAAGCATCTTGTGAAGCATCAAAGTTGGGGTCTACCCAAAGTGCAGTTAATTCTGCATCTCCTATGCTGTTGCTGTAAGTTGCATTTTTTAGGTCAACTGTATTGCCTACTGGTTTAGGGTTGTCGCTTAATTTTCTGTCGTCAGATAATGCCACATTGTATACTTTTTCGTGTACTTCTCCATTGGCATCTTCCCAACCTTTTACAATTTGAACTCTATCTAAGTTAGCTCCAGTAACATCTTTGGTAGCGACTACCATAAATGTTGGCGCATCACTTTCAGATCCTACTAAATTTCCTCCCATTGGCACGCCTTTTTGGTAACCAATGTCAGACATGGAAGCACTGTATACATCTGCTTTTGTAAAATCCCATCCACCAAAAAGACGTACTGTCATTCTTGGTCCTGTGGTAGCATACACCTCTTTTCTTTCCATCGCCTCAAAAATTGCTGCTCTGGTATTTTCTTTTGCCCAAACTCCTGTATAACCAGCGGCACCCATTACATCAGCTTTTTTATCTACAACTCTACCATTTGATTTTTCTAAAAAATCATGCTCTGCTCTTTCGGGGCCCGGCTCATACATAGAAAGCTTTCCCCAATAATTATTTTCGGCTTCTCCAGCAAGTGATGAGTGTGCATCTGAAGCTCCTTGAAGTCCAAATTTATAAGGATTTACTCCCAATTTCGTTTCTAATTGTAATCCTAATTTTAGTGCTGACCTTGCGTACTCATGTTTTAACATGGCCTCTTCCTTTTTGATGGTAGCATCTAAATTCCCCCAATCCCAAGTTTCAAAATCTGCAAACTCATCTTTAGGAGATAGCATAGGGTGAGTTTCTCCATCACCTTTAATTTGAGTTACCTCATACAATGGCTCCCATTTCATTCTCGTTTCTGCATATTCTTTAGTCAACGGTTTTCCTGCATAATCCTCGTCCATAAACATAAGTCCATTACTAACATTTCCGTTGTGCGCTATAGCCAATACGTTACCACCAGTTTTATCCTCATACCCTTGTAAAAAGACCCATAAATCTTCTGGGTTTTCACTGTCAAAAGCTGAGAATGGAACAATTTGATCTGCATAAGAAGCATCATCTTTAAAGATGACACAACGGTGTAAATTGTTCACTTTAGGCATTGAAGTAAATTCGTAACCAATAAAAGCTGTAAATTTCCCTGGGTCATTGTACTTGTCTGCAGCAGCAGTTACCGTTTGCCATACCGTTTGTTCAAATTCTTTTGATCTAAATTTTGCATCAGCATTACCTATGTCTGCAACAACAGCAAGTGTTGCGTTAAATTTATCTTCTTCAGTTCCTTGAAGTTGTTTTGCCAAGTCCTTTCCATAATCCGATGCCATCAATATTTCATTCCCTTCTGCAATTCCAGGTAGTAATCCCATGTATTCTGCATGGTCTGTTACCACTAAAAAGTCTAAAGGGCGTTGCAATTTGGCTTGCATTCCTTTGTTGGTAGTAACTTCATAACCAGATGCAAATCTAAACGCATCTTCAGGCCCCAGTTTTCCGTTACCAGTTAAATTAGCATCAGGAGACAATTTAGTGTGCAAATGGGTATCCCCCCAATATACGTTTCTTGGAATGTCATTCCCAGCATAGGGAGAGTATTGTTTTTGTTTGTCTATTGTTGTCGCTTTTTCATCTGAAGTTATATCAGATGTCTTTTCTACTGGTCCTCCACAAGCCACTAATAAAAGTGCTGGGATTATAAATAACATGGTGGTTTTCACTTTCATAATGTGTATTTAAATTATTTATAATTAAGCTGAACCAAAAAATAATCTGATCCAGCTTATTAATATTAAAATTGAAACTATGTTAATCTGTTAATGTAATTTTTACTCGATCTAATACACCTGTGAATGCAAATGTTCCACCTTCATAGTCTGGGTCCACCTGAGTTCCGGTATCCATTCCAACATCAAAAGTCTCGGCTAAAGAATACGTACTTATATGCATGGAATCGAAATATTTTTCGTCGACCTTTTCACCATTTACATACAATTCGCCATCACCAGCCCAAGGTTTTAATGTGCCATCGATTATTGAGCGGTCTAAAATAAAATTAAACTTCAGATCGGTTTTACCTCTTGGTAATTCCCCAGAAGTCAAGTGGTGATGTACACCATCTAAAAAGTTATAATCGAAATGAAGTTTATTGTCTTTAATGTACATTGAATAACCCCCGGTCATTCCCCCGCAGGCTACAATAACACCTTCTTCATCACCTTTCAAATCGATAGTGGTTTCTATCATATGGGAACGCCCTTTTACTGGAGCAGAAGCTTTTTCTGCAATTCGAATTGCTCCTGGAGCGTAATATGTGAATTCTTTTTGATCACCAAAGAGTACATAATTAACCCCATTTAAACGGGCTAACATATCATCATACATTGGATATACATTATTCTCCCAAGCCACTTCCTCGAATAGCTTTTTAAGCTCTTCTAATTTTTCAGGATTTTCTGCTGCCAAATCATGGCTTTCAGAGAAATCTTCGGCTACATTATAAAGTTCCCAGACATCATCAGCAAAATCACCCCTTACATTTATATCCCATGGCATGCGATTAGCATGTAAGGTCACCGCTTTCCATCCATCTTCCCAGATGGCACGATTACCAAACATTTCATAATATTGGTTGTCTTTAGCATTTGGTGCGCTCGCATTATCGAATGAATAATTCATTGGTACACCCGTAAAAGGTTGCTGTACAATGCCATGGTACACATCAGGACGCTCAATGTTTGCTGCTTCCAGAATTGTAGGTGCAATATCACTAATATGGTGGTATTGTCCTCTAATTTCGCCTTTAGCCTTAATTCCTGCTGGCCAATGCACAACTAAATGATCGGCTTGCCCACCGCGATGTTCTGATTGTTTGAAATATTTGAAAGGGGTGTTCCCAGCCATGGCCCAACCTGCATGATAATGTGGATACGAGTCTGCTTGTCCCCAATTGTCGTAATTTCTAAGATTTGCATCGAATGGGGTTTGCAAACCATTTAATACATAAGTTTCATTAAAAGTACCAGCTAGTCCACCCTCACCTGAAGCACCATTATCAGCTGTAACAATAATAAGCGTATTGTCTAATTCCCCAATACGTCTAAGTGTTTCAACCACTCTTCCAATTTGATAATCTACGTGCTCCATTTGTGCCGCAAAAACTTCCATTTGTCGCGCATACATTCTTTTGTGGTCAGCATCTAGGCTTTCCCAGGCTGGAATGACATCAATTCTTCCAGACAGATCTGTACTTTCAGGAACTATCCCCAGTGCCTTTTGGTTGGTAATAATTTGCTCTCTGGCAACATCCCAACCCATATCAAATTTACCTTTGTATTTTGCAATATATTCATCGGGGGCATGATGTGGTGAGTGCATGGAGCCCGAAGCCCAAAGCATCATAAATGGCAACTCATCATCTAAAGATTTATGACCAGTGATCCAATCGATTGCTCTATCGGCAAGATCGGCATCTAAATGTTTCGATTTTCGGTATGGTTCCGGAGAGTGATCATTCCACATTACAGGGACGAATTGATGGACATCGGCCGCCATAAAGTTATAGCCATGATCAAACCCTTCATCACTCGGCCATCTATCAAAAGGCCCTACTTGTGAGACCTCGTATAAAGGTGTATGATCCCACTTTCCTAAAGCATAATTCACATAACCTTCTTCTTGCAAATAATTTGCAACAGACTTTGCTGATGGTGGTACAACTGCATTATAACCAGGGAATCCCATGGCCGTTAAAGCATGACTACCCAATCCGATTTTATGCGGATTACGTCCAGCCATTAAAGTGGCACGAGATGGTGAACAAAGAGCCGTTGTATGGAAATTATTATAACGTAATCCGTTAGCAGCTAGATTATCGATATTTGGTGTTTCAATCAATCCACCAAAGGAGCCTACTTGAGCATAGCCTACATCATCTAAAAGAAAAATTATAACATTAGGTGAGTCTTTAGCTGGCCGTTTCTTTTTCGGCCACCATTCTTCAGAGTCAGCATAAGACTCTGCTATTTTACCCTCGAACTCTTGTCCGTATTTTTCAAAGTTTTCAGTGACTTGATCGTTTGAGTTTTCCTTATTACTGGTTTGCTGACAGCCAATAAAAAATAGGCATAATAGCACAATAAAATAGTAATTTTTCATTTTAGTGGTTTTAAAAGTTTATTGCGGTTAATAGAATTTCCTCAGGGCGAGTTAAATCTGAACTGTTTACTTTATTTGTCAAGACTATAAAAATAAGAAAAAGATGACAAGCCTATTGTTAATTTAATAAATATATTTTAATATTTTAACGGTAATAGAGATTATATTTCATTAACTGTGACTGCAATTAATGATATCGTTAGGCATCGCCTTTATCAATAATACAAACATTTATAATTGAGAATCTAGGAATCTGCTCCCTAGCCGATTTATCAGAATAATTTGATTAAAAGAGCACTGACCAACCTAAAATGAACGAATTCAAATCGGCTCCAATATCCTTTAAGGTTTCCGTTCGTATATACGAAAGTTTTATGGATTGTTTTTTAGCGAGTACGAAACCAAGTGAAGCAGCAGCTAAAAAATCGGCTCGATCGTCATGATTGGGTTGTTTATTCACGATAGACTGCCCTACTAAGCCATAACCAGCACTTAAAGATGCCCATGTTTTGTTCTTAAATCGTTTTGTTAGATGGGTTTGCGTTGCAAATGTTGCATTTTGTTTTTTACTATTTCCATCTGAAAAATTTTCGTTTTTATTATAGATGAATACTGATCCTGTAAGTTCATATGACCACGATTTCCAATGATGGACGAAACCAATTTGAGGGCGAAATACAAATTGATTCTGACCGAGATTCAATATTTTTTCATTAAAGTATTGTCCTAAAGGCAGTGTAACGGCCAAGGAAGCTCCGACAACCGTAAAAACTTTGTGCTCGGATAAACAATTTTGAAACTCTTTTGGGTTCATGGCATCGGGTCCAATAAAATTAATTGAAACCCGTAACCTTGGATCTGCAAAACCATTACGATTTACAGTGGTATATGTGTCATTTAAATAGCCTTCCCAATGTGCAATACTAAAAGGGATTAGCACATCAAATCGGGCTAATTTTTTTCCAATTTTAAATGGGCGTAAATATTGTAACACGAACGAATTAACAGTAACACTTGCATCTCTTATATTTAATAAAGGATCGAAATGAATTGTACCATGAGTATGCCCATAACCAATACCAAAAATTTGAGTACTTAGTGGTAAAGGTGTCCATCTTCTTGGTTCGAGATCTTGAGCAAAACTAAAACTGGAAAAAAGCATAAAAATCCCTAAACACAAAGGCTTTTGTGAGGCAATTAATACTAGACACCTAGTAATAGTTATGTGCGATTTAAATTTTATTTATTTATATTTTAACTTAGTCTTCCTTTTTTTAATTATAATTTAAAATTACCTCCTAACAAGAATCCTGCGCTGGTCATGTCCAAACCGAATGCGTCTTTTTCATAATCAATACCGTAGGCTTGAAATCCGGCGTGCAAAGAAAATGAATCTGAAAATTTATAACCAAATAAAAGGTTGGTTTTCCAACTAAATTCGGATCCAATTCCAAAGCCTCCAATATCGGCGCGCAAACTATTTGTCCATTTATTAGAGTCGGTTCTTAACCGCAGACCTAAAATTGGGTCAGTGGCATTTATGGATTTGTCTAAAATATTTTGAGAATCCGCATTAATTTCTGTTTTAATTCCGAAATACCTAAACCCTACAAAGCCATCTAAATAAAGGGCATTATGAGATTCTAACAGCGTGTATCCACCAGTTAATTCGGCGACGGTTTCTTTAATCGTTAAATCTGTATTTAAAGACAGTGCATCTATAGTGCCGTCTTTTCCAATTTTTAAATACACGATGTCACCAGCAATAAAAAAGCGGTCCTTTCTAGCCTCAGCATGCATCAAAAACCCCATTTTTAAATTCTCTAATACATCTTTGAAATTTGCTTCTACAGGCACCGATTGGTTTAAAAAAGAAATATCAGCCGAGAGACTAGCCGTCCATATGTAGGGTGCAATATCAAATTTCCATCCGGTAGGTGTTTGATCTTCATTTTGTGTATTATCCTGTCCTAAAACTGAGATAGATAATAGCGTTAATGCCAAAAATATAAGTTGCTTTTTCATAGTATTTTATATTATTTTTTTACACATCTAAATCCAAGATGAGACATTCCAGTATCTACTGAGGAACCTTCTCTTGCACTTGGGCGATAATTATAACAATAGGAAACATGACATAAATAAGAACCGCCTTTCGTGACACGTTCTGTGGCATAAGGATCTCTTGGGTTATAGACTTTTGTTGATCCTTCAGGGTTTTTACAAATTTTTCCAGCGACTTCTTTATAATAGTTTTCATCATAAAAATCTGAACACCATTCCCAGACATTCCCAGACATGTCATATAATTTATAGCCATTAGATTTAAATTGCATCACTGGAGCTGTACCAGCATACTTATCTATGGTAGTATTGTTATATGGAAAATCGCCATGATAAATATTCGCTAAATCTCCTCTATCCTTTGGATCTTCATCGCCCCAAGTATATTTTTTCTCATCTAAACCACCTCTAGCAGCAAACTCCCATTCCGCTTCTGTTGGCAATCGTTTACCTGCCCAGTCACAATATGCTACAGCATCTTCATAGGCAATATGTACTACTGGATGATCCATTTTGTCAGAAATCGTGCTGTTTGGTCCTTGTGGCTGTTTCCAATTTGCATCTATTGTCCATTGCCACCAATTTGCAGGATTATCTAGTCTCACAGGTTGCTGAGACGATTTAAATACGAGAGCACCAGGTCGTAAAATACTGTCGTGGGGTTTCGGCGTATTTGGCGGGAGCTCCTTTTTAATTTGTTCCCAATCAACAGGGCGTTCTGCTACTGTTTTATAACCGGTAGCATCTACAAATTCTTGATATTGCGCATTTGTGACTTCATGGATATCCATCCAAAAGCCATCAACTTCCACCTGATGTGCAGGGTATTCTCGTTTGTAAAGTCCTTCAGCTACCGCTCCCATTTGAAACGAACCACCTTCTATCCACACCATATCCAAATTTGATTCGGAAGATATTATGGTTTCAGATTTTATTATGAGGTTTTTATCTACCGTAACATCTTTAACTGAACCCTCTTTACAGGCCATTATCGATAGTGCCATACTTATTACGAATACGCTTCTTTTCATATTATAAAATTACATATATCTTAATTGAATCTCAATTAAAATTAAATTGTCTTTAATAACTACGAATTTAAATTTGTCAAAGTGAGGTTTTGAATAGCCTTTATGATAATAGTTTGAAAAGCCAAACCCTTCTTTTGGTATCCCAAAAAAATTATAGTCCATTTTATTGTTATCATTTTCATCATCAAATACCGAAATACCATATATTCCCATATCCAAATTCAATTGAATTTCATTCTTTTCTAATTCGTCTTTATTTAGTTCTATTCTTTTCACAGGTTTTCTAGATTTAAAACCTTCTTGATCTTTAAACACTGCTAAAACTATTTTCCCTTTGTCTGATCGTATTCCTTTAATGATAATTTTCACATTTGTGTTGTTCACTTCGGCATTATTCGAAATCTCATCAACAAACAAACTACTGATTCCACATAGGATTGAGATAAAAACGCTTATAAATAATTTCATACGATCGTTTTAAAAATTCAATTTCATTCTTATAGTAAAATCCTATAGTTTACAGAAAGTAGAAACATCTTTCTATCACCAATAACGCCTGCCTCAGTTCTAAACATCCAGTTCTTATTAGGCTGGTATTGCGCGCCAATTATTCCATTCCATTTTTGCTTTGTTCGTTTATCTAATCCATATCGAATAATGGCTTCTCCGTCTGCGGCATCTATAGCTTCTACTAATGGCCCTAATGTTTGATCAGCAGCTAATTTTTGAGGTATTGTAGCTGTGTTATCATACCAATCATTATAAGTCGAAACAATTTGATCTGCACGTTCCCATGTTTCTGGAGGAAGTGCTTCATTAAGTTTTAATTCTCCAACAGTATTAGATCCTAAAGAAATACTCATTGCCCCAGCCCAAAAACCAAAATTTCTGTATGGCTTTGCTTTGTTAACAAAATTATGACCTAACCTAATTCCAAATGTTTTGACCTTTACAGCATCATCGAGTAATTCGGGTTTATTCCAAGTAATATTTCCATCCAAGGCAAGCCAAACTGGACCTAAACCTCCAGCAACGGTAACACCAACGCCTGTGGTATTCACATCTTGCTCAACAATAGATTTTAACTCAATTGGAAACTTAAGATTTACTTCAGTTGTAGATTTGCCTCTTCCAAATAACCCATAAACATTTAAAAATGGAAATATCCATATGTCTGGTCTAACCATTACCGTGTTAGCTGTAGTATAATTATTTCCAAACTCTATAAAATTGACTTCAGAAAGAGGGATATCCAAATTGTCTGTTTGAATACCTAGTCGTATATTATCAATTATAAGACCTTGCTTTACATACACATAATTTACCATCACTCCAGTTGGGTAGGGAATATCAAACCCCTTTTCATAGGCTTTTTGTCCCCAGATTGGAAATATATTATCATATTTTACTTGTTTGAGGCTATCGGTATATGCTTGGTGCCTATCCTTTATTTTAGTGCTTGCGTATTGTGCATTGACATTCTGAATAAATAGTAATGCTCCGATTAGTGTTATTAAGGTCGATCTTGTCATTTAGACTTTTTTTATTGGGTTGGAGCATTCTCTTTAGCCTTAGCGGCTCCAATTGGAATGTTTAGTTTTAAAAACAGAGAGCTGTTATTAGAGCCTGAAATTTCTTTATAAACATTGGTAAGTCCAAGGTAATATCTCAGTCCTATAGTCATACTAGTATCTGCCATTAATTTATATCCAGTTCCAATTGCTACTCCGGCATCAATCGTATTAATTTGATCTTTATTAATATCTCTTATTCGTATCTTTCTGTGATCTTCATTTGAATTAAACTCTACCCAGGCATTATGCATTAACGACAATTGGGGGCCAGCTTCGAAGTAAATCCTATTTTTAAAATTATATTTTAAAAGAATAGGGACAACAAAATAATTAATTTTCTGACTGTAAATCCCATCTTCGTCCTGTAATTCTATGCCTAACAAATTTAAATCACGCGTGGTTAATTCATCGGCTCCAAGTTTTGATTTTACAAGAACTCCGGTATACACATTCCATTGATTCTTTAATTTAAAATCAAAGTAGAATCCTAGATTAAAAGATGATAAACTTTTATTTGCGTCTAGTGTTGAAATGTTTGACCAATTCATAGCACCCTCAAGACCAAACTCTAATCCTTCCGAATTTAGCTTATCTCCAAAAATGACCGATAGCAATACTTGAGAATGACAATTCATTCCAGAAAGTATTAGCGTTATAATAATGAGCTTTTTTATAACCAATCTACTTTTAGCGGTAGTGCTAATTGAAAAGTGGCTTCAGTTCCAGCAGGGAATTGAATCACTTGTCCTGGTTTCAATAATCCCACTGCACCGCCAATCGCAGCCCCACGTCCAGCGCCTTTACTTCCATCAAAGGCAGCTCCAACTCCGGCGCCAATGGCTGCTTTTTTAACGGTGTTACCTGCCATATCTTCGGTGGTAATTACTTTAGTTTCAGTTTTAACTTGCTGAAGGTAATTATCGATAATAAACCCACCAACAGTTACTGCAAATGTGCTTGATCTACGCTTTTTATTTTCTGACACTAAAACTTCCATCTGCACCAAAGTTCCTTTTGGGATAAGCACCTTGCCTTTGCTTGTTACATCTTTTGCCAGTTCAACAAAAAAATGATCTCCGGCTTTAAAGTTCTTTGAGACGATAGCTTTGGTAGATTTAAGAAAAAGGATAGTCCCAATCGGTAATTCCGGAGATTCTTTAACTTCATCTTGAACCAGCGTTGTGTGTGAATTAATAGTGGATATTGTTTCATAATTAAAAGCCGAGCTTAAAAATGAAATCGCTAAACAGCAACAAATAGTAATTACTTTTTTCATGTGAATAGTGTTTAAATTAGTTAAAACGATTGAACAACTCATCTCTCGAGTTTTCAATACAAGTTTGATGATAATACTAAAATGAATACCCTAGAGAGATTCCATATCTAAAGGATGGTAATGTAAATTTTGAATTTGAATCTGTTTCTTTAAATCTAAATTCGCCATCTAACAAATCAAACAAACTATAATTTTCAAGAGCCTCGTTAAAGTCATCATAAAATTCATCTGGCAAATCCTCTTTGTTTACGAATGAAAAATCATAACGTCCAGCTCCTGGCCCCGCAATTAGGAAGTCTATAGAAAATCGTTCAGAAAGGGGTAATTTATAACCAACCATAAGTCCAACAGAAACTACCTTGATATCAGCGTCAAATGCAATCGTAAACGATTCATCGGCATCATTTATATAAGTGCCATCAAGATCAGATTGATAATTACTGTATTTTAAATAGGCACCAAAATAAAAGCCATCCATCCCATATTGGCTTGTTTTTTTTAAATAATATCGAAATTCGGGAATAATTTTAAATCCTGAATAGGCAATCTCGCCTGTTTTAATTTGCTCCGTATCCAGTCCAGATAAACGAATGATTCCATTTTCGCCTTTATATGCTATACCAAGACTTAACGATGTATGCTCGCCCAAAATACGTTCGTATTTAAACTGGTATGCACCATTAATTAAATCAGAGACTTCGAGTCCAAATTGATTCTTAAATGAGTTTTTCTCCTCATTTTCTTGACCAAAAAGGTTGAAACAAAGAAAAAGGATTATGAGGCTGGTTGTTGCTTTTTTCATATTGATTAGTTCAATTGTTACAAGGTTATTTGTTTAATATCAAACTTGAGGCATGAATTCTATTTCTTCTTTTTTAGTGCTTTCAAAATAGCTTTTGCATAATCGTCTGCTAGATATTTCATGTGTTCTGTCTCTTCTATTTTAGAGGTGACCATTGCCATTAATTGCTCTTTCACAGGAAGATCCAAATTATAGGCAGATGTTTCAACCACATAAATCTTCCCAGTCCTGGTGTTCATAGTTTGTGGCACATATACACCATCATAACTTGGATATGAAATAGGATCTACATAATAGCCATAGAAACCAATATTGTTTATGTAAAATGCCGATGCAAAAGAAGCTCCAGCTTCATACCCTCCTTCGATTCTTGTTTCGGAAACTTCTTCAATATCTTTTAAAACACTTACCACGACAGCATTATAGCCTTCATCCTGAAGCATTTTTTTTATCGCTTTAATTTTAGCTTCATCTAATTCTTCAGTTGGATCAATTTTAGGAAACTTCTTATAGCTTTCTGTCACGTCTAGATTTTTGGATCGTAATTGTTTCGCAATCTCATTTTCAAAAGCAGTTCGTATAGGTTCATTAGCTGACCTGACGATGACTAATGTTTTTTTTGTTTTCATCGTTTCAACATTATCAGACGTATAACTGTCTACAACTTGAACCGTTGAACAATTATACAATACGACAAATAAGAGTAATGTAACTAATTTAGCAGTTGGTGTATTCATATGTTTTTAAAAAGATTAATTTGAAATATTATTTTCGATGAGCGCTGAAGTTAATTCCTTCGAATATTTAGTAATGGTATTAATAAGTGAGCTAGGGTCTTTCACTTTAAACCGACCGACCCATTGTAAATTTTTATCTTTATCCGCCACAATATTATATAAACAACTTTCTAAGGTATACTCTACGCCCGTAACAACGCTATCGCCTTCCCAATACGTTACAGGATAATAACCATAGTATCTCCCAAATCTACCATAACGTGTTGGATAAAACGCAGTGCTCGAATTACCACTTTGTACATCTTGGTATTCTCGTTGATTTACTAAATTAGTAATGATAATCCCATCATAACCTTTTTCAATAATTGTTTTCTTTAATTCAGAAATTTCTGATTCGGAGAGCTCATTAGAAAAACTTTCCGTTGGAATTATTGAAGATGAGGCGGATGCATTTACGCCATATATTGCTAAATCATCAACCACTTGATTTTCGAAAGTTATTCGGGATATCTTGTCTTTAGCTCGTGCAATGACTAAGATGTTTTCATACGATTTTTTGGTAGCGTCCACCACCGAGGATTCCTTTAAATAGGTACTAGCACATCCAAATAAAAAAAGGGACACAACTCCTAACATTGTAATTTTTGATTTCATAGTTTAATTAATTAACAATATTATTTTTATCTAAATTTACGAATTATTTCCAGTAATCATAAAAAATCATCCCTATTTTAGATAAGGAAAAAGGGATGATTTTTATGTATTTAATCTTATATTCTGAATTACTCTTTTATATTTAACTTATTCAAAATTGCTTGAAAGCCGCCATTGAGCTACATATATAATTTACCGATATGTATTTGATTAATTGACTTTTAATCTCAGTATAGCATATAAAAATATTGTATATTTAACTATATATCAACACTATGAAATACTTTAAACACTTGATTTCTTATTTACTTATTGGAATATGTTTTAATCTCAACGCACAAATGGATTCCACCCAAATTAAAAATCAAAATTATCCACAAGTTTATAATTATAATAAGAAATTAGACATTCCACTCACAAGTATTACTGCAGCAATTTCGATATTTAATTTCACACAAATTTACTCCAAAGACCGTTCACCTGAATCGGATATTCTAGCCTTAGATAGAAACGACGTAAATAAATTTGATATAAGAGCTGCTGGTAATTATAACGAAAAGGCAAAAACGACTAGTGACTTCTTTTTTAATGCGTCTATTCCATTACCGCTGATTATGTATGCCTTTGATGATGCTATGCGAGATGATTATATGAGATTAACACTGTTGTATCTGGAAGCTATGTCAATAACAGGAGTTGCTTATAGTTCCTCACAACAATTTAATGACCGATTAAGACCCTTTACCTATAATCATGATTTGCCTTTGGATGAACGTACAAAGGGAGGTGCTAAGAACTCGTTTTTTTCAGGACATACATCTTTAGTAGCAACGTCAACATTTTTCTTGGCCCGAACATGGGACGACTATCATCCAGATTCAGACATGAAATGGGTGTTCTATGGTGGAGCAACCCTGGCGACTGTATTTACAGGACATTTCAGAATGCGGGCAGGTCAACATTTCCCTTCTGACGTTCTTGTTGGAGGAATTGTTGGAGCAGCCACTGGGTTTTTAGTCCCAATGCTTCATAAAAATAAAGAATATGGAGAAAAAGGGATAAGTGTACTTCCAGTTTCAGGAGAATATCATGGACTAAGATTTGCATATCAATTTTAGATTTAATTTTTGGAAGTTTAATATCCGATTTTCTGAAATCAGGAGTTTTTTAAGTTAAATCGTATCTAGTTTTGTAATCTAAATTAAAACCTAGAACATGCTTAGAATTAAACTCTTATTATCAGCAATTGGAATGCTATTTACTACAATGGCATTTGCACAATTTCACACCTTAAATATTCCACATGCGAGTAACGCCGTTACCGAAACCCAACGTCTTGGAGTTACCGACATTACAGTAACCTATCATAGTCCATCGGCTAATGGAAGAGATGTTTGGAATGATACCCATGTTATTCCTCAAAATGGAAATCCTATTCCGTGGCGCGCAGGTGCCAATATGAATACGACCATAAAATTTTCAACGGATGTATCGATAGAAGGACACGAATTAAAAGCTGGAGTTTATGGCTTTCATGTCATCCCTAAAGGAGAGGCATATACATTGCTTTTTGCTCATAATCATGAACAATGGGGAAGTTATTATTTAAATATAGAAGCAGATGTGACCTTAAGTGTTGATGTGTCTGCACAATCCGCATCATTTTCAGAAAAGTTAGATTATGAATTTTTAAACTGGAAAGAGAATTCTGTGGTAATAGGATTGGAATGGGCTGATAAAAGACTTCCTTTTAGTGTTTCTGTAGATCTAAATAAAACGGTAACAGATAGTTTTAGAAGTGAATTAAGAGGCATAAACACATATCATTGGCAAGCTTGGAATGACGCTGCTAGTTGGTGTTTAAATCATAATACAAATCTCGAAGAAGCTTTACTATGGGCAGAGCGATCAATAAATGGAGGGTTCAACGGATTTGCTGCGAATAAAAATTTCACAAATGTATCGACGAAGTTACAATTGCTTAAAAAATTAAAGAAAGAAGATGAATTTAAATCAACCTTGAATGACATAGAATCTATACAATATTCTACTGGTGAAGCCTATCAATTCTCTAGGATGCTCATTGGGTTTGGAGATTATTCAGAAGCTTTAGAATTTACTTTAAAAGCGAATATAAAATATCCCGACACTTGGTTTCTAATTGTAAATGAAGGCATTTCAATGTATTTCTTAAATCAACCAGAAGATGCTATTAAAGCAATTGAAAGGGCCCTAGAACTTGCACCTCAATCTTATCATGAGCGCTTTCAGCAAGTTGCAAACGATATGAAGTCTGGAATCTATAAGCTACCAAGTTAGATTCTTGTCGAATTTAATGCGAATGTTTAATTAGCGTGTTTTTGGAATTTCTGAATGAAAATCAGACTTGAACAAGATGTTTTTTCTGAAATTCTTTAGGACTCATATTGGTTTCCTTTTTGAAAGCGGCATAAAATGTTGAAGGTGTATTAAATCCTACTTCATAGGCAAGCGCTTCAATTTTAGAGTTGTTTTCTGAATTTAAAATAAGTGTGCTCTTGATATCTTTAATACGAAAATGGTTAATAGCTTCAGGAAACCTCTTACCATAAAGTTGTTTTACCGATTCTGTTACGAGGTAGGTCGGAATGTTGTGATTTTCAGCAAATTTAGTAAGTGTATAGGCTTGCGTTAAATATATTTTATCAGATTCGAATGCATGCTTTACTTTTTCAATAATAGCTCTAGGAATCGTTTTTTTAGCTGTGTTGAAAACCACTGGCGATTTTAACGCAAAAATAAAAATATAATAAATAGCCAATGAGGCTATACCAGTTCCAAAAGCATAGTTGATAATTTCAGATGTGAGATGTTGTGAAACAAATGACATCCAAATTAGACCAATTACAACGAAGAGATTTGTATTCCATAATTTAAGATTCGTGTTCTCATAATTGTTTTGCAGATGGATGCGAACGGTAACTAATAAATACACAAAAAGTAAAGCAGTTACACTTTTGTATAATGTTGTGATAGGTCCCAAATGCGTAAATAGGCATGCGAAAAAACCTAGAAAAGGAATTGCAAAATGTAGAACATCTGTCTTACGAAATTGTGTCTCTTTGGTTCCAGTCGAACGCATATAAATATAAAACAAAGGTCCAATTGTAGAGAGGCCTAAAAAACCAATGGCCAGTCCTATGGATATAATATCAATAAAAATAAAATAGGCAATAGATTTAGCAATTCGGAAACCAATTGCAACAAATAGTAGTCCTAATAAATTATTCTTAAACCGATCCTTCTTTTTTAAAAATAAGAAATAGGAGGCTAGAAAAAAACTGGTTGCAACGGCAATTCCAGAGATTATACCTAAAAGTGCAATGTTGAGATTCATAGGCAACTAAAATAAGTGTTCAATTCAAGACTTTAAATATATGGACTTAAAATTAACAGAGTTTAACATGACTTATAGCATCTTCCGATAGATATGGTCTTTGTGTTAAATAATAAGTTACAAAATGAGAAATGTATTAAGGAATGAATTTAGTTGATAACTCAGGATCATTGTTTGAAATATATTTAGAAACAACACCTCTAATTCTTTGGTTTTTATTAAAATAGCCTAGCAGTTTGGGAATAGAAAGTCCGCTGTCATTCATAGATAATGTTTCGTTATCAAAAATAGTAATCTCGGTAGTAATTGCAATTTCGTCATATAATTGGACGTCCTCAGGATTAAAAATAGTCTTCGTTTCAGGAAACTGTAGTTCGTTTTCCAGTAAATCAGAAGATCGACTTAAAATACTTTCTTTGCTTAAATTGAATACTGATGGATAGTTTTTATAAAAGGATACGGGTTTCTTATTAGCAGGTGTTAAGGCATTTTCCTGTCTCAATTTAGAATTTATGAGCCCTATGTGTAAATTTATTTGCTCTGGAATAAGAATGACATCCTTCCTTAATTGTGGTATTAAATTATAAGTAATAGCAACCTGAGGTTCTCTTGCTAAGGCATGCTGAAGGCATTCAGTCAATACGATGTCTATCGTGTTTGAATCAGGTAACTTGAATTTTGAAGCATCGCATTGATAGATATGTTGCACATATGCTTCCGCATTAAATTCTGTGAGGGTTCTCTTTAAACTCTCTAAACTTATGGAGTTTATTTCTAAGAATACAAATTGTAATTTACTTGGTTTGAATAGAGTAATAAGAGGTAAAACGAGAGTTGCAAATGGCCCGGTACCGGCATATAATAAAATTACAGGCTCGTTCTTTTTTCGTTTCCTAATTTGTAATACTGCTTTATAAACTCCAGATATAAATCGTTTGGTTCTCAAAATATCATCAATGCATCGCGCCGCCCATTCTGGTCCAATAGCCTTTCCTGAGTCTAGATACAGGTGCTCTTTGTTTACCGGAGTTTCTTCTAATTTTGAAGTTTGTAATAAGAGGGATTTATAGGCTTCGAGTGCATTCTTAAGCTCTAAAAAGTCAATGTCCTCCTTTATGAAAATTTGAGTGCAATTTGAAAGTTGATCGAATGTTCCGCTGTGATTCATTTGTAGGGTTAATTAGTGTAAACCAGTATATTAATTATTAACAATTTAAAAAAAAATAAAAAGAAATCATTATATTGTATGGATTTTGATTTAATATCAATCTTATAAGAAGATTTAGTTTCTTGTTTTAAGCACGAAATATTTCGTGTCCTCTCCCTAAAAAATGATTGTACTAACAAATGTTGGTTGGTCATTAATTATTCCCCACATATAAATAGTAGCCCTAGATATACATAAACCTATTCTAGATTGTTTTGTTATGCATTATTGCGATGCGTTCAATAGAGATGCATCTATAATATGATGCATTTTGAATTAAATAAATCGCATTATAATTTAAACTATATGAAAAATTCTATTTCACGACGCTGGTTTTTGGAGAACATGACAATGGCGGCAACAGGAATTGCGCTTGTATCGTCAATATCGCTGGCGAATGCATTCAATGAGGAAGAGCATGTTTTTGAAGGCTATAATCCGTATGTAGATTCAAAAACCGATTTACGAAGCCCTTTAAATTTTTCCAGGCCAATTGTTATTAAAGGAACACTGTATAGCCATAATGGAACAATTCCCGTTTCAGGAGCAACATTTGAAGTTTGGCATTTGTCCCCACGTTCAAAAAAATATAGGCATCGGGGTAAATTTAAGACGGATGCCTCTGGCAACTACCAGTTTATTACAGATTTCCCTAACCGTGAAAAAGGTAAGATGTCAAGAATCTTCTTTAAGGTATCTTCAGATAATAAATCCTGTTTCACGGAATTGCTAATTTCGAATTCGGGAGCTTTTATTACTGGAAAGCATTGGGAGCATCACAAACAACTTGGAACGAAATTATTTCCTAAAAAGAAAAATCTTTTAAGTCATTCACAAATTACATTTAACATAAGTATCTAATACAAACATTAATTAAAATCAATTAACTATGGAAACATTTTTAGGTCAAATTCTAGCATTCGGATTTAATTTTGCACCACAGGGCTGGGCTAAATGCGATGGGCAATTATTAAATATTTCTTCAAACACAGCGTTGTTTTCACTATTAGGAACCCAATATGGAGGTGATGGTAGGGTTACTTTTGCCTTACCTGATCTTCGTGGTAGATCTGGGGTACATGTGGGAAATGGTCCTGGACTTCCTTCAGTTGTAATAGGGCAAAAATCAGGAAATACACAATTTACTATCACTCCAGCAACTATGCCGAGTCATGATCACGATGTAAAAGTCGCTGTAAACACTGGCGCTGGGGATGACCCAGTTTCAACAGGAATAATTGCGAGTCATGCAGGAGGCTTTAGCGAGGACCCTACATCTGGAAAAGTTTTAGGAGGCCTGACACAAACTAGTGTGGGTTCTAATAATCCTATAAATCATAGAAGCCCATTTTTAGTGATAAATTATTGTATAGCCTTACAAGGAATATATCCTTCTAGAAGCTAAATAAAAGATGTTAATCATTCTTTAATTTGCAATTATGCTAATCCATATAGGATTTAGATGTGAATGTCGAGAATTGAAACGAATGCCTAATATGAATCAAAATAAAAAACCGTCGTATAGAATATATAGACCCTAGAACGCAACCTCATATTAATTTATGAACTTAAAACCAATCTCATGAAAAAAATCACACAATTCCTAACCCTCATATTTACTTTACTTATTATTTCTTCAGGTTATGCTCAAAAAGTAGCCATTATAGGAATGAACCATAATTCATCGTCCCCAAACACAGATGGGTTTAGCTTTGTTGCTACTGAAATTATAACCAATGGAGAGGTCATTTATTTTACAGAAAATGAATACGATGCGGCTTCAAATGTTTTTACTTTTGGCATTGGAACGACAGGAGAAGGAGTAGTCAAATTCACAGCTACTTCTGCAATAAGTACTGGTACAGTTATTTTTGTTAATGAAACAGGAACTTCTACAAACATTTTTACGGTAAGTTGTACTAGTGGTGGTGCATGTGGAACTGCAATTATAGCCCCATTGGGAGGGTCGAATGGAAATGGAGGTTTTAGTTTAGGAACAAGTGGAGATGGTTTATATGCCTATTCGGATACAAATGAAAATGTGAGAGACGCTATTGGTGTCATTTATTCGGTAATGTACACTACAGGTGGAGGAAATATACCTGCAAATGAAAGTCCGATAAGTGATTTTCCAAACGCGATTATAGTAGATGGGTTTCCTGCTTCAAATCCAGATAGAACTGAATTTAAGTTCAGTCCCACCTCATTGAGAGATGGAGTGAGTCAGGTTGGACTTGAGAATCCAATCAATTATCTTCATGCACAAACTAATCAAGCACTTTCAATAATAGAGTTTACCAATATAAATCTTACAGGTGCAGATCCTTTGTTAACCTTAACTAGCAATCCTGCATCCATTTTAGAAAATGCAGCAGGAACTTATACATATACATTTACTTTAGGTGCTGCAGCAACGAGCGATCTAACTGTAGATTTTTCGGTGGGAGGGACTGCAACTTTCAATACAGATTATACTGCTAGTGGTGCTAACACCATCAATGCGTCTAGTGGATCTGTAATTATCCTTAACGGAAATACTACCGTTTCATTTACAATCGATCCAACTGGTGATACAGATTTAGAACCCGATGAAACTATTGTATTAACTGTGATTAATGGATCGGGCTACGACCCCGGTTCACCTAGCAGTTCAACAAGTACAATTGCTAATGATGACAACGATGCTACCATACCATTGGTAGCGGTTACAGGTCTAAATCATGTCTCTACGGCTCCTGCAGTCGATGGGTTTTCATTTGTGGCGTTAGACGATATACCTGGTACAACAACTATATATTTCACTGAGAACAAATATAATAATACAACATTAGCCTTTTCAGGAGCTGAAGGTGTTGTTTCATATACAACCCCACCTTTAGGATTATTGCGTGGTGATGTGGTTGTGGCGACAGAAACAGGAACATCAACAAATGTGTTCGATCTAACATGTAACGGCACTTCAGGTGCTGCATGTGGAACTGTAGCAGTAGTTAGTGGAAATTTTTCAATAGATACTTTAGGTGAGTCATTTTATGCCTATTCAGATACAGATAGTAATCCAAATAACGGAGTAACTGCGATCTACTCCTTATTATATACAGGAGAAAGCGGTGGGCCTTCAGGAAGTAATGTTCCTGTAACTCAAGATCCAGCGAGCATTTATTCTAATGCTGTTGTTGTGGACGGATTTATTAATGCGCCTCCTAACAGAACAGAATATAAATTTGCTGGAGGTGAACGCGCTATTGATGTTGGTCTAGCAGATTTTCAAAATCCTAGCAACTGGTTACACGCCAATGCTAATGCAACTTTGTCAGCTGTGCCCTTTAATAACATTATAATAACCACGGGAACTGTGAATCCAATAGCTACCGTTGCCATAACACCAAATAGCGTTGCTGAAGACAGTGGAACCGGAATGGTATATACCTTCTCACTTTCCACAGCGCCTACAACTGATGTTACCATAAACTTTACCGTGGGAGGAACAGCTACTTACTCAGGTGATTATGTTGAGACAGGAGCTGATACTTTTGATGGTTCGATAGGAACCGTAATAATTCTTAATGGAAACCTCAGTGCTTCAGTAACAATTACCCCAGTTATAGATAGTGATGTAGAACCTTTGGAGACCGTTATTCTTGCCTTGGCTTCAGGTACGGGATACAATGGCGGTTCGCCAAACGATGCCACTGGTAGCATTACCAATGATGATACAAGTAATTCAGATCCCTTAGTGGCAATTACTGGTATGAATCACGTTACTCCTGATGGCTTCTCATTTGTAGCGGCTAAAGATATTCCAGCGGGTACAACAATATATTTTACTGAAAACGAATTTGATAATACCACGTTGATGTTTACAACAGGAGAAGGTGTGTTTATGTATACGTCTCCAGGTGCCGTGATCCCTGCAGGAGATGTGATTGTTATAAAAGAAACTACGCCAGATGTTTTCTCACTAACCTGTAACGGGAATACCGGAGCTCCATGTGGTTCTATAGTATTAGTGAGTGCTAACCTTGCGCACGACACCTTAGGAGAATCACTTTATGCTTATGAAGATAGCGATAATGATCCCTCCAATGGAGTCGTCGATATTTATGCAGTTATGTTTACTGGAACATCCTCTAGTTCAGGAGGTAATATTCCTGCAGGCGAAGATCCTTCAGGAATCTATTTAAGTGCCTTAGTAATAGACGGATTCTCGGCAACGGCTCCTGGTAGAACTGAATACAGATTTGCCTTAGGCGAACGAGCAATACCTGTGAGTCAAGCCGATTTTGAAGATACAACTAATAATTGGTTGCATGCAGAAACCAATGCTGACTTATCTCCAATTCCTTTTGCCATATTGAGTATTATCGATGCAATTCCTCCAGTAGCAATGTGTAAAAACATTACTGTTCAATTGGACGGCACAGGTAGCGCCACTATCGTGGGAGCCGATGTGGATAATGGATCCAATGATAATATAGGGATTGCCTCCTTAAGCGTATCTCCCGATACCTTTGACTGTACTGATATTGCCTCGGTAACGGTTATTTTAACGGTGGCCGATGCGGCAGGAAATACAGCTACCTGTACAGCGGATATTACTGTGGAGGATAGTCTGAGCCCAAGTATAACTTGTCCCGGAAATCAGAATGAATCCGCCGATGCAAATTGTGTTGTGTCCTTACCGGATTATACCGGCTCTGCTATTACTGGCGATAATTGTGATGGCTCACCAGTGGTAAGTCAATTGCCAATACCTGGAACAACAATTAGTGGAGTTGGTACTGTGCAAACGGTTACTTTACGGGCTACGGATGCCAGTGGAAACTGGGCCGAATGTACCTTTGATGTTGAGGTTCATGATAATTCAGCACCATCGATAAGCTGTCCTGGAAATCAAGGCGAGACCGCCGATGCGAACTGTGATGTGTCCTTACCGGATTATACTGGCTCTGCCACAACAAGCGATAATTGTGATGGCTCACCTGCAGTAAGTCAATTACCAATACCAGGAACAACAATTAGTGGTACGCAAACCGTTACTTTACGCGCTACGGATGCCAGTGGAAATTGGGCCGAATGTACCTTCGATGTAACGGTAATAGATAACACAGCACCATCGATAAGCTGTCCTGGAAATCAAGACGAGACCGCCGATGCGAATTGTGATGTGTCCTTACCGGATTATACCGGCTCTGCCACAACAGGCGATAATTGTGATGGCTCACCAGTGGTAAGTCAATTGCCAATACCTGGAACAATAATTAGTGGTACGCAAACCGTTACTTTACGCGCTACGGATGCCAGTGGAAATTGGGCTGAGTGTAGCTTCGATGTAACGGTAAAAGATAACACAGCACCATCGATTAGCTGTCCTGGAAATCAAGGTGAGACCGCTGATGCGAATTGTGATGTGTCCTTACCTGATTATACCGGATTTGCGACAACAGACGATAATTGTGATGGTTCACCAGTGGTAAGCCAATTGCCAATATCTGGAACAACAATTAGTGGCGCCGGAACCGTGCAGACGGTTACTTTGCGCTCTACGGATGCCAGTGGAAATTGGGTGGAATGTACCTTCGATGTGGAGGTTCAGGATAATTCGGCACCATCGATTAGCTGTCCTGGAAATCAAGACGAGACCGCTGATGCGAACTGTGATGTGTCCTTACCGGATTATACGGGATTAGCCACAACAAGCGATAATTGTGATGGCTCACCTGTGGTAAGTCAATTGCCAATACCTGGAACAACAATTAGTGGAGTTGGTACCATGCAGACGGTTACTTTACGCTCTACGGATGCCAATGGAAACTGGGCCGAATGTACCTTCGATGTGGAGGTTCAGGATAATTCGGCACCATCGATTAGCTGTCCTGGAAATCAAGACGAGACCGCTGATGCGAATTGTGATGTGTCCTTACCGGATTATACCGGCTCTGCCACAACAGACGATAATTGTGATGGCTCACCAGTGGTAAGCCAATTGCCAATACCTGGAACAACAATTAGTGGCGCCGAAACCGTGCAGACGGTTACTTTACGCTCTACGGATGCCAGTGGAAATTGGGCTGAGTGTAGCTTCGATGTAACGGTAAAAGATAACACAGCACCATCGATTAGCTGTCCTGGAAATCAAGATGAGACCGCTGATGCGAACTGTGATGTGTCCTTACCGGATTATACGGGATTTGCCACAACAAGCGATAATTGTGATGGCTCACCTGTGGTAAGCCAATTGCCTATTCCTGGAACAACAATTAGTGGAGCCGGAACCGTGCAGACGGTTACTTTACGCTCTACAGACGCCAGTGGTAACTATGCCGAATGCACTTTCGATGTGACCGTTAGGGATAATACGGAGCCATCAATTAGTTGTGTGAGCAATCAATTTAAAGATACAGACCCGGGTCAGTGTGATTATACTGTTGTGGGAACAGAGTTCGATCCGACAGGGTTTGATGACAACTGTCCCGGTTCGACAATAGAGAATGATTATGACAATACAGATTCATTAGATGGCTCGGTATTTCCCGTAGGAACTACTACAGTAGTGTGGACAGTAACAGATGCATCAAACAACACCAAGATCTGTAGCTTCGACGTAACCGTTGGTGATGACGAAGATCCAACAATTAGTTGTCCGGCTGATGTTGTTATTACAAGCGTTCCAGGTGAATGTAATACACCTGTAGTTTTAGGAACACCAACGTTTAATGATAATTGCCCAGGTACAACTGTATTAAATGATGCACCAGCATCATTCCCATTTGGCGTGACTTCGGTCACATGGACAGCAACTGATGCTTCAGGCAATACAGCCCATTGTATTCAAATTGTAACGGTTAATAAGATCAATACGATTACGAGTGTAACGGTTAATCCAAGTACACAACAGTACAGTGATATGGTTACTTTTGAAGCGACCATAGACCCGGGAGAATGTGTGAATGCTGGTGTTGCTGCCGATAGAGTTAAGTTTTCGGTAGGTACACAGATTATGGGAACAGTAATTTTAAGTGTAATTGGCGGAGTTCAAGTAGGAACGCTTACAGTGCCTTTAGTCGAATTTCCATCTTATCCTTCCAATGGGCAAATGGCACCTGGTAATTATATAGTTACTGCAGAGTTTATAGGTGTTAACCCTAATTTTAGTGTAGCTGATCCTACGACCGATTTAACGATAATACAGGAGGATGCTATTGTTGATTATACCGGTCAATCCTTGCAGGCAACGCCTTCTTCAAATGCGTCGGAAGCTTTAGTTGTACTTTCTGCTAATATTCAAGATATAACGGTTAGTGATTTCGCGAACGATTCAAATGCAGGCGATATTAGAAATGCTATTGTGAAATTTGTAAATAGAGATACGAATACTGATATCTCAGGTTGGATTCCGGTTGTAGATCTTGTTAATCCTGCTGATAATAGAACAGGAACAGTCACTTTCGATTGGTTAGTTGATATTGGAAATGCAAACTCAGAATCTCATACTGTGGGAATTATTGTTGATGGTGGAGGATATTATTATAGAAATAGTTCTGAGGATAATACAGTAGTAACTGTTTATAAACCAACTGGCGACTTCATCACAGGAGGTGGTCATATCATTCCTGATGCCTCTGATGGCATTTATGCTTCTACACCTGGTCTGAAAACTAATTTTGGATTTAATGTAAAATATAACAGAAGAGGTACAAAAGTGAAAGGAAAGATGAATATCATTTTTAGACGATTAGAATTGGATGGCATTATTCATGTGTATCAAATTAAAAGTAACGCAATACAGTCTTTGGGTGTTAATATAGCCGACGAAGATAATAAAATAGCCACCTTTATTGCGAAGTCCAATTTAAAAGATATTACAGACCCGTCAGATATAATTAGTTTAGGTGGAAATCTTACACTGAAAGTTGATCTGACGGATAGAGGTGAACCTGGAATTGAAGATTCTATTGCTTTCAATTTGATTAATAATAGTAGTACCTTATTATTCTCAAGCAATTGGACAGGAATTTCTACAGAAGAATTAACACTAACAGGAGGAAATCTAGTTGTACATAGCGGATTTAGTAATGCACGATTATTTGAAATGTTTGAAGTCGATTCTCAGCCAAATCCTTCAGACAATGTATTTAATTTAAAAGTGAAATCATCTAGTGATGCATTGGTGCATGTGGTTGTTTTTGATGTCAATAATAAAATAGTACATACAGATGAGTTTAATCCAAAAAAGGAATATGAATTTGGATCTAAGCTTCAATCTGGATTGTACTTTGTTCAAGTACGTCAAGGAAGTAATATTGAAACCATAAGACTAATAAAGTATTAATTATATTGTATTCTAGTCTAAAGCCTCATTATTTAATGAGGCTCTAGACTTAAAATATATGGACTTAAAATTAACAGAGTTTAACATTGGACTAGTCTATCTTCATAATTGAACAAAAATTAGTTCACCGTAATCATGAAATATTATTTATTATTGCTTGATAATTACTTTTTTGTTTATGGTATTTGAGTCTGAATACACTTTGATGATATAGCTGCCATCAGAAATCTTATCCACAGGAATTCGGATTGTGTTTGCTGAGGTTATAAAACTGTTTGATGCCCAGTTTACAACAGTTTGCCCGATTAAATTAATCAATCGCACACTTTCGATAGTACTAATATTTACGGTTTTAATATAGATTTCATCCGAATCATTCAAATAGTTTACAATAGTTTTGTGAGTCTCTAAGTCTGGATTTGAAAGCGCTTCATCTTCTTCACTAAATGTAATATAAAAACGGTCTTCATAATCGTTAGCCTCTAGGTTTATTTCAAAGCTACTGTCATTGATTCTTGTGTAATCACCTAATAAGGAGTCAAATACAAATACATCAATGTCTACATCAAAATTTTCTAAAGTGTTTAATGAAATTTCTATATCACCAGAATCGGATATATACAAATTAAGAGGATATTGTTTTGTGGCATCAAAATTCCCTACGCCTTGAATAATATATGACGCGTTATTAATCCTCCAAGATAAATCATTTGGTAAAGTTTCCGTATTTATGGCGTCATATGCAAAGTCAAAATTATCGGTTGCTAAATTGTTAGGAACAAAACCTAAAAGCAATGGTCTTAATGTGCCATCGGAGGATCTAAAATCTAATCGTACGCGTTTTATAGGAGGACTGTCTTGTATTGAATTGACGATTAATTCAGAACCATCATTTTGAACTCTCATAAAAACAGAGCCGCTATTGGCAGCGCCTGTGACCGCCTCTTTTACAAAAATGCGCTGATCATTTTCAAAAGTGACAGTTCCACCTGTTGCATTTGCGGTCACATTAAATCCTTGTGCAATTGGAATAAAACGCTCAGGGATTTTTGAAGGTGTACCTAAAGAACTAATTTCTGGAGGTGATACGGCAGCATTTCCACCTGTTAAATTATAGGCAGCATAACCGCCCTGGTAGTCAACTAAAATATGGGACGAATTTGTGCTAAAGTGTTCCCAGAAATATAGTGCGCCTTGAATACTTCCACTGTTATCGTTTATAAATTCGTTAGCATCAATTGCAGAAGGATATGGGTTTCCTACTAGAGCTTCATATGCCGCTGTAATTGGACTAGTTATAGTGCCGTTATTTGGTTTGCCAATAAATCTGTAGTTTTGATTTGGGTCTGTTGTTCCGCTACCTTTCATAAGAAACCCTAAACCAACATTAACAGTAGAATTTTCATTAATGGCATTCCAATCGGCATAGGAGTTTTCAGGATAATTTTCATATAAATAGAGCCAACGACTACTCATCGTAATTGGAGTAGTACTCGCATCGGCATTATGAGCAGTCGTCCAAAGAACAGGTTGTAATCCATCATGTAAAACAGCACCAACACTAAAAGAAGATCCATCTGAACTAACAGGTGATCCCCAGTAATTATAATTATAATAGTTATTTGTGCCTTGCTGATCGCGATGTAAATTACCATTTCCGCTATAATCGACAATACTATTTGGGTCTTGCAATAATTGCGATTCTCCGACTAATTTTAAAATAGCGTCAGTATCACTAATAATTAAGTAATCTGTAATTCTTAAACTTTGACCATCTAAAGGGTTCGAGTTTTCAATGCTTAGCATATTTGTATTGACATCTAGTCCTTGTAAAGTGATGTTTTGATTTTCAGAGGATATGTTGTGAGACGTCCGAACAATATTCCAGTCTATGTTTGTGCTTCCATCTACACCCATACTATTCGGGATGGCTTGAGAGCTACCATGTAACCAAGTGGTCGCTGAATTCCAATTTCCATTGGTATTAGATTGATAAGGAATAGGGGCTGTTTCAGGTTGAAAGGTGGTCATATATCTTAAAACTCCATCAACAGACGCATTATTCGAACTAAGCGTTCCACTAACAATATCTACATTTTGATTCATTTGATAATAGCCTGTCAAATCACTCCAAGATAGACCATTGATATTCAGAGGTATAATAGATCCACTGATATTACCTGAATTGGTTTCTATCTCTTGATTCATCATTTTTCGAATTTCTACTTCCGTTAAAGGCGTATCCCAAATCCGTAATTCATCCATGCCTCCATCAAAATAATTTAAAGGTTTAAATGGAGAAGATAAGGTCTGATCCATGGCTCCAACAATACAGTCCACTGTGTTACTAATAGGTATAACCCCCGAACCACTAGCAACCTCAATACCATCGATATAGAGTTTGTAGGTGCCACTTTTAAAGGTAACGGCAATATGATGCCATTGATTTGAATTTATTTGAATAGGAGAAGCTGATATGAACTGACCATTATTCCAATGAAATGAAATAACATTATTTACTAATCTTAAATCATAACCATCAATTTGATTATTGGATTCACGTTTGGAAAATATAGTTTGAACAGTTCCATTAGTAGTTTCAGATTTTATCCATGTTTCAATAGAGAAATTTCCTGTAAAGTTATAGTTGTTTCTAAATGTGATATTGTCATCAACGCCATCAAAATCTAAAGCATTACAACCAATGAATGTAATAGTCATATCATCACTAGAATCTGGACAGGTTGATGGGTTATCAATACTCCATTGTAAGGTGTAAGTTTCTCCTATATCTCCGGTAAAGGTTGAAGTTGGACTTGTATCATCAGAAAAGCTAAATCCAGAAACTTGCCCAGATGTTACAGTCCATAATCCATTAGATCCAGCAGCGGTTATTATATTCCCAGCTAAAGTGTATGTTGTACTTGTACATACTGTATTAATAAAATCAGCACCGGCGTCTGCAACATCAAAATTATTTATGGTCATAGTAATACTATTGCTCGTTACATTTTGAGCACATACAGATATACTTGATGTCATTAAAACGGTCACTTGATCTCCACCTGTTAATGTTGTTGTTGTAAAAGTAGAAGCTGTTTCTCCTGGTACATCTGCACCATTAACCTGCCATTGATACAATGGCGTTGCACCACCATTTGTTGGTGTTGCCGTAAATGTGACAGATTCATTTATACATAATTCAGTGGTAGTCGCTGTTATAATTACAGTAGCACTTTCGCTTAAATCTGTGACCAACACGGTTGCATCGCAACTGGCCGAATTTCCGGCATCATCTGTAACTGTAAGAGTCACGGTATTACTACCAATGTCATCACAATCAAAAGAGCTTGTAGATAGAGATAAGGTGTAAGCACAATTATCAGATGATCCATTATCTATATCAGCTGGTAAAATATTCGCTAATCCTGTTGATGGATCTAATTGTACAGAAATATTTTGACAAAGTGCATTTGGTAATTCAGTGTCATTTACAGAAACGTCAAATGAACAAACGGTAACATTGTTTGCTGCGTCGGTAACTTCAAATGTGTTCGTAGTTGATCCCAATGGAAAAACGCTCCCAGAAGGTAATCCGGCTATTTGAACTGTAATCGCTCCAGTACAATTATCAGTACCTGTTGGTGCCGTATAGTTTACAATTGCTGAGCACAATCCTAAATCATTATTCACAGTAATATCTGTTGGACATGTAATTTCTGGAAATTCAGAATCAGAAACTGTGACATCAAAAGAACAGGTTGCCGTATTTCCAGAAGTATCTGTAACTTCAAATGTATTTACTGTAGTTCCAATTGGGAAATTACTTCCAGATGCTAATCCAGCAGTCTGAATTGTTACTGACCCTGTGCAATTATCTGCGCCTACAGGTATATTGTAATTAACTAAAGAAGTACATAATCCAGTGTCTGTATTAATAGCAATATCAGTAGGACATGTAATTGTAGGTGCTTCCGAATCAGTTACTGTAATATCAAAACTACAAGTAGCCGAAAGGCCTTGGTCATCTGTGACTTCAAAGGTGTTAGATGTAGTACCAATCGGGAAAACGCTTCCTGAAGGTAATCCAGCAGTTTGAATCGTTGTTGCGCTTAAACATAAATCAGAACCTACTGGAGTAGTATAGTTTACAGTAGCTGAGCAGAACCCTGAATCATTACCAATTACTATGTTACTTGGACAAGTTATTGTAGGTGCTGTGGTGTCAATGACTTCAACATCTCTAATGACTTCAATGGCAATATTGCCATAGATGTCTACAACATTATAAGTGACTGTATAAATTCCAACAACATTGGTATTTACACCAGTTGCATCTATCACAATATCTCCAGTATAATCAGTATTGTTACAAGGATCAATAGCATTTGCTCCCAATTCTACATAAGGCGTGCATGCTTCAATAATTTGAGGATTTGCACCAACAAGTGTAATAAGGGGTTCATTAATATCAACAACATGTACGGTTCGTATTATTTGAGTGGCTGCATTTCCACTTGCATCAGAAACATTATAAGTAACTGTATATGTACCTAACATACTCGTATCTACATTTGAAGTAATGACTACACTACCTGAAAGATCACCTGTACAGTCTGTAGCATTTACACCAAGTTCTATATAGGTCGAACAATCACCAATCGTTAATGGGTTTGGTCCAACAAATGATAGAACTGGAGGCGTTGTATCAATGACATTAATTGTTCGTGTGATTTCCGTTGCTGGGATACCAGCAGCATTTGTAACATTATAAGTAACAGAATATGATCCAGGTGTACTAAGATCAATATTTGAAGTATCAATAACTAAATCGGCTGAAATATCTCCAAGGCAATTATCTGTTGCAGTAGCACCGAGTTCAATATATGGATCACAAGCTTCAATTGTTTGAGGATTAGAACCGTTTAAAGTAATAACTGGGCTCTGCGAATTAGTGACCGTGATATCCACCGAACACGTTGAAGTTAAATTCGCCGAATCTGTAACCGTAAAAGTAACCGTAGTAACGCCTATTGGATACGTATCACTAGCGTCTGCACCATTACTATTATAATCATTAGTGATAGACACCACAGTACAATTGTCGGTAGCAGTTACTATCGGTATTGCTACAATTGCATCACATTGCCCTCCTGTCGCGTTAACCGCAATATTACTAGGGCAGACTATATTAGGAGGTTCATTATCTATAACCGTTACTTCTTGTATGCAGGTATCAAAATTCCCTGCTAAATCGGTAACGGTCCACGTTACTGTAGTTGTACCAACAGGAAATTCATAATAATCGGGTAAAGGATCTGGTTGATCAATTAGCGTGATACCGTTTGGAACTGTTGATAGCCCATTGCAATTATCAAAAGCTGTTGGAAAACCTAATTCTGTTTGAGTGACTTGTGCATAACAATTCCCAGTAGTATTATCTATAGACAGATTTGAAGGACAAGTTACCGTCGGTGCTGTAAAATCGTTAACCGTTACCGTAAAACTACAACTAGCACTGTTACCCGAAGCATCCTCAATATAATAGTTTACTGTCGTAGTTCCGGCTAAGAATATCTCATTACTCGCGTCGTTAATTCCCGTGGCTGGACTAGAAAAAGTTGTTGCGCCAGTAAACGCAAATGTTTGTAATACTATGACGCCACAATTATCAGAAGTGGTAGGTGTTAAAGGCGTTTGAAAAGCAAAAATATTTCCAATAAGATGCGGACATGCCACGGTAATGTTTCCTGGACAGGTTATAGTTGGGATAGTCACATCTGGCGAACACTGACCAAAGGCATATATGGTCGAAAATAAAAATAGTAATACGCTAACGTAACTTTTAGTCATTATATCAATTGAACTTCTTAAAACACAATTTACCATTCATAATGCCATCGTCGTTAATGTAACAAAAATGTGGTTCAGAAAAAGTGCTAAAATCTATTTGGAAAGAAAAGGGTAGTTAAATGTACTCTGATGTAATTTGCAAATCAAAATAAATCGACCAACGGTAACTTTCTCATGCAAATCACATTACGAGCAAAAAACCGTTTTTATAGGAGCAAACCTCAGATGACAAAAAAGTAACATTTTTTTAACAGTTCAACTAATTAAAATTACCCTTTATCGAAAAATCGTACAAATATGGATAACAAAAAAAGTAAAATTTGGTTTATTAAAATTAAAATTAGAAATTCACATTGCTATTAATTCAACACGTCTTACCTTTTTAGATACGTTGTGACTGCCAAAGTCTACACTAAATTTTTATTCCTTTTTAAGCAGTTTCTGTTTATTACTGTGCCTTTGCGTGCGCTTTTGTTTTGGTTATGTTATTAACTAACTAACAACAAAACACGATGAAAAGTCTTTACTTTAAATTTTCTGTTGCCCTTATTTTTTTATTTTCTACCGCTTTAAATGCGCAAGTGCAAACTACACAAATGGCAATTAATATGCCTGGTGCTGAAACAGCTTATGTTGACACTGAAGATTGTGATACCTCACAATTGAGTCTTTTAGAGAGGTTGAACAATAAAGTTTTATATCAAGAAAACAAAGGTCAAATTGTTGATACCGACGGCAATCAGCGTCCAGAGATCTTATTCACATCTTACACCAATGGTGTACGTACGTATTTTAAGAAAGACGGGATTTCTTATGTATTTGAAAAGCATAATATAGATGCCAAAGAAGTAACTTACGGTGACGATCCAGAATCATTTCTTGATTCTGGAATAAATGAAGAACAAGATGATTTTACAGTAGAAATGCATCGTATCGATTTAAATCTTATTGGGGCATCCGAAGATTTTGAAATTATCACTTATGGTCAAGATAAAGCATTTGACAATTATTACTTGGGACATGTTCAGGTTGAAAAAGTCTATGGCTATGAAGAAGTCATCTACGAAAATATTTATCCAAATATTGATATGGTATTATATACCAAAGATGGTGGAATGAAATACGATTTCATTGTACATCCTGGTGGCGATCCTAATGTCATTCAATTTAAAATTGATGGCGACTCTAAGGTTGAGATTGATACACGTGGGGATTTAATAATTCACTCACATCTTGGTAAGATCAATGAAGGCGCACCATTAGTATTACAGAATAGTAAAGAAATAACATCGGCATATCAATTAGATGATAATACATTAAGTTTTAAGCTAGAGGATTATAACCCAAACGAAACACTTATTATAGACCCTACTAGAGATTGGGGGACCTATTATACGGCATCCAATGGGTCTCATAACTGGGGTTATGGGATGGATGAAGCTGCCAACGCAAATGGTGTGTTTTTTGCACTAACTACAACTGCATCTAATTATCCAGTGACTTCAGGTGTATTTGATGACTCATTTAATGGTAGTTATGATATTCGTATTGTACATTTTGATACCAATGGAAATCTAGTTTGGGGTACCTATATGGGTGGTAATAATAGAGATAATCACCCTGCACTTTCAACTGGTCCAAACAATACATTTGTGCTTTCAGGAACAACATTTAGCACTGATTTCCCTACCACTTCCGGAGCGCATAATGCTAGCGTAAATGGAGGCCAAGACTATTTTATCTCAAAATGGAATGGAAGCGATGGGACTTTAAATTGGTCTACCTATTTTGGGAGTACTGGTTACGATCGTGGTTCTCAAGGTGTTGATGTTAGTGATACCGGAGATATTGCTTTTTATGGCACAATTCAAGGTACAATGCCGCTATTAAATGCGTATGATTCTTCTTTTAATGGTGGATTAGAAAATATTGTTGCCAAATTTGATAGTTCAGGTAATTTGGTTTGGTCTACGTATTTTGGAGGAAATAATAATGACATAGGAAATAGACATGGTATTGAATTTGACCATGCTGGCAATGTTGTAATTCTGGGACGAACAACATCAAGTTCAAATTTACCAGTAACCCCTGGTGCTTTTGATGAAACCTACAATGGAGGTTGGGACTTATATTTAGCTTCAATATCTAGTGATGGCCAATCCTTAAATTATTGTACTTATATTGGTGATAATAATGGTCAAGGCTATCCAACTACATCGGAAAGTGGTGATCAATCATGGCACGCACTTGCAATTTGCTCAGATAACAGCGTTATTGTAGGAGGTGTTACATGGAATGGCTCAAACAATGCAATATGGGCGTATACAACTGGTGCTTATAGTAATACTCCTGGAGGAAATCATGATTCTTTTATACTTAAATTCAATAACACAGGTAATCGAATTTGGGGAACCAACTGGGGAGGAAATAGTTATGATTGGTTATTAGATGTTGAAGTCGATGAAGCCGATAATGTCTTTATTTTAACAGGTACAAGTGGGAATGGTCTACCGACTACAACAGATGCACATCAATTGACTTCTGCAGGTACTTGGGATAAACACATAGCACAATTGAGTGCTGATGGTAGTAGCTTGCTCTATGGCACCTATTTAGGAACTAATAGCTATGATATGCCTGAAGTTGGAGGCTTAGCCTATGATTCCGGAAATTTATACTGTGGCTTTGTTACCCAAATAAATTCTAATAACCCGGCATGGATAGTATCTTCTGGTGCCTATCAAACAAATGCAACTGGCGGTGCGATGTTTCCTGTACTCAATAAGTTTAATTTTGTTCCACCAGTGGCTGTTGCCTTAGACCTTGCAAACTTACTAGATGTTGAAGCAGAATGTGAAGTAGCATCATTAGTACCACCAACAGGAAATGGGGGTGCAATTACGGCTACTACAACTGTGAGTTTCCCAATAACTACACAAGGTACTACTGTGGTAACTTGGACCTATGAAGGAGGAGGCTTTATAACAACAACACAAACGCAAAATGTAATTATTAATGATACAACTCCACCTGAAATTATTTGTCCTTCTAATATAGCTGTTAATAATACGCCAGGAGAATGTGGTGCTGTTGTGACTTTTGCAGACCCAACGGCATTTGATAATTGTGGATCTTTAGGTATTCAAACTTTTAATTATACAGGAGGTTCTCAAAATTGGACAGTACCTAATGGTGTAACTGAAATATTTATTGAAAGTTGGGGAGCACAAGGTGGTGAGTCTGATGGTTCAGGAACTCATGGTATTGTTCCTGCAGGTCTAGGTGGATTTGCAGAAGGTAACTTATCAGTAACACCTGGTCAGGTATTGAACTTATATATTGGTGGACAAGGAGATACAAACACTGTATACCAAGGACTTAGTCAAGGAGGATTTAATGGAGGAGGAGATGGCATCGGTGGATGGTCAGGTAATTTTAATGTAGGAAATGGAACTTCTGGTGGTGGAGGTGGAGCCTCTGATATTCGAGTTGGAGGTACAGCCTTAGCCAACAGAGTGATTGTAGCCGGCGGCGGCGGCGGATCAGATAGTTGGAGCTCATCAAGAACAGGTGGACATGGTGGTGGACTTTCAGGAGCCAACGGTGGTGGTACTGCCAGTGGAGGCACACAAGTGGCCGGAGGAACAGCAGGAGATGGAAGTAGCTTCCCAGGCGCACTAGGCATTGGTGGTGATGGATACAATAATCTATCTCAAGGGCATGGTACTGGAGGCGGTGGTGGTTACTACGGTGGTGGTGGAGGTCAACATAGTTCTGGTGGTGGCGGTGGAGGTTCGTCATACATTGGAGGAGTTTCTGGTGGATCTACTACTGGAGGAGTACGAAGCGGTAATGGCATGGTAACAATTACTTGGGATGCAGAAATTGTTGTTGCACAAACAGATGCTACTGGATTGTCTTCAGGCTCAACATTCCCTGTAGGAACAACAACTTTAGAATATACAGCTACAGATACTTCAGGATTAACAACAACCTGTAGTTTTGATGTTACTATTACGGATACTGAAGCACCAACAATAAATTGTGCAGCAGATGTTAACGTAAATACCGATGCAGGATTATGTACAGCGGATATTACCCTAACACCACCAACATTAATTGATAATTGTAGTCTCTTTAATAACTTTGGTAATGCAATAAATTTTGATGGTAACACCAATAGTTTGATAAATGTTACCAATGCTCCAATGCTTTCAAACTGGACAATTGAGACATGGGTAAATTATCGAGCTGTTGCTACTGCAACGACTTATTCCACTATATATTCTAAGAATGATGGAAGCAAAGGATTTTGGATCCATGGTAAAGAGATAACCTGGTATAATGGTGGCGATATTCTTACTGGATCGACTGAAGTTCCATTTAATTCATGGCATCATATTGCTATAACTTATGATGGAACGACTCTTACAGCGTATTTAGATGGAAATAATGATGGATCTGTAGTTAGTGCTAATCAAGGTCTTGATTGGACTCCTGGCAATATCGGATCTAATTGGGGAGAAAAGCTTTTAGGATCATTGGACGAATTTCGCATTTGGGATTCTGCCCGTTCACAAGCACAGATTCAAGCTAACATGAACCATGAACTAAATGCTCAAACAGGCTTAGTTGTATCCTATCATTTTAATCAAGGAATTGCTGGAGGCGACAATACAGGTTTGACTGCGGTTACGGATGATTCTGGAAATGGATATAATGGAACATTAACTGATTTTTCATTAAATGGTACAACATCAAATTGGGTTGAAGGGCAAACAGTAAGCGGAACACTTACTAGCGATGCTCCTGCAGCTTTTAGTATAGGAAATACAACAGTAACTTGGACAGCAACAGATGATTTTGGAAATACAACAAGTTGTACTCAAACCGTAACAGTAACCGATGAAGAAGCTCCAACAATAACATGTCCTGGTGATGTTTTAGGTGTAGAAGCAACAGAAGCAGGAGGTGCAATAGTAAATTATACAGTGCCTACAGGTACAGATAACTGTTCTCCAACGACCACTTTAGTTGCTGGCTTTGCCAATGGTGCTATTTTCCCTATAGGAATTACAGAAGTAACCTACCAAGTAACAGATGGTACAAATCCACCGGTGAATTGTTCATTTAATGTTGAAGTTATTGGTGTTGCACCAAACGTTCAGTGCCCTAGCAATATTTCACAAAACAATGATGCAGGCCAATGTGGCGCAAACGTAACTTTTGCTGCTTCAGAGACCGTAGGTATTCCTGCTTCAACAATCACATATAGCCATGCTTCTGGAAGTGAATTCCAAGTGGGAACAACAACAGTAACAGCTACAGCAACTAATGCGGTGGGTAGCACTCAATGTACATTTACAATAACAGTTGTTGATGACGAAAATCCAACACTGATTGTGCCAGTAGATATAACTATAGAATGTGCATCAGATGAGAGTAGTGCCAATACAGGCGTTGCAACGGGGTCAGATAATTGTGGAAATGTAGTGATTACAGAAAACTCAACAGAAGTTGGCGGATGTGGCAACACGAAAGTGATTACCAGAACATGGACAGCTACCGACATTAATAACAAAAGTACATCGGCAACACAAACAATTACTGTAGTAGATACAAAATCACCAGTTCTAACAATCCCAGCAGATATTACAGATTTAGAATGTACAGGAGATGACACTAGTGCAGCAACAGGTGTTGCAACAGCAACAGATACTTGTGGAACTGTGACGATATCAGAAAACGATGTTGTTTCCACTGGCGGCGGCGGAGTAACCTCTACATTGTTTATTGAAGACTTTGAAGGTGCTCAGAATTACACTACCAATATCGCAGATAACTTAAGTGGTTTGGCTAGTGAAAACTATAATGGACGCATATTGTTCTCAAGCCTTCCAGGTCCTACGAGTTTCACTAATCAACAAGGATTAAGTTTTTATGGATTGCAAGATGTTGATAATGACCTTAACTTAAATTGGACTGGAATAGATATTTCTGGTAAAACAGACTTAGAGTTAACCATATTTTTAGCAGAAGATGATGATGGAAGTAATGAAGATTGGGATTCTGGATCAGGAATGAAGATAGAAGTTAGTATTGATGGTTCAGATTATGTAACAATTTTCGGGGTTCAATCTGAAGGAGCTGGCTTTAATAGTATTCCAAGAGAGGATACAGATCTTGATGAAGATTTAGGAGAAGGAGCAGAAGTAACTGATGATTTTGCACAATTTATGGCAAATATTTCAGGTGCAGGTTCTTTAATGGACCTACGAATTTCATTTACAGAACTAGACAATAATGATGAGGATATAGCCATAGATGATATTGAAATTACTGGAACATCAACTGGCAGTGCAGCTTCGTGTGGTGATACCTATACAATTACTAGAACATGGACAGCAACCGATGAATGTGGAAACACAACATCTGCTGATCAAATCATAACAGTAGTTGATACAACAGCGCCAACATTAGATATTGTACCAGCAAATATTACTGTTGAATGTACAGACGATGAATCAAGTGCTTCTAATGGTGTAGCCACTGGATTTGACACTTGTGGAGATGTGGTAATAACACAAAGCGATGTGGTATCAGGCGATGGAGGTACATCAAGATTATTATTTGAAGATTTTGAAGATGGTACGATAACGTATGTGTCATCTCCAACAGACAACTTAAATGCTATAGGAAATAATGACTACTATGGTCGTATTGATAATACTTCTGGATTACCTGGAAACGTTTCTTACTCTAGCCAATTAGGTCAAGGGTTTTATGGTGTACAGGATTCGGATTATGCAAACAGTAGTAATGATGATATTCTATTAGATTGGACTGGAATAGACATTTCAGGAAAGACGAATCTAAATTTATCCTTATTCGTTGCTGAAGATGATGACGGAAGTAATCAAGATTGGGATAGTACATCTAGTTTACAAGTACAAGTTCAAATTGATGGTGGAGGCTATAACACAATTTTTGCTGTAGAAGCAGAAGAACCAGGAGGAGACACGTCTAATAATAGACCTCTTGTTGATACTAATTTTGATGGAATAGGAGATGGTGCAGAAATCACAGATACTTTTGCACAATTTAGCTCAAATATTGGAGGAATAGGATCAACAATTGATGTTAGAATATTGATGTCAAATTTAGATGCTGGTGATGAAGATATCGCTATAGATAATATAGAATTAACAGGGGAATCTACTGGACCAGATTCTTGTGGATATACTAAAATAATTACAAGAACATGGACGGCTACAGATGCATGTGGTAACTCGACATCGGCAGATCAAATTATAACCATTATAGATTTAACAGATCCAACTTGGACGAATGCCCCTTCTGATATGTTGACTGTTGAATGTGATGGTAGTGCAGATCCTAATGGAGCTTTTGCAGCTTGGTTATCAAGTTTCTCTGGAACAGATTCTTGTGGTTCAGTTACAGTATCAGACGATAGTACTGGATTGAGTAATCTTTGCGGAGCAACAGGGACTGAAACCGTAACCTTTACATTAACAGATGAATGTGGTAATTCTATTTCTAAAGAGGCTACGTTTACAATTGTTGATTCAACCCCACCAGTTTTAACACTACCAGCAGATGCTACAGTTGAATGTTCTGAAGATGATAGTAGTGCTTCTAACGGAGTAGCTACCGCAACAGATACTTGTGGAACTGTGACAATAACTGAAAATGATGTGATTGCAGGAGGTGGAGCTTCTCCAATGATTATATCGGGAGTTGCAGATGGGCCTCTTACTGGTGGTACACCAAAAGTTTTTGAATTCTATGTAGTATCCGATATACTCGATTTATCAATATTTGGAATTGGTGTGGCGAATAATGGTGGTGGTTCTGATGGTCAAGAATACACATTCCCAGCAGATTCTGCTGATGCCGGTGATTTCATTTATGTAACTACGGATTCAGCTCAATTTCAGGCTTTCTTCGGATTCCCTCCTACATACATTAACGCTATTGTTAGTGTTAATGGCGATGATGCTTTTGAATTATATCAAAATAATGCGGTAATAGATGTCTATGGTGACGTAGCCATCGATGGCAGTAATTCTGTATGGGATTATTTAGATGGTTGGGCATATAGAAACGATAATACAGGACCTGATGGTGATGAATTTGCACCTGGTAATTGGACATATAGTGGAACTAATCAACTCGAAGGAGGAACAACAAATGCTACTACTAATTCACCAATGCCAATAGGAACATATAATCCACCAAGTGGAGGCGGAGCATCATGTGGAAACACAAAAACAATAATAAGAACATGGACCGCTACAGATGCATGTGGAAACACAACATCAGCAGATCAAATCATTACAATAGTTGATACCACAGCACCCGCTTTATATAATGGTACAGATGATGCAGCAGAATGTACCGGATCAAATCCTGGCGACAATGCGGCTTACCAAACATGGAGAGATGGCTTTGCAGGGATTACTACAGATGATCTTTGTGGTGAATCTTCAATGAGCTATACAGAAGGAACATGGACATCAAATGGATGTACAGATACGATGATAGTGACCTTCACAGGAACCGATGAATGTGGTCTAACAACAAGTAAAGATCAAACCTTTATAATCTCTGATACTACAGCACCTGCTTTATATAATGGAGCAGATGATACGGCTGAGTGTACAGGGTCAAACCCTGGAGACAATGCAGCGTACCAAGCATGGAGAGAAGATTATGCAGGAATTACTACAGATGATATTTGTGGCGCATCAACTATGAGTTATACAGAAGGTACATGGACATCAAATGGATGTACAGATACGATGATAGTATTATTCACAGGAACAGATGAGTGTGGTTTAACGACGAGTAAATCACAGACCTTTGTAATCTCTGATACTACGGCGCCAACAATAGTTTGTCCAGTAGATGTTGTAGAGGTAACATCTCATGATGGAACAGGTAATTGCTTTACTACAGTAGACTTAGGAACACCGGCCATAGATGATATTTGTGGAGGAACAACTGTGGTTGCTCAAATAAATGGAGCCAATATAGATCCTGTAACCTATGAATTTGAAACTGGAGATACAACAGTAACTTGGATTGTAACTGACGAATGTGGTAATGAATCGCAGTGTGATCAATTAGTAACGGTAAATGATGATGAAATGCCAGACATTGCATGTGCAGAACTGAATTTGTATTTAAGTGATGCGGCTAATTTTACTATTACGGAAGATCAAATCACTAGTTTCATTGGTGATAATTGTGATGTATATACAGCGACCTTATCTCAAGAGGATTTTAGTTGTGCAGATGTTGGTGGAGATTTAAGTAATCTTATTATCTCTGAATATTTAGATGGTGCAGGCTTTGATAATGCTATTGAGATTTATAATGGAACTGGTGTCACTATAGACTTATCAGAATATACTCTGGAGATTTTCTATGATGGTGGCGGTTCAACAGAGATTGATTTAGGGGGTTCTGTGGCTGATGGGATTCCAGCAGTATTTGCACATACTTTGTCTAATCCAACCCTTCAAGGTATTTCTAATAATACATTCGGTTTAGATTTTGATGGTAATGATGCTATTGAACTAAAACATAATGGTACAGTAGTAGATAGATTGCCAGTTTATAGTACGGGCGTTTCATTGAATGGAACAACATTGATCAGAAATCCAGATATTAATGCTGGTACCTTAGGTAGTGGAGGGTCTGACGGATGGACTCAGCATCCTAATACATATATTGCCAATTTAGGTAGCCATACGATCGATATTACTACCAATGTAAATAATGTCGAAATCTTAGTAACAGATCCAAGCGGTAATACAAATACGTGTATCGCTAATGTGATAGTTCATGATGATATACCACCAATTGCTCAATGTCAAAATGCCGTAGTTGTTCAATTAAATAATTTAGGTGTTGGTCTTTTAACGGCTGCTGAAGTAGATAATGGTTCTTATGATGAGTGTAGTAATATCAAATCACTGTCAATTGATAGAACAGATTTCTCTTGTGCTGATGTAGGACAAACCTTTACTGTAACATTAACGGTAACCGATACTTATATGAATGAATCAACGTGTACTGCTTCAATAACTGTTGAAGATAATGTAAACCCAACAGCATTATGTAAGCCTGTAACGGTTGCATTAGATGCTTCTGGTAATGCAAGTATTACTGTGACAGATGTTAATGATGGTTCAAATGATGCTTGCGGAATTGCAAACATGACTTTAGATAACTCAAGCTTTACATGTGCAGATGTTGGAGCAAACGTAGTCACATTAACAGTTACAGATAATAATAATAATCAATCTACCTGTGAAGCTACTGTAACAGTAGAAGACAATACAAATCCAACTGCTATTTGTGGCCAGAATTTAACGTTTGTACTAGATGCAACAGGTTCTGTAACAATTGATGGTAATGATATTGATAATGGTTCATTCGATAATTGTGGAATAGCATCTATGGAGGTTTCAAGGACGAGCTTTGGATGTAATGATATTGGAAATCATACTGTTGTTTTAACCGTTACTGATGTCAATAATAATGTAAGTGCATGCAGTACAGTAATAACTATAGAAGGAGATATTCCAGTAGTTACTTTTAGTCAAAGTGATTTACCTGAATTATGCCAAGGCGATTTCATATTATTAACAGCCAATAGCGCATTAGGAATAGCTTATGAATGGTACCTTGATGGTGTGCCAACAGGAGATACAACAGAAACTATAGAAGTTTCTCAAGATGGTACTTATGGAGTTAATGTAACTTCTGCGACCAATTGTACAACCAATGCAGAACATGTAATAAGCGGATTTGATCTAGGATCATTAGTTTCAGCCTATACCATACTAGCTGAAGATGAAGTGTTCTTACATGGAGCAAATACTGTGCAAACTGGAGGTGTAGGAGCTATGAATCCTAGCACTGGAAATATCAAGTTGCATCAGGCTAGTCATATTGTAGGATTTGGACAAGCAGTAAGTTTTAACCTTCAACAAGGAAGTACTATTTTTAATCAGGTAAATGCGGCAGCCAATCCTACAATTCCAGCATTTATTACCAATACGTATTCCAATGCAGGAAGTCCAAACGAGACGATTAATAATAATCAAACTGTTACATTAAATGGATCTGTTTATGGAACCGTGACTGTTAAGAGTGGCGCGACTGTAACCTTTAGCCAATCTAATGTATATATCGATGAGTTAAAAACATTCTCTAATGCAACAATTGAATTCTCTGGTTGTGCTAATGTATTCATCAATGATAAATTTATGTTAGCTCAGAATGGTGTTATTAATTCTAATGGTAATAATGTTGTGTTCTATGTAAATGAAGATGTACAGATAGAAAAAGGATCGGATGTAAGAGCACGTATTCATTCTAATGGAAATGAGATTCTTGTCAAAGGAGAAAATGGAAACGGTAATAATATGGGAGAACCAACGTATATGACAGGACTGTTTATTGCGAATAAAGTGCATGGAAATAAGAATGTGATTTGGAATGCAGATCCTCTATGTGATCCGTGTTCTATTTCTGGACCTCCAGTAAATCCGATTGCAAATCCGAATTTCAGAATTGCCTTTGAAGTCGACGCATGGCCAAACCCTTCAGATACAGAATTTAATGTGAAGGTGAATACATCTGAAATTCAAACAATTCAAATAGATGTGTTTGATATGAGTAATAAACTGGTCCATTCAGGTAAATTTGATTTTGACAAGACTTATAAGTTTGGAAAAGAATTAGAAGGTGGAGTTTATATTGTGAAAATAACTCAGAATAAAAATGTTAAGTCCGTAAGACTGGTTAAATATTAATTCTCAAAAAAGCTTGTCATACTATATGACAAGTTTTTTTTAATAGAACAGATAAAAGATTAATAGCTAACTAATTTTTTACTCATGAGAACCTCGAGATTTACTCGAGGTTTTTTATTTACGAGTTTAAAAATAGTATCGAAAATTAAGTATTACCTTTGCAGTCAAATTTAATAGGAATGCACAAAGCTGGTTTTGTAAATATTATAGGAAATCCTAATGTTGGTAAATCAACACTTATGAATGCGTTTATAGGTGAAAAATTATCCATTATCACTTCTAAGGCGCAAACAACGCGTCATCGAATTTTAGGTATTGTGAATGGTGAAAATTTTCAAGTCATCCTTTCAGATACACCTGGAATTATTAAACCTGCATATGAATTGCAAGAATCTATGATGGATTTTGTGAAATCTGCTTTTGAAGATGCCGATATTTTAATTTATATGGTTGAAATTGGTGAACAAGAATTAAAGGACGAAGCTTTTTTTAAGAAGATTACCAATTCTAAGATTCCTGTGTTATTGTTATTAAATAAGATTGATAAATCCGATCAAGAACAGTTGGAGTCTCAAGTTCAGCTTTGGGCTCAAAAAGTGCCTAATGCAGAAATCTTAGCGATCTCAGCACTAGAAGGGTTTCAAGTGAAAGAGGTGTTTGATAAGATTATTGAACTCTTACCTGAATCGCCGGCGTTTTATCCTAAAGATCAACTAACTGATAAGCCTGAGCGTTTTTTTTGTAACGAAACTATCAGAGAGAAAATCCTGATGCATTATAAAAAGGAAATTCCTTATGCGGTAGAAATTGATACTGAAGAATTTTATGAAGAAGAAAAAATCATAAGAATGCGCTCCGTAATCATGGTGGAACGTGAAACCCAAAAAGGAATTATCATTGGTCATAAAGGATCTGCTTTAAAACGTGTTGGTATTGAAGCCCGAAAAGATTTAGAAAAGTTTTTTGGTAAACAAGTCCATTTAGAATTATACGTTAAAGTGAATAAAAACTGGAGATCTAATGCCAATCAATTAAGACGGTTTGGGTATAATCAAAAATAGTTGAGATAAAAACAACTATGTTGAAATCTCTCCTCTCAAGGTGTCTCTCATGAAATGATGTAATTCATGCATTTCATTCATACCAGATTTCTTGCCTATGCGCCCCGCAAAATAGAGTACAACCCAGATGATAACCATGAGGCCAGTCAAAAATAATTGAATGGCAAAACTTGTATTCAAAGACCAATTCGTATAGGCCCAAACGCCAAATCCTAAAAAAAGACAAATGACTATAAAATGGAAAAACATAAACATGGTCCACACAGTAGGATTGGGCCCGAACAAACCAAATAGCGTGCTGCTCTGATCATTAGTATCATTCTTGTTAATCTCCAAATGCAATTGAGGCGACCAAAAATGCTGTTTTTCCTTTGGGAATTTAATAAACACATGATCATCTACACGCGAGACTATAAAATCAGATTGATTGGTTTTTGAATCTTCAAATAATTTTAAAAGCGTCTCATTATCTTGCTCAATATCAAATTTGAAACGAGGCCTTAAAACGATTTCATTGGTTATTGACATGCTGTTTATTTTGATCGATGAAAATACATATTTTTCTTTTAAGATTAAAGCCACACTAATCTTTGGTAAAAAAGTGCTGCCCATGGTTTATATTTCCTATTTTTGCAAAATATTTCCTAAGGAGGTATAATTATAACAGTCTTAGACTGTTACACATAATTTAATGAGTATGAGTAATATAGTAGCTATAGTAGGACGTCCAAATGTTGGCAAATCAACGTTTTTTAATCGTTTAATTCAACGAAGAGAAGCCATTGTTGATGCCGTAAGTGGCGTTACTAGAGATCGTCATTATGGAAAGAGTGATTGGAATGGTAAAGAATTTTCTTTAATAGACACTGGAGGTTATGTTAAAGGGAGTGATGATGTTTTTGAATCTGAAATTGATAAGCAGGTAGAATTGGCGATTGATGAAGCCGATGCTATTATATTCATGGTTGATGTCGAATCTGGCGTAACTGGAATGGATGAAGATGTTGCCAAATTGCTTCGTAAAATTGATAAGCCTGTATTTCTTGCTATCAATAAAGTAGATAATGGTAAGCGCGCTGAAGATGCCGTTGAATTTTATGCTTTGGGACTAGGCGATTATTATACCATTGCAAGTATTAATGGTAGTGGTACAGGAGAATTGTTAGATGCTTTGGTGGAAACATTTCCTGAACATGTTGAAGAGGAAGAAGAAGATGCACTTCCACGATTTGCGGTTGTCGGTCGTCCAAACGCTGGAAAATCATCTTTCATTAACGCACTTATAGGTGAAGATCGATATATAGTTACTGACATTGCTGGAACTACCAGAGATTCTATAGATACAAAATATAATCGCTTTGGGTTTGAGTTTAACCTCGTTGATACTGCAGGAATAAGACGTAAAACGAAAGTAAAAGAAGATTTAGAATTTTATTCTGTAATGCGTAGTGTTAGAGCTATCGAACATTCAGATGTTTGTATTGTGATTTTAGATGCGACTAGAGGATTTGATGGTCAGGTTCAAAATATTTTCTGGTTAGCCGAACGTAATAGAAAAGGAATTGTCATTTTGGTTAATAAATGGGATTTGGTTGAAAAAGAAACCAATTCATTAAAAGAATACGAACAACAAATTAGAAAAGAAATTGAGCCTTTTACAGATGTGCCAATTATTTTTATTTCAGTCTTGAATAAGCAACGTATTTTTAAAGCGATAGAAACTGCGGTAGAAGTCTATCAAAACCGCTCTAAAAAAATAAAAACAAGCAAGCTTAATGAGGTGATGCTTCCAATTATTGAGCATTACTCACCACCAGCTTTAAAGGGTAAATTTGTTAAGATTAAATACGTGATGCAATTGCCAACACCTCAGCCGCAATTTGCTTTTTTCTGCAATTTGCCACAATATGTGAAGGACCCTTATAAACGATTCTTAGAAAATAAGTTACGAGAACATTTCGACTTTAAAGGAGTGCCAATTAGTATATATATGCGTAAGAAATAAGTATTGATTTTACCAGCCACCGGAGGCACCACCACCACCAAAGCTGCCTCCGCCGAAACCACCTCCAAAACTACCTCCTGAGAAGCCGCCACCTGAACTACCACCGAATCCACCAGAGCTACTTCGTCCTATATTGCTCAATATGATGGCATCTAAAATACTAGGGCTACCAGATTTATTGCCTCTATTTCCGCCTTTGCCACCACTACGTTTGGAAATAGCAATAACAATAATTATAAACATGACAATTAAGAAAATCAAAATGAGTATAGGAAACCCTCCAGAGTTAGATCTTCCTGAACTTTGATATTCTCCAGATAGCACCTCAAAAATAGCATCAATACCACGATTTAAGCCGCCAGGATAGTCATTGCTTTTAAAATAAGGAATTATGTCACGTTCAATAATGCGTTTTGACAAAGCATCAGTAAGTAAATGTTCTATTCCTATACCTGTATTAATAGCAATCCTTCTGTCGTCTTTAGCTAATAGTATTAAAATACCATTGTCCTCTTTTTCTTGGCCAATTTCCCATTTTTCACCCCATTGAGCTCCTAAGTAGTTTATGTTTTCACCTTTTGTAGAACCGATAATAGCAACAACAATTTGGGTCGATGTTGAATCCGAATACCGAATTAATTTCTGTTCTAAATTAAGTTTTTCAGCACTTGATAATAAATTGATATAGTCGTAAACACTCGTTTGAACTTTTGGAGTTTCAGGAATATTAAATTGAGCAATGGCTGATTGTGTATAGCATATGTACAGAAACAATGCCATTATAAGGTGTTTATATCTGTACATTAGCTTTTAGATATTTCATTTGATAATTCATCGATATCATCATGTAAACAAGGAAAATATGTTTCAAGTTGCTCTCCAGTTTTTAAGATTCCTTCTATAAGTCCTTGTTTAAACTTTCCATCTTTGAAATATGATAACATGACATCTTTTGTGACGTCCCAAAAGTCATTTGAAACAACATCATTTATACCTTTATCGCCATAAATAGCAAAAGATTTGTCCTTTACCGCCACATAAATAAGTACGCCATTTAGTAATTTTGTATTGTCCATTTTTAACAAATGAAAAACTTCAAGAACATGTTGTTCTATGTTCCCTTGATTTGAAGATTCAATATGAACACGTATTTCGCCAGAAGTTTTGCCTTCGGCTATACGAATTGCCTCAACTATTTCCATTTCATCGTTTTGCGAAAGGAAATCCTCTAATTTTGACATTGATTAAGTTTTAGAATTCTACGTCAGGTGCATTTTCACTACCAGCCGCACTTTTATATCTAGGCATTTCATCAAATCCTAACATACCAGCGAACATATTTCCTGGGAATCTTTTTATATGCTTATCATAAATATTTACAGCATCATTAAATCTGTCTCTAGACACATTGATTCTATTTTCTGTACCTTCTAGTTGAGATTGTAATTCAAGGAAGCTTTGATCTGCTTTTAAATCAGGATAGCGTTCAACGGTAACTAATAATCTAGACAAAGCACCACTCAAACCTTGCTGTGCTTGTTGAAACTGTGCCATATTTTCCGCTGTTAAATTACTAGCGTCTATAGTCGTTTTGGTAGCCTGAGATCTAGCATTTATCACGCCTTCTAAAGTTTCTCTTTCATGCTCAGCATAGCCTTTTACAGTTGCTACAAGATTTGGAATTAAATCTGCACGACGTTGATACGCACTTTCAACATCAGCCCATTCGGTTTTTGCATCGGCTTGATAATCAACGGCGGAATTATTAAAGCCTTTTCCCCAAAAGAAAAGAATTGCGACAATTACAATTACAATCATCCATGGTTTAATGTTTTTCATAAGATCTCGTTTTAAAGTTGCTGTTTAATTTTTGTTAGCTGATTTTTAATATTTTCCAATTTCGAGATGATTTCAAAATTAGAAAGTGCTTTATGCTTTTCTTCTTTTAAATGGGTCTTAGCACCTTCAAGAGTGAAACCCCGTTCTTTGACTAAATGATAAATAAATTTGAGATTCTTGATGTCTTCAGGCGTGAATTTCCGATTGCCTTTTGCATTCTTTTTTGGCTTAATAGCATCAAATTCCTTTTCCCAAAAACGAATTAATGACGTATTAACGTTAAATGCTTTTGCAACTTCACCTATGCCATAGTATCGTTTTTCAGGAAGATTTATATGCATAATAACTTAGTCTAAAGATTGATTTTCTAGTGATGCTTTTTCTAAAAGCTTATTAAATTCTTCTGAGCTTAAATTTCCGTAATAGAAATTTATCGGGTTTATTCGCTTCTTGTCTTTAAAGATTTCATAATGTAAATGAGGCGCTTCCGAACGACCTGTACTACCAACAAATCCAATCAAATCACCACGTTTAACTTTTTGATTTGCTCTTACATTGTACTTATACAAGTGTGCATATAAGGACACATATCCGTAACCATGATCAATTCTAATATGTTTGCCATATCCAGAAGCTCTATTATCTACGCGTTTTACGACGCCATCTCCTGAAGCATATATAGGTGTTCCTCTAGGTGCAGTGAAGTCCATCCCAAAATGAAACTTTCTTACTTTTGTAAATGGATCTGTTCGATATCCATAGCCAGATGCCATTCGGGTGAGCTCCTCGTTATTTACAGGTTGAATTGCTGGTATTGCTAGCAAAAATTTTTCCTTGTCTTCAGCTAATATCGCAATTTCGTCCAATGATTTTGACTGTACAACAATTTGCTTTTGTAATATGTCCAATCGCTTATTGGTGGCTATTATAAGTTTTGAATTGTCAAAACCTTCCAAACTATTATATCGATTAATCCCACCAAAACCAGCCTTACGCTGTTCTTCAGGGATTGGATTCGCTTCAAAATAGAGTCTGTAAATGGAATTGTCACGCTCTTGGACATTCGCAAGTACATTCTGAGCTTCGTCCATTTTCTTGTCTAACAATTCATACTGTAAATGCATATTTTGTAATTCTCTCGCTAATGCTCTTTCCTTAGGAGATTCTATGAATTGAGACGCTATAAATACAAACAAAAACCCGAAAAGCGCTGAAGCCAAAACAAACATCGTTACATATTTTATTGTGGTTCTTTTTTTGCGCTCTATCTTTCTATAAGAAAGCGTTTCAGAATCGTAATAATATTTTACTTTAGACATATCTTAAAAAGTTCTATTTTTGCAAGATTAATAGAACGAAACACAAATATATAAATTGTTTCACACTTAAAGTAATTTAATAGAAACAAGCTTATTAACAACTGATTATGAAGTCTCAAGACATTCGCAATACATTTTTAAACTTTTTTGAACATAAAAAGCATAGCATAGTAGCTTCTGCACCAATGGTGTTAAAGGATGATCCAACCTTAATGTTCGTGAATTCAGGGATGGCACCTTTTAAAGAATTTTTCTTAGGAAATGCACAACCTAAGAATAATCGTCTTACAGATTCTCAAAAATGCCTTCGTGTTTCAGGGAAACATAATGACTTAGAAGAAGTGGGTTATGATACGTACCATCATACCTTGTTTGAAATGCTTGGTAATTGGAGCTTTGGAGATTATTTCAAAAAAGAAGCCATTTCATGGGCTTGGGAACTTTTGACTGAAGTTTATGGTATCGATAAAGATATGCTTTATGTCACTGTTTTTGAAGGTAGCGATGATGCCGATAATTTAAATATGGATCAGGAGGCATATGATTTTTGGAAAGAATTAATACCGGAAGATCGTATCCTAATGGGCGACAAAACCGATAATTTCTGGGAAATGGGTGATCAGGGTCCTTGTGGTCCTTGTAGTGAAATTCATGTCGATATTCGTACGCCGGAAGAAAAAGCTAAAGTGGATGGTAAGTCCTTGGTTAATATGGATCATCCACAGGTTGTTGAGATTTGGAACTTAGTATTCATGCAATACAACCGTAAAGCAAATGGAGCTTTAGAAAACCTACCGAATAAGCATATTGATACTGGTATGGGATTTGAACGCTTGTGTATGGTTTTACAAGGCGTGCAATCAAATTATGATACAGATGTATTTACGCCGTTAATTAGAGAAATTGAAACAATTACTCATAAAGATTACGGAAAGGATGAAAAAATAGATGTTGCCATTCGCGTTATTTCAGATCATGTAAGAGCTGTGGCATTTTCTATCGCAGATGGTCAATTGCCTAGTAATACTGGAGCAGGTTACGTAATAAGACGTATTCTCCGTCGCGCTGTTCGTTACGGATTTACATTTTTGGATAAAAAAGAACCTTTTATTTATAGATTGGTCGAAGTGTTGTCTAAAAAAATGAGCTCGGCATTTCCTGAATTGAAATCGCAAAAACAGCTGATTGAAAATGTGATTAAAGAAGAAGAACAATCTTTTTTAAGAACCTTGGATCAAGGTTTAGTATTACTGAATAGAATTGTTGATGAAACAACTACCAAGGAAGTGTCAGGTGCAAAAGCCTTCGAACTTTATGATACGTATGGGTTTCCAATAGATCTAACCGCTTTGATATTAAGTGAAAAAGGACTAGGATTAGATGAAAAGGGATTCAATGAAGAGTTGCAAAAGCAGAAATCTAGATCGCGTGCTGCTAGTGAAATGTCTACAGATGATTGGACAATTTTAGCCCAGGATGCTATTCAAGAATTCGTAGGGTATGACATGTTGGAAACTACAGTGAAAATTACACGTTACAGAAAAGTAGTTTCTAAAAAGGATGGTGAAATGTATCAGCTTGTATTTAATTTAACACCTTTTTATGCTGAAGGTGGAGGACAAGTTGGAGATAAGGGCTATTTGGAAGATGCTCATGGCGATGTGGTTTATATTTTAGATACTAAGAAAGAGAGTAATGTTATTATTCATTTCGTGAAAAATTTACCCAAGCATTTGAATGAATCATTTAAGGCCGTAGTGGATTCAAAACAACGTTATAGAACAGAATGTAATCATACAGCCACGCATTTATTGCATCAGGCTCTGAGAGAAGTTTTAGGGGAACATGTTGAGCAAAAAGGAAGTGCTGTGCATTCTAAATATTTACGTTTTGATTTTTCTCATTTTTCGAAAGTTACTATAGACCAATTACGGGAAGTAGAGAATTTTGTTAATAGACGGATAGAAGGCAAATTGCCACTTGAAGAAAAACGAAATATTCCAATGCAACAAGCCATAGACGAAGGTGCGATGGCGCTTTTTGGAGAAAAATATGGAGATACAGTAAGGGCAATACGATTTGGACAATCTATTGAATTATGCGGTGGAACTCATGTTGAAAACACCTCTGATATTTGGCATTTTAAAATTGTTTCTGAGGGTGCAGTTGCAGCTGGTATTCGTCGTATTGAGGCCATTACCAATGATGCCGTAAAAGATTTCTATCATGAAAATAACCGTGCATATTTTGAAATGAGGGATCTGCTTAACAATGCTCAGGAGCCTGTAAAAGCGTTACAATCTCTTCAAGATGAAAATAATAGCCTGAAGAAACAAATAGAAAATTTGTTAAAAGACAAAGCCAAAAACATAAAAGGCGACTTGAAAAGTGAATTGTCAGAAATTAATGGTATTCAGTTTTTAGCTAAAAAGTTGGATTTAGATGCGGCTGGAATTAAAGATGTTTGTTTTGAACTAGGTAGTCAATTTGATAACTTGTTTTTATTATTTGGAGCAGAGAACGATGGAAAAGCAATTTTATCTTGTTATATTTCAAAAGAACTGGTCACAAGTAGAGGCTTAAATGCAGGTCAAATTGTGAGAGAACTTGGGAAATATATTCAAGGAGGTGGAGGTGGACAGCCATTTTTCGCTACGGCAGGAGGGAAAAATCCTGATGGAATTAATGATGCTTTAAAGCATGCTAACACATATATTATTTAGATATAGTGAGTTTTCAAACGCAAATAGATCTTCAGACACAATCGCATCATCACATTGATTATGCCTCAAAGGTGCTGCTTTTAGGGTCTTGTTTCGCAGAGAATATTGCAGATAAATTTTCATATTTTAAATTTCAACAATTACAAAATCCGTTTGGAATATTATTTCATGTTTCTGGAATCGAAACACTATTGACCAATGCCATAAATGGAGAACAATATGATGAGAAAGACATTTTTTTTCATAATGAACAATGGCATTGTTTTGATGCGCATTCTAAATTAAGTAATCCTTCGAAAGAACAACTTCTCACCAGTTTGAACGATAATTTGATGTCGACACGTCAATATTTGGAAACGGCGTCACATGTTATAATTACTTTAGGTACGGCTTGGGTATATCGCTTTATTGAAACCGATACTCATGTAGCAAATTGCCATAAAATCCCTCAAAAAAAGTTTTTAAAGGAATTAATGCTAGTTGATGAACTAAGAAATGCATTACAGGCTATTGTGAGTTTAATCAAGAGCGTCAATTCGAAAACAAGTATTCTATTCACAGTATCTCCTGTGAGACATATTAAAGATGGTTTTGTTGAAAACAATAGGAGTAAAGCACATTTATTGACTGCTATACATGACATAGTTGAGCCTCGAGAAAATGTTCATTATTTTCCATCCTATGAAATAATGATGGACGAGCTTCGTGACTATAGGTTTTATGAATCTGATATGTTGCATCCTAATTCTACTGCAATAAGCCATATATGGGAGAAATTTCAAAAGGTTTGGATTTCTAAAGATTCTGCTAAAACCATGCTTGAAGTAGATACAGTGCAAAAAGGGATGTTACATAGGCCGTTCAATTCAAAATCTGAAGCACATCAACAATTTCTGCAAAAGCTAGAGGTTAAAAAAGAGCAGTTACAATCGCTATTCCCAAATATTCTATTTTAATATACGTCATTTGTCGTATTGACTTCACTTTCAATTAGTTGTAATTTTAGATTAATATTAATCATAACATAATTCAACAATGAGAAAATTCAAACAATTTATGTTACTTGTAATGATTGGATCATTAGTAACATTAACGTCATGTTCAAATGACGACGACAGTGGTGATGGTGGCGGAGGAAGTGCTGCTTCAGGTACATTATCAGCTAAAGTAAACGGAACTACATTTCAATCTATGGAGATTTCATCTTCGGCAACCGTAGTGAGTGCAGGTGGAGTGAATACTATGGTGATCATAGCTTCTAATAGTGATGGTAATGCATTTTCTTTCACAATTTTTGGTTTTGATGGTGCAGGAACGTATAAATTAACTGGAGCTGATATTGCAATTACCAATACTGGATCATATACTGAAACGGATATAGATGTAAACAATCCAATAAACTCCACTACAGAAGTTTGGCAAGCACCTTATGATGATACAGAAGTTGGAGAAATTGTTGTTACGGAAGAAACAGCGACAAAAGTTAAAGGGAATTTTTCATTTACATGTAAGAATGTTAATGGAGATAATTCTGTTAAAACCATTACTGAAGGTGCGTTTAACTTAGATAAGCAATCTTAACTAATTGTTATGGAAACGCTATTAATTCAAATAAAAAAAATAGTGGTTGTTACGCTCTTATTGAGTGTAACATCACTATTTGCGCAAACACCAGAACATCAATACAATTTTGATGGTCCGGTGAAATGGATGCTATTACACGAATCTGGAACCTTAATTGCATCAACAGGAGAAGCCTTAGTTGGGATTAAATCAAATAAAGCCGAACTACATTTTAAATTAGATCGTTTAAAAAAGGTTAAAGAAGAAAACTTAGAATTAGTACCTGGCACTCCTTATTTAATTGTTAAGCCTAAAGGGATGTTAAACCAAGGCCATGTTTCAGTGGTAGATGTTGTAAAAGGAAAAATCGTTTTTGATACTAGAGCTGAAGATTGGCAAGGTGGCGCTACAAGTCGTCATTTTATAAGTCCCGAAATGATGCTGGTTGTTAATGGTATGCATAGGGATAAAGGCAAGGGGGAATATACGCAAGGCGTTGGTCTTTATGATTTAAAAACTGGTGAACTCGTCAAAATATTTGAACGAAAAGCGTCAAATGCAATGGTTGGTGTTCCCGATATAAAAGGCAATACTATTATTATTCCTGGATTGAAAAATGTAAAAGCATATGATATTAGTTCAGGAAGTGAAACGTGGACGGCAGATGTAAAAAATGCAACCCGAATTTCCAGTAATGATGAAACCAATGAGATTTATGCATTTAGAACTAAAGGAGGTAATACCGTAGTTTATAAGATTGATGGTTCTTCAGGCACATTAAAATGGTCAGATGGGAATAAGCTTAAAGGAAATCTTGCAAGATATGAATTCACAAAAGGCGGATTAGCTGTTGTAACAAATGTAGATAATTCAGGAAAGAAAGGCCTAGGGAAAATGGCTTCTAGTAAAAGTGCATCAAAAATCTTCATGCTTGATACTAATTCTGGTGTTGATCTTTGGGATAAATCACCGAAGACTAAGGGTTATGTCAGTCATTTCTATATTGAAGATGATGGTATCTTATTCGCTGTTGCCTCTGGAGGCGTAAATAAAATAAGTTTTGATGGGAAGGCACAATGGAAAAAGCCATTAAAAACGGGTGCTAACATTCAACTTATGGCAAGAGTACCAAAAGGAGTTATTTATATTTCTGAAAGCAGTGCTGATATTATTGATATGAGTTCGGGTGAATCTGTTTTTGGTAAGCCAATAAAATATAAAAAGTCAACCGCTGTTGCGAATGCGATTGATAAAGATCGGAACAGATTTTTGTTAAGTTGTAAAGATGGCATCTATGAAATTGATGGAGATACAGGAACGTATAATCTTATGAATTCCGAAATTAATTTTGATGGCAAAGAAGTGCCTAGTCATATGGAAGTAAGAGCAGATAAAATCTTACTAACTTCTGATCAGAATTTGATGTGGTTGGATTTTGATGGAAGTGAATCTGATCATGTGTATCATAGAGCACCAGGTAAAAGCGCATTTGGAGCCATTCTAGTAGGCGCGTTGACTGCTGCTTCTGCTGCCGCCACAATATCTCATTCTGCACAAGCAGGATATCTAAAAGGCGCAGGTGTGCCTTCTTACAATAGTACTGTAAGTTTTCATGAGTCTCAAGCTGAGAGTTGGGCGAATGTTACCGATGCTGGATTTCAAGAAATGGCAAAACGATTTAAAGCTACTAAAGCAACTGAGAATTCAGCATTTATTTTAACAAAAATTGATGGTGGCGTTGGACTTGTGAAAGTTGATAAAGATTCAGGGAAAACATTGAAGGAAATATTAGTGAAAGATAAGGATCCAATGTATGAAGTAGATGAATTTGAAGGTGTGTTGTATTTTAAAGCTAAGGGTAACACTATACATGCTTACAATCTCAAAGACTAAAATCTTGTTGTTGAGATTTTTTGATTAGGCGTAGTTTTTGTAGGATTACGCTTAATCTTTTTTAATTGCCGCTCATCGAAAAAAAAATTACTCATCTTCAATAAGTTATATATTCGTAATGCTATTAATCAATTTTTTTAAAAAGGCGTCAGTATTTATAAATGCTATAAAAAGCAGTTATATCCTGATGCTTTTTTTATTTCCTAAATTGAAAAAATTATTATCTACGCTCGTTGTTCTAGTTTGTTTTAATACATCCTACTCGCAAAACTTAGACAGTTTACTAATCGTAGCAAAAAACACCAAAAATGATTCTGTTAAAATTAGATTACTAAACAAAATTGGATTTCAGTATATCTTTAATGATACAGAAAAAGCATTGCAGGTTATTACTGAGTCCAAGGAACTGGCTAAAGAAAAAGAGTTTTACTTCGGATTGAATGAACTCACAAATACACATGGCGTTTACATGGACGTCACTGGTAAGTCTGATTCGGCTAAATATTATTTTACAGAAGCGCTTAAATTAAGTCGTTTTCATAAATTTTCAATAATTGAAAGCATGTGCTTGAATAATTTGGGCATGTTCAATTGGAATGGTGGAAACTATAATGAGGCCTTAGATTATTTTTTTCAAGCATTAAATATGTATGAAAAAATAGATGATGAAAAATCGACTTCAATCCCTTTAAATAATATAGGATTAATTTATCAAGAAATGAGCCTCTATGATAAAGCTCTCGAATATCATAAAAAAGCGTTTGAGATTCGAAAAAAATATAATCTGGATAAAGATCAAGTTGCCTCTTTAAATAATATAGGGATTTGCTATAAGTCCCTTGGGGAAATTGATGATGCTATTTCGTCATACACAGAAGGAATTGAAATTGCAAAAGCATCAGATAACTTATTAGATTTATTTAGGCTTTTTGATAATCTCGCAAATGCATACCATATAAATGAGAATTATCATAAGGCTATAGAAACACATTTAATGGCTCTTGATAAACCAGATAATTTTAGGGCAGATTTGAAGGGGGATTTGGCTACTTATGCTAATTTAGTGTCCGCTTATAATCATATTAATAATCCTCAGATCGCATTGACTTATGCGGCTAAAGGATTCGAAATATTGAAAGCACATCCAGACTATGAGCATTATGCTGTAGATCTGTTTTTACATTCAGCAGAAAGTAATTATATGCTGAATAATATAAAAACGGCTAGAGCATATACTGAAAGATTTGTGACATTGAAAGATTCTTTGTTTTCAGAACAGAATGCACAGGCCATTGCAGATTTGGAAGTAAAATATGACACGCAAAAAAAGGAACGACAACTATTAATTCAACGCGCCGAATTAGCCGAGCAGAGTTTGACAATTCAGAGACGTAATTACCAATTGTATGGCCTCATAGGCTTGGGCTTGATATTAGGATTAATCGCGTATTTGTTTATGAATCAACAAAAATTAAAAAACAGGCAGTTACACAAAGAGAATGAGTTAAAAGACGCCTTGCTTAAGATTGAAACTCAGAATAAACTTCAAGAGCAACGTCTTAGAATATCTAGAGATCTGCACGATAATATTGGAGCGCAACTGACATTCATTATCTCCTCAATCGATAATTTAAAATATGGATTTGATATTACCGATGAAAAATTAAATGAAAAACTTGATAGTATTAGCAATTTCACATCATCAACGATATATGAACTTCGGGATACAATCTGGGCAATGAATAAGAGTGAAATCACTTTTGAAGATTTGCAAGCTCGGATTTCTAATTTTATTGATAAAGCAAATATTGCTGATGATTCAATTAATTTTTCATTTCAAGTTGATGCTAATGTCGATACTTCTAAAGTGTTTACTTCAGTTCAAGGGATGAATATTCATCGGGTATTACAAGAAGCCATTCATAATAGTTTAAAATACGCTAAAGCGACCCAAGTTAACATTATGATTAGTAATAAAAATCAGTCAATTTGTTTTGAAGCTTCAGACAATGGAACTGGTTTTAATTTAAAAACGGTCGAAAAAGGGAATGGATTAAATAACATGAAAAAGCGTATTCATGATATTGGCGGTGAAATTAACATCCAATCCGAAGAAAAAAATGGAACACATGTAATTATAACTATCTAAATAATATATAGTATCTTCATTTTGATTAAAAATTCTTATAAAATTGAGATATAAGACCTTCCTTATTGTTATCATTATTTTGGGTTGTGCTAAAACGTTGATGGCTCAAAACAAATCCTTTGTAGATAGTCTCTCTAGCACTATAGAAAATTATTCTAAACGAGATAAAATCAAAGCCATTGTTGCCATTCCTTATGATAAAGCCGTGGCAGATATTATAAGTTTTGAACGTCTGGCGGATAGTTCAATTCAATATGCTATAGAATTAAAGGATTCCGTTTTACTTGCCAAATCATATGAGCAAAAATTACTCGCTTCTCATTTTAGTTCAAGAAATGAAGAAACACTGAATATTTCTTTAAAATGTATACGCCTTTATGAATCTCTAAAAGATACACTGCGTCTTGGGAATATGTATTGTGAACTTGCTTGGAGATTGAAATATAGGGATTTCGATAAAGCATTTAATTATATGAGTAAAGGGATTAAGTTGAGTGAAAAATTCATTGATAATCCTAAATTGTATAATTCCTATGATAATTTTGGTGTGCTACATGGTATGAAAAAACAGTGGGACAGTGCCGAATTTTATCATCAAAAAGCATTAAAATTCAGGAAAAAGATAAGTGATAGTATTGGTATTCCTTTTGGCTATGCACATCTTGCCAATGTGTATTTAAAAACGAAAGCATATGCCTTGGCCGAAGTTTATATTGATAGCTCACTTTATATCAGAGAACGGCGGAACGATGTTTATGGAATAACCGATTCTCAATTGTATTTGGGAGATTTGAATTATGTGCAAAAGCGATATGAAAAAGCCCTGCTAAATTTTCATAAAGCGTACCAACTATCAGATAAACATAAATACTTTCCTCTAAAAAAATATGCCAGTGAATACCTTTCCAAAAGTTATAGGCACTTAAAGAATTATCAAGAAGCACTTTATTATTATGACATATTTAATACTCTAAAAGATAGTATCGTAAATGTTGAAACGAATAGTAGAATTGCCCGATTAGAAATTGAATATCAATCTGAAAAGAACGAAAAAGAGATTCTATCACAACGCGCTGATTTGGCAGAAAAAGAGTTGGATCTCAATAAAAAGAACAGCTATATATTCGGGTTAATTGCGCTTGCCATAATTTTGGTATTGCTCAGTTATTTAATCTATAGTCAACAACGATTAAAGAATAGACAATTACAAAAGGAAAATGAATTAAAAGACGCTTTGGTTAAAATTGAAACACAAAACAGCTTGCAAGATCAACGTTTAAGGATCTCCAGAGATTTACACGATAATATTGGTGCGCAATTAACCTTTATTATATCCTCTTTGGATAATTTAAAATACGGATTCAAACTTCCAGATAGTCTTAATGATAAATTGAAATCTATTAGTTCTTTTACGACGACTACAATTTATGAGTTAAGAGATACCATATGGGCAATGAATAAACATGAAATTACGTTCGAAGATTTACAATCTAGAATTTCGAATTTCATAGATAAGGCTATTAAGAGTTCCGAGAACGTTGCATTTAATTTTAAGCGCGATACTGTTGATTCAAAAGCCTTGACTTTTAATTCAATTACCGGAATGAATATATATAGGATTATTCAAGAGGCGATACATAACGCTTTGAAATATGCTGAAGCAAAAAAAATAGAAGTTATCATTTCTACAGATCAAAATACGTTAAGCATACAAATTAAAGATGATGGTAAAGGATTTGATATTGATAAAATTGAACATGGTAATGGTCTTTTTAATATGAAAAAAAGAGCACATATAATCGCTGCCGAATATTCAATACATTCTGAATTGGATAATGGAACTATGGTGCAAATAACGCTTAATATCTAATTAGAAATATACGTAGTTTGACGTATTTCTATATGCATTTAAATTTGTAACTTTTTAATCTTTAATAATAGATTATGAATATTAAAATAGCCATAGTTGACGATAATACATTTCTAATTCATGCAGTAAAGGAAAAACTTTCATTTTTTGATGATTTGAATTTTAAATTTGCTGCTATGCATGGTTCTGATTTGTTGACGAAATTAGAGGAAAATCATAATCTTGATCTTATTTTAATGGATATTGAAATGCCCGTTTTGAATGGCATTGAAACCACAGAAATTGTAAAGCAAAAATATCCACATATTAAAATCATTATGCTTACTGTTTTTGATAATGATGAGAATATATTTAACTCCATAAAAGCAGGTGCAGATGGTTACTTACTGAAAGAAATTAATGCTAAAGATTTACACGATGGCATTGTGGAAACGCTCAATGGTGGTGCAGCGATGAATCCATCTATTGCATTAAAAACGCTTAAACTACTTAGGAATCCTATTAGTATTGAAAATCAGAAAGATAAGGACGATATACAATTGACACCTAGAGAAACGGATGTGCTAGAACAGTTAAGCAAAGGATTGAATTACAATAAAATAGCCGATAACCTTATTTTGTCTTCCGGGACTGTTAGAAAGCATATTGAAAATATCTATAAGAAACTACAAGTGCATAATAAACTTGAAGCGGTTCAAAAAGCAAAGCGGAACAATCTTATTTAAGTTTAACGCTATTTGGTACTAGCTTTGTGTAATCACCATTGTTACGAATCACATCTCTCACAATTGAAGATGAAATATAAGATGTGCTCGCTGCAGTTAATAAGAATACAGTCTCTATAGGAGCTAAATCTCTATTGGTATGCGCAATGGCTTTTTCGAATTCAAAATCGGCTGGATTTCGCAATCCTCGTAAGATAAACTCAGCATTTACCTCCTTGCAGTAATCCACTGTTAATCCATTATAGGATGTTACTTTAATTTTTGGTTCATGTTTAAAAGCGTCTTCTATGAATGTCATGCGTTCTTCAAGAGAAAACATGTATTTCTTTTCAGCATTAATTCCAATAGCGACTATGACTTCATCGAAAAGAGATACGCTACGAGAAATAATATCGTAATGTCCTAAAGTTATGGGATCAAATGAGCCAGGAAAAATTGCACGTTTCATAATGTAAAAATAAGGATTTTATTTCAAGGCTTCTTCAATGGCATTGCTAAACAAGTCTGCTAAACTAATATCAGCAGCAACAGCTTGTTGAGGTAAAATGCTTTCTTTAGTAAGTCCCGGAACTGTATTCAATTCTAAAAGATGAGGTTCACCATCTTTAAAAATATATTCACTTCGGCTAAAACCTTTCATTCTTAATACTTCGTAAACCTTCTTAGCAACTATTTTCACCTTATCTTCTTGCTCTTTTGTTATTCTGGCAGGCGTTATCTCTTGCGATTCCCCAAGATATTTTGCCTTGTAATCAAAGAAATCATTATTACTCACAATCTCGGTTATTGGGAGGACCTTTACCTTCCCTTTATAAGAAATTACACCAACCGAAACTTCAATGCCATCTAAATAGGATTCGATAATGATTTCATCATCTTCTTTAAAAGCTACTTTTAGCGCATTTTGTAATTCTTCTTTTTTATAAACCTTTGTGATTCCATAGCTACTTCCGGCTCTGTTAGCCTTTACGAAACATGGCAAGCCAACCTTGTCAATAATTGCATCTTCATTTACAGCGTCTCCAAGATTAACGAAGAAAGACTCAGCCGTTTTTATTCCGTAGGGCTTCACCGCACTTAAACAATCTCTTTTATTAAAAGTTAATGCAGCTTGATACATGCCACAACTGGTATGTGGTATGTTTAGTAATTCAAAATAGCTTTGCATGTACCCATCTTCTCCGGGAGTTCCATGAATAGCATTGAAAACACAATCGAAGGTAGTTTTATCGCCATTAACCTCTACTGAAAAGTCATTTTTGTCAATTGGAAATTCAGCATCATTTGCATCTATATAAACCCATTTAGTTTTGAATATGTGAATTTTGTAAGCGTTATACTTGGCAGTATCAAGCGTATCAAAAACCACTTGGCCACTTTTCAAGGAGATTTCATATTCGCTGGAGTAACCTCCCATGATAATCGCGATATTCTTTTTCACTTATTCTGAATTTATGTTTGGTATCAGTCTAAAATCTATACTAAAACGTATCTATTATTAGTTAAGCTAAAATAGCACATTAAAGCAAAAGAAAAAACGGTTCTGTTTTTATATATTTGCCTAATTGAAAATTCAATACATGAGCATCGTAAAATTTCTTACTAGCAAGGTCTTTTTAAAACAAGTTATACTCGCTATTATCGCCCTTGTAGTAATCAGTTTTTTAGTATTACAATGGCTAAAAAGCACGACTAATCATGGCGAGTTTGTTGCCGTTCCAGATTTAAAAGGAAAAACTTTAGAAACGGTAAAAATTGAGCTAGACGACAATGATCTGGTTATGGAAATTCAAGACTCAGCCAATTATAACCCAAAATATCCTAAATATTCGGTCATCGAGCAATATCCACTTGCTGGCAGTCAGGTTAAGGAGAATAGGAAAATATACTTAATATTAAATCCATCTGGCTATCGAAAGGTTATTGTTCCGAATATTGTACGACGAACATTCAGACAAGCCAAGCCTACTCTTGAAGCTTTAGGATTTGAGGTCGGGAAAATATCTTATAGCGATGATATTGGTAAAGATGAAGTGCTCGCTATGAATTATAAGGGAAAAACTATAAAAGCTGGAGAACGGCTTCCAATTACTTCTAAAATTGATTTGGTTTTAGGGAATGGCAACAGACGATCTAATAAACAATGACAGATTCAAATTCTTCAATTGACGAGACTGGTGACGACTTGTATGAACACCATTCATTTGTCGCAGATAAAGGGCAAACACCTCTTAGGATAGATAAATATTTAATGAATCGTATTGAGAACGCAACGCGTAATAAGATTCAAACAGCGGCAAAAGAAGGAAGTATCTATGTTAATGATGTTCAGGTAAAGCAAAATTATAAAGTAAAACCTTTAGATAAAATCAGAGTGCTTTTTGAGCATCCTCCTTATGAATATTTGCTTACTCCAGAGAACATCCCTCTCGATATTGTATATGAAGATGACGAGCTTTTAGTTGTGAATAAACCGGCTGGCATGGTCGTACATCCTGGTCATGGAAATTATTCAGGTACCTTGATTAATGCGTTGGTCTATCACTTCGAAAATTTGCCAATCAATTCAAGTGAACGCCCAGGCTTGGTTCATAGAATAGATAAAGATACAAGTGGATTATTGGTGGTTGCAAAAACCGAACAGGCCATGACGCATTTGTCAAAACAGTTTTTTAATAAAACAAGTGAACGTGAATATGTAGCAATTGTTTGGGGCAACATGGATGAAGATGAAGGAACTATCGAAGGGAATATTGGTAGGCATCCAAAAAACAGATTGCAGAATACAGTTTTTGTCGACGATGATGAAGGCAAAGGAAAACCAGCAGTTACACATTTTAAAGTGCTTGAACGCTTAGGGTATGTCACATTGGTACGTTGTAAACTAGAAACAGGACGTACGCATCAAATACGTGTTCATATGAAGTATATTGGCCATACACTTTTTAATGACGCACGTTATGGTGGTGAGCGCATTTTAAAGGGGACGACTTTTACAAAATATAAGCAGTTCGTGGACAACTGTTTTAAAGTCTTACCGAGGCAAGCACTTCACGCAAAAACATTAGGTTTTAAACATCCAAAAACAGGTGAGCAATTAAGTTTTAGCTCTGAAATACCAGACGATATGCAGGAGTGTATTGAGAAATGGAGACACTATGCAAAACATCAAGATAATTAATTGGGCGTTCCAACATTCTGAAAAAAATGTTGGCAGGCTTTCCGTTATATCTTTTTAATACAAAATTACTGTTATTTAAAAATGTAAAAGTCATCTCGATTACTATCGAGAGGTCACTTTATTTTTAGTAATTAAAAAGGATGTCACTACAATCCTTAACGCAAAAACTTAAAGCAACGTCATTGCGAACGTAGTGAAGCAATCTTTTGAATCGTCATTACTAGGAGAGACAAAGCAATCTGTTTATTTTGAGCTCTACTTCATGAGATTGTCACGACTTTTATAAAGTCTCGCAATGATGTAAATAAGAAATACATAATATTTAATATTCTGGTTATTTTTGATAAAAGAATTATTGTAGCTTAGTTAACGAAAAAAATTGACAATGAAATTAGTAATATCGCCTGCGAAATCTCTTGATTTTGAAACGCGTTTGCCAACGGCAAAATATACCGAAGCCTGTTTTTTAAAACAGTCGGAACGACTAAATAAACTGCTCAAAAAGAAATCTGCAAGAACATTATCTAAGCTCATGAGCATATCACCTAATTTGGGGCAATTAAACTATGAGCGCAATCAAGACTGGAATCTTCCATTTACACAAGAGAATGCAAGACCTGCCGTATATGCTTTTAATGGCGATGTATATCGTGGTTTAGATGTACATACTTTAGAAAAGACTAGAATTGATAGTCTTCAGAGTACTGTTAGAATTATTTCAGGATTATATGGTGTATTGAAACCCCTTGATTTAATTCAGCCATATCGTTTAGAGATGGGAACGAAATTTCCAGTTGGGAAAAATAAAAATTTATATGCGTTTTGGAAGAAACAAATTGCACAAGCCTTAAATGAAGAATTAGAAGAGGATGAACTATTTCTTAATTTGGCCAGTAACGAATATTTTAAAGCAATAGATACAAAGGCATTAAAAGTGCCAGTTGTGAATGTTGATTTTAAAGAGTTCAAAAATGGAGAATATAAAACCATCGGAATTTTTGCCAAGCTTGCTCGAGGGTATATGACACGATATATTATCGATACAAATGCAAAAACCATTGCTGATATTAAAGGGTTTAATTTTGAAAACTACAGATTTGATGAGCAACTCTCAAAAGAAAACAACCTGGTCTTTACAAGATAATAAACGTTCTGAAGAACAACGTGATTTGTTTAAAGCAATGGGAAAATCAGGGAAGCGAAGACATACGCTGTATGTGTTGGTTGGTCTTTTAATTCTATTAGTTTTTAGTTTTTTATTGACTCAAATTTATAAGGAGACTTTGGAAACGTGTTTGACGTCTACTTTTTGTATCGATTCAAAAGACAATGTCATACTCTATTCTCTATATGTATTTTTTAATATCCTGATTATCATTTTCGCCATTATAGGGGCTTATATAGTTGGAAAGAAGCTGGGTAATTATTTTAAGGTTTAATCCTGTTTTGTTTAAAAGGCAACTTTATTCTTTATATTTTTATATCATACCTGAAATTGTCATATGTATTATTTAGTTATTGCCTTACAAGTTTTTTGTATTTATCATTTATTTAAAAATAGAAATAGCTATTATTGGTTCTTCGTTATTATTTTTTTACCAGCTTTAGGTTCTATCATTTATTTAATTACACAGGTTTATAATAAAAGAGATGCTGAAAAAATATCGAATGAAATAGCTACGATAATTAATCCGACGAAGAAGGTTAAGGATTTGGAGAAAGCACTTCAATTTTCTGAAACGTATCAAAATAGGATTAATTTAGCAGATGCATATTTTGAAATTAAGGATTATAAAAATGCCTCTCATCATTACTTGAAACCTCTAAACGATAATTATCAAAATAATTTTTATATAGGTTTGAATTTAGTCGATTGTTTTTATGAATTAGGAGACTATGATGAGGCTTTGAATATATCAGAAAAAATAAAAAAGCATTCTGAATTTGATAGATCTAGAGCTCAATTTTTATATGGCTTAATATTGGAGAAATTTGGTAAATATGATGAAGCTAAAGTACAGTTACAAAACATAAATCAGCGATATTCCAATTATGAAGAACGATTGATCTTGGCAAAAATGCTTATTAGTAGAAACGAAATTAATGAGGCAAAGGAATTGTTAGGAGAAATATATACCGAGTCTCAATATATGACTAAACCTAATCGGAAGATATATAGATATACAATCATAGAAGTAGAGAAATTGATGAATGAAATTTAAATAATATGTTCTTTCATAAGCATCCATACCAACCATTCATTAACGAAAATACAACAAAACTTATCGTTGGCACCTTGCCACCACCACGTTTTTCTACGGGAGAATTATTAGAGAAAGATGTCAATTTTTGCTATGGAAGTTATTACAATTCGTTATGGTTATTTATAGATAAAATTCATGATTTGGGATTGCGATATGATAATTCTTTAGAAGCCATTGAAGAACGGAAGCAATTTTTAATTGCCAATAAAATTGGAGTTTGCGATATTGTTGAAAGTGCCGAACGTGAAAAAATTGATGCTTCAGATTTAGGAATGTCTAATATTGTTCTAAGAGATGTTATCGGTTATTTGAATGCATTCCCTAAAATTGAAACCCTTTTATTTACAGGAGGAAATAGTAAAAATGGACCAGAATACTTTTTTAGAAAACACCTTAAAACATATGATTTAAAGTTGGAATTAGTATCTAAAGAAGTGCCAAGAATACATAAATTTCATCTGCCTGTCACGTCGAGCGGAGTCGAGACGTCTCATAAAGAAGCGATTTCTCGCTTGCACTTCGACTGCGCTCAGTATGACACTCGAAATGACAAACGAATCATAAAAACGGTGTCTTTAACCTCTGCTTCGGGATCCGCTAATAGGGCCGTGGGTAGCATGCCTCTATATCAGCAGTTAAAAACTAAAGATCCAAATTTCAATACATTCGATTTTAGAGTCTTACAGTATCGTGAGTTTTTTTAGTTCCCTTTTAAAAATGTATTTTTAACACTAGCTATTAATTATTTATTTCAATTTCATGAGAAAAGATATAATCTTAGGTTCCCTTTTGATGTTATTTAGTATGTCATCATTTTCACAACTTGTTAATATTGAATCTCAACGCATACAATCAGATTCTATACGATTTGTGTTTTCGAATCATTTATCCTTTAGCTATTATAATACTAATGGAAGTGAAGTGTTTCAAATTAGCGATGGTTTATCAACGCAATTAAAGTCTAAGGATTTAAAAAAAATCTATCTGTTGTTAGGTAATTATAGTTATGTAAGAGCTTCTGAACAGAATTTCAATAATACCTGGTTTTTGCATTTTAGATTTAATTATAAAATCACAGATTTATGGCGATTTGAAACTTTTGTCCAGAGCCAATATAATGAGTTTTTGGATATTAATTCGAGAAACTTATTTGGTATTGGTGCGCGCTTAAAATTAGTGTCAAAAGAACATGTCAATCTATATTTTGGTAATGCCTACATGTACGAATATGAAAAGAGTATGTCTTTTGAAACACATGCAAATAATCATAGGAACAGTTCTTACTTATCATTCAATGCTAAAATACCGATGAACCCAGATGCCATTGACAAAAGGAAGGTAAGAAATATATTCTTTTTAAACACGATATACTACCAACCCTTATATGAAGACTTTTCGAATTACATCATTTCAGAACTTTTTAGAGTTGAGGTGCCTATGACGCAACATTTATCCATGACAACGCAGTTTACATATTACTATGATAGTTTAACGCCTAGTGGTAATAAACAGTATGTTTCAAATATGAGTTTTGGATTTGGGTTGAATTTTTAAGTGCCTCTTGTTGTTAATTTGGCTTCTTCATTATTTCAAAATTGACAGCTAATATTTTGTGCTATGAGCGTCTATAATTCAATTGTCAACTATGATAATAGTCATAGTTAAAAAGAATTAAAATGCATTATTTTACTAGAATTATTAGAAATGGGATTCATCATTTCAATTTCAAAAATTTAGTATAATTCTATAAAAATAACAAAATGAAACATTTTATTCTTAGTGCAATTGCATGTATCATCGTTAGTTTTAATTCATTTGGTCAGGATTTAGCTCCATATATAAAAATTGGGGAATCTTCATCCACTATTGATGACCTTACAAAGGAAATAGTTCAAGTTTTAAAGGATAATTCCTTTACAATATTGGGAACTTATAATCCTTCAAATAAAAGTTCTTTGGCAACAGTTGTGTTTACAAGAACAGATTTAAAAAACACCGTAATAAAAGTGAAAGATAGAGGTGCTTTAGCAGCTATAATGAAAGTTGGTTTGGTACAGAGAAATGGAAAAGTAATGATGTCTTATACAAATCCAGATTATATATTAAGAGCATATTTACCAACTAATTACGGAACGTATAAGCGTGTATTTGCAAAATTCAGTGAAGATCTAAAAACAGCGTTTTCAGTTTTAGGTAATGATTTTACGCCCTTTGGAGGAACGGTTAAGGCAGAAAATCTTGCAAAATATCATTATAAAATAATGATGCCTTATTTTACAGATCCAGTGGAATTAAAGGAATTTCAATCGTTTGAAGATGGTTTGGAAATAATAACTCAAAACCTAGCGGCCAAAAAAGGAAATACTATAATGGTTTATAAATTGGTTTATAAAAGCCAAAACGTAGCCGTATTTGGAATAGGATTACGGGATTCGGAAGATGGTGAGTCTTATTTTTTACCTAAAATAGGTGAAGATCATGTTGCGGCTTTGCCATTTGAAATAATACTACAAGGTAAAAAAGCAACGATGCTTCACGGTAAATATAGAATTGCTTTGCACTGGCCTGATCTTACCATGGGAACATTTATGAAAATTATGAGCACACCTGGAGATATTGAAGATACCCTCGAAGCTTTATGCCAGTAATTTATCATATTATTGTCATGTGATAGTCGATTGATGTTTGATAGCTTTTTAGACAAAGTCAAGTATTTAAAGAACAAAGCGAAAATTAGCTGTATCTTTGCACTTAATATAAAATGACGCTAAAAAATAGATTGTCATTTACCAAACAATTTATATGTCATTCGAATCTTTAGGTTTATCTGAAGCCTTACTAAAAGCGATTAGTAAAAAAGGATATACAACACCAAGTCCAATTCAACAAAAAGCAATTCCCGCTGTTTTAGAGCGCAAAGATGTTTTAGCATCTGCTCAAACTGGTACAGGAAAAACTGCTGGTTTTACACTGCCAATGTTACATTTGTTGTCTCAAGGACAACAGTTAAGACACAGACCAGTACGTGCATTAGTATTAACTCCAACAAGAGAGCTTGCAGCACAAGTATTTGCCAATGTTAAAGAATATGGCGAATTTCTAGATTTACGTTCTGCAGTAATTTTCGGAGGTGTAAATCAAAAACCACAAGTCGCTCAATTACGACAAGGTGTAGATATATTAGTTGCCACGCCTGGACGATTAATTGATTTGCATAGCCAAGGTGTATTATCGCTTTCAAAAATTGAAATCCTTGTTTTGGATGAAGCCGATCGTATGTTAGATATGGGGTTTTTACGTGATATAGAACGTATCATGAAAATGATGCCTTCTCGACGTCAAAATCTAATGTTTTCTGCTACCTTTTCAAAAGAAATTAAAAGACTTGCAAATGGCATATTGCACCATCCTGTACAAGTAGAGGCAACTCCTGAAAACACGACGGTTGACGCTATAAGTCAGAAAGTATATCGTGTTGCTAAAGGATTGAAAACAGGATTAATTATTAAATTGATTTCTGAAGGAGATTGGAAGCAAGTTTTAGTATTCGCTAGAACAAAACATGGCGCTAATAAACTGTGTAAAAAAATGATAAGTGCTGGAATTTCTGCTGCAGCTATTCATGGTAATAAAAGTCAAGGTGCTAGAACTAAAGCGTTAGCCGGATTTAAAAGTGGAAGTATTCGTGTGTTGGTTGCGACTGATATTGCGGCTCGAGGATTAGATATACCACTTTTGCCACATGTGGTAAATTTTGAATTGCCAAATATTTCTGAAGATTACGTGCACCGAATAGGAAGAACAGGAAGAGCCGGAGCAAGTGGTGAAGCCATTTCTTTAGTAAGTGCAGATGAAACGACGTATTTACGAGATATAGAAAAATTAGTAGGAGAAAAAATACCTGTAGAAATAGTAGAAGGCTTTGAGCCAGATCCAAATGCTTCAACAGAACCAATTAAACAAGGACAAGGGAGACAGAATAGTAGGCCTAGGAATTCAAATTCGAACAATTCTAGTAGAAGCGGAAATAGAAATAATAGACGTCCAAATCGAAATAATGATAAAAGGTCTGATAGCAGAAGACGATAGTCATGCGAAAACTTCTCAGGGATAAAATTATTGAGGTTTGTAATAAAAAAATTGAAGCAAAAGGCACTAATGTAGGTCTGTCGTTTTATGCTTTTTTTTCTAACAAAAATGATAACCCAGAAGGGTTGATGGAAGTTGCACAATGGTGGATTATGACTCATAAGCTAGACCATTTTGAAAAGGCAGTAAAAATTAAAAAATTAGTTGCAAATCTATAATGGAAACTCAGAAAAATAATCCTCTGCATGGTGTGAAGCTTGAGCAAATCATTAATGAGTTGGTCGAGCGTTATGGCTGGGAATACTTGGGTTACAACATTAATATTAGATGCTTTACACATGATCCTTCTGTAAAATCTAGTTTAAAATTTTTAAGACGCACGCCGTGGGCAAGAACTAAAGTGGAGCATCTGTATTTGGAGATGCTTAAAAAGCGTAATTCATAAATTAATTAAGCTGTCTTAAGCCTTCATAAACTACTATGCCAACAGCATTTGCCAGATTTAAACTTCGCACATGTTCACTGTACAATGGGATTTTAAAAAGCCGCTCTCTTTCGGTTTCAATTATAGACTTTGGTAAGCCAGTAGATTCTTTTCCGAAGACTAAAAATTGATCATTTTCAAATTTAATATCCCAATGCGCTTTTGTTCCATGACTTGAAAGAAAAACCATATTTTTATTTTGATGCATCTTGAAAAACGCATCACGATCTTCATATGTAATAACCTTTAGATGTTGCCAATAATCTAAGCCAGCACGTTTTAATCGCGTATCATCAATTTCGAAACCAAAGGGTTTTACGAGATGCAAAGTGCATCCTGAAGCTAAAGCCAATCGGCCAATGTTTCCGGTGTTATTTGGGATTTCAGGTTCTATTAATACGATGTTTAATGCCATGCTAATTATCAAGTATAGGCTTACCTATGTCTTCTATTTCTTCATCATTTCTACCTTTTGGGTCTGGACCATATTTATTTTGACCTTTGTTACCGTTTTCAACAGTAAATATAAGCAGGATGAGCCCGCCTAAGTATGGAATAAAAGTAATAAGATAAAACCATCCACTTTTACCAGTATCATGTAACCGTCTGATGGTCACTGCTAGAGTAGGGAGAAATGTAGCAAGAAAGTAAATTAAAACTGGAAGAGTGCCTAATGGTGAATCAAAAAGGGCAATTGGAATAATTACGAGAAGGAAAATGAAAATAAGGTGAAATAGCGTAAACATCCAATATTCTTCTCGTCTTGCTCTACCTTCAAAGTTTACATAATTATTTAAAACGTGGATGTACCATTTCATGTGTTGTAGTTTTGGTTAGTGAACTATTGGCAAGCTAATATATTTAATTTAATATCAATTTAATGAAATCCGAAATAGTATTTATACCTTTTTTTGATATGTGTTTTATAAATGCAGAGCCAATAATAGCACCTTTCGCGTGTTGTGTTGCTTGGGTAAATGTTTCGTTATTAGAAATTCCAAATCCAACAATTTGAGGGGTTTTAAGTTGCATATCTGAAATACGTTTGAAATAACGCCTTTGTGCTTCTCCAAAACCAGATTGACTTCCGGTAACACTTGCGCTACTTACCATATAGATAAATCCCTTAGATATTGAATCGATATGTCTGATGCGTTCATCACTAGTCTGTGGTGTAATTAAAAACACATTAATAAGCCCGTAGTTTTCAAATGTAGCTTTGTATTGTTCTTCGTAAACATCTATAGGTAAATCTGGAATAATCAACCCATCAATACCAATGTCTTGACATGTTTGACAAAACGCGTCTACTCCATATTGAAAAATAGGATTAAAATAGCCCATAAGTACCAACGGAATGCGTACTGATTGTCTAATGTTTTTTAATTGTTCAAAGAGTAATTCTGTGGTCATTCCATTTTTTAAGGCTTGAGTCGAACTTGCCTGAATGGTTGGTCCGTCAGCCAATGGGTCACTAAATGGTAACCCAATTTCAATCATGTCGACACCACTCTGTTCTAGGTTTTGAATTATTGAAACTGTATCATCAATTTTGGGATAACCAGCAGTAAAATAGATAGAAAGTAGTTTTTTATCCTCTTTAATTTTCTCTTGTATGCGATTCATAATAAAAGTATAGTTGTCATTGCGAGAAGCAAAGCGACGTGGCAATCTCTATTTTGAGATGCTTCTCTGTGTTCAGAATGACAGTTTAATTCATGTTTTAATTCAATTTCAGTTCTGTTTGCGTTAAGGATTGAGAGGTCTGATTGAGCTCATCTCTGATAGCGAGCCTTGAAAGCCTGACCCTTGTGGTAACGCCATAATTTCACAGTTTAAAATGGTTGATATAAGTTTCTAAATCTTTGTCACCGCGTCCTGATAAACTTAAAACAATAATAGCATTTGGCTGAAATGATTTTTGTTCTAAAACGGCTAAGGCATGTGCGCTTTCTATTGCCGGAATGATGCCTTCTAACTGACATAATTCTAAACCCGCTGTCATGGCTTGGTCATCTGTAACTGACATAAATTCAGCCCTTCCTGTTTTGTACAAGTGTGAATGCATTGGGCCAACGCCGGGATAATCTAATCCAGCTGAAATTGAATAAGGTTCTGTAATTTGACCATCCTTTGTTTGCATAAGTAGGGTTTTACTACCATGAATAATACCTTCTCTTCCTAAAACTGAAGTCGCTGCACTTTCACCAGAATTCACGCCTAATCCTGCGGCTTCAACAGCAATGAGCTTTACATCTGTATCCTCTAGAAAATGATAATATGCTCCAGCAGCATTGCTTCCTCCTCCAACACATGCGATAATATAATCTGGTTGGCTTGTCTGTTCATGTTCTTGTAATTGCCATTGGATTTCTTTTGAAATAATAGATTGAAAACGAGCGACCATATCCGGATAGGGATGAGGACCGACAACACTTCCTATAATGTAATGTGTGTCTATAGGATTGTTGATCCAATCTCTAATCGCTTCGTTTGTAGCATCTTTTAAGGTTCTACTACCAGATAACGCTGGAATCACTTTAGCGCCAAGCATTTTCATGCGTGCAACATTTGGTGCTTGTCGTGCTATATCGATTTCGCCCATGTAAACAATACATTCTAATCCCATTAAAGCACATACAGTAGCAGTAGCAACACCATGTTGACCTGCACCAGTTTCTGCAATAATGCGATGTTTGCCTAAGCGCTTCGCCATTAATATTTGACCAATGGTATTATTGATTTTGTGTGCTCCAGTATGATTTAAATCTTCGCGTTTTAAGTAGATTTTTGTGTTGTATTTTTCTGAAAGGCGTTTAGCGAAATAGAGTGGAGAAGGACGACCTACATAATCTTTTAGCAATTGGTTGAATTCTTTTTGAAACTCTGGTTCATCCATGACCTTCAAATAGTTTTGACGCAACTCTTCAACATTAGGATACAACATTTCTGGAATATATGCACCTCCAAATTCGCCATAGTAGCCTCTAGTATTAATGTTATAATTCATTATGTTTTTTTTCGTCATTGCGAGATAAGCGTTGCAATCTGTTTAAACAGATTACTTCGTAGTTTCACTCCTCGTAATGATATTATTTTTAAATTTTTCCAATGTATTAATATCTTTTAATCCAGCTTCAATTTCAAATTTGCTGTTCACATCAATGGCATGGCAATATTTTGAGACCTTACTATTTTTGAAATGCTTAAGATTATCGATTTGATCAAGTCCAATTCCTCCGCTTAAAAAGAAGGGTTTACTAGACGGATAATTATTTAAGATATTCCAGTTAAAGACATAGCCATTTCCGCCTGGCAGTTTTCCTTTGGTATCAAATAAAAAATAATCACACACGTCTTCATATGGTTTTAAAATATTAAAGTTGAATTCATCTTGAATTGAAAACACTTTGATTATTTTCAGATCAGGTTGATCTAATTCTTTACAGAATTCAGGAGATTCGTTGCCATGCAATTGTATTAATTGTAAGTTGAATTGTTTTACAGTAGCTCTAATATATTCAATTGATGCATCTACGAAAACACCAATTTTTTTTACTGAATCTGATAGTTCTGGTATCGTACCTTTAAAATATCGTGATGAGTTTTCGTAAAAAATAAAACCCAAATAATCTGGCTGCAATGCTGCAACTTGAATCATATTCTCTGGATATTTCATGCCACAAACTTTGAGTTTCATGATTCTAATTCTTTTATAAATTGTGCTGCGCTATATCCTGGGTTTTCTGTTTTCATAAAGGTTTCTCCTATTAAAAACCCTTTGTAGCCATATGGTTGTAATATTTTAATGGCATCTATACTGCTAATGCCACTTTCTGAAACTTTTATAAAATCATTTGGAATATGTTCACTCAATACTTTACTAGTTTCAAGATTTACTTCAAATGTTTTTAGATTTCTATTGTTTACACCTAGAAGATCTAATGATGGCATGATAGATTTATGTAATTCATTTTCGTTATGAATTTCCAGTAAAACTTCTAAATTCAAGCCTTTAGCTAATTCAGAAAATTGCTTGATTTCAGCTCTAGTCAATATCGCAGCAATTAGTAAAATGGCATCAGCTCCATGTGCTTTAGCTTCTAGAATTTGATAATCATCAATAATAAATTCTTTTCGCAGTATAGGTAAATTACAACTCGCTCGAGCAAGTATTAAATCATCTAAAGAGCCTCCAAAATACGTTGTATCAGTGAGGACTGACATACCACAAACGCTGGCATTTTCATAACCCATAGCCACATCAAATACATTTAAATTTTGATTTATTACAGATTTTGATGGTGAACGTCGCTTGTGTTCAGCAATAATGCCTGTGCGACTAAGACGTAAGGTATTCGCTAAGGAAAAAATATTACGCTCAAACAGTGCATTTTGTTCCAATTGTTTTATGGGAACCAATAACTTCTTTAAAGCAACTTCTTTTCGTTTAGTATGTACTATGTCCTGTAAAATATCCATTAATTTTTGCTTAATGCTACTAGTTTTGAAAATTTGGTAAGAGCTTTGCCTGAAAGCAACGTTTCCTTAGCGAGTTCAAAACAATCTGCGATTGGTTGATTAGTTACCGTTGAAATTGCCATTGCTGCATTAGCGCAAACCACATTATTCTGCGAGTTTGTACCTTGGCCTTTTAGTATATGTGTGAATATTTTTGCTGAAGTGGCTATAGTGTGTCCTCCATGAATGTCATTTGGTTGTATACTATTTATTCCAAAGTCATTGGGATTTATGATTTGTTCTGTTGTATTTCTTATGACTTTAGTAGCACCAGTTAATGAAATCTCATCGTAACCATCTAAGGCATGGAGAATGGCATAATTTTTATCTGTGTTTTGATACAAATAACCGTACAATCTCAATAATTCTAAACTAAAAACGCCTACCATTTGATGTTTAGGAAAGGATGGATTTACCATTGGTCCTAACATATTGAAAAAGGTTTTCACACCTAATTCACGTCTAATTGGAGCAACATTTTTCATGGCAGGATGAAATAAGGGTGCATGTAAAACACAAATTCCCGCTTGATCTAAACACGATTTTAAAAAATCAACATCAGCGGTAAATTTTACGCCTAAATGTTCTAATACATTGGAAGACCCACAGGATGAAGATACACCATAATTACCATGTTTAGTCACATTTACTCCCGCTCCAGCTGTAACAAAAGAAGCTAAAGTAGAAATGTTGAAAGTGTCTTTCCCATCGCCTCCAGTACCACATAGATCTATGGCATTATAGGCTTTTAAATCTACGGGAATACACAACTCTAATAGCGCATCTCTAAAGCCTTGAAGTTCTTCTAGCGTAATGCTTCGCATCATAAAAACAGTGAGAAATGAGGCTATTTGATTTTGGTTATAAGTCCCTTTTGAAATGTTCACCAACACCTGTTTTGCTTCTTCACTTGAGATGCTCTCTTGATTGATAAGTCTATTTAATATGTGTTTCATTCTAATTATTTAACCAGTTTTCCAAGAGTTGTTTTCCTTGAGGAGTCAAGACCGACTCTGGATGAAATTGAACCGCTTTAACATCATAAATTCTGTGACGTAACGACATGACTTGGCCGTTTTCATCAAAAGATGTAGCTTCTAATGCATCAGGCAAATTAGGATGGACTACCCAAGAGTGATATCTGCCGACTTCCATGGATTTATCCATTCCAAAAAAAAGTGGTTCATCCTCAACGCATCTGGTCACTGTTGTTGCTACGCCATGGTATACAGTATCTAAATTAATAAGTTCAGCTCCAAAAACTTCTGCTATTGCTTGTTGACCTAGACATACGCCCAAAATGCGTTTGGTAGAGGCATAGGTTGCGATAATAGGTTTTAGTAAACCCGCTTCATCTGGAATTCCTGGACCTGGAGATAATACGATATTGTCAAAAGGTTTAACATCGTCTATGCTGAGCCGATCATTACGCATTACGGTAACCATACAACCTAAATCTTCTAAATAGTGCACTAGATTGTAAGTGAAACTATCATAGTTGTCAATAACTAATACCTGTGTCATAGTTATATGTTTTTAGCTAAATCAATAGCTTTGGTTAATGCTCCTAATTTATTATACACCTCTTGTAATTCACTTTCTGGATTCGATTTTGAAACTAATCCAGCACCTGCTTGCCAGTGTAATTCATGATTTTTACTTAGAAAAGTTCTAATCATAATGGCATGATTGAAATTGCCTTTAAAGTCCATAAAACCAATAGCTCCTCCATAAAAATCACGACTTGTTTTTTCATATTCTTCTATGAGCTGCATGGCTTTGTGCTTTGGAGCACCGCTAAGTGTACCTGCCGGAAAGGTATCAGCAACCATTTGCATAGTTGTCGTTTTTTTATGCTTGCTTCCAGTCACTTTACTGACTAAATGAATGACATGAGAGAAAAACTGAACTTCCTTATATTTTTCTACAACCACATTGCTTCCATGTCTACTAAGATCATTTCTTGCTAGGTCAACTAGCATGACATGTTCACTATTTTCTTTATCATCCTTTGCTAATTTTTTTGCTAGCTCTGCATCTTTTTCGTCATTTCCGGTGCGTTTAAAAGTACCAGCAATAGGATGAATTTCAGCTTTACCCTTATTCACAATGAGCTGTGCTTCGGGCGAACTTCCGAAAATTTTGAAATCTCCATAATCAAAATAGAATAGGTAAGGAGAAGGGTTTATACTTCGTAATGCTCGATATACATTAAACTCATCGCCTTTGAAAGCCTGGGAGAATTTCTTGGATAAAACGAGTTGAAAAACATCGCCTCGTGCACAATGTTTTTTTGCTAATTCAACTTGCTGTTTATAGTCTATATCTGATAGATTTGATTTCGTTTCTCCTTGAGTTGAAAAATTGAAATCCTGATAATTCTTAGATTTTATATGATGAAGAATTTCATCAATATTACTTTCGGTGTCAAAACAATGTGCAAAAATGTATGCTTCATTTTTAAAATGATTTATGGCAATGATGTTTTGATAGACGGCATAATAAATATCCGGAATATCTAGATGATCTTTCTTTTTGGAAATAGTTATGTCTTCAAAATAGCGTACTGCATCATAAGCAATGTAGCCAAAAATACCATTGTTTATAAACTTGAAGGATTTTTCCGAATGCAGTTTAAAGCGCTTTGTAAATTTGTATATTTTATCAGTAACATTGGTCTTTGGTTTTATTTTATTTGACAATGAACTCCCATCGGGAAAGGATTGAATTATGTGCTCATTTTTCACTTCTATAGATGCAATAGGATTACAGCAGATATAGGAAAAACTGTTATCACTAGCATGATAGTCACTACTTTCTAATAAGATACTATTGGGATATTTATCTCTTATTTTAAGATATATACTAACAGGAGTAATGGTATCTGCTAGAATTTTTTTGTAGTGTGTATATAAGCTGAATGTTTTCATTTTTTTTATATAAAAAAAGGCTTGTCGTGAATGACAAGCCTTTTATATTTTAATTTTAAATATACTATAGGATAGTTCACGAAACTGAATTTCGAAAGCACCACCACCAAGTTGTATTTAAATTTGTGTTCATTGTTTGATATATGGGTCAAATATAGAAATGTAAATTTTGTTTACAAACTATTTTCGATAAAATTAAAAAAGACCCCTGCAAAACGCAGGGATCTCTTTATCATTAAATATTTGCTATTAATCCTATCTAATGTTAAAATTGTAAATCTACAACAAGGTCAAACTCGTCGTAAATGGCTTTATCTTGTAAGTTGTCAAAAAAGCTAGAAGAGCCATATTTAATATCATACTTTGTTCTGTCTACTTTTAAAGAAGCTGTTGCTTTACTACCGTATATTGAAATTTCAAAAGTTACAGGTTTTGTTATGCCTTTAATTGTTAAATCTGCAACAACAGTATAAGAGTTTTTACCACTTGATTTTACATTAGTAAAGGTGATATTTGCATGTGGATTGTCAGCTACAGCAAAGAAATCTCCAGACTTTAAATGGCCTTTTAATTTATCGGCATATTCTCCTTGAATATCTGTAACAGCTAGAGTCGTCATATCTACAGTAAATGCGCCACCAGTTAATTGATCGCCATCAAAACTTAAATTTCCAGATTTTAAAACTATAGTTCCAGAATGAGAACCAGTTACTTTATAAGCTTTCCAAGCTAATTGACTTTTTTCTACATCTACATTTTTATTTGAAATTGTTGTAAAAGATGCAAAAGTTACTGCGAGCACTAATAATAAGGTGCTTTTTAAAATGTTGTTTTTCATGTTTAGTTTACTTTGTTTGTTAATTATAATTATTATTATTTTCTAAGTTTGTCTAATAGTTTGTTTAAGGTTTCAAGCTCACTTGTATTGAGGTTTTTAGTGAGTTCTTTATTGTTGTCATCAACTACCGAATCTAAGTCGGCTAATAATTTTAGACCTTTATTTGTAATATAAATTTCAATTTTTCTTCGATTAGATTCACAAGTCTGACGTGTTACTAATTCTTTTTTTATCAGTTTATCTATCAAACGTGTGGTATTGCTCATTTTATTAAGCATACGCTCTTGAATGGTGCTTAAATTCGCCGGATTTCCTTTTTGACCTCTAAGTATGCGTAATACATTGTATTGCTCAGACGTCAGGTCAGAGTCCTTAAAGAAACCCATAGATTTTTCTTTTAACCAATTACTGGTATATAAAAGATTAATCATGGTTTTTTGATCTTCCTTTAATTTAATAGTGCTTTTTATATCGTCTTCTATTGACATTTGTTTATACAATTGTTGTCGATACAAATGTAAGATAGTTTTTGAGTTTTCAAAATGAATTGTCTATAATTTTTTGTTAAAATTATGAAGTGCTTAAAACAGATTTATAACTTTATGCTATGAAGTACCTTTTCTGCCTTTGTGTATTGACTATATTATCTTGTGTATCTGAGCCAAAACCAGTTGTTTTGGAAGTTTATGATTTTGATGGTATTGAAAATTTTCTAAATAAAAAGGATGATAAGGTTTATGTTGTCAATTTTTGGGCTACTTGGTGTGCACCTTGTGTAAAGGAATTGCCTTACTTCGAGGAGCTAAACGCTAATTATAAAAATAAAAACGTAGAAATTATATTGATCAGTCTAGATTTTCCTCAAAAGTATGAGTCTAAATTAAAACCTTTTATTCAGAAGCATCAAATAGAATCGAAAGTCATTGCATTAGATGATGTTGATTCAAATTCGTGGATTCCTAAAGTAAGTGAAAGTTGGAGTGGCGCAATTCCTGCTACATTAATATATAATAAAGATAAGCGTCAATTTTATGAACAATCTTTTAATTATTCCGAATTAGAAACCGAACTAAAACAATTCCTAAAATAAAATATTATGAAAACAATTAAAACCCTTTTTGTACTTGTGGCTGTAGTTACACTATCGGCTTTTACGAATGCTAAAACAATCGGACCAAATCATGGCTACCATGTCGGTGATTTTGCAACCGATTTTAAATTAGAAAATATCGATGGTACTACAGTGTCCTTGTCAAATTTTAAAGATGCTAAAGGATTTATTGTAGTATTTACGTGTAATACATGTCCTTATGCAGTTGCCTATGAAGATAGAGTAGAGGCTTTAAATAAAAAATACGCTAAAAAAGGATACCCTGTTATTGCTATTATGCCTAATAACACCAATGTTAAACCGGGTGATAATATGGAGGCAATGAAAAGGAGAGCGAAAGCGAAAGGGTTTACATTTCCATATTTAATGGATGAAGGTCAAAAAATTTATCCGCAATATGGAGCTAAAAAAACACCTCATGTATACCTGTTGCAGAAAACAAAAAAAGGCAACCAAGTAAAGTATATTGGAGCGATAGATGATAATTATAAAGATGCGTCTGCTGTAACAACTAAATATGTTGAAAATGCGGTTGATGCCTTATTAGAAGGTCGCGAAATAAAGGAATCTAATACAAGAGCTATTGGATGTTCTATTAAAGTTTAATCCTTAAAAATTTGAATTTTAAGAGCCTGAAGTGTAACACTTCAGGTTTTTTTGCGTCTTAATCATAAGGAAATGTTAAATTTGCATGATTATTGATACATAAAAATATGGCTGATTTAAAAGAGCACGATTGGGCGAATCAACTTGCAAGTGATAATAATGCAGTTGTTTTAGACGTTAGAACTTTAGATGAGGTAAATCATGGTATAATTCCTGATGCACTTCATATTGATATTTATAGAGGTCAAGGTTTTATTGACGAGATTCAACAACTTGATAAAACTAAAAACTACTATGTGTATTGTAAGGTTGGCGGAAGAAGTGGGCAGGCATGTGCACTAATGAACCAATTGGGCTTTGAAAAAGCCTATAACCTCTTAGGAGGATTTAGCAACTGGACAGGAAAAGTCTCATCAATTAAATTATAAATCAAAATCAAATGAAACAACTAATTATTATTTTAAGCGTATTGCTAGCTGTTTCAGCTACAAGCTGTAATGAAAACGCACCATCAGAAATGAAGGCAGAAGTTAAATTGGTAACTCCTGAGGAAATGCAAACACTATTAGAACTCGACGATATACAATTGGTTGATGTTAGAACTCCCGAAGAGTATCAGGAGGGCTATATAGATAATTCTCAGAATATTGATTTTAGATCGCCAACTTTTGATGAAGACATTATTAAATTAGATAAAACCAAACCCGTAATTCTGTATTGTAGATCTGGTGGTAGAAGTGCCAAATGTGCCGCAAAACTAAAAGATGCAGGGTTTGTGAAAATCTATGATTTAGATGGCGGCATAACCAAATGGGAATTTGAGGGTCTCGACATAGAGACTTTAGAATAATTTATAGCCGAACAGAATGTTCGGCTTTTTTATACTTCATATTGTAATTTTTTCTTTTGTTTCCGACAAACCCTACTTTTCATACCTTTTTTTTTAAATTAGCGGCGCTCTTACAATAGACAATACTATTTTAAGAAAGCTTTATTACTCAATTTAAAACACATGTTTTACATTTGTCGCTTTATGCCCCAATTGTGAATTAATATATCTATATGAAACGTTTTGTTTATAGTATTCTCTTTCTGTTTTTAGTAACAACTTCAAACGCCCAAATTCTTGAACCTGTCAAATGGGAAACCTCGGTTGAAAAAATATCTGAAACTGAATTTGATTTGATTTCTATTGCATTAATAGATGATACATGGCATTTGTATTCTCAAACAGTACCAGAAGATGGTCCAATACCAACAACATTTATTTATGAAATAAGTGATGATTTTGAAACTGTTGGAGAGACAATAGAAGAGGAAGGTCATACTGTTGATGATCCCGTTTTTCAAATGGAAATTAAATTTTTTGAAGATAAAACTGAATTCCGACAACGTATTAGAATCTTAAATAAAGAATTGTCTTTAGTAAAAGGTGAAGTGGAGTTCATGGCTTGCGATGATGAAAAATGCTTGCAACCAACCTTCGTAGATTTAGAATTTCAGCTCAAGAAGACATCAAATGCTACACTAAATGAAACGGCTTCAAAAGAGACTATTTTTGAGGTTAAAGAATCTACTTCTAAAGATGCTATCACAACAACAGCTGATAAAACTAATAAAAAGGAAGAAAAGAAAGGATTGTGGTCTATTTTCTTTATTGCGTTCTTATCAGGATTTGCAGCATTGCTAACGCCATGTGTGTTTCCAATGATTCCAATGACGGTAAGTTTTTTTACGAAACAGAGTAAGTCAAAAGCACAAGGAATTAAAAACGCCATCATTTATGGTTTGGCAATTATTGTTATTTATGTGTTTATGGGTGCTGTGGTAACTTGGGTTTTTGGAGCTGATGCTTTAAACGCGCTTTCCACAAATGTCTGGTTCAATGTTATTTTCTTTTTGCTTTTAATTCTTTTTGCGGTTTCCTTTTTGGGAGCTTTCGAAATTATATTGCCTAATTCATGGGCGAATAAAGTAGATAGACAAGCGGATAGAGGAGGAATGATTGGTATTTTCTTTATGGCTTTAGCCTTGGCAATTGTGTCCTTTTCTTGTACAGGACCTATTGTTGGGACCTTATTGGTAGAGGCAGCTTCTAAAGGAGGTATTGCTCCGTTTGTAGGGATGTTTGGATTCTCTTTAGCACTGGCTTTGCCATTTGCATTATTTGCAGCGTTTCCTGGATGGTTAAATTCATTACCGAAATCTGGCGGTTGGTTAAATACAGTAAAAGTGGTTTTAGGATTTTTAGAACTGGCACTAGCATTCAAATTTTTATCTAATGCCGATTTGGTTTTGCAATTACACTGGTTGGAACGCGAAGTATTTATCGCAATATGGATAGCAATTTTTGGGACTTTAGCTTTATATCTATTCGGAAAGATTCAGTTGCCTCACGATTCTCCTTTAACTCATATTTCTGTAGGACGTTTAAGTTTAGGATTGATTGTGTTATCTTTTACTATTTATATGATTCCTGGACTTTGGGGAGCACCATTAAATTTAATTAGTGCATTTCCACCGCCATTAGATTATAGTGAGTCACCATATGGTGTTGGTTATACAAAATTGGGAGGAGGTACTGCTACTGATCATTCAGATTTACCAGAAGGAGCACATTTATTGGCACCACATGATATATTGGCCTTTAACGATTATGATAAAGGATTGGCATATGCTAAAAAAGTGGGTAAACCTGTGATGATTGATTTTACGGGTTGGGCTTGTGTGAATTGTCGTAAAATGGAACAGAATGTTTGGGTAAAAGACAGAGTATTGAACGTATTAAAAAATGATGTAGTTTTAATTTCATTATATGTAGATGATAAACGAAAATTATCAGAAACTGAAATCGTTGATTCTCAATTAAAGCCTGGTAAGAAACTTAAGTATATTGGTCAAAAATGGAGCGAGTTGCAAGCACTTAAATATAAAACGAATACCCAGCCTTATTATGTATTAATGAATCATGATGAAGAAAATTTAATAGCACCTGTTGGTTATACTCCAGATGAAGATGCCTATTTTAATTGGTTGCAAAAAGGGACTTCTGCATTTAGTGATTAATAACATATTCTAATAATATTAGCTAAGCCACACTTGATAATAAGTGTGGCTTTTTTAATTTATATTGGTGTTCTTTGATAAAATAAATACCGTTTTCGGACAATTTTTCCTACACTTCGTCCTAAGTCATTTTGACATCTTTCCATGAAAGTCTAATTTTAGTTAACTCCAAAACTGATCCTTTATCTTAAGTGGCTTACTAGTATTCCACTCATTATACGATTGCGATAATATTTCTTTGCTAATGGCATAATGCAATAGTGCATGATGTTTAATTAATCAACTAAATCAATAATTATTATGTTTAAAAAAACAGTTGCATCAATAATGATGCTTGCAATGGTTTTTAGTTTTTCTTGGCAGTCAAAAGCTCAAGAGGAGGACAAAGACTACGAAATGTGGGAGAGTATAATGCTAACTCCAGATAAGAAAAATCTGAAAGTGTTGTCTGATAACATGAGAAAACACAATGAGACTTATCACAAAGCAGCCCCTTATGAGGCAAACGTTTTTAATATTACTACAGGTCCAAACTCAGGTAATATTGTTTGGGAAATGGGACCAATGATGTTTAAACACAATGATACGCGTCCAGGAGAAGGAGGTCATGATACTGACTGGCGGGATAATGTAATGCCTTACATTAAAAAGATGCATAGTATTGAGTACTGGAAAAAGAATGATAAATTATCTAATACTGGTTCTTTAACTGATAATAATTCAGACCATCCAATTATGTTTTTAAGGTATTTTGAGATAGAAGAAGATCATGGTTATACAATGAACTCAGTTTTCAAACAAGTAAGTGCAACATTAAAATCTTTGCCTGGTGACAATCCTTGGGGCTTATATTATAATTTGTTTTTACAAGGCGATTTAGGACGACATGTATGCACAGTTAGTTTCTATAAAAATTGGGCTGATCTTGATACTGATATAGATTTTAAAGAAGCCTATGAAAAATTGTATGGTGATAAATCTTGGGATAATTTCCTAGACACATTAGATGATACATTCTCAAACCGATGGGATGAGATTTGGGTTTACAATAAGCACATGAGTGGAAAGTAAATTGGTCTGTAATTCAGACATTAAAAGTAAAACCTCAACCATGTTTGGTTGAGGTTTTTTGTTATTTAAAATTAATTAATTGAATCTAGTCTATTGGTGTTGTTTCCTCTTTTTTAAAGGTATAGCTGATTCCTACCATAACCATTGATGTTGTCATGTCATAAGATACTGATGAGCCAGGGATTTCTCCTAAAGGATTACTTGGTGAAACCATAAATGGTGATAATAATTTACCAGTTGTTGCATCACCACTCTTTCCATAATGATAAACAGCGTCTATTTTAAAATTGTCATTCACCTCATAGCTAAATCCAAATTGAAATGCATCTTTTATGATTGCAGTAGCAGGGATGTTAAAAAACGTAACTTCCTCTGGTATTGGGTTTGAGCTATATGTATAGCCAAAGCGTAAAGGCAGTTTATTAATCCCTTTGTATTGAATTCCTGTAGATAATATGGACATATTATTCCATCCAAAGCCTGCTACAGATGCAGTTGGTGTCCAGCCTGTTTTTGAAAAGCCATCCGTGTTTTCATAGTCTACTCTTCTAAAATCAAGAGCGAAATCTATTTTATCTGTTGAGTATCCTAATCCCAAAGATAGAATTGCCGGATAATCCATTTGAAATTCGTTGTTTGATGTTGAAGCATCTAAATGAGTGTTGTTAAAATCGAACTTACTAAATTTTTGAACTGTTTTATATGATGCTCCTAATTTTAGACCATTTCCTGTATCATAAAACAATCCAAATTGAGCACCAAAACCAAAAGCAGAAGCTTTATCTGAGACAGGATAACCAGCCATATTTGGATTTGCTGTAGGATTAGGTGCTAACTCTAATGCGGCATAATTAACATTAGGTTGTACACCAATTGAGAATTGATCTGATAATTCATAAGCCCAAGCTAAACCAACTTGTAACAACATATAATCTGATTCAATATGACCAAAGCCATTTAAACTTTGTGGCCAATTTATAGAATTCGAATTATTTGGATCCCAGTTTGGATTTGGGTTTCCATTTATATCCATTGGCAGATTCGTTTCTTGAGGGAATGTAACTCCAAATCCACTAATCCCAAAAGCAGAAGCGCCAAAGGTATGTTTACTATCTTCTTTTCCCCAAACCATTGCTAATGCTGGCATAGGTGAAAGACCTCTGTCATCTTTAGTAATTCCATGTACTGAAGGAGACCCTGGTGATCCAAGCCCGAAATCTCCAGGTTGCCAAAGCATATTCGCTGGTAAACTAGAGCTTAATTCTGGAGATGAGAAAAATAATCCAATGTCAAATTTTATAATTTTATCATTAAAGGTTGATATTGTTGCTGGATTCCATTGCAAGGCACCTGAAATATCAATTGGTTGCGCTGTTGAAGCTCCTCCCATTGACATGTTAACAGACCCTACTCCTTGCATAATATGTCCTACTTGTGAGAACACTGCAGTTGAAAAAAGCATTAGCGAAAATCTTAGAATGTTAGTTTTCATAATTGAAACTTTAGTGAAATATCTCACAGAATCCTATTTTAAAATGAGTGTTTCTGTCACATATTTATCGGTTAATAATGAGTATAAAATTAATAGCAACTTCAAAGGATAACTATGATAATTGTCAGTGTTCAGTGTTCTGTAACATAGGTTACATAAAGGGTTTTTATGATTTTTGTCATGTTTTAAGAATGGCTATAATCTTAATTTTACTTCAAATTAGTTAGGTCATGAAAAATTTAGTCATATTAGGAGCAGGTACATCGGGAACAATGATGGCGAATCATTTAGTTTCGAAACTTCCAAAGAACGATTGGAAAATCACGATTATAGATCAGTATAAAACACATTACTACCAACCGGGATTTTTGTTTTTACCATTTGATATTTATACTACTAAGCAGGTAAAGAAGAATGGTGAAAAATTCATACCTAAAGGCGTAAATTATATTCAAGAGAAAATTGATCTGATCGTCACTGATGAGAATCAGGTAAAACTAGAAAGTGGAACCATTTTAGATTACGATATTTTAATTGTAGCTACAGGAACCAAAACAGCTCCAGATGAAATAGAAGGTATGAACGGACCAGAATGGTATAAAAGTGTTTTTGATTTTTATACCTACGAGGGAGCTAAAGCGTTGAGAAATAAACTACGCGAATGGAAAGGTGGGAAGTTAGTAGTTCATATTACTGAAATGCCAATAAAATGTCCTGTAGCGCCTTTAGAATTTGCTTTTTTGGCAGACTCATTTTTTAAGCATAAAGGCATTCGAGATAAAGTAGATATTACCTTCGTAACACCATTGGATGGAGCGTTTACTAAGCCTAAAGCTACAAAAGCACTTCATTATTTATTAGAAGAAAAAAATATAAAAGAAGTTACCAATTTCAATATCGAGTGCGTTGATTATGAAAACAATAAAATTATTGATTATGCCGATACTGAAGTTGAATATGATTTACTGGTAACTGTTCCTACAAATATGGGAGATGCTTTGATGGAGCGATCTGGTTTGGGAGATGATCTTAATTATATACCTACACATAAGGCTACCCTGCAAAGTAAGGCTCATGAAAATATATTTGCTATTGGTGATGCAACTAATTTACCAGCATCAAAAGCTGGGTCTGTAGCACACTTTGAAGCTGAAATCTTAACTGAGAATATCTTACGATATATAAATGGCGAGCCTTTAAAAGAAGAATTTGATGGACACGCCAATTGTTTTATTGAAACAGGAGGAGGTAAAGCATTATTAATTGATTTTAATTACAATCATGAACCCGTTGAAGGTACATTTCCTTTTCCAGGCGTTGGACCATTATCATTATTAAAAGAAAGTAGAACTAATCATATGGGGAAAATGGCTTTCAGATGGATTTATTGGAATATGCTTATTAAAGGAATTCATATTCCATTTGTTTCGGCAACCATGTCCGAAAAAGGTAAACATTTCGAAGAAGTAAAATAAACAAACTAAATAATAATACGATGAAAAAACTAATAGCAAATCGAGAAATAGAGGTCAATGAAGAAGGGTATTTAACGAACTTCTCTCAATGGGATAAGAATATTGGGGAAGAACTTGCAAAGGAGCAAAGCATTGATATGACGGATAGACATTGGGAAGCCATAGATTTTATTCATGAAAAATTCAAAAAAGAAGAGCCACTTTCTATTCGAGGAATTAAAAAGAGTGGCGTCTTAGATATTAAGGAGTTTTACAGTTTGTTTCCAGGTGGTCCACTAAAAAAAGCAACACTTATTGCAGGAATACCAAAACCAAAGAGTTGCATTTAACAATTTAAATATTAGAACTCATGAGCACAAAAGTTAAAAAAATGCTTTTCATTTTATCTAAAGCAACAATTGAAAATGCATATGCGGCCTTTGTGATGGCAAATGGCGCACGAATGGAAGGTATAGAGTCTGAAATATTTTTTACATTTTTCGGATTAGAAGCAATTCAAAAGAAAAAATTAGACCATTTACATGTAGCTACAGTGGGGAACCCTGCAATGCACATGCCAACCATGCTAGGAGGTTTGCCAGGAGTTGAGGCTCTGGCGACTAAAATGATGAAAAAAGAAATGGAAAAATTGGACATGCCTCCAATTGGTGAATTTTTAGAAATTCTGTCCGATTCGGGATGTAAACTTTGGGCTTGTAAACTTGCAGTAGATATGTTCCATCTTGAACGTAAAGATCTTATTGATGAATTAGATGGTATTTTAACCATTGGTGATTTTTATAGCAGGGCAGATGTAGAGAACTGTCAACTGCTATTTATTTAGTGTTTTGATGTTTGATTAATTAAAAACCCTGGTTTTGTAATTATTACGAGGGTTTTTATTTTTTCGAAAGGTTGAATGCGGTTACCATCAGGATCTTTTATGATGACCACTCTTTATTTTAGATAAATCATCAATAACAATATGTCCATGAAAATTGAATTGCTTAAATCCGGCTGTTGCAAATTCCTTTCGATTTAATACCTCAAATCCTAAATTTTACGAATACCACTAATTGATTTTTCTATGTTCTCGACTATAAGCGCAGAAAAATAAGTTTCTGGATTGACTAATGTATCGCTCTGAGCATGTCCTTGCTATGGTGAAAGAAATATAGCCAGTAAGACTACAATGATTTTCATTTTTTTGGACCTATCTTTTTTACAATTGAGCTACCTAAATAAGCCATAGGGATATATGCAATTACAATGTCCAAAACAGTGAACCATGTAGGTCCAGTAAGCATGTAGTTAACCATAATTCCTCCCAAAAGAAATAAAACACCAATAGCTATAGCGAATTTCATTTTGTGATTGGCTGCTATCAAATATGCAATTGCAGCCCCTACTAAAGTTCCTAGAGCGTGAGCCAAAAAAGGAAAAATGAAATATTTAAAATCTAAGGTTGGCATGACCTCAGCTAAAGCAGTCATATCATTAATATCTACACCTTCAATTGGGAATAATGCATGACCTGTTTGAATGAGTCCCATATTGACAAGACTACCTCCTAGCCAACCGAATACTATGGCTAAAATATTTTTGATTATTGGATTCATGAGTTTAAGTAATTTCACATAGCATATTATTGCTACGGTTGGTTAGTTTTTACTAAGATAGCAAAATTGGAAGCAAAGTACATTATAGACTGTTGGCTTTAGCGTTTAATCAACTTAATTATTTATATCTTTATGTTTCACACATCTAAATATTATATTTAGATTTTAGTACAAATAACAATGAAAAAACTCCTTTTGATTATTGTTAATTTGGTATTCATTTTTAAAATTAATGCTCAAATTAGTTTTGAGGATCAGGCTACAAGTCTTGGTTTAGGAACTGCTTGTGGTGTAACGTATTTGGGAAATGGTGTTACCTTCTATGATTTTGATAAAGATGGTTGGGATGATATAACATTGAATACAGAAACGGGACAATCTATTCGTTTTTTTAAAAATGTAAACGGAAGTTTTCAAGAGCTGATGTTAAATATTCCAGATATGAATTTCCAAACAAAACAAATCAATTGGGTAGATTACGATAATGATGGGGATAAAGATTTATTTATAACCAGTGATACGGATGGAAATAGATTGTTCGAAAATGATGGTAGTTTCGTTTTTCAGGATATAACGTTAACTTCCGGCTTATCTACAGATAACATGTTTTCCTATGGAGCGTCTTGGGGCGATTATAATAATGATGGTTTTTTAGATGTGTTTATCTCTAACAGAACAACAACTGTTGGAAATAAGCTTTATAGAAATAATGGCGATGGTACATTTTTAGACGTCAGTAGTGTCGCTGGTATTCAATCGTCTGCAGTTGCTTCGTTTTGTGCTGCTTTTCTTGATATTAATAATGATGGTCTTCAAGATATATATGTATCCAATGACAAGCCCTTCAATCCGAATGTATTATATAAAAATAATGGCGATGGTACGTTTACAGATATTAGTGCAAGTTCTGGTACTGACGTAGGAATAGATGCAATGACTGTTACCGTAGGTGATTTTAATAATGATGGTTGGTTTGATATTTACATAACTAATAATCCAGATGGCAATGTGTTATATGAAAATAATGGAGATGAAACTTTTACAGATGTGGCACTTAGTTCAGGGACCCTGTTTAATAGTGTAAGTTGGGGTGCTTCTTTTTTTGACGCAGATAATGATACCGATTTAGATTTATATGTTTGTGGTATGTTTGATGCCTCGGAAAACTTTTTTTTAAGAGGTGCTTTTTATGACAATAATGATGATGAAACTTTTGATTTAAGTAATTCAAGTTTTCCTGGAGATGATAGAGTAAGTTTTTCAAGTGCTGTTGGCGATATAGATAATGATGGTCTAGAAGAATTAATTGTCACAAATAATAATGGCGAAAATTTATTTCTGTGGAAGAATACTACTGTAACTACTAATAACTGGTTAAAAGTAAATTTAGAAGGAACTCAGAGTAATACAGATGGTATTGGTTCTGTAATTGAAATAGCCATAGATGGGAATCAGTTTTATAGATACACACATTGTGGCGAAGGCTATTTGTCTCAAAATTCAGGAACAGAAAGCTTTGGTTTAGGGGCAAGCATTTTGGTAGATTATGTGAAGGTGTCGTGGTTGAGCGGATTGGTTGATGTGATTTATAATGTTGATGCAAATCAGGTGTTAGACATCGTTGAAGGTTCGAGTCCGTTGTCGATAGAAAACTATAGTTTAGCGGACACAATTTATATGTATCCAAATCCTGTTCAAGATAGGCTTTATATTGACTCTGACTCACACTTAGATATCGATGTGTATTCTGTTTTAGGGAGTAAACAAAAGCTGAATTATGAGCTAACGTCACGCAGTTTAGATGTTTCATTATTAAGTCCAGGATTATATATAATGGAACTTAAAATAGACTCAGAAGTGTTCGTTTATAAATTTATAAAAAACTGATTTTACTTTCTTTATTTACATCATGAAGAATAGTATAATCAAAAAAGGTCGAGTTCAATTGGTTAAACGTGTTCACTAAATTCTCGTTTAATTAGAAATTTATAAAAATATAGTTAGCGAGACAAGGGTATTTTTCTCATTATTGTCTTGTTATTTATATCTGCAGTAGATAAAAAAGGTTAATGGATGTATACACCTAAATTAGTGAATACGTCAGCTTTTCACTTTGAATGTATAAGTTGAAATTAATTCAGCTCCAATTAAAAAATGGACATCGTAAAAACCTGATTTCTCAAATTCATATTCTACGATTAAGGATTGGTTTTCAATTGTAGTTGATTTGGGGTATATTTTCTTACTCCTGTTGCCATTGTCGATTAAAAGGTAGATATCTTCTTTTTCTACAGGTTTAAGAAGTTGAAATTTAAAGACTACCTTCTCATTTTTCTTTATATTATTATGCATTTTTTTTGGCGCATTATGATTGCTGAGCTTAGCATATGCCTTGCCATAAATTATAGGTGCTTCAATAAATGTTTTAAATGATGGGTTATTACTTTCTAATAGCAGCCATTTTTTATCAACAGGATAATGATTAATCGCAAAGAGTTTTGGGTTTGTTAAGAAGAATCCATCGTTGTAATCAAATTCGAATCTAAAGGTAGCTGGATTTGGTTTGCCACTTGCCCAAGTAGGATCACAGAGATACCATTTGCCATCAAGTTTAACGGCATTCCAAGAGTGATTAGGAGTAGTGAAGTTTTCAATGTTTACAGTGCTTGTTCGACCAAAACCATGAACAATTTCACACTCAATATTGGCTAAATTTGAAAGTTCCTTTATTAGATATGCGTAGCCAGTACAAAGGGTTTTATTTTCATTTAAAAGCTTTTTAAAGATGACTTTTCTTATTTGGTTATTCCATTGCTTAAGTTTTAGACTGTCGTTTTTAAAGTGCTGTCTTTTGCGCATGTTTTTTGAAAACAGGCGATAATCATTAGCAATGTTTCCACAAACCCACATGTAAATGGCTCTGAAACGTTCAACATCTGTTGTTAATTTAGAAGTGAGTTTATAAGATAATTGAGGAAGATTGTCGAGCGTTTCATTTTTGCATTCCAATGCAATTCTATCAGCTTCTTGAAAATTGATAGTATCAAAATCAGAGATTTGTGCATTTGATTGGAATGCAAATATGAATATTATTATATATCGCAATGATTTCATCGAAATAAGACGTTTATAGTATTAATTAGAACGTTTAGATTTATAAGGCTTATCTGTATTTAAAGCGCCTACAAATTCAATTAAATCTTCAGATAGCATCAATCTTATAAAGCTTGTATCATCTTTAATTTTTACTTTAATTGTTTCATATCCTAAATAGCTAATAAGTAATATGTCTCCTGTTTTAAGTGCTTGTGGGAATGTGAATTCTCCTTTGTTATTAGTAACAGTTCCAGTTTTTGTGCCTTTTAATATAATACTTGCACTTTCTAAAGGGCCATCTTCATTACTAATGATACCTTTAATAGTCCTCTCATTTTGTAAAGTTTGAGTTGTAGCAGCATTTTGAGATTGTCCATACATAGGATTAAATGCAAATGCAGTAATCACTAGAATAATAACATAAGTTATTGTACCAAGGGCTTTGTTCTGTGTGTGTGATAATTGTGTTTTCATAATTTTAAATATTTTGATTATATCAAATCTATGATTAGAAGCATAAATAGAAAAGTTACACTGAGTGAGTAACCAATATGATTGAGTGAAGATACTATATCTTAAAGTGAATCACAATTATAAGTATGCTATATCGTGTAATTTGGTATCGTAATTCGCTCATTATTAGTAGATACTTTTTTCACCCTATGACTCCAATAACTTAAAAAGGCTTCATTACAAATGTAAAGAAGTCTTTTAAAAAACGTTTAGTACTGTATTTAACACCCCATTAATCCAAAGGACACAACGAGTTCCTGGTCTACTTTTTCGCCATTGGCATTTTCAGCAGGAGTCCATGTTCCAGGTAATTTACTGATAAGTTCAATCATTTTTTTATCTACTTCTGGGTAGCCTGATGGGTTATCAATTTTCACGTGGTCAATAGTTCTCGATTTGGTTACTGTAAAATACAGTTTTGCAGGTCGCAATTTTTTAGCATCAATAATGGCTGTTACATCTACAGTTTCATCTTTAAGAAAGGTCATAAGAGCTTCCTTCCCTTCTGAATAACTCGCTTGTGATTCTGGCACAATTGTATGGTATGGCGTCGAATAACTATTTTCCAATTCGCCAGTCTCTTTATTATAATGTTCGTATTCAGCTCTGATTGAAAAATTAGTAGAGTAATCGAAGGTTTGCAAGAGTTTTAATTGCGCATCGGTGAAGACTCTGCTAAATCCTTTGACTCTAATTTCTGATTGTTTTTCATCTTTAATAATAATGATCTCTACTGATTTGAGAGACATTATGCGTTGGAGTTGATCTTCATTTAAAATGGCATCGATGGATTTAGCATTCTCTATAACGCCTTTTGTAATACCGCCAAACCTTGGTCCAATGCTATAGATGAAATCGGTAAAGACAGGTTTTTGAATTTTCTCTATTACTGGATCATAACTCACAACTTCTGCACTTAGCGTGGTGTCTATTGTATTAGATTCAGAACTGTTCCAGTTTATAACACCAAAAGCGGTTAGACTTAGTGTTGTAAGTACTGCACAAAAAATGACTACTTTCTTTTTCATAACTGTTTATTTAATGATTAATATCTATCAAATGTATTTCCAATAGAAGGTTCAATGATTAAAATAAATGTAAAAAAAGTGTAAATTTTTAGTGAAATGCCTTGAGTTCTAAGTATTTAGTGTAATTCTGGGTATTGTCGGTGCTACGTAACTAACGCGTTTAATATTTCTCTATCAAAAAGTCTTAACAATGTCTAATGTGAGTTTCATAATTAAACCATGCGTTTTGAAAGTCATTGCTTTTAATTTGATTGCCTTTTAAAGCTACAAAACAAAAAATTCTGCGTTGTGTTAAATGGTGTTTTGTGGTCTTCTGTCACACATTCAATTTTGTCAAATCCATTTTTTAATTCTAATGTTAACGCGTCCTCACTGTATTGTTTAATTTCAAGACCGCTACATTTCTTTGGTCCATGTTGTGAAAAGGTTCCAATAGTTATAAACCCGTTTACAGAATTTCTCGCAGTTGTCATATATTTTTTAATTTGATCGGGCGTTGTCAGAAAATGAAAAGTCGCTCTATCATGCCAAACATCAAAAGTCGTTTTTGGTTCAAATTCTGTTATGTCACTTACGATCCAATTTACTTTATGCGCTTTTTCACCAAGTCGATTTTGTGCTTTTTCTAGTGATTTAGCCGAAATATCAAGCACAGTAATATTTTCAAATCCTGCATCAAGTAAGTAGTCAACAAGTTTGCTGTCCCCTCCACCAACATCTATGATTCTAGCAGTTTTTTTTAGTCCAAATGAATTTATAAAATCAAGAGAAGTTTTCGGTATGTCTTGGGTCCAACTAACTTGGTCTGGATTTTTAGTTTCATAAACAGTTTCCCAATGATTCTTTCGTTCTGAGTTCATTTTTAAGTTGGTATTCAATAGCTAGTATTTTCGTATAGATAATCTAGACCCAATGCAATTTACAGGTTGTTAGATAAATTAATTCCTAAATTTAATTGGGTATGTAAAAGTAGCAAATTCGTCTGTATTATTATCTATGCCTTTAACATTGATTTGACCTCCTGAAAAGTCGGAATTGAATTGAATTATGGCTATTGATTTTCTTAATCCGTCTTCAATACTAGTTTCGATACTTAAAATTTCCATATGTCCTGATACAATAGTCCATAATATCTCTAAATCAGTAGCAGATGAGGTGGCATCAAATTTACTAACGTAAGTGATAGTGTCATTTGGTAATGCAAAATCAGCGCCATTTAAACATATAGCAACTTGACTAATTAACGGATCTGAAGATTGATTTAACTCACAATCAGCGAGATTTAGTGGGTTTTCAGTTATATTCTCTTCTTCATTTGTACAAGAGATTGAAAATGTGATTAATACTAATAGTATTAAAACTAAGTTTTGATATTTCATAAAGTTTATAATTTATATCTTTTACCTATAGTCTTATAAAATCCAAAAAGGTTGCGTATAAATTTAAAAACAATTCATTTCATTGAACCATTAATCATTTTTTAATTTACTATAAACTTCCAAATCAGTGTAAATGTTTCCAGTTAGAAGTTCGCCGTCACGTTCAATACCTTCGAATTTAAATCCTAGTCTTTTGGGAATGTTTGCACTTGGCCTATTATCTAATGCGCATTTTATTTGTATCCTGTTAAATCCTTGTTCTTTGAATGCAAAATCACAAAGTTTCTCAACTGATTTTGTCACAATTCCCTCTTTCTGAAATTTTTCAGAGAGCCAATATCCAATTTCAGTAATTCTGTTTGTTTTGTCAGAGTCTTTTAATCCAATCAAACCAACAAATTCATCATGTTTTCTAATTGTAAAAGTGTATTCAAATTTGTCCTTGGGAGCATTCACGACCGAGTTGACAAAATTTTCGGTGTCTTTAAGTTCTTGAGTAAATGCTACAAAAGGCAACCATTTTCCTAAATAGTCTCTCTGACTATTAATTGTATTAAAAATATCAATTGAATCCAATAATATTAATTGTCTTAACTCTAAATTTGAATCTATTTTAAGGGTCATTTATTTGCTGTATTCAAGGTTCTAACGCAACAATCGTTGCTCTTTTTAAGGTGTGATTAAGCCTAAATATTTTGCTCTCAATCTATTATTTTGTATTGCACGCAACCGTGTTCGTGAATGATTTGTTTAGAAGCGGATGTGAGTCTGATTCAACCGTATATCAGTTAATGTTTAATATATATAATTTTATTTGAAGTTCAAGCGTTAGCATGAATTATACACGTTTTTAGCTGCAGTTTTATTTTTGTAATTGTTTCAAGAAGAATTTACTTACATTTAAATTTATTGTTGAAGTCGTCCAATGACCAACCTTATCATAGGTTTTAAATTGGACTGAAATATTTTCTTTTTTGTAAATATTTTGGCAATTGATCCATCTTTCCTGAACATTGTTACCTAGGGTAGAATTTATAGTATTCCGTTCTATATTGTTATAGGCATCATCAAACTGAACCGCATCATTTTGATCTTCTAGTCCCATATAGATATACTGTGGAATTTCTTTTAATCTATTTAAGTTACTTTCTTTGTTAAAGATCTTTTTGAAATCATTGATTCCTAATGGGTAATTGAATTCTTTGTTTTTATACTTTTTAAATGGAAGCATTAATTCTCCATTTAAGCCACCCATTGCCGCAGCCTTAACTTTTTCGGGATGAATGAATAAAAATCGATTTGTAAATGTGGCAGAAGCAGAAAAGCCGTTCATAAAAAATTTATCATATATTAAAATACCGCAGTCATTTAATACATCTTGAGCATTTTTAATCATTGCTATTAGTTGCAAGTCTAATCTTTCTAATTTTTCATCTGTTTCAAAGATAACATCTCTATCAAGTGCGTGCGTATACACGAGTGGTTTGGAATTAGGTCTTGGAAAAATTGGAACTAAAAGAGGGATTTTTAGATTTGTAGAGATATTATTACCAACCGAACTAATAGAAGCTAACGCTATAGCACTTTTTTTATGAATCATTAAGGAATCAGAAGTTTTACCAGTATTATTTGGCTCAACCAACAGATACGTTAATTTATTCTTTAGCGTTCCTTTGGGTATAAAAAGGACATACGAATTGTTAAATCCCTTAGAAGTATTACTTTTTATAATAATTAAGCTGTCCTTCTGAAAAGATTCAGAAACTGGATTTTGACTGAATGTAAACAACGGGACTAAAAGAAATACTAAACTAAATAACCTCAAAATTTCTAACTTTTCAATAAGACGAATGTGTCTTTAAAATGTTACAGGCCTAATTTCTGCAAACATGTTTGTGCATGGTTTGTACCGAGTTTCAACAGAATGAGTATATCGGAGGTATGGGTTATGCACGTTGTTGCAGGTGGTAATCATTGATTTATCCAATGTTTTCTTAAGTTAATTTGCTTAAGGGTTAATTCTTTTTCAATTGTTATTTTACCCGATTCCCAATCTAAGTTTAGACCAACTTTTTTTAGTTCAAAAATTAATGGAATTGTGTTACTGTTTTCAATATATTTTTCAAAGAATTCATTAAGTTCATTATATCCTGTAACTCTAACAATTTCACTAAAAAGTTTATCATCTTTAAATGGATGATTTGGACCATATTCCTTTATTAAATCTTGAATCATTTCTTGAACACCATACTTCCCATTAGACAATTCTCTCAGTTTTATGTCTAAACAAAGGTTGAGTAGAGGCCCTTTAAAATATACGTTCATATATTGATTTTGATGTTTAATAGGGTTTTTGCTCAGTTCACTAAATGGCAAATCGGGATCGAGTTTCTTCATTTCAATTACTTTGTTTTCGAGAGTGTTTATAAAGTTATCGAGTGTTTGTAATTTGTGTTTTATTGGCATATGAATTGTAAAATATTCTGTCATGCCTTCATATAACCAAAGGTGCTTTGAAAACTTTGGTTCATTAAAATTATAGTTTGATATTTCTTCTGAATGTAGACCAATTGGCATAATGGTATGAAAAAACTCATGACTTGCAGTGCGGTAAATAGTATTCTTTATTGTTTCAATGTTATCAGGAATATACATTAAAACAAGTGTAGAACTGGCATGCTCTAGACCTTCACTATAGTATGAGGTTTCACTTGGGTTTAAATTATGGTAAATTATAAATGTATATTTATCGACAGGTAATTTTCCTCCTAAGTATTTTGTTTGATTTTCTAAAAGAGGCTTTATGTATTCTGCAATTTTTTTCGAAAGCTTTTTACCAGAAGAACTATAGCAGGCTACTTCAATATTAATGTTCGGCAGCTTGATTTTTGTTGTATCAGGAGATGAATAGAGTATTGGATTGTCAACTAATTGGCTATACTTATTAGTTTGAAAATAATCAGTTGTTTTAGAACTTGATGTTAATGATAAGCCGGTTGCACCATAAAATTCAGAAGGTTTTTCGATTTCAATTTTAATAGTTTCATCTTTGTGGTTTTTAAAATACCCAAAAACTGCAGGAGTACTAATGATGTATGCATTATTACTATAAGAACTTTCGGCAGAACGATAAGGTCTTAAATCAGTAAAGTCAAATTCTTCCCATCCGTCATCTATTTTATAACTTATTTGACTTAACGAACTTGCGTTTATTATTGTCCAGCAATTTTGATCTTTTTTAATCGTTTTTAAAGCATTACCCTTAGTGTCAAAAGCTTTAAAATCATTTACAAACTTCCCGAAATTAGTAGAGTTGTAGATGCCGGGAACAATTTTTGGTAAACAAAAAGAAATCGTATCTGTCAATTTCCCAGTGTATTCTAATTCTACAAGTAATTTATCCTCAATGGATTTGGTTAGATCTAACTTGTAAAAATAAAATGCGTTGATTTCAGAGGAATCTTGTTTTCGAGCACAACCCAGTATAGTGAATAAACTTATAAGTAAGATAATGTTTTTCATATTACAAGTAATGTTTATTGTTTTTAGATAAATAATAAGACGAGATAGAAGATAAAGTGTTACAAGTTGTTATAATTATAGTAAAGAATTTGAACTATACACTAGATAGAGCTTTCACTTATTACCTACAACGAGTTGTGTATGGTTTGTCGAGTTGCTAACTAAGTTAGTAAAAAAGAAAAGATGTGAAAGAAATTCATAAACACAATGAATTCTACATGTTGTTGTTATACGTAGTTAATAATGAGAATTAACTATTTTACTTTTTCAACCTGCTAATAATTTCAAGAACATTGCCTTCTGGATCTATGACTTGTAATAAATCAATTCCAAGGTTGTCATCTCTAAATATTCTACCTGCATTTATATGTTTACTTTTTAAACACACTTTTAAATCTTTAAGATTTGCATCTGTGTAGAAACCAAATTTCATAAAACCACTCCACTGCTCAGAATTGGAATCTGGTTTAATATCACTTTTTTTAAGCGCATCATTTCTATAGAAAATTTCAACAACAAATTCGTCTTTTTTCATTAAAACACCTGTTGCACTTCCGTCAGGAAAAGTAAATTCTTTGACTATTTCGAGGCCAAAAGTGTTTTTATACCAATTACCAAGTTCACTGTCTTTATGCGTAGTAAAAGCAATAAAGCTAGGTTCAAGAGAAATTTTGCTTAAGCAATTATGCATCTCTTTTTTTTGCCCAATTGCATTAAAACTAATTATTAATGTAGCAATGATTATTAATGTATTTTTCATCAAGGGGTTTTAATTATGTACAACGTGTTCGAGTAAAAAGTTTTGCAACAAATACCAGTCAACCTAGGCAACCCGTAAAATCTTTTCCGTCTTACGTCCTTTAGCTAATTCATCCACTATTTTGTCCAAATATCTTACTTGTCGCGTTAATGGAGTTTCTATTTCTTCTATCCTATAACCGCATATTACTCCTTTAATAAGGTGCGCATTTGGATTTAGTTTTGCTTTCTGAAAGAATGTTTCAAATGTTACTTTCTTATTAATGAGTTCTTGCAGTTTATTTTCATCAAAACTGGTCAACCATTCAATCACTTGATGCAATTCCTCTATTGTTCTGCCTTTCTTCTCTACTTTTGTGATATAATGAGGGTAAACCGAAGCGAATGTCATTTTGGCTATCCGCTCATCGTGTTCTGGTGTTGTTTTCATAACTTTTGCTTTAATACTAGTCAATCAAATCAATTTAGTCTTTCTTACGTCAATTTCTCTTCATAATATTTTTGTAATCCCACTGATATCTTTGTAAATTATTATCAATTTTAATAGTGTCCTAATATTATCAACAGCGTGTTATGTATGGTTTGTTACATTGGCACTAAGATAAGGAAAAGGAGTGAACCCATTATTCAGCAGCGTGGATTTTCCGTGAGGAAAATTGGGCACAATGAATAGTACATGCTGTTGAAATAGTTTTTATTCGATTTTTATAAACTTTGCTTTACAAGGTTCAATACAAGGATAATTCATAATTAAGATAGAACTACTTAGTTCAAAGCTAATACCTAATCCAGAGCTAACACATTCAGAAGAACTAATTGTTAATTCAGTCATGGAGTATGTTCCATTACTAGGGGTCTCTGATAGAATTGATAAATCACAAAGCGTACCATTAGAGGTAACAATTCCATCAGCATGGAATTGAATAATCTTTTCACTAATTACAGTTGAAAAAGTTCCACTTCCATCACCTGGGTCAGCCAATGTCTCCGCTAGTTTCCAACGTCCTATTAACTCTGTTTCAGAATAGTTATTGCTATCATCATTGTTGCAAGAGAACAATAACCCGATTAGAGCAAAAAATAAAACCTCTTTTTTCATAACGCTAAAGTTTATGTGTTGTAACTATTAGATGCACATTTTACAAATTGGTTGCGTCAAATTACATACAACATGTTTGTGTTGATTTGTTACGGGAAATCGATTAGGATTTGGCGATGAAGGACGAAGTTAATTAATTCCGAGGGCGTTCCTATGAGGAAATTCAGAAGTAATTAATTATACACGTTGTTCTGTTTAGTTGTTTTTTAAAACTGTTTCTATCCCAATCGGAGCAGAAAGAAGAGCGTTGTTGCTGTGAGTAGCTCCTTTGGTATATACACTGTTCCATTTTACTTTTTTGCTTATTATATCTGTATTAAGAAACTCAACAATTGAATTGAAGGAACTTTTCATTTTCTTTACTTCTTTATCTCCCATACTTAAGAAAAGGTAAGACTTAATTGTATCTGATTTAGATATAGATTTTTCAAAGTTGTCAATGAATAGGTTGTTTTCTCTCCAAAGCGCAGGGCTGAGTGCAATATGACCTTGAAATAAATCAGTTTTGTATATAAGAGAATTCAAAACCATTAATCCTTCACGTGAATGACCTACAGCGATTCTAGTTTTCGTTGTGCGATACGTTTTTTCAATTAAATCGATAACTTCATTTTGTACAAAATCTAAATATTTGTTTGCTTTTCCAAGTGGAGAATCAGGTTCATCAAGATCCTGTTTCATAAATGGCGGTGTAAGATCTCTTTGTCTAGTTTTTTGATTTAAGTTCGGAATACCAACGATAATTACATTCTCGAGATGATTAGTTCTTGACAATAATTCTGTGTCGTATGCAATTGAATAGGTTAATGTATTCCCACCAAAAACATATATTACCGAATAGTCTTTATCTAGAGAGTGTTTATAATCAGAAGGTAACTTAACGATTAGCTCACGTTTTTCTGAAAGAATTATAGAATCAATTTCATGAACTTTATAATTAGAATGAGTATCAGAATTGTCAACTATATACAGGGTTAAAATAACTGATATAAATGCAGTAAGAATGACTAATAGAAATATTTTAATATTTTTTTTCATCTGCTAAGTTTTCTAATCAGACGGTTTTAATTCAAATAAGGTTACAGTTTTAATTACACACAACATGTTCGTGTTTGATTTGTAGTGTTGGGAACTAAGATAGCAAAAAGAGACAGACGTGTAGGATATTTGGTAGAATTTTCGAGATAATGCAGAGACACTATGAATTATATACGTTGTTGTGCATTGTACTTTAAATCAGTGCTTTTTAATAATCAAAATTTCATTAAAAATACTTTTTCCTAAAATCCATTGGTGTAAAACCTATTTTTGATTTGAAAAACTTTGAGAAATAGGCATAGTCTGAAAATTCAAGCGTATTTGCAATACTGGCTAAATTATTGTCAGAATGAACAATTAATCTTTTTGCTTCTAATAGTATTCTTTCAGAAATCAATTGACTCGTAGTTTTGTTTATCGTTTTTTTTACGACTCTATTAAGGTGTTTTGTTGTTATGTTTAATTGATTGGCATAAAACTTTGGTAATTTCTCCGTATAAAAGTGTTTGTTTACTGATTTTTCCAAATTTTCAAGTATTTTAAAATAGTTTGGAGAAACAAGTTTTTCCAAATTAATATCTGCAGTATATGCTCTTGTTAATTCGATATAAATGTTATTTATCAGATTGATTATTTTTAACTCTCTTAAAATATTTTCTTGTAGATATTCTATATAAACCTCTTGAAATTTCAGTTTTAATTCGTTTAATTTTTTTTTAGATAATTCCAATAAAGGTGGGTTTTGATAAGAATAAAAGAATGGAAACGAGTTGAGCCTATGATCTAAAAATTTTAACTCATAAAATTCCTTAGAATGAAAAAAAATAAACCCTTCAGGTTTTATGTCAAATTTCCAAAAATGTGTTTGTCCAGGTTTTAAAAAGAAAACCTTTCCAGGATTTATAGTATAAGAATTGAAATCAATTTCATGGGTTCCTGTGCCTTCTGTAAACAAAATGCATAAGTAGAAATTATGACTGTGTGGCTTGTTAAGTAAATTCTTATTCAATTGAATATGATTTGAAAAAGAATTTATATACAAATCATTTATTGACTTTGATTCTTGAAACTGATTAATTTTTAAAACAGGTATCTTCATAGTAAATGTCTTAAAAGTACAAATATTGGCGCTAATATTATATGATTAATAGGGTTTTTTAAACCTAATTTTGCAGTAGAATAAATTATACGTTATGAGGAGAGTTTTTGAGGTTTTAAATTGTAAATGTCCGAAATGCAAAAAAGGAAAGATATTTAATGAACGAGGAAATATTTTATTATTTAAAATACCCAAAATGAATAATAGATGCAATGAATGTAATTATAAATTTGAAAAGGAAACTGGTTTCTTTTTTGGAGCAATGTTTGTTAGTTATGCACTTGCAGTAGCACAAATGATTTTAAGTCTCGTTGTGTTTTGGTGTTTTATTGATTTTTCACCCCTAAACGTTTTCTTGATTATTACTGTAGTTACAATTTTGTTAAGCACTATTAATTTTAGAGTTTCAAGATCTATTTGGATATTTCTGTTTTATAAAGATTAAATTGAAACTCCGTATTATACTCAAATAGAATGACCTTTATCGTGCACATTTTTAGCTAATTATAGAGTCAAACATTCTAATTCCTGTTTATTTTTTTTGTAATATTCTTAACTAAATTGTTAGTTTTCTTGGTTTGTTGCGTTTGTTCTAAGATAGAGAAAAGAAGCAAACTAATGTTCAATAGTTAAGAATTTCCGAGTGGGAATTTAAGAGCAATGAATTATATACGTTGTTGGCTGCAGTTTTTGAATTTCCATTAAACTTGTCATTTAAAACCAAATATGCCTTTTTATAAACAGCATATTTTGCTCAAATCAACACCACTAAAATCATCTTTTCACAAACACCAATTTTGTCAATTATTTAATTTGAAATTTTGTGCGTCAAGGTCGTGACATTGATTCACTTTGATTGGGCGATTTTTTTCTACTGGATAAACGTGGTATAACAACTTTATTATAAGTAACTTAAGCGTTCGGTGTAAGTGTATTTTATTAAATTCAAAATAATAATCAAATCTTAAATAAGGAATATATGAAAAAAATAAAACTTCACTGGCAAATACTGATAGCTCTGTTTTTAGCGGTAATATTTGGCATGTATTTTTCGAATTATGTTTGGTACGTAGGATGGATGGGCACTCTTTTTATGAAAGGATTAAAAATGGTTATTATCCCCTTGATTCTGACCTCTATAGCTTCCGGTGTTGCGAATATTGGTGGAACAAAAGACTTAGGGAAGCTAGGCGTTAAAACTATGGGATATTATATGCTTACAAGCCTTTTTGCGATATGTACTGGCTTAGTAATGGTAAATCTAATTAAACCAGGTCTTGGTGCTGATCTAGGATTAGTTCAGGAAGTAGAAGGATTGGACGTAGTTTCAGGGTCTTTTACCGCTACTATTATGAATATCATTCCTGAAAATATTTTTTCTGCTTTTGGGAATAATGAAATGTTATCGGTGATTTTCTTTGCTCTATTACTTGGCTTTTTTATCACAAAACTATCTACAAATCACAAAAAATATTTAACCGAGGGAATAAATGCTGGCTTTGAACTAATGATGAAAATAACAAACTTCATTATTAAGTTTACCCCTTATGGGGTTTTTGGCATTGTGGTTGTAATTGTTGCAGAACAAGCAGAAGCACCAGACAAATTAATAGCCATTACACAAAGATTAGGATTGTATATGCTAGCAGTTTTAGCTGCATTGTTCATTCACTCTTTTATTACCCTTCCCTTAATCTTGAAATTTATTGCTAAAATAAAACCTTCTTTACATTTTAAATCAATGAGTGTTCCGTTAATAACGGCTTTTTCAACTTCTTCTTCGTCAGCTACGTTACCCTTAACTATGGATGCTATTGAGAACAAAGCCGGAGTTTCTAACAAAATAACAAGTTTCGTTTTACCTCTGGGAGCCACAATTAATATGGACGGCACAGCTCTTTACGAGTGTGTTGCAGCTATGTTTATTGCTCAGGCTTACGGAATAGAATTAACATTTGTACAACAAGTTATTGTAGTTGCTACAGCGTTACTGGCCTCTATAGGTGCAGCTGGCATACCGATGGCAGGTCTAGTTATGATCTCTGTAATATTAACTGCTGTTGGGCTACCTCTTGAAGGCATAGGGTTGATTTTAGCCGTTGATCGGATACTCGACATGTTTAGAACAGCCGTAAATGTATGGAGTGACAGTTGTGGAACTGTTATTATTGCAAAGCTAGAAGGTGAAACCTTGAATTACTCTAAAAGGATTAATTTTTAGTCAAGCTATTTCAGGAAAGTTCAGTGTTAGTCTTGTCTTCAACGTATTCGTGTATGATTTGTGCAACTTAGAATTCGCTGGATTTTTAGTTATATCAAATCAGTTGATTAAATATATGAAATTTAATTGAAGTAGGAGTGAAGCATGAATTTACACGTTGTTGGCTGACGTTTTTACCGTTCAAATTGTAGCAGAAATCCGTCAGCTCCAGATCCAGACGGAGTTTCATCTTGGTTCAAGGTTAAATTGTTACCTAAAAGTATGAGTTTACCAAAAACTTCAGTATTTATTACAATATATTCACTTCCATTGCTTTCAGTAATAGAGTAAGTATATGTTCCACTTTCATATCCACTATATATACTTTCTTGAGAACTATTGTTTATAACATTTAACATCAAGTTTTGATTGTTAAAAGTCCAGGTGATTATTCCAGAATCATATTCATCATCAATTCCAGCAAATCCACCACTAATATTTTTCAAGTTCCAAGTTCCTTCAAACGTTACTATTTGTGATGAATCATCATCATTATCACAACTTGTAAAAGTAATAACCCCTAAAGTTAATAAAAAAGTCAAAATTCTAATCTTCATGATTTCTATTTTTGTAGTTATATATTGTAGATGCACAAAAGGCAAAATGGTTGCGTCAAATTACTGCCAACGTGTTGTGTATGATTTGTGCGGCAGAGAATCCGATGGATTTTCAGTCGTTGCAAGTCGTTTGTTTAAAGATAGAGTCTTTATTGGAAGTTCATGCACAAACATGTATTAGACTCGTTGTTGGCAGTAGCTGTTTCTTGTTTTCCATTTCGTTTATTCCTTTAAGTAGTGAAGATTATATTATAATTCGAAATTTATTCTGAAAGATTAAGTTGCCATGAAATTCCATATTTATCTTCACACCATCCGAATTTTTTACCAAAGCCGTAATCCCCAGAATCATAGTTGTCAAGAGGAACCATAATCTGACCTCCATTTGAAGAAAGTTTTTTGAATAAAGTTAGTATCTCATTTTCAGAGTTACATTCAACGAAGAGTGATATCCCTGGTGTAAATGACCAAGCGTGATTAAAATTACTTTCGGAAACCATGTACTCTGTACCATTTAATGTAAATACTCCATATTTGATAAGCTCCGGTGTTCCTCCAGCCTCTCCTTCTAGGTATTTTAATATGCTTTTAATTTCCGAATTCGGAAAGATAGAAGTGTAGAAATTTATTGCTTCTTCAGCCTTTCCGCATTGGTCACCTACAAATGTTAGAAACGTTGTTGTTTTCATTTTTTTTGAAATTTGAGTTCAAACCCAAAATTATCAATTAGATAATTAACTTGCTTCTCGAAAGTTGCTATTATTAATTATTGGCAGAATTGGCAATTGTTAAGCTCTTTTTCGTAAAATGTAATTCTAGTGTTTTCTCATTACTACCAACAAATTGTGTGATTTGTGTGGAATCAGACACAAGTCATTTTCAGAGTCAAATCAGATGTTTGTTTAAAGATAGAATTTTTATTTCAATTTCATGCGCAAGCATGAATTATACACGTTCTTGTGTGTAGTTATATATTAAGTTAAAAAACAGCCAAATAACTTCTAAAGTTATTTTAATTCTGATTAGTTGCGTACTACACACGGAGTTTATTCTTAATGTAGTCGCTCGTGAGATGTTTGGTGACATTCAAAGGTTCGCAGTCGCTTCCGTTCGATTTGAATTGGATAGGTCCTATTGATTTAGCCACTTTCAAGGCACTCGCATTCAAAACTGCATTTCGTTTACCAATTCCAATTAGTGCGCCACCCATAGCAAGTTGTACGGCTTTATGCGCCTTATGAAAACATGTACTGATTTCTTGAATTCTTTTTAAGAAAAAATCATCAACTGGTGCATCCTTTCTCTTGGACTTTGATACTTCATATAGCAATCCATAACCACAGCTCTGACGCATTGTATCTTTGCCATTTATCCATTCAACCAATAAGGGAACTACAAAATGTGTTTTGGCTAAAGATGCACCACAAGATGAGAACACGTGGGCGAGATGACCATGTCTTAAATTCTCAACTTGCATTTCAGCTTGTTCTTGAGTTATTTGTTTCGGGTCATCAATCAGTAAAGCTATAATCTTCGCGTCATATATATCAGTTTCCCAGAGTTCCAGAGCTAGTTTACGATTTCTTCCTATTTGTTTTGCAAGTTTGCGCAAAACTGTCAAACCAATACCGAAACTCTTTAGTTTATCAGATACTGAATTACGTTTATTCCATCTTTCAATATTTTTTTTGTTTTGATTGGCTTTAAGTAGAGCTATTACCTGAATATTATTCATAACTTAATTCTTAAGTAACTATTAATTACACACAACGTGTTGTGTAAGGTTTCATTACGTTGGCATGAAGATAGAGAAAAGGAGCGAACGATTGTTTGGCAGCGAGGATTTTCCGCTAGAAAAATCAGGCGCAAAGAATTGTACACGTTGTTGTGCTTTCGTTATTTTAATTGATCTAATCGAAATAAGGTTATAGTTCAGATTTCAATTTTTAGGTACTCGTAAGTAGTTGATTAAGCAATTGTTTTTCTCTAGAGCTGACAATTATGGAAAGTATTATATGTTCTTGGAATTATTTATTAAAAATAGTTGATAAGTCTAGATGGATTTGAATGTCCAAAAATCGTCATTGGGCAAAGGTGCTTTGAAGGTCTGGGATTCTGTAGAACCAGAGACTTCATATGCTAATTTCCATGCATGAAGGCAAATAGACCGAGGCAAATATTCTTGATCTGAACCATATTTTTCATCTCCAATAATAGGAAGCCCTATATTAGCTAATTGGGCTCTTATTTGATGGAATCGACCAGTTTTTGGTTTTATTTCTAAAAGGTAACCAAAATCATTTTCGCCTATAACTTGATAGGAAAGCATACATTTTAACGAGTCTTTTGATTTCGATTGGACAATATCTGCTCTTTTTTCTTTATTATTTTTTATGATAAAATTCACTAAGTTTCCTTTGGTCTTTTGTGGGTTGTTTTTAACAATTGCTAAATACGTTTTTTGAACTTTACGACTGCTAAATAGATTATTAAATTCTACAAGAACACTTTTTTTCTTGGCAAGAATTAATACGCCACTTGTTACACGATCTAATCTATGTATTATACCGATATATGGCTTCCGTTTATGTTTTAAAAGGTGATTAAGAACTTGGGTCTCAACAGTGACAGCTTCATAAGGACTTTTTTCACTTATAAGTCCAGCAGCTTTATTTACGACTAGATAATCGTTGTTTTCATGTAATACTTCAAGCTTTGGCATTAGTAGTTTCTTTTTCAAATTTCAAAATAGTAGTAATACAATTAAGACTTTCAGATGCAATTTGTTTATCCAAGTTTTGATACTTAAAATAAAGGTTATCCTATAATTTAACGTCTCTTATTTCTAGATTTATGTTTGGTTTTTCTACGTGAATGACTTGAAGGAATCGCATCATCAAACGTGTTTTTTACATCTTTAGGCTTAATGCTTTTCCAAGAATTCTTTTCTTTTTCTGGTACTAACAGGTCTACCAAATCTTTTCTACCCACTTTATTTAACGTTTTTCTAATCCAATCTTTATTTTCTTTTTTATACCAAAAGAAGAAACGATGCTGTTCATCCTTTTCTTTTTTAGATTTTGGAGTTTTGGTTGGTTTTAGTGTGTAAGGGTGAAATCCACTATAATAAATAACCGTTGCAACCGTCATTGGTGTTGGTGTAAAGCCTTGTACTTGTTCTAACTGAAAACCCATATCCTTAGTTTCAGCAGCAAGATTTGCCATATCTTCTACTTCACAAGCTGGATGATTTGAAATAAAATAAGGAATCAACTGAAGCTTCAAGTTCTTCTTTATATTGATTTTATCAAAACGCTCTTTAAACTTATGAAAATATTGAAATGAAGGTTTACGCATCAACTTTAAAACGGGATCAGACGTGTGTTCTGGAGCCACTTTTAAACGTCCAGAAATGTGCTTTGTCATCACTTCTTCCGTATAATCATCTAATTCTTTTGGGTCAGCATTCTTATTGAATTCTGGCACCAACATATCGTGACGAATGCCACTTCCAATAAATGATTTTTTTACTTTAGGATGTTTATCTACAGCTTGATATAGTTGGGTTAACGGTTTATGAGATGTATCTAGATTACTACAAATTACAGGAGAAATACATGATGGTGCCACACATCTGTCACAAATGGATTGTACCTTACCTTTCATCTTATACATATTAGCTGAAGGTCCTCCAATATCTGACAGATAACCCTTAAAATCTGGCATATTGGCAACTTTATCTACTTCTTTTAAAATAGATTCTTCACTACGACTTGCAATAAATTTTCCTTGATGTGCCGAAATCGTACAAAAACTACAACCTCCAAAACAACCACGATGAATGTTAATAGAAAACTTAATCATTTCAAACGCAGGAATTGGTCCACGCTTATTATATTTTGGATGTGGCAATCGCGTGTAAGGCAAATCGAAAGAGGCGTCAATTTCCTTTTCTAACATGGTAGGAAATGGTGGATTTATCACCAATGTTCTGTCTTTTACTCCTTGAAAAATTCGTCTTGCTTTAAGTTTATTAGATTCTTGCTCTATGACTTTAAAGTTAGAGGCGAATTTTTTCTTATCCTTTAAACAAACTTCATGCGATTGAATTTCGACATCGTCCCAATTTTTATTTTTAGGAATGTTTTCATCTTTATTCACTAAAAAAGCGGTTTGTTTTATGGTTCTTAAACTAGAAAAAGGCACACCTTTTTGTAATAGTTCAACAACTTCTCGCAAAGGTTGTTCACCCATACCATAAACCAACATATCTGCTTTAGAAGTTTCTAAAATAGTTGGCAATAATTTATCACTCCAATAATCGTAGTGCGTTACGCGACGCAGAGAAGCTTCAATTCCTCCTATTAAAACAGGGACATCTGGAAACTTGTCTTTTAAAATACTTGAATAAACTGATGTGGCGTAATCTGGTCGAAATCCTTTATCACCATTTGGTGTATAGGCATCTTTATCTCTACGTTTTTTACTCGCCGTATAATTACTCACCATAGGATCCATACAACCACCAGTAACTCCAAAAAATAATTTTGGCGTTCCTAATTTTGTAAAATCCTGCAA